>NZ_JAMHIV010000045.1 GCF_023897065.1 Crossiella sp. SN42
CCGGGCGAATGCGAAGTCAAATCGCCTGGTCAGGCCCACGCACACGCGGGCCAAGGCTGCGAAACCGCTGGTCACGGCCTCGCAGCCCTCGCGTCCCACGCTAATGCAGGACGTCCACTCCCGCAGTGTGACGGCGGCCACGTCGAAGCACAAGCCACCGTCCGTGCAGAAGGGTGTCCGCGGACGGCTGCCACGCCTCGTCGGCGACCTTCTCGTTGTTGACGTAGGCCCCGCCCTCGTTGACCGTGCGGCGGGCCTCTCCCCTGCTCTTGGACAGGCCGGCCGCGACCAGCAGGTCGACGATGGTCGGCGCGTCGGCCAGCTTCACCTGCCCGGTGCCCGCCGAGCTCAGCGCCGCGGTCAGCGTCGGCTCGTCCAGCTCGCGCAGCTCACCCCGGCCGAACAGGGCCTGGCTGGCCGCGACCACCATCCGGGTCTGCTCAGCGCCGTGCACCAGGGTGGTGAACTCCTCGGCCAGCCGCTTCTGCGCGGTGCGCAGGTGCGGGGTGTCCGCGGTGACCTGCTCGATCTGCGCCACCTCGTCCTTGTCCAGGAAGGTGAACATGCGCAGGTAGCGGACCGCGTCGGCGTCGGCCACGTTCACGAAGTACTGGTACCAGGCGTACGGCGAGGTCAGCTCCGGATCCAGCCACACGTTCCCGCCACCGGTGGACTTGCCGAACTTGCGTCCCTCGGAGTCGGTGACCAGCGGCAGCGTCAGCGCGTGCACCGCGGCCCGGTCGACCGAGCGGACCAGGCCGACGCCGCCGACGATGTTGCCCCACTGGTCGGCGCCGCCGATCTGCAGCGAGCAGCCGTGCTTGCGGTGCAGCTGCAGGTAGTCGTGCGACTGGAGCAGCAGGTAGCTGAACTCGGTGTAGGACATGCCGTCGCTCTCCAGGCGGCGCTTCACCGTCTCCCGGCCGAGCATGACGTTCACCGAGAAGTGCTTGCCGACGTCCCGCAGGAACGAGATCGCCGACAGGCCCTCCGTCCAGCTCAGGTTGTTCTCCACCAGCGCGCCGGTCGGCGAGTCGTCGAAGTCGACGAACCGCTCCAGCTGCCCTCTGATCCGCTCGGTCCACTCGGCCACGGTGTCCTCGGTGTTGAGGGACCGCTCGCCGTTGTCACGGGGGTCGCCGATCATGCCCGTGGCCCCGCCGGCCAGCACGATGGGCCGGTGCCCGGCCCGCTGGAAGCGGCGCAGGCCGAGCAGCGGGATCAGGTTGCCCGCGTGCAGGCTCGGCGCGGTGGGGTCGAAGCCGCAATAGAGGGTGAGCGGGCCGGCGTCCAGGTCGCGCCGCAGTGCGTCGATATCGGTGGTCTGCGCGATCAGGCCGCGCCAGGACAGCTCGTCGAGGATGTGCTCACTCACCCCTGCATCTTCCCCCACCAGGTCAAATCGGTTCCCGCTGGCCTGTCTGCGCGGCCGCGGCCAGCGGCACCAGGTTCACCCCCTCCCGGCGGCAGTAGCCCAGCGCGTCCTGCTGGGCGCGCAGCAGCCTGGCGAAGCCGCCCACCGAGGGCAGCAGGCCGTCCTCGGCCGCGACGTGCCAGAACTCGTTGCTGTCGGCAGGCAGCACTGGGCAGAAGAAGGACAGCACGGCGCTGATCCGCTTGCCCGCGGTGACCGGGGTGACCGCGTGCCAGATGTCACTGCCCCGGCTGTACACGGTGTCGCCGAGCTGCTCGAACGGCGCGCGGAAGACCTTCGGGTGCTCGGCCGCCTTGGCGATGACCTCGGCGCGCTCGGCCGCGAAGGAGGCCCTGGTGCCCTGGTAGATCAGCAGGTCGCCGCCGGTGAACTCGGCCGAGTCGGCCAGCTGGATGACGAAGACGTAGGTCATGCCGTCGTAGTGCCACTTGGCGACCTGGGGTCTCGCCTTGCCGCCGACCTCGATGCCCCGGTCGTCGAAGTAGTTCAGGCACACCCCCGCGTTGGTCAGCGGGTGCGGCACCAGCGGCACGCCCGCGATGGCGGAGGCCTTGGCCAGGAACGTCTCGTCGTGGGTCATGTCGCGGATGAACCGGGACATGGAGACCGCGTTGCGCACCCGGTGGCTGACGATGTAGTCGTCGTCCGGGGCGCGGTCGGCCAGCGCCTCGCAGACCGCCCGGAAGGCCGCGGCGCCCTCCCTGGTGAGCAGCCGGTGCGGGGCGGAGTAGGCGGGTCTGTCCTGGAACTCGCCGAGGCGGTCCAGGTGCGCCCGGCCGTAGCCGAAGTCGGTGAGGCTGAGCCGGGTGACGCCGGTTTCCGTTGTGGTGTCGACGAACTCGGGTTGCCAGGCCGGTTCGTGTCGCAGCGGCGCGTGGTTCCACTCGGCGCGGCGCAGTGAGCGGCGGACCCGGCTGAACCCGGTGCGCAGCGCGTCCACCGCGGGTTCGGCGGTCTTGGTCGTGGTCATGTCCTTTCCTCTCCGGTTGTGATCGGTTGCAGTTCGGTCAGGTCGGTGACCCGGGCGCGCAGCTCGCCGGGGTAGTCGACCGCGGCGGGGCCGAGGCCGACGCAGTCCATGCCGGCCGCTCGGGCGGCCTCGAACCCGGCGAGGGCGTCCTCGACGACCAGGCACTCCCCCGGTTCGACGCCCAGCTCGCGGGCGGCGCGCAGGTAGCACTCCGGGTTCGGCTTGCTCAGCAGCACGTCCTCGGCACAGACGAGGACTTCCGGGATGGGCAGGCCCGCCGCGGTGAGCTTGGCCAGGGAGACCTGGCGCAGGCCGGAGGTGACCACCGCCCACGGGGTCTGGCCAAGGCGGGCCAGGAACTCGGCCGCGCCGCGGATCGGCCGGACGGCGCGGCACCTGGCCGCCTCCAGCCCGGTGATCGCGGCGACCTCGGCGGCCTCGTCCAGTTCGGGGGTGAGCAGGCGGACCAGGTCCACGGTGCGCCTGCCGTGCGCGAGCCGGTTGGCCAGCTCCGGCGGGAACCCCCGGCTCATCGACCATTCGGTCAGCGCCTGGCGGATGGCGGGCATGGAGTCCACCAGCACGCCGTCCAGGTCGAGCAGCACCGCGGCGGGGCCGGTCATCGGGTGCTGCCGTCGAGGTGCAGCAGGCAGATCAGCGAGTGCCCGGCGCCGAGTCCGCGTTGCGCGCTGAACTCCACGTCGCGCAGCTGCCTGGCCAGCCGGGTGCGGCTGGCCGCGCTGGCCCACCTGGTGGACTCGACCTCGGCGCAGTGCCAGAGCCGCTCGTTCCAGCGGGTGGCGAAGCCGGTGAAGAAGTTGAGCACCTCCGGTGGCGCCTCCCCGCACGGGTCCTCGATGCGCAGGTCCGGCAGCGCGACCGTGACGTCACCGGCGAACAGGCGGTTGACCAGTTCGCGGTAGGGCGGCAGCGCCGGGTTGAACGCGCCGGTGACGGTGTGCCTGCCGACTCCGATGGAGCGGTCGAAGTACTCCACCCGCACCGGTAGCAGGCCGCCGTGCCGGGTGCCGTCGGCGATGACGGTGGCCAGGTCGGACTGGCCGTAGAAGGACATCTTGGCTTCCGGGGCCGGTTCGCCGCCCTGGAAGAAGGTCATCGCGTAGGTCCAGCGGTCGAAGTCCCAGTAGGGCTCCCATTCCATGGAGTACCGGCCGAGCACGTCCAGCACCACGACCGAGCGGGTCCGGTGGCGGCGCACCGTGGCGGTGATGTCGGCCAGCACCGCGGTCAGCTCCTCGCGGGTGAGGTGGGAGTAGGGCACGCCGCTGGCGAGGTAGAGCTGGGTCGGCCGGTCCGGGACGCCGTCGCGGATGTCGGCCATGGCGAACTCGACGCGGGGGCGGTCGCGGTGCAGGTCCCTGGCGACCTCGACCATGTCCGGGTCCAGGTCCAGGCCGAGGTAGTCGATGACCGGTGGGCGGCGGTGGTGGTTGAGCGCGCCCTCCAGCAGGTGCAGCGCGTCGCCGGTGCCGCTGCCGACGTCGACGACGCTGAGCCGGTTGCCGGTGCTGGTCGCTTCGGCGGCGGACCGGAAAAGGGACTTCGAGAAGCGTTCCTCCCATTCCCGTTTCACCGGGTCACGGCGGGACGGGGAGAGGTAATGGGCTTTGGCCGCCGCGTAAGACGGGTTTTTGGACAGGGTCGACTGTTTCCGCTGAGCCTCAGACATGGTTGTCCTTGTCGCCGGAAATAGGTTCGATTTTTTAGTTGCGCGTGACGGCCCGCTCGCTGGATTGGGACCAGTGGGTGAGCCAGACGGAGACGATGCAGATGAGCACGCCGGTGATGGCTAGCGCGGTGACGGTTTCGCCGAACATCAGGAATGCCCAGAGCATGGTTGTCGGCGGGGTGAGGTAGATCAGGCTGGTCATCCGGGCCACGCTGGTGCGGCGCAGGCCGAGCCAGTAGAAGCCGTAGCCGCCGAAGGTGGAGAAGACGATGAACCAGCCGACAGCCAGCCAGAACCCCTCGGCGGCCGGCGGGGCAGCGACGCCGGTGCCCAGGCTGAGCAGGGTGAACAGGGCGGCGCTGACCAGGCATTGCACGGTGAGCGCGTTGGCCAGGCTGGTTTCCGCGCCTGCCTTGCGCTCGACCAGGGTGGCGGCGACCAGTCCGGCCATGCCGAGGAAGGGCAGGCCGTAGGCCCACCAGGGGGTGTTCTCGTTGAGGCCGAGGTCGGCGCCCACGACCAGGGCCACGCCGGCCAGGCCGACCGCGAGGCCGGTCCACTGGCTGGCCACTACCCGTTCGCCCAGCACCGGACCGGCCAGGGCGGCCGAGGCGATGGGTTGCAGGGCGGCGATCAGTGCGACGGTGCCCGCGGCCACGCCCAGTTCGACCGCCTTGACCGTGCCGATCAGGTAGACGCCCTGGCCGAGCAGGCCGACCAGTGCCTGGACGGCGAGCTCGCGCGGGGTCAGGCGGAGTGCGCGCCGGGCCAGCTGGATGGCGAGGAGAATCGCGGCGGCGAGGAGGAACCGCCACATCAGCAAGGTGTAGGTGCCGGATTCCTGGGTACCGAGCTTGGCCCCGATGAATCCGGAACTCCACATCAGCACGAAGCCAATGCTGATCAGGGTGTTGGCACCGGTGAAACGCACAAGAATTCCCCCCAGAGGACCCGCTTCTGCCGCCGTTCTCACGGTAGCGAGCAATCGAAATCCCGGCAAGGGAATGCGTCCCGGTACTCTACCGAGGGTAGTTGGGGAGGCGGTCGCGTTACCCCTGGTCAGCTAGCCAGTTTGGTATCTGTTGCGAGCGTGACCTCTGTTTTGTCACTCTGCGTGTGCGGCGTTACGCCGTCTTCGCGGGCGGGTGGGCTGGTTGTGGGTATTCGTCGCATGACAAATGAATCTTGCGCGGTGAATTGACATCCCATGTTTGGTTTGGTGCGCGATCTGCGGGGTAAAAAGAAGGGTTTGGGTTATCTTTTCTTGCCGCCGCGGCGGTATGCGCTGACGGTGGGATTACCGGCGAGCCAGAACCGCCACGGGAGGTCCATGGCCACCGCGATGCCCACTCGCGGGCCCGCTTCGACCTCGGACTCCGGGACCTCGGTGGCCGGGGTCAGGCGCACCGGGGAGGTCGCGGAGAGCAGGTCGGCGCCGTTGTGCTCGCGGGTGATGCCGAGCGCGGTGCACAGTTTGGCGGGGCCGCGGGCGAGGTCGGCTTCGGTCTTGGCGGCAGGGCGGTTCGCGCGGGCCAGGTCCAGGCCGTCGGTGATCTCGGCGGCGCGCAGCAGGACGGCTCCCGGGTCGCCGTCGGTGAGGCAGACGACGTTGGCGCAGAAGTGCATTCCGTAGACGAAGTAGACGTAGAGGTGGCCGGGCGGGCCGAACATGACCTCGTTGCGCGGAGTCTTGCCGCGGTAGCTGTGCGAGGCCGGATCCTTTGCGCCCCAGTAGGCCTCGACCTCGGTGATGCGGGCGGTGACGCCGTTGGCGGTGAGGTGGCAGCCGAGCAGGCGGCGGGCGGTGAGGATGGGGTCGGCGGAGAGGTCGAGGGTGGTCATCGGGGGTGATGGTAGGGGGTAATAGGGTCGGCGGGACGACGAGCGGGGGGAGCTGTCGTGGGGCGGCTTTGGGTGGATTCGCGGTGGCTTCTGTTGGGGTTCATCGGGATCGTTGTTTTGCTGGCGCAGCAGGTGCGGAGTCCGCTGGAGCGGCCTCGGTTCACGTTGAGTTCGGAGTTCGGGCCTGGGCCGACGCTGCTGGAGAGCGCGTTGGAGGCGGCTGGGGAGCTTCGCGTGCTCATGCCGGTCGGGTTTGGTGATCCGGGGCCGGAGCATCTGCTTTGGCTGGTCGCGGTGCCGGTGGTGTATGCGGTGGTGGCGTACGCGTTGCTGGAGCGGGCGAGTTTGCTGCTGGTTCTCGCGCATTGCGGGGCGTTTGTGGCGGTGGTCGCGGTGTTGAGCGCGGGGGTTCAGCTGTCGGGGTCGTGGGAGCCGGTTGCGCGCTGGGTGGTTCTTGGGGTTGCGGTGGGGCTGGTGGCGGTGGGTGGCTATCGGGTGTGGCGGCGAGGGGGTGGGCTGTCGTGGTGGTGCTATCCGTTGGTGCTCGGGTGTTGTTTGGTGCTGCGGTGGCTGGGGGTTGCCGCTGGGCCGCATGTGGTGGTGTTCGGGGTTGTGGGGGTCGTCGCTTGTGCTACCCGGAGTGGGTGGTTGTGGGCGGTGGGGGTGGTGTTTGTGATTTTTTCTTGGGGGGTGGATCGGGTTTATATGGGGATGGTTGTGGAGGCTTGGCGGCGGCCTGGGGTGGTTGATTTTCAGGGGGTTCGGGATTTTGCGGATCTGTTGGTTTTGCTGGCGCCGGTTTTGGTGGGGGTTGTTTTCTGGCGGTTGGGGCGGCCGCGTGGTCGGTGGATTGTGTGATTTGGTTTGGGGCCCCTAGGCCATCCCGGATTGGGCTGACGGGGCAGGCGGTGAGGCCTGCCCAATCGCTGGGCTAGCTTATGGGATGGCCTCCCCCCAAACAAAATCACACAATCCACCGCTCGCTTAGGTAGTGAAAACGCGGGCGACTTGTTGTCGCCCGCGTTCTCGTTTCGCGTCCGCTTTTGGTGGCGGTTCCGCTTTTGTTGCGGTTTAGAGCTTTGCCCAGTCCCGTGCCTCGGTCAGGGCGCCCAGGAGGCGTTGGTGTTGTTCGGCTACTCGTACGGGGGCGGTGCCGCCGTGGGCGTCGCGGGAGGCGATGGAGCCTTCGACTGTGAGGACCTCGCGGACCTGGGGGGTCAGGGCTGGGTTGATGGCCGCCAGCTCTTCGTCGGTGAGGTCTTCCAGGCCGACGTTGCGGGTTTCGGCGGCTTGGACGCAGGCGCCTGCTGCTTCGTGGGCCACGCGGAAGGGGACTCCCTGGCGGACCAGCCATTCGGCGATGTCGGTGGCCAGGGTGAAGCCTGCGGGGGCCAGGGCGGCCAGGCGGGCGGTGTCGAATGTGAGGGTGGCCATCATGCCGGTCATGGCTGGGAGCAGGAGCTCCAGCTGCGTTACCGAGTCGAAGAGGGGCTCCTTGTCCTCTTGCAGGTCTCGGTTGTAGGCGAGGGGCTGCGCCTTGAGGGTGGCGAGGAGGCCGGAGAGGTTGCCGATGAGGCGGCCGGACTTGCCGCGCATTAGTTCGGCGACGTCCGGGTTTTTCTTTTGCGGCATGATCGAGCTGCCGGTGGCCCAGGCGTCGTTGAGCTTGGCGTAGCCGAACTCGGCGGTGGTCCAGATGATGACCTCTTCGGCGATGCGGGAGAGGTTGACGCCGAGCATGGCCACCACGAAGGCGAACTCGGCGGCGAAGTCCCGGCTGGCTACGCCGTCGATGGAGTTCTCGACTGGCGCGTCGAAGCCGAGGTCCGCCGCGACCGCCGCTGGGTCCAGGCCCAGGGAGGAGCCTGCCAGGGCGCCGGAGCCGTAGGGGGAGATCGCGGTGCGCTTGTCCCAGTCGCGGAGGCGGGAGACGTCGCGGAGCAGGGACTGGGCGTGCGCCAGCAGGTGGTGGGCCAGCAGGACCGGTTGGGCGTGCTGGAGGTGGGTGCGGCCGGGCATGACGGCGGTGGGGTGCTGAGCCGCCTGGTTGGCCAGGGCCTCGACCACGTCCAGGGTGCCCGCGGCCACCCGGCGGGCGGCGTCGCGCAGCCACATGCGGAACAGGGTGGCGATCTGGTCGTTGCGGGAGCGGCCGGCGCGGAGCTTGCCGCCCAGGTCGGTGCCCGCGCGGTCCAGCAGGCCGCGTTCCAGTGCGGTGTGCACGTCCTCGTCGGAGGGGGCCGGGGTGAACGCGCCGGAGACCACGTCGGCCTCCAGGGTGTCCAGGGCGGCCAGCATCGCGGGTAGCTCGGTGTCGCTGAGCAGGCCCGCGCGGTGCAGCACCCTGGCGTGAGCCCTGGAGCCGGCGATGTCGTAGCGGGCCAGCTGCCAGTCGAAGTGCGTGGAGACACTCAGCGCGGCCATCGCCTCGGCCGGTCCGGAGGCGAACCGGCCACCCCACAGCGGGGTGGCTTCCTTCATCTCGCTCATACTCCCTGCTTCTCGAAGTCCCACAACTGGGCTTGGTCGATCACCGCGCGGCCGCCGTGCAGCACCAGCCGGACCTCGCCGCTGACCTGTTCCTGGGTGCCCAGCACAAAATCGTCCAGGGCGTCCTTGAGCGGGGAGGACCAGCGGCCGTCCTGCACCAGCTCGGTCCAGCGCCGCTCCACCTCCCGCTTGAACTCGGCCAGGTCGGGCTCCAGCACCGCGTGCTCCAGCGCCTGGTGCGCGGTGATCAGAGTGGTCGCGCCGGGGGCCTGGTGGATCCGGCCGACGCCGTGCGCGCCCGCCCGGCGGTTGAGCTCCTGGATGGCCTGCAGCACGGTGACGGTCTCGCCGTCGATGGCCACCGGCACACCCTGGTCGAAGGTGAGGGTCAGTTCGTCGGGGTCCCTCGGCCCGGTCTGGCTGGGGATGCGGGCCGGGCGGCGGTGCCAGATGCTCTGCTCGGCCTGGGTTGTGGGGTGCTCGGGCCAGGTGATGACCTCGAGGTCCGGGGCGAGGGCGGCGATCTCGGTGGTGAAGGCCGGGTCCGCGCGGTGGAGCGCGATGGTGCTCGCGTTGTGCTGCCGGGCCGCGGTCACCAGGTGCCTGGCCAGCAGCGGGCGGGACAGGACAGGGGTGAGCGCGTTGGCCAGCAGCGCGGGCAGGCAGTAGTGCTGGGCCAGCTCCTCGCGCGCGTCGATAGCCACCGCGGCCACCGCGCCCGCGGCCAGCGCCTGCTCCCTGGTGGCGGCCAGGTGCACGCCGCCCTGGCCCAGGTCGACGGCGACCGCGACCACCTCGGACCCGGTGAGCCCGTTGATGACCGCCGGGAGGTCCAGCTCCGGCGCGCAGGCCAGCACCACCCGCCTGGTCATGGGACTTCCCCCTGGTAGTGGGCGTGCGCGGTGCCGCCTGCCATCTCGGTGAAGCGGGCGGCCAGCTGCGCGCCGGTGAGCGGCTCCCTGGCCACGATCAGCAGGGTGTCGTCACCGGCGATGGTGCCGACCACGTCGTTGAGCGCGGCCCGGTCGATCGCGCTGGCCAGGAACTGGGCGGCGCCGGGCGGGGTGCGCAGCACGGCGAGGTTGCCGGAGGCGTCGGTGGAGACCAGCAGTTCGCCGAGCACCTTGACCAGCCGGGAGGTGCCGCCCTCGACGCCGCGCACCGGGCTGCCGTCCTCGGGGATGACGTACACCGGCGCGCCACCGTCCGCGCCGCGCAGCTTGACCGCGCCCAGCTCGTCCAGGTCCCTGGACAGCGTGGCCTGGGTGGCCTCGATGCCCTCGACCGCGAGGAGCTTGACCAGCTCGGTCTGACTGCGGATGGCGCGCTCGCGCACGAGCTCGGCGATCCTGGCCTGTCGGGCGACCCTGGTGGCCGCGGTGCTCTGCGTCATGTGTTCAGCCCGTCTGCTCCAGCAACCAGACCAGCAGCGCCTTCTGCGCGTGCAGGCGGTTCTCCGCCTCGTCCCACACCGCGCTGGCCGGTCCGTCGATGACCTCGTCGGTGACCTCCCAGCCGCGGTGCGCCGGCAGGCAGTGCAGCACGATGCTGTCCACCCCGGTGCGCGCCAGCAGGGAGTCGTTGACCTGGTAGGGCCGGAACGGGCCGACCCGGTCCTTGCCGTCGTTCTCCTGGCCCATCGAGGTCCAGGTGTCGGTGACCAGCACCTCCGCGCCGTCCACGGCCGCGTCCACCTCGGAGACCAGCGACACCGAGCCGCCGGTCTCGGCGGCCCGCTGCTTGGCCGAGTCCAGGATCCAGGGCAGCGGGTGGAACCGGTTCGGCGAGGCGATCCGCACGTGCATGCCCGCGGTGGCGCCGCCGACCAGCAGCGAGTGCGCCATGTTGTTCGCGCCGTCGCCGAGGTAGGTCAGGGTCAGCCCGGCCAGCCTGCCGAAGCGCTCCCGGATGGTCTGCAGGTCGGCCAGCACCTGGCAGGGGTGGAACTCGTCGGTGAGCGCGTTGATCACCGGCACGCTCGCCGAGGAGGCCATCGCCTCGATCCGGGCGTGCGCGAAGGTCCGCCACACCACCACGTCCACGTAGCGGGAGAGCACCCGGGAGGTGTCCTCGATGGTCTCCTCGCGGCCCAGCTGCATGGTGCGGCCGTCCACCACCACCGCGTGCCCGCCGAGCTGGGCGATGCCCACCTCGAAGGAGAGCCTGGTGCGGGTGGAGTTCTTCTCGAAGATCACCGCGGCGGTCTTCGGGCCGGCCATCGCCTTGTTGGACAACGGATCGGCCTTGAGCGCGTCGGCCAGGTCGAGCAGGTGCCGCTGCTCGTCGGGGGTCAGGTCGTCATCACGCAGGAAGTGGCGCAGGGTCATCTGGTCTCCTCCACAGCGGCGTCCAGCAGGGCGGGCAGGGCGGTGACGAACTCGTGCGCGTCGGCCTCGGTCAGCACCAGCGGCGGGGCCAGCCGGATCGCGTCCGGCTGCACGTTGTTGACCAGGAACCCGGCGTCGCGGGCGGCCGTGGCCACCGCGGCCGACACCGGCTGGTTGAGCAGGATCGCCTGCAACAAGCCAGCGCCGCGGACGCCGCGGACCAGCGGGTGGTGCAGGTCCTCGATGCCGGTGGCCAGCTCCTTGCCGAGCGCGCCCGCGTGCTCGACCAGGCCCTCGGCGGCGATGGTGCGCAGCACGGCCAAGCCGGCCGCGCAGCAGACCGGGTTGCCGCCGAAGGTGGTGCCGTGCAGGCCGGGCTTGAGCAGGCCGGCCGCCTCGCCGAAGGCCAGGCAGGCGCCCAGCGGCAGGCCGCCGCCGAGGCCCTTGGCCAGGGTGACCACGTCCGGGGTGATGCCTGCCTGCTGGAAGGCGAACCAGCTGCCGGTGCGGCCGAGGCCGGTCTGCACCTCGTCCAGCACCAGCAGCGCGCCGTGCCTGCTGGTGATCTCCCGCGCGGCCTGGAGGTAGCCCTCCGGCGGCACCCGCACGCCCTGCTCGCCCTGGATCGGCTCCAGGAACACCGCGGCGGTCTGGTCGTCCACAGTGGACTCCAGCGCGGCGGTGTCGCCGTAGGGCACGTGCACCACGCCGGGCGGCATGGGCGCGAACGGCTCCCGCTTGGCCGGCTGGCCGGTGAGCGCGAGCGCGCCCATGGTGCGGCCGTGGAAGCCGCCCTCGGTGGCGACCACCTTGGTGCGCCCGGTCAACCGGCTGATCTTGAACGCGGCCTCGTTGGCCTCGGCGCCGGAGTTGCAGAACAGCACCCGGCCCTGCTCGGCGATGCCGGTCAGGTTGAGCAGCAGCTCGGCCAGCTCCAGGGTGGGCTCGGCCAGGTAGAAGTTGGAGACGTGGCCGAGGGTGGCGACCTGGGTGCTGACCGCTTCCACGATGGCCGGGTGGGCGTGGCCGAGCGCGTTGACCGCGATCCCGCTGAGCAGGTCGAGGTAGCGGTTGCCGTCGGCGTCCCAGACGTGCGTGCCCTCGCCGCGGACCAGGGCCAGCGCCGGGGTGCCGTAGTTGTCCATGAAGCTGGCCTGCCACCGGCGCTGACCGTCCACATTGGACGCGAGGTGGCTGGTGCGGTTGTCGGTCATGGCTGTGCTTCCCCCGGGATCACCATGGTGCCGATGCCGGAGGAGGTGAAGACCTCCAGCAGCACGGAATGGGCCAGTCGGCCGTCGATCACGTGTGCCGCCGGGACACCGCCGCGCACCGCGCGCAGGCAGGCCTCCATCTTGGGCACCATGCCGCTGGCCAGCTCGGGCAGCATGCCCTCCAGCTGGTCCGCGCCGATCTGCGCGATCAGCGAGGAGCGGTCCGGCCAGCGGGCGTAGAGGCCCTCCACGTCGGTGAGCACGACCAGCTTGGCCGCCTCCAGCGCGACCGCCAGCGCGGCGGCCGCGGTGTCGGCGTTGACGTTGTGCGTCACGCCGTCGGTGTCCGGGGCGACCGTGGAGACCACCGGGATCCGGCCGGCGGCCACGATGTCGAGCACCGCGTCCGGGTTGACCGAGACCACGTCGCCGACCAGGCCGAGGTCCACGTGCTCGCCGTCGATGACGGTGCCCCGGCGCTCGGCGGTGAACAGCTGGGCGTCCTCGCCGGAGATGCCGACCGCGTACGGGCCGTGCGCGTTGATCAGGCCGACCAGCTCGCGGCTGACCTGGCCGGTGAGCACCATGCGCACCACGTCCATGGTCTCCGGGCTGGTCACCCGCAGGCCGCCGCGGAACTCGCCCTCGATGCCGAGCCGGTTGAGCATGGCCGAGATCTGCGGGCCGCCGCCGTGCACCACGACCGGGCGCAGGCCGCACAGCCGCAGGAACACCATGTCCTCGGCGAAGGCCTTCTTCAGCTGCTCGTCGATCATGGCGTTGCCGCCGTACTTGATCACGACCAGCGCGCCGTGGAAGCGCTGCAGCCAGGGCAGCGCCTCGACGAGGACTTCGGCCTTCTCCGCGGCGGCCGCGCTGCGGTCCTGGGCCAGGGAGGTGGGGATCGTGGTCATGAGGAGTACGCCGAGTTCTCTTCGACGTAGGCGTGCGAGAGGTCCGTGGTGTACACGGTGGCCTTGCCCGCGCCGGCGCCGAGCTTGATCCGCACGTCGATGTCGGTGCCGGAGAGGTCGGCCAGCGACCGGTCGTCCCCGCGCATCCCGTTGCGGCACACGGTGATCCCGTTCACCGTGATGTCCAGTTCGGACTGGTCCATGGTGACCCCGCTGCGGCCGACCGCCATCGCGATCCGGCCCCAGTTGGGGTCGGAGCCGAACAGCGCGGTCTTGACCAGGTTGTCCTCGGCGACCACCCGCGCGGTCTGCTTGGCCTGCCCGTCGTCGACCGCGCCGGTCACGGTGACCTCGACGAACTTGGTCGCGCCCTCGGCGTCGCGCTGGAGCTGGCGGGTGAGGCTGCGGGCCACCTCGGTGAGCACCGCGGTGAACTCGGCCAGGTCGGGCGCGTGCCCGGAGGCGCCGGAGGACAGCAGCAGCAGGGTGTCGTTGGTGGAGGTGCCGCCGTCGACGTCCAGGCTGTTGAAGGTGACGTCCACGGCCGCGCGCAGCGCCTTGTCCAGCGCGTCGGCCTCGACCACCGCGTCGGTGGTGATGACCGCGAGCATGGTGGCCATGTCGGGCGCGCACATGCCCGCGCCCTTGGCGAAGCCGCCGACGCTCCACCCGTCGGGGTGGGTCAGCGCGGCCTGCTTGGGCTTGGAGTCGGTGGTCATCACCGCGGTGGCGGCGGCCAGGCTGGCCTCGGGTCCCCGGCCGAGCGCGGCGTGCACCGCGTCCACGCCCGGGATGATCTTGTCCATGGGCAGGCGCTCGCCGATCAGGCCGGTGGAGCAGACACCGACCTCGACCGCGCCGACGCCGAGCACCTCGGCCACCTTCTCCGCGGTGGCGTGGCTGTCCTGGAAGCCCTCGGGGCCGGTGCACGCGTTCGCGCCACCGGAGTTCAGCACGACCGCGCGCAGCCGGCGCTGCTTGAGCACCTCCTGCGACCAGAGCACGGGCGCTGCCTTGACCTGGTTGGTGGTGAACACGCCCGCGGCGACATCAGCGGGGCCGTCGTTCACCACCAGGGTCAGGTCCGGGTTGCCGTTGGTCTTCACGCCAACGTGCAGTCCGGCGGCTCGGAACCCAGCGGGTGTGGTCACACCCGCGGAGATATCCGGGACAAGATCCTCGGAAGAGGTCACGGTGCTACTCCCACGGTTGACAGGCCGGTGGTTTCCGGCAGGCCCAGAGCGAGGTTCATGCACTGCACCGCGGCGCCCGCGGTGCCCTTGGTCAGGTTGTCCACGGCGGCCACCGCGACCAGCCGCTGGGTGTCGGCGTCCACGGTGACCTGCAGGTGCACCGCGTTCGCGCCGAGGGTGGCCGCGGTGACCGGCCACTGGCCCTCGGGCAGCAGGTGGATGAAGGGTTCGGCGTCGTAGGCCTTGGCGTAGGTCTCGCGGACCTGCTCGGCGGTGACGCCCTCGGCCAGCGGGGCGGTGCAGGTGGCCAGGATGCCGCGGGCCATCGGGACCAGCACCGGGGTGAAGGAGACCGCGACCGGCTCCCCCGCGATGGCGGCGAGGTTCTGGCTGATCTCCGGGGTGTGCCGGTGCGCGCCGCCGACGCCGTAGGCGCTGGCCGAGCCCATCACCTCGGAGCCGAGCAGGTGCGCCTTGGGCGCCTTGCCCGCGCCGGAGGTGCCGGAGGCGGCGACCACCACGACGTCCGGTTTGGCCAGCCCGGCGGCGAAGGCCGGGGCCAGCGCGACCGAGGCCGCCGTCGGATAACAACCCGGAACCGCGATGCGGGTGGCGCCGCGCAGGCGCTCCCGGTGGCCCGGCAGCTCGGGCAGGCCATAGGGCCAAGTCCCGGCAAACTCGGTTCCGTACCACCGTCGCCAAGCGGTCGAATCGGTGAGACGAAAGTCCGCGCCGCAGTCGATGACCACGGTCTGCCGTTCGTCGACTCCATTGGCCACCTCCGCCGAATGACCGTGCGGTAGAGCCAAAAACAGCACGTCATGGCCCCGCAACTGGTCTAGCGTGGTGTCGGCCAGAACACGATCGGCCAGTGGCACCAGGTGGGGATGATGAATCCCCAAACGGGTACCCGCACTACTGCTGGCAGTAAGTGCACCGATCTCGACCTGGGGGTGTGCGAGCAACAGACGGAGGATTTCTCCGCCCGCGTAGCCGCTGGCACCAGCGACAGCTACCCGAACCGTCATGCGAATAAGTATGCACTGCTCCGCAAGGTCATGCTAGTTGAGATAGGGCACGTTGAAGGAGGTTGTCTTTGCGCGGGCTGGAGGCTATGGCGGTCGCCGCCGTGTTCGACCTCGGTCGGCCACTGGGGCCGCTGACACCCGTTGCCGGTGGTCACAGCCACCGGATGTGGCGGCTGGACACCGAACTGGGGTCCTATGCCGTCAAGGAGATGAACCGACTCGACGCGCCCGAGTGGCTGCCGTGGCTGCGCGCCGCGTGGCGGTTCGAGCGGGCCGCGTGGGCGGCAGGCGTGCGGATGCCGGAGCCGGTCATCGCACCAGGTGGCGATGTGGTCACCGAGGTGCCGGTAGCGGACGGACCTGCGGCGACGGTGCGGGTGCACCGCTGGGTGGTGGCCGAGCCGACCTCCCAGCCGGTGCTGCCCGAGGTGGGCCGCTGGGCCGGGGAGACCATGGCCGAGCTGCACCGCCTGGCCATGCCGCCGCAGCCGCGCTGGGCCTTCCCCACCGGTTCCGGCGGACAGGCAGAACTGTGGCCATTACTGGTGGAACAGGCCAAGGTGGCGCACGCGCCGTGGACCGAGGACCTGGCCGGGCTCAGCGCCACGGTCAAGGAGATCTACCGGCTGGTCACGGTGGAGGCCCCGCGCGGGCTGCCCGAGGTGATCGGGCACGCGGACCTGCGCGCGAAGAACATCCTGGTCGCCGCGGACGGACCGGTGCTGGTGGACTGGGACGTGGCCTGCGCCAGGGTGCCGCGCGAGGAGCTGGCGGGCTGCGCGCTGTCCCTGGCCGGGTGGAACCGGCCGCAGGGGATGGTGGAGGCCACCGCGCGGGCGGTGATCGACGGCTACCGGCGCAACCACGGCGACTTCGACGAGCCGCTGACCGCGGTGGACGCGGCCGGGGACCTGGGCGTGGAGGTGGACTGGGTGGCCTCGGTGGCCAGGCGCGCGCTGGGCGACGGCGCGCACGGCCCCGATGACGTGGCCCGATGCCGGGAGATCCTGCCCGGACTGATCGCCGCGCTGCCGAACAAGCTGGCCTCGGCCCAGCAACTGGCCCGGCTGAGCACGCAAAGACTCTGCTGGTAGCGCAAATTTGCGCCTCCGGGAGCAAATTTGTAGCGCGTTGCTGCATGTTGCTGCCGATGCGTGCGCGGACCGCGTTACCGCACGTACCGTGCATTGGGAGGCGGGTGCGGAAGGGCGGGCACGTGCTGGAGTTCTGGACGGTGGTCGCTTCGGCGGCGGCCACAGTGGACGCTCGGCTGGCCGAGCTGCGAGCACGACTCGCGGCCCGCGGCGCCGAGGAGCTGGCGGCGTTCCACCGGGAGCTGGTGGCGACGCACCGGCGGGCCTATAGGTGGGAGCTGTGGGCCGCTTTTGACCTGGTCCGCGGTGGACTGTCCGATCAGGAGTTCACCGCGGCCCGCAACTGGCTGATCCTGCAGGGCCGGGCCGCCTTCGACCGCGCGGTCGCCGACCCGGACACCCTGGCCGAGCTGTTCCCGGACGACCCGGATGACCTGTGCGCCGCGGGTGAGCTGAGCACGCTGGCGGTGGAGTTGCTGATCGAGCGCGGTGCGGGCGGGCTGGCCGAGTCGCTGGAGTCGCCGGAGCTGTTCGAGGACCCGGCCGGCGACCAGGTGACCGGGGGCCTCGAACAGCTCCGGACCCACTTTCCGCGCATCGCCAAACGCTATGAGGGCAGCGCGATCTAGGCTGCCCGGAGCTCGCGACCAGGGCCGCCGAGCGCGACCGGCCGGTCAAGCCGAGCGCGGCCTGCCCAGCGGCGGCCGGGACACACCCACCGTGGGGGCGTCCAGGTCCACCACCACCTCCCCCGTCGGCCGGGTGCGGGGCTCGGGCGGGACGGGCGCCGGGATCCGGGGCTCGGAGGGCAGCTCGCCGGTGCGGCTGCGGGCGTACCCGCGCAGTCCCTCCACCAGTCTGTCCACATCGGACTCCGGCCGGACCACCAGGCGGAGGAAGTCGCTGGTCATGCCGAGCTTGTTGCCGCACTCCCGGACGAACACCCCGTGCTTGGCCAGCAGGTAGTCCCGCAGCTCCGCGCCGTGCACCCCGCTGGGCAGCTTGACCAGCAGGAAGTTGGCCTGCGAGGAGAAGATGGTCAGCTCGGGAAACCGGCCGAGCGAAGCGGTCATCAGGAACCGGTCCCGCGCCAGCAGCCGCAGGCTGTCCCGGTACTCCTCCTGGTGCTCGGCCAGCATGAAGATCACCGCCTCGGCGAGCGAGTTGAGGTTCCACATCGGCAGCGCGCCGCCGATCCGCTTGACCAGCGCGGGATTGGCCACCAGGTAGCCGAACCGGATGCCGTGCAGGCCGAAGTTCTTGCCCAGGCTCTTCAGCACCACCACGTTGGGCCGGATCATCGCCTCCCTGGCCACCGAGGCGTCCTTCTCCACCTCCACGAAGTCGATGAAGGACTCGTCCACCACCACCAGGTCCAGGTGCGCCAGCTCATCCAGGAACCGGACCACCTCCCGCCGGGGCAGGTAGCCGCCGTCGGGATTGTTCGGGTTGCAGAGCACCGCGACCCGGGAACCACGGGCGGCGATGAAGCGGAGATAAGCGTCCACGTCCAAGGCAAATTTGTCCGCCTCGTGCAACAGGAACATGTCCACCCGCTTGCCGGTCTCCAACGGCTGGTCCGTCCACCGCCCGAAGGTCGGGATCGGCACCGCCAGACTTTCCGTGACCAGCAACCGGTCGATCCAGGTGATCAGCTCGGTGGACCCGTTGGCCATGGTCATGGTCGCCGGGTTCAACCCGAGCACCCTGGACAGCTGAGCGGTGATCGTGGCGGCGTCACTGGGATAGAACCGCAGGATCCGCTCCAGGTTGTCCGCCAGCTCGTCGAACATGCGCGGAGTCGGGAAGTACGGGTTGCACGGAATGCAGAAGTCAACCAGCTCGCGCGCGCCCATGCTCCGCTGCAACGCGAAGTACGACGGGCTGTGCGCGCCCTGTCTCAACAGTCCCGTGTCCATGCCATGCCGCACATCAAGCTCCCTTCGCCGTCACGGATAACACGTGCGGACGGCAACCGGGGTTCACCACTCCAGCCCAGCTGAACCACAGTGGAGCGGCGGCCGTTAGCAGTCGGGCTTTAGACCCAAGAGGTCCTCTCGTCTTCTCCGTACGGCCTGGAGACTGCTGACCGCGCCTCCCCGCCCGGCCCCTGCAACCTGCCGCCGCCCTAGCTTCGCAACGTGACGGGGGCCGGGTGGGGAGGTGTGGTTTGCTGTCGGAAGGTCGTGCGGAGAAGACGAGAGGGACTCGAACACGCTGGGTCTTGAGTCGGCAACACAAACCCCGCCCCGCAACCTGCTCAACCGGGTGTTGATCTGCCCCACCCCTCCGGGGGTCTGCCCGTCCGGCGAGGACATTCTTTTGGTTTTTTAAAAGCGAAAAGAGTGTCCTCGCCGGACGGGCAGACCATCAAAGCAGGGGGGGAGGATCAAAGGCGGCGAGATGAGTTGCAGACCAGTGCCAGTTTGTGTTGGCGCGCTTTCAGCAGCGTGGGTGGTTCCGCGGGGTCTGGGTGGTTCTGCTTCGACGGCCTTCCAAAACCAAACCAGCCCTGTCAAGCGCCCCGGTGCCAGCCTCCGGTGCGGTTGGCGGGGTTGGTGGGGCGCTTGACAGGGCTGGTGTGTTTTTTCCAGGCCGTCGAAGCAGAACCACCCAGACCGGCCGCTCCGTTTGCGATCAAAAGCGAAGAGCCGCAAGCCTTTCGCTACGGGACCTTCGCGGCCAGTTTCTCTGCCAGGGCCTTCGCGATGGGGCAGGGGTCCAACCCGGGGAACCGTCCATTGCGGACGTCCACTCCCCCGCCGCCCTTGGCGAACTTCATCGCTACCAGGCAGATCGGGTCCTTGAGGGAGCCGATGGTGTCCGGGACGACCGCGGCGGGTTTGCCGCCCAGGGTGGTTTTCTCGCCGCCGAACTTGGCTGGGTCGATGGTGGCGCCCCAGACCACACTGACCCGGAAGTACGGGCTCTTGGTGATGGGGGCGGCCGTGGTGGGCGCGCCGGGGCTGGGGATGACCACGCTGATGGTCTCGTCGTTGTAGAACATGCAGCCGGTCTCGATGGCGTCGTCCTTCTTCAGCACCATCAGCTTCGGCGGGCGGGCCTTCGGGTCGCGCTGGGGTTCGGGGATGTCGTTCCAGCCCAGGACGGTGCACGGGTCGAAGGGGGCGCCGGCGGCCTGCCAGTCCTTGGGCGGGTCTTGCAGGCCCAGGCGGATCGGCTGGCGTTTGACCTTCTCGCCGGAGGGTGGGGTGACGCCCGCGTCGGCGGCGCTGGGGCCTCCGGCGGGGGTGGGGGTGCCGGGGATGGACTGGGTGCAGGCGGTCAGCACGGCCAGGGCGGCGAGCAGGGGCAGGAGCTTCTTCATGACAGGGCCGCCTTGGTGACGAGTTTGGCCGCGGTCTCGGTCTGCTGGCAGTCGGGGCCGGTCACCCGGATCACCGGGACCTCCTCGTTGAGGCCGGGGATGGAGAGCTCCTCGGCCTGCACGTTGATCTGGCACTCGTCCTTCTTCTGCTGCACGCTGCCCGGCCTGCCCTCGACCTGGATCGGCTTGTACTGCCCCGGCGTGCGCTGGACCGCGGCCACCGGGTCGTCGGCGAGCAGGAAGCGGACGTCGAAGCCGCCGCTGCCGGTCTTGGTGCGCACCGGCAACCGCACCACGCAGGAGTACGGGTTGGCCGCCTGGAGCTGGGGCTTCTCGCCGCCCTGGGGAAGGAGCTTGGCCAGCTCCTCGTGGGTGGCGCAGGGGTCCTTGGCCGCCAGGGCGATCGCCGGTTCGGTGGCGCCTTCGCCGCGCAGGGGCGGGTTCGACCAGATCGGCGCGAGGGTGGCCAGGTAGTCCTTGCCGAGCTCGCAGGCCGGCTTCGGCGGCTGCTTGTTCTGCGTGCCGCCGTGGAAGGAGATGCGCAGGGTGATCGCGGACTGCTTGCTGGTCGGGTAGTACCAGCTACACACGCTCGCGTCCCTGGAGTCGCTGAGGAAGGTCTTGCCGCCGATCTCGGTCTTCGGCTCGTCCTGCGGGAAGAACGACGCGCCCACGAAGGTGGTCACCGAGAAGGTGCCCAGGTCAGGGAGCTTCACCCGGGCCACGCACTGGTCGAAGGTCTCCGGTTCCAGCAGCTCGAACTCGCCGCCGAAGACCTTCTTGACCGCCTCCGGATCGTGCAGGGCACAGGTGTCCCAGGTGCGGTACACCGTGTTCTCCGCCAGCCGCTGCCGCATGCTCTGGTCCATGGAGACCGGACCGGTCTGCGCGGGGGTGGTGGGTTTGGTCGCCGTTGGCGTGGGGCTGGGCCCGGTGCAACCGGAGACCAAGAGCCCCACCAGGATCAGGCCGATAACGCTGCGCACGGGGAGAAACTAGTCCACATCGGACAGCGCCGTGCGGTGAACCGCCCGGGTGGGCCGCCGCGGCAGCCCACCCGGGGTCCGGCTCAGGCGCGCAGCGTCGCGCCGTGGCGCTCGGTGGCGACCGCGATCGCCGCGTCGCGGGCCGCGGTGGCCTCCTCGACGGTCAGCGTGCGGTCCGCGGCGCGCAGGCGCAGCGAGAAGGCCAGCGAACGCTTGCCCTCGCCGAGCTGCTCGCCGGTGTAGACGTCGAACAGGCGGACGTCCTCCAGCAGGTCGCCGCCGCCGTCGCGGACCGCGTCGGTGACCTTGGCCGCGGGCACCGACTCGTCCACCACCAGCGCCAGGTCCAGCAGGACCGGCGGGTAGGGCGAGATCACCGGCGCGGGGCGGGAGCTGACCACCGGCAGGGCGTCCAGGTCCAGCTCCAGCGCACAGGCGCGCTTGGGCAGGCCCAGGGCCTCCACGACCTTGGGGTGCAGCTCGCCCGCGTGGCCGACCGGGATGCCGCCGACGCGGAACTCGGCGCAGCGGCCGGGGTGCCACGGCGGCTGGCTGCCCGCCACGACCTCCAGCTCGACCCCGGCGGCGTGGCCGATGGCGCGCACGGCCTCCACCGCGTCCGCCCAGCTCGCCTCGCGGCCCTTGCCCCACCAGCCCGCGCGCTCGCGGGAGCCGGTGAGCACCGCGGCCACGTGCACCGGCTGGTTCGGGATCGCCGCGTTCAGCCGGGCCAGGTCCTCATCGGACGGACGGCCCGCGACGCCGACCTCCGGCATCGGGACCTGCTCGGCGCGCGGCAGCACCACCTGGCCGATGCCGTAGACCGCGAGCTCCTTGACACCGCGGGAGATGTTGCGCTGCACCGCTTCCAGCACACCCGCCAGCAGCGTGGTGGCCAGCTCCGGCTTGTCCGCCTCCAGCGGGTTGAGCAGCTTGACCGAGCGGCGGCGCACATCGTCCTCGGCCAGCCCCAGCGCGTCCCACATGGCGGGGCCGGTGAACGGGCTCGGGATGATCTCCACGAACCCGGCCGCGGCCAGCGCGCGGGAGACCGTGCGGCGGCGGCGCTGCGCCTGGGTCAGGCCGCGACCGGCAGGCACGGCGGGCAGCGTGGTGGGGATGGTGTGGTACCCCTCCAGCCGCAGCACCTCCTCCACCAGGTCGGCCTGCTGGTTGAGGTCGTTGCGCCAGGTCGGCGGGTAGGCCACCACCACGGCGGTGCCGTCGTCGGCCGAGCCGATCTCGATCCGGCAGCCGATCTGGGTGAGCCGGTGCGCGGTGACCCCGCGCGCGTAGTTCACCCCGGCCACCCGGTCCGGCAGCGCCAGCGGCATGGTGATCGGCTCGGGCAGCACCGGGCTGCCCACGTCGGTGCGGCCGCGGTGGATCTGGGCGTCGCCGTAGCGGGCCAGCAGCTGGGCGGCGCGCTCGGCGGCCACCGCGGGCAGCGCCGGGTCCACGAACCGCTCGAACCGCTTGGAGGCCTCACTCGGCAGCTTGTGCCGCCGGACGCCGCGGGCGATGGAGGCGGGCTCGAAGTTGGCCGCCTCGATCACCACGTCGGAGGTGCTGTCCCTGACTTCGGTGCTGGCCCCGCCCATCACCCCGGCCAGGCCGATCGGCCCGGACTCGTCGGTGATCAGCAGGTCGTCGGTGCTCAGCGTGCGCTCGACGTCGTCGAGGGTGGTGAGCTTCTCCCCCTCGTTGGCCCGCCGCACCGTGATGCCGCCCTTGAGCGCGGCGGCGTCGTAGGCGTGCAGCGGCTGGCCCATCTCCAGCATCACGTAGTTGGTGACGTCCACCGCGAGCGAGATCGGCCGGATGCCGCACAGCATCAGCGTGCGGCGCATCCACCACGGGGTCGGCGCGGTCGGGTCCAGGCCGGTGACCCGGCGGGCGACGAAGCGGCGGCAGCCGGCGCGGTCCTCGATGTGCACCGGCCAGCACTCGCCGTCGGCCTCCGGCGGCTCGTTGCCGGCCGGGTCGCCGTAGGGCACGTCGAAGGCGTTGGCGATCTCGCGGGCCAGGCCGCGCACGGACAGCGCGTAGCCGCGGTCCGGGGTGACCGCCAGCTCGATCACCGCGTCGTGCAAGCCGAGCACGGTGACCGCGTCGTCGCCGGGGCTGGCCGAACCGGGCGGCAGCACCAGGATGCCCGCGTGGTCCTCGCCGATGCCCAGCTCCTTGACCGAGCAGATCATGCCGTTGCTGACCCGGCCGTAGGTCTTGCGCGCGGCGATCTTGAAGTCGCCGGGCAGCACCGCGCCGGGCAGCGCGACCACCACGAGGTCGCCCTCGCGGAAGTTGCTGGCCCCGCAGACGATGCCGGTCGGCTCGCTCAGCGCGGCGGCCACCGCGGCCTGCTCGGCCGCTTCCTCGGCCACCTCGGCCGGGGCCTCCTCGGCCGCGGCGGTGGCGGCCGCGCCGACCACGCCGGGGCCGGTGATCTCGACCTTGCAGTAGCGGATCGGCTTCTTGAACTCGGTCAGTTCCTCGATCTCGGCCACGCGGCCGATGACCAGCGGTCCGGTCACGGTGGCGAGGGGGTGGACGTCCTCCACCTCCAGCCCGACCCGGACGAACGCGTCGGCCAGCTGCTGCGGCGTGGTCCCCTCTGGCAGTTCGAGGTGCTGGGACAGCCAGGACACCGGGATACGCACGGGCTCAGGACTCCGTTCCGAAGGGCAGGGTGAAGCGGACATCGCCGTCGGCCATGTCCCGCAGGTCGGAGATGCCGTTGCGGAACTGGAGCGTGCGCTCGAGGCCCATACCGAAGGCGAAGCCGGAGTAGACGTCGGGGTCGATGCCTGCCGCGCGCAGCACGTTCGGGTTGACCATGCCGCAGCCGCCCCACTCGACCCAGCCGGGCCCGCCCTTCTTCTGCGGGAACCAGACGTCGACCTCGGCGCCGGGCTCGACGAACGGGAAGTAGGAGGGCCGCAGCCGCACCGTGGACTCCTCGCCGATGATGGCGCGGGCGAAGGCGTCCAGGGTGCCCTTGAGGTGGCCCATGGTGATGCCCTTGTCCACCACCAGGCCCTCGACCTGGTGGAAGGCGGCCAGGTGGGTCGCGTCCGGCTCGTCGGTGCGGTACACCCGGCCGGGGCTGATCACGTACACCGGCAGCTCACGGTCGAGCAGCGTGCGCAGCTGCACCGGGGAGGTGTGCGTGCGCAGCACCAGCCCGGAGTCGGCGGGCCCGACGTAGAAGGTGTCCTGCATGGTGCGGGCCGGGTGGTCCTTGAGGAAGTTCAGCGCGTCGAAGTTGAACCACTCGGACTCGACCTCGGGGCCCTCGGCGAGCTCGTAGCCCATGGCCACGAACACGTCGGCCACGTACTCGGCCAGCGTGGTGATCGGGTGCCGGGCGCCGGGCGCGACCCGGTCCCACGGCAGCGTGACGTCGACGGTCTCCTCCCGCAGCACCCGCTCGTCGCGCTCGCGCAGCAGCTGCTCGCGGCGCTCGTCGAAGGCGGTCTGGATCGAGGTGCGGGCCTCGTTGACCCGCTTGCCTGCCTCGGCCTTGGCGGCGGGGGGCAGCGCGCCGATCTCGCGGCGCGCGGTCAGCAACGGGGAGCGCTCACCTAGGTGCGCAGGCTTCGCCGCCGCCAGTGCCTCCAGGTCGCCGGCCTCGGCAAAAGCCTTCTCGGCCTGCACGACGGCAGCGGCGAGGGTCTCCGGCGCGAGGGCGGCGACCCCCTTCGGGTCATAGGGGTCGTTGGCTGCGGACATGGGTGAAGAACAGCTCCTAGAGTCTGTACTGGTTAGCAGGGCGATCCTAGGCGATGGCCGGATACGGGGCGCACTCATATCGCGCAACGCGTAACATCCGAGGGCCTTGACGCGCTGATTCGAGTGCGAGAGCCAGACTGACCTCGCTCCAGCCGATCTCCCTGAGGGCCATCTTGACGCACACCTTCGGTGTCGACCTGCGCGGCGTCATCGACCTGCTGAGCCACCACCTCTACCGCAGTCCCCGCGTCTACCTGCGGGAACTGTTGCAGAACTCGGTGGACGCGACCACCGCCCGCGCCGAGCTCGGCCACGCCTTCACCCCGTCGGTGCACGTCGAGCCCGCGGTTGACGGCGGCGTGCTCCGGATCACCGACAACGGCATCGGGCTGACCGCCGAGGAGGTGCACAGCCTGCTGGCCACCCTCGGGCGCACCTCCAAGCGCGATGAGCTGGGCTTTGTCCGCACCGGGCTGCTCGGCCAGTTCGGGGTGGGGCTTTTGTCCTGTTTCATGGTGGCCAGGCGGATCCGGGTGGTCTCCCGCTCGGCCCGCGGCGGCGAGCAGGTGGTGTGGACGGCCGAGGCCAGCGGGGACTACCGGGTGGAGACGGTGGCCGAGCCGACCATCGGCATCGGCACCGTGCTGGAGCTGGAGCCCGCGCCGGATGCCGCGCACTGGCTGGACGGGCACCTGGTCAGGGCGCTGGCCAGGGAGTTCGGCGAGCTGCTGCCGGTGCCGGTGACCGTGGCCGGGGCGCCGGGTGACGGCCGGATCAGCCGGCCGGAGCTGCCCTGGGTGCCGATGCCGGGCGAGACCGCGACCGAGCACCGGGAACGGCTGCTGGATTACTGCGGACAAACTCTGGGATTCACCCCGTTCGATGTACTGCCGCTGGACGTGCCCGCCGCCGGGCTCACCGGCGCGGCCTTCGTGCTGCCCGCGGGCACCCATCCGGGCGTACGGCAAGCCCATCGGGTGTACCTGCGGCGGATGCTGGTCGGTGACGGGGTGGAAGGGCTGCTGCCGGAGTGGGCCTACTTCGTGCGCTGCGTGGTCAACACCACCGCGCTGCGGCCCACCGCCAGCCGGGAGGCGCTCTACGAGGACGAGACGCTGCTGGCGGTGCGCGAGGCGCTGGGCAGGCAGCTGCGGGACTGGGTGATCCGGCTGGGCGCCACCGAGCCCGCGCGGGCCGGCGCGCTGCTCTCGGCGCACCAGCTGGGCATCAAGGCCATGGCGCTCACCGACGACGACCTGCTTCGCTTGGTGGAGCGCTGGTTGCCGTTCGAGACCACCGAGGGGGTGGTGAGCCTGCGCCAGTTCCGCCGCAAGTACGGCACCGTGCTGTTCACCCCGGACGTGGACGAGTTCCGCCAGCTCGCCGCGGTGGCCGAGGCGCAGGGGCTGGGCCTGGTCAACGCGGGCTACGCCTACGACACCGACCTGATGCGCCGCCTGGTGCAGACCGAGGGCAGCGCCGCGGCCCGCCGGGTGCTGCCCAGCGAGCTGCTGGCCAGCCTGGGCGCGCCCGACCCCGAGGTCGAGCAGGAGCTGCTGGCCGCGGTGGAGCGCGCGGACGCGGTGCTGGCCAGGCACGACTGCGAGCCGGTGCTGTGCGACTTCGACCCGATCTCGCTGCCCGCGCTGCTGATCACCGACCCGGAGCTGAGCCGGGAGGCCGACACCGAGCAGCTGCGCGCCGAGGCCGATCCGCTGTGGGCCGACCTGCTGGGCCAGCTCTCCGGCACGGCCTCCGGCGCCACCCACCGGCTGGTGCTCAACTGCCGCAACCCGCTGGTGCGGCGGATCGGCACGGTGGGCCCCGACCTGGCCAGGCTGGCGATCGAGTCGTTGTACGTGCACGCGCTGCTCCAGTCGCGGCGGCCGTTGCGGCCCAAGGACACCGCGGCGCTGAACCGGTCCTTCCTGGACCTGCTGGACCGAGCGGTGCACAGCGACAACTGAGGGGACTGGGGTGACCGAGGAGCAGGCGCCGGCGCGGATGCTGGCCACGGCCGAGCACATGCCGGCCGGGCTGCCGCGCTATGAGGCCCTGGAGCGGGCCGCGCGCGGGGCGGACGCGGCCAGGGACGTCCGGCTGGGGCTGCGGGTGCGGCTGGCCATGATCCGGCTCTGCCACGAGCTGCGCCGCTCCGACCTGATGCTGGCCCCCTTCGCCTGGGCGGTGGCCGCCGAGCGCCGCGATCCGGCCGCCTTCGACCCGGCCGCGCTGCACCAGCTGCGCTGGATGCACAAGTGGGTGGTCAACGGGCTGATCTCCGATCCCCGGTTCAGCCTGGCCCAGGTGGAGGCGGCGCTGGCCGAGCTGGCCGCGCGGTTCCAGCGGGAGGGCGCCTCGCCGCAGCCGGTGCTGGGCTTACGGATCCGGCTGGCCGGGCAGCGCGGGGACGCCTTGGCCGAGGAGCTGTTCCCGGCCTGGCTGGGAAGTGCCGGCGACCAGCTCAGCGACTGCGCGGCCTGCGTGGTCGGCGCGCAGGTGGAGTTCCTGGTCGCGCACGGGCGGCACGCCGAGGCGGTGGCGCACGCCGATCCGGTGCTGCGTCAGGAAAGCGCCTGCTCGATGCAGCCGGCCGGGGTGCTCAGCAGCCTGCTCGGCGCGTTCCTGCGCGGCGGCGAACCGGCCCGCGCCCGGCAGGCGCACCTGATGGCCTACCGGCGGTTGCGCGAGCGGCCGGGCGACGGCGCGGCGCTGGCGGCGAACCTGGAGTTCCTGGCCGTCACCGGCAACGCCGAGCGCGGGGTGGAGCTGCTGGAGCGGCACGCCGAGCTGCTCACCGAACTGCCGAACCCGTTGGCGCGCCTGGTTTTCCTCGGCGCGGTCGCACTGGTGCTGAGCCGGGTGGACCCGGACCGGGTGGTGTGCGCGGGGCCGCGCCGGGTGGCCGCGGGCGTGCTGCGCGCCGAGCTGGTCGCCGAGGCGGGCGGGCTGGCCGAGGCCTTCGACCGGCGCAACGGCGCGGTGTGGCTGATGCGCAGGCTGGCGGAGTTCCTGGAACAGCCGGACGGGCCCAGGGTGACCCTGGCGCTGCCCCCGCCCGAGGTGGCCGAACCCGTTGTGGCACCGGAGGATCCGCGCACGGTGGCGGCGGCCGCGGTGGACGCCTTCGACGCCGGCGACTTCGTCAGCGGGCACCGGCTGCTGGCCTGCCTGCCCCAGGAGGTCGACCTGCCCCCGGTGCTGGCGCTGCGGGTGCGCGCGCGACGGGTGTTCGAGACCAGGCCGCAGCCGCCGGAGGCGCGCAGCGTGCTGGCCGGGGCGGTGGAGGCCTTCGCCGCGCTCGGCGAGCACGAGCTGGCGGTGCGGCACCGGTGCGGGCTGGCCGTGCTGGAGCTGCGCGCGCACGCCGACCACCGGGCGGGCGCGGTGGCCGAGCAGGCGGTGCGGGACGCGGTGCTGCTGGGCGATCCGGAGCTGGAGGTCGGGGCCAGGCTGGTGCTGGCCGAGGTGTGCCAGGAACGCGGCCTCGGCGAACCGGCCGCAGCGCAGCTGGAGGCCGCGCGGGACCTGGTGCTGCTGCGCGCCCGCCGACTGGCCACCCGGCTCGCGGTGCGCGAGGCCGAGCAGTTCGTGCTCACCGGGGACCTGACCGCCGCACTGGCCGCGCTGACCACCGCGCTCACCGTGGACAGCTCGCAGGCCGATCGGTTCAGTGCGCTGGTGGCCCGCGCCCGGCTGTGCAAGGACCTGGGCGAGCCGGCCGAGACCGTGCACGCCTACGACGAGCTGGCCGCCTTCGCCACCGCCGCGGACGGCCCGTGGACCGCGGAGGCGCTGCTGGAGCGGGCCGCGGTGCTGGTCGAGCTGGACCTGGAGGTGGAGCGGCTGCCCGACCTGGTGAACGCGGTCGCCGCCTGCCGCAGGCACCTGGGCGCCACCGCCACCGCGCAGGCCTGCTTCCTGCTCAGCGGCGCCTACCTGGAGCTGGACCGGTACGTGGAGGCGGCGGAGACCCTGGAGGAGGCGCTGCGGCTGGTGGAGGGCCGGGACCAGCGCAGCACCGAACTGCCGGTGCGGCACCGCCTCGGCGCGGTCTGCGGGGTGCTCGGCGAGCACGAGGCGGCCGAGGAGCACCTGCTGGCCGCGCTGGAGCTGGTGCCGCCGGAGAACCGCCTGCACCGCGCCCAGGTGCTGGCCAACCTGGCCGCCGCCTACACCAACCTGGACCGGGTGGAGCCTGCCCGCGCCGCCTACTGGGAGTCCGCGGAGATCCTGTGCACCGCCGAGCGCCCGGACCAGGCGGCCCGGATGTTGTTGCGGCTGGCCAACTCCGTGGGCGCGCAGGACCAGGAGGCCGCGCTGGCCGCGCTGAGCAGGGCGGCCGAGCTGGCCGCCGAGGACGACGAGGAGCTGCACGCCGAGCTCGTCGCGGGCCGGGCCTTCGTGCTGGCCCTGCACGGCCGGTATGCCGAGTCGCTGGCCGACAACGCCGAGGCGGAACGGCTGGCGGTGCGACTCGGCGACGTGCTCTGGCAGGTGTACCTGGTGAACCGCTCGGCCCAGATCCAGCTGTTGCAAGGAGATCCGCGGCGCAGCGAGAGCGAGGCCCGTCGCGCCGCCGCGCTGTTACCCGAGGACGCCCCGCACGCCGATGTGGCCGGGGTGCTCAAGGCGCTCAGCGACGCCCTCACCGAGCAGCACCGCACGGTGGAACGCGATCCCCTGGCACAGCAACTGCTGGCCCGCCTCTGAATCAGTTCGGCGTGGTGGGCACCAGCCCCGGGTTGAACAGCTCGCGGACGTAGATGCGGGCGCCGGAGCGCAGATGGATGAGATAGTCCTTGCCCACACAACGTTCCAGCCCCGACCGGGGTGGCCAGTGCGCGGTGAACCGGCCCAGCGCCTCCCGGCCCGCGCTGAGCCGGTTGCCGGTGAGGTGGCGGCCCAGCGGACGCTGGCCGGGCGGGAGCAGGGCGTCGGCCTCCTGGCGGGGCAGCAGCACCAGGTTGATGCTGACCACCTGGTTGCTGGGGGTGACCAGGCGGCTGTGCCGGTGCACGTAGCCGCCACCGCGCGCGGTGCGCAGTTTTTCGCGTAGTGGCACCGGAACCGAGTTCGCGGTGTGCGTCTCCTGCCGGTCGATCACCGCGGTCAGCGGCGCGCGCAGCAGGGCTTCCAGCAGGGCCGTGGTCGAGCCGTCGGCGGCGAGCAACATCCGGGTGGTGGCGGGCAGGTCGGTCAGGTCGCCGAGTGGCACCGGCATCGGAGCAGCCTCCAGTCGGGGGCAGGGTTTCCCGTTTCATACTCCCGAAAACCCGCCGCGGACAGCGGCCCCGTCGGCAGAACTGCCGGTGGTGGTTCAGCCGCGGCGCTGGGCGCGTGCGCTGGCGTAGAGGCAGACCGCGGCGGCGGTGGCCAGGTTCAGGCTCTCCGCGGCGCCGTGGATGGGCACCTTGAGCGCGATGTCGGCCGCTGCCAACACATCCTGGGGCACGCCGTGCGCCTCGCTGCCGAACAACCAGGCCGTCGGCGCGGCCAGTTCGCCGCGATCATCGGCGGTGTCCAGGTCGGCCTCGGTGTTGCCGTCGGCGGCGACCAGGCGCAGATCCGCCTCCGCGCATGCCTGGAGAACCGAGGCGGTGTCCCGGGAGCGGGCGATCGGCAGGTGGAAGACACTGCCGGTGGAGGCGCGCACGCACTTGCCGTTGTGCACGTCCACGGTGTCCCCGGCGAAGATCACCGCGTCCGCACCCGCCGCGTCGGCGACCCGGACCACGGTGCCCGCGTTGCCGGGGTCGGCGATGCCGACGAGCACCGCGACCAGCCGGGGACTGCCGTGCAGCGCCTCGGCCATGGTGACCTCGACCCGGTCGCAGACGGCGATGACGCCCTGCGGGGTGACCGTCTCGGACAGGCCTTCGGCGGCCCGTTCGGTGATCTCGCTGATCCGGATCCCGGCCGCGTCCGCGGCGTGCAGCAGGTCGGCGTTGCGCCCGGCGGCGACCTCGGTGACGAACAGCTCGTGCACCTGGCCGCGGCCCTCGCCCGCCCAGCTCAGCGCCTCCCGGACCGCCTGCGCGCCCTCGGCGAGGAAGCGGCCCGCGCGGTCCCGGCCCTGGCGGCGGGTCAGCTGGCGAGCAGCAGCGACCCGGGGTGTCCGTTCGGTCAGGACGTCCCCGGGTCGGCTGGTGCTGTTCGCCTGGTGGCGGGTCAGGAGGCCGCCGCGTTCCGGTCGGCGGGCAGGGCCTCGCGCGCGACCTCGACGAGGGCCGCGAAGGCCGCCGAGTCGCTGACGGCCAGCTCGGCCAGGATCTTGCGGTCCACCTCGACGCCGGCGAGGTTCAGGCCCTGGATGAAGCGGTTGTAGGTGATCCCGTTCGCGCGAGCGGCCGCGTTGATACGCGTGATCCACAGCTTGCGGAAGTCACCCTTGCGGGCACGGCGGTCCCGGTAGGCGTAGTTGAGCGAGTGGAGCACCTGCTCCTTCGCCTTGCGGTACATCCGCGAGCGCTGACCGCGGTAGCCGCTGGCCTGCTCCAGAATCGTACGGCGCTTCTTCTGGGCGTTCACTGCCCGCTTGACGCGTGCCACGGGTACATCCTGTCAATCAAGTGGGACCGGAGTGGGGCGGTCCCAGGTGGAAAAGTCGGTCTGGGGTGGCCGTCAGAGGCCGAGCAGGCGCTTGAGGCGGGGAGCGTCGTTCTTGGAGACGACCTCGGTGCCCTCAAGACGGCGGGTCAGCTGGGAGCTCTTGCGCTCCAGCTTGTGACGGCGCCCCGTCTTCTCCCGCATCAGCTTGCCGCTGCCGGTCACCCGGATGCGCTTCGAGGTGCCTTTGTGGGTCTTCTGCTTGGGCATGTCCGTCCTCGTTCGTTTGCTTGCGCCGCCACAGGGGCAGCACGGGGCCAGCCGGTTCCCGCCGGGGGAACCGGCTCGCAACGCGGGCGAGGGTGCCCGCGTTGCTCGCAGTACGCGGGGAGTTACTCCGCCGCCGCGTCCTGCTCGGTCTCCGCGTCCGCCTTGGTGGCGGTGCGCGGCTTCACGTTCTTGTGCGGAGCCAGAACCATGATCATGTTCCGGCCGTCCTGCTTGGGGCTGGACTCAACGACACCCAGATCGGCGACGTCCTCCGCGAGGCGCTGCAGCAGGCGGAAACCCAGCTCGGGCCGGGACTGCTCACGACCACGGAACATGATGGTCACCTTGACCTTGTGTCCCTGACCAAGGAAGCGGACGATGTGCCCCTTCTTGGTCTCGTAGTCGTGCGAGTCGATCTTCGGCCGGAGCTTCTGCTCCTTGATGACCGTCATCTGCTGGTTGCGACGGGACTCGCGGGCCTTCTGCGCGCTCTCGTACTTGAACTTGCCGTAGTCCATGAGCTTGCAGACCGGCGGTCGTGCCTGTGGGGCGACCTCGACGAGGTCGAGGTCCGCTTCCTCGGCAAGTCGCAGCGCGTCCTCTATGCGGACGATGCCGACCTGCTCACCCGCGGGTCCGACCAGACGGACCTCGGGTACCCGGATGCGGTCGTTGATGCGTGTTTCGGAGCTGATGGGGCCTCCTCGGTTTGGCGGTAGCTCGCGCGCACCGCGACAAGAAGAACCCCGACATAACGACGAGGCCCCGGCGCATTGTTCCGCGCACGGGGCCCGCCCATTTCCGATCTCGCGATCACCCGCCGTCGTCGGCGAGGATCGCGCACGGGTAGTCTGACCTGGGTCGACTACCTGACCGGACCCGGACACCTCAAGCGGTGACTCGGGTGGGAGCGGGGCTCCACTTGCCGCCCCCACGTGCGCGGGGGCTGGTCGCTCGTGGAATCGTAGCAGGTGTGAGTACGTCCCACCCAATCGAGGGCTCCGACCCCGACCCCGTGCGCGAGCTGTCCGACGTCCCCAGCATCGAGGTGATCAGCCGCGCCGCGGTCATGCTGATGTCCGCCGCCGCCGAGAAGCTCGGCCTGGCCGACCCCGACCCCGCCGAGAGCGACCGCCTGGACCTGGACGAGGCGCGCAGGCTGATCACCGCGCTGGCCGGGTTGATCACGGCGTCAGTGGAGTACCTGGGGATTCACGCGGCGCCGCTGCGGGACGGGCTGCAGGCGCTGCAGAAGGCGTTCCGGGAGGCCTCGGCGGTGCCGGACGAGCCGGGTCAGGGACCGGGCGAGAAGTACACGGGACCGGTGTACTAGCCGTACAGCTTGCTCAGGTCCAGGGTGATCGGGAATGGCACCGGTCGCTCCAGGGCGCCGCGGAAGATGCCGGCCGGCGCGTATCTACCGGTCGGCTTGTCCAGTTCATACGTCCGCACCAGCGGGGCTTTGCCCTCCTGCTCGACAATCCAGTAATGCGGAATGCCCGCCTCGGCGTATTTGCGGAACTTGACGGTGCGGTCGCGGTGCTCAGATTCCGGCGACACCACCTCGACCGCGAGCAGGACGTCTGCCGGGGAGAACCAGGTTGAGTCGTCATCAACGGGCGCAGTGGTGGCGACGATATCCGGCTCGGGCCGATTGCGTTTGTCCAGTCGAATTGTCATCTCATGGAAAACCTGGACACCATCCGGTGCCTGTTCGGCAAGTCTGGCCCGCAGACCGGAGACCATGCGGGCATGCCATGCCCGCTGTGGTGACATCATGAAGACGAGAGCCCCATCGATCAGTTCGGTGTGCCTCGGCGCCTCAGGCAGGCTGTCGAGGTCGTCCGCATACCAACCCTCTTCACGCGGAGGGTGCATCCAATCGGGCAGTGCGGCCATGCCGTCGACGATATCCATATCCCGCTCCATACCGCTATTGAACATGGCTTTTTGCCAGGCGTAACCCCACCCGGCGCAGTTCTTTGTCCGCCAGTTTTGCCATGGTCTCACGATCCCCCGCCCGCCACGCTCCCACCAGGTCGATTCCCGGTTCGGCAAGAGTGTGCAGCGGCAAATTTGCCAGCGCGCGCAAGGCCAGCAGGTCGACGTGACTTTCACCCAGCCGGGCGAGCCGCCGGGCCGCGGTGGCCTGGCGGACGAACCGGGCCCGCAGCGGCAGCCAGGACACCAGCAGCAGTGACACCGGGACCAGCACCAGCAGCACGCTCAGCCACAGCGCGGTCGAGTCCACCGCGGACATCTGCTTGTTCCCCGCGTCCACCAGCCGGTCCGCCACCGCCGAGCCCCGGCCCAGCGCGGCCGCCAGCTCATCCCCCACCAGCGGCAACCGCCCGGCCTGGGCGGCGGCCGAGGCGGACAGCTCGCGTAGCGAACCGCCCGCCTCGACCAGCTCGACGCCGGGTGCTCGTAGTTTGCTGACCAGGTCGTAGAGGTCCATGGCCAGCCAGACGCTGACGGCGATGATCAACAGGGCACCGAGGTCGGCCACCAGCTGGGCCGTGCGGCGGGCCCCGTGGTCGGCGTAGAGCTTCACCCCCTCCTTGTATCCCGGATCGGGTGGGTTCAGACAGGGGTCACCAGTCGGCGCGGGAGCAGGCCTCGTAGGCGTGCCTGCGGAAGATGCCGTTGTCGTCCAGGAGTTCCACGCAGAGCCGGTAGCGGCCGTCCGCGCCGTACTCGCAGGCGAGGTCGTGGTCGTCGTCGATGCCGTGGTAGAGCCGGTCGAGGTAGCGGTAGCAGTCGTAGCTGTCCGCGCTGGCGGGGGCGGCCAGGGCCACCGATCCGCCGAGGGCGAGGGCAAGGGCGGTCAGGAACCCGGCGACGCGGGATCGCTGTGCCATGACGTGAACCTCCTGAGCTGGTGGAACGCCTGCTCTCCCAACCAAACCCAGTGCCGCCGGGGACTCAATCCCGCGCCACTCCACCAGGGGACGGATCTCACGCGTTGGTAACGGACGCGGTATCCCTTGGAGCAGTGGCGCGAGGTTCAGTCACCGTCGGTGATCAGTCGCCCAGGACGGCCAGCGCGTCGATCTCCACCAGCAGGCCGGCGGGCAGGCCGACGTAGACCGTGGTGCGGCCGGAGAACGGGCCGGAGTTGATCACCTCGTTGTAGACCGCGTTCATCTCGCCGAAGTGGCTGGTGTCGGTGAGGTACACGCGGAACATCACCACGTCGTCGAAGCTGGCGCCGCCGGCCTCCAGCACGGCGGCCACGTTCTTCAGGGTCTGGCGGGTCTGCTCGGCGACGGTCTCACCGACGATCGCGCCGGTGGCCGGGTCGAAGGCGACCTGGCCCGCGACCTGCAGGATGTTGCCCTTGCGGACGCCCTGGGAGAAGTTGGCCACCGGGGTGGGCGCGTTCTCGGTGCGGATCTCGGTCTTGGCCATGGTGCGGGGACTCCTTGTCGGGGTTGCGGGCGGAATCAGGGGGTGTCCGGGCGCCAGCCGCAGGCGGCGCTGGCGGTCCTGGCGGCGGCGCGCAGCTCGGGCAGCAGCGCGAGCAGGCCGTCGTAGTCGAGCAGCATCTTCGGCACCGACATGGACACCGCGGCCAGCACCTCGCCGCGGGCGCCCAGGATCGGCGCGCCGATGCAGTGGATGAAGTCCTCGTGCTCGGACCGGTCCACCGCGTAGCCCTGGGCCCGGACCTTGCGCAGTTCGGCCAGGTAGGCAGCGGGGTCGGTGATGGTGTTGGCGGTCAGCTTGGTGAAGGTGATGCCCTCGACGATCCGGCGCTGCTCGCCTTCGGGCAGCGCGGAGAGCAGCAGTTTGGCCACCGCGGTGCAGTGCAGCGGCGCGCTCTTGCCGACCCTGGAGTACATCCGGACCTGGTGGCGGCTGTCGTACTTGTCGATGTAGATCACCTCGCCGCCCTCGTAGCTGGCCAGGTGCACGGTGTGCCCGGTGCTCGCGTTCAGCTCGCGCAGCGCGGGCTCGACCGTGCGCCGCACATCGCGTTCCTCCAGCGCGCGGTGCGCCAGGTCGAACAGCGTGGTGCCGAGCCGGTAGTGCCGCACGTCCTCGCGCTGCACGAACCGGCGCGCCTCCAGGGTGCGCAGCAGCCGCAGCGCGGTGGACTTGTGCACGTCCAGCACCGCGGCCAGCTCGTCCAGCGTTCGATGGCCGCCGGCCAGTTCGGTGAGGATGGTCAGCGCGCGGTCCAGGCTCTGGCTCATGCCAGCGCTCCCGCGGTGAAGTGGGTGGCCGCCCAGGTCGCCGGGTCCGCGGCCAGCAGCTCCGCCCGCCGCGGCGCCGGGACGGGCTCGCCGACGTCGTCCCTGGTCAGCAGCGAGCCGACCGCGGTGAGGTGGCCTTGGCGGAGGCGGCGCGCGGCGTCCAGGCCGTCCAGGTGCGCGGAGAGGAACCCGGCGGCGAAGGCGTCGCCCGCGCCGACCGGCTCGACCACGTCGACCTTGAGCGCGGGCTCGAAGTGGGTGCCGCCGTTCTCCACCAGGGTGGCGCCCTGCTCGGCCTGCTTGACCACCAGCGTGCGCGGTTCGGGCAGCAGCTCGCGCAGCGCGGCCGGATCGCCGACACCCCACAGCGCCTCGGCCTCGTCCGAGCCGACCAGCACGATGTCGGCCTTGTTGGCCAGCTCGGCCAGCACCGAGGTGTCCCGGCCGCGCCACAGGGCGGGGCGCCAGTTCAGGTCGAAGGAGACCAGCCGGTCGCCGCGCCAGGGGTCCAGGATCGCGGTGAGCAGCGCGAGGCAGCTCTCCGAGAGCGCGGCGGTGATCCCGGAGACGTGGATCAGCGCGGTGCGGTCCAGGTTGAGCCGTTCCAACAGCTCAGGCCCCATGCCGGAGGCGGCCGAGCCGCGGCGGAAGTAGCGCACCGTGCTGCCGCCCGCGTCGGCCTCCTTGACGTAGAGGCCGGTCGGGCGGTGCTCGTCCCGGCCCACGTCCGCGGTGTCCACGCCGAAGGAGCCGATCCGGTCCAGGATGGCCTGGCCGAAGGCGTCCTGGCCGAGCGCGCTGACCCAGCGGCTGTGCCAGCCGAAGCGGGCCAGGTGGCAGGCCACGTTGGACTCCGCGCCGCCGACGGTCCTGGTCCAGGTGGTGACCTCGTGCGTCGGCCCCGGCTCGGCCGGGACGAACAGGGCCATCGACTCACCCAGGCACACCACGTCCGCAACCCCGCGATCAACTGGGGGTTTCAGCTCATCCACTCAGGTTCCCTCCGGCCCGGCCAACGTTGACGACCAGCTCAGCGGAATGCTACACAGCCACGCATCACATAGCGCAATCTCAGTTGCATAATTCGCAACGAAAGGCGGATGCTGTGGAACCGGCTCGTCTGGACCAGGACGCGGTGGCCGCGATCGCCACCGAGCGGATCGACTGGCGCTTCAAGGGCCTGCCGGACGCGCTCGCGGGTCAGACCATCGCCGAGGCCGCCGCGGCCCGCCCGAACCTGTTCCGGGACGGCTTCCTACCCCCGCTGGTGGTCATCGACGACGAGGCCCTGGAGCACAACCTGCGCACCATGGCCGACTGGGTCGCGGGCCAGGGCCTGCTGCTCGCCCCACACGGCAAAACCCCGATGGCGCCCCAGTTCTACCAGCGGCAACTCGCCGCGGGGGCGTGGGCGATCACCGCGGCCAACGCCAGCCAGCTGCGCGTCTACCGGGCCTTCGGGGTGAGCCGGATCCTGCTGGCCAACCAGCTGGCCGACGCCGCCGCGCTGGCCTGGCTGACCGAGCAGGTCAACGCCGACCCGGACTTCGAGTTCCTGTGCTGGGCCGACTCGGTGCGCGGGGTCGAGCTGATGACGCAGGGCCTGGCCGGGCTGTCCCGGCCGATCGAGGTGCTGGTGGAGCTGGGCGCGCCCGGCGGCCGCACCGGGGCGCGGGACCGGGCCACCGCCCGCGCGGTGGCCGAGGCGGTCAGCGCCAGCCCGGTGCTGCGGCTGGCCGGGGCCGGTGGCTACGAGGGCGCGGTGGCGCACGGCGATGTGGACACCGCCTCGGCGACCGTGCGCGGCTACCTGCGTGAGATGTGCGCGCTGCTGGCCGAGCTGCACGCCGATGGCCTGTTCGCCGGGGCGGAGCGGGTCGTGCTGACCGCGGGCGGCAGCGCCTGGCCGGACCTGGTGGCCGAGGCCTTCACCGAGTTCGCGCCCGGCTGGACCGGCGCCGAGCTGCTGCCGGTGCTGCGCAGCGGCGCCTACCTCACCCACGACGACGGCTTCTACCGCGGCATCACCCCGTTCGGCCCGGACGCCCGGCTGGCCGGGACCACCGCGCTCAAGCCCGCGCTGCACGGCTGGGCGCAGGTCACCTCCAAGCCCGAGCCCAGGCTGGCCCTGCTCACCGCGGGCAAGCGGGACTTCTCCTTCGACGAGGGCCTGCCCGAACCGCAGCTGCGCCGCCGCGGTGACGAGACCACCGAGCTGACCGGCTGCGCGGTCACCAAGCTGAACGACCAGCACGCGTTCCTCGAACTGTCCACTGTGGACCAGGTCGAGGTCGGCGACTGGGTGCGGCTCGGCTTGTCCCACCCGTGCACGGTCTTCGACAAGTGGCAGCTGCTGCCCGTGGTGGCGGCCGACGGCGAGACCGTGGTCGACTTCGTGCGCACCTACTTCTGAGGGGACGGCCATGGCTGAGCTCGTCTTTCGCGGCGCCCTGCTGGTGGACGGCACGGGCGCGGAACCCCGGCTCGCGGACGTGTCGGTGGACCAGGGGCGGATCGCCGAGATCGGTGCGCCCGGAAGCCTAAGTGGGACAAGGGTTGTCGAGGCCGACGGTCTCGCGCTGACCCCCGGTTTCATCGACATGCACTCGCACTCCGACCTCCAGGTGCTGGCCAAACCGGACCACGAGGCCAAGGTCTGCCAGGGCGTGACCCTGGAGGTGCTCGGCCAGGACGGGCTGTCCTACGCGCCCGTCGACGACTCGGTGCTGGCCCAGCTCCGCCAGCAGCTCGCCGGGTGGAACGACGACCCGGCCGGGTTCGACTGGAACTGGCGCAGCGTCGGGGAGTACCTGGACCGCCTGGACACCGGGATCGCGGTCAACGCCGCCTACCTGGTGCCGCAGGGCACGCTGCGGATGCTGTGCGTGGGCTGGGACGACCGGCCGGCGACCGAGTCCGAGATGGACCGGATGAAGATCGTGCTGGCCGAGGGCCTGGCCCAGGGCGCGGTCGGCATGTCCTCCGGCCTGACCTACACCCCCGGCATGTACGCCAGCACCGCCGAGCTGACCGAGCTGTGCGAGGTGGTGGGCCGCAACCGCGGCTTCTACAGCCCGCACCACCGCAGCTACGGGGCGGGCGCGGTGGAGGCCTACGCGGAGATGATCGACGTCTCGGTCCGCTCCGGCTGCCCGCTGCACCTGGCGCACGCCACGATGAACTTCCCGGTGAACAAGGGCCGCGCGGGCGAGCTGCTGTCCATGGTGGACAGTGCCATCGACGACGGCTGCGACATCACCCTGGACACCTACCCCTACCTGCCCGGCGCCACCTACCTCTCCGCGCTGCTGCCCAGCTGGGCGACCGCGGGCGGACTGGACGCGGCACTGGCACGATTGTCCGATGCGGACACCCGGGAGCGGATCAGGGTCGAGCTGGAGGAGATCGGCTCCGACGGCTGCCACGGCGTGCCGGTGGACTGGTCCACGATCGAGATCAACGGGGTGCGCAAGCCCGAGCTGCACGGCCACCTGGTCGGCTCCTCGGTGCTGGACAGCGCGGCCCGGCAAGGGGTTCCGCCCTCGCAGCTGTACTTCGACACCCTCGTCGCCGAGTCGCTGGGCACCTCCTGCCTGATGCACGTGGGCCACGAGGAGAACGTGCGCGCGATCATGCGGCACCCGGCGCACACCGTGGGCAGCGACGGCCTGCTGGTCGGCGACCGCCCGCACCCGCGCGCCTGGGGCACCTTCCCGCGCTACCTGGCGCACTACGTCCGCGAGCTCGGCGTACTGGGGCTCGCCGACTGCGTGGCGCACATGACCGGCCGCGCCGCCCGGCGGTTGCGGCTGACCGACCGCGGCCTGGTCCGCGAGGGCTTCGCGGCGGACCTGGTGCTGTTCGACCCGGCGGCGGTGCGCGACACCGCCACCTTCGAGGCGCCCCGCACCCGCCCAGAGGGCATTCCGTATGTCGTGGTCAACGGGGTCCCGGTGATCGACGACGGCAGGCACACCGGCGCGCTGGCCGGTCGTTCCGTGCGCAACACTCCAACCGGTACCCGCTAGTCCCTTCCGCCACTGGGGAGACCTCTCTTGCTCACCTGGCTGCAAACGTCGACACCAGGACTGCTGCTGCTGTCCGCGGTCGGCATCGCCGTGCTGCTCACCATGATCATCAAGTTCAAGGTGGAGCCGTTCATCGCCCTGCTGATCGCGGGCGTGCTGGTCGCGCTCGCGGCCGGGCTGCCGATCGACAAGCTCGTGGGCTCGGCGCAGAGCGCCAAGGAGTCACTGATCGAGACCGGGTTCGGCGGCGTGCTCGGGCACGTGGCCGCGATCATCGGTCTCGGCACGCTGCTCGGCGCGATCCTGGAGGCCTCCGGCGGCGCCGAGGTGCTCACCCGCAGGCTGCTCGCGCTCTTCGGCGAGAACCGCGCGCCGCTGGCCATGGGCCTGGCCGGGTTGATCTTCGGCATCCCGGTGTTCTTCGACATCGGCATCTTCGTGCTCGCCCCGCTGGTCTACGTGGCGGCCAAGCGCAGCGGCCGGTCCATCGTGCTCTACGCGATGCCGCTGCTGGCCGGGCTATCCGTGATGCACGCCTTCCTGCCGCCGCACCCCGGCCCGGTCGCGCTGGCCGGGCTGCTCAAGGTGGACCTGGGCTGGCTGATCATCATGGGCCTGGCCTGCGCCATCCCCGCCTGGCTGATCGGTGGCGTGTTCTTCTCCTCCTGGATCGGCAAGCGGATCAACATCCCGGTGGCCGAGGAGCTGGTGGCCGCGGGCGAGGCGTTCGCGGAGAAGAACAAGGACCGCACGGTGCCCTCGCTGGGCCTGGTGGCCTTCATCATCGGCCTGCCGCTGGCGCTGATCCTGGGCGCCACCTTCGGCAGCGTGCTGCTGCCCAAGGGCAACGAGGTGCTGAAGGTGCTGACCTTCTTCGGCAACCCGGCGATCGCGCTGACCATCGCGCTGCTGCTGGCGCTGTGGCTGCTGGGCACCCGGCGCGGCATGACCGGCAAGGAGATCGGCGAGATGACCGGGGCCGCGCTGCGCCCGGTCGGCATGATCCTGCTGGTGATCGGCGCCGGTGGCTTCTTCGGCGCGGTGCTCTCCGCCACCGGTGTCGGCAAGGCGCTGGCCGGCACGCTTTCCGACGCGGGCCTGCCGTTCATCGTGCTGGCCTACGTGATCTCCTGCGGCCTGCGCATCGCCCAGGGCTCGGCCACGGTGGCCATCGTGACCACCGCGGGCATCGTGGCCCCGCTGCTGGCCGACGCCGGGTACTCCCAGCCGCAGCTGGCGCTGATCGGCGCGTCCATCGCGGCCGGTTCCATCATCGCCTCGCACGTCAACGACGGCGGTTTCTGGATCGTGTCGAAGTACTTCGGCATCCCGACCAAGGAGACCCTGCAGACCTGGACCGTGCTGGAGACGATCCTGTCCGTGGTCGGCTTCGGGGTGGCCGCGATTCTCAGTGTGGTCATCGGCTGAGGCCGGTATAGGGTCGCCCCCGCAAGCCATACTTTCCGTGGGGGATAACGATCATGAACTCGCGTCTGCGCGCGCCGCTGTCGGCTGCCCTGCTCGCCCTGCTGCTCACCGGCTGCGGCGGTGCGGGCGGCGGCAGCGGCACGCCCGCCACCTCCGGTCCGACCTCGGCCAGTGCCGCGCCCGGCCCGACTTCCGCCGTCGCCAAACCGGGTGAACCCTGGTTCGACGATCTGAAGGTGGCCACCGCGGAGGGCAAGCTCTCCGCGGCCTGCCCGCTGCCGGTGGAGTTCGACGTGGCGAAGCTGTGGGTGGCCAAGGCGGTGTCCAAGGAGGGCGCGGGCCTGCTGGGCAAGCAGGGCGTCTTCCAGGTCGCCTGCGAGATCGACGCCAAGCCGGCGGGCAACCTCGGCTTCCTGCGGGTCTGGAGCACCGACTCGGCGCTGGGCGCCAAGCAGGCGCTGGAGAGCTTCATGACCGGGGAGAAGAAGGCCGCCAAGTCCGAGATCCGCGAGACCGCGGCGGGTTCGCTGGCCGCGGCCGAGGCGACCTACGTGGTGCCGGACACCATCAACGGCGGCGACCGCCGCCAGCGCGCGCTCGCGGTGACCCTGCCCAAGGGCGCGGTGGTGCTGCAGCTCGGCGGCCTGGACACCGACGAGCACAAGCAGATGCTCCCGGCGTACGTGCTGGCCAGGTCCACCATGGCGGCCAGGGGCTGATCGTCGGGTCAAAGGTCAGGGCACCCCAAAGTTTCCGATCTCGCTCTTCCGGAGGCCGCTGGGGGTGCCGCTAGCGTGCTGCGCATGACCTCCGGGGCCGCCACCCTCGCCTTCGCCGAGCGGCGGCGGGCGCCCAAGCAGCTGGGCACCCGGTCGATCGTGCTGGTGGTGCTGGCCAGCGTGGCCGGGCTGATCGGCCTGGTCGGGCCGGAGGGCAGGCGGCTGACCGACCTGTCCACCCGGCCGGTGATCGAGCTGAACTTCGGCCAACTGGTCACCGTCGGCGCCGGGATGATCGGCATCGCGGCCGGGCTGTGCCTGATCCGCCGCTGGCCCTGGCTGCTGCTGGCCGGCGCGATGGCCGGGGTGCCCGCGGCGGTGGTGCGGATCTGGCCGACGCTGCTGCACGAGACGACCTGGCCGGAGAAGTACACCACCGGCCAGGACGGCATCCTGGACACGCTCACCGCGGGCGGCACCATGGGCGGCTCGCTGCTGATCGCGGGCATCCTGGGCGCGGCACAACAGCTGGCGCGCGCCGGTTCCCGCGCCGCGGCCGCCGCGGTGGTCGCGGCCATGATCGGCGCGGAGCTGTTCAGCCGGATCCTGTTCGGACGGCCCGTTCCGGTGCCCGGCCCGCCGCCGCCGGACACCGCGGTGGCGCTGCTGACCGTGGTCGGCCTGACCGGCGCGGTGCTCGCGGTGCTGGCCGCGGCCACCGGCAGGCTGACCGAACCAGCCGAGTACCCGCCGGACCGCCGGATGCTCCAGCTCGGCCTGTGCGCCAGCGCGATCCCGTTGCTGCCCAAGGTGATCAGTGCGTTCTTCCCAGGCGGTCCGCAGTCCGCGGCCGAGGTGGGCGTGTCCGCGGCGACCGCGCTGGCGGCCACCGTCGCGGTGGCGGTGATCGCCGGGGCCGGGGTGCTGGGCGCGGTGGTGGTGGTCACCGCGGCCGCGCTGGCGGCCAGCGCACCGCTGTTCGCGGCCTACTACGCGATGACCGTGGCCGCCACGCCGATCCTGCCGGTCGCGGCCACCGGACTCGCGCTGGGCGTGCTCGCCGCGACCATACGGCACCGGCTGCTGGCCGCGGCCGGGGTCTGCCTCGGGCTGGCCGCGGTGGCGCTGACCGCGCCCGAACTACCCGGCCGCGGCCTGCGCGCACTGCTGGAGCACAACGACCACCTGCCTGCCGAGCTGGTCATGGTGCTGGTGATCGTGGCGGTGATCCTGGCCGCGGGCGCGGTGGCGCCGGGCCTGGCCGACCGCGGCGCGCTGCCGATGGCGCTGGGCCCGCTGTTCACCGGGCTGGCGCTGGCCGGGCAGGAGCTCATGTACTTCAGCGGAAAGGTCAGCGCGGACACCACCGTGCTCGGCAGGCTCTACGGCCCGCAGCCCATCGCACTGGCAGGCGGCATGCTCGCCCTGGCCGGATTCCTGTTGCTGTACAAGGGAATTCTTTACCGCCGCCGCACCGAGAGCTGATCTTCGGACGCGAATCGATCACAGCGTGGTGTCAGATCGGGTCAGCACCCGTTCGGCCGAGTCCACGCCCGCGGTCAAGCCTCCACCATGGCTGCGCTGGAACCGATTCCGCTTGTCGAGACCCGGAGGTCCCATGCGCCGACGGTCGGTCATCACCCGTCTACCCGGTCTGATCATCCCCGTCCTGCTGGCCCAGCTCCTCGTCCCCGCGACCGCATCCGCAACCGAACCGGTCTGTCAGCCCTTCACCCAGAACGTCTCCGTGCTGCTCACCCAGCAGCAGATGCGCGGCACGCTGTGCACCCCGCCCGGCGCCACCAAGGTGCTGGTCATGGTGCCCGGCGGCACCTACAACCAGACCTACTGGAACTTCCCGTACCAGGAGGGCACCTACAACTTCCGCAAGGCGATGAACGCCGCCGGGTACGCCACCGCGGTGGTGGACCGGCTGGGCACCGGCGCGAGCTCGCGTCCACTTGGCACCCTGGTCACCGCGCTGGTGCAGGCCAAGGCGGTGCACAAGGTGATCCAGTCGCTGCGCTCCTCCTTCGCCAAGGTAGTCCTCATTGGACACTCGGTCGGCTCGGCGATCTCGGTGCTGGAGGCGGGCACCCACCGCGATGTGGACGGGGTGGTGCTGACCGGCATGACGCACCACCCGAACCTGCTCAACCTGTCCACCGCGCTCACCGACATCCACCCGGCCATGCTGGACCCGCAACTGCAGGGCGGCGGCTACGACCCGAACTACCTGACCAGCAAACCCGGCAAGCGCGGCCCGCTGTTCCACGAGCCCGGCGCGGTGGATCCCGCGGTGGTGGCGGTGGACGAGCAGACCAAGGACGTGCTGACCGTGCTGGAAACCGGCGACTCGCTGGGCGTCGGGATCATCCCGCCGTACTCGGCGCTGATCAACGCGCCGGTGCTGCTGGCCATCGGCGGCTCGGACAAGCTGTTCTGCGGCACCGGCGCCACCAACTGTTCGAGCGCGAACACCGTGCTGGCAACGGAAAGCGCTTACTACCCGCACGCGCCACACGTCTCGGCCTACGTCGCGCCGGGGGTGGGGCACGATCTCAACCTGCATCCGAGCGCACCGCAGTACCAGCAGGCGGTGCTGAACTGGCTGAGCACGCACATCTAGCCCGGTAACAGCCCTGAGCACGGCGGCCCGCGGCCACACCGGCGCGGGCCGCCGCTCCAGGTCCGTCGACAGGGCAACGGTTTTCCGCCGTAACGGTTCTGCCGCGGTCAGCCGGTGTCCCGCCCGGCCAGCAGCGCCAGGAGGAACCTGGTGCAGCAACGGGGGTGGGTGGCCGGGCGGCGGGTTCGCGGTCACCGCCTGGTGCTGCTCTGACCGGCCCCGTGGCGCGGCCAACGCCGAGATCGTCGCCACCCTGTTCAGCCGTATCCCGGCCAAGCTGGGCCTACGAGCACCGCCTCATCCGCCCCGGCAGCTGAGCCGGCCTATCCCGCGCGGTGCGGGATCGGCCGGCTCGGCGGGTGGGGTCAGCGGGCGGAGACCTTGGCCTTGGGCTTGGTGCCGTTCTTGGTGGTCTTGGTCGTGGTCGTCTTGGTGGCCGCCTTGCCGTTGGCGGGCTTGGCGCCGTTGGTCTTGGCCTTGGCGCGGGGTTCGGCGCGGACCGCGCCCGCTTCCTTGGCCAGCAGCGGGGCGAGGAACTGGCCGGTGTAGCTCTCGGGCACGTCCACCACGTCCTCCGGCGTGCCGGTGGCGACCACCATGCCGCCGCCCGAACCGCCCTCGGGGCCCATGTCGATCAGCCAGTCCGAGGTCTTGATCACGTCGAGGTTGTGCTCGATCACGATCACCGTGTTGCCCTTGTCCACCAAGCCGTTGATCACGCCCAGCAGCTTGCGGATGTCCTCGAAGTGCAGGCCGGTGGTCGGCTCGTCCAGGATGTAGACCGTCTTGCCGGTCGACCGCTTCTGCAGCTCGCTGGCCAGCTTCACCCGCTGCGCCTCACCACCGGAGAGCGTCGGCGCGGGCTGTCCCAGCCGGACGTACCCCAGGCCGACGTCGACCAGCGTGCGCAGGTGCCGGTGGATGGCGTTGACCGGCTCGAAGAAGGCCGCGGCCTCCTCGATCGGCATGTCCAGCACCTCGGCGATGGTCTTGCCCTTGTAGTGCACCTCCAGGGTCTCCCGGTTGTACCGGGCGCCCTTGCACACCTCGCACGGGACGTAGACGTCCGGCAGGAAGTTCATCTCGATCTTGATGGTGCCGTCGCCCGCGCAGGCCTCGCAGCGGCCGCCCTTGACGTTGAAGGAGAACCGGCCCGGCTGGTAGCCGCGCACCTTCGCCTCGGTGGTGGCCGCGAACAGCTTGCGGATGTGGTCGAACACCCCGGTGTAGGTGGCCGCGTTCGAGCGCGGGGTCCGGCCGATCGGCGACTGGTCGACCTGCACCAGCTTGTCCACCTGGTCCAGCCCGGTGACCCTGGTGTGCCGCCCCGGCACCTGCCGCGCGCCGTTGAGCTTGTTCGCCAGCACGGTGGCCAGGATGTCGTTGACCAGCGTCGACTTGCCCGAACCGGACACACCGGTGACCGCGACCAGGCAGCCCAGCGGGAACTCCACGTCGATGCCGCGCAGGTTGTGCTCGCGCGCGCCGACCACGGTCAGCTGCCGCTTGCGGTCCACCGGCCGCCGCAGCGCGGGCATCGGGATCTCCCTGACCCCGGCCAGGTACTGCCCGGTGACCGACTTCGCGTTGGTCAGCAGCTCCTCGTACGGCCCGCTGTGCACCACCTGGCCGCCGTGCTCACCGGCGCCGGGGCCGATGTCGACCACCCAGTCCGAGGTGCGGATGGTGTCCTCGTCGTGCTCCACCACGATCAGCGTGTTGCCCAGGTCGCGCAGCCGGGACAGCGTCTCGATCAGCCGGTGGTTGTCCCGCTGGTGCAGGCCGATGGACGGCTCGTCCAGCACGTACAGCACGCCGACCAGCCCGGAGCCGATCTGGGTGGCCAGCCGGATGCGCTGGGCCTCGCCGCCGGAGAGCGTGCCGGAGGCCCGGTCCAGCGACAGGTAGTCCAGGCCGACGTCGAGCAGGAAGCCGAGCCGGGCCTGCACCTCCTTGAGCACCGCGGCGGCGATCATCTTCTGCCGCCGGTCCAGCTGCAGCCCGTTGAGGAACTCGGCGCAGTCGCGCACGCTCATCGCGCAGACGTCCGCGATGGACTTCTCGCCCTGGCTGCGGTGGCCGAGGGTGACCGCGAGGATCTCCGGCTTGAGGCGGGTGCCGCGGCAGGCCGGGCACGGCACCTCCCGCATGTAGCCCTCGTACTTCTCCCGCATGTAGTCGGACTCGGTCTGCTCCTGCCGCCGCTCCAGGAACGGGATGACGCCCTCGAAGTTGGCGTAGTAGGAGCGCTCGCGGCCGTACTTGTTGCGGTAGCGGACGTGCACCTGCTTGTCGACGCCGTGCAGCACCGCCTTCTGCGCGGTGGCCGACAGGCGCTTCCACGGCGCGTCGATCCGGAAGCCGATGGTCTCGGCCAGCGACTCCAGCAGCCTGCCGTAGTACTCGGCGGCCTGCCCGCTGGCCCACGGCGCCACCGCGCCCTCGGCCAGCGACAGCTCGTCGTCCGGCACGACCAGCTCCGGGTCGACCTCCTTGCGCACGCCGATGCCGGTGCAGTCCGGGCAGGCGCCGTAGGGCGAGTTGAACGAGAACGAACGCGGCTCCAGGTCGTCCACCGCCAGCGGGTGCGCGTTCGGGCAGGCCAGGTGCTCGGAGAAGCGGCGCTCGCGGTGCGGGTCGTCCTCCGGCTTGTCCACGAACTCCAGCACGACCAGGCCGTCGGCCAGCCGCAGCGCGGTCTCCACCGAGTCGGTGAGCCGCTGCTTGGCGCCGGCCTTCACCGCGAGCCGGTCGATGACCACCGCGATGTCGTGCTTCTCCTGCTTCTTCAGCTTCGGCGGGTCGGACAGCGAGTGCACCGCGCCGTCCACCCTGGCCCGCGAGTAGCCCTGGGACTGGAGCTGCTCGAACAGGTCGACGAACTCGCCCTTGCGCCCGCGCACGATCGGGGCCAGCACCTGGAACCGCTCGCCCTCGCCCATGGCCAGCACCTGGTCCACGATCTGCTGCGGGCTCTGCTTGCTGATCAGCTCGCCGCAGACCGGGCAGTGCGGCTTGCCCGCGCGCGCGTAGAGCAGGCGCAGGTAGTCGTAGACCTCGGTGATGGTGCCGACGGTCGAGCGCGGGTTCCGGCTGGTGGACTTCTGGTCGATGGACACCGCGGGCGAGAGGCCCTCGATGAAGTCGACGTCCGGCTTGTCCATCTGGCCGAGGAACTGGCGCGCGTAGGCCGAGAGCGACTCGACGTACCGGCGCTGGCCCTCGGCGAAGATCGTGTCGAAGGCCAGGCTCGACTTGCCCGAGCCGGAGAGCCCGGTGAACACGATCATGCTGTCACGCGGCAGGTCGAGATCGACTCCGCGCAGGTTGTGCTCGCGTGCGCCACGAACGACGAGACGGTCGGCCACTGAGGTGGGGTCCCTTCACAAGGGTCTTGCGGTCTTGGGGCAAGGCAGGAGCCATGCTAAGCCGACCCACCGACATTCGTTCGCGCAGGTGTTCGAACGATCTAGGAATCGGCCTTGGCGCCTGCCAGGCTCACGTGCCTGGTCTCCTTCGATGTGAGGTAGACCACCAGGCTGACCAGGCACAACACTGCGATGTACCAAGGGTACAGGGCTCCGGAACCCGCTGCTGTGAGCTGTTCCACGACGTAGGGCGCGGTGCCGCCGAAGACCGCCACGGTCAGCGAGTACGGCAGTCCGAGGCCCGCCGAGCGCACCTCGGTGGGGAACAGCTCGGCCATCGCCACCGGCGCCACCGCTCCATAACAGGCGAACAGCAGCAGGCCGCCGGACATCACCAGGAAGAGTGACAGCGGCGAACTGGAGATGAGCCCGAACAACGGCACGACCAGCAGCAGGTAGCCCGCGGCGAACACGATCAACAGCGGCTTTCGCCCGATCCGGTCGGAAATCGACCCCAGCAGGGGGAGCACCAGGACCATCAGCAGCTGGGCGGCCACCGAGGCCCACTGCGCGCCGGTGGCGGCCATGCCGTGCGCCTTCTGCGCGTAGGTGGGCAGGTAGACGGCGAAGGTGTAGTACGCGGCGGTCGCGCCCGCGGTGAACCCGACCACGCGCAGCGCGGCGCCGGGGTGGCGGCGCAGCACCTCCAGCGTGGGCCTGGCCACCCTGCGGTCCTTGCCGAGCAGGAACGCCTCGGTCTCCTCCAGGGCGCGCCGCAGGTAGAGGCCGTAGACGCCGAGCAGCGCGCCGACCGCGAACGGGATCCGCCAGGCCCAGTCGGCCAGCGCCTCGCGGCCCAGGGTGGCGGTGAGCAGGGTGAGCACCAGGGTCGCGGCGATGGTGCCGAGCACGTTGCTGACGTAGATGAAGCTGCTGTAGAAGCCGCGCCTGCCGGTCGGCGCCAGCTCGGCCAGGTAGGTCGAGGAGGAGGCGAACTCGCCGCCGGTGGACAGGCCCTGGGCGATCCGGGCGAGCAGCAGCAGGCCGGGCGCGAACAGCCCGATCTGCTCGTAGGTGGGCGCGACCGCGATCAGCAGGCTGCCGCCGGCCATCAGGATCACCGAGAGGCTGAGTCCGGCGCGGCGGCCGTGCCGGTCGGTGAAGGCGGCCAGCAGGGCCCCGCCGAGCGGCCGGAAGAAGAAGCCGACGGCGAAGATCAGCAGGGTGCTCAGGGTGCCCGCGGTGGGGTCGTCCTTGGGGAAGAACTGGGGCGCGAAGAACACCGCGAAGATCGCGTAGGCGTTCCAGTCGAACCACTCCAGGCCGTTGCCGATGGAGGCGGCGACCAGGCCCTTGCGGCGGTCGGCCGGGGTCGGCGCCACCGGGGTGTCTGTTGTGGACACAGGGCCTCCAGCAGGTCGGAACGGTCCGTACGGTGCAGATCAAACCTCTTCGGGGTCTCCGAGGGCCACAATTTCCACGATGTGAGCACCACATTCGGCCGAAGCGGACGAGTAGCCTGGGTCCCTAGGATCAAGGACTTCGTCACAGACACCGGACACGCCTACCAGTCGGGGAGGGGCGCTATGACCGGATTAGCACGCCAGCTGACGGGAGTTTCCGTGCCATCACCGCGCCGCAGTCCCGCCGACGCAGCCGCCAGGGCCAGCACCGCCCTGGACGCGCTGGAACGCGCGGACCAGCGGTTGCTCCACGCCGTCACCGAGCTCGGTGACGCGGGAGTGCGCGGTGCGAGCGGACTGCCGGACTGGACCAGGGGTCACCTGCTGACCCACCTGGCCCGCAACGCCGATGCCTTGCTGAACCTGGTGATCTGGGCGCGCACCGGGGTCGAGCACCCGATGTACGCCAGCCGCGCGGACCGGGACGCCGACATCGAGGAAGGCGCCAACCGCAGGCTCCGGCTGTTACAAGAGGACCTGGTGGCCGCGAGCGAGCGGTTCGCCGCGGCGGCCAGGGCGCTGAGCGAGACGGCCTGGACCGCGGACATCCAGCACACCAGCGGCACCCCGTTCGTGGCGCACGAGATCCCGTGGCTGCGGGTGCGCGAGGTGTGGGTGCACCTGGTGGACCTGGACGTCGGCGTCGGTTTCGAGGACATCGACCCCGCGGTGCTGGGCGAGCTGATCGGCAGTTCGCTCGCGGTGTACGGGGAACGGCCGGGCGCGCCCGCGCTGCAGCTGGAGGTCGAGCTGCCCGAGGGCGGTCAGCGGGTCTGGACGCTCGAGGGCTCGGACGCCCCGGCCGCGGTGGTGCGCGGGGAAGCGCCTGCCATGCTGGCCTGGCTGACCGGGCGCGGGGACGGCACCGCGCTGTCCGGCACCGTGCCCGAGCTGCCCCGCTGGCTCTGACGCCGACGGCGGATCCTGCTGGTGGTGAGGAGCCGGAACAACGGCTTCTCCACCAGCCGGGTGAGCAGCCAGCCGAGCAGCACCAGCGCGCCGAGCACCAGGGCCAGCCGCGCCCAGGAGTCGACGCCGATTCGCTTGAGCCCCAACGAGATCAGCGAGCCGACCTGGTAGTTGACCAGGTACACGCCGAAGGAGATGCCGGCCAGCCAGGCCAGCGGCCTGCCCAGCGAGCGCAGCACCGGCAGGTCCCACACCGGCCGTCGCGCGGCCAGCGCCATCAGCGCCACCATGCCGGCCAGCGCCGCCGCTCCCCCGGGTTCGCCGAGATGCCATTCCTGGGCCGCGGCGGCCGCGGCGAGCAGCAGTCCGAACTGGACCGGGCTGATCCGGCGGCGGGACCACAGCCAGATGGCCAGGCCGACCGCGAACAGGTGGGTGCGGTTGAGCTGGAGCATGCCGAACCACCAGTCGAGTGATCCGGAGTGCTCGCGCAGCCAGCTCAGCGGCAGCGGTGCGAGCACCAGCGCCCAGCACAGGATCCGCAGGTCCCGATAGGACCACTTCCAGCACGCGGCCAGCACCGCGGCCACCACGAACGCGGTCATCTGGAGTTGGAGGGTCCAGTAGCTGATGTCCACGAAGTCGGCGTCCGGGACGCGGGCCTGGAGCAGGGCCAGGTTGGCCAGGTAGTCGTGCAGGTTCAGGCCGCCGGTCCAGTCCGCGGGCGCGATGTTGGTGCGCAGCAGGTAGGTGACGGTGACCGCGAGCCAGTAGGCGGGCAGCAGCCGGGCCACCTTGTGCCAGACAAAACGCCCGGACCGCCCGCGCGCCAAGGTCCGCGCGGTGAAGTAGGCGGAGATCACCAGCAGGCTGTTGGCCCCGACCTGGATGCCGAACCGGAACGGCATGCCGCCCAGCTCGGGATGGTCGTGCGGCCCGAGGTTGGTGGCGTGCTGTAACAACACCGCCGTCACGGCGAGGACGCGGATGAGGTCCCAGCTGACATGACGGGTGGTGGCCACGACCGGCGGCGCGGAGGCCGGCGTCGCTGGTGTCGCGGCTGCGGTGGAGGAGTTCGGCACGTCGCTCACAGAGGGGGCTGGGAGGTGCTGGTGATCGTTTGCAGCCCAACCCTAAGCCCCATTGCTGAGCGTGACCTGAAGAGGGATCCCACCCCCGAATGCCGCAGGAAAACGCAACCCGCCGATAGCGGTCCGCGACCAGAACTACCCAGGTACTACGGTGGTCCCGTGGAGGTCCTCGAGAACTACACCGGCCATGTCGAGCCCGGCGGCCCAGCCGCCCGCCGCACCCTGGCCCACCTGACAATCACCAAACTGTCCGTGGGCGGAGACTGGAACAACAACGCCTACCTCCTGGTGTGCCGCACCACCGGCGACGCCCTCCTGATCGACGCCGCCAACGACGCGGAACGCCTCCTGGACCTCCTGGGCCACGACGCCGACCGCCCCCGCCTGCGCGCCGTCGTCACCACCCACCAACACCCCGACCACTGGCAGGCTCTGGGCGCGGTGGCCGGCGCCACCGGCGCCCAGATCGTGGTCCACCCCCTCGACGCCGACCCCCTGCCCGCCCCGCCGGACGTGCTGGTCGAGCACGGCGACACGGTGACCGTGGGCGAGAGCGAACTCGAGGTGATCCACCTGCGTGGGCACACCCCGGGGTCGATCGCGCTGCTGTACCGGGATCCGGAGAGCACCGGACACCTGTTCACCGGGGACTCGCTGTTCCCGGGCGGGGTGGGGAAGACGACCTCGCCGGAGGACTTCCAGTCGCTGATCGCGGATGTGTCGGAGCGGTTGTTCGACTATCTGCCGGATGACACCTGGTTCTATCCGGGGCATGGGGACGACTCGACTATTGGGGCGGAGCGGCCGAAGCTCAGCGAATGGCGCGAACGCGGCTGGTGAGCGGCAGCCGACATGCGTGAGTTCCGAGGTCAAGCGCGAGCAACGGCTGGCGGTTGACCGGAACGTCGGGAGCGGTTGGTTCAATGGCGCCATGACGCACGCTGGCACGAGTGGCGCCACCATCCGCTTGTTCCTCGTCGACGGCACACCTCAGGGGATACGACTTGTCGACCGCAGCCAGTGGACCGGGGTATGCCTGGCCTTCTCCCGAGCCGATTACGCCCGTGCACGCCTGCGCAACGAGTTCGGGCGAACCGGGGTCTACCTGCTGACCGGCCCGGACCCAGAGGGCAAGGGTCCGGACGTCCTCTACATCGGGGAGGGGGACGCGGTGGCCGCACGGCTCGACTCGCACCAGCGGTCGAAAGATTTCTGGACGAATGCCTACGTGCTGACGACCGCGGACGATTCCCTCAACAAAGCGCACGTCAGGTACCTCGAAGCACGGTTGGTGCAGATCGCCGCGACAGCGAACTCTGTCCGGCTCGACAACGGGAAAACCCCCAATGTGCCGTGGTTGAGCGAGCCCGAGGTCGCCGACATGGAGGCGTACCTGGCGAACATGCTGGTGATCCTGCCCATCGTGGGGGTTCACGCATTCGAGGTTCCGACCGTCACGGGTGAGGTTGGCGGGACCGGCACACCTGACGCGGCCGAAACCCGCACGAGATATTTCCTGAAAACCCAGCTCACAACCGCAGAGGGAATCGAAGACCCCCGCGGTTTCACCGTCTTTGAAGGGGCGCTCGGACGCTTCGAGACGAAGACCATGACAGCCGGCTACCACGCACTGCGAGAGAAACTGCTGACAGAAGGCGTACTGGCAGCGCACGGAGCAGATCAGATCCGCCTGACCAGAACGTACGCGTTCGACAGCCCGTCAAGCGCGGCGAGCGTGCTGTCCGGGGGCAGCAAGAATGGCCGTATCGAGTGGCGAGATGCCCAAGGACGGACACTTCGTGAACACCAGCAAGGCACCGCGGAAACGCCTGCGGACGCGATCTCCCCCGATCAGAGCGGGGAGACCGCCTGACCGGCTGGTCGGCCGGGCCGAGGACTGGTGAGCACCGGGGACGCGCTGTTCCCTGGTGTGACTGGGAAGACACTGACACTGGAGAACTTCCCGTCGCTGACGGGCGACGGGGAGCTCTGGATCTTCGCCGAACCGCCGTTCTCGGCGCGAGAGCGGAGCCGAAGATCACCCGATCGGCAGGCGTCAGCGGACCGGTCGAACTCCCAGGATCGAAGTTGCCCGGCTTGCGGCCACAGGCGCTCTTCGGCAGGGAGTCACGCGATGACCTTCACCCCACTGATCGCGTTGAAGAGCAAAAAGGGCGAACTCGACGCGCTCCGCCACCTTCCGGCGAACTCCGAGCCACGACCGGCGATCCTCGTGGAACTGCTGGACTCCGTCGGAGTATCGGAAAGAGGGCAACTCCTGCCCGCGCTCATCAAAGCCGCAGTGGACGCGGCGGTGCATGACAAACCGCTGTGGATCGACGCGCACCTGCTCAGCGCGACCAGTTCGCTGGCCCGCCAGCCGGGCGGCCCGTTGGAATTCCTCGACAAGCAGATCGAGAACACCCTGCACGACGAGCGCGGACTCCTGGCGCTCGACGTCACCGCGTTGATCCCAGTAGTGGCCGACTCGGCGACGGACGACGAGCTCAGGACGATCTCCTTGCTCCGGCAGCACCGGCCGCGGGACGTCGTGGTGCGGGTGCGCGGGCTCGCCACGCCGCCGGCAGAGATCGTCGACCGGCTGCGGCGCGTCGTCAGCCGGACCGGTATCGAGGCGGAGCATCTGCACGCCGTGATCGACCTCGGCTTCGTCGAGACCCTGCAGCCCGCCCATGTGACACGGGCTGCACGGCTGATCGGCACGATCGTCGACGACATCGGACCGTCGTCGACGACGCTGCTGGCCGGTTCGATCCCGGCCAGCCGAAACAGCTTCGCCACGACTACCTGTCAACGCCCCGAAGTACCGCTGTGGCATGCGGTCGCCGAGCAGGTGGACGGGGCGGTGAACTACGGGGACTACGGCGTGGTTCACCCGGTGCCGCCCAAAGGCGGGGACCCCGGCCCGAGAACCGTCAACCCGTATCTCTACTACACGGCTCCGGGTCGCAGGGTCGCGCTGCGCAGACAACTTGCCAGGGAAGACGGCAAGCCGGTGCAGGGTGCGGCCGTCGAGGCCTTCACCGCCTTGGCGGAGGAGCTGCTGGCGCGGCAGGAGTTCGCGGGCAGGGACTTCTCGTGGGGTGACCGCGAGTTGACCCGTTGCAGGCGAGGGGGCGGGAGAACCGCGGGCACCGTGCCCCGCTGGATAGCCATCGCCACGTCGCACCACATCGAGCACGTGACGCGCCGGGCGCCATCCGACCTCTGATGCCGGCCTGTCGCCCCTCCCGAGAACAGCAAACCGCACCAGCGGACAACAGAATCAGCACTTCGGCGTGGGGCAGTGCGACGATCGTCTGTCTTCCGACCCGACTTGGCCACAGACGTGCCGTGTCGGCTCCGCTAGGGCCACGGCGACGACTCCACCATCAAAAGCAAGCGCTCCGAGCTGTGGGAATGGCGCGCTGGCCGCGACGGTGGGTGCCGTGGGGAGCTTCGTCTCGGCCGTCGCCGCGACGATCTCCGGACCGGAGTTCGCTACGCGGACGGGTGCGCGGGGCGGTCTTACGTTCGGGTCCATGGAGACCGAACAGGTGGTGGAGATCTACACCGATGGCGCGTGCCGGGGGAATCCCGGCCCTGGTGGCTGGGGTGCGGTGTTGCGGTGTGGTGGGCATGAGCGGGAGCTGTACGGCGGTGAGCCGGGGCCGACCACGAGCAACCGGATGGAGTTGATGGCGCCCATCCAGGCGGTGCGGGCGCTGACCCGGCCGTGTGCGGTGCGGGTCTTCAGCGACAGCCGTTACCTGACCGACGGGATGGGGGTCAGCGTGCCGCGGTGGAAGGCCAATGGCTGGCTGGCGAAGGGGAACCGGCCGGTGCCGAACGCGGATCTGTGGCAGTTGCTGGACGATGTCGTCGCGCCGCACCGGGTTGAGTGGCGGTGGGTGAAGGGGCACTCGGGGATTCCGGAGAACGAGCGGGCGGATCGGCTGGCCGGCCGGGGTGTGCGGGAGGTGACCGGGGTCGGCGCGCGGGTGGCGCGGCGGGCGGGCGGGAGGCGTGCGCCGGTGCCGCGGCCGGCGGGGCTGGCTCAGCGGGGGTGTTCGGCGATCACCAAGGCGGGCCGGGCGTGTCCGATCGAGGCTGGGCCGGGTGGGTTGTGCCATGTGCACGATCCGGCGTTGCGGTGCCGGGCGGCGCGGAAGAACGGCAAGCCGTGTGCGGTCGCGACCGGGGGTGGGCGGTGTGCGCGGCATCGGGGCGCGGCGGTGGTGCCCGATCTGTTCTCGGGCTGAGGGTGGGGGCCGCGTGGGTGTGCGGCCCCCACCTGGGGTCAGCGCGAGTCCGGCTCGTAGCCCAGGTTCGGGCGGAGCCAGCGTTCTACTTCGGGCAGGGGCATGTCGCGGCGCTTGGCGTAGTCGTGGACCTGGTCCTTGCCGAGGCGGCCGACGGTGAAGTACTTGGCCTCGGGGTGCTGGAAGATCAGGCCGCTGACCGCGGCGGCTGGGGTCATGGCGAAGGAGGTGGTGAGGGCCAGGCCCAGTTTCTCGGCTTCGAGCAGGTCGAAGAGCTCGCGCTTTTCGCTGTGGTCGGGGCTGGCCGGGTAGCCAAGGGCGGGGCGGATGCCGCGGAAGCGTTCGGCGTGCAGGTCGGCCAGGTCGGGCTGGGTGTCCGGCTCGAACCAGGCTCGGCGGGCCTCCAGGTGCGCCCATTCGGCGAAGGCTTCGGCGAGGCGGTCGGCGAGGGCCTTGACCATGATGGCGCGGTAGTCGTCGTGCTTGGCCTCGTACTCGGCGGCGAGCTCCTCGGCGCCGTGGATGGCCACCGCGAAGCCGCCCAGGTAGTCGCCTTCCGGTGCCACGTAGTCGCTCAGGCAGCGGTTGGGGCGGTTCTCCGGCTTCTTGGTCTGCTGGCGCAGCATCGGCAGCCGCACGCCGCCGGGGGCGCCGTTGTCCACCACGATGTCATCGCCCTCGCTGCGGGCCGGCCAGAAGCCGTAGACGCCCTTCGCCTGGAACCGGCCCTCGGCGATGATCTGGTCCAGCAGCACGTTGGCGTCGTCGAAGAGCTCCTTCGCCACCGGGTTTTCCAGGATCTTCGGGTACTTGCCCTTGAGCTCCCAGGCCAGGAAGAAGAACGTCCAGTCGACCATGCCGCGCAGGGTGGTCAGGTCGGGCGTCACCGTGCGGATGCCGGTGAAGTCCGGGGTGGGCAGGTCCTCGAAGGAGACCAGCTCGTAGTTGGCGCGGGCCGCTTCCACGGTCAGCAGCGGCTTGTGCTCGCGCGCCTCGTGCTGCACGCGCAGGCGGTCCTGGTCGACCCGGGTGCGCTGGGCCAGCTCCTCGGCGCGCTCCGGGTCGAGCAGGTCGGAGACCACGCCCACCACCCGGGAGGCGTCCAGCACGTGCACGGTGGTGCCCTCGTAGGCAGGCGCGATGCGCACCGCGGTGTGCTGCCGGGAGGTGGTCGCGCCGCCGATGAGCAGCGGCAGCTTCAGGCCGCGCCGCTCCATCTCGGCGGCCACGTTGACCATCTCGTCCAGGGACGGGGTGATCAGGCCGGACAGACCGATCGCGTCGGCGCCCTCGGCCACCGCGGTGTCCAGGATCTTGGCCGCGGGCACCATCACGCCCAGGTCGATGACCTCGTAGTTGTTGCAGCCCAGCACCACGCCGACGATGTTCTTGCCGATGTCGTGCACATCGCCCTTGACCGTGGCCATCACGACCTTGCCGTTGCCGCGGCTCTCGGTGACCACCCCGGCCTGGCGGGCCGCCTCCTTCTCCGCCTCCATGAACGGTTCCAGGTAGGCCACCGACCGCTTCATCACGCGGGCGCTCTTGACCACCTGCGGCAGGAACATCTTGCCAGCGCCGAACAGGTCACCGACGATCTTCATGCCGTCCATCAGCGGGCCCTCGATCACCTCAAGTGGCCTGGGCAGCAGCTGGCGGGCCTCCTCGGTGTCCTCCTCGATGAAGTCCACGATGCCGTGCACCAGCGCGTGCGAGAGCCGCTCGCCCACCGGCGCCTCGCGCCAGGACAGGTCGATCACTCGCTTGGTGCCGCGGCCGCTGACCGTCTCGGCGTGCGCGACCAGCCGGTCGGTGGCGTCCGGGCGGCGGTCGAAGAGCACGTCCTCGACCAGTTCCAGCAGGTCAGCCGGGATGTCGGCGTAGACGGCGAGCTGGCCGGCGTTGACGATTCCCATGTCCAGGCCGACCTGGGTGGCGTGGTACAGGAACGAGGAGTGCATGGCCTCGCGGACCACGTCGTTGCCGCGGAAGGAGAAGGACAGGTTGGAGATGCCGCCGCTGATCCGCACGCCCGGACAGCGTTGTTTGATCAGTGGCAGCGCGTCGATGAAGGCCTTGGCGTAGCCGTTGTGCTCGCTGATGCCGGTGGCCACGGCGAGCACGTTCGGGTCGAAGATGATGTCCTCGGCCGGGAAGCCGGCCTGCTGGGTCAGCAGGTCGTAGGCGCGGCCGCAGATGGAGACCTTGCGCTCGGTGGTGTCGGCCTGGCCCTCCTCGTCGAAGGCCATCACCACCACGCCCGCGCCGTAGTCGCGGATCCGCCTGGCCTGGGCGAGGAACTGCTCCTCACCCTCCTTGAGGCTGATCGAGTTGACGATTCCCTTGCCCTGCACGCACTTCAGCCCGGCTTCGAGCACGCTCCAGCGGGAGCTGTCGATCATCACCGGGATGCGCGCGATCTCCGGCTCGGTGGCGATCAGGTTGAGGAAGTTGGTCATCGCCCGCTCGCTGTCGAGCAGGTCGGCGTCCATGTTGACGTCCAGGATGTTCGCGCCGCCGCGGACCTGCTCCAGCGCGACGTTGGCCGCGGTCTGGTAGTCGTTGGCCTCGATCAGCCTGCGGAACTTGGCCGAGCCGGTGACGTTGGTCCGCTCACCGATCATCACGAAGCCGGTGTTCTCGGTGATCTCGAACGGCTCCAGGCCGCTGAACCTGGTGCGGTGCGCCGGTTCCGGCACGGTGCGCGGCTTGAGCGAGGAGACCGTCTCGGCGATCTTCCTGATGTGCGCCGGGGTGGTGCCGCAGCAGCCGCCGACGATGTTGACCATGTTGGACTCGACGAACTCGGCGAGCAGCTCCGCGGTCTGCTCCGGGGTCTCGTCGTAGCCGCCGAAGGCGTTGGGCAGGCCCGCGTTGGGGTGTGCCGAGGTGTAGGTGTTGGCGAAGCGGGCCAGGTCGGCCACGTGCGGGCGCATCTCGGCCGCGCCGAGCGAGCAGTTCAGGCCGACCACCAGCGGGTCGGCGTGCTCGATGGAGCTCCAGAACGCCTCGACGGTCTGCCCGGACAGGGTGCGGCCGGAGAGGTCGACGATGGTCACCGAGATCCACAGCGGCAGGTGCGGGGCGACCTCGCGGGCGGCGGCGATGGCGGCCTTGCAGTTCAGCGTGTCGAAGATGGTCTCCACCAGCAGCAGGTCCACCCCGCCCTCGGCCAGCGCCGAGATCTGCTCCGCGTAGGTGTCCTTGACCTGCTGGAAGTTCACCGCGCGGTAGCCGGGGTCCTCCACCCGGGGCGAGAGCGACAGGGTCACGTTCAGCGGCCCGATCGAGCCTGCGACGAACTTGCCACCCGCCTCGTCCGCGGCCTGCCTGGCCAGCTGGGCCGCGGAGATGTTCATCTCGCGGACGTGCTTCTCCATCAGGTAGTCGGCCTGGCCGATCCCGGTGGCGGTGAAGGTGTTGGTGGTGGTGATGTCCGCGCCCGCGTCCAGGTACTGGCGGTGGATGTCCAGCACCAGGTCGGGGCGGGTGATGTTGAGCAGATCAGGGTCGCCGGTGACGTCCCGGGCGTGGTTGGCCCAGTGGTCGCCGTAGTAGTCCTCCGGCTTGAGCGCGGCGTTCTGGAACATGGTGCCCCACGCGCCGTCGAGCACCACCACCCGTTGTGCCAGCAGCTCCTTGAGCTCCTGCGTGCGGTCACCGTTGTTACCCACCGAATGCACCTCCCGACTCAGTCTGGGAGGCGCCCTTTGGTGTCTTCGTACCGGTCGAGCGTGGCGGGCCGGAACCCGTTGCAGCGCCTCTCGACCTTCAGCGAAGAGGGTACCGAACAACCCTGTACGCCGCGTCGCGTGATTCAGCTACTTGAGGAACCGGCCGAAGTGGTCTCCCCAGACCTGCTTCTCCAGCGGTACGGCCACACTGCCGCCCCGGGGGAGTCTAGCGAAGTGCCCACTCTGTGCCGCTTTGTCCTGCCTGGTGGGATGGACCCGGATGTGCGCAGGTCACGGCACGAGCACCGGCCTGGCCTCGAACCGGGCCACCACCTCGGGTGAGCCGAACCGGCGGTCGAGCTGACGGACCGCCTTCGCCCGGTCACGGTGCGTGCGGATCGGGGGCAGGAGCCCGGTCGGGTGCATTCCCTGGGCCGTTCAGGGGGCCGGCTTCCGGTTCGCGTCAGGTGGCCGCCGTCCGCGAGTTAGGTCAGCGGGATCAGGTCGGCTCGGGGAGGAGCGACATGGGACGACGTATCGGTGGTGCGGGCGGCGGTTCGGATCCGGCGGGCAAGGGCGGTGCCGTCGTGGTCGCCGCGGTGGCCGTGGTGGCGCTGGCCGGCGCGGCGGGGGCCGGTGGTGGGCTGGGACTGGGCGGCGCGGGCGGTGCGGGCGGCGGCTCGGGCGGTGGCGCGGCGAACTCGGCCGCCTCGCGGAACATCAGCGCGCGGAAGAGCGAGGGTAAGAAGTCGGCGAAGAGCGGCAAGGCGGAACAGGCGTGGCAGCGGCTGGGCACCCGGCAGCTGCGCAAGGAGGTCAGGACCGCGGCCGAGTGCCTGTCCCACTCCTTCGGCCGGGTCCGCGAGTTCTTCGCGCACACCCCGTGCAAGTCACTCGACCGGGCGCTGTTCAGCATCGGCGACGGCGAGGGGAACGTGGTGGTCGTCTCGGTGGTCTGGGTGCGCTTCCGCAGCCGGGGGCAGGCCGAGGACTTCCGGCGGCTCAGCGATGTGCACGGTTCCGGCGACATCACGCCGCTGGCGGCTGAGCTGTTGGAGCTGCGGGACATCCGGTTCACCGGCCGCAACTACGACGCCCAGCCCAACGGCAACGCGGTGGTGATCGCGGAGACCGAGACCGCGGCGGGCAGCCTGAGCGCGGAGGCCCTGGACGCGGTGGCCGAGGTGGCGGCCCAGCTCCCCCATCCGTGAGCGTGCGATACCCGTTCGCGGCGATCGGCTGCCCTGGCTATCGTCGCCGCGTGAGCAGCTTCCCCGAACGCGCGCGCCAGGCCGAGAACCCTGAGCTGTCCGTGCGCCAGCGTCTGCTCGCGCTCAAGGACTGCGTCACCCGGTTCCCGCTCTACGGCCACCAGGCGAGCTGGCAGCACCTGATCTCCTGGGCGCGGATCCCGCTGCGGCTGGAGGACGACCTGGACTCGCTCACCAGGGCGGTGGCCGAGCTGCGGGGCGCCAGGGAGCTGTGGCTGCCGCTGACGGCGGAGTTCGCGGCGCGGCGGCGGGCGGAGAAGGCGGTGGGGCGGCGGAGCATCCCGCTGCGGGACCGGTGGCTGACCCGGCCGTTGCAGGTGTACTGCCCCAACCCCGCGTTGCGGCCGGTGGAGTCGATGGCGCGGGTGGTGGCGCGGGTGGTCGCGGCGCACCAGGACGGGTCGGCGTTCGGGCGGGACTGCGTGGTGTGCGGGTCGGGGCGGCCGGTGGAACAGGCGTGTCCCGGGTGTGGGGTGAGCATCCTGGGGCGCTGGCCCTGGATGTGGCGCTGACCTGCGCGGGTATCGTCCCGGTGTGCCGGACGACGAGAACGTGGTGGAGATCTACACCGACGGGGCCTGCGTCCCCAACCCCGGTCCCGGTGGCTGGGGCGCGGTGTTGCGGTACGGGCGCCACGAGAAGGAGATCTGCGGCGGCGAGCCCGGGGTGACCACGAACAACCGGATGGAGCTGATGGCGCCGATCAGCGCGCTGGAGGGGCTCACCCGGCCGTCGGTGGTGCACATCCACACCGACAGCACCTACGTGCGCAACGGGGTCACCGCCTGGATGGCCAAGTGGGAGAAGAACGGCTGGCTCAGCTCGCGCAAGGAGCCGGTGAAGAACGTGGACCTGTGGCAGCGGCTGGGGGCGGCCGCGGCGCGGCACCGGGTGGAGTGGTTCTGGGTCAAGGGGCACGCGGGGCATCCGGAGAACGAGCGGGCGGACCGGTTGGCGCTCAAGGGGTTGCAGGAGGCGATGGCGCAGGCATCCGGGTGAATCCCGGTTTCCAGGGAGTTCGGGGCCGCCCGGGGTCGTAGGTTGGCGGGAAGTCGACCTAGGGGGACTGGGTGGGGATCAGCGCTCATGCGCAGCGGGAGGTGGCCCGGCGGGCCGAGGCGGTGCTGACCGAGCGGGCGCCGCGGCTGGAGGCGGTGTCACGGCGGGTGCTGACCGCGCTGCTGGCCAGGACCGCGACCGGGGCTCGGCTGCTGGTGCGGCCGGAACCCGTTGCGGGACAGGCGGTTGCCTTCCTGGTGACGGGGCGCGGGGTGTTCGCGGTGCTGATCGGGGAGCAGGTGCCCGCCGACACCGAGTTGGGACAGACCGTGCTGCACGCCGAGCAGCGGTGCGCGGGGGTCACCGGGTCGCGCGGGCAGGTGCTGGCACGCAGCGCGATCCACCTCGCGGTGGTGCTGGGCGGGGAGGCCGGGGCGCCCAGGGAGCGGCGGCTGGGCTGGGTGCTGACCGAGGCGCAGCTGCCCGAGCTGTTCCGCCGGGAGGCCGCGCACCTGGACCGGACGCAGGTCGATTCCGTTGCGGCGCAACTGGTCAAGCGGCTGCCGGAGTACCTGGAGCTGCGGGTGTCGCCGCCGGAGCGGGCACAGCCCGCCGAGGGGCTGCTGGAGCTGGCGGAGATCACCGAGGACCAGGTGGGGGCGGCACAGCGGCGGCCGTTCGAGAGCTGGCTGACCTTCCTGCACCCGCGCCAGCAGGCGGTGGCGGTGCGGGACTACAGCGGACCGGCGCGGATCAGCGGGCCGGCCGGGACCGGCAAGACCGTGGTCGCGCTGCACCGGCTGCGGCACCTGGCCCGGCGCAGCACCGGACCGCTGCTGTTCACCACCTTCGTGCGCACGCTTCCGTTGGTGCACAAGGCTTCCTTCGCCCGGCTGGCGCCGGAGCTGGCCGACCGGGTGGAGTTCACCAACTTGCACGCCTGGGCGCGGGAGTTCCTGCGCGAGCGCGGGCACGACCTGACCATCCGGTCCTCCTCGGCGGAGACCGCGTTCAGCCGGGCCTGGATGGCGCACCGCCTTGCCCTGCAAGAGATCGAGGACGTCGGCTACTGGCGGACCGAGATCGACCGGGTGATCAAGGGCCGGGGTGTGGGCAGCCTGGCCGAGTACCAGCGCACCCCGCGCCGGGGGCGGGTGCGGCGGCTGGACGGCGGACAGCGGGAGCTGGTGTGGGCGCTGTTCCAGAGCTACCAGCGCTACCTGGCCGAACGCGGGCTGCACGACCACAACGACCTGATCGCGCTGGCCCTGGCCGAGCTGCGCCGGGAACCGCCGCAGCGGCCGTACGCGGCGGTGGTGGTGGACGAGGTGCAGGACATCACGCTGATGGGGTTGCGGCTGCTGCGCGAGCTGGCCGGGGATGGGCCGAACCGGCTGCTGCTGGTCGGCGACGGGCAGCAGCAGGTCTACCCGGGCGGCTGGCGGCTCTCCGACGCGGGGATTCCGGTGCAGGGCCGGGGTGAGGTGCTGCGGATCAACTACCGGAACCGGGCCGAGGTGCTGGGTTTCGCGCAGCGGTTCGACGCCACCAACCAGGTCGACGACCTGGACGGCGCGGCCGGGGTCGGGCTGCGCGAGGCCGAGTCGGCCAACGAGGGCGGGGAGATCCAGTCCTGGCGCGGGCCGGAGGCTGAGCTGGGTCCCGCGCTGCGCTCGGCGCTGGCCGGTTCGACCGTCCCGAGTGGACGGACGGCGGTGATCGTGTTCCACCGCAAGGACCTGGACCGGTGCACGGCGCTGTTGCGCGCGGCCGGGATTCCGATGCTGCGGCTGGACGACTACGTGGGCGCGGAGGACGACCGGGTCAAGGTGGGCACGGTGCACCGGGCCAAGGGGCTGGACTTCCAGGCGGTGCTGGTGGTGGAGTTCGGCGCGCGCCCCCAGGAGGACGAGGAGCAGCGGGCGCTGCGCGAGCGGCAGCAGCTGGTCGCGGCGACCAGGGCGCGGGACTTCCTGTGGTGGGGCACCGCCGAAGCCGGGTGACCAGCTCCGGCGGTGCCTGCCCCACCGGCTAGACGCGGCGGATCTTGGCCAGCCAGGCCGGGAGATCGCCGAGCTGCTTGCCGCCGTCCTCGGTCTGGCCGACCACCCCTCGGTACTCGGCGTCGGCCAGTGACTCGATCACCCAGCCCTCGGCGAAGGCGTCCCGGATCACCGAGTCGCTGACCTCGGGTCCGAAGCCGGGTCCCTTGTCGGACAACGCGAGCAGGTGCAGCACCGCGCCGGGACGGCACACCCGGTGCAGGCTGCGCACGTACGCGGCCCGGTCGGCCGCGCCGAAGACGTGGAACAGCGCGGAGTCCAGCACCGTGTCGTACCGTGGCTCCGGGCCCAGGTCCAGCGCGTTGGCCACCTCGAACCGGGCCGGGGACTGGGCGCGGACCGCGTTGGCCCTGGCCGCGGTGATGGCCAGCGCCGAGTAGTCCACGCCGAGCACGCTGTGCCCCAGCGCGGTCAGGTGGATGGTGTGCTGGCCGTCGCCGCAGCCCACGTCCAGCACCTCGCCGCGGAACTCGCCGTGTGCGGCCAGTTCCACCACCGCGGGCTGCGGTTCGCCGATCACCCACGGCGCGCTGTGCTCGCGGTACGCCTGCTCGAAGGTGTCCAGACCGGTCGGCTGGTTGGCTTCCGCGAGACGTTCCTGGACCTCGGCCATGTCCTCCTCGGTGGGCGCGTCGTCCTGGGTGAGCCGCAGCCGCCAGTAGCCGGTGAACTCGATGTCCCGCTTGGCCATCCCGCGTTCGCCGAGCAGGTGCCGGCGCAGCGAGCGGACCGCGCCCGCCTCCCCGGCCAGCCAGGCCAGGCCGGTGCCGGACGGGAGCTCCGCGCCGCGCACCGCGTTCAGCAGCGCGTCCGGCCCCTGGCGCACCCAGTGCAGCTCCAGCTCGGCCGCCGTGCTCAGCGGCTGCTCGTCGGCGGCGTCCGGGACCTCCAGGTACACCAACGCTTTCCGGCCTGGTGCCAGCGACTCCAGCAGGGTGGCGATGGCGGGCAGGGCGGTCAGGTCACCGGCGAAGAGCACCCAGTCGGACTCGCCGAGCGGACGGGCGTACTGCGCGTCCGGGCCGTAGCGCCCGAGCACGTCACCGACCTCGGCGCGGGCGGCCCAGGCGGTGGCCGGGCCGTCCGCGCCGCCGTGCAGCACGAAGTCCACGTCGATGGTGGCGGTCGCCGGGTGGTGCGCCCGGACGGTGTAGCTGCGCAGCACCGGGCGTTCGGCCTCGGGGATGGCCAGATACGCCTGGTACCAGCGCATCGGGTCGCCGTCCGGCGGCAGTGCCGGCAGCACCGGCTCGGTCTGGCCCGGCTGCGGGAAGCACAGCTTCAGCTGCTGGTCGGGCCAGGTGGACAGATTCTCCAGGCCGGGGCCGGTGAAGCTCACCCGCACCACGTGCGGACTGAGCCTGCGGACCGCGGTGACCCGGAGGTGGTCGACCAGGGGTGGCGTCATGGTCAGACCCCCACGTAGTCGCGCAGGTGGCGGGCGGTCAGCGTGTCCGCGTTCTTCACCAGCTCGGTCGGGGTGCCCTCGAAGACGATCCGGCCGCCGTCGTGCCCGGCGCCGGGACCCAGGTCGATGATCCAGTCCGCGTGTGCCATCACGGCCTGGTGGTGCTCGATCACCACCACGGTGTTCCCGTTGTCCACCAACCGGTCCAGCAGGCCGAGCAGCTTGTCCACATCGGCCAGGTGCAGGCCGGTGGTGGGCTCGTCCAACACGTAGGTGGCCGCGCCCTCGCCCATGTGGATGGCCAGCTTGAGCCGCTGCCGCTCGCCGCCGGAGAGCGTGGTCAGCGGCTGGCCGAGGCTGAGGTAGCCGAGGCCGACCTCGTGCATCCGGTCCAGCACGGCGTGCGCGGCGCCCTTGGCGAAGAAGTCCCGCGCCTGGGTCACCGGCATGGCCAGCACCTCGCTGATGTTCTTGCCGCGCAAGGTGTAGGTCAGCACCTCCGGGGTGAACCGGCGGCCCTCGCACTGCTCGCACACCGAGGCCACCCCGGCCATCATGGCCAGGTCGGTGTAGACCAGGCCGAGGCCCTTGCAGTTCGGGCAGGCCCCCTCGGAGTTGGCGCTGAACAGGCTGGCCTTGACCCCGTTGGCCTTGGCGAAGGCGGTGCGGATGGAGTCCAGCAGCCCGGTGTAGGTGGCCGGGTTGCTGCGCCGGGAGCCGCGGATCGGGGCCTGGTCGACGATCCGCACACCGTCCTTACTGGACAGTGACCCGTGGATCAGCGAGCTCTTGCCGGAGCCCGCCACGCCGGTGACCACGGTGAGCACGCCGAGCGGGATGTCCACGCTGACATCGCGCAGGTTGTGCAGGTTCGCGCCGGTGATCCGCAACTGCCCGGCAGGCGTGCGGACCTCCTCACGCAGTTGCGCCCGGTGGTCCAGGTGGCGGCCGGTGAGCGTGCCAGAGGCGCGCAGCCCGGCCACGTCGCCGGTGTAGCAGACCTGGCCGCCGCCCGAGCCGGCGCGCGGGCCGAGGTCGACCACGTGGTCGGCGATCTCGATCACCTCGGGCTTGTGCTCCACCACCAGCACGGTGTTGCCCTTGTCCCGCAACAACAGCAGCAGCTCGTTCATCCGCTGGATGTCGTGCGGGTGCAGGCCGACGGTGGGCTCGTCGAAGATATAGGTGACGTCGGTGAGGCTGGATCCCAGGTGCCGCACCATCTTCACCCGCTGCGCCTCACCGCCGGAGAGGGTGCCGGACTCCCGGTCCAGGCTCAGGTAGCCCAGGCCGATGCCGATCATCGAGTCCAGCGTCTCCAGCAGCCCGGCCAGCAGCGGGGCCACCGCGGGTTCGGCGATCGAGCGCAGGAACTCGGCCAGGTCGCTGATCTGCATGGCCGAGCACTCGGCGATGTTCTTGCCGTTGACCAGCGAGGCCAGCGCGGCCTGGTTGAGCCGGGCGCCCTGGCAGGAGGGGCAGGTGGTGAAGGCCACCGCGCGGTCCACGAAGGCGCGCACGTGCGGCTGCATCGCCTCCCGGTCCTTGCTCAGGTACACCCGCTGCACCTTGACCACGAGGCCCTCGTAGGTGGTGTTCATCCCGGCGATGTTCAGCTTGGTGGCCGGCTTGTACAGGAAGTCCTGCCACTGCTGCTCGGTGTAGTCCTTGAGCTTGACGTCCGGGTCGACCAGGCCGGAGTGCGCCAGCAGCTTCCAGTACCAGGAGTCCACCGCGAACTGCGGCACGGTGATCGCGCCCTCGTTGAGCGACTTCTCCCGGTCGACGAGCGCCTCGACGTCGATGGCGGTGGCCTTGCCGATGCCCTCGCACTCCGGGCACATGCCCTCGGGCAGGTTGAAGCTGAACGCGCCCGAGGTGCCCGCGTGCGGCCGGCCGAGGCGGCTGAAGATGATGCGCAGCATGGTGTGCGCGTCGGTGGCGGTGCCCACCGTGGAGCGCGCGTTGGCGCCCATGCGTTCCTGGTCGACCACGATCGCGGCGCTGAGGTTGCGCAGCGAGTCCACGTCCGGACGGCCCAGCGCCGGCATGAAGGACTGGAGGAACGCGCTGTAGGTCTCGTTGATCATCCGCTGCGACTCGGCCGCGATGGTGCCGAAGACCAGGGAGGACTTGCCGGAGCCGGAGACCCCGGTGAAGACGGTGAGGCGACGTTTCGGAATGTCGACCGAGATATCGGCCAGGTTGTTCTCCCGTGCTCCCCTGACCTCGATCACATCGTGACTGTCGGCAGGCAGTGCCACTTGACCCCCAGAGAACTTTAGGCTGTAAAGTGATGGCCGCAGGACGGTACTTTATGGCGTAAGGAGATGCAAGTTGGTGGTCTACGCCGCCCAGGGTGACGCGGCCAGGTCGATGGCCCTGCTGTGGCGCGGCACAGCGGATGAACAGCCAAAACCCGGCCCGAAGCAGGGTTTGGACCTGGCCGCAGTGGTCACCGCCGCGATCGAGATCGCCGATGCGGAGGGCATGGCCGCGCTGTCCATGCGCGCGGTCGGCCAGCGGCTCGGGCGCACCGCGATGGCGCTCTACACCTATGTGCCGAACAAGAACGAGCTCATCGACCTGATGTACGACCGGGTGCTGACCGAACTGCCGACCGAATACGACCTGGACGAGGGCTGGCGGGCCGCGATCACGGTGTGGGCGGAGGACACCTGGGAGTTCTACCTGCGGCACCCGTGGGTCCTGCAGGTCTCCCAGGCGCGGCCGGTGCTCGGGCCCGGTGAGTTCACCGTGCTGGAGACCACGCTGGGCCTGCTCTTCGCCACCGGGCTGGACACCGAGCTGGTGCGGCGGCTGGTCGGGGCGCTCTCGCAGTACGTGCGCGGGGCCGCGCAGCCGATCGCCGAGGCCAGGCAGGCGCTGGTGGCGACCGGGCAGACCGACGAGGAGTGGTGGTTCGGGCGCTCGGCGCACCTGGGCGAGGTGGCCCCGGAGTTCAGCACCCGGTTCCCGCTGCTGGCGCGACTGCAAGAGAGTCCGGAGGAGGACCGGGGGGACACGCCGTACCTGGAGTTCGAGGCGCGCAAGACCTTCGAGGCCGGGCTGGCGGTGCTGCTGGACGGGATCGAGGTCGCCCGGCAGCGGGCTGGACTGGGCCTGGGTTTCAGCCCAGCGTGAAAGGGCAGCGGCCCCCGGCTCAGGACACTAGGCTCGCCGCGAACCCCGAGCCGGGTTCGATGCCTCCACCTGGGAGCCCCCCGACTCCGCTGGTGATGCCGCGCGCGGGGCCCTTGGCCCCGAGGGCCCCGCGCCTCAGCGCACCGCGAACGGGGTGAGCCTGCGGTCCCTGGAATCCGCGTCGTGCAGGTACTTCCGGGTGATCCGCTCGCGCTCGACCTTCTCCCAGGTGTCCGCGACCCCGGCCAGCCAGCCGGCCACCGCGTGCGCGGTCCCGGTCGGCGGCACCGCGTCGCTGGCCGGCGGGTCGGTCAGGTCCAGTGGCTCCGGCAGCGGCGGCCAGATCGGCGCGACGAAGGTGTGCGGGGCGGGCAGCGCGTCGTAGACCGCCTGCAGGGCGTCCCGCTCGGCCTCGATCGCGGCCACCGTGGCGACCGGGTCGATGCGCCGCTCGACGGTGATGTCCAGCTCCGCCAACGCCTTCTCCCCCGCCGAGGTGATCAGGCAGCGGCGGCGCTCCAGCAGCGCGGCGATCTTCTCCGGCTCGTCCCGGCCGGTCACCCAGGCGCCGGTGAGCCGGGACATGCCGTCGTCCAGGCCGGTCTGCACGTGCCAGATGACCACCCGCTCGTCCTGGGCGTCCACCACGGCGTCGGTGCGATCGAAGTCAGGCACCCGGCCAGCCTAGCGCCCGCTCGCGGCCAGCAGTTCGAGGTAACCCTTGCTGGACCGGAACAGCAGGTCCGCGTGCGGTTCCAGCTTGCCGGGGGCCCAGCGGCGGGCCTCGTAGTTCTCGGTGGCGGCGCGCAGCGCGGCGTGGCAGAGCGCCAGCTCCTCGGCCAGCCGGGCCTGGTAGTCCACTGTGGACGGAGCTTCGGCGCGGAACGGCTCGGCATCGCCCTCGGCCAGCGCGGTCAGCGCGTCGGTGGCGATGCCCTCCTCGGCCGACCACACCGGCACCGGGCGGACGATGTGGTGGTTCCACACCGGGGCCTGGGCCGAGCGCCACAGCGGGAGGAACGGGTTGCGGGACAACCGGGTCAGGTTCGCCCAGTGCTGCGCGCCGGTGGGCTCGCCGCGCCAGGGCACCTCGGCGGGCGGCAGGTCCACGGACAGGGCGACCGTGATCATCTCCGGTTCGGCCCCCGGTTCGAGGATCTCGCCGACGGCCCAGAGCGCGCGCACGCGCAGCGGGCTGATCGGATTCGGGTTCGCCGCCAGGTCGGCGCAGGTCTGCGCCAGGGTTTCCAGGTGGTGGGCCGCGCGGTTGCGTTTCACGGCGTCATCCTCCCCGATCCGGCACCGGCGAGCCGGGTCAGGGCGTCGATCAGGTGTCCCGGCCGTGGAACTCCGCGATCGCCTCGGCCACCTCTTCCGGCCACTCCCCCTCGGCCACCAGCGCGGCCACCTCGGCCTGCCAGCCGGGGTGGCCTGCCCAGAACTCCGCGCCTGCCCTGAGCACCGCGCGCAGCAGGTCGCCGGGGTAGAAGTCTCCTTCCAGCAAGGGATCCAGGCGCAACCGCGCCAGCGCCAGCGGCACCAGGTGCGGCAGGCCGATGTGCTGGCCGATCAGCAGCCGCAGGTCCTCGGTGGTGAGCTGGTCCAGCGGAACCCGGCGCAGCTGGTGGCAGCGGGCGATCAGCCGGGTGGCCTCCGGTGGCGGCGGGCCCCAGTCGTCGCGTTCCAGCTCGGTCAGGTTCATCGGGTCTGCTCCGTTCCGTAGGCACGCAGGAAGGCCCGCACTCCCTCGGCGACCGCGGCTTCGAAGAGCTCCGGGGCGATCGGCCGGGCGCCGTAGAAGGTGGCGGCCTGGACCTCGCCGACGGCCAGCAGGGAGAAGTGGGTGGCGGCGCGCTGGGGGTCGTCGATGGTGAGCAGGCCGCGCTCGCCCAGGTCGGCCAGGCGGCGGGCCAGCTCGGCGCGGACCGGGGCGGGGCCGGTCTCCTGCCAGGCGGCCAGCACGTCCGGCGGGAAGTGGCCGACCTCGGCCTGGATGTGGCGGACCAGGGCGAAGTGGCCGTTGAAGACCTGGAGCGGGGCGGCGAAGTCGCGGGCGAAGGCGAGCAGGTCGGCCTCCAGGTCCAGGATCTTGTCCAGGTGCCTGGCCATGCTGGCCAGCATGGTCTCCCTGACCTGGGCCGCGCTCTCCAGGATGATCGCCCGGAACAGGTCCTTCTTGTCCGCGAAGTGGTTGTAGATGGTGCGGCTGGAGACCGCGGCCTCCTTGGCGATCACGTCGATGCCCGCCCGGGTGTAGCCGTCCCGCGCGAAGACCGTCCTGGCACCCTCGATGATCGCCTGCCGCTTCTCCGCGAGGCCCTTCCGACCACTGTTCTCGCTGCTCAAGGCGTCCCTCCCGGAGATTATTACAATACTCGTTGTACTTGTTGCAACGATCGTTGTACCTTGACCACGTTACCCGACGAGATCCTGGGGGACCTCATGACCACACTGGCGCCACCCCGCGCGCGCCCGCAGATCCTCGCATTGGTGCTGGTGCTCGGTGGGGTGCTCACCGGGCTGGACCTGACCATCGTCAACGTGGCGCTCAAGCACCTGGCCACCGAGTTCCACGCCCCGCTGCCCACGGTCGGCTGGGTGGTCACCGGCTACTCCCTGGCCATGGCCGCGGTCATCCCGGTCACCGCCTGGGCGGTCGGCCGCTTCGGCGCGACCCGGATCTACCTGTGCGCCATCGGTTTGTTCCTGTTCGGCTCGGTGCTGGCCGGGGCCGCCTGGGACATCGGCTCGCTGATCGGCTTCCGGGTGGTGCAGGGCCTGGGCGGCGGGATGATCATGCCGGTCAGCATGACCATCCTGGCCCGCGCGGCCGCGCCCGGCGAGCTGGGCAAGGCGATGAGCACCATGGGACTGGGCGTGCTGATCGGGCCGCTGTCCGGGCCGGTGCTGGGCGGCTGGCTGGTGGACGAGGTGTCCTGGCGCTGGATGTTCTTCCTCAACCTGCCGATCGGCGCGGCGGTGATCCTGCTGGCGCTGCGGCTGTTCCCGCCGGATGCCGCGACCACCCCGCGCAGCCTGGACCTGCCCGGCCTGCTGATGCTCTCCCCCGGCCTGGCGCTGGTCCTCTACGGCATCACCGTCGGCGGCGAGCAGGGCGAGTTCGACGCGGGCACGCTGCTGGCGATCGTGGCCGGCGCGTTGCTGGTCGGCGGATTCCTGTTGCGCGCCAAGCGGATCCGCGAACCGCTGATCGACCTGGGCCTGTTCCGGGACCGGGTGTTCGCCGCCGGGGTGGGCACGCTCGCGCTGTACTCCTGCGGGTACTTCGGCTCGATGTTCCTGATGCCGCTGTACTTCCAGCTGGCCCGCGGCGAGAGCGCCACCTCGGCCGGACTGCTGATCATCCCGGCGGCACTGGGCTCCGGACTGATCATGCAGGTGGCCGGGCGGCTGGTGGACCGGTTCCCGCCGGGCCTGATCGTGCTGGCCGGAATCACCGTCGGGGTAACGGGTTTCCTCGCCTTCGCCGCGCAGCTGGCCATGGACGGGCCGTACTGGGGCTTGCTGATCGCGGTCGCGCTGGTCGGGGTCGGTGGTGGCGGCACCATGATGCCGACCATGACCACGGCCACCCGCGCGCTGCCGCCGGAACGCACCGCGGCAGGCAGCGCGGTGCTCGGCCTGACCAGCGCGCTGGCCGGGGCCACCGGCACCGCGGTGCTCTCGGTGGTGCTGGCCGCCAACCTCGCCACGAGCACCCCCGGCGCGGCGATCCAACAAACCTACTTGCTGGTCGCGGGCCTGGTGGCGGTCGCGCTGCTGCCCGCGCTGATGTTGCCCAGGAGGGCCGTGTGAACGAGATCGCTGTGCTGCGCCAGGAGATCCGGGCGCTCACCGACCGCGCCGAGATCGTCGAGCTGGTCACCCGGTTCCTGCGCTCGCTGGACGAACGGGCCTTCGACGCCCGCTGGGCCGAGCGCACCTTCGCCCCGGACATCGAGCTGCACTACCCGGTCGGCTCCTTCCACGGCCTGGCGAACATGGTCGAGCTGCACATCGCCACGCTGAACCTCTTCGGCCCCACCCAGCACCTCTCCGGCAACCACCTGGTCGAGCTGGACGGCGACCAGGCCACGGTGCGCTGGGACGGCGTGCAGTCGCACGTGCACCTGGCGGCCACCCAGCAGCTGCGCGCGGACCCGCCGGGCGAGCGGTTCGTCAGCGGCGGCTGGTACCAGGCCGAGGTGGTGCGGCTGGACGGGCGCTGGCGGTTCCGCCGGATCGAGCTGCACGTGACCTGGAAGCAGGGCAAGCCGCCGGTGGTGACCGAGGAGATCGGCGCGGTGCTGGGCCGGCTGCGCGCCTAGGCCACGATCGACTCGATGACCGCGGTGATCCGGTCGGCCACCAGGTCGGGGTCGGGCGCGCCGACGTCCAGCCAGGCGGTGATCGCCTCCAGGCAGGTGGTGGTGGCCAGCCGGGCGGCCCAGCGGGTCCACGGGTCCTGACCCGCGAGCCCGGCCTGCACCTCGGCGACCATCGCCGCGCGCAGGCGCTGGGCCTGGGCGGCGTACTCCGGCTGGTGCGCGGCGTGCTGGAACAGCACCCGGAACGCGGCTGGTTCGGCCGCGGCCCAGGAGACCAGGGCCTGCACGCTCGCGGTGCCGACCTCGACCTCGGTGGCGGCCAGCAGACGTTCGGTGGCGCGGTCGAGCACCGCGTGGCACAGGTCCTGCTTGGACTCGAAGTGCCGGTACAGGATCATCCGGCTGACCCCGGCCCCGGCGGCCAGGTCGTCCAGGCTGGTGGCGGCGAACCCGTTGCGGGACAAGACCTCGGTGGCCGCGGCCAGGATCTGTTCGCGGCGCTGCGCCCGGGGTAGTCGCCGGGTCGGGGCTGGGTCGTCGGCAGGCATCTGGTGAAGAGTAGACCCTCTGATGTATACCTTGAGATATACATCTGAGGATCTACTTGAGGCGGGCGCGATGACGGAACGGGTGCGGCGGATCCGGACGCCGCTGGGCGATGCGGCGTGGCTGGTCACCGGGCACGCGGAGGTGCGGCGGCTGTACGCGGACCGGCGGCTGGGGCGCACGCACCCGGACCCGGCCTCGGCGGCGAAGTTCGGTGACCACCAGCTGCTCAGCGCTTCGGAGCTGTACTCCCATGAGCACGAGCACGAGGAGCACATGGGGATGCGGGCGCTGTTGCAGCCGTTCTTCAGCGGGCGGCGGATGGCGGAGCTGGTCACGCCGGTGCGGGCGCTGCTGGCGGAGCTGCTGGACGAGCTGGCCGCGGCCGGGCCGGGCGCGGACCTGCACGCGACGGTGTCCGCGCCGCTGTCGGTCCGCACGCTGTGCGCGCTGCTCGGGGTGCCGGACCGGGACCGGTTCCGGGACCTGGTGGACGGGATGGACGTGGACGACCGGGCGCGGGCCGATGCCGCGCAGGCCGAGCTGGCCGCGTACCTGGCGGAGCTGGTCGAGCGGAAACGGCTGGCGCCGGACGATTCCCTGCTGGGCGGGCTGTGCGCGGCCGGACTGTCCACTGAGGACATCGCGGGGATCGCGACGATGGTGTTGTTCGCCGGGTACGACAGCACCGCGGTGATGATCGACTCCGGGGTGCTGCTGCTGTCCCGGCACCGGGAGCAGTGGGAGCTGCTGCGCGCGATGCCCGCGGCGGTGCCCGGCGCGGTGGAGGAGATCCTGCGGCTGGCCGACGCGGAGGAGCCGGAGGGAACCGGTTTTCCGCGCTATGCCAGGGAAAGCTTCGACGTCGACGGGGTGCGGATCGAGCAGGGCGAGGCGGTGCTGCTGGATGTGGCGCGGGCCAACCTGGACGAGCGGGCCTTCGCCGATCCGCTGCGGTTCGACCTCGGCCGCTCGCCCAACCCGCAGCTGTCCTTCGGGCACGGGCCCTGGCACTGCCTGGGCGCGCCGCTGGCCAGGTTGCAGCTGACCGAGGTGTTCACCGCGCTCCCCGCCCGGTTTCCCGAGCTGCGACTGGGAGTTCCGGACGGGGAGCTGACGCAGGAGGGCGGCACGTTCACCGGACGGGTGCGCGGCCTGCCCGTGCTGTGGTGATCAGGCGCCCACGGTCTTGCGCAGCCACACCCTGGTGGCCTCGCGGTACTGGTGCGCGTTCTTGTGCAGGGCAAGGGAATGCCCGGCGTCGGGCAGCGTGTAGGTCTCCAGCTTCGCGGCCGGGCTGTAGTACGGGGCCTCGGCCGGGCGGAGGGTCTTGCCGCTGGTGCAGTCGCGCAGCGCGAGCAGTCCGCAGAAGAGAATGTCCTTCTGCCCCACCGGCTGGAAGACCGGCACGTTGATGCCCAGGGTGGTGGGCAGCACGATGCCGAACACCGCGACCGTGCCCATGCCCGGCACGGACACCTGGTCCTTGGTGGCCTCGTCCGCCTCGATCACCTTCGGGTCGGTGTTGGCCGCGTGGTAGAACAAAGGTCCGCGGGCGCCGGGGCGGGTGGCGAACCACAGCGGGTCGCTGCCCCGGTTGCCCAGGATCGGGTCGAGCAGGGCGGGTCCGAGGCCGAGCACCGCGCCGAGGCCGAGCACCGGCAGCGCGGGCAGGTGCGTGATGCCGCTGAGGATGACCGCGTCCACGTCCTTGTACAGCGCGGCTTCCGCGGCCACGATGCCGGAGCCCACCGAGTGGCCGACGATCACCACCTTCTGGAACGGCACCCCGCCGACCCGGCCCGCGCGCAGGTGCTGGACCACCTGGTGCATGGCGTCGGCCTCGGCGGAGAGCAGCATCGGCAGGCTCAGCGGCTTGCTGCTCTTGCCGGTGCCGAGCCGGTCCACCGCGAAGGTGGCGAAGCCGGCCTTGGCCATGTCCCGCTGGTAGGAGTAGCGCTCCGGCTGGTACGGCAGGTCCCAGTAGGCACGGTTGTAGGTGCCGCCGTGCACCAGCAGCTGCACCACCGGCGGGGTCTTGCCGCTGGGCAGGCAGAGCTGGCCCTGCACGGTGGCCGGGCCGCCGGGCAGCAGCGGCAGCAGTCCGGGGCCGGTGACCGGCAGGTCGAGCACGGTGCAGTTCACCGGGTTCGCCACGGCCTGGGGGGCGAGCAGCCCGGTGAGCAGCAGGGCGCAAGCCGAGGTGACCGCGAACAGCTTCGGGAGCAGTCTCACGGGGACAACCTTCCAAGATCGGAAAGGGTCGGGAGTGGCCTGACAATACACCCGGTAGCCGGGCGGATACTTTCAGGTGACTACCGGGAGTGAACGGTCATCGGCAGCTGGTTGAGCTGCATGGTCGCCTTGACCTTGGCGTAGACCCGCTTGCCCGGCACCGGGACCAGGCGCCAGCGCGCGCCGATGGTGGCGGCCACGATGGCGATCTCGGTCTGCGCCAGGAAGGCGCCAGGGCAGTAGCGGGCGCCCGCGCCGAAGGGGAGGTAGGCGCCCTTGGGTAGCGCGGCCATCCGTTCGGGGGTCCAGCGGCCGGGGTCGAACCGGTCGGGATCGGGGAACCAGCGCGGATCGCGGTGCAGGGTGTGCTGGCTGACCGCGACCTCCGCGCCGGCCGGGATGCGCACGCCGCCGAGCTCGACCTCCTGCCGCGCCCTGCGCATCAGGATGATCGGCGGGGTGCGGCGCAGCACCTCGTTCACGATCTGCTGGGTGTACTGGAGCTTGGGCAGGTCGGCGAAGGTCACCGGGTGGCCTGCCAGCACCTCGTCGAGCTCGGCGTGGAAGCGGCGCTCGATCTCCGGGTTGCTGGCCAGCTCGTGGAAGAACCAGGTCAGCGCGACCGAGGTGGTCTCCGCGCCGGTGGTCAGGATGGTGACCACCTCGTCCTGGATCTGCTCGTCGGTCATGGCCGCGCCGGTCTCCTCGTCGCGGGCGGCCAGGAACACCGAGAGCAGGTCGCCGTGGTCGCCGCCCTGCCGGCGCGCGTTCATGATCGCGGGCGGGATGACCGCGCGCAGCCGGGCCGCGGCCTGGTCGAAGCGGCGGTTGCCGGGGATGGGCAGTTTTTCCACCAGGCGCGGGGAGAACGCGCGAATCAGCACGTTCTGCAACATGATCGGGATGGACCGCTGGATCTCGGCGAGCACCTCGGCGCCGAGTTCGGCGGCGAACAGGGTGCGCCCGGCGATGGTGAGCACCACGTCCTGCATGAGCGCGTCCACCGCGACCTGCTGGCCGTCCTGCCAGGAGTCGGCGAGCTCCTGGGCCAGGCCGGTGATGGTGTTCTCGGCGTAGGCGGCGACCCGGCCGCGGGCGAAGGCTGGCAGCACCATCCGGCGCTGGCGCTGGTTGAACTCGCCGTTGGAGGTGGCCAGGCCGTCGCCGAAGAGCGGGCGCATCTTGTCGAAGACGATGCCCTTGTCGAACTTGTCCGCCTCCACCGCGAGCAGCCGCAGCGCGAGCTCGGGGCTGGTCACCAGGTAGACCGGCATGGGGCCGAGGAAGATCCGCACCACCTCGCCGTGCTCGGGCAGCGAAGCCAGGAACGGCAACGGTTTCCGCAGCAGGGACAAGGTGTGCCCGAGCAGCGGCAACCGTCCGGGAACCACCGCCACCATCGCACCACCTTATCTACCGAACGTGTGAACGCGGTAACGATATGTAGTCACAGTGGCCACCCGCGACGCTTCTCCAGGCACATACACACGATCGGATGGACCTCGTGACCAACCCTTCCTTCGGGTGTGGCCCCCCGGTCCTAAGCTGCACACCGTAACCGCGCCCAACGAGGGGAGTCCGGGTGGCCGAGCGGAACTGGGTACCGGCGGGCATCGACACCAGCGTGCCGAGTCCGGCGCGGGTCTACGACTACTGGCTGGGCGGTGGCCACAACTTCGAGGCCGACCGGCAGCTGGCCGAGCAGATCCTCAAGATCATGCCGGACCTGCGCAGCGCCACCCAGCTGAACCGCTCGTTCCTGCGCCGCGCGGTGCTGCACATGGTGGACAACGGGGTCCGCCAGTTCCTGGACATCGGCTCGGGCATCCCGACGGTCGGCAACCTGCACGAGATCGTGCAACGGGCCGACCCCAGCTGCCGGGTGGTCTACGTGGACCGGGACCCGGTGGCGGTGGCGCACAGCCAGATGTTGTTGCACGGCAACCCGAACGCCGAGGTGATCCAGACCGACCTGCGCGACGTGGAGGGCGTGCTGGATGCCCCGGAGACCAAGCGGCTGATCGACTTCAGCCAGCCGGTCGGCCTGACCATGTTGCTGCTGCTGCACTTCGTGCCGGACGAGTGGGACCCGGTTGGCCTGATCGCCCAGTACCGCGAGCGACTGGCCCCCGGCAGCTACTTCGCCGTCTCGCACGTCTCCGGCGACGCCAACGCCACGGGCCTGGACGAGGCGGTGGAGGCGTACAAGCGCACCCAGAACGCGCCCATCATCCGCAGCCACCACGAGGTGCTCCGCTTTTTCGAGGGCTTCGAGCTGGTGGACCCTGGCCTGGTCGGCTGCGCGTTCTGGCGCCCGGACGGCGTCGGCGACGTCACGGACAAGCAGGAGATCAACAACCTCCCGTTCGCCGGAGTGGGCCGGAAACCCTGACCCGCCAACAACCCCCGGTCAGCGAGTCATCCGCTTCAGCACATCGAGCTGGGCCGGGTTGTACAGGTCCTGGATGGCCTGGGCCATCGCCCGAACCCCGAAGCTCGCACCCAGCGGCGCACCGGCGAACAGGTTCCGCATCTCAGGCACACCGGCGATCATGTTCCGGCTGACCGTCCCCAGCCGTTCGGCCAGCTCCCGGCGGGTCCGCTCGTCGGCGTCGGCAGGCAGGTCGTTGAACTCGGCCAGCACCGGCTCAGCACTGTTGGCCCGCACCATCTCCGCATAGGTCCGGAGCGCCGACGGTGCCAGCACCCGGCTCAGCACCACCACGAAGTCCCGGTCAGCGGGAGTCGCGTTGATACCGGCCAGGATCTGATCGAGCTCGGGCTCCACGTCGGTCGGCGTGGCCTTGCACAGGATCAGCGCGAGCTCCGCGCGAATCCGTTGCAGGCGCTCGATGGTCTCGGCCAGCTCCGTGTCCAGCGACCGGAGGGCCTCCTCGGGGTGCTCGTCGGCGTCGCCCAGTTCGGCGATCTGGGCCAGGGAGAGGCCGAGACCGGTGAGGCGTTTGATACGGAGCACGCGGATGAGGTGAGCGGCGGTGTAGCTCTTGTAGCCATTGGCGCGGCGCTCGGGCTCGGGGAGCAGACCGACGTCGTGGTAGTGCCGGACGGCGCGCAGAGTGGTGCCCGCCAGGTCAGCGAGTTGCCTGGTACTCCAGCCCACGTGGTTGCTCACTCCCAGGATCGGGTTTGTCGACAAGAGACAGTTCAAACTATGCCGTTACGGCACAGTCAAGGGGCCGGGGGTGAAAACCCACGAAGAGGGCCTCTCGTCTTCTCCGTACGGCCTGGAGACTGCTGACCGCATCTCATCGAGCGGCCCCTGCAACCTGCCGCCGCCCTAGCTTCGCAACGTGACCGGGGCCGCTCGATGAGATGTGGTTTGCTGTCGGAAGGTCGTGCGGAGAAGACGAGAGGACCGCGAGCACGCTGGTTCGCTCGTCGGCAACACAAACCCCGCCCCGCAACCTGCTTGTCCGGGTGTTGACTTGTCCCACCCTCCGGGGGTCTGCCCGTC
>NZ_JAMHIV010000046.1 GCF_023897065.1 Crossiella sp. SN42
AAAAATCAACCCCACCGCTGAGTGAAGAGCCCGCCGTGTCGCTGGCGCGCCACGCCTCTTTCGCAACAAGTGGCTGGGCGGCAGGGGGGTGGGGGCTCAGACCCGGTCATCCGCCCAGCGCGGGTCCTCGCGGACCCGGTCCGCGGCTTTGTCGCGCTTGTCGCGCTTGGGTTTGCGGTCGCCTTCCAGCGCGGCCAGGTCGGTGCGCAGGCGGTCCAGCTCGCTGCGCAGGTAGTCCCTGGTGGCGACCTCGCCGACGGCCAGGCGCAGCGCGGCCAGCTCGCGGGCCAGGTACTCGGTGTCGGCCTTGGTGCGTTCGGCGCGGGCCCGGTCCTCCTCCAGGGAGATGCGGTCGCGGTCGTCCTGGCGGTTCTGCGCCAACAGGATCAGCGGGGCGGCGTAGGCGGCCTGGGTGGAGAAGGCCAGGTTGAGCAGGATGAACGGGTAGGGGTCCCACTGCAGGGACACCGCGAGCAGGTTGAAGCTGATCCACACGATCACCAGCACGGTCTGCCAGAACAGGAACGTGCCGGTGCCCAGGAACCGGGCGATCCGTTCGGAGAACCGGCCGAAGGCCTCCGGGTCCAGCTCGAAGGACAGCCTGCGCGGCTGGCGGGGCTGGTCGAGCCTGCGGCGGGGCAGCAGCTCAGGCATGGGAACGGTCCTCCGCGTTCGGTCCTTCTGGGCTCGATTCCTCGGTGACCTCGGTGTCGGGCAGGCCGCTCGCCCGCCAGTCCTCCGGCAGCAGGTGGTCCAGCACGTCGTCCACGGTGACCGCGCCGAGCAGGTGCTCGCCCTCGTCCACCACCGGCGCGCACACCAGGTTGTAGGCGGCGAAGTAGCGGGTCACCTCGGACAGGGTCGCGGTCGGCGAGAGCTGGGACAGGTCCTTGTCCAGCAAGCCCGCCACCAGGTCCGAGGGGGGTTCGCGGAGCAGCCGCTGGAAGTGCACGCAGCCCAGGTAGCGGCCGGTCGGGGTGGCGCTGGGCGGGCGGCAGACGAAGACCATGCTGGCCAGCGCCGGGGTCAGGTCGCCGTTGCGCACCCTGGCCAGCGCCTCGGCGATGGTGGCGTCCGGGGCGAGCACGATCGGCTCCGGCGTCATCAGACCGCCCGCGGTGTCGTAGGAGTACTCCAGCAGCCTGCGCACCGGCGCGGACTCCTCCGGCTCCATCAGCTCCAGCAGCCGGTCCTTGTCGCCCTCGTCCAGCTCGGCCAGCAGGTCGGCCGCGTCGTCGGGGTTCATCGCCTCCAGCACGTCCGCGGCGCGCTCCTCGCCGAGGTGCCGCAGCAGCGACTTCTGGTCCTCCTCCGGCAGCTCCTCGATCACGTCGGCCAGGCGTTCGTCGTCCATCGCGTCGGCCACCTCGTACCGGCGCTTGGACGGCAGCTCGTGCAGCGCGGAGGCCACGTCCACCGCGCGCATCCCGTCGAAGACGGCCAGCAGCTGCTGGGTGCCCTGCGGCTGCTCGGCGATCCGCGCGCGGGCCAGCCCGCCCACCTTCTCCCAGGCCAGCACCTGCACCGGCCCGCGCCTGCCCAGCCGCCCGGACCGCTGCCGCACGGCCAGCTTGTTGACCAGCCAGTCCCTGGTGCGGGTGGGTTCCAGCCCGGCGTCGACCACCACCGCCGTGCCGCCGTCGGCCAGCGTCACGTGCGCGTCCAGCAGCTCGCCGATGATCAGCGCCTCGTTGGGCCGCTGGTGGAAGTGCCGCAGGTTCACCGAACCGGTGGCCAGCGCGACCGCGCTGGGCTCGATCGAGGTGACCCGCAGCATCGGCACGAAGATCCGCCGCCGGGTGATCAGCTCCACCACCAGCCCCAGCACCCTGGGTGGCGAGCGGTCCACCCGTAGGCCCACCACCACATCCCTGACCTTGCCGATGGACTCACCGTCCGGTCCGAAGACCGTCAGACCGGCCAGCTGTGCGGCGAAAACCCGGTTCGGACCTGGCATGACCGCAGGCTAACGTCACGGCCGTGGCACTACCGGGCAAGACCCTCCGCATGGACCTCGTGGACGTGTTCACCGCCACGCCCTACGCCGGGAACGCGCTGGCCGTGGTGCACGGCGCGGAGGAGCTGGACACCCGGTCCATGCAGGCCATCGCGCGTGAGCTGAACCTCTCCGAGACGGCCTTCCCGCTGCCGCCCACCCAGCCCGGCGCGGACTACCGGCTGCGCGCGTTCAGCCCGCTGGTCGAACTGCCCTTCGCCGGGCACCCCAGCGTGGGCACGGCCTGGGTGCTGGCCAGGGACGGGGTGCTCGGGCACGGCACCGCGGTGCAGGAGTGCGGCGCGGGCCTGCTGCCGGTGCAGGTCGACGAGCGCGGCGCCCGGCTCACCGGCGGCACCCCGGTGCTCGGCGCGGACCTGGACGCCGAGGTGCTGGCCGAGGCGGTAGGCCTGCGCCCGGCCGAGACCTCGGTCAAGGCCGGCATCGCGGGCTGCGGGCTGGACTTCAACTACTTCCTGGCCGACCCGGCTGAACTGCCCGCCGCCACCGCCCGGCCGGAGCTGGTGCTCGCCGCGGTGCTCGGCCGCGGCATCGTGCCGGTGGCCTGGGACCCGGCCGCCCGGACCGCGACGGTGCGGATGTTCCGCGGCACCGGTGGCGAGGACCCGGCGACCGGCTCGGCAGCGCTGGGGCTGGGCGTGTGGCTGGTGGCGCGGGGGCTGCTGCCGGCGGAGGGGCGGTCGGAGTACCTGGTGCGGCAGGGGGAATGGGTGGGGCGGCCGTCGGAGCTGCACTGCGCGGTGACCGCGGCCGGTGGGCTGGCGCGGGAGGTCACGGTGTGGGGCGGGGTCGTCGAGGTGGGCCAGGGCAGCCTGCGCGTGCCGGACTAGCTCGTGCCCGGGAGCAGCCGCGCGCCCGTCCTGCCCTCGCCTAGCTCTCGGCCAGCCACTCCGCCAGCGTCTTGGCCACCTCGGCCCGTTCCTGGTGCGCTGGCCCCTGCCCGACCGCGCTGATCCACTCGTCCACCGCCCTGGCCAGCGCCCACTCCCGCGAGCGGGCCAGGTCCAGCCCGCTGGCGTCGGTCAGCAGCGCCAGCCGCCTGCGCAGCCCGGCCGCGCCGCCGAGCTCGCCGAACCGGTTGCGCAGCAACGGAAGCAGCTCGTAGTGCGGGTCGCCGGAGATCGGCTTCGGGTCGATGGCCAGCCAGGGTTCGCGGCGGCCGGCCAGCACGTTGGCGAACTCCAGGTCGCGGTGCAGCAGCGAGGGCCGGTAGCCGCCGGAGGTCAGCTCGATGTGCGCGCGCACCGCCCGGCCGACCAGCCGGTGCGGCACGGGCTGGCCGACCCGGTCCCACTCGTGGTGCGCGTCCGCGGCCCACAGCAGGGCGTCGTCGATCAGCCGGGGCACGCTCGGCGGCGGCGGCACCCACAGCCGCCTGGCCAGGTTGCCGACGATCTCGCAGGCCGTGTCGTGCGGCTCCCGCTCCAGCGTGCGGTGCTCGTCCAGGCGTTCCAGCAGCATCGCGCCGCGGGCCGGGTCCTCGGCGAGCAGCCGCACCGCGCCGCAGCCCGCCCAGCGGTGCAGCGCGGTGGACTCGTGCCTGGTGTCCTCGTCCAGCCAGGAGACCTTGACCACGTACCGGTCCTCGCCGCTGCGCACCGGCACCACCAGCGCGAACCGGCCGTGCGCGAGTGGGCCGTCCACCTCGACCCGCCAGAACCCGCACAGGTCGCGGATGAGCTCGGGCAACTGGTCCAGCCACGGCCGCGCGGTGTCGCCCTGCCTGGCGATGATCTCGGAGACGAACCGGGCGGGGACCGCGATCACGTCGGTTCGACCCGGAAGACCTGGGCGCAGCGCAGCTCCGCGTTCAGCCGGGCGGCGGCCAGCGCCGTGCGGGTGTCCTGGTCCGGCTCGGTCAGCCGGGCGATGGCGGCCACCTCGGTCAGGTGGGAGTGCGTGCTGGGGGAGCGGACGGTGACCGTGCAGGCGGCGCCGTCGGTCAGTCCGGGCACGGTCTGCTCCGCGCCGCCGACCGCGATCCAGAGCGCGCCGTCCCGCCACAGCGCCCACACCAGGCTCGCCCGGCCGCCGGCCGGGGTGATCCAGACCGCGGCCGCTTTGCGGAGGGCCGCGTCCAGCAGTCGGGTGGTCTCCACCGGTTCAGCATCGCACGCGTTGTGAGAGAGACCTCAGCGGAGTGGCCGAGTCTTGATCGGCGTGCCAGCATTCGCCCAAGCCGCGTTGTTACTGGTCGGTACAAGGAGGTCCGCAGTGGTCGACCGCAGGCGTTCCCGTCGTTCCTGTCTCGCCGTTCCCGGTTCGAGCCAGAAGATGATCGACAAGGCCCGCACCCTGCCAGCCGACCAGGTGTTCCTGGACCTGGAGGACGCGTGTGCCCCGCTGGCCAAGCCGGCCGCCCGCAAGACCATCGTGGCGGCGCTGAACGAGGGCGGCTGGGAGGGCAAGACCAGGGTGGTCCGGGTCAACGACCTGACCACCGAGTGGACCTACCGCGACGTGGTCGAGGTGGTCGAGGGCGCGGGCGCGAACCTGGACTGCATCATGCTGCCCAAGGTGCAGACCGCCGACCAGGTCGCCTGGCTGGACCTGACCCTGACCCAGATCGAGAAGACCATGGGCTACGAGGTCGGCAAGATCGGCATCGAGGCCCAGATCGAGAACGCCAAGGGCCTGGTCGAGGTGGACGCCATCGCCACCGCCTCCCCGCGCATCGAGACCATCATCTTCGGCCCGGCCGACTTCATGGCCTCCATCAACATGAAGTCCCTGGTCGTCGGCGAACAGCCCCCCGGCTACGACGTGGGCGATGCCTACCACTACATCCTGATGCGCATCCTGATGGCCGCCCGCGCCACCGACGTGCAGGCCATCGACGGCCCCTACCTGCAGATCAAGGACGTGGACGGCTTCCGCCGGGTGGCAGGCCGCTCCGCCGCGCTGGGCTTCGACGGCAAGTGGGTCCTGCACCCCGGCCAGCTGGAGGCCGCGAACGAGGCCTACAGCCCGAACCAGTCCGACTACGACCACGCGGAGAACATCCTGGACGCCTACGAGTGGTTCACCTCGGAGGCGGGTGGCAAGCGCGGCGCGGCGATGCTGGGCGACGAGATGATCGACGAGGCCTCGCGGAAGATGGCGCTGGTGATCAGCGCGAAGGGACGGGCGGCCGGGATGTCGCGCACGGACCGGTGGACGCCGCCGGAGAGCTGAGGCGCGCGCGGCGCCGCGGCTGACCGGCCGCGGCGTCCGGCCGTAGAGTGATCGCGTGACCGAGCAGCGGGTGCGGCAGATCCTGGTGGAGGGTTTCACCTCGATCAGGTCAGCTTCGGTCGAGCTGGGGCAGCTCAACGTGCTGGTCGGTGCGAACGGTGCGGGCAAGAGCAACTTCATCCGTGCCTTCGAGATGCTGGGCCGGATCGCCGATGAGGAGCTTGGCTACTTCGTCGGCAAGAACGGTGGTGCCGCTGTTCTGCTCAACGAGGGAGCGGAAAGCGACCAGATCCACCTCCGGTTGACCGCCAGCTCGATCACTTACGAGGCCGTGCTGGAGCCTGCGGGGGAGGACTACCTCGTCCTTTCTCGCGAGACTCTCTCCAACAAGGGCTCGGTCGTCGCCCTCGGTCACGGCGGACGAGAGACCGGCATGTATCGGGATGTTCGGCACCGGGAAATCTCGGCGCACGTTGATGTGGTCGAACTGCTCCGTGGCTGCCGTGTGTTCCATTTCCACGACGCCGGTGTGAGCGCGCCGCCGAAACGCATGACGTCAACCGCCGACAACCTGATGCTTCGGCAGGACGCGGGAAATCTGGCCGCTGTGCTGCTCGCCCTGCGCGATGACCACCACACCGGCTACGCAGCCGCCTACGACCAGATCGTCAACGCGATCCGGCTGGTTGCCCCGTTCTTCCGGGATTTCGTGCTCGAGCCGAACCAAGAAGAACGGGTGCTGCTCCGCTGGCGGCAGCAAGGATCTGACCAGGTGTTCTCCGCCGGGCAGATGTCCGACGGCACCTTGCGGTTCGTCTGCCTGGCCACACTTCTGCTGCACCCGAGGCTGCCCGCCCTGGTGGTGCTGGACGAACCCGAGCTCGGCCTGCACCCCTTCGCGATCGTCCAGCTCGCCGACCTGCTGCGGGCGGCCTCGACCCGCAGCCAGGTGCTGATCGCGACCCAGTCGGTGACCCTGATGAACCAGTTCACCGTGGACGACCTGATCGTGGTCGAGCGAGCGGAGGGCGCCTCGCGGTTCCACCGGCCGGATCCGGAAGCGCTGCGGATCTGGCTGGACGAGTACTCCCTCGGTGAGATCTGGGAGATGAACCTGATCGGTGGCCGTCCCACCAACGAGGGCTCGGCACGTGGCTGAGTACCAGCGGATCCATCTGCTCGTGGAAGGCCAGACCGAGGAGATCCTGGTACGTGAACTGTTCGGCCCCGAGCTGACGGGACTCGGTTACGGCGTCACCCATTCCTCGCTGCGCGGGGTGAGCCGGTGGGCGCGGGTCGAGGACACCATCCGGCGTCTGCTGCACGATCGCAGCATCACCGTGCTGACCACTGTCATCGACTACTACGCGTTCCCGGGAGACGCTCCGGGAATGGCCTCGCGGGCGTTGAGTGATCCGCTCGGCCGGGTCCGCCAGGTGGAGGAGCAGGTCGCCGCGGCGATCGGCGATCCGCGGTTCGTGCCGCACCTGGTCCTGCACGAGACCGAGAGCTGGGTCTTCGCCGCCGGAGACCAACTCGCCGCGCATGTTCGCTCTCCACAACTGGCGACCAGGCTCAGCCGGGACTGCGTCAAAGCGGGTGGGCCGGAACTGGTGAACGACGGTCCGGATTCCGCGCCGTCCAAGCGGCTGCTCCGCTACCACCCCGGTTACCTGAAAACCGCGCACGGTCCCAAGGCCATCCAGGACCTCGGTCTCCCCGCGCTCCGCGCGCAGTGCCCGCACCTCGACGCCTGGCTCACCGAGCTGGCCCGTCGCGCCCGGTGACTGCCCGTTCGGGCAACCGTCGGCGCGCCCCCACTCGGCCAACCGTGTGGACTTCCCGCACGCCGCCCCATCCGGGTCCCGTTGATCAGACACTGATCCCATGGGCCCACTCGACCCCGCTGCCGGGACCGCCGCGTCCGAGCCCGGTCACAACCGCCAGGAGCTGCGGCTTGCCCTGTCCATGCGGGGTGGGGTGTCGCTGGCGGTGTGGATCGGTGGGGCGGCTTCGGAGATCGCGCGGTTGCGGTGTGCGCTGGCGGCGGACGATCCCGGGAACCCGTGGGCGGGGCTGGCTGGGCTGGCCGGGTACGAGTCGGTGCGGATCGATGTGCTCACCGGGGCTTCGGCGGGTGGGCTGAACAGCGCGATCATGGCGGCGAGCCTGGTGTACGGGTTCCGGTTCGACGCCATCCGGGATCTCTGGGTGCAGTTGGGCGATCTGGACGCGATGTGCCGGGCGACGCCGACCATGTTCCAGGCGAAGCCGCCCTCGTTGCTGGAGGGGGACGGGTACTTCGGCAAGGAGCTGCGGCAGCGGTTGCAGAAGCTGGTGGCCGAGCCCGCCCGTGGGCCGTTGGCGGACCGGGTGGACCTGCTGCTGACCGCGACGCTGCTGGACCCGATCACGGTGACCCGGTGGGACGACCGGCTGGCCACCATCCGGGAGCGGCGGCGCTCGGCCGCGTTCCGGTTCCGGCACCGGGGGTGTGCCGGGGATCCGTTGTCGGACTTCGCGGCGGGCACCGAGGCGCGGCGGACGGCGGCGCAGCTGGCGCAGGCGGCGCGGACGACCTCCTCCTTCCCGCTGGCGTTCGAGCCGGCGAATGTGCGGGCGCAGCCGGACACGCCGTCCGGCGAGGTGGATCTGAACGGGTGCTTCTCCGAGACCGCGCCTGCCGGGGCCAAGGCGTTCCAGGTCATCGACGGCGGGGTGCTGGACAACATTCCGGTGGGGGCGGCGATCAAGGCGATCGCGGCCTCGCCCGCGGACGGGCCGACCGAGCGGTGGCTGGTCTACCTCAACCCCGAACCGATCGTGGGCACCACCGCGAAGCCGGTCAGCCAGCGGCGGCGCGGACTGCCGGTGGGGCTGGCGGCGCTGGCCGCCCGGTACAACCAGGAGTCCTTGCTCACCGACATCGAGGAGCTGGACGCGCACAACCGGGAGGTGCGGCGGATCGAGCTGCGGCGGCGGGCGCTGTTCGCGCCGCTGACCGCGCTGCCGGTCGCCGAGCGCGGGACCGGGCTCACCGAGCTGGTGCGCCGGATCGGGCCTGCGCACGCGCACCTGCGGGCCTGCCTGGACGCCGAGCGGATCACCGTCACGCTGCTCGACCCGGGCAAGCGGCCGCCCGGTCTGCTGCGCCGCGCCCCGCTGCACGACGATCCGGTGGCCGGGTGGTCGCCGCAGGCCCGGCGCTCGGTGGCGCCGCGGCTGACCGAGGTGCTCGCCGCCGCGGCCGCCGCGGATCCGGAGACCGTGTTCGCCGATGTCACCGCGCTCGGCGCGGCGGTGGACCTGTGCATCCGCTGGGCTCGGGAACTGGAACTGTGGGCTGACGAGGCCTATCTGCCCGCGATCGGCGAGGTCAAGGCGGTGCTGTACCGGCTGCGCCAGATCGCCGACGTGCTGGCCGACCACGCGGACGGGCGCTGGCCCGCGCTGGCCGCGGCCGAGCCGGGTGAACCCACCGACCTGCGGGCCTGGGTCAGCGCCACCTTCGAGGAGTACCGGCAGGCGCAGCGCGAGCTGGGGCCAGGGGTGAGCGAGCCGCTGGGCTGGGTGCTGGAGGCCGCGCTCACCCCCGATCCCGGTGACGAGCAGGAGCAGGTCGAGGCGAACAAGCGGTTCCAGGGACGGCTGCTCGAACTGGCCGAGGCGCTGGAAGCCGACGGGGTGGAGGAGCGGGAGCAGGACCTGGAACCCAGGGCGGTGGACGCGCTCGGGCTGGCCTGGCCCGCCGTCTACACCGCGGCCACCCGGCTGGCCGAGGCCGCGCCGCGCCGCCCGCGCAGCACCGACACCGAGCTGGACGCCGTGGTGCACCAGCTGCTGGAGACCGCGCCCGACCTGCCGATCACGCTGGCCCAGGTGGTCGCGCTCACCGCACCGCTGCACGCGGCGCAGAGCGCGGGCGGGCGGATCAGGTTCATGCGCATCGCCAGTGACGCGCCCACCCCGATCAACTTCCGGGAACTGTTGGCGGGCAAGGACAACCTCAGCCCGGACGACAAGCTCTGCGGCACCGACCTGGGCGCGTTCGCCGCCTTCTGCTCGGCGAAGTGGCGGGCCAACGACTGGATGTGGGGCAGGCTGGACGCCGCGGCCAGCCTGGTCTCGCTGCTCACCGATCCGGCCCGGCTGCGCGAGTTCGCCCGCGGCCGGGAGCTGGACGAGCTCTTCGCCGACATCGAGCGGATCGCCACCACCCCGCCCGGCCCGGTCGAGCTGGGCACGGAGAACCCGGTGGCGGACAAGGAATGGCGGCGTTTCCTCAGCAGGCGGTTCGAGACCCGCCGGGAGGCGGTGCGGGCCGAGCTGGCCGAGGTGCTCGCGCCCAACCCGGTGCCGCCCGCGCTGCGCGAGACCAGGGCCGCGCTCACCGAACGCGTGCAGTGGGCGGTGATCGCCGCCGAGATGTCCTTTGTGGACAGTGTCGAGCTGGGGGCCAACCCGGGCAGCCCGGAACCCGCCGCGCCGGTGCCGCCGGGCGCGCTGGAGAAGAAGGTCGCCGAGTACCAGGTGGGGCACCAGGAGATCAGGGACCTGGGCGATGTGCGGATGGCGCGCACCGCGATCCGGCTCGGCCTGCTCGCGCACCGCACCATCAAGCCGGAGTCGCACACGGTGCCGATGGTCGCCGCCCGGGTGGCCATGTCCGCGCTGAAACCGCTGCTGCTGGCCGTGCTGTTCTTCGTCACCGCGCCGGAACGCGCGCTGCTGACCACCGCGGTCGCGCTGGCCGGGCTGGTCACCGCGCACCGCCCGGACGACTGGGTGGACATTCCCTGGTGGACCAGGGTCGGGCCGACGGTGTGGGACTTCGGCCGCTGGGCGCTGGTGGTGGCCACCGTGCCGGTGGTCTTCCTCGCGGCCAGGGCCGCGGTCCGCGCGGTGCGCCGCAGGTCCGTCGGCGGGGTGCGCAGGCCCGCCGCGCTGGCCGGGCTCGGCGTGCTGGCCGGCGCGGGCGGGGTGTACGCGGCCTCGGCCGGGCTCTCCTTCGGTCCGGCCGCGATCACCGTGGGCGCGGCGCTGACCACCTGGCTGGCCACCTGCTGGATGCGGGTGGACCGCAGGGTGCTGGCCGCCCTGCTCAGCGCGGCCGTCTTCGCCGGTGGCGCGCTGCTCTTCGCCGGCTACGGACTGCCGATCGGGTGGTGGTTCACCGCCTGCGCGGTGGTGGCCACCTACGCGGTCACCGCGCTGGCCAGCCTCACCGACACGCTCCCGGAACGCCGGCCGCATGAGTTCTCCAGGTAATTCATGATCGAACTACGCGGCAGAATTGATCGGCCACTAATTGTCGTCGAATTCAGTGAGATGGCACACGAAAACGCAACCTGGCTTGCTTTGCGGGGGTGCTGACCAGCGAGTCTGCTGGCATGTTCTTTTTCCGGAAACGCACCGACGATGATCTTTTGGAACGCAGTCTGCGCCCCTGCGACGGTTGTGCCGCGGACGTCCATGTTTATGCCGAGACCTGTCGGCACTGCGGGGCCAGCCTGGAGCTGGTGGCCGGCTGACCCGCTGTGGTGAGCACCTTCACAGCGCGCGACCACCCCGAAGCAGCCATACTCGCCGGTAACAAACCGCGCCTACAGTGCTGTAGAAAGGGGAGCGTCGTGGCCAGGCTCGCCCAGACCGCCGGTCTCACCGACATCCAGCAGGAGATCCTCAGCACCGTCCGCGCGTTCGTGGACAAGGAGATCATCCCGCACGCGCAGGCCCTGGAACACGGTGACAGCTATCCCGCGGACATCGTCGAGGGCATGAAGGAGATGGGCCTGTTCGGGCTCACCATCCCCGAGGAGTACGGCGGGCTCGGCGAGTCCCTGCTGACCTACGCGCTGGTGGTCGAGGAGATCGCCCGCGGCTGGATGAGCGTCTCCGGCGTGATCAACACCCACTTCATCGTGGCGCACATGGTCAAGCAGCACGCCACCGATGAGCAGAAGCAGGACCTGCTGCCCCGGATGGCCACCGGCGACCTGCGCGGCTCCTTCTCCATGTCCGAGCCGGAACTGGGCTCCGACGTGGCCGCGATCCGCACCCGCGCGGTGCGCGAGGGCGACAGCTACCTGATCAACGGCCAGAAGATGTGGCTGACCAACGGTGGCACCTCCAACCTGACCGCGGTGCTGGTGCGCACCGACGAGGGCCGGGAGAAGCCGCACCAGAACCTGACCACCTTCCTGGTGGAGAAGCCCACCGGTTACGGCGAGGTGCTGCCCGGCCTGACCGTGCCCGGCAAGATCGACAAGATGGGCTACAAGGGCGTCGACACCACCGAGATGGTCTTCGACGACTTCCGGATCGGCGCGGAGGCGATCCTCGGCGGCGAGTCCGGCAAGGGCTTCGCGCACATGATGGACGGCGTCGAGGTGGGCCGGGTGAACGTGGCCGCGCGCGCCTGCGGCATCGCCATCCGCGCCTTCGAGCTGGCCGTCTCCTACGCCCAGCAGCGCACCACCTTCGGCAAGCCGATCGCCCAGCACCAGGCGATCGCGTTCAAGCTGGCCGAGATGGCCACCAAGGTCGAGGCCGCGCACCTGATGATGGTCAACGCCGCCCGGCTCAAGGACTCCGGCGCGCGCAACGACGTCGAGGCCGGCATGGCCAAGCTGATCGCCAGCGAGTACTGCGTGGAGGTCACCCAGGAGGCCTTCCGCATCCACGGCGGCTACGGCTACTCCAAGGAGTACGAGATCGAGCGCCTGATGCGCGAGGCGCCGTTCCTGCTCATCGGCGAGGGCACCAGCGAGATCCAGAAGACGATCATCAGCAGGGGACTGCTGCGTGACTACGGTCTCCGGAACTGAATTCCGCGCGCGTCGGAGGGCGTAAACCGGGCAACCTTGGCAGGATTGAGGCTTCAGTCCTGCGGAGGTGCTTGTCTTGACCAGTTCGTTCTCCGGTTCCCGGCCCGGTGGCCTGCCCACCCCGCCCACCGGGTGGCCGATCGGCTCCTACGCCAAGTACGAGGAGGCGCAGCGGGCGGTCGACTACCTCGCCGACAGTTCCTTCCCGGTGCAGGACGTGACCATCGTCGGGGTGGACCTGATGCTGGTGGAGCGCGTCACCGGGCGACTGACCTGGGGCAAGGTGCTGGGCACCGGCGCGGCCTCCGGGGCCTGGTTCGGCCTGTTCGTCGGTGTGCTGGTGAGCCTGTTCAGCAACCAGCAGGGGCTCGCGCTCGGCCCGATCCTGATCTCGTTGATCACCGGCGTGGTGTTCTTCATGATCTTCGCCGCGGCCGGGTACGCCACCCAGCGCGGCAAGCGGGACTTCGTCTCGGCCAGCCAGCTGGTGGCCGGTCGCTACGACGTGCTCTGCTCGCCGCGCAACGCTGAGCAGGGCAGGGACATGCTGGCCAAGCTCGCCATGCGCGGGCCGATCTCCAAGACGGACTGACTGGGTAACGCTGCGCCGAACGGGTAGGAAAATTTTCCCACTTCTGTGTTTCTGAATCGTTGCTGCTTGCCGGTTGCGGCCACTGATCAGCGGCTCTAGGTTCGGTTCCCAACTCCGGGAGGGCACGACGAGGTGCCCGTTCTCACGCTTCGTCGGCCAGGTCGTCTGCACGCGGTCCAGGCTTGCCTTCCGGGTTTCAGCAGGAAGGGAGGCAGGGCGCATGGATGGCCCCTGGCGAGGCAGTCGGACCAGACGCGTACGGACGTTGAGCTTGCTCACCGCCGCCGTGGTCGCCACACCGGTGCTGGCCGCGTGTGGTGGCGGCGAGTCCGGTGGCAACATCATCAACCTCTACGGCGCACCGGAACAGAACTTCCAGAAGGTGGTCGACCGCTGCAACCAGCAGGCGGCAGGCAAGTACCAGATCGTGTGGAACAAGCTGCCCAGGGAAGCCGACGGCCAGCGCGAGCAGCAGGTGCGCAGGCTCGCCGCCGAGGACGACGAGATGGACATCGTCTACCTGGACAGCCCGTGGCTGGCCGAGTTCGCCGAGGCGGGCTGGCTGCTGGAGTGGACGGGACAGAACAAGGCGGAGGCCGAGGCCGACGTGCTGGCCGGCCCGCTGGAGTCCACCCGGTACAAGGGCAAGACCTACGCGGCCACCAAGAACACCAACGTCCAGCTGCTCTGGTACCGCGACGACGTGGTGTCCACGCCGCCGAAGACCTGGGGCGAGATGATCTCCCAGGCCCAGCAGCTCAAGGCCGAGGGCAAGCCGCACACCGCGGTGCTCACCGGCGCGCAGTACGAGGGACTGGTGGTGCACTACAACACCCTGGTCGCCTCGCTCGGCGGGAAGATCATCTCTGACGACGGCACCAGGGCCGTGGTGGACGAGGGCGCGGTCAAGGCCCTGCAGCTGCTCAAGGACTTCGCCACCTCCGGCATCGCCAGCGCCTCGCTGACCAACTCCAAGGAGGACGGGGTCCGGCTGGAGTTCGAGAAGGGCAACGCGGCCTTCCAGCTGAACTGGCCGTTCGTCTACCCGGCCATGCAGAAGGGCAACCCGGAGCTGGCCAAGAAGTTCAAGTGGGCGCGGTTCCCCGGCGCGACGGCGGACCAGCCCAGCCGGGTCACCATCGGCGGCGCGAACTGGGGCGTGAGCCGGTACACCCGCAAGCCCGAGCTGGCCTTCGCCGCCACGCTCTGCCTGCGCAGCCCGGAGAACCAGTTGTTCTCCGCGCTCAACGACGGTGTGCCGCCGACCATCGACTCGGTCTACGACCGGCCGGAGATGCTCGAGGAGTACCCGTTCAAGGAGACCATCCGCGAGGAGCTGCGGGATGCCTCCAACCGGCCGATGACGCCGGCCTGGCAGAACGTCGCCTCGGTGATGTCGCTCATCCTGTCCCCGCCCTCGGCCATCGACCCGGAGAAGACCGCGGCCCGGCTGCGGACCGAGGTCCAGGAGGCGCTCGACTCGAAGGGGGTGATGCCGTAATGGCTACCAAAGTCGTGCTCAGCGAAGGGAAGAAGGCTGAGCGCAAGCTCGGCCTGCTGCTGTGCGCCCCCGCCGCGCTGGTGATGGTCGCGGTCACCGGCTGGCCGATCATCTACTCGGTCTGGCTGTCCCTGCAGCGGTTCGACCTGAAGTTCCCGGACAAGCGGGAGTTCGTCGGCCTGGACAACTACGTGGCCGTGCTGGGCAACAGCTACTGGTGGACCGCGTTCGGGATCACCTCGTTGCTGACCCTGGTCACCGTGGTGATCGAGCTGGTGCTGGGCATGGCGCTGGCCATGATCATGCACCGCACCATCGTCGGGCGCGGGCTGGTGCGCACCTCGGCGCTGATCCCCTACGGCATCGTGACCGTGGTGGCCGCGTTCTCCTGGCGCTACGCCTGGACGCCCGGCACCGGGTACCTGGCCGAGTGGTTCGCCGGGGAGGCCGCGCCACTGACCGACAAGGTCCAGTCACTGATGATCATCTCGGTGGCGGAGATCTGGAAGACCACGCCGTTCATGGCCCTGCTGCTGATGGCCGGGCTGGCGCTGGTGCCGGATGACCTGCTCAAGGCCGCCGCGCTGGACGGCGCCTCCGGCTGGCAGCGCTTCACCAAGGTCATCGTGCCGATGATGAAGCCGGCCATCCTGGTCGCGCTGCTGTTCCGCACCCTGGACGCCTTCCGCATCTTCGACAACATCTTCGTGCTCACCGGCGGTGCGCAGGAGACGTCCTCGGTGTCGATGCTGACCTACAACAACCTGATCAAGGGGTTGAACCTGGGCATCGGGTCCACCATGTCGGTGCTGATCTTCATCGCGGTGGCGATCATCGCCTTCGTGTTCATCAAGGTGTTCGGCACCGCGGCACCCGGCAGCGACCCGCAGGGGAGGCGTTGATGGCCATCGGTGGAGCCGAGACGACCGGCCGCAAGTGGAGCTGGGGCCTGCTGAACACCGTTGTGGTGATCTACGCGCTGTTCCCGGTGCTGTGGATCGTCTCGCTGTCCTTCAAGACCCCCAAGGCGGTCAAGGACGGCGGTCTGCTGCCGAGTGAGTGGACGCTGGCCAACTACGAGGCGATCTTCAACACCACCGGGTTCCTCCGGCCGCTGGTCAACTCGATCGGCATCGCGATCATCGCCACCGCCATCGCGGTGGTGCTGGGCACCATGGCGGCCTACGCGATCGCCAGGCTGGACTTCCCCGGCAAGCGGGCGCTGGTCGGCGTCTCGCTGCTGATCGCGATGTTCCCGCAGGTCTCGCTGGTCTCGCCGTTGTTCGACATCGAGCGCTCGCTCGGGTTGTTCGACACCTGGCCGGGCCTGATCCTGCCGTACATCACCTTCTCCCTGCCGCTGGCGATCTACACGCTCTCGGCGTTCTTCCGGGAGATCCCGTGGGAGCTGGAGAAGGCCGCCAAGATGGACGGGGCCACCCCGAGCCAGGCGTTCTTCAAGGTGGTCGCCCCGCTGGCGGCGCCGGGGGTGTTCACCACGGCCATCCTGGTGTTCATCTTCTGCTGGAACGACTTCCTGTTCGCAATCTCGCTGACCTCCACCGAGACCTCGCGAACGGTGCCGGCGGCACTGGCGTTCTTCACCGGGGACTCGCAGTTCGAGGACCCCACCGGCACCACCTCCGCGGCCGCGGTCGTGATCACGGTGCCGATCATTCTGTTCGTGTTGTTCTTCCAGCGCCGCATCGTCGCCGGGCTGACGTCCGGCGCCGTGAAGGGGTGAGGTGAGTCGTGGCCGACATCGTGTTGGACAAGGTGACCAAGAAGTACCCGGACGGCGCGCTCGCCGTGCAGGAGGTGAACGTCGAGATCGCCGACGGTGAGTTCATCATCCTGGTGGGCCCTTCCGGTTGCGGGAAGTCCACGACGCTGAACATGATCGCGGGCCTGGAGGACATCACCTCCGGCGAGCTGCGCATCGGCGGGGAGCGGGTCAACGAGCGGGCGCCCAAGGACCGGGACATCGCCATGGTGTTCCAGTCCTACGCGCTCTACCCGCACATGACCGTGCGGGAGAACATGGCCTTCCCGCTGCGGCTGGCCAAGGTGGACAACGCCACCGTGGAGCGCAAGGTCAACGAGGCCGCCGAGGTGCTCGACCTGGGTCAGCACCTGGACCGCAAGCCGGCCAACCTCTCCGGTGGCCAGCGCCAGCGGGTGGCCATGGGCCGGGCGATCGTGCGTAGCCCCAAGGCGTTCCTGATGGACGAGCCACTGTCCAACCTGGACGCCAAGCTGCGCGTGCAGATGCGCACCGAGGTCTCCCGGCTGCAGAAGAAGCTGGGCACCACCATGGTGTACGTGACGCACGACCAGACCGAGGCGATGACCCTCGGCGACCGGGTCGTGGTCATGCGCGGCGGTGTGGTGCAGCAGATCGGCGCCCCGCAGTTCCTCTACGAGAACCCGGCGAACCTGTTCGTGGCCGGGTTCATCGGCTCCCCGGCGATGAACTTCGTGCCGGCGACCCTGGAGGAGGGCACGGTCCGCAGCGGCCTGGGCGACATCCCGCTCTCGGACCGGGTGCGCTCGCTGGTCTCGCAGGCGGGCGCGGGCCGCGAGGTGATCGTGGGCGTGCGCCCCGAGCACTTCGAGGACGCCGCGATCGTGGACCCGGTGGCCAAGGCCCGCGGCGCGATCTTCACCGCGCACGTGGACGTGCTGGAGTCGATGGGCTCGGACAAGTACGCCTACTTCACCGTCTCCGGCGAGCGCGCCAGCTCGGCGGACCTGGAGGAGCTGGCCGCGGACGCCGGCCTGACCGACATCGGGTCCAGCAGCGCCGAGGGCAGCCAGATCATCTCCCGGCTGTCCGCGACCTCCGGCGCGACGGAGGGGCAGCCGCTGGAGGTCTGGTTCGACCCGGACAAGATCCAGCTGTTCGACCCGCAGTCGGGCAAGAACCTGACGTACTCCAGCTGAGCACAACGCGAAGCGGGGCGGAGACCGGAACTCGGTCCCCGCCCCGCTTCGCGTCGCCTCAGGCGCCCAGCAGCTTTTCCCGGGCGGAGGGGTCGGACAGCACGGCGGGCGGGGTGAAGCGGTCGCCGTACTTGGCGGCCAGGTCCTTGGCGCGGGCGACGAAGCCGTCCACGCCGCCTTCGTAGCCGTAGATGTACTGGATCACGCCGCCGGTCCAGGCCGGGAAGCCGATGCCGAAGATGGAGCCGATGTTGGCATCCGGCACCGAGTTGAGCACGCCCTCCTCGAAGCACTTGACCGTCTCGATGGCCTCGATGACGAGCATGCGCTCCTTGAGGTCCTCGAACGGGATCGCGTTCGGGGTGGCCGGGAAGTGCTCGGCGAGACCGGGCCAGAGTCCGGTGCGCTTGCCGTCGGTGTAGTCGTAGAAGCCCGCGCCGCTGGACTTGCCCTTGCGGTCGAACTCCTCGACCAGGCGGTCGATGATCGCCTCGGCCGGGTGGGCGACCCAGGTCCCGCCCGCCGCCTCGATGGCGGCCTTGGTCTCGTTGCGGATCTTGCGGGGCAGGGTGAGGGTCAGCTCGTCCATCAGCTGGAGCACCGGGGCGGGGTAGCCCGCCTGGGCCGAGGCCTGCTCGATGCTGGGCGCGGGCACGCCCTCGGCGAGCATGGACACGCCCTCGTTGAGGAAGGTGCCGATCACCCTGCTGGTGAAGAAGCCGCGGCTGTCGTTCACCACGATCGGGGTCTTCTTGATCTTGAGCACCACGTCGAAGGCCTTGGCCAGCGCCTCGTCGCTGGTCTGCTCGCCGCGGATGATCTCCACCAGCGGCATCTTGTCCACCGGGGAGAAGAAGTGCAGGCCGACGAAGTCCGGCCGCCGGGACACGCCCTCGGCCAGGCCGGTGATGGGCAGCGTGGAGGTGTTGGAGGCCAGCAGTGCGTCCGGCGCGACCACCGGCTCCACCTCGGCGAAGACCTTGTGCTTCAACGAGACGTCCTCGAAGACCGCCTCGATCACCAGGTCCGCGCCTGCCAGGTCGGCGGCGTTGTCGGTGGGCGTGATGCGGGCCAGCACCTCATCCCGCTTGTCCTGGGTGAGCTTCCCGCGCGAGACCGCCTTGTCCAGGATGGTCTGCGAGTAGGCCTTGCCCTTCTCCGCCGCGGCCACCGAGACGTCCTTGAGTAGGACCTCGATCCCGTTGCGGGCGCAGACGTAGGCGATGCCGGCGCCCATCATGCCCGCGCCCAGCACCGCGACCTTCTGGGGCTCGTACTTGGGCACCCCGGCCGGGCGGGAGCCGCCGCCGTTGATGTGCTGCAGGTCGAAGAAGAACGCCTTGATCATGTTCTTCGAGATCTGCCCGGCGGCCAGCTCGGTCAGGTAGCGGCTCTCGATCACCAGCGCGTTGTCGATGTCGACCTGGCTGCCCTCGACCGCGGCGCACAGGATGTTGTGCGGGGCCGGGTAGTGCGCGCCCTTGAGCTGCTTGCGCAGGTTGGCCGGGAACGCGGGCAGGTTGGCCGCGAACTTCGGGTTCGACGGGGTGCCGCCGGGGATCTTGTACCCCTTGACGTCCCAGGGCTGCACCGCGTCCGGGTTGGCCTTCACCCACTCCTTGGCGCGGGCGATCAGCTCCTCCCGGTTGCTCACCAGCTCATCGACGATGCCGGTCTCCTTGGCCTGCGCCGGGCGCAGCTGCTGGCCCTGGAGCAGCAGCTTCAGCAGCGCGTCGGCGATGCCGAGCATGCGCACCGTGCGGGTCACCCCGCCCGCGCCGGGCAGCAGGCCCAGGGTGACCTCGGGCAGGCCGAACTTGCTGCGGCCGTCGTCGATGGCGATCCGGTGGTGGCAGGCCAGCGCGATCTCCAGGCCGCCGCCCAGCGCGGTGCCGTTGAGCGCGGCCACCACCGGGCGGCCCAGCTTCTCCAGCCGCCGCAGCTGCGCCTTGACCTCGGTCAGGCCGTCGAAGAACCGCTGCGCGTCGGCCGGGGTCACCTGGCGCAGGTCGTTGAGGTCGCCACCGGCGAAGAAGGTCTTCTTGGCCGAGGTGATCACCACACCGGTGATCTGCTCGCGCTCGGCCTCCAGCCGCTCGACCGTCTCGGCCATCGAGCGCGTGTAGCGCTCGTTCATCGTGTTCGCGCTCTGCTCGGGGTCGTCCAGGGTGAGCAGGACGATGCCGTCCTCGTCGACGTCCCAGCGGATGGTGGAGGTGTGTTCCGACATGTCGCCTTCCGCTCTCAGAGTCGCTCGATGATGGTCGCGACGCCCATGCCGCCGCCGATGCACAGGGTGATGAGGCCGTACCGGCCGCCGCGCCGCTCCAGCTCGTCCAGCACGGTGCCCAGCAGCATCGCGCCGGTCGCGCCGAGCGGGTGGCCCAGTGCGATCGCGCCGCCGTTGACGTTGACCTTCTCGTGCGGCACGTCCAGGTCGCGCATGAACTTCAGCACCACCGCGGCGAAGGCCTCGTTCATCTCGTAGAGGTCGATGTCCTCGGCGGTCAGCCCGGCCAGCGCCAGCGCCTTGCGCGCGGCCGGGGCCGGACCGGTGAGCATGATGGTGGTGTCCGCGCCGCTGAGCGCGGCCGAGACGATCCGCCCGCGCGGGGTCAGGCCCAGCTCGGTGCCCGCCCGCTCGGAGCCGACCAGCACCAGCGCCGCGCCGTCGACGATGCCGGAGGAGTTGCCGGCGTGGTGCACGTGGTTGATCTTCTCCACGTAGTGGTACTTCTGCAGCGCCACCGCGTCGAAGCCGCCCATCTCACCGATCCCGGCGAAGGAGGGCTGGAGACCGGCCAGCGCCTGCGGGGTGGTGCCGGGGCGGAGGAACTCGTCGCGCTCCAACACGGTCAGGCCGTTGCGGTCGCGCACCGGGACCACCGAGCGGTCGAAGTACCCGTTGGCCTGCGCCTTGCCCGCGCGGCTCTGCGACTCCACCGCGAAGGCGTCCACGTCGTCGCGGCTGAAGCCCTCGATGGTGGCGATCAGGTCCGCGCTGATGCCCTGCGGCACGAAGTCCACCGCGTAGTTGGTCTCCGGGTCGTTGAACCAGGCGCCGCCGTCGGAGGCCATCGGCACCCGCGACATCGACTCCACGCCACCGGCCAGCACCAGGTCCTCCCAGCCGGAGCGGACCTTCTGCGCGGCCAGGTTCACCGCCTCCAGGCCGGAGCCGCAGAAGCGGTCGATCTGCACCCCGGCCACGGTGTCCGGCAGGCCGGCCTTCAGCGCCGCGATCCGGGAGATCACCGAGCCCTGGTCGCCGACGGGGGAGACCACGCCCAGCACCACGTCGGAGATCCAGTTCGGGTCCAGGCTGGGGTGGCGCTCGCGCAGCTCGTCGATCAGCCCGACGACCAGGCTGATCGGCTTGGTGCCGTGCAACGATCCGGTGTTCTTGCCGCGACCCCTCGGGGTGCGCACGGCTTCGTAGACAAAGGCCTCTGACGTCATCGGCGGGGAGCCTCCCTGATCGCGGCTCGTGAATCGTGCACTGGTGATGTGACAGTAATGATGTCACAGTGGTGCGGGCGAGTCTCCTGAGACCCACCTCACTCCGGATGAACGCCCAGATCGGCGATCCGGTAGCCCTCCGGGAAGCCGGGGTAGCTGCGGTTGCGCGGGTCGGAGGCACTGCGGGAGTGCCGCCGCACCGGCAGGTGCCGGACCAGCTTCCCGCGTCCGGCCAGCGCCCGCCCGACGGCGCGTTCCAGCCAGGCCGGCTGGCGCGGGAAGCCGAAGGCGCGCAGCAGCGGCTCGTCCATGGCCGCGTACAGCGCGCGCCGCACCGCCGGTCTGCTGGGCGCGGGGTACCAGGAGCAGAACAGGTCCACGGTGGCCGTGCCGACCCGCTGGTTGCTGTCCCGGTACTGGAAGTGCGCGCGCTCGTACTCCCGGTTGAACGACTCGAACTTCCCGTAGCCGTCCGGGATCTGCTTGATGCCCATCCGGCTGCCCACCTCGCGGTAGAAGTGGAAGGCGGCCAGCCGCTCGTGCTCGTGCAGCGGCCGCCAGCCGTACCTGGCCAGCCACCGGATCGGCTCGTAGACGAAGGTGGACAGCACGTAGAGCATGTCGTCGTTGCTGATCTCGTAGCGGCCGTGCATCTGGTTGATCCGCTTGAGCGCGGTCCGCCCGTGCGCGGAGTCGTAGCCGTGCTCGGTCAGCGCGCCCATCAGCAGCAGGGTGTCGTCGTAGCGCCGCTGCGGGCGCTGCGCGAACTCCCGCGTCCGGTCCAGCAGCGCGGAGATGCTGGGCACCGCGTAGGTGCGGAACAGCGCGAACTCCAGCGCCTTGCGGTAGTCCCAGGGAAACTCGAAACTGGCGGACAGGCGGTAGATCTCCCAGTGGTCCCGGATCGGATCCAGTCCCCGGATGACCTCCAGCCGCCGGTATCGGGCCATCGTCGTCCTTCCGTTAGAACCCCATGGTGCGACCGATGATCTCTTTCATGATCTCGGTGGTGCCGCCGTAGATGGTCTGCACCCGGCCGTCCAGGAAGGCCTTCGCCACCGGGTACTCGGTCATGTAGCCGTACCCACCGTGCAGCTGGAGGCAGCGGTCGGCCACCTTCGTCTGGAGTTCTGTGGTCCACCACTTGGCCATCGCGGCCTCGTCGATGGCCAGCGCGCCCTTGGTGTGCTCGGTGACGCAGCGGTCCACGAACACCCTGGCGATGGTGATCTCGGTGGCCAGCTCGGCCAGCAGGAACCGGTTGTGCTGGAACTTGCCGATCGGCCTGCCGAAGGCCTCGCGGTCCTTGCAGTACTGCTTGGTCAGCTCCAGCACCCGCTCGGCCCCGGCCACCGCGGCCACCGCGATGGACAGCCGCTCCTGCGGCAGGTTCTGCATCAGGTAGACGAAGCCCTTGCCCTCCTCGCCGAGCAGGTTGCTCACCGGCACCCGCACGTCGTCGAAGAACAGCTCGGCGGTGTCCTGCGCCTTCTGGCCGATCTTGTCCAGGTTGCGGCCCCGGCTGAACCCGGTCATGCCGCGCTCCACCACCAGCAGGCTGACCCCGTGCGCGCCCGCGGCCGGATCGGTCTTGGCCGCCACGATCACCAGGTCGGCCATGATCCCGTTGCTGATGAAGGTCTTCTGGCCGTTGAGCACGTACTCGTCGCCGTCGCGGACCGCGGTGGTGGTGATGCCCTGCAGGTCGCTGCCGGTGCCGGGCTCGGTCATCGCGATCGCGCTGACCAGCTCGCCCGAGCAGAACCCGGGCAGCCAGCGGCGCTTCTGCTCCTCGGTGGCCAGGTTCAGCAGGTACGGCAGGATGATGTCGTTGTGCAGCGGCAGCGCCAGGCCGCTGGCGCCGGCCCGCACCAGCTCCTCGGCCAGCACCAGGTTGAAGCGGTAGTCCGGCGCGCCGCCACCGCCGTACTCCTCCGGCACCGCCATGCCCAGCAGCCCGACCCGGCCCGCGGCCAGCCAGGCCTCCCGGTCGACGATGCCGTTCTCCTCCCAGCGGGCGTGGTTCGGCTCGACCTCCTTGGCGATGAAGGTGCGGGCCAGCTCGCGGAACTCGTCGTGCTCGCTGGTGAAGATGTCGCGGCGCATCGAACTCTCCCGGGATGGGGTGTGCGGCAGGGGGATCAGGCGGGGCGGGACACGTCCCAGTCGGTCAGGACTTCCTCGGTGTGCTCACCCGGCGCGGGCGGCGGCCCGACCGGCGGGTTGGGGGTGTGCGAGAAGCGGGGCGCGGGGGCGGGCTGGCGCACGCCGTCGCGTTCGGTGAAGGTGCCGCGGGCGGCCAGGTGCGGATGGTCGGGCGCCTCGGTCAGGTTCAGCACCGGGGCGGCGCAGGCGTCGCTGCCGTCGAAGACCTTGGCCCAGTGCGACAACGGCTGGGCGCGGACGGCCTCCGCGATCAGCGCGCGCAGCTCCGGCCAGCGGGCGGTGTCGTGCTGCGGCGGAGCCTTGTCGGCGAGGTCGAGCTTGGTCAGCAGCTCGGCGAAGAACTGGGGTTCGATCGCGCCCACGGCCAGGTGCCGGTCGTCGGCGGTGGGGTAGACGTCGTAGTACGGGGCGCCGGTGTCCAGCATGTTGGCCCCGCGCTCGTCCTGCCAGCCGCCGCTGGCCAGCATGCCGAAGATCAGCGTGGCCAGGTGCGCGGTGCCGTCCACGATCGCGGCGTCCACCACCTGACCCTTGCCGGTGGCCTTCGCGCTGAGCAGCGCGGCCAGCACGCCGACCACCAGGTACATCCCGCCGCCGCCGAAGTCGCCGAGCAGGTTGAGCGGCACCTGCGGCGGCCCGCCCGCGCGGCCGATCGCGCCCAGCGCGCCGGTGACCGCGATGTAGCCGATGTCGTGCCCGGCCATGGACGACCACGGGCCGTCCTGGCCCCAGCCGGTCATCCGGCCGTAGACCAGCTTCGGGTTGCGCGCCCAGCAGTCCGCCGGACCGAGGCCGAGGCGTTCGGTGACGCCGGGGCGGAAGCCCTCCAGCAGCACGTCGGCGCGCTCGGTCAGGCGCAGCACCAGTTCTTTCTCGGCCGGATCCTTGAGGTTGGCCACCAGCGACCGCTTGCCCCGGTTGAGCACGTCGTAGCGGCCGGTGCCGGTCAGCACGGAGCCGCCGGGCCGCTGCACCACCACCACGTCCGCGCCCAGGTCGGCCAGCAGCATGCCGGCGAAGGGGCCAGGCCCGAGCCCGGACAGCTCGACCACCCTGATCCCGCTCAGCGGGCCAGCCATCGGAGTACCTCCACCGGTGCGAGAACGTGCCGCGATGAGTGTGACACCACTACTGTCACACCAACAGGGGTGTATTGTCCACTCCGTGCTGGACGCCGAGGATCCGACGCTCACCGTGGACGAGCTGGCCGCCCGCGCGGGAATGACCGTGCGCACGGTGCGCTTCTACGCGGGCAAGGGCATGCTGCCGCCGCCGACGCTGCGCGGCCGGGTTGGGCTGTACGGGCCCGAGCACCTGGCCAGGCTGGACCTCATCCGCGAGCTGCAGAACCTGGGCTTCACCCTGGCCGCGGTCGAGCGTTACATGGCCAGGCTGGAACCGGATGCCACCGTGCAGGACATCGCGCTGCACGGCGCGCTGGTCGCGCCGTGGGCCGGGGAGTACGAGGAGATGGACCGGGACGCGGTGGACCGCCGCGCCGGGCGCAGGCTCACCGACGAGGAGCTCGGCCGCCTGCTCATGCTGCACGTGCTGGAGATGGTGGACGAGGACAAGTTCCGGGTGGCCAGTGCGGTGGAGTTCTCCCTCGCGCTGGAGCTGATCGACCTGCCGATGCCCTTCGAGCTGCTGATGGACGCCGGCGAGGTGATCAACAAGCACGCCGAGCGGATCGCGGCCGACCTGCGCAAGCTGTTCTCCACCAGGGTGTTGCGGCCCTACCAGGAGCACGGCAGGCCGCCGGAGGAGCGCGAGCAGCTGATCATCGCGCTGCGCAAGCTGCGCCCGGCCACCACCAGGGCCGTGGTCACCGCGTTCCAGCAGGCGGTGGACCGGGCGATCAAGGAAGCGGTGGACCGGTCGGGCGCACCACGCTGACCGTGGTTGATTGGCTACCCCTGGCGACCTAGGGTCCTCCTCGTGGGGAGCGCGCTGTCACCGCGGCCGGCGGGGAACCTGCCGGCCGAGGTGAACACTCTGGTGGGGCGCCGTCCGGACATCGCCGAGGTCAAACGCCAGCTGAGCGGCACCAGGCTGCTCACCCTCACCGGCGTGGGCGGCGTCGGCAAGACCCGGCTGGCCGCCAGGGCCGCCGCCGAGCTGCGCCGCTCCTTCCGGGACGGCGTCTGGCTGGTCGAGCTGGCCGACCTGACCGGCCCGGAGCTGGTGCCGCACGCGGTGGCCACCGCGCTCGGCCTGCACGACGACACCGGCCGGGACCGCCTGGAGGTGCTCGCCGAACAGCTGCGCGCCCGGAGCCTGCTGCTGGTGCTGGACAACTGCGAACACCTGCTCGACGCCTGCGCCGCCCTGGCCGCCCGGCTGCTGCGCGCCGCCCCCGGCCTGCGCGTGCTGGCCACCAGCAGGCAGCCGCTGGGCGTGGCCGGCGAACAGGTCTGGCCGGTGCCGCCGCTGGTGGTGCCGGAGCCGGAGGCGGCGCGGCGGCAGGACACCGCGCTGACCCTCTTCGCCGAACGGGCCGCCGCGGTGGCCCCGGACTTCACCCTGACCGCGGAGAACCTGCCCACGGTGGCCCGGTTGTGCAAGCAGCTGGACGGGCTGCCGCTGGCCATCGAGCTGGCCGCGGTGCGGGTGCGCGCGCTGACCGTCGGCGAGATCGAGGAACGGCTGCACGACCGCTACGGCCTGCTCACCGGCGGCAGCAGGGCCGCGCTGCCCAGGCACCAGACCCTGCGCGCCGCGGTGGACTGGAGCTTCGAGCTGTGCGCGCCGCGGGAACAGCTGCTGTGGGCCCGGCTCTCGGTGTTCGCCGGCAGCTTCGACCTGGCCGCGGCAGGCGCGGTGTGCAGCGGGGACGGGCTGCTGGTGGAGGAGGTCTTCGACCTGGTCGCCGGGCTGATGGACAAGTCGATCCTCAGCCGCGAGGACCATCCGGCGGGCGCCCGCTACCGGCTGCTGGAGACCCTGCGCCAGTTCGGGCTGGAGAAGCTGGGCGAGCCGGCCCGGATCGTGGTGCAGCACAAGCACTGCGCGCACTACCTGCGGCTGATCGAGCGCGCCGAGCGCGAGTGGTTCGGGCCGAGGCAGCTGGAGACCTTCCGCTGGCTGGAGTCCGAGCACGCCAACGTGCGGGCCGCGCTGGAGTTCTGCCTGTCCGCGCCGGAGCGGGCCGAGTGCGGCCTGCGGCTGGCCGGCGCGCTGTGGTGCTACTGGACGGGCTGCGGCTACCTCGCCGAGGGCGGCTACTGGCTCGGCAGGGCGCTGGAGCAGAACCTCGCTGACCGGCCCGCGCGGCGCAAGGCGCTGTGGGTCAACGGTTACGTGGCCAACCTGCAGGGCAGGCTGGCGGTCGCGCGGGACTGCCTGACCGAGGTCAAGGCGCTGGCCGAGGGCGACGGCGACGAGGTGGTGCTGGCCTACGCGGTGCACCGGCTGGGCTGCCTGAGCCTGCTCGGCGACGACCTGGACAACGCGGTCGAGCTGTTCGGCTCGGCGATCGACCGCTACAACCGGCTCGGCCTGGTCAACGGGCACGTGCTGATGAGCTACGTGGAACTGGCCGTGGCGCTGAGCTTCCGCGGCGAGTTCGACCGGGCCGCGCGGCTGTGCCACACCGCCTACGGGCTGAGCAGCGCCGCCGGTGAGCGGTGGGCCTCGGCGTATGCCACCTTCTGCCTCGGCCTGGTCGACTTCTGCCGCGGTGACCTGGCCGCCGCGCGGGCAGGCGCGCAGGCCTCACTGCGGGTCAAGCGGGACTTCCACGACCTGCTCGGCATCGTGCTCGCGGTGGAGCTGCTGGCCTGGACCGCCGCGGCCGAGGGCAGGCCGGAGCGGGCCGCGGTGCTGCTCGGCGCGGCCGAGGCGCAGTGGGGCGCGGTCGGCTACCCGCTGTTCGGCTCCCGCCACTTCCTCCAGCCGCACGCCGGCTGCGTGGCCGAGACCAGGGCCGCGCTCGGCGAGGCCGCCTACATCGCGGCGCACGAGCGCGGCCGCGACCTGACCACCGAGGCCGCCATCGACCTCGCCCTCGACCTGCGCCCACCGGCCAGGTCCCGGCCGGTCAGGGCCGGTGCGCCGGACGCGCTGACCAAGCGGGAGCGGCAGGTGGCCGAGCTGGTCGCGGAGGGCCTGTCCAACAAGGAGATCGCCGAGCGCCTGGTCATCGCGGTGCGCACCGCGGAGGGCCACGTGGAGCGGATCCTGCAGAAGCTGGGCTTCAGCTCCAGGGCCCGGATCGCGGCCTGGGTCGCGCAACGGCGCAACCGGGACAGCGGTTCGGCCGAAAGATAGGTATTTATCCCGTCCTCTCGCGGGCGCGGGCGGCCGACGATGACTACAGAGGGTTCCACTCCCCCCGGGAGCCCTCCGGACCGGCGCGACGCGTTTGCTGACCCCTGCGTGGCCGTGCCGGAGGCGGGTGGCGTCGATGTCTGACTCCCCCCTCGACCATCGACGCCACCGCCACTTACTCCTGTTGAAGAGTCCTCGCGGGCCGCCAGAAAGAGCGAGGCTGGAGATGATGTCGGTCGAAGACAGCGTCCTGGTGACGCGGGTCGAAGCCGGTGGCGATGCCGCCGTCCTGCGGGTGGAGGGCCTGCTCGACTCCAGTTCCTACCCGCAGTTGCGCGATGTGCTGCTGCACGCGGTCGACCCCGCCCCGCACGCGCTGGTGGTCGACCTGTCCAGGCTGACCGCGCTGACCCCGGCGCCGCTGTCGGTCTTCGCCGTGGTCCGCCTGTCGGTGGCCCGCTGGCCGGGCGTGCCGCTGCTGCTGGCCGCGCCGGGGCCGGAGCTGCGCGCGGTGATGGACCGCAGCACCGTGCTGGAGTTCGTGCCGGTGTTCCCGACCGTGCCCGCCGCGCTGGCCTCGGTGCTGGACGCGCCGCCGCGCAACCGGGTGCGCTTCAGCGTGCCGGTCTGCCGGGTCAGCCCGCAGTGGGTGGCCGAGGTGGTCGGCGAGGTGTGCCGGAACTGGGGCGTGCCCGCCTCGGCGGCGGCCGCGACCTCGGTGGCCGAGCGGCTGATCTTCGAGGCGCTGGCCGGGGACTCCTCCTGGGGCGAGGGCCTGCTGCTGCGGGTCGAGCTGTGCGACGGGCTGCTCACCGTGGCGGTCCGGGTGGACGACCCGTTCCTGCCGCAGCTGGGCGGCGGCGTCGACCGCGGCCGGGAGCTGGCCGCGGTGGCGCACACCTGGGGCTACACGCCCACCGGCGACGGCAGGCGGGTGGCCTGGGCGACGATCAGGACTTCTTCTGGCTAGGACCGCATCCGGTCCCGCAGCGCGTTGACCACCTCATCGCTCCACTGGTGGGTGCGGATCAGCCGGTAGCGCTCGCCGCTGACCACCAGGTACGCCTCGGCCTCGGTGCGCTCGCCGACCAGGTCGGCCTGGCGCAGCATGCTCACCACCGGGGTGAACTCCTCGGTGAACCAGCGCCGCGCGATGGTGGCCCGGTCCCGGAACTCGCCCTCGTCCTGCATCAGCCGGAAGCCCCAGGCCTCGACCGACTCGCCCAGCTCGGCGTAGTCCCACGGGTCGCTCATCACCACCGCGGCCCTGGCCTGCCCGACCAGCGGCACCCGCTCCAGGAAGATCCGCCGGTAGTCCTTGACGATCAGGTCGCCGCGGTGCCGCACGCCGTAGGGGTCCAGCTTGGTGCGCACCTCGGTCACGTAGGCCTCGATGGTGCGCAGGCCCAGCGCGTGCGCCACCGAGACCCGGTGGTGCCCGTCGTTGACGAAGTGCAGGTCGCCGATCCGGTAGACCTCGATCGGTGGCACGCTCTCCCCGCGCCGCTGGGCCAGCGCCAGCCGCTGCCAGCGCTCCCGCACCCTGGCCGAGGTCGGCCGGAACCGCCGGTCGAAGTCCCTGGTCCGGTCCACGCTGCCGACGATCGAGTCCAGCCGGATGACCTGGAGCCCGAGCCGCCGTTCGCTCTCCCGGCCCAGCGCGGCCACCACCTCGTCGAAGGGCAGCATGATGTTCACGTCGTCGGGCTCCCTGCGCAGCCAGGCGGCCAGCCTGGCCAGCACCTGCCGCCGCCGGGCGCGCAGGAAGTCGTTCTCCGCGTCGGCCCGGGGGAAACCGGTGTCACCGCGCACGCCGAACCTCCTCGGTGGATCCGATGTCGAGCAGGTGATAGCCCACAACATTGCGCACCAGCGTGTCGCCCAGCCGACGATCAGGTGTCATCTCACCGTGCGGGTGGATGTGGCCGTGCAGCAGCAGCCGGGGCCGCAGCCGGTGCACGGTGTCGTGCAGGCAGGCGAACCCGCGGTGCGGCGGGTCCTCCCGGTCCCCGCAGCCCAAGGGTGGCGAGTGGGTGAGCAGCACGTCCACGGATTTCCCGTCGCGCAGCCGCCGCCAGTCCGCCTGCCTGGCCAGCCGCCTGGCCCGGCGCGCCTGCTGCCGCTCGGTCCACTGGTTGGGCCCGGCGTTGTACCGGATCGAACCGCCCAGCCCGGCGATCCGCAGCCCGGCCACGTCCACCACCGCGCCGTCGATGTTGGCCGCCCCCGCCGGCCCCGGCCAGCGCGCCGGCATGCCGTCCCTGGTCCACAGGCCGCGCACGTTGCTGTAGCCAGACAGGTCGGGGTCGTGGTTGCCGGGCACGAACACGCACGGCCGGTCCAGCGTGCTGACCAGGTACTCCAGGTAGTCGAAGGGCAGGTCGCCCGCGCCCAGGATGAGGTCGACCCGGTGCTGCCGGACCTGCTCGGTCCACAGCTGGGCGACCACCTCGTCGGAGACCACGAGCACCCGTGCCATGGGGCGAGAGTAGGCCGTTCAGCGGCAGGGTGCGGTAGCTTGCCAGGGCAGTGTCGAGGCAGGGGGAGACGATGACGCAGCCACCGCAGTGGGGTCAGCCGCCGCAACCGCAGCAGCCGTACGAGGGCGGGTACCCGCCGCCCGGCTACCAGCAGCCGCAAGCGCCCTACCAGCCACAACCCGGCTACCAGCAGCCTGGCGGCTACCCGCAGGGCCAGCCCCAGCCCGGGTATCAACAGCCCGGTGGCCCGCCGCCCGGCCAGCCCCAGCCCGGCTACCAGCAGCACCCCGGTTACCAGCCCGGTCCGCCGCAGGCCGGTCCCGGCAAGCAGGTGCTCCCCGGTCAGGCGAACCGGCCCAGCGAGGTCTCGGTCGCGATCGTGCTCAACTACCTGCTGGCCCTCGGCATGCTGGCCTTCGGCATCGTCATCCTGGCCATGAGCATCGGCGGCGAGGGCAGCCTGATCGTGATGATCCCGATCTCGGTCATCGTGGCCGGGCCCGGCCTGCTCAACCTGATCGGCGCGCTCTCCCTCGCGCACAAGGACTTCCCCAACCTGCAACAGTCGCAGATGGCCACCGGCCTGCCGATCGTGATCTGCTCGATCGGCCTGGTCCGCTCGCTGATGCGCAACATCTCGATCAGTCTGCTGCCCGTGCTGGGCACCTTCCTCATGCTCGCGGCCTGCGGCGCGGTGCTCTTCCTGCTCAGCCGTCCGCACGTGAAGGAGTGGGTGCGGCTCACCCACGAGGACTCCATCCGGCGGGGTGTGGTCCCGCGCAACGGACCGCGCACCATGAACCGCTGAACCCCTCTGCCACCAACATCTTCAGCAAGTCATCAGCTGGGTCCGACAGGGTCGCTGGGTCAGGTTCGCCACGGCTTGGGAGGAACAGCGATGCGCGTTCGGAGACTGCTGGCGGGGACCGCGGTGCTGGTGGCCGCGCTGGCCGGGGCGCCGGCCGCGGTGGCCGGGACCGCGCCGTTCCCCGCTGAGTTCCCGCTGCCGAACGGGTTCCAGCCGGAGGGCATCGCCATCGGCGGCGCCTCGGCCTACTTCGGGTCCAGAGTGGACGGTTCGATCTTCAAGGTCGACCTGGCCACCGGCAAGGGCAGCGTGTTCAGCAAGGGGCCAGGCACCCCGTCGCTCGGGTTGAAGGTGGACGGGCGCGGGCGGCTGTTCGTCTCCGGCGGCAACGGCGGGGACGCGCGGGTGGTGGACACCCGGACGGGCAAGGTCCTTGCCAGTTATGCCTTCGCCGAACCGGGCACCAGCTTCGTCAACGATGTTGTGCTCACCCGCTCGGCCGCCTACTTCACTGACTCGTTCAAGCCGGTGCTCTACCGGCTGCCGTTGGGCCGCAACGGCTCGCTGCCCGCCGCCGGTGAGTTCAGCACCATCCCGCTGACCGGCGACTTCGTCCAGGGCGCCACCGGGGTCAACGCCAACGGCCTGGTCACCACGCCGGACGGGGACGCGCTGCTGGTGGTGCAGTCCAACACCGGCAAGCTGTTCCGGGTCGACCCGCGCACCGGCGTGGCCAGGACGGTGGACCTGGGCGGCGCGCTGCTGACCAACGGTGACGGGCTGCTCCGGCTGGGCCGCACGCTGTTCGTGGTGCAGAACCGGCTCAACGTGGTGACCCAGTTCCGGCTGGCCGAGGATGGCAGCAGCGGCAAGCTGACCCGGTCCATCACCGATCCGAGATTCGACGTGCCCGCCACGGTGGCCCAGTTCGGTCACCGGCTGTACCTGCCGAACGCCCGTTTCACCACTCCGCCCACGCCGACCACGCCGTACAACGCGGTGGCGGTCGACATTCGGTAGCCACGCCCGCACGGGGAGCCGCGGGTGCTGAGCTTCCTGCCCGCGGCTTTCCGCAGCCGGGTGAAAACCCTTGGGGGGACTGCCGATCAGTGTTCTTGAAGGACTAGCCTCGCCTCTGTGCTCGTGGAGCTGTTCCAGGATGCCGCCCGTGGTTGCCGCCAGCGGAGTCCGCTCAACCACGCCCTGTTGACCGCCGCGGCCGAGGACTTGGCCGCCGGTGGCGTCACGGCGTCGGTGATGGCCGGATCCGAGCGGGACCGGCGCGGAAGTGTGCCCGGTCTGCGATTCGCAGGCTCACTGCATCGGCTGGTGCTGGAGGGCAAGGCCCCCAGCCTGGCCAAGCACTACCCGAGCGTCGGCGGCGCCACCGACCTGGGCAAGCTCTGGTCGGACGCCCAGCCGGTGCTCGCCGAGCACGCCGACGAGCTGCGCGGCCTGGTGCGCTCCACGGTCGTGCAGACCAACGAACCCGGCCGCACCGCCCCGCTCTACGGCGGGCTGCTGGTGGCCGCGAGCCGGGCCGCCGCCGCGGTCGGCCGGGCCGAGCCGTATCCGGTCCGGTTGCTGGAGATCGGCGCGAGCGGCGGGCTGAACCTGCGCCCGCACCGGGTCGGCTACCGGCTGGCCGACGGCAGGGTGCTCGGTGACAAGGGCAGCCGCCTGCTGCTCGACCCGGAGTGGACCGGCCTGCCGCCGGTCGACCTGGACCTGCCGCTGGAGCTGGTGGAGCGCGCAGGCTGTGACCTCAACCCGGTGGACGTGTCCACTTTGGACGGGCAGCGGCAGCTGTCCTCCTTCATCTGGCCGGACCAGCTGGACCGCTGGCGCCGGTTGCAGCGGGCCATGCGGCTGGCCGTGGACGACCCGGTGAAGGTGGAGCGCGCCGCCGGGCCGGAGTGGCTGCGGCGGCAGCTGGCCCAGCCGCGGCCGGGCGTGCTCACCGTGGTCTGGCACTCGGTGGTCTGGCAGTACGTCTCACCCGCGCAGCGCGCGCAGGGCCGCACCGTGCTGGCCGACGCGGCCGCCCGCGCCACCGAGGAGAGCCCGCTGGCGCTGCTGGTCTACGAGCCCAGGGAACGGGTGGGCGGTTTGTTCCGCTTCGACCTGTTGCTCCGATTGTGGCCTGCCGGAATTTCGCTGCACCTGGGCAGTGGCTCCGGACATGGGATCCCGTTCACATGGGACGAACAACGCTGGAGCTGATCCGGAATCGCTGCTAGCCTGCTGAAGGTTTGCTCGATTTCGCACGCGCGCTAGGAGGTGATCGCCCATGACTCTCGGTGATCCTCCTAGTAGTCGTTTCTGACTTCTTTCTTCTCTTATTTCCCGGTGCGCCCTGAGCTGGCGTAGCCGGTGACTTCTGCTGCCCTTTTTCCGGCATTCGCACAGTTCGGATCCCGTCATGTTCGCTGTCCTTGGCGTGCCCGCACGCCGTCGCGCCGTGCTGACCGACGCCGCCGTCGCGCTGGGCGTCGGCCTGCTGCTCTACCTGGCCATCCGCCTCGGCGCGGGCGTCATCGCGCCGCTGCCCGCCGACCATTCCCTGGACCGGATCAGCACCGATCCCTCGGTGCTGCCCTACTACGCGGGCCGCACGCTGCTGCGGATGTTCGCCGCGTTCGCGCTCTCGTTGGTCTTCACCATGGTGGCAGGCACGCTGGCGGCCCGGTCCCGGCGCGCGGAAAAGATCATCCTGCCTGCCCTGGACATTCTCCAGTCGGTGCCGATCCTGGGTTTCCTCTCCGTCACGGTCACCGGATTCATCGCGCTTTTCCCGGGTTCCACGCTCGGGGTGGAATGCGCGTCGGTATTCGCCATCTTCACCTCGCAGGCGTGGAACATGACCTTCGCCTGGTACCAGGCATTGCGCGCGCAGCCGAGGGAGCTCGGTGAGGCGGCCACCATGCTGCGGCTGACCCGCTGGCAGCGGTTCTGGAAGCTGGACGCGCCGAGCACGGTGATCCCGCTGCTGTGGAACGGGATGATGAGCTTCGGCGGCGGCTGGTTCTTCGTGGTGGCCGCCGAGGCGATCAGCGTGCTCAACCAGAGCTACGCGCTGCCCGGCATCGGCAGCTACGTGGCCGCGGCCACCGAACGCGCCCAGGACGACCGGCTGCTGCTGGCCATCGGCGCCATGGTGCTGCTGGTGCTGGCGGTGAACCTGCTGTTCTGGCGGCCGCTGACGGCCTGGGCCGAGCGGTTCCGGATCGAGGAGGCCGAGGCGGCCACCGCGCCGCGCAGCCTGGTGCTGGACCTGCTGCGCCGCTCCAGCCTGCCCCGCCGCCTGGCCGCGCTGCTGCGCCCGCTGGGCGAGGGGCTGGACCGGGCGGCCAGGGTCTTCGGCAGGCCGAGGGACCACTGGCAGGTCTCGGCTGGCCGCCGCGGGCTGGGTGACGCTGCGCTGCTGGTCGCGGTGCTGGCGCTGCTGGGCTGGGGCACGGTGTCCGCGGTCGGCTACCTGGCCGGCACCGCGAGCTGGGCCGATGTCGGCGAGGCCGCCTGGCTGGGCCTGGTCACCTTCGGCCGGGTGCTGCTGATCGTGGCGGTGTCCTCGCTGGTGTGGGTGCCGGTCGGGGTGTGGATCGGGCTGCACCCGAGGGTGTCCCGGCTGGCCCAGCCGGTGGTGCAGGTGCTGGCGAGCTTCCCGACCAACTTCCTGTTCCCGTTCGTCACCGCGCTGCTCATCGGCACCGGCGTCACCCTGGACTGGGGCGGCATCCTGCTGATGAGCCTGGGCGCGCAGTGGTACGTGCTGTTCAACGTGATCGCCGGGGCCAGCGCGATCCCGGCCGACCTGCGCGAGGCCGCCGCGGACCTGCGGCTGCGCGGCTGGCTGCGCTGGCGGCGGCTGATCCTGCCCGCGGTGTTCCCGGCCTGGGTCACCGGCGCGCTGACCGCGGCCGGCGGCGCGTGGAACGCCTCGATCGTCTCGGAGTTCGTCTCCTACGGCGGCGACACGCTCACCGCCACCGGCCTGGGCGCCTACATCAAGACCGCCACCGAGAGCGGCAACCAGCCGCACATCCTGATCGGCGTGGTGGTCATGAGCGCCTACGTCGTCGCCCTCAACCGGCTCTGCTGGCGGCCGCTCCAGGCCCTCGCCCAGCGCCGCTACCACCTCTGAGATCGGAGTGCTGACATGACCATCGTGGCACTGGAGCACGTCTCCAAGAACTTCAGCGGCCTGCCCGTGCTGGCCGACATCAACCTGGAACTGCGCGCGGGCGAGGTGGTCGCGCTGCTCGGCAAGTCCGGTTCCGGCAAGTCGACGCTGCTGCGCACCATCGCCGGGCTGGTCGAGCCCAGCAGCGGCCGGGTCAGCTACCGCGGCGAGGCGCTGCGCGGGGCGAACCCCGGCACCGCCATGGTGTTCCAGAGCTTCGCGCTGCTGCCCTGGCTGACCGTGCGGGAGAACGTGGAGCTCGGCTTGCAGGCGCGCGGGGTCGCGCAGGCGGAACGGCGGCGGCGGGCCGAGGAGATGATCGACCTGATCGGCCTGGACGGCTTCGCCGGGGCCTACCCGAAGGAGCTCTCCGGCGGCATGCGGCAGCGGGTCGGCTTCGCCCGCGCGCTGGTGCTGGAGCCGGACGCGCTGCTGATGGACGAGCCGTTCTCCGCGCTGGACGTGCTCACTGCGGAGAACCTGCGCAGCGAGCTGATGGCGCTGTGGGGCAGCGCGCGGTTCCCGACCAGGGCGATCTGCGTGGTCACGCACAACATCGAGGAGGCCGTGCTCTTGGCCGACCGGGTGCTGGTGTTGGGAGCAAACCCCGGCCGGATCACCGCGGAGATCACCGTGCCGCTGAGCAGGCCGAGAGACCGGCGCGGTGCGGGGTTCCTGGCCGTGGTGGACCAGATCTACACCGCTCTCACCGGCTCGGCCGCGGGCCGCACCATTCCTGACCCGCGCACCCCGCTCATGCGCCCGCTCCCCGAGGCCACCGTCGGCGGCCTGGCGGGCCTGGTCGAGCTGGTCGCGGGCAGCGGCGGCCGAGCCGAGTTGCCCGAGCTGGCCGCGCAGCTGTCCTTCGAGGTCGACGACCTGATGCCGCTGGTGGACGCGGCCGGCATGCTCGGCCTGGTCGAGGTGGCCGGGGCCGGGGCGCACCTGACCCTGGACGGGCAGGTGTGGGCCGAGGCGGACATCCCGGCCAGCAAGCGGCAGTTCGCCAAGCTGGCCGAGGCGCACGCGCCGCTGATCGGGATGATCACGCACGCGTTGCGCACCAGCCGCACCGGACGGCTGCGGCAGACCTTCTTCCTGGACCTGCTGCGCCGCGGGTTCACCCAACAGGAGGCGATGCGGCAACTCGCCGTGGCCGTGGACTGGGGCCGCTACGGCGAGCTGTTCGACTTCGACGCGGTGGCGCAGGAGCTGGTGCTGGCGGACGGAGAGCGGTCATGACGTTGCTGTGGTGGGAGGTCGCCGCCCGGCTGGGCTCGGCGCTGGTGCTCGGCTCGGTGATCGGGCTGGAGCGGCAGTGGCGGGCCCGGATGGCCGGGCTGCGCACCAACGCGCTGGTGGCCACAGGGGCGGCGCTGTTCGTGCTGCTCAGCGTGCTCACCCCGGGCGAGGGCAGCCCGACCAGGATCGCCGCCCAGGTGGTCTCCGGTATCGGTTTCCTGGGCGCGGGCGTGATCATCCGGGACGGGGTGAGCCTGCGCGGGATCAACACCGCGGCCACCATCTGGGGCGCGGCCGGCGTCGGCTGCCTGGCTGGCGCCGGGCTGTTCCCGCACGCCGCGGCGGGGGCGGCGGCGATCGTGCTGGCCAACGTGGTGCTGCGCTCGCTGGCCCGCAAGGTCGACCGCACCCAGTCCGAGACCGACCGGCGCTACCTGTACGACTTCAAGGCGGTCTGCCGGGACGCCGAGGAGGCGCACATCCGCGCGCTGGTCGTGCAGTCGGTGACCACGGCCGGATTTGTGTTGCAGGGCCTGGAAAGCGAGGACCTGGGCGCCTCCGGCAAGGTGGAGGTCACCGCGCGGCTGTCCGGCAAGGGCAAGCAGGGCACCGAACTGGAGTCCGCGGTCAGCCGCCTGAGCCTGGAACCGGGCATCAGCTCGGTCAGCTGGCGGGTCGTGGAGTCCGACCCGGAGGTCTGACCCGCCCCGGCCCCGGCGGAGCTCGCCGGGGCCGGGGGTCTCACTGCCGGTTCGGCGCTGAGCTCAGCGAACGCAGCAGCTGCTTCAGGTGCGCGCCGATCACCTCGACGTTGGGCGGGTCCAGCACCGAGAGGTGGTGGCCGGGCACCCGGACCACCTCCAGCGCCGGGGCGAACTCGTCCCAGCCCAGCGGGGCGTCGTCCCGGTCGAAGCGCGGGTCCTTCAGGCCGCCGGGGGTCTTGTCGGCGGCGCTGTAGAGCACCACCCGGCCGTCGTAGAGCTCCGGCTGGTAGCGCTCCAGGACCCTGGTGTCCAGGAACGAGGTGCGCTGGTGGTGCAGGATCGCGGTGCTCACCTCCACGTTGACCAGCTGGTGCGCGGTCATCTGCTCGATCAGCAGGTCGATCTGCTCCTCGTCGTCCAGCCGGGCCAGCACGTCGTACGGCAGCTCGATCCGCCTGCCGTAGCTGGCTTCCAGGAAGTCGGCGAAGCGGCGGAAGCGCAGCTCGGCCAGCCGCACCTCGTCCAGGCCCGCCGGTAGCGGCAGCGGGTTCAGCGAGTCGATCATCGCCACCAGCTCCACCTCCGCGCCGGCCGCGGTGAGCTGCTGGGCCACCTCGTAGGCCAGGAACCCGCCGAGGGACCAGCCGGCCAGCCGGTAGGGGCCGCTGGGCTGCACCGCGCGCACGTGGTCCAGGTAGCAGCCCGCCTTCTCCGGCAGCTCGCGCACGTGGTCCACCCGGTCCAGGCCGTAGGCGGGCTGGTCGGGGTCGAGCAGGTCGACCAGCTGCCGGTAGACCGCGGTGTCGCCGCCGGCCGGGTGGAAGAAGAACAGCGGTGGCTGGCCGCCGTCCCTGCGCAGCACCCGCAGCGGCGACTGGCCGCTGCCGACCTCGCGCTCCCGCACCCAGCGGGCCATGCCCTCCACCGTGGGCACCGCGAACAGCTCGTCCACCCGCAGCACCCGGCCGCTGCGCTCGGCCAGCAGCCCGGCGATCCGCTCGGCCTGCACCGGGGTGCCACCGGCGGACTCGAAGGTCTCGGTGACCCCGACCGGGCGCAGCAGCACCTCCTGCCACACCGCGCTGACCAACCGTTCGGCCGCGTCCCTCGGCGGCACCCTGACCGGCTGCGCGGGACCGGACTCCCTGGCCCCCAGCGAAAGTTCGCCGAACAGCCAGGTCTCCAGCTCGGCCAGGCTCGCGCCGCGCAGCAGCAGCGCGGTGGGCAGGGTGAGCCCGAAGTCGTGCTGCACCGCGTTCTTCACCCGGACCGCCAGCAGCGAGTCCAGGCCGAGCCCGGTCAGCGGCGACTCCGCGGGCAGCGACTCGGCGGCGAAGCCCATCAGCCCGGCCACCCTGGCCCGCAGCTGCCCGGCCGCGATCCGGCGGGCCTCCGCTGGGTCCACTGTGGACAGTGCTTCGACCCCGGGCCACTCGACCTCGGCGACCGGCGCGGCCGGGACCAGCTCGGCGAAGAACGGCGTCCTGGCCGCCTCCGGGAACAGCTCGGCCAGCGCCCGCACGTCCAGGCGCAGCACGCCGGTGGCCGGGCGGCCGGAGGCCAGCACCGCCTCCAGCGCGGCCACACCCTGGTCCGGGGTGATCGCGGCGACCGCGCCGACCTCGCGCTGGGCGGCCAGGCCGACCTCAGCCCAGGTGCCCCAGTTGATGGTGGCCGCCACCTGGCCCTCGCCGCGGCGGCGGGCGGTGACCGCGTCCAGGTAGGCGTTCGCCGCGGCGTAGGCGGCCTGGCCCGGTGAGCCGAGCAGCGCGGCCGCGGAGGAGAAGCCGAGCCACCAGTCCAGTGGCAGCCCGCTGGTGGCCTCGTGCAGCCGCCAGGCGCCGTAGGCCTTGGGCCGCCACACCCGGCGCACGTTGTCCGCGTCCAGCCGGCCCAGCACCCGGTCGTCCAGCACCGCGGCCGCGTGCACCACACCGCGCAGGCTGGACCCGTCCTGGGCCACCTCGACCAGCCGTTCGGCCACCCCGGGTTCGGCGATGTCCCCGGTGACCACCTCGACCACGGCACCAGCGGCGCGCAGCTCGGTGATCATCTGCCGGGCGGTGGTGCCGGGGTTGGACCGGCCGTTGAGCACCACCTTGCCCGCGCCCCGCTCCACCAGCCAGCTCGCCAGCACCAGGCCGAGTCCGCCGAGTCCGCCGGTGACCACGTACGCGCCGCCGGAGCGCACCACCGGCGCCTCGGCCGGTTCGGGCAGGGTCGCCCGCCGCAGCCGGGCCGCGTACCGGACCCCGCCGCGCCAGGCCACCTCGTCCTCGGTGCCGCCGCCGAGCAGCTCGGCCAGCAGTTCGGCCACCGCCGCGGTGGCGTCCACGTCCACCCAGCTGGCCCGCAGCGCGGGCTGCTCGAAGGCCAGCACCCTGGCCAGTCCGCGCAGCGCGGCCGCGGCCGGGCGCACCAGCTCCGCGCCCACCACATCGGCCCCGCCCCCGCCGACCAGCCACAACCTCGGGGTCAGGCCGCGTTCGGCGACCGCGCCGACCACGGCGGAGGCGGCCACGGTCAGCCGCAGCGCCGCGTCCAGGCCCTCCGGACCGTCCGGATCCGGTTGCACCAGCACGATCCCGGCCGGCGCCGCCTGGTCCAGCACCTCGGCCAGCAGCTCGGCGGTGATGTCCACAGTGGACAGCAGGATCGGGTGCCTGCCCGCGGCGGCGAGGCCGTCGGCCAGGTCGCAGACCAGCTTGTCGTCCTCGCCGATCACCAGCCAGGTCCCGCTGGTCTCGCCCACCGGGGCGGGCGGCAGATCCGCGCGCTGCCACACCGTTTCCAGCAGCAGCTCACCCAGCGGCACGGTCAGCTCGGTCCGGCGCACCTTGCGCACGAACACGCCGTTGATCTCCAGCACCAGCCTGCCGTCCGGATCGCTGAGCTGGACGTCGGCCAGGATGCCGCCGCCCTCGCCGGAGACCCGGACCTGGCACAGGCCGCCCTGGCTGACCTCGCCGTAGACCCGCACCGCGCCGAACTCCATCGGCAGGTGCAGCTCGTTGTCCGCCACCGGCGGCAGCGCCGCGCCGAGCACCTGCAGGCAGGAGTCCAGCACCGCGGGGTGCGCGGCGAACCGCGAGTTCGGCGGGGCCTGCTCGGGCAGCACCACGCTGGCCGCGGCGGTGCCGTCGCCGGTGGCGTGCACCTCGGTCACCCCGGCGAAGGCCGGGCCGTGCTGCTGGCCGAGGGCGCGCAGCCGCCGGTACAGCTCGGCCCGCTCGATTCCCGGGCCGGACAACAGGTCCGAGCCGTCGAAGGGCGCCAGCTTGGCCTCCGCCGGTTCGGCCGCGGCCACCTTGGCGGTGGCGTGCAGCGTCCAGCTGTCGTCCTCGGCCCGGCTGTAGATGTTGACCAGTCCGCGCAGCCCGCCGCCGGGGATCAGCACCGTGGTCAGCCCGGTGCGCGCGCCCAGCGCCAGCGGCCGGTGCAGCGCCACGTCGCTGGCCTGCACCTGCCCGACCGGCAGCCCGAAGGCCGCGCTGGCCGCGGACAGCGCGATCTCGGCGTAGGCCACGCCCGGCAGCACCGGCACGTCGTCCACCCGGTGGTCGGTCAGCCAGGGCAGCGCCTCCAGCCCGACCTCGGCCGACCACAGGTGCCTGCCGTCCTCCGGCAGCTCCAGGTGCGTGCCCAGCAACGGATGTCCGGCGGTGGCGCCACCGCGGCGGCGGCTCGGCGCGACCCAGTACGGCTGGTGCCGCCAGGGCGTGGTGGGCAGTTCGGCGAACCCGGCCCCGGCCTTGGGCAGCGGATGCCCGGCCAGGCGCAGCCTGCCCAGCTCGTGCCGCAGCTGCCTGCGTTCCGGCTCCTGGCGGCGCAGGCTGGCCAGCACCACCGGATCGGCCTCCTCGGCCCGCGCGGTCTCGGTGATCGCCTGGGCCAGCACCGGGTGCGGGGCGATCTCCAGGAACACGCCGAACCCGTCGGCCAGCGCGCGGGAGACCGCCTCGGCGAAGCGCACCGGCTGCCGCAGGTTGGCCACCCAGTAGCCGGAGTCGAACCTCGGCTGCTCGGACACCGTGCTGTAGAAGGGGATCTCCGGCTTGCGGCCGCGCAGTCCGCGCAGCTCGGCGGCCAGCGCGGGCAGCACCGGCTCGACCAGGGCGGAGTGGCTGGCCACGTCCACCTTGACCAGCCGGGCCATCCGCCCGCTCGCCTCCACCCGGGCCACCAGCTCGGCCACCGCCTCGGCCGGTCCGGCGACCACGGTCTGGCCGGGCGCGTTCCGCACCGCGATGTCCACATCGGACAGTCCGGCGGCCAGCTCGGGCAGCTCGTCCGCGCGCAGCTCCAGCGCGGCCATCACCCCCGGCTGAGCCAGCTCCGCGGCCAGCCGGGACCGCGCGGTGACCACCCGCACCCCGTCGGCCAGTGACAGCGCGCCGCTCACCACGGCCGCGGCCACCTCGCCCACCGAGTGCCCGATCACCGCGTCCGGCCGCACCCCGGCGGCACGCCACAGCTCGGCCAGGGCCACCTGCACCGCGAACAGCGTCGGCTGTACCACGGCGAACCCGTTCAGCTCGGCCTTGGCCGACAACAGCTCCAGCGGCGAGAACCCGGCCGCCGCGCGCACCAGTTCGTCCACTTCGGACAGCGCCTCGGCGAACACCGGCTCGGTGGCCAGCAGCTCCGCGCCCATGCCCGCCCACTGCGAGCCGTGCCCGGAGAACACCCACACCACCCCGGAACCGAGCCGGTCGCCCCGGCTCACCGCGATGTTCGGCGCGACCCGGCCAGCGGCCAACGTGCGCAAGCCTTCCAGCAGCTCGGCCTTGTTCTCGGCGGTGACCAGCGCCCGGCTCGGCCCGGCGAACCGCCGGTGCAGCGCGTCGCGGACCGCGCCGAGATCGGTCTGCGCGGTGGCCAGCCACTCGGCCAGCCGGCCCGCGCTGTCCCGGATTCGTTCTGGAGAGGGGCCGGACAACAGGTAGCCATCCGGCCCCTCCACCGTCGAAACAGAGGCAGTCGCGGCTACCTCCTCGACGATCACGTGCGCGTTGGTGCCGCCGAACCCGAAACCGGAGACTCCGGCGCGGGCCGGGCGGTCCTGACGCGGCCACGGCTGGGACTCGGCGGCCACCGCCAGTCCAAGCCGGTCGAACGGGATGTGCGGGTTGGGCTCGGTGAAGTGCAGGCTGGCCGGGATGGCGTCGTGGGCCAGCGACAGCACCACCTTGATCAGCCCGGTGATGCCGGCCGCGGCCTCCAGGTGACCCACGTTGGTCTTCACCGACCCGATCAGCAGCGGCGCGCCGGGCTCGCGGTCCGCGCCGAGCACCGCGCCCAGCGAACCGGCCTCGATCGGATCGCCGAGCAGCGTGCCGGTGCCGTGTGCCTCCACGTAGTCCACTTCGGACGGTGCGATGCCCGCGTTGGCGTAAGCCGTGCGCAGCAAGGCTTCCTGGGCCTCCGGGTTGGGTGCGGTGATGCCGTTGGACCGGCCGTCGGAGTTGACCGCCGACCCGCGCAGCACCGCGAGCACCCGGTCCCCGTCCCGCCGGGCGTCGGCCAAGCGCTTGAGCACCACCACGCCCGCGCCCTCGGCCCGGACCATGCCGTTGGCCGCGGCGTCGAAGGCCCGGCACCGGCCATCTGGCGAGGTGACGCCCATCTGGTCGAAGTTGACCGTGACACCGGGGCCCAGCAACAGGTTCACGCCGCCGGCCAGGGCCACCTCGCTCTCCCCGGCGCGCAGGCTCTGCATGGCCAGGTGCACCGCGACCAGCGAGGAGGAGCAGGCGCTGTCCACCGCCACACTCGGCCCACGCAGGTCCAGCACGTAGGAGAGCCGGTTGGCCGCGATGCTCAGCGCCGCGCCGGTGCCGCTCCAGGCGTCGATCCGCTCGGCCTCGCTGATCGCCAGCTGCCCGTACTCGTTGCCGCTGATCCCGACGAACACCCCGGTCCGGCTGCCGCGCAGCCCGGCGGGCGCGATCCCGGCGTGCTCCAGGGCTTCCCAGCTGACCTCCAGCAGCAGTCGTTGCTGCGGGTCCATGCCGGCCGCCTCGCGCGGGCTGATGCCGAAGAAGTCGGCGTCGAAGCCGGTGATGTCGTCCAGGTAGCCGCCCCAGCGGGTGGTGCGGGCCAGCACCTCGGCCGCCTCCGGCGAACCGGCGTGCCCGGCCCAGCGCTGCTCGGGCACCTCGGAGATGACCTCACGGCCGCTGGAAAGCAGGTCCCAGAAGGCTTCCGGGCCGTCGACCCCGCCGGGCAGGCGGCAGCCGAGGCCGACCACCGCGATCGGCTCGGTGGCTTGCGGGGCCGCTGACGCCGCGGGCGGGACGGCGTCAGCGGCCCGTGGCGCGGCCCCATCGAGCAGGGCCGCGCTGATTCCGGCGATCGTCGGGTGCTCCCAGACCAGCGTCGCCGGAAGACTGCGGTCGAGGTGGTCCTCCAGCTGACCGGACAGCGCCACCGCGTCCCGCGAGGACAGCCCGTAGCTGTCCAGCGGCTGGTGCACGTCGATCTCCTCCGGCGTGCGGCCGACGGTCTCGGCCACCCGGCGCAGCAGCCAGTCCTGGAGTTGTTGCCTGGTGGTCATAGCAGCTCTCCGTATGCCCCGCTGAGGTACTGGTCCCTGGTCGCGCCGCGGGCGATCTTGCCGCTGGAGGTGCGCCGCACCTTGCCGGGCGGCACCAGCCGGAAGTCGGCCAGCCGCAGGTCGTGGTGGGCCGAGACGGCCTGGCGCACCGCTAGGGCGACCGCGGCCGGGTCCCGGTCCGGCTCCGGCACGTGCCGGGAGTACTCGGCGATCACCACCACGCGCTCGTCCGCGCCCTCGGTGAGCGCGAAGGCGGCCACGTAGTCCCGCCGGACCGCGGGGTGCGCCTCGTGCACGGTGCCCTCGATGTCCTGCGGGTAGTGGTTCTTGCCGTCGATGATGATCAGGTCCTTGGCCCGGCCGGTGATGAACAGCTCGCCCTGGTGCAGCGCGCCCAGGTCGCCGGTGCGCAGCCAGCCGCGTTCCGGGGCCGAGTCCGGGCCGCTGGTCAGGTGGCCGTCGAAGTCCTGTGCGGACTCCTCGGGTTTCTGCCAGTAGCCGTCGGCCACGTTCGGCCCGTGCACCCACACCTCGCCGACCGCGCCCTCGGGCAGCGCCGCGCCGGTGGCCGGGTCGACCACCAGCACCCGCAACGCGATGCCGGTGCCCGCGCCGACCAGTTCGAGTGCGGTGTCCGAAGTGGACGGTGTCAGCCTGCCCGCGCTGAGCTCGGCCCGGTCAACCTTGAGCACGGTTGGTCCGGCGGCTCCGGTGGCGGTGACGTACACGGTGGCCTCGGCCAGGCCGTAGGACGGGCGGTGCGCCTCGGGGGCCAGTCCGGCCGGGCCGAAGGCGGCGTTGAACCGCTCGATCGTCTTGGCCCGCACCGGCTCGCTGCCGTTGATCATGATCTTGACCCTGGACAGGTTCACAGTGGACTTGAACTCGTCACTGGTGCGCGCGACGGCGTAGTCGTAGGCGAAGTTCGGCGCCGCGGTCAGCGTGTTCGGGTGCGCGGCCAGCTGGCGCAGCCAGCGCTCCGGCCGCTGCAGGAAGGCGAACGGGGTGCAGAACACCGAGTGCGCGCCCAGCAGCACCGGCACCGCGAGCATCGACATCAGGCCCATGTCGTGGAAGAACGGGATCCAGCCGGAGCAGGTGTAACCGGCGTCCATGCCGTAGGCCGCGGCGATCTGCGCGGAGTTCACCACCAGGTTCCGGTGCGTGATCACCGCGCCGCTGGGCGCCCTGGTGGAGCCGGAGGTGTACTGGAGGTAGGCCGGGTCGTCCATGGACACCAGCGCGGGCCGGAAACCCGCCGCCGCCGACGGATCCACCTTGTCCACCGCGAGCACCTGCTTCGGGCTGGGCGCCAGCTCGCCGTCGAGCAGCTTGCGCACCTGCGGCAACGCGTTCTCCGTGGCCAGCCACACCTCGGGATCGCAGTCGGCCAGCGCGCCGACCAGCCGGGACCCGTGCAGGCTCACCTCGGGCGCGAACAGCGGCACGCCGATCACGCCCGCGTACAGGCAGCCCAGGAACGCGACCACGTAGTTGAGGTCGTGCGGGGTCAGGATGGCCACCCTGGCTCCCGGCGCGGTGGTCTGGCGCAGCTGCCCGGCCAGCGCGCGGGCCCGCAGGTCCAGCTCGCGCCAGGTCAGCGTGTGCTCGATCCCGGCCCGGTCCTCGTTGTAGTCGACGAAGGTGAATGCCGGGCGGTCGCTGTTCGCGTTTCGGTGCAGAAAACCGGTGAGCGGCATCGACCCGGTGAAGTCGTGCTGTGCCGGCACGGCGAATTCGATGTGGTTCATCGGAGAGTCACCCTTTTCGGGGAAGGGAGCTGAGGGAGCGGCCGTGCGTCGTCGAATGGCCGGTGTGAATCCATTGTCGAACGGATCGTTAGGAATGCAACCTCCCTGGGTATGTGAACCCAGGCACGTGCCAGACCCTACTTTCGTAGTGCCGAGAGCAGAAAAGGAAAGGTAGTGTTCAGTTCGCGCCGCCAATAAGGCCAGGTGTGCGTGCCCGCATAGGCGTGCAGGCTCACCGGAATGCCCAGCTGCCCCAGTCGCGCGGCCAGGTCGAGCGTGCCGGGGCCGATGATCCACTCCAGCACCGAGCCGCCGGAGAACCGCCGGTCCAGCGGGCCGCGCCGCCCGTCGCCGGTGGACAGGTGCAGCGGGGTGCCGCGCAGCGCCTCGGCGTTGCGGTAGGGGTCCTCGGCCAGCCAGTGCGCCCGCGACGCCCACAGTGAGCTGGCCTTTTCCCCTTCCCGGCGGAGCATCGCGCGGGCGAAGGCCGGCATGCCGCGGCGGGTGGTGTGCAGCAGACCGCTGAAGGAGGCGACCGCGCGGAAGAAGCCGGGATGCCGCTGCGCGCCGCGCAGCACGCCGTAGCCGCCCATCGAGACCCCGGCCCCGGCCCGGACGTCACTGGCCCGGTAATGCTTTTCCAGCAGCTCGGGAACTTCACTGAAAACGAATTCATCCCAGTGTGGGATCGTTCCCACGTGATCCGGCGCCAGCCAGTCGCTGTACAGCCCGACCCGGCCGCCCGGCGGCATCACGACCAGAATCCCGGCCTCGTCGGCCAAGTGAAGGATATCTGTCCAGCGGAGCCAGCAGGTATGGTCATCGCCCGCGCCGTGCAACAGGTACAGCGTCGGCCAGCCCTGTTTGCTTTCGCGCCACTGCCGGGGAACCAGAAGTGTGAGTTCGGCCTCCCGGCGTAACGCGGAAGATTTCACCTGGATGTCAACCACGCGGTCGTCGCGCCAGCGTTCACTGTGCATACGAGAAGCCTCAATTCGACGTTAGTGGGAATTCGTGAAAACCGAGGAACTGACCCGTTCGCCCTGGCTCGTGCTCACCGCGGTCGCGGTCGGCTCGGTGATGACCGGCGTGGACGGCACCGCGCTCACCATCGCCGGCCCGGACCTGGCCGCCGACCTCGGCGCCTCCCTGACCGGCCTGCAGTGGGTGGCCAACGCCTACCTGCTGGCCACCGCGCTCGCCCTGCTCCCGGCAGGCGCGCTGGCCGACCGCTACGGGCGGCGCGCGGTGTTCCTGTGCGGGGTGGCCGGTTTCACCCTGACCTCGCTGGCCATCGCGCTGGCCGGACAGGTCTGGTTGGTGATCGCCCTGCGCGCGCTGCAAGGGGTGTTCAGCGCCATGCTGCAACCGGCCGCGCTCGCCTTGCTGCGGGCCAGCTTCCCGCCGCGCACGCTGGCGCCGGCGATCGGCGTGTGGAGCGCGGTGGCCGCGCTCGGCCTGGCCGCCGGACCGCTGCTCGGCGGCCTGCTGGTGGCCGCGGGCGGCTGGTCGGCGATCTTCTACGTCAACCTGCCGGTCGGCCTGCTCGCCATCGCGCTCACCCTGCTCTTCGTCCAGGAGTCCCGCACGGACCAGGCACTGCGCCTCCGTCAGGTGCTGGACCTGGTGCGCCCCAGGCAGTTCCGGGCCGGGGTGGCGCTGGTCGCGGTCACCTTCGGCGCGCTGTTCGGCGTGCTGTTCCTGCTCACCCTGTACCTGCAGAACCTCAAGGCCCTCGACCCGGTGACCGCCGGGCTGTGGCTGGTCCCGGTCACCGGCGTGGTGGTGCTCAGCGCCCCGCTCGGCGGCGCGCTGACCCGCCGCCACGGCCCGGTCCCGCCCGCGGTCGCCGGTCTGCTGCTGGTCGCGGCCGGACTGTTCACCATGACCACGCTGGACGTGGCCTCCGGCGCCACCGCGGTCGCGCTGGCCACCGTGCCGCTGGGCCTCGGCGGCGGGCTGGCCCTGGTCGCCGCCACCGAGGCGATCCTGGCCGCCGCGCCGCCGGCGGAGGCCGGGCTGGCCTCGGCGGTGCAGCAGGTGGCCGGTCAACTCGGTGGGCTGGCGGGCATCGCGGTGCTCGGCTCGATCCTGGACGGGGGTCGCAGCTTCACCAGCGGCCTGCACACCGCCGTGCTGGTGGCCGCGGCCGCCGTCACCGTGAGCGCGCCGCTCGCCGCACTGCTGCGACGTCACTGAGCACCGACACTTGCCGCGCGCGGGAAAGCTTGCTGGGCCACCAGATCGCCCGCCCCAGGTCCACCGCGAGCGCGGGCACCAGCAGCGAGCGCACCACCAGCGTGTCCAGCAGCACGCCGAAGGCCACCAGGAACGCGATCTGGGCCAGGAACAGGATCGGCAGCACCGCCAGCGCGGCGAAGGTCGCGGCCAGCACCACCCCGGCCGAGGTGATCACCCCGCCGGTCACCGACAGCCCGACCAGGGTGCCAGCCTCGGTGCCCCGGCGGGCGGCCTCCTCGCGCACCCTGGTCATCAGGAAGATGTTGTAGTCGATGCCCAGCGCGACCAGGAACACGAAGGCGTACAACGGAACCCCGGGATCCGCGCCGGGGAAGTCGAAGACGTGGTTGAACACCAGCGCGGAGACGCCGAGGGTGGCCGCGAAGGACAGCACCACGGTCAGCATCAGCAGCAGCGGGGCCAGCAGCGAGCGCAGCAGCAGCGCCAGCACCACCAGGATCACCAGCACCACCAACGGAATGATCAGCGCCCGGTCCCGCAACGCGGTGTCCTGCACGTCCAGCTGGGCCGCGGTCGGCCCGCCCACCACCGCATCCGCCCCCGGCACCCCGTGCACCGCGGTGCGCAGCGCCCGCACCGCCTCGATCGCCGCCTCACTGTCCGCCGCGTCCCGCAGGGTGGCGTTGATCTCCACCCGCCCGTCCACGACCTTCGGCAACGCCGCCACCTCCGCCACCCCCGGCACATCCCGCGCCACCGCGACCACCCGCTCCGCGGTCTGCTCCGCGGTCACGATCACCGCGGGTGAGCCGCTGCCGCCGGGGAAGTGCCGACCCAGCGCCTGCTGCCCGGACACGGAGTCCACTGTGGACAGGAACACGTCGGTCTGGGCCACCCCGTCCGCCTTGAGCTGGGGCACGAACGCCACCCCGAACAGCAGCACCGCGGTGGTCAGCACCCAGGTCCAGCGCGGCCTGGCGCCCACCAGCCTGGCCACCCTGCCCCAGATCCCGTCCTTGGCCGCGGCTGGCTTGCGCGGCCAGAAAGCACCGCGCCCCAGCAACATCAGCGCGGCGGGCAGGAAGGTCAGCGAGGCCAGCAGCGAGGTGCCGATGCCGATCGCGGCCACCGGCCCGAGCCCCTTGTTCGAGTTGAGGTCGCTGAACAGCAGGCACAGCATGCCCAGCACCACGGTCCCGGCGGAGGCGCAGATCGGTTCCAGCGAGGCCCGCCAGGCCCGCCGCATGGCCAGCCTCGGTCCTGCCTGCCGCAGCTCCTCCCGGTACCGCGCGACCAGCAGCAGCGCGTAGTCCGTGGACGCGCCGAAGACCAGGATGAACAGGATGCCCTGGCTCTGCCCGTTCAGCGTGAGCACCTCGTCCCTGGCCAGCCGGTAGACCACCGCCGCCGCGCCCAGCAGCGCCAGCCCGGCCGAGGCCAGCACCACCACCGGCAGCAGCGGACTCCGGTAGACCAGCACCAGGATCAGCGCCACCACCGCCGCGGTGACCCCGAGCAGCAGCCCGTCGATCCCGCCGAAGGTGGCCGCGAAGTCCCCGACGATCCCGGCCGGTCCGGTCACATGCGCGTGCAGCCCCTCGGGCAGGCCGTCCCCGACCTTCTCCCGCAACACCTTGACCGTCTCACCGGCCCGGAACCCGTCGCTGCCGTCCACCGGCACCAGCGCCTGCGCCGCCTTCCCGTCCGGCGCGGGCAGCACCGCCGAAGCCGGTCCTTTGAGGCCGTCCACAGTGGACGCCCGCCGCACCGCGCGCGCGATCGCGTCCTGATCGGACGGTGTCAGCCCGGAGCCGCGCTCGAAGACCAGCACCGCGGGCAGCACATCGGCCTCGGTGAACCGCTTCTGCTCGTCCGCGGCCCTGGTCGCCTCGGCGCTGGCAGGCAGGAAGGAGGCATTGTCATTGCGCTGCACCTGGGAGAGTTTCCCCAGGTCAGGCCACCCGATCGCGCCCACCACAAGCCAGGCGAGCAGGGCGAACGCGGGCAGCACAAGGCGAAGTCGGGACACCGGGAACCCCCTGGCGGCTGGGAGAGGAAACCCGATGATGCGCGCCGCTACCTACCAACAGACCATCCGAAGGTCGGATGACCGCGGTGTCCTGTCACACAGCCCTCAGGGCAGCGGGATCGGGTTCACCTGCCACCGGTTGTCCGCGTGCACCGTCGGCAGGTGCAGGGTGCCCCGGGCGCCGTCCGGCCGCAGGTAGCTCACGGTCAGCTGCATCCGGCCGCGCAGCAGTTCCGGGGTGGTGCTGATGTCGCGGACCCCGGCCTCGGCGAACCCGGACACGGTGGCCTGCGCGGCCTCCTCCGCCCCGTTGGGCAGCGAGACCAGCTCGGCCAGCCGTTCCGCGTCGGCCGCCCGCAGCGCGTCGGTCACGCCGGTGGCCAGCTCCTCCACCGAGGCCGCGCCCTTCTCCGGCTGGTTGGTGATCATGATGATCAGCGCGGTGATCCAGACCGCGGCGAAGAGCACGATCCAGGTGCGCAGGCTGCGTACTGCTTTCAGCAACATGGGTTCACAGCCACTGGTTGCGGCGGAAGATGCGGTACAGGACCAGGCAGGCCACCAGGATCACCGACAGGATGACCGGGTAGCCGTAGGTCCACTTCAGCTCCGGCATGACGTCGAAGTTCATGCCGTAGATCCCGGCGATCATCGTGGGCACCGAGATGATGGCCACCCAGGCGCTGATCTTGCGCATGTCGTTGTTCTGCCGCAGCGTGATCTTGGCCAGCACCGCGTCGATCAGCGTGGTCAGCATCTCGTCGAAGGTGACGATCCGGTCGTGCACGGTGGTGAGATGGTCGTCCACGTCCCGGAAGAAGGTGCGCACCTCATCCGGCACCAGCGGGATGTAGCCCTCGGCCAGCCGCCGCAGCGGGGTGGCCAGCGGGCCCACCGCCCGGCGCAGCTCCATGACCTCGCGCTTCATCAGGTAGATCTGCTCGGGGTCCACCGCGCTGCGCGGGTCGAAGACCTCCACCTCGAGGGTGTCGATGTCGTCCTCGACCGCGCTGGTCACGTCCAGGTAGGTGTCCACCACGTGGTCGGCGATGGCGTGCAGCACCGCGGCCGGACCGAGGGCGAGCTTCTCCTCGTCCTGCTCCAGCTCGGCGCGCAGCCCGGCCAGCGCCTGGTGCTTGCCGTGCCGGACCGTGATCACGAAGTTCCGGCCGACGAAGACCATCACCTCGCCGGTCTCCACGATCTCGTTCGCCGTGGTCGGCGACTCGTGTGCGACGTAGCGCACCGTCTTGAGCACCATGAACAGGCTGTCGTCGTAGCGCTCCAGCTTGGGTCGCTGGTGCGCGTGCACCGCGTCCTCCACCGCCAGCTCGTGCAGCCCGAAGGTCTCCGCGATGCTCTGGATCTGCTGCTCGTCCGGCTCGTGCAGGCCGATCCAGACGAAGCCGGAGCCGCGCTTGCGGACCTCCTCCACCGCGCCGGTGTGGGTCCAGCGCCCAGGCAGGCGCTTGCCGTCGACGTACACGCCGCAGTCCACCACGTAGGCGGACAGCGGCACCGGGATCTGCTGCGGCATGGCACTTCCGTTACGAGGAGCACGGCCGCGCAGGCCGAGCGTGGGCAGAACGGACATGGAAGGCTCCAGTCGAACGCGACGCGAACACGGGTGTGCCGCCAGAACCTGGCTGGGGCTCCGGCGCGATAGCGCGTCCCGACCGGTCGATGGGTCCTACCTCGTTGTAGCGAGCCCACCGGCGAGGACGCGGTCGGTACTGGGAGGGTTGCTGTCTGTACCCATCGCGTCTCACCTCCTCGGGGCCATGGCCGGAACGGTGGATTCGCTCACAGACCGGTTGTCGAGACTACCCGTACCCGGGCAAGACTGTCCTCCCCGGTCATGGTCGATCGGCCACCACCTTTGGGAGGCAGCGTGCAGTTCGGGCGGTACTTCGAGGAGTTCGAGGTCGGCGCGGTGTACAAGCACTGGCCGGGAAAGACGGTCACCGAGTACGACGACCACCTGTTCTGCCTGCTCACCATGAACCACCACCCCCTGCACATGGACGCGCACTACGCGGGGGAGACCACCGACTTCGGCAAGAACGTGGTGGTCGGCAACTACATCTACTCGCTGCTGCTGGGCATGTCAGTGGCGGATGTCTCCGGCAAGGCCATCGCCAACCTGGAGGTGGAGTCGCTGCGGCACGTCAAGCCGACCTTCCACGGCGACACCATCTACGGCGAGACCGAGGTCCTGGACAAGACCGAGTCCAAGTCCAAGGACGACCGCGGCGTGGTCTACGTGGAGACCAAGGGCTACAAGCAGGACGGCACCGTGGTCTGCGTGTTCCGGCGCAAGGTGATGGTGCCCAAGCGCTCCTACGGCGAGGCGCGCGGCGGCGAGCAGCCCGGCCGCCCCGAGCCGAAGGCCTGAGCGCGGTGAGCGCGCCTGCCGCCGAGAGGCTGCGCGAGTTCGCCGCCGCCCAGGCCGCGGCCTCCCCGCTGTACGAGTGCCTGAGCGCCGGTGCGGCCGGGGACGCCGAGGTGAGCGCCCTGGTCGGGGACGCCTCGCCGGAGCTGTTCCTGGCCGCGGCCCAGCGGGTGCTCTTCCGCGAGCCCTGGCACCCGCTGACCCGCTACTACTCCTCCCTGGGCGGCGCGGACGGCCCGGACGGCGAGCTGTGGCCGCTGTTCCGCGCCTTCGTGCTGGAGCGGGCCGAGGCGATCCGCCCGTTCCTGGCCGAGCGCTCGGTCCGGGAGGAGCTGGTCCGCCCGGCCGCGCTGCTCTACCCGGGCCTGGCCGTGGTGGCCAAGGAGGCGGGCAAGGCCCCGATCGGCCTGCTGGAGGCCGGCGCGGGGGCCGGGTTCCGGCTGGTGCCGGACCGCTACGGCTTCCGCTACGCGGTGGCCGGCGGCGGCCCGGACATCAGCCGGGGCAAGAAGACCGCCCGGCTGGTGCTGGACTGCCAGGTCACCGAGACGGCGGCCAAGCCGGCCGACGGCTTCGGCAAGCAGGCCAAGCTGCCCGCCATCGCGGCCAGGATCGGTCTGGACGCCGATCCGGTGGACGTGGCCGACGAGGACGAGCTGACCTGGCTGGAGGCCTGCGTCTGGCCGGACCAGCCGCGCAGGCTCCGGCTGCTCCGGCTGGCCGCGGACGAGGTGGTCGCGGCCAAACCGCCGTTGCTGCGGGCCGACCCGGTCACCGGACTGGCGGAGGCGGCGGCCCGGATTCCGGCCGAGCACCCGCTGGTGGTGACCAGCTGCGGGCTGCTGGACGGCCGCCCGGCCGAGTTCGCGGCGGCCTGGCTGGACGCCTTGCGCACGCTCGCGAGTCATCGTCCACTGTGGTGGGTCAGCCAAGAGGGTTACCAGGCGTTTCCCGGCGAACCGCGCGACGGGGCGGCTCACCTGGCCGAGGCTGACCGAGTGCTGAGCGTGATCAACTGGACCGGCGGCGAGCCCCGGGTGCGCAGGCTGGCTACCGCCGATCGGCTGACCCGGGGACTCACCTGGCTCGGTCCGAACTAGGCCGGCCCGGTCCCGGCCACGGCTCCGGCGGGGAGCGCTCCCCACCCGGCGAGCGCCTCCGCCAAACCGGGCGAAAGGGACCCTGCGCTGTGCAGTGCGTCGAACATCACACCGTCCATCCAGGCCACCGCGGAGGCGTCGTCACCAGGCCGGATGAGGCCGGGATCGGCGCGGACGGAGTAGTCGTGGATCTCGTAGATACCCGCCGGTGAGGGCCGGTCTACCGAACCGATCCAGCGATCGATCGTGCCGGTCAGACCGGTCTCCTCGGACAACTCCCTGATCACGGCCCTGTGATCATCTTCGCCGGGGTCCACCCGGCCGCCGGGGATGGACCAGCAACCGGCCGAAGGGGGCCGGCCGCGGCGTATCAACAGAATGCGGCCGAACGGGTCGAAGACGACTGCGCCGACACAGCGGACGCGCTGGTCCTGGGCCTCCGGCATGACCACGGAGAGTAGTTCACCTGGGAAGGCCACGTGATCCGCTGCCCCAAGTGCGGTACAAATCTGCCATAGCGCGGCGGAGTGCGGTACAACGGTTCCGCAGGCGCCAACAAGGCCGTTAGCGGACGGGGTTGGTTTACATGAACTTGAAGAAGATCCTGATCTTCGCAGGTGTTGCTCTGGTTCTCTTCTTGCTCGTCACACAGCCAACACAGGCAGCCGACGGCGTCACCGGCATCCTCGGCACGCTTCGTGGCGCGGCTGAGTCGATCATCACCTTCGTCCGGTCGCTGTTCAACTAGCGGCCGGAGGTAGCCACACGTGTTCTCGCCTCGTGACTCCGACGAGTACCTGCTCGACACCGAGCGACGCGTCATCCGCGTGCGCCGGCACTGGGCCAGTCTGCTCTGGGATATCTTCGAGGCGATGGCGCTGCTCGCCGGAGCAGTGATGATCTCCTACCTGCTGCCACCGGATGCCTGGATCATCCAGAACCTCCTGTGGTACGCGGCGCTGGTCATCCTGCTCCGGTTCGCCTACATCGTCATCGACTGGTGGGTCGAGCGGCTGGTCATCACGGACAAGCGCTTCATGATCACCAGCGGCGTGTTCACCACCAAGGTGGCCATGATGCCGGTGACCAAGGTGACCGACCTGACCTTCGAGCGGACCATGACCGGGCGCATGCTCGGCTACGGCACGATCGTGGTCGAGTCGGCCGGTCAGATCCAGGCGCTCAACAAGATCGAGTACCTGCCGAAGCCGGAGCAGATCAACGACGCCATCTCCGAGCTGGTGTTCGGTGACAAGAAGGCCCAGGCCGAGCGCTTCACCATGATGAAGGCGAAGAAGCAAACGGCCGGTAAGAAGATCATCGGCTGAGTAGTCCACACTCGTGGGCGTGCTCATCGACCTGCACGCCCACACGACCGCGTCCGACGGGACCGACACCCCGGCCGAGCTGATGGCCGCGGCATCGGCCGCCGGACTGCACGCGGTGGCGATCACCGACCACGACACGACGGCCGGCTGGGCCGAGGCTGAGCAGGCCCGCCCGGCCGGCCTTCGTGTGGTCAGGGGCGCGGAACTGTCCTGCATCGCGCCGGACGGCCGCGGCGGCAGGCTCACCGTGCACCTGCTGGCCTACCTGTTCGACCCGGACGCGCCCGCGGTGGTGGCCGAGCAGACCCGGCTGCGCGCCGAGCGCCGCGCCCGGCTGCGCCTGATCGCCGAGCGGATGGCCGCCGACGGGCTGCCGGTGGACCCGGACGCGATGTTCGCCGGGCTCGCCCCCGACGCCTCGGTCGGCCGCCCGCACCTGGCCAGGGTGCTGGTCGCGGCCGGGCTGGTGAACACGGTGGACGAGGCCTTCGCCCGGTACCTGCGCGACGGCGGGGCCTACTACCTGCCGCGCACCGACACCCCGGTGGAGCGCGCGGTGCAGATGATCGCCGCGGCCGGTGGGGTGACCGTGTTCGCACACCCCTTCGCCCGGCGGCGCGGCCCGGTGGTCACCGCCGAGGTGATCAGGGAGCTGGTGGGCCACGGGCTGACCGGGGTGGAGGTCGACCACCCCGACCACGAGCCCGCCGACCGGGATGAGCTGCGCGCGCTGGCCGAGGAGCAGAACCTGGTGGTGACCGGCTCCAGCGACTACCACGGCACCAACAAGACCGTCCGGCTCGGCGCGGAGAGCACCGCGCCGGAGCAGCTGGAGGCGCTGGTGTCGAAGGCGAGTGCGGTGCCGGTGCTCGGCTGAGTACGGTGAGTGGCGTGGCTCAGCTCGGACTGGAACTCGAAGGCATGCCGCGCAAGCTGGTGCGGGTGACGCCGGCGAAGCTGGCCACCTGGACCGGCTGCCCGCGGCGCTACCGGATGAACTACCTGGACCGCCCGGCGCCCGCGCGCGGCGGCGCCTGGGCGCACAACACCCTGGGCGCGGTGGTGCACAACGCCTTGCGCGCCTTCTTCGACCTGCCGGTGGCCAGGCGCACGCCGGAGCAGGCCGAGTCGCTGGTGGTCAAGCACTGGAAGGGCGACGGCTTCGCCGACGGCGAGCAGGCCGGGACCTACCGGGAGCGGGCCCGCGGCTGGGTGCACGAGTACGTGCGGAACCTGGACGTGACCATCGAGCCGGTCGGGCTGGAGCGCTGGGTGTCCACGCCGACCGGAACCATCGTGGCCGAGGGCAGGGTGGACCGGATCGACGAGCGGGACGGCGAGCTGGTCATCGTCGACTACAAGACCGGCAGGCACGCGCTGACCACCGACGACGCCAGGGGCTCGCAGGCGCTGGCGCTCTACGCGCTGGCCGCCGCCCGCACCCTGCGCCGCCCCTGCCACCTGGTCGAGCTGCACCACCTGCCCACCGGCGAGGTGGCCGCCTGGGAGCACACCGACGAGTCACTGGCCCGCCAGGTCCGCCGCGCCGAGGAGGCCGCGCAGGAACTGGCCCTGGCCGGGGAGCAGCTGGCCGCCGGTGGCGACCGGGACGCGCTGTTCCCACCGGTGACCGGACGGCACTGCTCCTGGTGCGACTTCCGCAGGCACTGCCCGGAAGGCCAGGCGGCCGCACCGGAGCTCGAGCCGTGGGCGATGCTGGCGCCATGACCGGAGCATTGGACGAACGGCCCCGCCGGGTCCGGCTGGGCGCGGTGCTCCGCGGCCTCAGCGGCTCGGTGGCGGCCACCGTGGTGCTGCTGGCGGTCCTGGTGATCGGCGCGCAGATCTTCGCCGCCACCGAGTCCTGGGCCGGACCGGGCTGGATCGCGGTCGGCGGGCACCTGCTGGCCGCGGCGGTCGCGGTGCTGTTGCAGTCCTACGCCGACCGGCGCACCGGGGCCGGGGCCTGGTGCGCCGGGATCGGCGTGTTCGTGGTGGCCGCGCTCGCGCTCTGGCTGTGGTGGTGGAGCTAGTGCCCTGAGTCGGACGTTCGCCAGCGGTCTCGACGGCCCAGCTTCCCGCTGACCGCACCGCCGGCAAGCCCACGTACAACCCGGTACGAGGGCTTCCCTGCGGCACGCCCAGCGGAAAGCTGGACCGCCGATACCGCCACCGAACGTCCGACTCAGGGCACTAGGTTCTTGGCGATGGTCCGCCGGACCCAGTCCGCGTAGGCCGGCGCGCTGCTGTAGAGGCCGGGGCCGTTCGCGCAGTCGCCCGGCCCGTCGCCGGGGCCTGAGGTGACCCCGACCAGCTCCCAGCGGCTGTGCTGCCCGCGCCGGATCTGCGGTCCGCCGGAGTCGCCGAAGCAGGCCATCGCGCGCGGCACCCGGCTCACCGTGCACAGCCGGGTGTCGCCGGCATAGCCGGGCGCGCACTCGGTCCTCGCGCCGATCCGGGTGCCGAGCTGCTGGAGGCGTTCGGGGAAGACGGCCTTGAGCGGCTCGGCGTCGACCACGGTGCCGAAGCCGAGCAGCCGGGTCGGCGTGCCGGGCCTGCCGGGCTCGTCGGCGATCCGGATCGGCTGCTGCCGCACCGGGCGGTCCAGGCGGATCAGCGCGACGTCGTCCTGGTTGGGCTCGCCCTGCCGGTAGCCGGGGTGCGTCACGGTGAACTCGATCGCGCGCACCGAGCCCCCCGTGGAGCGGCGGGAGCTGCCGATCCGCACGGTCCCGTCCGGCTTGGCGCCCACCCCGGGGTCGAGGCAGTGCGCCGCGGTGAGCACCCAGCGCGGGTGCACCAGCGAGGCCCCGCACACCCCGTTGAGGTCCGTGCCGGGCAGCGAGATCGGGATCGAGGCCATGAACGGGTAGTGCCCCGTCGCCTTGCTGCCACCGACGATCGCGCCCGCGCTGCCCGCGGTCAGGGTTGCGCACACCGCGCCCGCGGCCAGGACGACCGCGGCGCGGCGCACCGTTGTCCGGTTGAAGGTCATGGGTTCATCCTGTGCGCCCCGCGGCGCCGGCTCGATCCGGGCAGCTCGACAGTTCGCGGTGGGGCCAGCCCCCTAGGCGTTGCAGGACAAGGCATCCCGCAGTTCCGCCAGGCCCTGGCCGCGGGAGCGGACCGGTTCGTAGCCGAGCTGGGCGCGGGCCTTGGCAGTGTCCACAGTGCACTCCAGGCCCGCGCGCCACAGGGTCAGGTAGTCCAGGGGTGGCCTGCCGGGCAGGCGCAGGGCGCGCCAGGCCGCCTCGCTGAGCGCGGTCAGGGTGTGCGCGCGGCGGTAGGAGAGGGTGCGGGCCGGGGCGGTCAGGCCGTCGGCGGCGAGCAGGTCGGCGATGAAGTGGCGGTAGGCCACCGGATCCTGGTCGGTGACGAAGTAGGTCTCGCCGGGTTGACCGTGCCGGGCGGCCAGCAGCAGCGCGTGCACCGCGTTGTCCACGTGCGTGGTGTCGGTCAGCTGACAGCCGCCGCCGACCCAGCTGAACCGGCCCGCGCGCACCGCGGCCCACAGCCGGGGCAGCGCCGGATCGCCCGCGCCCCACAGCAGTCTCGGCCGGACGATCACCGCGCCGCGGGCCAGCGCGGCCGACTCGGCGCGGGCCTGGGCGGCGGCCACCGGCGAGGGCGAGTGCGGGCGGAGCGGGAGGTCTTCGGTGGCGCCGACCAAGGGGCGGCCGTGCTGGACGGCGGCGTCGGAGCTGAGCAGCACCAGGCGGGGGTGGCGGGGCAGGGCGGACCGGGTGGTCTGGAAGACGACCTCGGCGCTGCCCAGCGCGGCCAGGACCGGGACCGGGGTGGCGCCCAGGGCGCGCAGGCGGGTGGCGGCGGAGGCGGTGCGGGCGGGGGCGAGCACGGTGTGCCCCTCGGCCAGCAGCCGACGGATCAGGCGGACGCCGACGAACCCGGTACCCCCGGTCACTGCCACCTGCATCCCGGTCGTCCCTCCCGAATGCCGGCCGCCCTCCCCGCGCCCGGTCGCTGCTGCCACGGTCGAGTCCCATCCAGACAGTGCCCGCCCCCGCTGGCAACCGTGGGGTTTGCCGTTGCGGCAGAAGGAATTCCGGCGGTCCGGGACCAGGGACCTGACCTGCGGCCGAGGGGTTATCCGTTCGGTAAGTCCTTCGGGCTCGCGGCGACTCGAAAAACGAATGTGATCGGCATCACGAACGGCTGCTCACTAACATCGGCACAAAGCTGAGGGGACTGCATGCCGGAACGGACCGTGCTGGAACGCGGGGCGGAGCTCGCCGTGCTCGACGACCTGGTGCGCCGGGTGCGGGACGGGGGTTCGGCGCTGGTCGTCCTGGACGGGCCGGCCGGCATCGGCAAGACCACCCTGCTGCGCTCGGTGCGGGCGCGGGCTGGCGAGGCCGGGCTGCCGGTGGTCAGCGGGGTGGGCAGCGAGCTGGAGCGGCAGTTCGGCTTCGGCGTGGTGCGGCAGCTGATCGAGCCGAGGCTGGCCGCGGCCGGGGCGGCCCGGCGGGCGGAGCTGTTCGCCGGACCGGCGCGGTTCGCCCGGCCGGTGCTGGAGGAGGCGCCAGGCCCGGTGGACGCGGTGCCGCCGGACGCGCTCGGCGCGGCGCTGCACGGGCTGTACTGGCTGCTGGCCGGGTTCGCCGACCACGGCCCGTTCCTGGTGGTGGTCGACGACGTGCACTGGGCCGACCTGTCCTCGCTGCGCTGGCTGGCCTACCTGGCCCGGCGGCTGGACGGGCTGCCGGTGGGCCTGCTGCTCGCGGTCCGGGCAGGCGAGACGCCGGCCGATCCGCGTGCGGTGGAGGAGATCCTGGCCAGTCCGCTCTGCCAGCTGCTGCGGCCGGAGCCGTTGAGCGCGGTGGCCGTGGCCGACCTGGCGCGGGCCGAGCTGGGCGGGCCGGTGGCCGCCGAGTTCGCCGCCGCCTGCCTGGACTCCACCGGCGGGAACCCGTTGCTGCTGACCGAGTTGCTGCGCGGGCTGCGCGCGCACCGGGTCACCGGCACGGCGGCGGAGGCCGGGCTGGTGCCGGAGTTCGGCGTGGCCGCGATCGCCTCCGGCGTGCTCGGGCGGCTGCGGCGCAGCCCACCGGAGACCGGCACGGTGGCCGAGGCGGTCGCGGTGCTCGGCCCGGCGGCCACGGCGGCTCAGGTGCAGCGGCTGACCGGGCTGGGCGCGGCGCAGGTCGAGGCGTGCGTGCGGCGGCTGGTCGCGCTGGGGCTGTTCGCGGTGGACGGGCCGCGGTTCGTGCACCCGATGGTGCGCGAGGTGGTCTACCGGGACCTGTCCGCCGCCGCCCGCTCGGCCTTGCACGAGCGGGTGGCCGAGCTGATGCAGGCGCGCGCGCCGGGTTTCGAGCGAGCCGGGCCGGACCAGGTGGCTACCCACCTGCTGCCGGTGGCGCCTGCCGGTCAGGGCTGGCGGGTGGCGGCGCTGCGCTCGGCGGCCGCGCTGGCCAGGTCCAGGGGTGCGCCGGAGACCAGCGCGGCCTACCTGGCCAGGGCGATCGAGGAGGGACCGGCGGCCGGGCCGGAGCTCTACGCCGAGCTGGGCCGGGCGCAGCTGCACTTCGACGGGGTCGCCGCGGTGCGCTCGCTGACCACCGCGCACGAGCGCGGCGCGGCGGTCACCGTGGACCTGGCGCGGGCGCTGCTCACCGTGGGCCGCGGCGCGGAGGGCCTGTCGCTGATCACCGCGGCGGTGGCCCAGGCCGAGGGCACCAGCACGCACGGCTACCTGCAGAGCGAGCTGTACTTCCTGGCCTGGCAGCACGCGGCCACCGCGCCGATGATCACCGCCCGGCTGGCCGAGCCGACCGGGGAGGCCGACTCCGGCCTGCTCGGCATGCGCGCCTGCCACGAGGTGTTCCGGCTCGGCTCGCCCGAGGCGGCCCTGACGCAGGCCCGGCGCGCGCTGGCCGGTCAGGCGCTCTACACCGAGCACTGGGGCCCGCACATGTCCGCGGTGATGACCCTGATCCGCTGCGACGACCTGGCCCGGGCGGCCGCGGTGACCAGCGAGGCGGTCACGCACGCGCGGCGGCAGGGCTCGTTCCTGCGCTACGCGCTCTCCACCTGCCTGCGGGTGCAGGTCCGGCACCGGCAGGGCAGGCTGGACCTGGCGCTGGCCGACGCGGAGGAGTCCATCGGCGACCGCGACCCCGGCTGGCAGCCGCTGGCCGCGCACCGGTACGCGCACTACCTGGACGTGCTGCTCGCGCTGGACCGCACCGAGGACGCGCTGGAGCTGCTCTACCGGATGCGGCTGGACGGCGAACTGCCGGAGCTGTGGCACTTCAACCACGTGCTGGACGTGCGCGGCAGGCTCCGGCTGGCCCTGGGCGACCTGGACGGCGCACTGGCCGACTTCACCGAGTGCGGCCGACGTCTGGCCGCCTGGGGCGTGCGCAACCCCGCGGTGATCCCCTGGCGCGGCTACCAGGCCCTGGCCCTGCACGCCGCCGGGCGGCAGGCCGAGGCGTTGCGCGCCATCGAGCCGGAGCTGGCCGCGGCGCGGGAGTGGGGCCTGCCGTGGACGCTGGGCACGGTGCTGAGGATGGCGGGCACGGTCACCGGCGGCCGGGCAGGGGAGGCGCTGCTGGCCGAGGCGCTGACCGTGGTCGAGCAGGCCGAGGTGGGACTGGTGCACGCCGAGGTGCTCACCGAGCTGGGCCTGCTGCGGCACCGGCTGGGCGCGGAACAGTCGGCCAGGGAGACCTTGCGCCGGGCGCTGGCCGTGGCCGAGCAGTGCGGGGCGACCGGGACCGTGCGGCGGGCGCGGGCGGGACTGCGCGCGGCGGGTGGGCGGGAGCGGCGGGCCGAGCACACGGGGCCGGCCGCGCTCACCGGGACCGAGCGGCGGGTGGCGGCGCTGGCGGCGGACGGGCGGTCGAACCCGCAGATCGCGGCGGAGCTGACGGTCGGGGTGCGCACGGTGGAGATGCACCTGACCAACGCGTACCGGAAGTTGGGGGTGTCGGGGCGAGCGGAGCTGACGGCGGCGCTGGGGCGCTAGGCGCGGCGGGTCGGGGCGGGCTGGCGGCCCGGCGCGGTCGCCGGGTGGCGCGGCCGGGTTGTCAGGTGGCGCGGTGGCGTCGCCCGATGGCGCGGCGTGCGGTCAGGGCAGCACGAGCAGGCGCAGCAGCCTTTCCGTCTCCGCCGCCGGGTCCGTGGTCAGGCCGGTGTGCACCGGGCCGGGCTGCACCACCGTGCTCTTCGGCGCGGTCAGCCAGCGGAACCGCTGCCCCAGCCCCTGCCCTGCCGCCGGGCCCACCGCCGGGTCCGCGCACACCCCGGCCACCGAGCGCAGCACCGAGGTGATCGCCTCGGGGTCCGCGCTGGGATCCAGGGCGCGCAGCCGGTCGTGGTCCAGGTGCACCAGGGAGCCCAGGTAGTCCAGGCGGTGGCAGTAGACCAGCACGCCCGCGTTGATCGCCTCGCCGCGCTCGACCCTGGGGACCACGCGCAGCACGGCGTACTCGAACGGATAGCGCCGCGCGGTCATGTCGCGTCTCCCGGCAGGTGCTTGAGCCACTCGGGCCGGTTGCGGCCCCGTTCCGGGACCACCCGGTCGTTTCCCCGGTTCAGCGCCGCTTCCACCAGGCCCGGCAGCCAGGACTCGCGGGCGGCGAGGCGTCCGGTGAGCGCGGCCACGTAGGCCTCGCGCACGGCGTCGGTGCCCAGGAAGCCGGGTTCGTCCTCGATCCAGTCGTCGGGGACCTTGGCCAGCACCTCAGTCAGCAGCTCCTCGGTGACCAGCGGGGCCAGCGCGGCGTCCGCGGCCGCCACCTCCGGACCGAAGCCGATCAGCAGGTGGTCGGTGGCGTTGTACGGGCGGCTCGCCCAGTCCCTGGCGCCCGGCCAGTTGTGGTGGAAGATCAGCGTCGCGCCGTGGTCGATCAGCTGCGGTTTTCCGTGCCAGTACAGCATGTTCGGGTTGCGCCAGGACCGGTCCACGTTGCCGGTGAGCGCGTCGAACCACAGCACCCGGCCGGCGAACTCCGGGTCGGCGGTGAACGCGCCGGGGTCGAAGTCCAGCGCGCCCGGCAGGAAGTCCATGCCCAGGTTCAGCCCGTGGCTGGCCCGCAGCAGCTCCTGGACCTCCTCGTCCGGCTCGCTCGGCGCCATCGCCTTGTCCACCTGCGCGGTCACCAGCTCCGGCACCGGCAGGCCCAGCGCCCGCGCCAGCTCCCCGACCACTACCTCGGCGACCAGCGTCTTGCGACCCTGGCCCGCGCCGCGGAACTTCACCACATAGGTGCCCAGGTCGTCGGCCTCCATCAGGCCGGGCAGCGAACCACCCTCCCGCAGCGGGGTGACGTATCGGGTCGCGGTGACGTGGCGGAGCACGCCCGCGACTCTAGGCGAGCCAGGCCCGCCAGGTGGGCAGGAGGGTGGCCAGCAGGGCCTCGGGGTTCTCGGTGTTGGCCGAGTGGGCCGCGTCGGAGACCACCGCGAAGTCCGCGTCCAGCCGGTCGGCCATGTCCCGCTGGGAGGCCACCGACCAGGCGTCGTCGTGCTCCCCGCAGACCACCAGCGCCGGGGTGCCCGCGGTGCGCAGCGCCGCCGCCAGCCGCCCGACCAGGTCCGGTTCCCGGCGCAGGCCCTCGGCCATACCGAGCAGACCGGCCGCGCTGGAACCCAGGAACCGGGCGCGCAGCAGCTCCTTCAACGTTTCCGGGGTCTGCTCCCAGTTCGGCGAGGCCGCGTCCCGCGCCTCGCGCAGCTGCTGGGCCGCGGGCACGCCGCCGGAACGCAGCAGCGGCTCACCGGCCTCCAGCGCGCGGCGGCGCTCACCCTCGGGCAGCTCGTTCGGGCCGGAGGACAGCAGGGTCAGGCCGTCCACCCGCACGCCGGAGAGCAGCGCGCCGCGGGCGACCAGGCCGCCGTAGGAATGGCCGAGCAGCAACACCTTGCGGCCGCCCGCGGCCAGCTGGGTGATCAGCTTCGCGATCACCGCGCCGAGCGCGGCGGGCAGGTAGGCCTGCGGGTCGTCCGGGCCGGGGGACTGGTACTGGCCGGGCAGGTCGATGGCGTGCACCGCGAACCCGGCATCGGCCAACGGGTCCAGCAGCGGCGCGAAGTCCTCTTTGGACCCGGTGTAGCCCGGCACCAGCAACGCGGTCGCGCCACGGTCGGCCTCGGCCGCCGGGACCGCGTGCAGCGCCGCGATCGGCCCGTAGTCGCCCTGCAGGTCGACCCGGCGCGCTCGGTGTGGGCTGAGCTGGGAGTACGGCAACACGCTCACGTGCTGAGTCTGCCTCACCAAAGCCGGGAAAGCGCGAGAAGTCAGCGCAACGCGACCAACGTGCCGCCGCGCTGTTCCACCAGCACCGGACCGGCGCTGGACAGCGTCACCAGCCCGCGGTAACCGCGCCGGTCCACCGGGATCCGGCCGAGCACCTTGCCGGTGTTCGGGTCGGCCACGGTGAGCCCGGCCGGGGTCGGCACCACCAGCCTGCCGGCGAACAGCGTGCCGGGGCCGAGCGTGTCCTCCATCGTCCACAGTGGAGCGGTGGTGGCCGAGGCCAGCGCGATGGTGCGGGACCCGGTCCACCAGTAGATGACCGCGGGCGAGGTGGTGGCCGGTTCGCCGGTCGGGCAGGTCGAGGTGGTGGCGAAGGTCAGCGGGGTGGCCGAGCCGTCCGCGCAGCGCGCGCTGAGCACCGTGGTGGTCGGCACCACGCCACCGTCCGGATCACCCTGGAGGTCACTGGCCGGCAGGTCCAGCGGCTGCTCGGAGACCGGGGCCCCGTTGCCGTCGTAGATGGCCAGCCGCGCCGGGTCGGGCAGCACCGCGGCCACCCGGTCCGGCCCGAGCGCGACCACCCTGGCCCCCGACCCGTTGAGCACCACGCTCGCCGAGACCTCGGGCTTGTCCCAGTCCTTCGGGTTCGGCTTGAACACGCTGAGCCGGTCACCGGGATCGTCCGGGCAGCGCTCGATCACCCCGACCCGGTTCGGCGCCACCGCCACCGAGCCGAACGTGCACCCCGTCCTGGGCTGCTTGCCGGGCTGGATCATGGCCCTGACCTGGCCGTACTCCTGGGTCTTGACCAGATCGGAGCGCCAGCCCTCCAGGTAGGTCTTGCCGGTGGTGGTCAGGTGCACCCCGTCGAAGAGCAGCCGGGTGCCCGCCTCGGCGTCGCCGTTGCGCTGCGCGCCCCGCTTGCCGGTGGCCGGGTCCAGCGCGGTCACCTCGCTGCAGGTGTCCCCGCGCTGGTAGACCGCGAGGATCTGCCCGAACGCGGGCGCCACCGTGCACAACGGCAGATCCCGCTGGTACCGCCACTTCTCCTGCCCACTGAGCGGATCCCGCCCCAGCACCGCCCCGTTCTCCGCGGTCACCACCACCTGAGCGGTGGCCACCACGGTCTGGGTCGCCGGACTCGGCGCCCGCCAGACCTCGCCCAGTGTGGGCGGCGGGGTGGTGGGGGCGTCGAGGAAGGGCAGCGGTGGGCTGGCGGTCTGGGAGACGGTGGCGCGGGCGTCGCTGAAGGCCCAGATCACGGTCGCGGCGACGAGCACGGCGACGGTGATCAGGGCGGCGG
>NZ_JAMHIV010000047.1 GCF_023897065.1 Crossiella sp. SN42
CCCGCGGCCGGATCCTGGAAGCCGCCGACAAGGCCGAAGGGCACTTCGGAACGCGCTTTCCGGACATGCCGACCGACCGCCTTCGCGCGAGGATGTCCGGGTGACCTCATCCGCGCAGCAGACCAGCACCCCGGACCCGCGCCGCTGGAAGGCGCTCGCGGTCACGCTGACCGCCGGGTTCATGGTGCTGCTGGACGTGAGCATCGTGAACGTGGCTCTGCCCTCGATCCAGCGCGACCTGGGCGCCTCCGCGGGCGGCGTGCAGTGGGTGATCTCCGGCTACGCGCTCACCTTCGGCCTGGTGCTGGTCTTCGGCGGCAGGCTGGGTGACGCGCTGGGGCGGCGGCGGATGTTCCTGATCGCGCTCACCGGCTTCGTGCTGACCAGCGCGCTGGCCGGGGCCGCGCCCGGGCCGGAGTTGCTGATCGTGGCCAGGTTGTTGCAGGGCATGACCGGCGGGCTGCTCACCCCGCAGAACACCGGCCTGATCCAGGAGCTGTTCAGCGGCCCGGAACGCGGCAAGGCCTTCGGCATGTTCGGCGCGGTGGTCGGCATCTCCACCGCGGTCGGGCCGATCCTGGGCGGGGTGATCCTGGCCGTGTTCGGCGATCCGGAGGGCTGGCGCTGGGTGTTCTACGTCAACGTCCCGATCGGCGCGCTGGCACTGGGCCTGGCCGCGCACCTGCTGCCCAAGTCGCGGGCCAGCCTGCGCGGGATCGGCCGGGAGCTGGACTTCACCGGCGCGCTGCTGCTCGGGCTGGCCGTGGTGTGCGTGCTGTTCCCGATCCTGGAGGCCGAGCAGGGCGGGCTGGGCGCGGTGTGGTGGCTGTTCCTGCTCGCGATCGCCCTCGGCGCGGCGTTCGTCTGGTGGGAGCGCCGCCTGGTGCGCCTGGACCGGGCGCCGCTGCTGGACCTGCGGCTGTTCACCAGCACTCCCGGCTTCGCCAGCGGCGCGACCCTGGGCGCGGTGTACTTCTGCGCGTTCACCGGCATCTGGCTGGTCTTCGCCATGTTCTTCCAGCAGGGCCTGGGTTTCACGCCGCTGGCCTCGGGGCTGGCGGTCACCCCGTTCGCGGTCGGCTCGGCGGCCTCGGCGGTGGTGGCCGGGCGGCTGGTGGACCGTTGGGGCCGCCGGCTGACCGTGATCGGGCTGAGCCTGGTGCTGGGCTGCATGCTCGCGGTGGCCGCCCTCGCCCTGCTGGTGCCCGCGGAGTCCGTCGGCTGGGCGGTGGCGCTGCCGCTGCTCATCGGCGGGATCGGCGGCGGCATGGTCATCTCGCCGAACACCACGCTCACCCTGGAGCGGGTGCCCACCTCGATGGCCGGGGTCGCCGGTGGCGCGCTGCAGACCGGGCAGCGCCTGGGCACCGCGGTCGGCACCGCCCTGCTGGCCGCGGTCTTCCACACCGCGATCAGCCTCAGCACCGGCGACTACCCGTTGGCGCTGACCATCTCCATGCTGTGCGCGGCCCTGCTCACCCTGATCGCGCTGATCCTCGGGGTGGCCGAGCTGCGCCGCCGCCGGGAGGTGGTCAACCCCGATCCGACGGCGGCGCACTGCTCGCAGGGCTGATCAGCCGCCCAGCTCGGTCACCCGCCGTTTCGCCGCGGCCAGCTTCGGCCCGTAGGTGGCCGGATCGGTGGCGTTGAGCGCGGTGAAGTGACTGACCGACTCCTTCGCCGCGGCCAGTGCCTCCGGCCGTCTGCCGCTGGCGTCGAGGTAGTGGCTGGCCGGGTTGAGCAGCCACTCGGCCAGCACCGGGCGGTAGACCTTGTCCTCGGTGGCCAGTTTCCGGGCCAGGTCAACGCCTTCCAGCACCGCGGCCAAGCCGCCGGGCCGGTCTCCGGTCTCCCACAGCCGGATGCCGAGGTTGACCAGCACCGAGGTCTCCCGGTGCCGCAGGTCCTTGTCCGTGGGCTGCTCCGCGACCAGTCGCCGGTAGACCTCCCTGGCCTCGCGCAGCACGGCCACGGCTTCCTGCCCCTGCCCGGTGGCCGCCAGGTAGGCGCTCACCGGCCAGTTCGCCCACTGGCCCTGCGCGGGGGCGTACTTCTTGTCCTCGGCGGCGAGCTGGCGGATCTGGTCCAGCGCGACCCTGGTGTGCGCGGTCCCCTGGCCCTTCTCCCCCGTGTTGTACAGCCGGATGCCCAGGTCCAGCGCCAAGGTCGCCTCGTAGGCCCGGTGCTCCCGGGAGTCCGGCTCCCGCAGCCGCAGCATCCGGTGCCCGGCGACGGCCTCCCGCAGCACCGAGACCGCCTCGGTGTCACCCAGGTAGCTCGCGATCGGCGCGCGCGCCCACTGCGCGAAGCTGACCGCCGCGCGCGGGTCGTCCCGGCTGATCTGGCGCAGCAGGGCCAGCGCCTCCTGGCCCTTGGCCGCGGCCTCGGGCTTCTTGCCCTGCTGCCACAGGCCCTCCGCCGCCCGCAGCGCCGCCTCGGCCCGCTCCGGTCCGCAGGTGCCGTGGTTCACCCGGACCACCGGCTTGAGCTCAGCGCGGAAGTCCAGCTCGGTCCGGCTGCCACATGCCTTGTCGGACAACACGATCAGGCCGTCATGGCCGGGTGAGGTGAGCAGCTGGCCCTGCGCCAGCGGGGTGGTCGACCAGTTCGGCACCGGCTTTCCGTCCACAGAGGACACCTGAGGGGCGTGGTAGCTGTTGTCCGGCGTGCGCAGGAAGAAGGTCAGCCGCTTGCCGTCGGGCTGGACGAAGGTGTGCTCCTTGCCCGTTTCCAGCACCGTCGGCAGGCCCGCGTTCGCCGCGTGGGTCTTGCTCACGAAGTCGGTGAACGACGTGGCCGAGGACTCGGCCACGTAGAAGAACCCGCCGTTGCCCGACAACAGCTTCCCCGCCATCTCACTGTCCACTGTGGACCGGATGGCGACCATGATGCCCAGCTTGCCGCAGGCCTCGGTGTCGAGGTTGAGGAACTGCCAGTTGGCCTTGCTGGTGTCCGGAGTCCCGCACTGTTCCCAGACCTTGGGCACCTGTAGGTTCAGCCCGCAGGCGAACCCGCCCTGCACGCAGGTGTTGACGATGCCCCGCTCCGCGGAGACGTACCAGCCGCCGCCGCCGTTCGGCTGCAGCTCGCCCCTGCCGTTGAAGCGGATCAGGTTCTCCCACACCAACGGCGCACTCGGGTGGTTGCGCACCGGCATCAGCGTGGTGGCCTGGGCGAAGGCGTAGTTCTCGTTGCCCTGGAACCGCTGGTACCACTCGTCGAGCCCGTAGCCGCTGGGCAGCCACATGCCGCCGGCGGAGATGGTGAAGGACTTGGACTGGGAGTAGATCTCGGTGCCGCCAGCGGCGTTCTCGTTGGCGAAGCTCAGCCGCGGCCGCTCCCCGTGGTAGTAGGCCACCTGGTACGGCTGCTCCGGCCGGGCAGCCGCGGTGCGCAGCGCCGCGTTCGGCGGCAGGTACCAGGTCATCGAGGCGATCGCCGCCTCGTGCGCCAGCCATTCCGGGATCACGTCCCGGCCGCGCCAGCCCGCGTCCTCGCCCTCCGGCGCGATGAACCACATGTCCTGCCCGGAGGAGGGGTCCGTCGGCCGGAAACCGGTCCACAGCATGAAGAACGGGGTCTGCGGGTCCGAGCCGCGGTGGAAGTAGACCTTGTGGTTGGCGTCCATGTTCGGGGTGGTCCGGCGGAACGGCCCGGCCCGGCGCATCCCGTTGCTGCTCAAGGAGAACTTGGTGGTCAGGTAGTCCAGCACGATCCGCGCCCCGGTGCGCGTCTCGGCGTCCTCGGCGAAGTCGTGCAGGATGAACAGCCCCTGCATGGTGTAGCGGGTGTAGGGGCGGGAGTTGAACTCCAGCAGGTCGAACCTGGCGAAGTTGTGCAACATCTTCAGCAGGTGCTCGCGCATCCCGTTGGTGGCGTTGTTGAACTCGGCCTTGCCGGTCTGGCGCAGCAGCACCTGGTTGGACAGGTACTTCGAGGCCTCGATCAGCAGCCGGTGGTTCTCCGACTCCGGGATGTCCACCCGCCCGCACAGCCGGATCTTCTCGTCGTCCTCGGAGTGCGCGCCGGTCTCGGTCATCAGCTGGCCGGTGATGTGCGCCCTGGTCTCCGCGCGCAGCAGGTCCCAGTGCCGGTAGACCATGATCATCAGCGACTTGAGGAAGGTGTCGTAGTCCCCGACCCGCGCCGAGCAGGACACCGGCCCGGCCGAGAAGCCCTCGTGCGAGGTCCCGGTGCCGTGCGGCCGCAGGTTGCGCAGCGACTCGTTGACCAGGTCGACCGCCGGGCGCTGGCCGGGGCAGGCGAAGTCCTGGCCGAAGAGCCGGACGCTCTCCATCATGGCGGCCAGGTGCACGCCCTGGTCGTCCCCTGGCCGGTCCGGGAAGTAGACCGAGAAGTCGGGGCCGTTGGCATCGGCGACCCGGTAGCAGGCGTAGTAGCGCACGGTCGCGGCCTGTCTCGCCCCGAGCTTGGCGAAGGCCGTGGCCGGGTCCGCGGTGGTCAGGCCGGGCAGGTCGAGTGAGCGCGGCGGGTCGGGCGCCACGTTGACCTGCATCACCTGGTGGGAGCAGTCCACCCCGCCGCCGAGGGGGCTGGTTTTGCAACCCCGGATGCTGACCTCGGAGGGGCCGAAGGCCCGGAAGGACACCGCGCCATCAGCTCGCCGCGCGTTGATGAAGCCGCCGTCGAAGTCGGGCACCCGGCTGTAGTAGGTGCCCGGCCGCTTGCCCTTGACCTCGATGACGAACCGGTCGTAGTACTCCGGCGAGTGCCAGCGCAGGTGCACCCAGTCCAGGTGGTTGGCGGCCGAGGCGCTGGCCAGCCACGGCTTGCCGTCCACCTGCCGGAACCAGGTGGTGACCGAGCCATGCTCGAACGGCTGGCGCAGGCCCTCGTTCTTGCCGAAGACCTCGGTGGGCACCGCGGTGTTCTTCGGGCAGGCCAGGATGCCGTCCTTGCCGCCGAGCTCCTGCCAGCGCTGCGCGTGCGTGCCGTTGACCACGTAGACCGCGCCGCAGTCGGTCTGCCCGGTGTGGTCGGCGATGGTCACCCCGACCGGCACGGTGCGCCCCCGGTCGGAGTGCGTCTCCTCGTCCATGCCCTCCACCGCGAACTCGTAGCGCCCCGCGCCCTGGCCGACCACGGTGCTGAACGTGCCGGCGCGCGGGTCGCGGAAGAGGAACCCGTCGTTGCCGGCGTAGGCGCCGTTGTGCGTCCAGTGGATCCGCCAGGTGCGGTGCTCGGGGCCGTCCATCACGCCCCAGTCCACGACCACCTCGGCGCCGCGGGCGTAGGCCGCGATCACCATGTCCGGGCCGTGGTCGGGTGAGGTGGCGATCTCGCCGCGCTCGAAGGCCTGCCTGCGCCCGTTGCGGCCGGGGACGGCCTGCTCGGGTCCGGTGGCGCAGCCCAGGCTGCCGTGCTCGCCGCGCAGCGCGGCCCAGCGTTGCGCGATCTTGCCGGTGACCGGGACGGTGCACCGGTTCGGCGGCGCGACGGCGGCTGGCGCGGCGGCCGCGGCGGGCACGGGCAACCCGGTCGCGGTGGCCGCCACCACCAGCGCCAGGCCGCAGGCCGTGCGCAGGAATCTGGACATCCCGATCTCCCCTCGCCGCTGGGCAAGCCGCCCGGGGTGGGCGAGCGCGGCGAGCAGAGTGTTGGCGAGGCGGCAGGTCCAGGACGAGGGGTGCGCCGTATCCCGTTGCGCGCGGATCTGGGATACGGCCGGTGACCAGCGAAAACGGTCATCCCTGCTTGAGGATGGCCCGTTCCTCCGCGGTGACGTGGAAGCGGAACTCCGACCCGTCCGGCCACACCAGCTCCTGCTGGTACGGCTTGACCCGGGGTCCGTGCGGGGCCGCCTCGTGCCAGCGCAGGGCAGGCGGCCCGTTGTCGGCCGGGGTGCCGAAGCTGGGGCCGGTGTCGACCACGCCGACGTGCGAGGGCGAGAACACCAGCCACGCGTTCTCCGCCGCCATCGCCGCCTCCACCAGCCCGAGCGCGCGGGCGTTCGCCGGGCCGCGCACCGAGCCGGACCGCTCGAACATGTTGGCCACCCCGCCGCCGAGCACGGACAGGAACAGGCTCACCACGCCGCCGATCGGGACCCGGATGAGGTTCCAGAAGAACCGGCGGATCAGGCGCTTGCCCTTGACCGTGCCGTCCTTGCGCCTGCCAGGCACGTCGAAGTTCGGCCCGACATCGCCCAGGTGGATGGCGACCACCGGTTCGCGCCACTGGCCTTCGACCAGGGCGCGAACCAGCTGCCGGAACTCAGGATTCGGTGCGACCACGTCGACGAAGTTACATGTCCAGGTTGCCGCGGGTGTCCTCGACGCTGTGATCGCCGCCGATGCCGCTCTTGTTGAACATCGGGCCGTCTTCCTTGTACTCGGCGGCGCCTTCCTTGCCGATGCCCTTGCCCGCGCCGATACCGGACTTGACGCCGATGCCCTTGGCCAGCGGGCCGACCCCGGCGTGGGTGCCGAAGGTCGTGCTGATCACCCGGTTGCTGGGCACGAAGTGGCTGCGCTCGGCCACCTTGCCGACCAGCGGGATGCCCCGGCTGCCCTTCTCCACCACCTTGCCCACGCGGAGCTTGTCGGCGAACTGCACCGCCTTGGTGGCGAACTTGGCCAGGAACTCGATGAACTTCGACAGCAGCTTGCCGAACTTGCCGAGGTAGCTCAGCACCTTCTGCAGCACGCTGGCGGCCTTGGCGATGGAGGCGGTCATGGCCGCGGCCACCGAGCCGCCGAAGGAGATGATCGAGGTGGCCAGCGCGGGCAGCCAGATGGTGATCAGCCAGGAGATCAGCTCGGAGATGATCGCCTTGATCACCTCCTCGATGACCACCATGACCATCGACCACATCTGCAGCACCTCGGCCACCGAGCCCGCGGCCGAGCCGACGCCGCGGATGCCGGTGGAGAACTCGCCGAGGGCCTTGCGGGCCTCGTCGCCTGCCTCGTCCAGCCAGTCCTTCAGCGCGGTGTCGCCGGTCTTCTCGAAGTCCTCGGCCAGCGCGACGAAGCCCTGGGCCATGGTGACGAAGTTGTCCGAGGCGTGCCCGATGGCCGGGCCGTCGCCGCTGACCTGGTGCAGCGCGTCCTGCAGCGGCTGGACCAGTTCGAGCAGGATGTTCAGCCCGTTGCTGACCAGCCAGCCGATCGGGTCCATCACGAAGGTGGTCACGTCCATCGCGGCGCCGCTGACGAACTTCGCCCCGTCGGCGGCCAGGTCCTTGGCGCCGGAGGCCAGCTCGCCGACGTTGTCGGCCTGGCCCATCTCCTGGGCGTGCGCGGCGATGGACTTGCCCGCCTTGTAGGCGTCGCCGAGGACCGGGACCTTGGTCGCGGCGCGGTCGGCGTTGGCGGCGAAGCTCTCGTCGTACTGGGAGACGTTGAGCGCGTCGGCGATGCTCTCCTTGGGCCCGGTCACTTGGTCTTCCCCCCACGCGGTCCGTCGATGTTGGCCTTGTGCCGGCCGAACTCGATCACCGCGTCGTTCTCGGCGCCCTCGTAGATGGCCGCGGTGTCCAGGATCTTGCCGGAGAGCGTCTCCACGCCCTCCTTCATCGCGGCCATCAGCTCACGCAGGTCGCCGAGCCGCTCGGTGTAGGCGCTCTTGGCGAAGGCACCCATCACGCCCCACGCCTCGTTGGTCACGTCGGCGGCGTCCACCAGCCTGCCGAACTTGTCCGCCTCGGACTGGTAGTAGTCCAGCTGTTTCGCGTAGGACTTCAGCGCCGGAATGTTGACGGCGACCTTGTCGGAGCTGGTCATTTCTCCCGCCCTCAGTGTCGTGGTTCGTCGCCGTAGACGCTGTAGCCGTCGAAGTAGTCGTCATCGTCACGCTTGACGGGACGCTTCGGCGCGGGCGCCTGCTGGCTGTGGTGGGACGTGAGTTCCTGCGTCGCGGTTCCCAGCGCTTCGGCCTGGGCCGCCTTGACCTGGTCGGTGGTGTTGAGCCCGAAGGCCTCGCCGACCGTCTCGTCCACGATGCCGGCCTGCATCCGCACGGCCTCGGCCACCGCCTGGCGCAGCGTGGCCATGATGGTGGCGGCCAGCTGCGGCGCGGGCTGGCGCACCGCGTCCGGGGTGAGCTGGAGGTCCAGCACGGTGCCACCGGCGCCGGCGACCACGCGCACGGTGCGGTCCGGGGAGACCGCGGCGGCCTGCAACTGCCCCAGCCGCTCCTGCATGTCGCCGACGCCGCTGAACTTCACCTCGGCCTGCTTGATCTTGGCCTGGAACTTCTCGAACTCGGCGGCAAGCCGTTCCAAGTCGGCAGACACTGCGTTCTCCTGGGGGTGCGGTCCAACGGGACGTTCACCGTACCCGCCCAACCAGGGCCGCACCGCCCACACGGGGCGATTCCCAGTTAGTCCAGGACCGGGCTGGGCACTCCGGGCACCTCGCCCGCCACCCGCTGTCCGGCCTGCCGCACCACCGCGCCGTGCCACTCCGGCGGGGTCACCGTGAACCGGCCCTCGTCCATGGCGCGCAACGCCTCCGCCGCCACCGCCGACGGCGGCACGCCCTCGGCGGAGATGCCGGTGGCCACCAGCGCCGGGCAGAGCATGGTCACCCGCACCGGGGTGTCGGCCAGCGCCATGGCCGCGTGCGTGGCCAGTGCGGTGACCGCGTGCTTGGCCGGGCCGTAGGCGCCGCCACCGGGGAAGACGGCCAGTCCGGCCAGTGAGGCGGTGATCAGCACCCGGGCGGGTTCGCCCGCGGCGAGCAGCCTGGGCACGAACGCGCGCAGGCCGTTGACCACCCCGGCCACGTTGACCGCGAACACCCGGTCCCAGTCCTCGGGCGGCACCTCCCACGGCGCGCCGAGGGACTGGCCGAGGATCCCGGCGTTGAGGCAGACCGTTCGCGCATGCGGCACCCGTTCGGCCAGTGCGGCCATGGCTTCGGGGTCGGCGACGTCGGCGGGGACGGCGGTGGCGCCCAGCCGGGTGGCGACCTCGGTCAGCACGGCGGCTTTGATGTCGGTGAGGACCAGCTGCTCGCCGCGGGCGTGCAGGGCTTCGGCCAGGGCGAGGCCGATGCCGCCCGCGGCTCCGGTGATGACGGCGGTCATCGGGCCAACCTAGCGGGACCCCGAGGCCAGCTGCTCGACGAGGCCGTGCGGGACCTCGGCGCGGAAGCACAGCTCCAGGCTCGCCGCCCCGCGGCCAGGGGAACTAGGCCGGCGGCTGGCCGTTGCCGTCAAAGCTCAGGTTCGGGGTGAAGCTGCCGCTGGCGCGGGCCACCCGGCGGCCCTGGGCGTCGGTGATCTCGGCGTCGGCCAGCATCCGGCGCTGGCCGGGGTGCACCACCACACCGGTGGCCACGTACTCCGCCCCGGCCAGCACCGGCCGCAGGTAGTCGATGTGCAGGCTCATGGTCAGCATCGGCCGGTACCGGTCGGCCAGCGTCACGCAGGCCATCGCGCCCGCGTCGTCCAGCACCATCGCCAGGTAGCCGCCGTGCACCTGACCAGCGGAGTTGCACGCCTGTTCGGACGGCTTCCAGCGCAGCGAGACCCGGCCGCGCACCACCTCGCGCAGGCTCAGCCCGATCGGCTCCGCGTGCCGGGGCATCCGGGCCCGCCCGTCGGCCATCGCCACCAGCATCTGCTCACCGGTCAGCTGCGCCCACAGCGTGCCGAACTCGTTGTCCCCCATCGGGCCACCCCTTCACTTCACACGATCATGACACGGTAAGCCCTGGGTCACGCAGAGCGATGACCGGGTGCCCCCTGGTCTGCCCGCTTGGTCCTTGTCCACTCCCGGCAACCGCGACAGGGTGCACGCGGGGAGGACTGACGAGGGGGATCGTCTGCATGGACACGTTCCAGAACTGGACCCAGAACATCGAGGCGCCGGTGGCCGAGTTCGCCACGCCCAAGACCCTGGCCGAGCTGTGCCAGGTGGTGCGGGAGGCGGAGGCGGCCGGGCTGCCGGTGCACGCGGTCGGCTCGGCCTGGGCCTACTCCGCGCCCGCGCACTGCGAGGGGGTGGTGGTGCGCACCGAGGCGCTGTCCGGGTTCCCGGCGGCGCTGCAAACCGCGATCAGCGACGCCGGCACCGGGGGCAGGCTGCTGCTGGCGGTCGGTGGCGGCATCACCATCCGCAACCTGTCGCTGGCCCTGGACGGCAAACCCCGGGCGGACGGCCGGCCGGGACCACCGGCTGAGCTGCTGCGCGGGCGGCGCTGGACGCTGCCCACGCTGGGCGGTTCGGGCGGGCAGAGCCTGGCCGGGGCGGTGGGCACCGGCACGCACGGCGGTGACGCGGCCCGCCCGGCCATCGGCGACTACCTGCACGCGCTGCTGCTGGTCGGCTCCGGCGGGCAGGTCACGCTGGTGCAGCGGGCCGCCGTGGTGGAGGTGAACCTGTTGCGGGACAAGCTGATCGCCGGAGGTGAGCTGCCCGAGGGCACCGCGGTGCGGGAGCTGCGCGGGGACGCGGCGCTGGACGCGGCGGTGTTGTCGCTGGGCCGGTTCGGCGTGGTGCACAGCGCGGTGCTGGAGGTGCACGACGAGACCGAGGTGGCGCTGGTGGAGCACCGGCGGGCGAGCACCTGGCGGGCCTTGGCCCCCGCGCTGGCCGCCGAGATCGACCGGGCGGTGGCCGGGGACGAGTACCTGGAGGTGCTGATCAACCCGGTCACCCGGGCCGACGGCGACCGGAAATGCTTGCTGAGCACCAGAAAAACCCTGCCGCGCACCGAACTCCCGGTGGCCGGGCGGGCTTTTGGGCTCGGTGACCAGGCCAGCACCCCGGTCGCCGAGGAGCGGGGCAAGGCGAGTCTGCCGCCGGAGCTGGGGCAGGCGTTGTGCGCCAAGGAACTCCCCCAGCCGCTGGCCGACGTGGCCAAGGCGATGGGGCTCTCGCTCGATCGCAGGCTCGGGGACGTGCTCGCCGACCTGCTGAACCTGACCACCACGATCGGCCTGCCGCACCTGGTGGAGCTGGCCACCTCGGCGGTGACCGACGCGGTCAAACCGGCCAGGCGGCCCTCGGACAACCAGCCCTGGCTGGTGCACGGCACCCGCTGGGAGGTCGGCGACTTCTTCGACTACCACGCCGACTGCTACCGGATGGACTTCGCCGAGCTGTTCTTCCCCGCCGACGCCGACCTGACCGCCAGGGTGGACGGGGTGCTCGGCGTGTTCGAAACCCTGCGCGCGCAAGGGATCGCGCTCGGCGGCTACGTCTCGCTGCGGTTCCTGCGCGGCAGCCGCGCGCTGCTGGCCCCCGCGCCGTTCCCGCGTTCCTGCGCGATCGAGGTGGCCATGCTGCGCGGCCTGGTCGGCAACCGCAAGGCGCTGACCCTGCTGCACGAGCTGGCCGTGCGGCACGGCGGCCGCCTGCACTGGGGTCAGCTCAACGAGCTCGACTCCGCCGCAACGACCGAGCACTTCGGCACCGCGCTCACCGACTGGCGACGGGAGCTCGCCGCCGCCGAAGGGGAGTCCACCACCTTCAGCACCGCCTTCACCCGCCTGCGCGGCCTGGAGCCCGACCGCCCGGTCGACTGGACACTGTGGACAGACGGCGGCATCCGCGCGGGCGGTCCGCCTGCCCTGGCCGGGAACCAGGTGTTCGTGGCCGACTCGGCGCGGATCGTGCACACCACCACCGCCATCGGCGGCGACTGGCGGCCGGTCCGGCCCGAACCGGTGGGCGCGGGGGCCAGGGTGGTGGTGCTGCCCTCGGCGCGGCGGCTGGAGCTGCTGGTCGCCGACGCCACCGGCCGGGTGCTGCGCAGCCGCCAGCAGGACGATGGCGGCTTCCCGCGCTGGGAAAGCCTTGCCGGGGAAGGCATCGACGGCGATCCGGCAGGCGCGGCGCACGCCGACGGCAGGCTGGAGCTGTTCGCCCGCGGCGACTTCCCGCGCCAGCGCAAGCTGATGCAGGCCTGGGCGCACTGGCCGGCCGGTCCGTGGTCCGGGCTGATGGGGGTGGACTCCGGCAGGCTGGGCGGCCCGCCGAGTGTGTGCGGGCGCAGCTTCAACGGCAGCGACCAGCTGGTGGTGGTCGCCGCCGGGTCCACCGGCTATGTGCGGTGGAGCGCGCAGACCGGTCCCGGCGGGGCCAGCGGCTGGACCCGCTGGCAGGAACTGGGCAACCAGCCCGGCAGCCACCCACTGGCCTTCCGCGGCCCGGACGGCGTGGTGCGGATCGTGGTGGCCGACCCGGCGGGCCGGGTGTTCGAGGCGATCGAGCTGACCGGTGAGCTGGCGGTGCGCTGGCAGCCCTGGCGCGCGCTGCCCGCCGGCCCGCGCCTGGACCCGGCCACCGGCCTGACCGGGGCCGGTTCCTGGCTGCTCGGCCTGGGCCGGGACGGCCGCCTGCTCGGCACGCACCTCGACCAGGGCAGCTGGTCGGCCTGGCAGGACCTGGGCGGCGCGCTGACCGGCCCGCTCGCGGCGAGCGCCGGCACCGACGGCGTGCTGGTGACCGGGGTCCGCCGCGGCGACGGCCAGCTGGTGTACCGCAGGCTGAATCCCTGACCGGGCGGGCACATCAATGTGCCTACTTACCGGTTGAGCGCGCGGCTGGTTCGCTCTCGGTGATCGTTCACCGCACCGAGAGGGAACCAGCCATGCACGTCGTCACCGGCGCGTCCGGCCAGCTGGGCCGCCGCATCGTCACCCACCTCCGCGAGCACGTGGACGCGGCCAAGATCATCGCGTTGTCCCGCACCCCGGAACAGCTCGACGGCCTCGGCGTGCGCGCCCGACACGGCGACCTGGACCAGCCGGAGTCGCTGCTGCCGCACTTCGACGGCGCCGATCGGGTGCTGGTGGTGGCCACCTCCGCGGTCGGCCGCCGCACCGCCCAGCACGCCAACGCGATCAAGGCCGCCCAGCAGGCAGGCGTCGGCGGCTTCCTCTACACCTCGATGATCCGCGCGGGCGATCCCGGCAACACCAGCCCGATCCTGTTCGAGCACCGCGAGACCGAGCAGCTGCTGCTCGAGTCGGGCCTGCCGTTCACCTTGCTGCGCAACGGGGTCTACATGGACATGCTCCAGTTGTTGTTGCCGCTGCGGGAAGCCGTGGACACCGGCGTGCTGCCCGGCAAGCTCGGCGCCGGCCACGTCGCCTACGTCACCCGCGACGACCTGGCCGCAGCCGGCGCCGCCGTGCTGGCCACCGGCGGCCACGACGGCCAGATCCTGGACCTCACCGGCCCGCAGGCCCTGGACCACGCGGGCATCGCCGCCGCACTCGCCGAGGCCAGTGGCCGGCCGGTCCGGCACGACCCGTCGGCCGAGGAGCCGGTGGAGTCCTTCCTGGCCCGGCTGCCCGCGGCGGCACGGGCGAACCCGGAGGCGATGCGGTCCGGGGAGATGTTCTGGCACAGCGCGGAAGCGGGCTGGCTGGACGTGCTCACCCACCACGTCCCCCGCCTCACCGGCCGCCCCGGCACCACGCTCGCGGAGTTCTTGAAGGGCGTGCTCTGACCCGGAGTTCTGCCACTTGGCCCATTGACCGGGCGACCACGCGCACGAGTCGATAGCCTCCGCCGATGTCCGAAAAGAAGCCTCGCCGACGTCGTTGGTGGATCTTGGGGCCGGTGCTCGTCCTGCTGGCCCCGATCGTGCTCTACGCCCCGTTCCTGGTCTGGGAGTACACCCGCCCGCAGCCCGATCCGGTGCCCGGCAGCGGCCAGGTGTCCACCGCCGCCGCGCCCTGGGTGGTGGTCATCGGCAACCCGAAGAGCTACGCCGACTCCCCCAGCAACAAGCTGTGCGTCGGCACCCTGGTCGCCCCCAAGGCCGTGGTCACCGCCGCCCACTGCCTCGGCTCCGAACCGGCCGACCTGACCGTCACCATCGGCCGGGACGACCTGCGCGGCAACACCGGCCGGGTGGTGCGGGTGGCCGCGACCTGGCGCGACCCCGCCTACGCCAAGGGCATCGCCGAGGAGTCCTTCCTCGGCGGCATGGTCGGCCAGGTCCGGCTCGCCTCGGCCGACATCGGCCTGATCACCCTGGCCGACCCCGTGGACACCCCGGCCCTGCCGCTGGCCGACGGCCCGGCAGCCGGGTCGGCCGCCACCGTCTACGGCTGGCGCATGTCCCCGGAGGACCAACCGCTGCTCTGGCAAGCGCCTACCACGGTGGCCACGGACGCCGAGTGCGTGCGCCGGGCCGCCGACAGCGTCCGCTTCATCCCACCCCGCTGGCACGGCGTCAGCTACGAACAGGCCGCCTACCTGTGCGTCGGCGCGGACCGCGCGATCCGCCTGCGCGCCACCGACAGCGGCTCCCCGGTGGTGGTCGGCGGCAAGCTCGCGGGCGTGGCCTCCTGGTCCGGCAGCGCCGACCCCGCGGCCCCGGACTACTACACCAGGGTGACCCACTACCAGGGGCAGCTGCGCACCCTCATCGACGCGATCCGCTGACCGCAAACTCCACCTTGTTATAGTCTAATGCGAACAAGGGGAGGCGCGATGGTGGACGAGACGGGACGTGTCAGACGCGGCTGGCGACTGGCACTGGTGGTGTTTCCGCAGGTAGTGGCAGCTGGACTGCCCGCGCTGCTGGTCGCGGTCCACCGGGACCAGCTGCCGGAGCGGGCCTGGGTGCAAGGCTGGGCCCGGATCTGGCCCGAGCACGCGCAGCTGGCGCCCGGCTGGGGCCGGTGGGCGGCGGGCTACCTGGGCTGTCTGGCGCTGGCCGGGATCCTGCTCGGCTGCATCGCGCGTTACTGGCGCTGGGCCGGGCCGCAGCGCCTGGTCGCGGCGGCGAGCTGGGCCGTGGCCGCGCAGGTGATCAGCAGCGCGGCACTGGTGCTCACCTCGGTGCTGACCGCCGCCCCCGAGATCAGGCCGACACCCGGCTGGGTCAACCTGGTCAGCCTGCTGCTCACGCCGGTCGGCGGCCTGATCGGCTGGCTGCTGGCCTCCCCCGCTGCCGCGCCCGGCCCCGGAGGCCGCCGCGCCACCACCACACGTCGAGCGCCGGGAGCTGACCGGGACCGAGCAGGCCATGTTCAGCACCACCCTGTGGTCGGCGCGGCAGCTGGCCGGGGGTGGTCTGCTCATCGCGACCGGTGTGCTACCGCTGCTCGCGCACTGGCCGGACCCGACCCTGGCCCTGCCGCTGCCGGTGCTCGGCCTGCTGTTCTCCTTGCAGGCCAAGGCAAGGCTGCGCATCGACGGCAGCGGGATCATCTTGGTGTTCCCGCTGCTGGGCGGGATGAGCCAGCACGTCGGCTACCGGGAGATCCGCTTCGCCGAGGTCGCCGAGCAGCGGTTGAGCTGGTCCGGCCGGGTGGAAAACCCGCGCGCTTGGGGTTTCCTCACCGGCAGCGGCCCTGCCCTGGTCGCGCACCTGACCGACGGGCGGGACTTCGTGGCCTCGCCGCGTGATCCGGCGGTCGCGGTGGCGCTGGTCAACAGCCAGCTGGACCGGGCCCGCGCGTGCTGATCTCGGTGGACCCGTCCTCGGCCGTGTCACTGGCCGACCAGGTCTCCGCCTCGGTGCGGCGGGGCCTGGCCGAGGGCGTCATCCGGGCGGGCGACCGGTTGCCCGCCGCGCGCGAGGTGGCCGCCGCGCTGGGCATCAACCTGCACACCGTGCTGCGCGGCTACCAGCAACTCCGCGAGGAGGGCCTGGTCGAGCTGCGGCGCGGACGCGGCGCGGTGGTCACCGCCAAGGCCGGACCGGGCCGGGCCCAGCTGGTCGAGCAGGTCCGCGCCCTGGTCGCGGCCAGCCGCGCGCAGGGGCTCAGCGACCAGGAGACCCTGGAGCTGATCCGCTCGGTCCAGGCTTCGGGCTAGGGCTGCACCGCGGGCTGCTCTGGCGTCTCGGCCGGCATCGGCAGCGCGCGGCGGATGCCGTTCTGCTGTTCCTTGCGCTCGGCCAGCACCACCGGCAGCGGTCGTGGCCGTCCCAGGTGGAAGCCCTGCGCGACCCGCACGCCGAGCCGGGTCAGCGCCTCGACCTGGGTCGGGCGCTCCACCCACTCGGCCACCGCGGACAGGCCGAGGCCGCGGGCGATCTCCATGATGCCGGTGACCAGCACGCCGTCCCTGCTGCCGGTGTCGATGCCGCGGACGAACTCGCCGTCGATCTTCAACCCGGTGATCGGCAGGTGCTTGAGGTGCACGAACGAGCCGAAGCCGGAGCCGAAGTCGTCCAGGGTGATCCGGCAGCCGATGGCGCGCAGCTGCTCGGCCAGGTGCCGCGCGGCGTCCAGGTTGGTCACCGCGGCCGTCTCGGTGATCTCCAGCCCGAGCCTGCCGGGGGCCACGCCCGCGCTGGCCAGGCGGTCCAGCACGAAGGCGGCGAAGTCCTCGTCCTCCAGGGTGCGGCCGGAGACGTTGACGTTGAACCGCAGCATCGGGTCCGGGTTGCGCACCAGCTGGTCGATGGCCTCGCCCAGTACCCAGCGGTCGATGTCGTGCACCAGGTTGCTGCGCTCGGCCGCGGGCAGGAACTCCGCCGGCCCCGGGGTGGGCTGGTGCCCGTCCTCCAGGCGCAGCAGCAGCTCGTAGCCGACCGTGCGGGAGGTGCGCAGGTTGACCATCGGCATGGCGTGCAGCGCGAAACCGCCGCGTTCAAGGGCCCGGCGCAGCCGGTCCAGCACCGAGACCCGCTTGGCCGTGTCGGCGTAGTGCGCGGGGTCGTAGACGGTGACCCGGTTGCGGCCGTTGCCCTTGGAGGCGTACAGCGCCAGGTCGGCGTTGGCCAGCACCGCCTCCCAGCCACCGGCCGGGTCGAACTTGGCCACGCCGGTGCTGGCGGTCATCCTGGTCGCCGCGCCACCGGCCACAACGGAGAGTGCGGCCACCGCGGCGCCGAGCCGCTCGGCGATCTCCACCGCCTCCTCGGTGGCCACTCCGGGCAGCACCACGGCGAACTCGTCGCCGCCGAGCCGCCCGAGCAGCTGACCGGGCCGCAGCTTCTCCCGCAGCGCCGCGCCCAGGGTGCGCATCACGCGGTCGCCGACGGCGTGCCCGCGCAGGTCGTTCACATCCTTGAAGTTGTCCAGGTCCAGCAACAGCAGCGTGCCGTCCGCGCCGGAGGCCAGCTGGCGCTCCAGCTCGCGGGTCAGCGCACGCCGGTTGGGCAGGCCGGTCAACGGGTCCTCATCGGCCATCCGCAGCAGCTCGCTGTGCAGCTGCCGGGACTGGGTGACATCCCGCGCGGTGCCCAGCATCCGCTCCGGCGCGCCCGCGGCGTCGCAGATGACCTCGCCGAAGCACTCGAAGATCCGCTCGTCACCGTTGTCGGCGCGGCAGATCCGGTGCGTGTAGGAGAACTTCTCGCCGGTGGTCAGCGACTGCTGGATGGCCCGGTCGACCAGCGGCCGGTCCTCCGGCGGCACCAGGGCCAGGTACCCGGCGTAGGTCAGCGCGGCGCCCGGCTGGTAGCCGAGCATCTCCAGCAGCGCCTCCGACCACAGCACCCGGTCGTCGTTGACGAACCACTCCCAGTTGCCCATCTGCCCGAGCACCTGGGCCCGGTGCAGCGCCTGGGCCTGGTGCACGGCCTGCAGCTCGCGGTCGCGCCACTGGGTGATGTCGGCGGCCCGGTAGAGCAGCTCGCGGCCGGACTCCAGCATGGTGCAGGTGATCTCCAGCCAGGTCGGCGGCTCACCGGTGGAGTTGGGGGCCAGCACGGGCTCGCCGCCGGAGGGGCCGTCGGGCACGCCGGGCAGCAGCGCGGGCAGCGACCGGCCCAGCGCCTGCGCCTCCGGCACCCGAAGCAGGGTCGCGAAGGCCGGGTTCAGCCACCGCAGCCTGCCTGCGAGGTCGGTGACGGCCACGCCGAAGTCAACGGTGCGCAACACCGCCTCCGCGCCGACCTCGTCCGTCACCTGCGCCTCCTTGCCGCCGGGCGCCATCGTCATCTCCCTGTGCACGTGCGGGCAAGAGCCCTCTTTCGGCTCCGAGCTCTGGTTGACGACTATCGCAGTCGTTCCAAACCTCGGGCAGAGTCAACCAGACCCGCCGCCATTCGTCGCAACTCGCCGAGCTCCGCGCCGTCCTCGGCCGCGGTCATGACGTCCTCGGCCGCGCAGCGTAGCTGGAAAAGCCGGTCCTGGAGATCGGCGAGCTCGGCCGCGGAGAGCACCACGGCGTCCTCCGGCAGCCCACCCCGCTGCACCTGGGCCCGCCGCTCGTAGGCGCGCTGCCGGCAGGGCTGGGCGCAGTAGCGGCGAGGTCTGCCGATCCGGCCGGAGTCGGGTAACGGGCGCCCGCACCACGCGCAATGCCGCACCTCGTGCCTGCGCGTCAGCGGCACCCCGGAGACCACCTCCATGGGTGCTGACGCTAGCCGGAGCCGGGCTGCTCTCCCACCCGCCACGCCGCCGGTGCACACTCACACACTGTGCAGGCACATCCTCACCCCTACCTCGACGGCCCGTTCCCGCGCGCGTTCGCCCACCGGGGCTGGCACCTGGACGAGCTGGCGGACATGGAGAACTCGCTGAGCGGCTTCCGGCGGGCGGTGAAAGAAGGGTTCAGTTACCTGGAGACCGACGTGCACGCGACCAGCGACGGCGTGGTCGTGGTGCACCACGACGACCTGCTGGACCGCACCACCGACGGCGCGGGCGCGGTGGCCGACCAGCTCTGGGCGCAGGTGAAGCTGGCCAAGGTCGCCGGGATCGAGCCGATCGCCCGGCTGGAGGACCTGCTGGAGGAGCTGCCGGAGGCATTCCTCAACATCGACGTCAAGTCCGACTCCGCGGTCGGCCCCGTGCTGCGCCTGCTGCAGCGCACCGGCGCCTGGGACCGGGTCTGCCTGGCCTCCTTCTCCGAACGGCGGCTGGCCCGGCTGCGCAGGCTGGCCGGGCCACGCCTGATGACCGCGCTGGGCCCACGCTCGGTGGGCGCGCTGTGGGCAGGCGGCCGGTTCCGCCCGCTGGCCCTGCGCGGGACGGTCCGCGGCCACCTGGCGCAGGTCCCGTCCAGGGCCGGGCGGCTGACCGTGGTGGACCGCCGGTTCGTCGCCGCGGCGCATCGGATGGGCATCGAGGTGCACGTCTGGACCATCGACACCACCGAAGAGATGATCGCGCTGCTGGACGCGGGCGTGGACGGCATCGTCACCGACCGCCCGGACCTGCTCCGCGAGGTGCTGCGCGCCCGCGCCCTGTGGCCGGCCGGCTGAGCTACCTCGGCGGCTTGCCGGTCCAGGCCGCGGTCCAGGTCTTCGGCCCGAGCAGGCCGGAGTCCCTGATGCCGTTGGCCCGTTGCAGCTCGAGCACGGCCGTGCGGGTCTTGTCCTGGTAGCAGCCGGTGCCGGTGAACCCGTAGCCGTAGGCGTTCATCCGCAGCTGCCAGGTCCGCAACGCCGGGTGGCAGTCCCCCGGCCCGAACACCTGCCCCGGCCAGCCCGGGATCTTGGCCCCGCTGATGTAGGCGGCCTCGCCGTAGTCGGGCACCCGCTTGCTGCGCGCGTCCCGGTCAGCGCGCAGCCCGAGCTTGCCCGCGCACTCCCACGGCTGCCAGCCCCGCATCCGGTACAGGTAGAGCGCCCGGAAGTCCTGCTCGGCCGGACTGGCCTGGTGCGGCAGCCCGGCGCCGCCGACACTGCGCCAGGTGGGCAGGTCGAACTGGTAGGCGCCGTAGTAGCCGTTGCCGGTGTTGGCGTGGTAGCGGTCAGTGGACTCGCACATCCGTAACCGCTGCCAGTCCACTGTGGACGGATCAGCCGCCGCGACCCCGCCCAAGGCAACCATGGCAGCGCCCGCGGCGAACAGCACGGCCACCGCCCGAACGAGACGTGGTCTGTCCATAGTGGACACCGTAGGACCAGGTCCCACCCGTCACAACCGCACCACACGTCACAACATGCCGCGCGCGACGCACCAGCCCTGTCCTACGCTCCGCCGATGAGCCCGCTCCAGCTGACCGTCCTGGGCAACGCCACGCCCTACCCCACCGCCGGGAACCCCTGCTCCGGCTACCTGGTCACCAGCGGCGACACCCGGATCTGGCTGGACGCCGGCACCGGCACCCTCGGCCCGCTGCAACGGCACACCCGCCTGGACGAGCTCACCGCGGTCTGGATCTCGCACGCCCACGCCGACCACTCCGCCGACCTGCTCACCGCGTTCTACGCCCTGCGCTACGCCGACTTCGCCCGCCCGGCCCCGCTGCCCCTGCACGGCCCGCCCGGCCTGGCCGACCGCCTGGCCGCCTTCCTCACCAACGGACCGGCGCGCAGCCCGGTGGAGGAGGCCTTCGCCTGCCACGAACTGCGCGACGGCCAGCGGCTCCGCCTCGGCGAGCTGACCCTGACCACCCGCGCGGTCGAGCACGGCATCCCGGCCTTCGCGGTCCGCATCGACTCTGCCACCCGGTCGCTGGTCTTCTCCGGCGACACCGCGGCCTGTCCCGCGCTGACCGAGCTGGCCCGCGACTGCGACCTCCTGCTGTGCGAGGCCGAGAGCGACCGCCACCCCGAGGGCGAGACCCCGGTGCACCACACCCCGGAGGACGCCGGGGACACCGCGCGGGCCGCGGGCGCGCGCGGGCTGGCGCTGACCCACCTCGGCCGATCCCTCTCCCCCGCCGACGCGGTGGCCCGCGCCGCGACCCGGTACGACGGGCCGGTGGCCTACGCCGAGCCGGGGTCGCGGATCACGGTCTGAGGTGATCCACAGTGACGACCTGGGTGGAAATACCTGACTTCGTCACGACTCGCTCGCGGGCGCGCCGCAACGTCGTCCACGGCCAGTACAGTCCCCCCACTGCGCGGGCCCAGCACCCCGCGCCGGGAGGTCGGGGATGAGTGGAGCAGGCACTGTGCACACCGCGGTCGGCACGCCGGAGGACCGGCGGCGGATACAGCGCGGATGGTGTTGGTACGACTGGGCGAACTCGGTCTTCCCGACCTCCGTGGTCACCGTCTTCCTCTCGCTGTACCTGACCTCGATCGCGCGCGCCGCGGCCGAGGCGGACACCGCGCTCAACGGGCCCGCGCCGTGTGCAGGCGACAACACGCTGGTGCGGTGCGATGTGACCTTCCTCGGCCTGCAGTTCCCGGCCGGATCGCTGTGGGGCTACCTGCTCTCCTTCGCCACCGTGATCCAGGTGCTGGTGCTGCCGGTGGCGGGGGCGATCGCCGACCGCAGCGCGAACAAGCGGCGGATGCTGGCCGGGTTCGCCTTCACCGGCGCGGTGGCCACCTGCCTGCTCGCGCTGGTGGAGGGGCAGAACTGGCAGATCGGGGTGTTGCTGTTCACCATCGGCAACATCTGCTGGGGCACCTCGGTGGTGATCTACTACGCGTTCATCCCGGAGATCTCCACCGCCGACGAGCGGGACGCGCTGTCCTCGCGGGGCTGGGCCTTCGGCTACCTCGGCGGCGGGGTGTGCCTGGCCTTGCAGCTGGCGCTGTTCCTCGGGCACGAGTCGCTGGGGCTGGCGCAGAGCGAGGCGGTGCGGGCCTGCTTCATCCTCACCGGGATCTGGTGGGCCGTGTTCACCCTGGTGCCGCTGCGGGTGCTGCGGGACCGGCCCCGGCAGGACCGGACCGACCTGGGCGGCGGCAAGATCACCGGCGGCTTCCGCGAGCTGGGTGACACCATGCGCTACGCGCGGAAGTTCCCGCTCACGCTGGCCTTCCTCGGCTCCTACCTGATCTTCACCGACGGCATCTCCACGGTGGCCAACGTGGCGGGCCAGTACGGCAGCCTGGAGCTGAAGCTGCCGCAGTCCACGCTGATCACCGCGATCCTGATGACCCAGTTCGTGGCCTTCATCGGCGGTGTGCTGCACGGGCAGGTGGCCCGGCGGGTCGGGGCGAAGAAGACCATCCTGGGCAGCCTGGTGGTGTGGCTGGTGATGCTCGTGCTGGCCTACTTCGTGCAGGCCGGGGAGCAGCTGCAGTTCTTCGGCATCGCCGCGGGCATCGGCCTGGTGCTCGGCGGCACCAACGCGCTGGCCCGCTCGCTGTTCAGCCAGATGGTCCCGGCGGGCAAGGAGGGCCAGTACTTCGCCGTCTACGAGATCGGCGAGCGCTCCACCTCCTGGCTCGGCCCGCTGGTCTACGCCGGGATCGGCCAGGCCACCGGCTCGTTCCGGCTGGCCATCCTGAGCATGATGATCTTTTTCATCGTCGGCTTTGTCCTGGTCTGGCTGGTTCCCGTGCGGCGCGCGATCCGCGCTGTGGGCAACTCGGAACCGGCGGTGCTGTGATCAACAACGGCTTCCCGTTAGGGTCACGGCCCGTGGACGTACTAGCGGTAGCCAACCAACCGGACCCCACCGACGCCCTGTCCGCGGTTCCCGCGGCCGGAGCGCGGCGGGCCCTGCCCGTCTCGGGCCGGCTGCGGTTCTTCTACGGACCCATGGACTGCGGCAAGTCCACCCTTGCCTTGCAGATCGACCACAACCTGGCCCGGCAGGGCCGGGGCGGCCTGCTGCTGGTCCGGCACGACCGGTCGGGGCAGCCGCAGATCTCCAGCCGGATCGGGGTGTCCCGGCACGCGGTGGAGGTCCACGAGGACACCGACCTGGTGCTCCTGGTCCGGCAGTGCTGGGCCGAGGGCCGCCGGGTCGACTACGTGATCGTCGACGAGGCGCAGTTCCTCAGCGCCGCGCAGGTCGAACAGCTCGCCGAGCTGGCCGACGAGGTGCAGGTCGACGTGTACTGCTTCGGTATCGCCACCGACTTCCGCAGCGAGCTGTTCCCGGGCTCGCGGCGGCTGTTCGAGCTCGCCGACGAGCTGCAGGCGGTGCAGGTGGAGGTGCTGTGCTGGTGCGGGCTGCAGGGGCGGTTCAACGCCCGGATTCTGGGTAACCAGATAGTCCGTGCGGGTGACACGGTCTTCGTGGCGGACACGGTGGCCGATACGGACCCGCCAGCGCCGGATACGGACCGTGCACAGCACGAGAGCGACCCAAGCGCTACGGTCCGTTATCAGGTGCTCTGCCGGCGGCACTTTCGTCTAGGTGAGCTTGGTCCCACCTCGACGCCGGTAGGCCAGCTCAGCCTGGCTTGATCTGCTCCAACACCCAAAACCTACCCCCAACTGGGTGAACTAGCCGTAGCATGCGCTGATAACGCGTCATGACGCTGCGGCGATGGCATCCCTATGGAGGACGTCCTCGTTGATAGGTGAAATAGGTCACCGAGGGCGACCAACTAGGCCAAACCGGGAACGACAACGACGCCCTCGTTGTTGCACTCTGTAAGCAGTACGCCGTGAGCTCAAGGCGGGCGGTCTTGAGCCGAGCGAAAGGACACCGTCATGGCCGACCGCGTTTTGCGTGGCAGCCGGCTCGGAGCTGTCAGCTACGAGACCGACCGTAACCACGACCTCGCACCGCGCCGGTCGGTGCGGTACGCCTGCCCGAAGGGGCACGAGTTCGACGTCCCGTTCGCCGACGACGCGGAACTCCCCTCGACCTGGGAGTGTCGTCTGCACGGGACCGAGTCGGAGATGATCGACGGCAGCCAGCCGGAGGCGAAGAAGGTCAAGCCGCCGCGCACCCACTGGGACATGCTGCTCGAGCGTCGCTCCATTCCCGAACTGGAGGAGCTGCTCACCGAGCGGCTCGAGGAGCTTCGGGGTCGCCGGAGCGCCACCTCCGCCTGACCCGCACCACCGCACCTCCCGCGCACAGGAAAAACACGAAGGCCGCCTGGTTCTCCCGCCCAGGCGGCCTTCGTGCGTCTACGGCAGGCTCAGCGCTTGCGGAAGACCTTCTTGACCTGGTTCACCCGGTGCTTGGCGCCCCACTGGGTCACCCGCCACAGCGCCTCGGTGACGATGTTGCCGCTCATCTTGGACACGCCGATGGCGCGCTCGGTGAAGGTGATCGGCACCTCGACCACGCGGTAGCCGCCGAGGATGGTGCGCCAGGCCAGGTCGACCTGGAAGCAGTAACCCTGGGACTGCACGCCGTCCTGGATGATCTTGTCCAGCACCTCGCGGCGGAAGGCCCGGTAGCCGCCGGTGATGTCGTTGAGCCGCACCCCGAGGGCGAGCTTGGAGTAGATGTTGCCGCCACGGGAGAGGAACTGGCGGTGCCAGGGCCAGTTGACCACCTTGCCGCCGGTGACGTAACGGGAGCCCAGCACCAGGTCGGAGTCGATCAACGCGTTGAGCAGGCGGGGCAGGTCCTCCGGGGCGTGCGAGCCGTCGGCGTCCATCTCCACCACGGCCGCGTAGTCCCGCTCCAGGGCCCACTTGAACCCGGCGATGTAGGCGGCGCCGAGGCCGGCCTTCTCGGTGCGGTGCATGACGTGGATGCGGCCGCGCTCGTCGTCGGCTGCCATCTGGTCGGCGACCTCGCCGGTGCCGTCCGGGCTGCCGTCGTCGACGACCAGGACGTGGGCCTCGGGCAACGTCGCGTGCAGCCTGCCCACGATGAGCTGGACGTTCTCCCGCTCGTTGTAGGTCGGGATCACCACCAGCACCGGGCTGGGCGGCCCGCTGGGGCTCGGGGTCTCCGCGTGGCTGTCGCGCTGGTCCGCCATCCGTGTCCTCCTCGCCGGCGGTGGGCGGCGCAAAGTGCCACCACCGGTCGGTGTTCGTCCTACGTCGTCAGGGCGCCGGTGTGGTCGCGGCCATGATCCATTCGGGCCATCGACCGGGATACGCTAACCAGCGTAGTCGCAGACCGTAGCGGAGCCTGGACCAGCGGGCCCCGCGACCGGCACAACTGAGTCTTCCGGGTGACGAAGAACGCCTGGACCTCCACCGCGCCCGAGGTTGCAGACTGCCCTGGTGGACACCACGACCCGGCACGCCTACCTGGCCCGCATCGGCGCACCACACCCCGCCGCCCCCACCGCCGCCGCCCTCGCTGACCTGCAACGACGCCACCTGCACACGGTCCCGTTCGAGAACCTGGGGGTCCACCTGCCCGGCACCCTGACCCTGGACCCGGCCGCACTGGCGGAGAAGATCATCACCCGGCGGCGCGGCGGCTTCTGCTTCGAGCTCAACGGCCTGTTCGCCGAGCTGCTGCGCGGGGTGGGCTTCCAGGTGACGCTGGCCGGCGCGCGGGTCTTCCACAACGCGGGCGTCGGCCCGCCGCAGGACCACCTGGCGCTGCTGGTGACCGACGAGGAAGGGGTGGTGTGGCTCTCCGACGTCGGCTTCGGCCGCTTCGCGCTCTCCCCGCTGCGCTGGACCGCCCGCGAGCCGCAACAGGACGCCACCGGCACCTTCCGCCTGGTGGACACCCCGGACGGCGAGGTCGAGGTCTGGCACGGCGAGACGGGCGCCTACCGGGTCGACCCGAGGCCGCTGGCGCTGAGCGACTTCGAGCCGATGTGCTGGTGGCACCAGAGCTCCCCCAAGTCCCACTTCACCCGCAACGTGACCTGCTCCCTGCCCCTCGGCGACGGCGCGGACCGGATCACGCTCTCCGGCCACACCCTGATCCGGTCCGTGGGCGGCAGGCGGACCGAGCAGCGGATCGAGCCCTCGGCGCTGCTCGCGGCCTATCGGGAGTGGTTCGGCATCGAGCTGGACCAGCTGCCCACCCAGCCTCAGGCGGACTGACCGGACCGTTCGACGCGCCCGCCGGTCAGCAGGGCGGCGGTCAGGTCGGCGAGGAACCCCCGCCCGACCCCAGGCCCTACCGACCGGCCGGTAGCGGGGTGGTCAGCTGAACCGCGCGGAGCGGAACTTCAGGCTCTCGGTGGCCTGGCTGCCCGCGTTGAGGCGGTAGGCGGCGCCGGCGCAGTTCGGGTCCTTGAACAGCACCACCGCGGAGCCGGTGCGGTTGACCGGTGTGAAGGCGTACCCGGCGATGGTGGTGGCGATGTCGGTGACCTCGTGGCACTCGTAGCTGGCCGGGTTGGCCACCTTGGTCTCCAGCAGCACACCGTCGGCGTCGCGGTACTGGAAGCTGAACTCGCCCTCCGCGGCGGAGGCGGCGGGCGGCGCGGCCAGGCCGACGGCACAGGCGCTCGCCGCGGCCAGGAACAGTGCTCGGTAACGCATGGGAACCCTCCTTCGAGGTGCGGACTGGGCTTCTCGCCTACCCACCGCACCCCGGTTCCCCGGCACGATCCCCCGGCCGCGCTCACCCACCCGACCGGTCGGCGGGGCGGGTACCAGCTCGCTGACCAGCGCGAACCCGCCCAGGCGCGGAGGCCGTGCCACCCGAACGGGCGGCAGGGCGGGTTCGCGGCCCGCGGTCAGGTGGTGGGGATCGGCACCACGACGGTGCCGGTGGCCCTGGTGACCACCAGCGGCTCGGCGAGCACGTCGGCCGAGGACGGTCCCCGGTCCGGGTTGGCCCGGCAGGTCACCCTGGCCTCGAAGGCCACCGTGCGGGAGCGGTTGCCGATGCGGGTCAGCGTCGCGGTCACCTCCACCACGTCACCGGCGTGCACCGGGGCCAGGAACTCCACGTTGCCGTACCCGGCGAACAGGCCCTCGTCGCCGTCGGTGCGGATGCACAGCTCGGTGGCCACGTCGCCGAACAGGCCCAGGCTGTAGGCGCCGTCGACCAGGTTGCCGCCGTAGTGGGCGTGCGCGTAGGGCACGTAGCGGGAGTGGGTGACCGAGAAGCCCTCGACCAGGGAGTCGCTCACGCTGCTGTCACCTTTCGATCGGCCATGGCGTGGACCAGGAAGCTGGCCACCTCGCCGGGGGTGGTGCCGCGGCCGAAGACGCGGTCGACGCCGAGCTCCTCGGCCATCAGCGGGTCGAAGCGAGGGCCGCCTGCGACCAGCAGCGGGCGGCGTTCGCCCATGGCCTCGCGGAAGGCCGCGGACATCTCCTGGGTGTTGAGGATGTGCGCGTCCCGCTGGGTGACCACCTGGGAGACCAGCACCGCGTCCGCCTTCTCCGCGCGGGCCCGCTTGACCAGGTCCGGCACGGTGACCTGGGCGCCCAGGTTGATCACCCGCAGCTCCCGGTAGTACTCCAGGCCCTTCTCCCCGGCGAAGCCCTTGATGTTGAGGATGGCGTCGATGCCCACGGTGTGCGCGTCGGTGCCGATGCAGGCGCCGACCACGGTCAGCTTGCGGCGCAACCGCTTCTTCACCGCCGCGTTCACATCGGCCGGGCTCAGCAGCGGGTACTCGCGCTCCACCACCTGCACCGCGTCCAGGTCCACGATGTGCTGGACCGAGCCGTAGACCACCACGAAGGTGAAGTCGGCGCCGATGGCGTGGGAGTGCACCACCATCGCCGGGTCCATGCCCATCTTGTTCGCCAGCTGCTGCGCGGCGCCCTCGGCGCGCGGGCCGTGCGGGACGGGCAGGGTGAACGACATCTGCACCATGCCGTCGCCGGTGGTGTCGCCGTAGGGGCGCACGTACCGCTTCTCGCTCATCGGTCGCTCCCCTCGGTGCCCACGCTCGACCCTGCGAGCAGGTCTTCGTCCAGGAGGTCGCTCGCCGGGTTCACGTAACCCTCCGCCTTCTCGATCACGCCGTCGGCGCCCTTGCCCCCGTCCGGCGGCCGCTTCATCAACCCGAAGGTGCCCTGGGCGATCGCGGTGAGCAGGCCGTCGTCCACGATGCGCTCCAACAGGTCCACCGCCTCGCCGAGCACCTGGTGCGCGCGCTTGACGATGAAGCCGTCCGGCGCGGGCCGGAAGTCCTCGGCCAGCTTGCCTGCCGCGCCCAGCACGTAGCGCACGTTGGCCAGCGCCAGGTCCCGGTCGGACAGCCACGGGGTGACCACGGCCTCGGTCATCATGCCCACCAACAGGATGCTCTGCCCGGTCAGCACCCCGGCCAGGTTGAAGAAGCCGTCCAGCAGGTGGCCGCGGAAGACGTCGCCGGTCATGTGCTTGGTCGGCGGCATCCACTTCAGCGGCGCGTCCGGGAACAGCTCGCGGGCCAGCAGCGCGTGCGAGAGCTCCATCCGGAAGGAGTCCGGCAGCTCCGGGTTGATCTCGAAGGCGTGGCCGAGGCCGAGCAGCTCGTCGGGCAGTCCGGCCTCGTGCGCGAAGTGCTCGTTGAGCAGCTGGGACACCGTGACCGTGTGCGCGGCCTCCACCGCGTCGGCGGTGGTCAGGTAGTTGTCCTCGCCGGTGTTGATGATGATCCCGGCCCGCGCGTGCACCTGGCGGGAGAACCGTTGGTCCACAAAGGTTCTGATCGGGTTGATGTCGCGGAACAGGATGCCGTACATGCAGTCGTTGAGCATCATGTCCAGGCGTTCCAGCCCGCCCAGCACCGCGATCTCGGGCATGCACAGGCCGGAGGCGTAGTTGGTCAGCCGCACGTACCGGCCGACCTCCTTGCTCACCTCGTCCAGCGCGGCCCGCATGATGCGGAAGTTCTCCTGCGTGGCATAGGTTCCGGCGAAACCGTGGTGAGTCGCGCCCTCCGGGACGTAGTCCAAAAGGGACTGTCCGGTGGAGCGGATCACCGCGATCACGTCGGCCCCGGCGCGGGCGGCGTTGCAGGCCTGCACCACGTCCTCGTCGATGTCGCCGGTGGCCACGATCAGGTAGATCCAGGGCCGCTGCGCGGGGTCGCCGATCTTGTCCACCAGCTTGGCGCGCTGGGCGCGGTTGCGGTCGATCCGCCGCATGCCCTTGGCCACGGCCACCCGCGCGGTCTTCGCGGCCCGCTCGGCGGCCTTGCCCTCGGGCACGGTGAACTCGACCTGACCGGCCGCGGTGGCCTCGGCCAGCTCGGTCAGGTCGGCGAAACCGTGTTGCTTGAGCGCGTGGAAGGCGGGCAGCACCGCGCCGTGGGCCAGGCCGCACTGCTCGCGGATGGTGTCCACCACCCGGTTCACCCAGGGCACGTCGCCCGCGCGGTGCGTGGTGTCCGCGCCGGTGATGCCGGCCAGGCGCAGGGTGGCCCGTTCCACCGCGACCGTGGTGTGCGCCTTGGCCAGGCGCACCACCGGTTTCGCGGCCTCGGCGGCCAGCCGCCGCGCCCGTGCGACGACCTCCGCGTCGAGGTCGAGCATGCTCTCCCGGCTCACCCGCGATCCTCCTCCATGTCGTAGATGGTGCGCCCGCGCAACACGGTGCGCAGGCAGCGCGGCGCTCGCGCGCCCTCGTCGAGGCGGGGCAGCGCGGGCACCCTGGACCGCGGGTCGGTGGACCAGCGCTGCACCTTCTCATCCGGCGCGGCCACCACCAGCTCGTCGGCCTCCCACACCGCGTAGGTGGCGGGCGCGCCGGGCTGCAGGGTGCCGCTGAGCCCGTCCAGGACCCCGGCGGCCCGCCAGCCGCCGCGGGTGTGCGCGGTGAAGGCGGCCCTCGGCGAGATGCCCAGGCCCTCGGTGCGGTGGTAGACGGCGGCCCGCACGCTCGCCCACGGGTCCACCGGGGTGACCGGCACGTCGGAGCCGAAGGCCAGCACCATGCCGGCCGCGGCCACGGTGGCGAACGGGTTGAGCCGCTCGCCGCGCGGCAGGCCCAGGCGCTGGGCGTAGGCCCGCTCGGTGCCGCCCCAGGCGTGGTCGAACAGCGGCTGCATGGAGGCGATCACGCCCCAGCCGGCCAGCCGCGCGGCCTGTTCCGCGGTGACCATCTCCAGGTGTTCCAGCCGGTGGTGCCGGGCGGCCAGCGCGGGCGCGCCGACCACGGTCTCCGCCTTGGCGAAGCCGGCCACGACCTGGGCCACCGCGCGGTCGCCGATGACGTGGAAGCCGCCCTGCACACCCGCCCTGGTGCAGGCGATGAGGTGCTCGGCGATGGCGTCGGCGTCCAGGTAGAGCGCGCCGGAGGTGCTGGGGTCGTCGGTGTAGGGCTCGCACAGCGCGGCGGTGCGGGAGCCGAGCGCGCCGTCGACGAACAGGTCCCCGGCCACCCCGGCCGCGCCGAGCTCCTTGGCGGTGGCCAGTCCGCCGGCCTCGCCCCAGTAGCCGAAGACCTCCGGCACGGTGCCGGTGGCGGAGAGTGCGAGCAGGTCGGCCAGGTCCTCGGGGCTGGAGATGTCCGGCCCGGCGCACTCGTGCACCGAGGCCACGCCGAGCTTGGCCGCGTGCCGCAGGAACAGCAGCTGGGCTTCCCGCCGCTGTTGGGTGCCCAGCGACTCCCTGGCCGCCCGGCGCACGTGGTGGTGCGCCGCCCGCGCGAGGGGTCCCTGCTCAGACCAGCCGTCGGCGTCGCGGGCGGCCGGGGCCAGGTTGAGCAGCGCGGTGGAGACCAGCGCGGAGTGCACGTCGATCCGGGAGAGGTAGACCGGCGCGCCACCGGCGGCCCGGTCCAGCTCGGCGCGGGTCGGCGGGCGGCCCTCGGCCCAGTTGACCTCCTCCCAGCCGTGGCCCCAGATGACCACGCCGGGGTGCGCGGCGGCGTAGTCGCGGACCAGGTCGAGGCACTGGCCGAGGGTGCGGCAGCCGGTGAGGTCAAGGCCGCTGTACTGGAGCCCGGCGGAGGTGGCGTGCACGTGCGCGTCCACGAAGGCGGGCGCGACGAAGGCCCCGTCCAGGTCGATGACCTGGGCGTCCGGGTGCAGGGCGCGGCCGACCGAGTCCTGCCCGACCCAGACCACGGTGCCGTCGGCGACGGCCATGGCGGTGGCATCCGGCGCGGCCGGTGAGTGCACGCGGCCGCCCAGCAGCAGCGTCGTGGTGGTGGCGGGGTTCGGGAGGTTCATGGTCGTCACACCGGCGAAGTCTGCCGTTCGCGGGCCTCGAACATCGCCCGGACCCCCGGCTCGGCGCGCAGCAGGTCCAGTGCGAACTCCGCGTGCCCCGGCACGTACCCGTTGCCGACCAGCATCTCCACGTCCGCGGCCAGGCCTTCCGCGCCCAGCGCGGCCGCGCTGAAGGAGGTGGCCATGGAGAAGAAGATCACCGTGCCGCCGTCGGCGGTGGCCAGGACCGCGCCGTGCTCGCAGCCGGGCACGTCCACGCAGACCACGGTCACGTCGACCTGCGCGCCGACCGCCTCGCCCACCGCGACCGGGTTGCGGGCGTCGGCGATGACCACCTCGTCGGCGATCCCGGCCGCGCGCACCGCCTCGGCCTCAGCCTGGGTCGGCACCAGCGCGACCAGCCTGCCCGCTCCGGCGCGGCGGGCGGCGACCAGGGACAGCGAGCCGGACTTGCCGCCCCCGCCGAGCACGCACACGGTGGCCGGGCGGCCGCGTTCGAGGTTCTTGCGCCGCACGATCCGGTCGGTCAGCGCGGGCGCGCCGCAGACGTCCAGCACGGACAGGGCCAGGTTCTCCGGCAGGTCCGGTGGCAGCACCGCGGCGATCGAGCGGCCGAACAGGATCGCGGTGCCCCGGCACGGCACCTGCTCCCCCGCCCCGTCCCAGTCGGCCAGGCCGTCGGTGATGGTCAGCGGGGTCAGGCTGAGCGAGACCAGCGTGGCCACCCGGTCGCCGGCCCGCAGGCCCAGCGTGGACTCCGGGCCGGCCTCGCGGACGGTGCCCATCAGCATGCCGCCGGAGCCGGTGACCGGGTTCTGCATCTTGCCGCGCTCGGCCACGATGGCCAGCACCGCGGCACGCAGCTCAGCGGCGGTGGGGTGGGTCTCGCGCAGCTGGCGGTAGGAGGCGGCGTCCAGGTTCAGCCGCTCGACGTCGATGACCACCTCGTCCGCCCCCGGCGTGGCCGAGGCGTCCAGCCGCCAGGCCTGCTGCGGCAGCACCCCGGCGGGCTCGATCACGCGGTGCAGACCGTACGGCGACGAACCAACACGCTCCGTCACACCCACCTCCGAAAGATTTACGTCAGGCTTGCGCTCTGGCAGCATATCTTTACGTCTTCTTGAGGGCGAGGAGTAGTTTATGACTGCGGTTCACGACCTGGCGTCCGTCTCCGAGGCGCTGGAACACGCTGCTCGGCAGCCGTACACCTATGTCCGGAAGGAGCTGGTCGAGCCCGACTGGCGACGCTTCCCAGGATGGCGCGAGGTGACCGAGGCGCAGTGGCGGGACGCGCAGTGGCAGCGGGTGAACTGCGTGAAGAACGCCAAGCAGCTGCGCAAGGTGATGGGCGAGCTGCTCACCGAGTCCTTCTATGAGGACCTGGACGCCGACCAGCAGCGGATGGCGACCATGTCGATGCTCATCCCGCCGCAGATGATCAACACCATGGTCCCCGAGGGCGCGGCCGCGGGTGAGGAGTTCACCAAGGCCTTCCTGGCCGACCCGGTGCGCAACTACATGATGCCGGTGGCCAGCGACCGCCTGCTGGAGTGGACCAGCCACCCGCACTCGTCCAGGGACTCCCTGCACGAGGCGGAGATGTGGGTCGTCGAGGGACTGACCCACCGCTACCCCACCAAGGTGCTCGCGGAGATGCTGTCCACCTGTCCGCAGTACTGCGGCCACTGCACCCGGATGGACCTGGTCGGCAACTCAACCCCGTTGGTGGACAAGCACAAGCTGTCCCTCAAACCGGTCGACCGCCAGGACCAGATGATCGACTACCTCAAGCGCACCCCCGGCGTGCGCGACGTGGTGGTCAGCGGCGGCGACGTGGCCAACGTGCCCTGGCCGCAGCTGGAGTCGTTCCTGATGCGCCTGCTGGAGATCGCCACCGTGCGCGACATCCGCCTGGCCACCAAAGCCCTGGCCGGTCTCCCCCAGCACTGGCTCCAGCCCAAGGTCGTCGAAGGCCTGGAACGCGTGGCCCGCACCGCCCGCCGCCGCGGCGTCAACCTGGCCATCCACACCCACGTCAACCACGCCCAGTCAGTCACCCCCCTGGTCGCCGAAGCCGCCCGCACCGCCATGGAGGTCGGCGTCCGCGACGTCCGCAACCAGGGCGTCCTCATGCGCGGCGTGAACGCGACCCCGGACGCCTTGCTGGACCTGTGTTTCGCGTTGCAGGGCGAGGCGAACATCCTGCCGTACTACTTTTATATGTGCGACATGATCCCGAACGCCGAGCACTGGCGGGTGGCGGTGTGGGAGGCGCAGGAGCTCCAGCACGCGATCATGGGGTATCTGCCGGGGTATGCCACGCCGCGGATCGTGTGCGATGTGCCGTATGTCGGGAAGCGGTGGGTGCACCAGGTGTCGGAGTACGACCGGGAGCGCGGGATTTCCTACTGGACTAAGAACTACCGGACCGGGATCGAGCTGGAAGACCCTGAGGCATTGGACCGCCGGTACCCGTACTACGACCCGATCACCTCGCTGCCGGAGACCGGGCGGCAGTGGTGGAGCGAGCACCAGAACGACTGATCGACACGACGGTTCGGAGCCCGGAAACCGGGTTCCGAACCGATCGGTCCAGCATCTGCGGCGACGTCGGCCCGGGGAGTGGGTCCCGAGCCGGTCTGCTCGGCGAGTGCTACCCGGTCGGTGCCGGGCTCGTCACCTCGGCAGCGTCGCCGACCTTGATGGCCTGGGCGAACCCGAACTCCTTCTCGCCGGAGACGTTGTGGCGGTAGGAATCGATGGCAGTCATGGTGTTGCTCCTTGCCGCTGCCGCGGTTGCTGAACGGGGTGACAGGTCAGGCGGCTACGAGGCGGCCGACGGCGTCCGCGATCGGTGTGTCGCCGGAGGTGAGCTCGACGATCACGCGGCTGAGGCGCGGCTCGTGGAGGGCGGCGTCGATGAACGCGGCGACGTCGTCGCGGGGCACATCGCCGTACTCGACGGCCGGGCCCGCGGTAACGCGACCGGCGCCGGGGGTGTCCAGGAGTGTGCCGGGGCGGACGATCAGCCAGTCGAGGTCCGTCCGCGCCAGGTACACATCGGCGCTCTTCTTGACCTTGGCGTAGTGCTCGAAGCCCTCGCCGCCCTGGCCGCCGCGCAGTGCGTCGGGGAACACCGAGACGAGCACGAACCGCGGCACCCCGGCGAGTGCGGCCGCGCCGGCGGCCTTCTGCAGACCCTTGCCATCGATGAGGGTCGTCTTGTCCATGCCGGTGCCATGCGCGCCGGCCGAGAAGACCACCGCGTCATGGCCGCGCATCTTCTGGGCCAGCTCGTCGACCGAGTCGGCGATGAGATCACCGATCACCGGCAGCCCGCCGGCCTCCCGCACCGTCTCGCGCTGAGTGGGCGCCCGGTGCATGCCGGTCACCGAGTCCCCGCGGGCGGTGAGCAGCTGGGTGAGGCGGCGACCGACCCCTCCGGCGGCGCCGATCTGGAACACCTTCATCATCTCGTCCCGTCTTTCGTGTGCGTGGAAAGGGAGATCTCCGCCGGTCAGGCGGCGAACACCTGGGAGTCGTCGGCGAAGGCCTTGAACTCGAGGGCGTTACCGGCCGGGTCGAGCAGGAACATGGTCCACTGCTCGCCCTGCTGGCCTTCGAATCGCACGTAGGGCTCGATGACGAACTCGCTGCCCGCGGCGCGTAGTCGCTCGGTGAGCTTGTGGAACTCCGGGACCGTCAGGACCAGCCCGAAGTGCGGCACCGGGACGTCGTGACCGTCGACCGGGAACCGCGGGATCGGGGAGTCGAGGACGGTCATGGCACTGCCTTCCGGTCAGAGGGAGAGGAGCAGGCCGGACTGGACCCGACCCATTGTCTGAATGTTAACATTAGGACATTGTGAGAGGAGGTGCAATCCGGATGCGAGCGATCAGCACAAGATGTCCCCGGCACGGCGTCGGGGCTTGGCCAATGAGGTCGCGGACCGCTGATGGAGCGGGCCGTGGACACGCACGAAATGGCGCGCTGCGACATCGCCTTCCACGACGCGGTGTTCGCCGCCGCGGGCCATCAGCGCCTCGCCGCAGCGTAGGTCGGCATACGGTGCCAGGTCCACCTGTTCCTGTTGACCGGATCGGCCTCACCACTGAGGGTTGTCTTGACCGCATCCCACGTGAGCACCATGAACTTGTCGCCGCGCTGTGCGCCCGCGACACCGAGGCGGCCCTCGAACTGTTCGCCGCCGCGCCGGCGCCCTCGCGGCGGAGTGTCCACTGTGGAATGCGCACTTCGAGTGCGGCGACAGGAGCACCGTCGGATGTGGATGTGGTGGTCGATCCCTGCGTGTCGGTGACCCCGTCGGGCAACACCTGTGTGTCCAGATCGGACAATCGCAGCACTCTGGTGCCGACTGGGCAGTGACCCGGTCCCCAGCGCCGCCGCCTTGTCTTCGCGTTGCCTCGCAATGAGACTTGCGCCGTGCCGAGTGCTGCTGAGTTTGCCCGTGGGAAGGTCTGTGCGGTGCGCGATGACCCACAGGGTCGTCTGGCGCTGCTTCGTCGTCTGTACGAAATGCCCGACGGGGATGGCACCACCCACCTGCCGTATCGGCGCGCGGCGACGGCGTTCATGACCTGGCAACTGCGCCGCGGGCTGTTGGCGGCCGAGGACGCCGCGGTGCCCGGCAGCCGGTGGTGGCGGGCTGTCAATGAGCGGCTGCTTCGCGATGGCTGGGAAGCCCTCGGCCTTGCCATCGGGATGGACACCGCTGGTTCAGCGCCGAGTGCCGTGCCGTCGTTGGACTTCATTCGCCGTCCGACCTCCCGGAACTGGTATCGAGCGCACAACAGCAGCGTCGTGGCCGGGTACCTGGACAACATCGAGCTCGCCCAGCTCGAGAGCCGGACCGAACGGTTCTTCCTCAACCTGGTGCTGAGTCGCGTCCTGTACGCACACGCACTGGTGGCCGCACCGCGTCTCGCGCTGCGCTGGCTGTCACCACTCGCGCCCGCCCTGGGCGACCCGCGGGTGGGCATGACCGGGATCTTCCTGTCGATCTCGCGGATCCTGCCCGCGACCTATCCGCTCGGTGACGACGTCGAACGGTACGTCTCCCGCGAACACGGCCTCGGCCGCCTGATCGACATCGGGATCATCCAGCCCCGGCTCCGGCAGCTGTTCGACTGGTCAGCGTGCGAGCTTGGCGAGCCACGTCTGGCCAAGCTGCTCGACGGCGACGTGCCCTGCTACGCGTGGCCCGCCGAGGACCGGCAACCGTGGCTCCCACGTCCCACGATCACCGCGCGCCTCGCCCTCCGCGCCTTACCGCCGAGCCCGTGCCGGCGATGACGCGGGCCAGCCCGTCCTGGCCGGGCACACCGGGGCCTCCTGGGCGGCAGGTGGGTTTCGGCGGAGCGCCGGCGAACGCGAGCTGTACCACCGATTCCACCGCGGGAACCGCCGTCAGCGAGCTGCGCCAGGCGATGTGGGCGGTCAGTCAGCGGCGAGTCCAGCGCTGGTTGGCCGCGTCATGGCAGTGCCACCCGATCACCGGGGTCCCGTTCAGCGTGCCGTTGTTGTCCACGTCCAGGCACAGCCCGGTCCGCACGTTGCTGATCGTGCCGTTGCCGTTCAGGTTCCACTGCTGGTTCGTGCCGCCGTTGCAGTACCGCAGCTGAACCTTCGCGCCGGCCGCGGCGTTGGGAGCTGTCTCCAGGCACATGCCGAGTAGTTGCAACGTGTTGCTGTTGCGGGTGATCTGTTGCTGGGCCCCACCGCCCTTCGGAGAGTCCAGGCAGCGGTCCGCCGACTCGCTGCGCAGCGGGAAGGTGGCCGGCGCCAGCGCCAAGCCGCCGCCACTGACCCGGAAGACCGCGGTGCCGTGCGCGGGCACGACGGCGGAGATGGAGCCTGTGGTGCTGGACGTCGCTCCAGTCCAGAGATCGGGCAGTCCGGCCAGCGCGTCGACGGTCTGCCGGATCAACGTCTCGGAGATGTCGCAGCCGAACGTGTTCCAGGTGTTCCATCCCATCGGTGGCGTGCGGGCCACCCCGTCCTCCAGCGCCTGCGCCGGCCGCGGCGCGATCACCGCGGTCATTCCCGCCAGGAGCATGCAGGCGACCGCCAGCACGCCGGTGATCCGGACACGCAAGACCGACGACCGGTTGCCAGCGTTGACAATCTACTGCAGAAGTTGACCGGACACAGCGTTCCCTTCGCGTCAGGGCGACATCAGACGGCATCCTGGACACGTTCCCGGCCTGTTCGCCGTGAGCACCGCTCACCTCGGCCGCGGAAGTCGCTCCAGATGGCGGTTCCCCTTGTGGGCTCAGGTCAGCGCGGCGGTGAGCACCGGGACGTAGAAGCCCATTCCGGCGAGGTTCGGATGTGTGCCGGTGCCACCGGTTCCGGGATAGCCGTTGGCCAGGCCGTTGAACGTGTACGCCACCCGATGGCCGTCATTGCGTGTGTCCAAAGTGGAGCTACCGAAGACGTCTGCGACCGCGACTCCCCACTTGGCGCAGATCCGCAGCGTGACCGAGCGGATCGCGAGCTGGGTGTTCCAGTCGCGGGAGCCGAGCTTGTGGACGGCGACGTGGACGATCCGCGCGGCCGGCCACCTGGTCCGCATGGCCTGGATCGTGGTCTCCAGCGAGCCCGCGTAGGTAGACCTGTCGAACGTGGCGGGGTCAAAGCCCGCCGCCATCGTGCCGACCCGGTACCGGTTGTTGTAGATGAGCTCGGCGTCGTTGGTGCCGCCGTTGAACACCACGTAGTCGGGTGCCTGCGCGGTGGCGTTCCGCACCTGTGTGAGGATCTGCTTGCCGCCGGGGCCGATCGCCGCGCCGTTCACGGCGTACTTGGTCAGGTTCATGAGTTCGCGTTCGGCCGCGAGGTTCACGAAGCTGCGTGCGTAGGTGTGGCCGTGGACGATGCTGTCGCCGAAGGCGTACATCGTCTTGCCCTTCAGCCGTCCGCTCGCGGCGGTGGCCGGCACGGTGAGGCGGAAGTTGTCGATGGACTGCACGCCGGTTCCGTAGTAGTTGGCGGCGACGAGCTTCGCGAGGTTCGTCCCGGTGACACTCGCCGTGCCGGAGGCCATGACCGTTGCCGCGGTCTCCTTGGTGGCGATCAGGTACTGCACTCGCCGCAGCGTGAAGTCGAGGTGCAGGTTCACCGTGTACCACTTGGCGCGGTCGTAGGCGATCCTGGTCCACGCCGGGTTGAGCGAGTCCGGTGCGGACGCCGAGTCGGACACGGGGCCGGTCAGGCCGTACCGGAGCTCGGCGGTGGTGCCGGCGAGCGCGAACACGAGATTTCCCTGGCTGTCACGCAGTTCGATGCCCGTCTTCTGCCCGCTGCCGGCGACCGCCGTCTTCCAGTCGAACGTCAGGTCGAGGGTGCGCTCCCCCACGACGGCGCCATCAAACGCCTTGACCGAGGTGGTGTAGTCGCTCATCCCCTTGGTGACGTTCAGAACGCCGTCGCTCACCGCGGCACCGGTGGGAAAACCGAAGTTCGCCGGAGTCGTCTGGGCGCTGAACGTCTCGTTGATGAGAACGCCAGCCGCGGCCTGTGCCGTGGGTGCGGCGAGGACCGCTGCCGCCACTATGGCGGCGACGGCCGTGGGCCGGAGGAATCGGCGGGTTCGCCGTTGGGTGGCGTGCATGGAGGTTGCCCTGCCCGTCTCGTTCGTCACTGGGGCTTGTCAGCCCGTCACCCCGGCGCGCGGTGCCGGGGTGACGGTGTGCTGCCTGGCTACGTTTCCGGTCAGGCGTTTGCCGTGGTGAAGACGTAGCGTCCACTTGGGACTGTGTAGAGCCGGTAGTTGCCTTCCGAGCCTGCCGGGACGGCTTCGGGCGGCGCGATCACCTTCTGGCTACCTGTGACGGGCACGTGGATTGTGCCGGTCCGGTTGACCGGCACCTCGACGGTGAGCGTGAGCCGGCCGTTCTCGAGCTTCCAGCTGGATGAGGCGGTGCCGCCGTTGGTCTGCAACGAGGTGGCGGCTCGTTGCAGACTCGCCGGCAGGTGCGGCTTCACCACAACCTTGGTTGACGCGCTTCCGGTTTGCGCGAGTCCGGCGACGTCGGCGAGCATCCAGTCCTCGGCTGTGCCGAGGAAGGGGTGTCCCTTCGATCGAGTGTTCGTCCAGTGCTCCCACAGGGTGTTGGCACCGGCGGCCATCCACGCGCCGTAGCCGGGAGCGGTGCGTTGCGTGGCGGCTTTGTAGGCGGTGTCGAGGTGTCCGTACTGGGTGAGCACGCGGAACAGCCACTTGGTGCCCAGCACGCCAGTGCCGAGGTGGTTGCCGCGGGCCGCGACGTCGGCGGCCACGGCGTTGACCACGGCCTGGCGGTTCGCCGCGGGCGTGATCCCGAACGCCACCGGGAGCACGTTGTTGGTCTGCAGGAACCTGGCCCCGCTCGCGGTCCGGTAGGTGCCTGACCTGAAGTAGTCGTTGTTGAAAGCCGTCCGTGCGGTGGCGGCGCGGCGTGCGAACGTCGCGGCGTCGTCGGTACGGCCGAGCTGCTGGGCAACGCCGGCGAACTGGTCGAGTGTGCGGATCACGTAGGCACGCGCCGCCAGCTTCTTGTCGGCTGCGGTGTTGCACACGCTGTCTCCACCGGGGCACACCCAGTCGCCCCAGAGCTCGACCGGGTTGGTGGTTTGGGACGACACGAACTCGGCGTAGGTCTTGAGTTGCCCGTAACGGGCGGTGACGACCTGCTTGGCGTCGTGCTCGCGCAGGAGAAGTGTCGCCAGTTCGGAGAAGGCGTTGCCCCATGCGGCGCTGGACAGATCGGCCCCCGTGGTCGGGACGGGAGCCTCGGCTGGCAGGTCGCCGTTGCTGCGTACGCTGTCGGCGATGTCGTGGTACCACTTGATGTAGAGGTTCTTGGCGTCGAAGTTGCGCATCACCGCCTCGGCCATGAGCGCGCCGTCGCCGAGCCAGGGCAGCTTCTCGAGGTAGGACCCATCGGTGGGCGCTGCGAGCACGAAGTTGTTCAGGACGGTTTCCCGGCCGGCTTTGTGGACGAAGTTCAGCACGTCGTTGGACGAGTCGAAGGTCCCTGCGCTCTGGATGTCGTTGTGGATGCGCAGGGCCGTGACCCGGGGTGCCGGTGCGCCGCTGGGCAAGCCGCTGACTTCGATGTACTGGAAGCCCTTGTGGGTGAACGACGCCGCCCAGGTGGCCGGCCCTGAGCCCTTGCTGATGAAGGTGTCGTCCTGCGGGCGTTTGCCCGCGACCACTGCTCGTCCGTTGCTGAGCGACTCCGCGTACCGGATTCTGACCGTGGTGCCGGCCGGCACGTCGAGCGTGATGCGTGCGTTGCCGGAGATGTTCTGGCGGACGTTGTAGACGAACACCCCCGCGGCCGGCGTGGCCGGGCTCCCGAGGTTGATTTCGCTGACGACGCGTGAGGGCTCCATCGGGCTCGCCTGCAGGCGGGCTGTGCCGTTGCTGACGGCCACGGCCGGCGCCCATCGGCCGGCGTCGAATGACGGAGTGTTCCAGCCGGGCTGCTCCTTCCGGGCGTCGTAGCCCTCCATTTCCGGCAGTCTGGTGGTGCTGGTGAGAAAGGGCAGGGATGGCCCCTGGGTGGCGGCCCAGCTGGTGCTGGTGGGGACGGACTGCGTTGTGCCGTCGGCGTAGCTCACCTGGAGCAGTGCCTTTGTCCGGAGGATGCCGTCCCAGGCGCCGCGGTTCTCGGGCTTGGCCCAGGTGTGCAGGCCGTTGAGTGTTCCTTGGCCGAGCGCGATGCCGACGGCGTTCTGGCCTCCCTGGACCGCGGAGGTGACGTCGATGCCGTCGTAGAAGCTGACCTTGTCGTACTTGCTCATGCCGGAGCCGAGCACGATGTTGCCGGCCGGTCTGCCATTGACCGACGCCGCGTACGCGCCCAGACCCGAGACGTAGAGGGTCGCGTTGGCGACCGGCTTGGTGACCGAGAAGTTCGTGCGCAGCAGGGGAAGGCCGAGCAGCACGCCGCCAGGTGCGGGTTCTCCTCGACCCGCCACCCAGTCTCGCTGGGAGATCCAGGTCGCCCCGTTCCAGTCCTGCTCGCGCAGCATCCCGGTGCCGAACCGGAAGTCCGTGCTCCAACTGCTCCACTCACCGGCGGCGTCCCTGACCCGCACGCGCCAGGTGTAGCGGTGCTTCGCCGCCAGCGACGGTCCGCCATAGGTCACGGCGGCGACACCACTGGCCTCGGCACGGTGGGTCCAGATCGGCTCGGCGGTCCGTTCCGCGTCACGCACCTCGACCTCGGCCGCCGTGACGGCAGCGCCAGACCGGCTGGAGGTCACGCTCCACGCGAACTCAGGCCTGGGGTTGTCGATCGCCAGCGGGGCGTTCAGCCCCTGGGTGGTGCCCCGGGCGGCCACGAGCGGTGACACGAGCGACGATATGGGGTCGGCAGGTGGAGCCGCCGCCGACGGCATCGCCGTCAGGGTGACCAGGGCGACGAGTAGTGCGGTTGCCGCGGACGTGCTGGTGAGACGCGGAAATCTCACTGGACCCACTCCAATCGTGGCATCGTTTCACTGCCGCTGAGCAGTGGGGTCGCCGACGACCTCGACCACGACCACGGACACGTCCGCATTGGGCGCCGAGGCGGGCAGGGAGACGGTGATGCCACTGCTGGTTCTGGTGTAGCGCAACGAGTTTCCGGGGTTGTCGAGCAGGTAGACCCGGCGGATGGCGTTCGTCAGCGAGCCGATCACCAGCTGGCGACTGGTGGGCCAGGAGAAGACGTGGGCGAACAGCTTGCCGGGCTTCTTGGTGTAGTAACCCCAGGACGGCTCGGACGGGTAAGGACTGCCGGTGGTGCCGTAGACGCTGTCGCGGTAAGTGCTCATCCAGGCGCCCATGCCGGTCAGCGCGTTGACCGACCCGGTGGTCACCACACCGTCGCCGCGCGGGCCGATGTTGAGCAGGTAGTTGCCGTCCCGGGAGACCACCCGCACCAGTTCCCGCACCAGGGTCCGGACCGACTTGTACTGGTTCTCCTTACGGGAGTCGTAGCCCCACGCGCCGTTCAGCGTCTGGCAGGTCTCCCATGGCCGGGGCAGCGGTCTTGCCGGAACGGTCTGCTCCGGGCAGAGGTAGTCCCCCAGCCCCGAGTCGCGCTTGACCCGCTCGTTGATGACAAGGCTGGGCTTGAGGCTGACGCAGTAGTCGTACAGGTCGCGGCCGTCGTCGGCGTTCCACCAGTCGGTCAGGGTCTGGGGTTTCCGCTCGGGGAACCAGTCTCCGTCGAACCACAGCAGCGCCGGGTCGTAGCGGGTCACCAGCTCCCGCAAATGTTCTTTCATGTCCCGGATGTAGCCGGCGCGCGCGGTCATCGACGCCATCGTGGTCAAGCCGGTGCTGCGGGCGGTCTGGGACGGGTGGCTCCAGTCGACGATCGAGTAGTACAGCGAGAAGACGATGCCCTGCCGGTCGCATTCGGCTTTCAACTCCGCGAGCAGGTCACGCTGGAAGCCGGTGTAGGCGGGCAGGGTGTACAGCCGCCTGCCCGTGGTGTCGGTGCAGCCGGCCACCTTGGAGTCCCACATCGCGAACCCCTCGTGGTGCTTCGCGGTGATCACTAGGTACTTCATCCCGGCTCTCTTCGCCAACCCGACGATGCTGGCCGCGTTGAAGCCGACCGGGTTGAACCTGGCCGAGACCTGGGTCTGCCAGTTGGCCTTCGACCACTTCTCGTTGTACATGTTCCACTCGCCAAGGCCGCGGTAGGAGTACGACCCGAAGTGGATGAACATGCCGAACCGGGCCGCGTACCACCAGTCCATCTTGGGCGGGACGGGGTACTTGGCGGCCGCGGGCAAGGCGGGCAAGGCGAACGGCAGGGCGACGGCGGCCGCGCCCACGGCGCCCGCTTTGATCAACTGGCGGCGGTTCAGACGCATTGGCATGCTTCGCTCCCTCGTGGGTCAGCTGCGTGGCCGGGGCAGTGCCTGCTTCATGCTCGCTTGGCCCAGGTCTGGCCGGAGCCGCCGTTGCAGGTGTTCACCACGACCGGCGCATCGTCAGCGGTGCCAACGGCTTCGAGGCAGCGTCCGGACGCCGAGTTGGTGACCGTGCCGTTGGTGTTGACCGTCCACTTCTGACTCGCGCCGCCATGGCACGAGTTGATCGTCACCCTGGCACCCTGCCCGGAAGCGTTGGCGTCCATGCACTTCGCGTTGTCATAGATCCGCAGCTCACCCGCGGCCGTCTGGGCCCACCGCTGGTTGGTCACGCCGCGGCAGGGCCAGATGATGAGCCCGGCGCCGTTGGTCTGGGTCCCGCCCGGCACGTCCACGCACTTGCCGGAGGCGGAGCCCGCCAGGCTGAAGGTGGTACCGGGCGCCGGGTCACCAGGGATGAGCGGGCAGGTGCTGCGGTACGCCGAGATGCCGGTGTTGTCCAGCAACGGGCACAGGAACTGCTGGTACCGGGTGTCCTGGTCGAGGAAGATCTTCATCCACGGGACCCACTTGCGGGTCGCCACCGAGTTGTTCGAGGTCGGGAAGCCGTGCCCGGCGCCGGTGAGCTCCAGGTACATCTTCTCCGTCGAGGCCGGGATCTGGTTGTAGTAGCCCGAGACCAACGACGGGGTGACCGTCCCGTCCCGCTGGCCGGCCAGCAGCGCGGTGGGGACCCGCATGGTGCTCAGGTTCTGCGAGGGGCTGAACGGCGCGTTTCCGATCGCGGCCTTCAGCGTCGGCCGGCGCAGGGCCGCCGAGATGGCGCCGCCGCCACCCATCGAGTGACCCATCACCGCCAGGCGGTTCGGGTCGACCCTGGCGCGCACCGAGCTGCGCTGGGTCAGGTAGTCCAGCGCGGCCAGCAGCTGGGTGCCGCGCGCGGTGTCGTTGTCGTTGCGGCTGTTGGTGTCGATCCCGATGACGACGAACCCGAACGAGGACAGCCAGTGGCCCATCCAGGCGCCTTCGGCCGCCCAGGTGGCGGTGTAGCCGGGCACGACCGCGATCGCGCCGAACGTGCCCTGGCTGGTGTCCGTCGGGTAGTAGATCTTCGCGCCACCGAAGCCGTTCCCACCGCCCACACTCGTCTCCGCGGTGGCGAAGGTGCCGCGGTTCGCCGCGACGCTTGCCTGGGTGGGATTCGGCCCGCGCTGGTAGGGGTTGTCGGCGGCGGCCGCCGATCCTGGGACCACGATGGAGGCCAGGAAGCCGAGCGCGGCCGTGCACGCGACAGCCACTCTTCGCACCATGCCGCGAGAGGAGCCGGTGGCTTGCCGGATGGGCGTATTCGCAGGGGACGCCGGGATTTGGGTCATGAAGCACTACCTCTTCGTAGGCAACGTTTACCGAGAAAGGTCAGCTGGACGCTGGAGAACGTTTTCCAGGCTTGAGTCCTGGATTGTCACCGGGTGTCGGAGTCACCCACCTGGCGGTGCGCGAGTTCACCGCGGTGGCGGGCCCGGCACGCCATCCGTGGTCATCCGATCTCCTGTGACCGAAGTAGGGACGATCCCGCCGCCGTGAACGTACACAGCCGCTCCGCGCGGCGAACACCTCCGATGAAAGCGTATTCTTACGCCGGTTTCAAGAGGCAGGTAGGCCCAACTCCGTGAACGTGCACAACCCGGCACGCCGGCCACCGACCGGTTTACGCGTCGACTGCCGAAACTTTCGTCGAATGCGCAGTCGAATCGACGAAACCGGGTCACCGCCGGTATTCCGACAAACGATCAACGCTCGGAAAGCGCTTTCTTGACAGCGTTCTCAGTTGTGCCGAAAACTGATTGGACCCGACCGAGAGGTGGCGCGCGCAATGAGCCAGGCGACCGATCCCGAGACTCCGGGCTTGTCCAGAAGGACCGTGCTGACCGGAGCGGGCGCGCTCGTGCTCGGTATGGCGGTTCCCGCCAGGCTGACGGCGGCGCACGCGGCGACAGCCAGCAGGCGGGTGGTCTACAACATGAACCCGGACTGGCGGTTCATCAAGCAGGACATCGCAGACGCGCACGTGCCGTCGTTCAACGACTCGGCGTGGGCCACCGTGAGTGTCCCGCACACGTTCAACGACGTGGACTCCTTCGACAACCACATCGGCAGCTCCGGTGAGTCGGCTGTCGCGATGCAGCCGGTGTGGTACCGCAAGCGGTTCACGCTGCCCGCCGAACACGCCGGGCAGAAGGTGCTGCTGGAGTTCGAGGGGGTCCGGCAGGCGGCCACGGTCTACGTCAACGGCACCAAGGCCGGGCTCTACGAGAACGGCGTGGCGCCGTTCGGCTTCGACATCACCGATCAGGTGCGCTTCGGCGCGGAGAACCTGATCGCGGTGAAGGCCGACAACACCAAGTGGCGGCCGGAGGAAGCCACCGGCACGCCGTTCCAGTGGGACAGCCGCGACTTCAACCCCACCTACGGCGGGCTCACCCGCAACGTGCGGATGTACGTGGTGCCGAAGACGTACTTCACGCTGCCGCTCTACACAAACCTGCGCACGACCGGCTCCTACGTCTACGCGAGCGCGATCAACGTCTCGGCGGGAACCGCGACCGTCACCGTCGAGGCCCAGGTCCGCAACGAACAGCCGGCCGCGCGCACCATCACCGTCGCCGCGAACGTCATCAGGCCGGACGGCACGGTGCACGCGACCATCACCGGTTCGCCGGTGAGCCTGGCCGCCGGCGCGACCCAGGTGGTCAAGCTCTCCCAGCAGATCAGTGGGCTCGTCTTCTGGGAACCGGGTCGGCCCCACCTCTACACCGTGGAGCTGGTGCTCTCCGAAGGCGGTGTGGCACAGGACTCGTTCCCGGTCATCACCGGGTTCCGCAAGACGGAGTTCCGCGGCGGCGCGACCAGTGGCGGCGTCTACCTCAACGACAAGCACGTCTTCCTCACCGGGTACGCGATCCGCGCCACCAACGAGTGGGCCGTCATCGGCGGCGCGGTGCCCGACTGGATGACCGATCTGGACGGGAAGCTGATCCGGGACAGCAAGGCAAACCTGATCCGCTGGATGCACATCGCCGCCACCCCGGCCAACATCCGGATGACCGACAGCTGCGGCATCGTCTCGATTCAGCCGGCCGGGGACAAGGAGGCCGACAAGACCGGCCGGCAGTGGGACCAGCGGGTCGAGCTCATGCGGGACGTGATCATCTACTTCCGCAACAACCCGAGCATCCTGTTCTGGGAGGCCGGCAACAACTGGATCACCGCTGCCCACATGACCCAGATGACCAACCTGCGCAAGACCTGGGACCCGCACGGCGGACGGGTGATGGGCTGCCGGGCGATCTCCGACAACCCCGCGTACGGAGGCAGGGCCGCGGTGGATGCCGCCGAGTACGTCGGCACGATGCTCAACCGGCACTACTCGGACTACTCCCGTGACCGCAAACCGATCATCGAGTGCGAGTACACCCGGGACGAGGCGCCGAGGCGGGTCTGGGACAAGTACTCACCGCCGGACTTCGGCTACCAGACCGGGCCGGACGTCACGTACCACCACACCTCCGAAGACTTCGCCGGCCCGCACGCCGCCGCCACCCGCCACGAGTTCTGGGGACAGCGCATCCAGGGCCCTGGACCGCGCCGCTACGCCGGCGCCGCCGCCCTGATCTGGGCGGACTCCAACCAGCACGGCCGCCAGTACAACTGGGAGTGCTGCCGCCTGTCCGGCCGGGTGGACGCGGTGCGCATTCCCAAGGAGTCGGCGCACACCTACCGGGTCATGCAGAGCGACACCCCGGACATCCACATCATCGGGCACTGGACCTATCCGGCGAACACGACCAAGACCATGTACGTCATGGCCTCCGCCCACGTCCGGCGGGTGCGGTTGCTGGTGAACGGCGCCGAGGTGGGCAACGACACCTCGGCCACGAACGACTTCCTGTACTCGTTCTCCGCCGTCCGCTGGCAGCCCGGCACGATCACCGCGATCGGGTACGACGCGGGCGGCCGAGAGGTCGTCCGCACCGAGAAGACGACCACCGGAGCCGCCACCGCGCTCCGGCTGACCCCGTACACGGCCCCCGGCGGACTGCGCGCGGATGGCAGCGACATCGCGTTCTTCGAGGTCGAGGCGGTCGACGCGCAGGGCCGCCGGATGCCGACCCATCAGGCCCGCGTCGACTTCACGCTGGCCGGACCCGGCCGTTTCCTCGGTGGCTTCAACCCCGGCAAGCCTGGAAGCGTCCACAAGTCCTCTGTGGACACCGAGGCGGGCGTCAACCGGGTCTTCGTCCGCGCTTCGCGGACCGCGGGCACGCTCATCCTGCGCGCCACCGCGAGCGGCCTGACCGCCGCCACCGCCGGCATCGACTCGATTCCGTTCACCACCACCGGCGGCCTGACCACCCTGCCGCCGGCCAGAGGAGCGCGGTAGGAACGGCGGGGTCTGTCCTTCCTGCTCGTGACGTCGCGGTTCCCGTTGCCGCGAATGGTGACGGTGGTGCGGCCGGAATCGCGCGTCGTCCGCCGTTCCGCGCTGGTTTCGCCTCTCAAAATTCAAACGTTTCATCCAGCGAAGAAGGTGGAGCGCGTGCGCAGACGGCAGTTCCTGAAAACATCAGCGGCCGGGCTGTCGGCGACGGTGTTGCCCATCGGCTTGGCGCGGGCCGAGCCAGCCTCGCAGGCGAGCGGGTTGCGCGTCGTGCGCACCACCGTGGAGTACGCGGAAACGTTGCTGGGCACCGATGTCACGGCACCGCGGCTCGCCTGGGTGCTTGCCGCGGACGGCACCGGAGCTCGGCAGAGCGCCTACGAGATCCAGGTCGGCACGGTCTCCGGGGGCTCGGACGTGTGGCAGTCCGGCCGGGTGGAGTCAGACCGCACAACAGGAATTCCCTACGGCGGTGGGGAGTTGCGGCCGCGCACGCGTTACCACTGGCGAGTCAGGGTGTGGGACGGCGACAACCGGCCGTCCGAGTGGAGCACGAACAGCTGGTGGGAGACGGCGCTGCTCGGCACCCGATGGCAGGCGCGCTGGATCGGCGCGCAAGCCGCCACCAGAGAGCAGCCCGCGCCGTTGCTGCGCAAGGAGTTCACGCTCAGCAAGCCCGTCTCGCGCGCCCGGCTGTACGTGAGCGGCCTCGCCTACCACGAGACCGAGATCAACGGCAGCCGTGTCGGCGATCGGGTGCTCGATCCCGGCTTCACCGACTACGACATCACCGTCCTGTACGCGGTGCACGACGTGACCGGGCAGGTTCGCACCGGCCGCAACGCCATCGGGGTGACCCTGGGCCGCGGCTTCTACGGGATGAAGACGCCGAACACGTGGCAGTGGGAGCGCCCGTCGTGGCACGACGAGCCGAAGCTGCTGGCACAGCTCGAGATCGACCACCCGGATGGCACCCGCACCACCATCGCCTCCGACGAGTCGTGGCGCATGACCTCCGGACCGACGCTGGTGAACTGCCTCTACCTCGGCGAGACCTACGACGCCCGGCGCGCGCCGAGGGACTGGACGAAACCGGGCTTCGACGACAGCGCATGGCAGCGCACGCCCATCCGGCCCGCTCCCAGGGGCACGCTGAAAGCCCAGGAGCACGAACCGATCCGCGTGATCGAGTCGGTCATCCCGGTCACGATCACCCGGCCGAGGCCGGGCGTGTTCGTGGCCGACATGGGGCGCACGATGTCCGGTTGGACGCGGCTGTCCGTCCGGGCGTCCGCGGGCACCGTCGTGCGGCTCAAGCACGGCGAGACGCTGAACTCCGACGGCACCGTACGCATGGTCAACGGCCACGTGGCGGGCAACCGCGACCAGGTCGACGAGTACGTCTGCGCGGGCGGCGGCGAGGAGACGTGGGAACCGAGGTTCTCGTACAAGGGTTTCCGTTACGTCGAGGTGACGGGTCTCGCCGCGGCGCCGCGGTTGCAGGGCCGGGTGGTGCACTCGGACGTTCCGTCGGTGAGCACGTTCCGGTGCTCGGAGCCGCTGTTCGAGCGCTACGACGCCGCGATGCGCCGCACGGTGCTGAACAACCTGCACGGCATCCCCACCGACACGCCGACCTATGAGAAGAACGGCTGGACCGGCGACGTGCAGGTCGGCGCGCCGTCGATGCTCGCCGAGTTCGGCATGGCGAAGTTCTTCACCAAGTGGGTGGACGACCTGGCGGACAGCCAGAACTCGGTGGGACAGCTGCCGGTGATCGTGCCGAGCGGTGGCTGGGGCTACCGTGAGCTCGCACCAGCCCCGGAGTGGACGACGGTCTATCCGTTCCTGCTGCGCGAGATGTACCGGGTCTACGGCGACGACCGGCTGGCGGCACAGCACTGGCCGGTGCTCACCCGCTACCTGGACTGGGAGATCGGCAGGCTGCGCGACGGGCTCGCGGTCACCGAGCTCGGCGACTGGGTGCCACCCGGCTCGGATGGTCTACCGCCGGAGGACACCCGCCTCACCGCGACCGCGTACCTGTACCGCGCGCTCGTGCACGCCGCCGAGCTCGGAGAGGTGATCGGCAAACCGGTTCCGCGCTACCGCCAGGTCGCCGCGAGCCTGCTCTCGGCCTTCAACCGGACGTTCCTCGACCGCGGCGGCTACTACCGCACGGCAAAGGATCCCGGCTACCGGCAGACGTCCAACGCGGTCCCGCTCGCGTTCGGAATGGTGCCTTCCGGCTCGGTGCGGGCAGTGGCAGACCGGCTCGCCGCCGAGGTCAGGTCGAACGGCAACCACGTCAACGTCGGCTGTCTCGGCGCCAGTGTGTTGCTGAAAGCGTTGACCGACAACGGGCACGCCGACGTCGCGCACGCGGTGGCGACCGAGCGGACCTACCCCAGCTGGGGGCACTGGTTCAACAACGGCGCCGACACCATGTGGGAGAAGTGGGACACCGGCACCCGTTCGCGTAACCACTACTTCAAAGGCACCGTCGTGCAATGGCTGTACGAGCATGTCGCCGGGTTGCGGCCGGGGGACGCGGGCTACCGGACGTTCACCGTGCGACCGGACGCCACCAGGGTGTCGTGGGCGCGGCTGGAGTTCATGAGCGTGCGGGGACCCATCTCCGTGGCGTGGGAGAAGGTCGACGGCGTGCTGAGGCTGACCGTCGAGGTGCCGGTCGGTTCGACGGCGGAGGTGCACGTGCCGGCCAAGGCCGGCTTCAAGGTCGTGTCCGTGCCACACGGGAAGTGGAGCTTCACCGGAGGCGATAGCGCGGCGGCGGTGACTGCCGTACCAGCGACCTGAGGCCGGCGAGCGTGCCGTGGGCCGCGCCCACGGCACGCGCCCGCATCTGCCGATGGCCGGCTGCGTGGTCAAGGCAACGGTCGCGGTAGAACACCGCCACGAACAGCTCGTCCACGCAGGCAGTCCAGCAATGTCCCCAGGAAGTGTCCGGAATGGACGATTAGGCGCTGGTCGACCAGATCCTCGGTGGGTACGTCCCAGGCCGGAGCGTGCAGGGAAAGACGGCGTCACCGGGCGAGAGCAACCCGGCGCCGCCGCCATGGTGCGGCAAGTCCGAGCTCGTGCCCCTGCACGCGGCGCAACGGCTGCCGGAGAACCTCACCGTGGACGAACCCGCGCTGGCCGCACCCATCGTGTGAGCGCGGGCGAACTCACCGCGCGCACGTCAACGTGGCTATCCACAGTTGACGATCCTTCGTGACCTCTTGACCGAACAGCCTGCCACCAGGAAGCTGTCAGCACGGAGCAGACCGATCGGTCTGTTCTCGTAGTCGTTTCGCAGTGTTAACAATGCTTCCGTCGTGGGAGGTTGATGCTTGTAGCCCGATCCGTGCCGAACGCGAAGGAGCGCACAACCGAAGACCGGGAATCCGCCTGGCTCGATCCGGCCGCAGGGCCGGTGAACCCGGCCGCATTCCACTGCCTGCTACCACGCCGTGCCCATCCCGGCGTGGAATCTTCGCGTGCCGCCGGGCCGCGACCGGCCGTCAAATATAGTGAACCAGCCATTCCACTGCACTGCCGGCCCGGAAAATCCCACAAAACCGCCCAATTCCGGCTAACCCCGGCCACCCGGGCAGAGCACGTTTTCCGCTGCTCAGGGCGTTTGAGACGCCCCGAACAAGAACCGCGACAGCGACCACAAGCAGTCGATACCCGGCTGCGCGTCAGCCTCCGGCGGATTGTCGGATATCCGCCACTTTGACGCACTGGCCCACCACCGTGCGTCCGTTGCCAATAACGCAGAGCAAGGGATCGCAAGAAACGGCGTACGAGCCCCCCCTGCCACACGGCAAAGGTTTTCATTAGACCCAGTCGGGTGTATTGTTGGGGCAACAACAGAAATGACTCTGAACCGCACTTAGTAGGACCTGACTGGGGATTTCACCAGATCATCGGACTTTCCGAGGCCTCCGGGCGGACTGGCCTTGATCGAATTCTTGAAAGGGACTCGATGAGGTTCGAAATTCTCGGCCGACTGCGGGTGGCAAGTCAGGCCGGGCCTCAGTTCCTGACCGCACCCAAACGGGAGGTGGTACTCGCCACCTTGCTCCTCCGCGCGAACCAGGTGGTCTCGGTGGAGAAGTTGGTCACCGAGGTGTGGGGGCAGGTGCCGCCGCGCACGGCCACCGCCGCGCTGCACGTGCACGTCTCCCAGCTGCGGAAGTACCTGGCCGAGTCCTGCGGGCTGGACAACCGCATCCTCACCTGCTCCCCCGGCTACCTCATCCGGGTCGGTCCGGGCGAGCTCGACCTGGACGTCTTCCAGGCCGAGGTGGCGCGCGGCCGGGAGCTGGTGCGCGGCGGCAGGCACGAGGAGGCGGTGGCGGTGTTCCACACCGCGCTCGCGATGCTCCGCGAACCCGCGCTGAACGAGATCAACGGCGGCAGCATCATCACCTCCTTCCTGTCCTGGCTGGAGGAGGTGCGGCTGGAGTGCCTGGAGCTGCTCGTCGAGTCCAAGCTGGCGCTGGGCTGGCACCGGGAACTGGTCAGCCACCTGCACAGCCTGGTGCGGGAGGACCCGCTGCACGAGGGTTTCTGCCGGCTGCTGATGCTGACCCTGTACCGGTGCGACCGGCGGGCCGAGGCGTTGCAGGTCTACCAGAACGCGCGCGCGGTGCTGCGCCGCGAGCTGGGGCTGGAGCCGTGCCGGGCGCTGAGCGACCTGCACCGCGCGATCCTCACCGCCGACGAACGGGTGTCCAGCTTCTGCACGGGCTGATCCGCTGAGCGGAACCGTGGTGCGCGGCTCCGGCCGGCCGGGGCAGGACCCGGTCGGCCGGAGCCGCGCGGCGCTCAGCCCTGGCGGCTCAGCCGCAGGTTGGCCCGGAACCGCTTGCGCGGGATCTCACCGCGCAGCTCGCGGGTGCCGACCAGGCCCATCAGCGAGCCGCGGGTGCCCACCGCGTACAGCGACTGCCAGCGCCCCTCCAGGATGGCCTGCACGTCGATCCAGCCGCTGGTGCGCACCTCGCCGCCATCGGGGAAGGTGATCGTCTCCTGGTAGTAGGCCATCAGGTGCCCGTCGCTGCTGCGCTCCAGCACCTTCCAGCCCGCGCCGGCGATGGTGCACACCGCGGTGCCCTCGGCGTCGGTGACCACGCTGTCGTAGGTGTTGTGGTCGCCGAGGCCGGGGCCGGGCGGGTTGACCGCGTGGTAGCGCAGGTCGACGTCCTCGGTGAGGTCCAGCAGCACCAGGGACTCGGTCTCGGCCGGGGTGATCACGGTGGACACTGCGCCGGCGAAGCCGGGCACGGGGTCGGCGATCGACATCGTGTTCCTCTCCTCTGTTGTCAACGTTGTGCGCTCGTCCCGGCGGGTCACCACTGGACGGGCAGCGCTTCCAGGCTGCGGATCTGCGTGCCGGGCACCCAGGGCAGCGCCGAGGGGTCGCCCGCGATCCGCAGGTCCGGGAATCGGGTCAGCAGCGCCGAAAGCGCTTCCTGCATCTCCATCCGGGCCAGCGCGGCGCCGGTGCAGAAGTGGGTGCCGTGCCCGAAGGACAGGTGCGGGTTGTGTGTGCGGGTGATGTCCAGGACCTCCGGGTTGTCGAAGACCGCGGGGTCGCGGTTGGCGGCGGCGAAGCCGGGCAGGATGGCGTCCCCGGCGCGGATGGTGGTGTCGTGCAGGCTCACGTCCTCGGTGGCGTAGCGGGCGAAGCCGGCGTGCGCGATCAGCGGCACGAACCGCAGCAGCTCCTCCACCGCGGCGGGCATCAACTCGGGACGCTCGCGCAGCAGCCGCAGCTGCTCCGGTGACTGCAGCAGCAGGAAGGTGGCCGAGCCCAGCTGCGAGCCCGGGGTCTCGTAGCCGCCGATGAGCAGCAGGTAGATCAGGCCGACCAGTTCCTCCTCGGTGTAGCTGCCCGCCCGGTCGGCGGCCTGCAGCATCGCGGTGACCAGGTCGTTGCCCGCCTCCTGGCCGCGACGGGAGCGCACCAGCCCGGCGAGGTAGTCGTTGAGCTGACCCAGCAGCACCGGCACCTCCTCCGGCGAGTCGGCGCGGTGGAAGAAGGCCTGGATCCACCGGTGGAAGCTGATCCGGTCCTCATACGGCACGCCGAGCAGCTCGCAGATCACCTTGCCCGCGTACGGCACGGTGAACTCGCCGATCAGGTCGGCGGGCCCGCCGCCCGCGGCCATCTCATCCAGCAGCTCCTCGGCGAAGCCGCGGGCGATCGGCCGCATCCGGGCGATGTTGCGGCTGCTGAACGGCGCGGCCACCAGCTTGCGCAGCCGGGCGTGCTCGGCGCCGTCCAGGTTGACGAAGCTGGAGCCCAGCGGGATCGGCGCGACCCTGGCCTCGTCGTGACCTTCCGGCACGACCCGGCTGAACCGCGGATCGCTCAGCGCCGCGCGGATGTCCTCGTGCCGGGTCAGCAGCCAGGCGTCCTCGCCGTAGGGCGGGGTCATCCTGGCCACCGGGCAGCGCTCGCGCAGCTCGGCGTAGCGCGGGTCGACGGTCAGCCCCTCGAACGGGGTGAACTGGAAGTTCTGGGTGGTCATGGTGCGGTCCTTCCGGGCTCAGGCGCCGAGCTGGTTGTCGATGAAATCGAAGAGTTCGTCGTCGGAGGCGGTGTCCACGACCGCCGGTGACGTCTCGTCCTGGGGGTGCGGCCCGAGCAGCCGCCTGCGCGCCTGTTCCCGCTGCGCGGCGGTGAGGCCCTCGGCGGCCAGCGCCGTTTCCAGCGCGGCCAGCGCCTGCTCCAGCGCCGCGCCGGGATCGGCCGCAGGCACCAGCCGGGCGTGCAGGTGCGCGGCCAGCGCGGCCGGGGTCGGGTGGTCGAAGACCAGGGTGACCGGCAGGGCCAGCCCGGTCTCCGCGGCCAGCGCGTTGCGCAGTTCCACCGCGGTGAGCGAGTCGAAACCGAGCTTGCCCAGTTCCTGCTCCACCTCGACCTCCCGGCCTGCCGGGTAGGCCAGCGCCGCGGCGATCCGGCGGCACACCAGCGCGAGCACCTCGGCCCGCTGCTCCGCCGCGGGCAGCCCGGCCAGCCGGTCCAGCCGGTTCTGCGCACTCGCCACGGCCGCCGGTTGCGTCGGCCGGGGTGCCAGCGACCGGAGGATCGGCGGCACCACGTCGAGCTGCCGCAGCGCGAACCTGGCCGGGACCAGCTCGGCCCGGTCCGTGCCCACCGCCCGGTCCAGTGCCTGCTGGATGTCCACAGTGGACAACAGTTCGATGCCGCGGGCGGCGAGCCGGGTCCGGTCGGCCTCGGCCAGTCCCGCGCCCATGCCGCCCTCGCCCCACAGCCCCCAGGCCAGCGCGACCCCCTGGCGTCCCTGGGACCGGCGCAACCGCACCAGTTCGGTCAGCGCGCCGTTGGCGGCGGCGTAGTTGACCTGGCCCGCGCCACCGAGGACCGCGGCCAGGGAGGAGAACAGCACGAACAGCTCCGCCTCGGGGGCCAGCTCGTGCAGGTGCCAGGCGGCGGCGACCTTGGGCGCGAACACCGCGGCCACCCGCTCCGGGGTCTGATCGGCCAGCAGGGCGTCCGCCAGCACCCCGGCGGTGTGGATCACGCCCCGCACCGCCACCCCGTCCAGGGCCGCGGCCAGCTCGGCGCGCACCGCCACGTCACAGGCCTTGACCAGCACCGAGGCCCCGGCCTCGGTCAGCTCGGCGACCAGCTCGGCGGCTCCGGGCGCGGCCGGCCCCCGCCGCCCGAGCAGCACCAGCTCCCGCACGCCCCAGGCGTGCACGGCGTGCCGCGCGGCCACCCGGCCCATCCCGCCGGTGCCGCCGGTGATCACCAGCGCACCGCCCGGCCAGACCACCTCGGGCAGTTCCTCGGGCAACCGCACCAGCCGCGGGGCCTGCACGACCCCGCCGCGCACGCGAGTGTCCACTTCGGACCCGAGCGCGGCGGCCAGGCCCGGGGAGCCGTCCCACTCCAGCACCGCGAACCGCCCGGGGTGCTCCAGCAGCGCCGAGCGGACCACCGCGCGGGCCACCTCCGCGCCGCCGGTGGCCAGCACGGTGAGCGTGGCCCCGTCCCAGCGCGGTTCAGCGGTCCAGCGGCGCAGCACCGCCAGCAGCTCGTTCACCGCGGTTTCCAGGCTGTCGCCGGGGGTCCACGGCAGCAGCACGGGTTCGCCGGTCCAGTTCAGGGCGTCCAGGTCCAGGTGTTCGGCCACCGGGATCCCGTCCGCGCGCAGCCTGGCCACGACATCCTCCGCAGCGCCGAGCACCGACACCAGGGTCGGTGCCACCGCAGGGACCGGCGCCCAGTCGACCGCGTGCAGCAGCCCCGGCACCCGTCGCTCCCCGTCGCCACGCCGCCGCATCCGGCGGGTGGTCAGGGTGCCCACCCGCAGCACCAGGTTCCCGGCCGGATCGGTGGCGGTGATCGCGACCGAGTCCGCCCCGGTCCGGGACAGCCGCACCCGCACCGCGCGGGCCCCGGCCGCGCCGAGAGTGACGCCGTGCCAGGCGAAGGGCAGCAACAGGTCCCCTGCCACCAGGTCCACGGTCAGCGGGTGCAGGGCCGCGTCCAGCAGGGCCGGGTGCAGCGCGTGCGGCCCGATCTCAGCGCCCGGCGGCAGTTCCACCTCGGCGAGCAGATCGCCGCCAGAGCGCCACATCGCGCGCAGGCCGCGGAAGGTCTCACCGTAGCCGTAACCCAGTCCGGCCAGCCGGTCGTACAGTCCGGACACGTCCACCGGTTCCGCGTCGGCCGGCCAGTCCGGGGACGGCGCCACGGCGCCTGCCGGGCGCAGCACACCGGTGGCGTGCGCAGTCCAGGGCTGCTCGGGGGCGGAGCGGGCGTACAGCGTGCAGCGCCGCCGCCCGGACTCGTCCGGCTCGTGCACCACGAACTGCGTCTCCACCGCGCCGGTGCCCGGGATGACCAGCGGGCTGCGCAGCACCAGCTCCTCGACCTGGGCGCAGTCCAGCTGCCGGCCCGCGTGCAGCGCCAGCTCCAGGATCGCCGCGCCGGGCAGGATGGCCTCGCCGTCGATGACGTGCTGTGCCAGCCAGTCCGCGCTGCCCCGGTGCAGCCGGGCGGAGAGCACCAGCCCGGAACCATCGGCCAGCAGCACCGGGTCACCGGCGAGCGGGTGCACGGTCGCCGGGGCGGCCTCCAGCCAGAAGCGTTCACGCTGGAAGGGGTAGGTGGGCAGGTGGATCGGTGC
>NZ_JAMHIV010000048.1 GCF_023897065.1 Crossiella sp. SN42
GGAAGCGCGAAGCGGGAAGCGCGAAGCGGGAAGCGGCGGACCGAGGCCAAGGCTGCGATGGAAGAGCGCTGGGCCGCTGGCGATTGAGTGTGGAGCGGCGTTGGTGTTAGGCGGGCTGGCGGGGCAAAACGACCACGCCCAGGACGCCGGGGCCGGTGTGGGCGCCTACTACCGCGCCTACTTCGGAGATGACGCAGCCGTCGCAGCCGGGGATGCGTTCGTCCAGGCGGCCGGCCAGTTCCGCGGCGCGCTGTGGGGAGCCCAGGTGGTGGACCGCGACCTCTACCGGGCCCTGGCCCGCGGCTTCGGTGGCCAGGTCGACCAGGCGGGACACGGCGCGGCTGGTGGTGCGGACCTTTTCCAGGGGCAGGATTCGGCCGTTTTCCACGTGTAGCAAGGGTTTTACCGCCAGGGCGGTGCCCAGGAGGGCGGCGGTGGGGGTGATGCGGCCGCCGCGGCGGAGGTGTTCGAGGGTTTCCAGGCAGAAGAAGGTTCTGGTGTGGGTGGCGGTGTGGGTGGCTACCGCTTCGATCTCGGCTGGGGTGGCGGACTGGGTGGCGGCTTTGGCGGCGGCCAGGACAGCGAAGCCCAGGCCCATGGCGGTGGAGCGGGAGTCGACGACGCGGACCCGGTCCGGGCCCACCTCCAGCGCGGCCAGGCGGGCGGCGTCCCAGGTGCCGGAGAGTTCGCGGGACAGGTGGATGGAGACGATGCCGGTGGCGCCGGTGGCCAGGGCTTCGCGGTAGGCGGTGGCGAACTCGGCGGGCGTGGGGCGGGAGGTGGTGACGGTGCGGCGTTCGGCCAGGGCCGCCGCCAGTTCGCTGGGGCCGATGTCCTTGCCGTCCAGGCCGCTTTCGCCGTCCACCGTGACGTGCAGGGGCACCTCGTGGATGCCGTGGCGGGTCGCGAAGCCCTCCGGCAGGTACGCGGTGGAGTCGGTGAACACGGCGACGGACACGGGGACGCAGCCTACGGAAGCATCGGGCGGAGCAGGGCGGCCAGTGCCGTGCCGACCTCGGCGTGTGCGGAATATCCCCAGTGCATGCCGTCGGGATTGCCCTCATCGCCGAAGATGTGCGGGCGGACCAGGGCAGGCAGGTCGAGCAGGGGGACCTCGGTGCGGGCGGACCAGGCGCGCAGGGCCGCGGCCGCGGGGGCGTGGCCGGTGTGCACGTGGCCGTAGTCAGGTGAGTTGTGCACCGACGGGAGGATGCCGACCACCGGGAGCCCCGGGCGGATGGCGCGGACCGCGCGCAGGCAGCGGTCCAGGTAGGCCACGGTGAGGTGCGGGGGCAGGGCCACCGGGTGGCCGCGGAGCAGCCTGGCCAGGTGCGGCTGGGCGGCCAGGTAGCTCGATCGGGCGAACCTGCGGAGGGGGTCCGGGCGCAGGTGGCGCAGGCCCTCGCGCAGGTAGGTCGGCAGCGGGCTGGGCAGCGTGTCCATGCTGCCCAGCCCGAGCACCAGGGCGTCGGCGCTGGGCATCAGGGACCACAGCCGGGGGTCGCCGGTGAGCGCCCACCAGCCGTGCCGGGCGGTCCAGCCGAAACCGGCGAACAGCTCCGCCGCGCGACCCAGCCCGGCCGCGGCGATGTTCGGCCACAGCCGGGGATCGTCGGCGGGCAGCGCGTGTTCCGGGCCGTGGAAGGCCAGCGAGTCGCCCAGGACCAGCAGGCGTCCCCGGCTCAACCAGTCGCCCCCACGTTGTGGCTGATCAGCCGCCACTTGGTGTCGTCGGCGCGGCGGGCGAGCACGGTCCAGTGGCAGTTGTGCAGGCCACCGAGGGACGGCCAGACCTCCACCGGCAGCGCCAGCAGCCTGGCGATCAGGCCGGTGATCAGGCCGCCGTGCGCGCACAGCAGCGCGGTGCCGTCGGTGGTCAGGTCCAGCTCGGAGACCACCTCGACCGCGCGTGCGGCGACCTCCAGCCGGTTCTCACCGCCGGGCGGGGCGAAGGTGGGGTCGGCCCGCCAGCGGTCCAGCGCGCCGGGCCAGTCCGCCTCGACCTCCGCGCCGGACATGCCCATCCACTGGCCGACGTCGGTCTCCCGCAGCCGCTTGTCCATCCTCGGCGCCATGCCGGTGGCCCCGGTGAACGCCGCCGCGGTGTCCGCGGCCCGCCGCAGGTCCGAGGTGACCAGCAGGTCCGGTTCCAGCGCCGCCACCAGGGGCGCGGCCCGCTTCGCCTGGGCCAGGCCGATGTCGTTCAACTCCACGTCGAGCTGGCCCTGGAGCCGGCCCGAGGCGTTGTGGCCGGTCTGCCCGTGCCGCCACAGGATCAGCCTGGACAGGGTCACGCCTGGACGTCCTCGTCCGCGGGCTGGTGCGCCACCACGTCCTCGAACTCGATCCGGGGGCAGTCCTTCCACAGCCGCTCCAGGCCGTAGAACGAACGCTCCTCGGCGTGCTGGATGTGCACCACCAGGTCCACGAAGTCCAGCAGCACCCAGCGCCCCTCGCGGGCGCCTTCCCTCCGCACCGGCTTGCTGCCGGCCTCGCGCATCTTCTCCTCGACGCTGTCCACGATCGCCTGCACCTGGCGCTCGTTGGGCGCCGAGGCGATCACGAAGACGTCGGTGATCACCAGCTGGTTCGACACGTCCAGCACCACGATGTCGTGGGCCTTCTTGTCGGCCGCCGCCAGCGCGGCGACGTGGGCCAGCCGGCGGGCCTCCTCGGTCGCTGACACGTTGCTCCTCCCCGTGCGACCTTCGGGGTCCGCACAGGTCACTCAGGGTACCGGGCGGTCAGGGCGCCGGGTCGCGGTAGAGGTTCCGCTTCGAGATGTACTGCACCACACCATCGGGCACCAGGTACCAGACCGGCATGCCCTTGGCCACGCGCTCCCGGCAGTCGGTGGAGGAGATGGCCATCGCGGGCACGTCGACCAGGCTGACCGCGCCGCGCGGCAGGTGGTCGTCGTCGAGCTGGTAGCCGGGCCGGGTGACCCCGACGAAGTGGGCCAGCTCGAACAGCTCGTCCGCCCGCCACCAGCCGAGGATCTGCTCCAGCGCGTCCGCGCCGGTGATGAAGAACAGCTGATCGTTCGGATGCTGTTGGTGCAGGTCGGAGAGGGTGTCGATGGTGTAGGTGGGGCCGGTGCGGTCCACGTCGACCCGGCTCACCGAGAACCGGGGGTTGGACGCGGTGGCGATCACCGTCATCAGGTAGCGGTCCTCGGGCGAGGACACCACGTGGTGTTCCTTCTGCCACGGCCGCCCGGTCGGTACGAAGATCACTTCGTCCAGGTCGAACCGGGCCTGCACTTCACTGGCGGCGACCAGGTGCCCGTGGTGCACGGGATCGAAGGTGCCGCCCATCACGCCAAGTCGACGCCCGGACATAACAGGTCAGCGTAGTTGGCGCTGGTCACAAAAGGCAGATCGGGAGAGCCGGGCCACAGCGCCGCCCGCAGGAGGCCCGCCGGTCGCTCTCCCCGGCCGGCGGCCCTCCGCGCGACCGGCGGCGGTGGCTGGGGGTCCCGGCCGCCGGGTCGCGGGCTGCTCCCCCGTGGGAGCCCGCGGCAAGGAGACGCTCGATCGGGTGACGTGTGACGCGGTTCGCCGAGAAGTTTCGCGTTCACTCGTTCGGCCCTGCTTACGTCCGAAGGCCGGGACAATACTGTCCGCCATGAGGACATGGACCCCGTTGCACGGCCAGCCCTACCAACCGGTTCCGTACTCCCCCGCGCGGATCCCGGCCGAGCAGGCGCTGAAGATCTCCACCGAGCTGCGGCACCGGATGGACGAGCGGCGCACGGTGCGCAGCTTCGCCCCGGACCCGGTGCCCGAGGAGCTGGTGCTCAACGCGATCGCGGTGGCCAACACCGCGCCCTCCGGCGCGCACCAGCAGCCCTGGACCTTCGTGCTGGTCGAGGATCCCGAGGTGCGGGCGCGCATCAGGGCGGCCGCGGAGGCGGAGGAGAAGGTCTCCTACGACGGCAGGCTGGGCGAGGAATGGCTGGCCGCGCTGCGGCCGCTGGGCACGGACGCGGTCAAGCCGCACCTGACCGACGCGCCTTACCTGATCGTGGTGTTCCAGCAGCGGTTCGGCCTGCGCGCGGACGGCACCAGCTACAAGCACTACTACGGCGACGAGTCGGTGGGCATCGCGGTGGGCATGCTGCTGACCGCGCTGCACCTGTCCGGGCTGGCCGCGCTCACCCACACGCCGAGCCCGATGCGCTTCCTGGGCGAGGTGCTGGGACGGCCGCGCAACGAGAAGGCGTTCGCGGTGATCCCGGTCGGGTACCCGGCCCGCGAGGCGCAGGTACCCGACCTGGTACGGAAATCGATGGACCAGGTGCTGGTCCGGATCTGATCAGTCGGCGGGCGCGAGGACCTTGCCGCTGCCGACCTCGGTCACCTGGATCGCCTCGGCCGGGCACTGGTCGGCCGCGTCGGTCACCACCTCGGCCGGGTCGATCTCCGGGTGCACGGGTTCGGCGTAGCCCTCGATCAACTTGAAGAACTCGGGCGCCGCGCCCGCGCACATCCCGGACCCGATGCAGTCGTGGGTCACCTCGACCCGCCAGCGTTCACTGCTCACCACATGCTCCCGTCACCAGGCGATCGGCAGGGACAACGGGCCACGTGCCAGCAGCCCCGCCTTCCACGGTATCGCTTCAGCCGGGACGGCGAGCCGGAGGTCCGGGAACCGCTCCGCGAGCTGCCGCAGCACCAGCCGCAGCTCCATCTTGGCCAGCAGCGCGCCAAGGCAGTGGTGCACGCCGTGGCCGAAGCCGAGGTGCGGGTTGTGCTCGCGGTCCAGCTTCACCTCATCGGGGTCGGTGAACACCTTCGGGTCGCGGTTGGCCACGGCGAGCTGGATCAGCACCGTCTCGCCCGCGCGCACCAGCACCTCGCCGAGCCGCACGTCCTCGGTGGCCACCCTCGGGAAGCTGCCGGAGGTGCGCAGCGGCGTGGTCCGCAGCAGCTCCTCCACCGCGCTGGGCACCAGGTCCGGGTCATCCCGCAGCTGGGCGAACAGCTCCGGCCGGTGCAGCAGCACGTAGGTGAAGTTGGCGAGCTGGCTGGCGGTGGTCTCATACCCGGCGATCAGCAGGTTCACCCCGACCCGGACCAGCTCCTCCTCGCTGAGCCGGTCCCCCTCGTCGCGGGCCAGCACCAGCGCGCCGAGCAGGTCGTCGCTGGGCTCGGTGCGCCGCCGCTCGATCAGCGCCCGCAGGTAGTCCTCCAGCTGGTCGCGCGCCTGGTTGACCTGGGCCGCGGTGTACTTGGTGGTCGCGCCCATCACCTCGGTGAAGGCCCGGAAGTGGTGCTCGTCCTCGGCCGGCACGCCGAGCAGGTGCGAGATCACCGTGATCGGCAACGGCAGCGCGACGTGCTCGACGAAGTCCGCGGGCGAGCCGTGCGCGACCAGGTCGTCGAACAGCCCGGTGACGATCCGCTCGGTGTCCGGGCGGAGCTGGTCCACCCGGCGCATGGTGAACTCCTTGGCCACCAGCCGCCGCAGCCGGGTGTGCTCCGGCGGGTCCATGGTCAGCATCATGCCGCGCCGCAACGGCCACGGCGTGACCCGAGGGGTCTCCGGCGCGGTGGCCGCGTCCCCGCTGAAGCGCGGGTCCACCAGCACCTGCTTCACCTCGGCGTACCCGGTCACCAGCCAGGCCTCCGCCGGTTCGCCGTCCCGGCCGCCGTAGGGCAGGCGCACCCTGGCCACCGGCTCATCCCGTTGCAGCACCGCGTATTCCGGGTACAGGTCGAGCTTGACCGCCTCCCCGAACGGGTAAGCGGGACAGGTCCTCGGTTCGACGCTCATCTCCCCCTCCTCACCAGGTCACCGGCAGCGACAGCGGCTGCCGGGCGAGCAGTCCGGGCTTCCACGGGATCTCCTCGGCGGGCACCGCCAGGCGCAGGCCGGGGAACCGGCTGACCAACGCGGTGAGCACCAGCTGGAGCTCCAGCCGGGCCAGCAGCGCGCCCAGGCAGTGGTGCACGCCGTGCCCGAAGGCCAGGTGCGGGTTGTGCTCGCGGGCCAGGTCCCGCAGCTCCGGGTCCGCGAACACCCTGGGGTCGCGGTTGGCCTGGCCGACGTTGATCAGCACCGCCTCGCCCGCGCGCACCAGCACGCCGCCGACCTCGATGTCCTCCTTGGCCACCCGGGGAAAACTGCCCGCCGAGCGCAGCGGGATGACCCGCAGCAGCTCCTCCACCGCGGTCGGCACCAGGGCCGGATCGGCGACCAGCCGCTGGTACAGCTCGGGCTGGGACAACAGGGTGTAGCCGAAGTTGCCGATCTGGCTGGCGGTGGTCTCATGGCCGGCGATCAGCAGGTTCAGCCCGACCCGGACCAGCTCCTGTTCGCTGAGCCGGTCGCCCTCGTCGCGGGCCAGCACCAGCGCGCCGAGCAGGTCGTCGGTCGCCTCGGCGCGGCGCTGGGCGACCAGCTCGGCCAGGTAGCCCTCCAGCTCACCCCAGGCGTGGTTGATCTCCGCCGGGGTGTGCGCGGTGGTCGCGGTGAGCACGTCGGAGAAGCCGCGGAACCGGTGCCTGTCGGCATACGGGACGCCGAGCAGCTCGCAGATCATGGTAATCGGCAGTGGCAGCGCCAAGTGCCGCACAAGGTCGGCGGGTTTGCCCTGCGCGACCATCTCGTCCAGGAACTGCGCGACGTGCTTTTCGGTGTGCGGGCGGAGTTTCTCCACCCGGCGCATGGTGAATTCCCCGGCCACCAGCCGCCGGATCCTGGTGTGCTCCGGCGGGTCCATGGTCAGCAGCGGGCCGGGGCGTAGTGGCAGCGGCTCGACCCTCGGCGTCGCCGGGTCCATCGCCAGCGCCATGCTGAACCGGTGGTCACCGAGGATCTGGCGCACGTCGGCGTGCCGGGTGGCCAGCCACGCCTCGGCAGGCTGACCGTCCCGGCCGCCGTAGGGCAGGCGGATGCGGCTCATCGGCTCCTCGTCCTGGAGCCGGGCGTACATCGGATGAAGATCGAGTCGAACGGTTTCCCCGAATGGGTAAGTCCGTGCCATGACTGGAAGTTAGAGACCGCCTGATTTAACGGTCAACGAAGGAAAGCCACGCTTCAGGATTTCGGTAACGGCCGTCCACTAATTCGCCCGGGTGGTATGCGCGCGGCTCACTCCGCGGTCTTCTCCAGCAGCGCGGCCACGCCGAGGCGCACGTAGCGCTCGACCACGGCGGGGTCGGCGTCGGCGAACTGCTCGGACTGGAGCACCGAGCGGGCCAGCCCGATGCCCATCAGCCAGGACAGCACCAGCGCGGCGCGCAGTTCGGCGTCCGGGCCGTCGGTCAGCCCGGTCAGCGCGGCCAGGTACTTCGCGCCGACCTCCCGGCGCAGGAACGCGGCGGCCTCGTCGTGCCCGGCCGAGCGCAGCAGCGCGGCGAACGCGCGGGCCTCCGCGTCGACCTCCTTGTCCAGCAGCTGGCGCAGCATCCGGACCGGGATGTCCTTGGCCGGACCGGCCAGCAGCTCCTGCGAGCTGCCCGCGACCACCTCGCGGAACAGGTCCTCCTTGGAGCCGAAGTAGCGGAACAGCAGCGCCTGGTTGGCCCCGGCGCGGGCGGCGATGTCGCGGACCGTGGTGCGCTCGAACCCGCGCTCGGCGAACAGGTCGGCGCCCGCGGCCAACAGCGCGGCGCGGGTGGCGGCGGCATCGCGGCGGCGTGGCTTGGCAGGCTCGGTCACCCGGACATTCTGAGTGACCGGGCTGGAAAAAAGGTGCATTCCGACCTGATCGGAAAGTCAGGAGACGCCGCGCACGTGCCCTTCGCCGAAGACCAGCCACTTCGAGGAGGTCAGCTCCGCCAGGCCCATCGGACCGCGGGCGTGCAGCTTCTGGGTGGAGATGCCGATCTCCGCGCCCATGCCCAGCTCGGCGCCGTCGGTGAAGGCGGTGGAGGCGTTGACCATCACCGCGGCCGCGTCCACCCGTGCGGTGAACTCGCGGGCGGCGCGCAGGTCGCCGGTGACGATGGCCTCGGTGTGCCCGGAGCCGTGCTCGTTGATGTGCGCGATGGCCTCGGCCAGCGAGTCGACCACCTTGGCCGCGATGTCCAGGCTGAGGAACTCGGTGTCCCAGTCCTGTTCGGTCACCGGCACGGTGGCGACCCCGGCCAGCGCGGCGAAGCGCTCGTCGGCGTGCAGGGTGACCCCGGCCGAGGACAGCTCGCGGGCCAGCTGCGGCACCACCTTGTCCGCGATCGCGCTGTGCACCAGCACCGTCTCGGCGGCGTTGCACACGCTGACCCTGCGGGTCTTGGCGTTGAGGGTGATCCGGGTGGCCATGTCCACATCGGCGGCGGCGTCGAGGTAGACGTGGCAGTTGCCGACCCCGGTCTCCAGGGTGGGCACGGTGGCCTCGGTGACCACGGCGGAGATCAGTCCGGCACCACCGCGCGGGATGACCACGTCGACCAGGCCGCGCGCGGTGATCAGGTGCCGCACCGAGGCGCGGTCGTGGCAGGGCAGCAGCTGCACCGCGTCGGCGGGCAGGCCGTGCTCGGCGAGCACGTCGCGCAGGATGGCGACCAGCGCGGTGTTGGAGCGCTCGGCGGTGGAGGATCCGCGCAGCAGCACCGCGTTGCCGGACTTCAGGGCCAGCCCCGCGGCGTCCACGGTGACGTTCGGGCGGGCCTCGTAGACCATGCCCAGCACGCCCAGCGGCACCCGCACCTGCCTGGTCTCCAGGCCGTTGGCCAGCACCCCGCCGCGCAGCACCTCGCCGACCGGGTCCGGCAGCCCGGCGACCGTGCGCAACCCGTCCGCGATGCCCTCGATCCGGGCCGGGTTGAGCGCGAGCCGGTCCAGCAGCGACTGGGTCAGGCCCGCCGCCTTGCCCGCGTCCAGATCGGCGGCGTTGGCGGTGAGCACCTCCTCGACGCGGGTGGTCAGCGCCTCGGCCATGGCGTGCAGGACGGTGTCCTTGACCGCGCGGGTGGCCACCGCGAGCTCGCCCGCGGCGACTCTGGCCCGGCGGGCGGCGCCGAGCACCTGCTCGCGCAGCTCATCGGTGGCGGGGACGGCTTCCTGCTCGGTGCTGCTGCTCACCCGGACAAGCCTACGGGGCGGCGGCAACCGGGTTCGCGGGGCCGCCGCGCCGCTGTCGGGGGCATGCGGCAGGGTGGGGGTGTGGACGAAGAGCTGCTTGCAGGGTCGAGCGTGGACACGGCACAGGGCTTGCGCGAACTCGCGGAGCAGCGCCTCCGAGCACTGGCGGGGCCGGAAGCCCGGCTGCGCGAGGACCAGTGGGCGGCGATCCGCGCGCTGGTGGTCGACCGCAGGCGCACGCTGGTGGTGCAGCGCACCGGCTGGGGCAAGTCGGCGGTGTACTTCGTGGCCACCGCGCTGCTGCGGGAGCTGGGCGAGGGTCCGACGGTGATCGTCTCGCCGCTGCTGGCCCTGATGCGCAACCAGGTCGCCGCGGCCGCGCGGGCCGGGGTGCAGGCGGCCACCATCAACTCGGCCAACGCGCAGGAGTGGAACACCGTGCAGGAGGCCGTCGCCATGGGCGAGGTCGACGTGCTGCTGGTGAGCCCCGAACGGCTGAACAATCCCGACTTCCGTGACTCCGTGTTGCCGGAACTGGTGCAGGACACCGGTTTGCTGGTGGTGGACGAGGCGCACTGCATCTCCGACTGGGGCCACGACTTCCGCCCGGACTACCGCAGGCTGCGCACCCTCATCGGCGAGCTGCCCGAGGACATCCCGGTGCTGGCCACCACCGCCACCGCCAACGACCGGGTGGTGCACGACGTGGCCGAGCAGCTCGGCCTCGGCGACCAGCAGGCCCTGGTGCTGCGCGGGCCACTGGACCGGGAGAGCCTGCGGCTGTCCGTGGTCCGCCAGCCGAACGCGGCGCAGCGGCTGGCCTGGCTGGCCAAGACCCTGCACGAGCTGCCCGGCTCCGGCATCGTCTACACGCTCACCGTGGCCGCGGCCACCGAGGTGTCGGCCTTCCTGCGCGAGCACGGGCACACCGTGGCCGCCTACTCCGGCCAGACCGACCCGGCCGAGCGGCAGCAGGCCGAGGAGGACCTGCTGGGCAACAAGGTCAAGGCGCTGGTCGCGACCTCCGCGCTGGGCATGGGTTTCGACAAGCCGGACCTCGGCTTCGTGGTGCACCTGGGCGCGCCGCAGTCGCCGATCGCGTACTACCAGCAGATCGGCCGCGCGGGCCGTGGTGTCCGGCGGGCCGAGGTGATCCTGTTGCCTGGCGCGGAGGACCGGGACATCTGGAACTACTTCGCCTCGATGGCCTTCCCGCCGGAAGCCCTGGTGCGCCAGCTGCTGGACACCCTCCAGTCCGCGGGCGGCACGCTGTCCACCGCGGCGCTGGAGCCCAGGGTGGAGCTGAGCCGCAGCAGGCTTGAGGTGGTGCTCAAGGTGCTCGACGTGGACGGCGCGGTGCGCCGGGTGCGCGGCGGCTGGGAGGCCACCGGGCAGGAGTGGCGCTACGAGGCCGACCGGTACGCCAGGGTGGCCAAGGCCCGCGAGGCCGAGCAGCAGGCGATGCTGGACTACCAGTCCACCAAGGGCTGCCGGATGGAGTTCCTGCTCCGCCAGCTGGACGACCCGCAGGCCGCGCCGTGCGGGCGCTGTGACAACTGCACCGGCCAGAACTGGTCCGCCGAGGTGCCCGCGGAGGCGGTGGCCGAGGCCGGCGCGCGGCTGCGGCGGCCAGGGGTCGAGCTGGCCCCGCGCAAGCAGTGGCCGACCGGCATGTCGGCCATGGGCATCGAGCTGAGCGGGCGGATCGCGGGCGAGGAGTCCGCCGAGACCGGGCGGGCGCTGGGCAGGCTCACCGACATCGGCTGGGGCAACCGGCTGCGCGGGATGTTCGCCGCGGGCGCGCCGGACGAGCCGGTCAGCGACGAGGTGTTCAACGCCTGCGTCACGGTGCTCGCCGACTGGAAGAACCACTGGTCGGCCCGCCCGGTCGGGGTGGTCGCGATCGAGTCCCGCACCCGCCCGCAGCTGGTGGCCAGCCTGACCAAGCGGCTGGCCGCGATCGGCAGGCTGCCGTTCCTGGGCCGGGTCGCGGTGGACGCCGGGGTGCGCCGCTCCGGCGCGAACAGCGCGCACCGGGTGGCCGGGCTCACCGCGGCGCTGCGGCTGCCCGACGACCTGGTCGCGAACCTGTCCACTGTGGACGGTCCGGTGCTGCTGGTGGACGACTTCACCGACTCCGGCTGGACCATGGCGGTGGCGGCCAGGCTGATCCGCCGCGCGGGCGCGAAGGGAGTGCTGCCGTTCGCGCTGGCCAGTACCAGCTGATCAGCCCCGGAACAGGCGCCGCAGCGGTGGCACGGCGGCCGCGGTGCGCAGCACGGTGCGGAACATGAGGCGGCCGAACCGGCTGGCGGAGACGAACTGGTCGGCCGCGCGCAGTGAGTCGCGCACGGCCTGGAAGCCGTAGTCGCGCATCTGGTGCTCGTAGTCGCCCACCGCGTCGAGCAGGCCGCGCTCGCCCCGGTGCGCGGCGATCAGGTTGTGGCACAGCACGTTGGCGTCGCGCAGCGCGATGTTGGCGCCGATGCCGCGGAAGGGCGTCATGCTGTGGATGGCGTCGCCGACCAGGGTGATGTTGGTGGCAGGCCAGGGATCCACCGGCACCGAGGTGCGGATCGGCAGCAGGGACACCACCGCCGGGTCGGTCTCGGCGACCAGCCGCCGCAGCAGCGGGTGCCAGTCGCCGATCAGCTCGCCCGCCCGCGCGCGCAGCCCGGCGGGGTCCAGCTCGGCCAGCCCGGACTCCTTGGTGGCCAAGGCCCACATCAGGTAGCTGCTGGTGTTGTCGAACAGCGCCGCGTCCACCGCGTAGGTCTCGTCGTTGCCGCCGATGCCGGTCATCCGGTCGCCATCGAGCTCGTGCGGGGCCAGGAACATGCCGTGGTCCCTGGCCGCGGTGACCAGCTTGGGCCCGGCGAGCAGCAGCTCGGGCAGCCAGGCCCGGTTCGCCGGGGTCAGCGGCAGCTTGCCCGCGATGCCGCGCACGCCGGTGTCCACCCGTCGCGCGTGCGGCAGGAACTGGCGGCGCACCTTGGAGTTGGCGCCGTCCGCGCCCACCAGCAGGTCGGCGGTGGCGGTGCTGCCATCGGCGAAGTGGCAGGTGATCTCGCCGTCCGGCGCGCGCTCGTAGCGCTCGAACACCTTGCCGTGCCGGACGATCCCGTCCAGTCCGGCGGAGAGCACCTGGTGCAGGGTGATCCGGCTGGCCGAGTGGTGCGCGTCCTGCGGGGCGGGCGGTTCGGCCGGGCCGTCCAGTAGCAGCAACGGTTCCATGCGCTCGGTGAGGAACCCGAACCCGCCGCCGTCGCGGCCCGCGGTCTCCAGGAAGGCCTGCCAGATCTCCGGCGGCAGGCAGCCGTGCAGCGCCCGCGCGCCCTCCGGGTGGATGTGCACCCGGTAGCCCTGCAACCGCTCGGTGCGCGAGGGCGAGCGCTCGTACACCGCCACCTCCACCCCGGCCCGGTGCAGGCCCTGGGCCAGGCACAACCCACCGGTCCCGCCGCCGACCACCGCGACTCGAAACGCCATGACCATCTCCCCAGTCCTCGAACTCTCGATGCCACCGATAATCAACCAGTTGGATGATTAAGTCAAACGACTGGCTGATTAGCCGGAGCGAAGTGATCGGTTACCGTGGCCGGGTGGCAGATCCGCAGGAGCCCCAGCGCAGGTCACGCCGCTCCCCCGCGGCGGGCGAGCGGCAGCGCGACGCCGAGCGCACCAAGGCCAAGATCGTGGCCGCGGCCATCGCCGAGTTCGCCGCCAAGGGCTACGCCGCCGCCAGGGTCAGCGAGATCGCCGACCGCGCCGGGGTGAACAAGCAGCTGATCTCCTACTACTTCGGCGGCAAGGAAGGCCTCTACCTGGAGGTCAACCGGAGCTGGGACACCGAGAGCAGGCCACTGGCCGCCCCCGGCCTGCCACTGACCGAGGTGGTCGCCGGATTTGTCCGGCACAGCGGCCAGAACCGCGACTACGGCCGGATCATGGTGTGGGAGAACCTGTCCGCGGACTTCCCGGACGACCCGAAGCAGCGTGAGTTCTTCCAGGCCAGGGTCGCCGAGATGCGCCGCCGCCAGGACGAGGGCGAGATCCCGGCCGACATCGACCCGGACTGCCTGCTGCTGGCCCTGATGGCGGCCGCCAGCGCCAGCCTGACCCTGCCCAGGGTGGCCAAGATGATCACCGGCGAGGACCCGGACTCACCGGAGTTCACCGCCCGCTACGCCGAGCAGCTGACCAGGATCGTCCGGCACATCCAGGGTTAGAACGGCACCAGGTCGTCGGCGTGCACGACCTCGCGCCGCTGCTCAGCGGGCAGCTCGTGGCTGGACCGGCCGATCAGCGCGGGCAGCTCGGCCGCGTCGAACCCGGCCACGCCCCTGGCCACCACGTGACCGCGCAGGTCGAGCAGCTCGACCACGTCCCCGGCCTCGAAGTCGCCGTCCACGCCGGTGATCCCGGCCGCCAGCAGCGAGCGGCGGCGGCCGACCACCGCGGCCACCGCGCCGTCGTCCAGGTGCAGCCTGCCCGCCGCGCCCGCGGCGTGGCCGAGCCAGAACCGGCGGGCGGACAGCCGGGGTCCGGTGACCGCGAAGGCGGTGCCCACCTCGGCCGGGCCGAGAGCGCGCGCCGCGTCGGCGGCGGCGGTCAGCAGCACCGGGATACCCGCGGCCGAGGCCAGCCGGGCCGCGGCGAGCTTGGAGGCCATGCCCCCGGTGCCCAGGCCCGAACCGGCCGCGGTCACGTCAACACCGTCCACATCGGACGATCCGGCGATCTCACGGATCAGCTGAGCCCCCGGCTGCTGGGGGTTCCGGTCATACACACCGTCCACATCGGACAGTAAAACGAGCGCGTCCGCGCCGACCAGGTGCGCCACCAGCGCGGCCAGCCGGTCGTTGTCGCCGAAGCGGATCTCGTCGGTGGCCACCGTGTCGTTCTCGTTCACCACCGGCACCGCGCCCAGCGCGAGCAGCCGGTCGAAGGTGCGCTGCGCGTTGCGGTAGTGCGCGCGCCGCACCACGTCGTCCGCGGTGAGCAGCACCTGCCCGACCACCAGGCCAAAGCGGGCGAAGGAGGCGGTGTAGGCGTGCGCGAGCTGGAGCTGGCCGACGCTGGCCGCGGCCTGCTGGCTGGCCAGGTCCCTCGGCCGCCGCCGCAGCTGCAGCGGGGCCAGTCCGGCCGCGATGGCGCCGGAGGAGACCAGCACCACCTGGCTGCCCGCCCGCTGCCGGGTGGCCAGCGCCTCCACCAGGGCGTCCAGCCGCGCCGGATCCAGCCCGCCCTCGGCCGTGGTCAGGGAGGACGAGCCCACCTTGACCACGATCCGCCGGGCGGCCGCGATCTGGCTCCGCGCCCGCGACTGCGTTGCCACCGGAGTTCTCACTCCTTGTCGTCAGCTTCCTCGTCGCCGAAGTCCTCGACATCGACCAGCCCGCGCCGGACCCGCTTGGCGTGCTTGCGCTCGGCCGCGCCGATCCGGTCGTTGGGCTCCAGCCGGGTGTCCGTGCCACGGCCGCTGGTCGGCCCCATCGCGGCCACGCCTGCCGGGGTGGAGGGCTCCCAGTCGAAGGTCATGTCGCCGATGGTGACCGGGCAGCCCGGCACCGCGCCCAGCTTGGCGATGGCCTCCTCGACGCCCAGCCGGTTGAGCCGGTCCGCGAGGTAGCCGATGGCCTCGTTGTTGTCGAAGTTGGTCTGCCGCACCCAGCGCTCCGGGCGCTCGCCGCGGATGATGAAGCCGCCCTCCCGCTCCGGGTCCGCGACCACGGTGAAGTCCTTCTCGTCCACCGCGCGGGGGCGCAGCACGATCCGGGTGGCTTCCTGCTTGGGCTGGGCGGCCCGGTAGGCCTGCACCTCGGCGGCCAGCGCGAAGCTCAGCTCGCGCAGGCCCTCGCGGGTGGCGGTGGAGACCGGGAACACCTTCAGGCCGCGCGCCTCGAACTCGGCGGTGACCATCTCGGCCAGCTCCCTGGCATCCGGCACGTCGATCTTGTTCAGCACCACGATCCGCGGCCGGTCCTCGAGCTTGGTGCCCAGCGACGGCGTGTAGCGGGCCAGCTCGTTCTCCAGCGCGTCCACATCGGAGACCGGGTCGCGGCCGGGCTCGAAGGTGGCGCAGTCCACCACGTGCACCAGCACCGCGCAGCGCTCGATGTGCCGCAGGAAGTCCAGGCCGAGGCCACGGCCCTCGCTCGCGCCGGGGATCAGGCCGGGCACGTCGGCCACGGTGTAGACGGTCTCGCCCGCGGTGACCACGCCCAGGTTGGGCACCAGCGTGGTGAACGGGTAGTCCGCGATCTTGGGCCGGGCCGCGGACAGCACCGCGATCAGCGAGGACTTGCCCGCCGACGGGAAGCCGACCAGGCCGGCGTCGGCCACCGACTTGAGCTCCAGCACCAGGCTGCGGGTCTCACCCGGCTCGCCCAGCAGCGCGAACCCCGGCGCCTTGCGGGCCCGGTTGGCCAGCGCGGCGTTGCCCAGCCCGCCGCGGCCGCCCTGGGCCGCGATCAGCCGGGTGCCCTCGCCGACCAGGTCCGCGACCACCTCGCCGTCCTCGGTCATCACCACGGTGCCGTCCGGCACGTGCAGCTCCAGGTCGGCGCCTGCCGCGCCGTCCTGGTGCGAGCCCTTGCCGAACTTGCCGTTGCCTGCGCGGGCGTTCGGGCGGAAGTGGAAGTCCAGCAGCGTGTGCACGTTGCCGTCCACGACCAGCACGACGTCGCCGCCACGGCCGCCGTTGCCACCGTCCGGTCCGCCGAGCGGCTTGAACTTCTCCCGGTGCACCGAGGCGCACCCGTTGCCGCCGTCACCGGCCGCCGCGTTGATCACCACGCGGTCGACGAACCGAGACACTGCTCCTCCAACTTTCCTGTACTGCCTGTACACGACGCGAGGGGCGGGCCGGATATTCCTCCGGCCGCGCCCCTCGCCAAGGTCGTGCTGTGTCTCGAGACGAAGCCTCAGGCCTCGACCGGGACGATGTTCACGGTCTTGCGACCACGCTTGATGCCGAACTTGACCGCACCGGCGGACAGCGCGAACAGCGTGTCGTCCTTGCCGCGGCCAACGTCCACACCCGGGTGGAACTTGGTGCCGCGCTGACGGATGAGGATCTCCCCGGCCTTGACGACCTGGCCACCGAAACGCTTCACGCCCAGGTACTGGGGGTTCGAGTCGCGGCCGTTACGGGAGCTGGATGCGCCCTTTTTATGTGCCATGGCTAGTCAGATCCCTTACTTCGCGATGCCGGTGACCTCGACCTTGGTCAGCCGCTGGCGGTGACCCTGGCGCTTGTGGTAGCCGGTCTTGTTCTTGAACTTGTGAATGCGGATCTTGGGGCCCTTGGAGTGCTCCACGACCTTGCCGGTCACGGCGATCTTGCCCAGGGCGTTCGCGTCGGTGATGACGTCGTTGCCGTCCACGACGAGCAGCGCGGGGAACGAGACCTCAGCGCCCGGCTCGCCGGTCAGCTTCTCGACCTCGACGACGTCGCCGACAGCCACCTTGTACTGCTTGCCGCCGGTCTTGACAATCGCGTACATAGGTCCGGAAGTCTCCTGCTACTCGGTGTCGGTGTTTCCTCGCAGTCAGCACCCGGACCCACAGGTCCCAATCCTGACTGATCGGGCGCGCCTTACGCCCTGGGTGGTGCTCCTGGGCGGGCTGCGCTTCATGACCGAAGGCCATGATTCAGCCCGCCTGACGGCGGGCCGTACATCAGGTTACGGCCCCGCCGTCAATCGGGTCAAACCGGGGTGGCTCAGCCCTCTTTGATGCCGGTCACGGGCGGGCCCGCGGCCCGTCGGACGGCTCGCCGGGGCTGGCGCCGCTTGGCGGTCGCGGGGACCGTCACCGGCTCCCGCTGCTCCTCGTGCTGACCGCCGTGGCCGTTGAGCGCCGCGCCGGCGGGCTCCTGGGCGGCCACCGCGGGCTGCTCAGGGGCCTGCTCGGCCGCCGGGGCGGCCTGCTCGGCCTTGGCGGCCTCGCGCTTGGCCTCCCGCCGCTTGGCGGAGTCCTTCTTGGCCGGCTCGGCCTTGGCCTGCTCCGGCCGCTCCGCCTCGCTCTTGGCTGGCGCGGTGCGCTCGGTCTCGGCCTGCGGCGTGGTCACCGGCGCGGTCTCGATGTGCGTCTCGGTGGCGACCTCGGCCGCGGGCTGGTCCTGCCCACCGCCGCGGTTGCGCTGCCGGGACCGGCGGCCTTCCTTGCCGGAGCCAGCGGCGGAACCAGCGCCGGAGCCGGAGCCCCCGCTGGGCGCGCCGGCCGCGGCCCCGTTGCCATTCCCGCTGCCATTGCCGTTGCCGCTCTTGCTGTTGCCGTTCTTGGCCCCGCCGTTGCCGCCGCCGTGGGAGTGCAGCGGCTCGGTGGAGACCACCAGGCCACGCCCGCGGCAGTGCTCACAGGTGGCGCTGAAGGCCTCCAGCAGCCCGGTGCCGACCCGCTTGCGGGTCATCTGCACCAGGCCCAGCGAGGTGACCTCGGCCACCTGGTGCCGGGTGCGGTCCCGCCCGAGGCACTCGGTGAGCCTGCGCAGCACCAGGTCGCGGTTGGACTCCAGCACCATGTCGATGAAGTCGACCACGATGATGCCGCCCACGTCCCGCAGCCGGAGCTGGCGGACGATCTCCTCGGCCGCCTCCAGGTTGTTGCGGGTCACCGTCTCCTCGAGGTTGCCGCCCGACCCGGTGAACTTGCCGGTGTTCACGTCGATCACGGTCATCGCCTCGGTGCGGTCGATGACCAGGTAGCCACCGGAGGGCAGCCAGACCTTGCGGTCCAGCGCCTTGGTGATCTGCTCGGTGATCCGGTGCTCGGTGAACACGTCGTTGGCGCCCACGTGCTTGCGCAGCCGGGAGGCCAGGTCGGGAGCCACGTGCTGCACGTAGTTCTCGATCACCTCGCCCGCCTGGGCGCCCTGCACGATCAGCGCGGAGAAGTCCTCGGTGAACAGGTCGCGGATGACCTTGATCAGCAGGTCCGGCTCCTCGTAGAGCAGCTGGGGGGCCTGCGCCTTGGGCACGTCCGCCTTCTCCTTGATGATCTCCCACTGCGCGCGCAGCCTGCCGACGTCGCGGCCGAGGGCGTCCTCGCTGATGCCCTCCGAGGCGGTCCGGATGATCACACCGGCGTCCTCGGGCACGATCCGCTTGAGGATGTCCTTGAGGCGCTTGCGCTCGGTGTCCGGGAGCTTGCGGCTGATGCCGGTGGCCCCGCCGCCCGGCACGTAGACCAGGAAGCGGCCCGGCAGGCTGATCTGGGTGGTCAGCCGGGCGCCCTTGTGCCCGACCGGGTCCTTGGTGACCTGCACCAGCACGCTGTCACCGGTGGAGAGCGCCTGCTCGATCTTGCGCGCCTTGCCCTCCAGCCCGGCGGCGTCCCAGTCGACCTCACCGGCGTAGAGCACCGCGTTGCGGCCCTTGCCGATGTCGACGAAGGCGGCCTCCATGCTGGGCAGCACGTTCTGCACCCGGCCGAGGTAGACGTTGCCGACCAGCGAGCCGCTGCCGGCGGAGGTCACGAAGTGCTCGACGAGCACCCCGTCCTCCAGCACCGCGATCTGGATCCGGTCCTCGCGCTCGCGGACCACCATCTTGCGGTCCACCGCCTCGCGGCGGGCGAGGAACTCGGCCTCGGACAGGATCGGCGCGCGGCGGCGACCGGCCTCCCGGCCGTCCCTGCGGCGCTGCCGCTTGGCCTCCAGCCGGGTCGAGCCCTTGACGCTGCGCACCTCGTCGTCGGAGGACAGCGGTCCGGGCGGGGCGTCCTGGCGGTTCTCCCGCACCTCGCGGACGTGCACCACGGTGTTCGGCGGGTCGTCGGCGCGCGGCGAGGGCTCGTCCTCGCCACCGCCCTTGCGGCGACGGCGGCGGCGACGGCGGCGGGTGCCCCCGGCCTCGTCGTCCTCGTCGTCGTCCTCGGCCATCGGCTCCTCGGCCGACGCGGCGGGCTGCTGCTCGTGCTCCTCCGGCCCGTCCTCGCCGTCCTCGCCGTCCTCGGCGGCGCCCCGGCCACGGCCACGACCCCTGCGGCCACGGCGACGGCGGCGGCGGTTGCCCGCCTCGTCGTCGTCGGCGTCGCCACCGGCGTGCTCGTCGTGCTGGTCCTCGTCCTCGGCCTCAGGCTCCTCAGCGGGCACGGCCACCGGCTCCGGCGCCCGCTTGCGGGCAGGCGCGGGAGCGGGCTGGGCCGGGGCCATGAACAGCGGCTGCGGCGCGGCGAAGACCGGGGCGAGCGGGGCCGCTACCGGCTCCGGCTCGGCCTCGGCGACCGGCGCGTCCAGCGTCGTGTCGTCGAGGTCGACCTGGTCTTGCTCGGGCAGCAGCGCTTCGGCGACCCGTTCGGCCACGTCCCTGCTGATGCTGGACTGGGCACTGCGCACGGATTCGCCGAGCTGCTCGAGCGTCGCCATGACGTCCCGAGAGCTGGCGCCGAGCAACTTGGCCAGCGCGTGTACCCGCAGCTTGGGGGGCAGACCTGCCAGTTCCCCGGATGCGGTGCTATCCCCGCCGGTGTGGCCGGCAGGGCTTTCCATGTTCGACATGCAGCTCCTCCGCCCCCGGGCGCGTCCAACTCGGACGCGGCCGCGCAGGGGCCTTTCTGTTCAGTCACCGCCGCGCCGCTTGGGCAGCCCGGCAGGAATCCTCCACAACCCCCTGTGTCCCCGCACGTGTGTCCGGGCGCCAGGCGGTCAGGTCATTTGACGACGTTCTGCGCCGTCTTCCACTGACCTACCGCGGTGCGTCGAGCACCGGCGGGGTTGCCTCCCGGTCAGGGGCGAGCGGATCAGTGAGGTCACCGCGGTCGTCAAGCCGTCCTTGGGCCAGTCGGCTCGCTTTCGCGGGTACCGGTGACACGAGGTCGGCGACGACGCGCAGCGCGCTCAGCACGTCATCCGGCCGGACGGTAGGTGTTGTCTGCCGTACGACCGCTGTGAGTATCCCACACCGAAGGCCGGGTTGCGGCCCATCACCCACATGGGTGGTTGTCGTCTCAACTTCCGAATCCACCCGAAGATCGACCACCGCGGCCCTGGCGTCGATCATCCGGCGACCGTCCTTGGTCAGCCGTTCGACCTCGACCACGTCCCTGGCCAGCAGTTCCTCGGCCGCCTTGGCCAACTCGGCCGGGTCCACCCCGGCCAGTTCGATCCGCCACCGGCTGGCCTCGATCCGCTCCGGCAAAGTGCCCGGACCAGCCTCGACGGCCTCCAGCACGTCCAGTCCCGGCGGCAGCGCCGCGTCCAGCTCGGCGCGCAGCACCTCCGGGTCGACCCGCTGCACCACCTGGATCTCCACGTACTCCGCCTCGCTGGCCACCCCGGTCGGCGCGGCGCCGATCCAGGAGACCTTCGGGTGCGGGCTGAAGCCCTGCGAGTAGGCCATCGGCACCCCGGCCCGCCGGAGCGCGCGCTCGAAGGCGCGAGCGACGTCACGGTGTGAGGTGAAACGCAGCCTGCCCCGTTTGGCGTAGCGCAGGCGCAGCTTCTGCACCGCGGACGCGGAGGGGTTGGGCTGGTGCTGAGTGGACAGGTTCGCTCCTCGGGCGGGCTGTTGCGGTCTGACTGGTCGAAGAGGCTACCGGCCCAAGCCGGTCGACACGCTTGTCTGGCCGGTCCACCATGGCTACCGTCCGGGCGGAATCGGTAAGTGGGCACCCCCGAGAAGCCCCAATTGCCGAGACGACGAACACGATGACGGAGGTCCCCCCGTGCCTCTGCCCCTACGTGTCCGGTTGAGCGTGTCCCTGCTGGCCGCGCTGACCGGGGCGGGGCTGGTCACCGTGCCCGCTGGCGCCACCCCCGAGGCGCTGGAGCGGGCCGGTGAGTCGGCCGCGCCCTGCCGGACTGGGCTGACGCTGCGCTACCTGGTGCTCTTCGACGCGGGCACCACGCCCGCCGAGGCGGACGCCCAGGTCAAGACGCATTGCGGCAGCACGATCGCCTACTACCCGGAGATCGGCGTCGCGGTGGCCACCGCGGCCGATCCGGACTTCGTCAGCCGGGTCGGCGCCGACCGCGCGGTGAGCGCGGAGGCGCAGATCAGGGCCGCGCGCAAGAAGTCACCGGCCCGCGGCCCGGCAGGCCCCCGGCTGGCACTGGCCCCTGACCGCCGCCCGGCAGGCGCGGACCGCGCCGACGAGCAGTGGGACATGGCCGCGATCCGCGCGGACAAGGCCAACCAGATCGCGCTGGGCAGCAAGGACGTGCTGGTCGGCGTGCTCGACTCGGGCATCGACGCCGAGCATCCCGACCTGGCCGGCGCGGTCGACCCGGCCGCCTCCGCGAGCTGCCTCACCGGCCGCGCTGACCAGCGCCGTTCCGCCTGGCTGCCCACCGAGTCCCCGCACGGCACGCACGTGGCCGGGACCATCGCCGCGGCCAAGGACGGCAAGGGCATCACCGGTGTCGCGCCCGGCGTGCGGCTGGCCTCGGTGAAGGTGGTCGAGGACGACGGCTACGTCTACCCGGAGTCGGTGGTCTGCGGGTTCATGTGGGCCGCGGCCAAGGGCATGCGGGTGGTCAACAACAGCTTCCTGGTCGACCCGTGGGTGCTGACCTGCCGGGACCGCACTGGTCAGCGGGTCGTGCACGAGGCGGTCAGCCGCGCGGTGCGCTACTCGGTCGGCCGGGGCGTGCTCGCGGTGGCCGCGGTCGGCAACGACGCGGTGGACCTGGCCAACCCGGGCGCGACCGCGGCCAAGCTCGGGCTGCCCGGCGGCCGGGTGGACAACCGGTGCGAGGCGCTGCCCGCGGAGTTACGCGGCGTGGTCGCGGTGTCCTCGGTCGGCGCGGAGTCGGTCAAGGCCAGCTACAGCTCCTACGGCCTGGGTGTGGCGCAACTCACTGCTCCCGGCGGTGACCACCGGCAGACCCCGCAGGGCGCGGAGAACGGCTGCGTGCTCTCCACGGTCCCGCACGGCGGCTACGGCTATCTGTGCGGCACCTCGATGGCGACCCCGCACGTGACCGGGGTGGCCGCGCTGCTGGCCTCCCGCTACCGCTCGGCGACCCCGGCGCAGCTGACCAGGCTGCTCGGCCAGCAGGCGGTCTCGCTGGCCTGCCCGGCCGACTACGACCTGAACTCCGACGGCGCGCAGGACGCCACCTGCAACGGCTACGCCGGCTACAACGGCTTCTACGGCCACGGCATGGTGGACGCGCTCGCCGCGGTGCGGGACTGACCCCCGAACGGCTCGATTTTCCGCGCGGCTCTGGGAAAACAGGGTGCACCGTGATCAACTGTGCCCGCTTTTCCATGCTCGCGAGGAGGTTCGGATGTCGAAGCTCGGCCGCCTGGGGGCGGCGACGCTGGCCGTGACGACCGGGGCGGTGCTGCTGGCCGCCGCACCCCCCGCGGGAGCCGCGCCGACCGGCGCGCCGTGCGCCACCACCGGCACGTCGTACCAGTACGTGGTGGTGGGCAGGCCGCACGCCAGGGAAGCCAAGGTGCGGCGGGAGATCACCGGCAACTGCGGCGCCCTCGACCACTACTACCCGGAGATCGGCGTGGCGGTGGCCACCTCGGTGGACCCCTCCTTCGACCGGCGGCTCGGCCTGGATCGGGCCTACAGCGCGAAGAAGGCCAAGGACGCGCTGAGCGGCGGCCGCAGCCGGGTGGAGAAGCTGGAGACCCTGCGCTCCACCGTGGCTGACGAGGACTTGTCCGCGCAGTCCTGGGACATGCGCGCGATCAAGGCCGACCAGGCCAACAAGGTCAACCCCGGCTCGCGGGACGTGGTGGTCGGCGTGCTCGACTCCGGCGTCGACCCGGAGCACCCCGACCTGGTCAAGGCGCTGGACCCGAAGCTGTCCGCGGGCTGCGAGACCGGCAAGCCGGTCAACGAGGTCGGCGCCTGGTCGCCGCTGGGCTCCGCGCACGGCACGCACGTGGCTGGCACCATCGCCGCCGCTGACAACGGCAAGGGCATCACCGGCGTGGCTCCCGGCGTGCGGATCGCCTCGGTCCGGGTGATCAACGACGAGGGCATGATCTACCCGGAGTCCGCGGTCTGCGGGTTCATGTGGTCGGCGGCGAAGAAGTTCACCCTGACCAACAACAGCTGGTTCGCCGACCCGTTCTTCTTCTGGTGCCAGGACAAGCCGGGCGAGCAGGTCGGCTTCGAGGCCATCCGCCGCGCGGTCGCCTACGCGCACCGCGCGCAGGTGCTCACCGTCGCGGCCGCGGGCAACTTCGCGCTGGACCTGACCGACCCGACCTCCGACCCGGCCGCCGAGCACCCGGTGAACCGCAAGTGCAAGCTGCTGCCCGGCGGCCTGCCCGGTGTGGTGACGGTGTCCTCCACCGGCTACGACGGCACGCTGTCCAGCTTCAGCGACTACGGCCGCGACGCGATCACGGTGAGCGCGCCCGGCGGTGACTTCTCCCCCGAGCCGCCGCCCGGCGAGGGCCCCGGCTGCCCGCTGTCCACGGTGCCCGGTGGTCAGTACGGGTCGATGTGCGGCACCTCGATGGCCTCCCCGCACGCGGCGGGCGTGGCCGCGCTCCTCGCCTCCCGGCTGCCCTGGCGGTCCGCGGACCACCTGCGGTTCCTGCTGGCCGCCAACGCCGACCCGAAGCCGTGCCCGAGCGGCGACGAGCGCTGCACCGGCTCCCGCTTGAACAACTCGTTCTTCGGATCCGGGCAGGTCAACGCGTTGCGCGCGGTCCGCTGAGCCATCCGGCCGCTGTGCCGGGTGGTCTCCGCCTTCTAGGTTCCTTCTCCGGAAGAGTCACCTAGTTGGGGAGGCAGTGTGTCGGCTACTCGTCGATGGACCACCGCGTTGGCGGCGACGGCCTTGATCGGCGGCGCGCTGGGGGCGACCCCGGCCGCCGCCGATCCGGCTGGCGCGCCCTGTGACCCCAGCGGCACCAGCTACCGGCATGTCGTGCTGTTCGCCCCTGGCACGCCGGAGTGGGCGGCGACCAGGGAGATCACCCGGAAGTGCGGCAGCACGGACGCCTACTACCGGGAGATCGGCGTCGCGGTGGCCACCTCGGCCGACCCGAGCTTCGAGTCCCGGTTCACCCTGGAGCGCGCCTACAGCGCCGAGAAGGCCGCCAAGACCATCGCCGCGCGCTCCCGGATGGTGGAGACCACCGCGGAGGTCAGCGCCCGCGGCGCGACCGAGGACCTCTCGCCGCGGTCCTGGGACATGCGCCAGATCAAGGCCGACGAGGCCAACAAGATCAACCCGGGTTCCCGGCGGGTCGTGGTCGGCGTGCTCGACTCCGGCGTGGACGCCGACCACCCCGACCTCAAGGCCGCGGTCGACCCCGCGCTCTCCGCGGGCTGCACCACCGGCCGCGCTGACCAGGACAAGCCCGCCTGGATGCCGAGCAACTCCTCGCACGGCACGCACGTGGCGGGCACCATCGCCGCGGCCAAGGACGGGCAGGGCATCACCGGCGTCGCGCCCGGGGTTCGGCTGGCCTCGGTGAAGGTGGTCAACGACGACGGGATGATCTACCCGGAGTCCGCGGTGTGCGGGTTCATGTGGGCGGGCGCCAAGGGCTTCGAGGTCACCAACAGCAGCTGGTTCATGGACCCGTGGATGTTCTGGTGCAAGGACGTGGCCGGCGAGAAGGTCGGGCACGAGGCGGTCCGGCGCGCAATCGCGTACTCGGTGCGCAAGGGCTCGCTGCACGTGGCCGCGGTCGGCAACAGCGCGGTCGACCTGGCCAACACCACCAAGGACCCGGCCAAGCCGCACCCGGTGAACGAGAACTGCGACGAGGCGCCCGCCGAGTTCGCCGGCGTGGTCGGGGTGTCGGCCACCGGGTACGCGAAGAAGCTCTCCGGCTACTCCAGCTACGGCAAGGGTGTGGTGGACGTGACCGCGCCGGGTGGCGACGGCGCGCAGCCACCGCCCGCCGGTGAGGGCTCGGGCTGCCCGCTGTCTACGCTGCCGGGCGGCCGCTACGGCACCGCCTGCGGCACCTCGATGGCCTCGCCGCACGCGGCCGGCGTGGCCGCGCTGCTGGCCTCGAAGTACCGGGGCGCGCCGCCGCAGGCGCTGGCCTGGCTGCTGGGGCACCAGGCGGACGAGCTGCCCTGCCCGGCCGGTGACGCCCGGTGCACCGGCGCGGCCAAGGACAACGCGTTCTTCGGCAAGGGTCTGGTGAACGCGCTCAAGGCAGTCAGCTGAGCATGACGAAGGCCCCGGTTTTTCCTTGTCGGACAAGGGAAACCGGGGCCTTCGTATTGGCTCAGCCCTGGCTGAACGCCGGGTTGCGCACCGGGCTGCCGGTGCCGACCGGGGTGATCGGCAGCAGCACCTTGCCGGTCGGGCCGACCTGGATGTCGGTGTTCATCGCCGGGCACACGCCGCAGTCGAAGCACGGGGTCCAGCGGCAGTCGTCCTGCTCGCGCTCATCCAGCGCGTCCTGCCAGTCCGACCACAGCCATTCCTTGTCCAGGCCCGAGTCGAGGTGGTCCCAGGGCAGGACCTCCAGCTCCTCGCGTTCCCTGGTGGTGTACCAGGCCAGGTTGACGCCCACCTGCTCCAGCTCGACCTTGGCGGCCTCCACCCAGCGGTCGTAGGAGAAGTGCTCGCCCCAGCCGTCGAACTGGCCGCCCTCGCGCCACACCCGCTCGATCACCCGGCCCAGCCTGCGGTCACCCCGGGAGAGCAGTCCCTCGATCAGCGCGGGCTTGCCGTCGTGGTAGCGCATACCAATGTTGCGGCCGATCGAGCGGTCGGTGTTGATCTCGTCGCGGAGCTTGCGCAGCCGGTCGTCCACGGTGTCCGGATCGCACTGCGCGGCCCACTGGAACGGGGTGTGCGGCTTGGGCACGAACCCTCCGATGGAGATCGTGCAGCGGATGTCCTTGCGCCCGGACGCCGCCCGCCCAGCCTTGATGACCTCCTTGGCCATCCGGGCGATCTGCAGCACGTCCTCGTCGGTCTCGGTGGGCAGGCCGCACATGAAGTACAGCTTCACCTGCCGCCAGCCGTTGGCGTAGGCGGTGCTGACGGTGCGGATGAGGTCTTCCTCCGACACCATCTTGTTGATCACCTTGCGCAGCCGCTCGCTGCCACCCTCCGGGGCGAAGGTGAGCCCGGAGCGGCGGCCATTGCGGGAGAGCTCGTTGGCCAGGTCGACGTTGAAGGCGTCCACCCTGGTGCTGGGCAGGCTCAGCCCGGTCTTGGTGCCCTCGTAGCGGTCCGCGAGGCCCTTGGTGATCTCGGCGATCTCGGAGTGGTCCGCGCTGGAGAGGGACAGCAGGCCGACCTCTTCGAAGCCGGTGTTGGCCAGTCCGCGCTGCACCATCGCGCCGATGCCCTCGATGGAGCGTTCCCGCACCGGGCGGGTGATCATGCCGGCCTGGCAGAACCGGCAGCCGCGGGTGCAGCCGCGGAAGATCTCCACGCTCATCCGCTCGTGCACGCTCTCGGCCAGCGGGACCAGCGGCTGCTTCGGGTACGGCCACTCGTCGAGCTCCATCGTGGTCCGCTTGAACACCCGGTAGGGCACCCGGTCGCGGTTGGGCACCACGCGCTGGATCCGGCCGTCCGGCAGGTACTCCACGTCGTAGAACCGGGGGATGTACACCCCGCCGGTCTCGGCGAGCCTGGTCAGCACCTCGTCCCGGCCGCCGGGGCAGCCCTCGGCCTTCCAGGCGCGGATGATGTCGGTGACCTCGAGCACCGCCTCCTCGCCGTCGCCGAGCACGGCGGCGTCCAGGAAGTCGGCGATCGGCTCCGGGTTGAACGCCGCGTGCCCGCCGGCAAGCACGATCGGGTGATCCTCGGTGCGGTCCTTCGCGTGCAGCGGGATCCCGGCCAGGTCCAGCGCGTTGAGCAGGTTGGTGTAACCCAGCTCGGTGGCGAAGCTGACCCCGAGCACGTCGAAGGCGCCGACCGGCCGGTGCCCGTCCACGGTGAACTGCGGCACGCCGTGCTCGCGCATCAGCTTCGCCAGGTCGGGCCAGATGGCGTAGGTGCGCTCGGCGAGCACGTCAGGCTGCTCGTTGAGGATCTCGTAGAGGATCATGATGCCCTGGTTGGGCAGGCCGACCTCGTAGGCGTCGGGGTACATCAGGCACCACCGGACCACGGCCTCTTCCCAGGGCTTGACGGTGGCGTTCAGCTCCCCGCCGACGTACTGGACGGGCTTGGACACCTGCGGAAGCAGCGGTTCAAGCTGGGGGAAGACAGACTGCACACTCACGCGACCAGGGTAACGCCCATCGGCCCGTGCCTCCGCCCGGCCAATCCCAAGATCGCTACTTATCCACAAGTGACCAGTTGTCCACAGCCCGGCCGACACCCGCTGGCCCCACCCACCCCCACCCGGCCAAGCTGCCCTCATGCCCGCCCCCAACACCGCCCCCACCACCCCGAACGGCCTCCTGACCCGCCCCCTTGACCTCTCCGGCGCACGCCGCGGCGGCCACCCGCCCCGAGGCCCGCACGGGTGCCACCAGGACCTCCGCCAGACTCCCCGCCTGCGCGCCCGCACCGCTCTGCTGGCCACCGGCACCAGGGCCGCGGTGGCCAGCCACCACACCGCCGCCCGCCTGCACGGCCTCGCCCTGCCCTCGACCGAGGGCCCGGAGCACGTCACCGTCCCCCGCACCTACCGCTACCTGCGAAGACACGACCTTCGCTCGCACACCCGCGCCCTGCCCGGCCACCACGTCACCAGGGTCAACGGGCTGCCCTGCACCACCGTGCCCAGAACGGTCCTGGACCTGGCCCGCGAGCTCCCCCGGTTACCCGCCATCTGGCTCATCGAGGACGCCCTGCACCGCCGCCTGGTCACCCGCCCCGACCTGGAGACCTGCCTGGCCGAGCTGCCCCGCTCCCCCGGCGATCGCGACCTGCGCGCGCACCTGGCCGCAGCCACCGGCACGACGGGCACTTTCCTCCAGTGCGCGGCCAGAATCGCCCTCGCCGACGCGGGCCTGCCCCCGTTCACCCCGAGCTACGACCTGGTCGCCGACGGCGTCACCCTGTGCACGGCCGACGGCGCCTACCCGGAACAGCGGCTGGCCCTGGAGTTCCAGGACCCGGCCCGCGCCCCGCACTGGCGCTGGCTACCCCTCGGCTGGCGCCTCAAGACCTTCACCTGGCGCGATCTGGTGCACGAGCCGGCCCGCTTCACCACCGCGGTCAGCGAGTACCTGAGCGCTCATCAGGAGCCGGACTGAGCTCAGCGCAGCAGCAGCTTGTCCAGCCGCCGGGTGGTCACCCACATGCCCACCGCCGCGATCACCATGAAGTACCCGAGGTGGCCCAGCATGCCGATGCCGACGTGCCCCGTGGTGAGCCCGCGCATCAGCTCGACCGCGCGGTAGAGCGGCAGCCACTCCACGATCCACTGGAGCGGCCGGGGGTAGACCGACAGCGGGTAGAAGGTGCTGCAGAACAGGAACATCGGCATGATCGCCAGCTGCACCAGGTCGAAGTCCTGCCAGGACCGCATGAACGTGGTGCAGGCCATGCCGGCCGCGGCGAAGGCGAAGGCCACGAACAGGGCCACCGGCAGCGCCAGCAGCGCCCACGGCGAGGAGATGAGGTCCATGCCCAGCATCACCAGCAGGAACCCGGTGGAGTACAGCCCACCGCGGATCACCGCCCAGGTGATCTCCCCGACCGCCACGTCCAGCGGCCCGAGCGAGGTGGCCAGCACCGCGTCGTAGAGCTTGGCGTACTTGAGCTTGAAGAAGACGTTGTAGGTGGCGTCGTTGATGGCGCCGTTCATCGCCGAGGAGGCCAGCAACGCAGGCGCGAGGAACATCGCGTAGTCCATCGGCTGCCCGTCCGGACCAGCCACCTGCCCCACCATGCTGCCGAAACCAACGCCCAGCGAAAGGAGGAAGAACAGTGGCTCCAGAACGCCCGACACCAGATTGAGCCAGGACCGCCGGTTCACCAGCAGCGCCCGCTCGACCATCATCCGGCCCCGCCCGGCGTAAAGCCCCGCAGGCAGGATGCGCAGCAACGGCCCAGCAGACCGCTCCACCACCGGATGCGCACCGTCCAAGCGCTCACCGACCATCAGACCCCCACCCACCCGGTCACCAGCCCCGCGCCCACCACTCCGGCCACCACCAGTCCGGTGGCCACTACCGCCCACCTGCGCACCACCGGTCGGGGCGTCACCGGCCACGCCACGACTCCCGCGCGACTGCTCGCCGCCGACGCGGGAATCGCCAGCCGTCTGGCTGCTCCCGCGTGACCGCTCGCCACCGGCCCGGGCATCGCTGGCCGCCTTGCTGCCAGCGCTCGACTGCGCACCGCTGCTCTGGGCGTCGCCAGCCGCGTGGCCACCCCCACCCGGCTGCGCGCCACCAGACCGCGCGCCACCGGACTGGGCGCCACCGGACTGGGCGTCGCGGGCCGTGTGGTGGTCCGCGATGCCGTCCGCTGTCCTGTCGTCGTTCGTCATGTCAGTTCGCCAGCCTTCGGCGGAAGTTGCGGGCAGCCAGCGCGGCGCCGCCGGCCAGCAGGGCGAGCAGATAGGCGGCGTGGCCCAGCGCGGGCCACAGCTCCAGGCCGCCGAGGACGGTGCCGCGGGCGAGCTCGGTGCCGTGCCACAGGGGGGTGATCCAGGCGATCGGCTGGACCAGGTCGGGTAGGCGGTCCAGTGGGAAGAAGGTGCCTGCGAACAGGGTCATCGGCATCAGCACGAAACGGAAGATGTTGCTGAGGGACTGGCCCTCGTCGTCGACCGTGGCGACGTAGGCGACCAGTGGCGCCGCGAAGGCCATGCCGGCCAGCGTGGCGAACAGCAGGGAGACCAACACCAATGGGCTGCGGACTCCGCCGAAGAAGGCGGCCACCACCAGGTAGATGCCGCCGGAGAGCAGCAGGCGGGCCGCTGTCCACAGCAGTTGTCCGCCGACGATCTGATAGGGGGTGATGGGTGAGGCGTTGATGCCCCAGTAGACCCGCTGCCACTTGAACGAGGACAGCACCGGGAAGGTCGACTCACCGGTGGCGTTCTGCACCGCCGCGACCACCAGCAGCGCAGGTGCCAGGTACTCCAGATAGGACACTCCGCCGGGCACCGACCCCGGCTTGACCTGGGAGCCGATGCCCAGGCCCAGGGCGAGCAGGAACAGCAGCGGCTGTCCGACGCTGGAGAAGAAGGTGGCCCGCCAGTTGCGCTTGTACCAGGTCCACTTTCCTTCCACCACAAGGAAAGCGGCCCGCCACGCGCCGACCGGCCGTCCCGTGGCGCGACGGCGCGGCCGGGTGCCGATCGGTCCTTCGGCCGGGTCGGTGGCCGGGTACGCGGAGGCGGCGGGTGCCGGGTGGGTGGCGCCGGTGGGCGCCGGGTGGGTGGAGTCGCTCATCAGTCCACCAGCGTTCGGCCGGTGAGCCGGAGGAACACGTCCTCCAGCGAGCTGCGGCGGACCAGGCTGGACACCGGGCGGATACCGCGTTCGACCGCGGCGGCCAGGGCCGACTCGCCGTCGGCGGTGTAGAGCAGCAGGCGGTCGGGCAGGATCTCGACGCGGTCGGCCAGGTCGGCGACCGTGGGCGCGGCCTCGCTCTGGTGGCCGGGGGCGAAGCGGAGCTCGAGGACCTCGCGGGTGGAGTGCGCGGCGATCAGGTCGGCCGGGGAGCCTTCGGCGACGATGTGGCCGTTGTCCATCACCACCAGGCGGTCGCAGAGCTGCTCGGCCTCGTCCATGTAGTGGGTGGTGATGATCAGGGTGACGCCTTGCTGCTTGAGCCGGAACAGCCTGTCCCACAACAGGTGCCGGGCTTGCGGGTCCAGGCCGGTGGTCGGCTCGTCGAGCAGCAGCAGCTCGGGGTCGTTGACCAGGGAGCGGGCGATGGTGAGTCGTCGCTTCATGCCGCCGGAGAGGGACTCGACCTCGGCGTCGGCGCGGTCGGTGAGCTTGGCGAAGTCCAGCAGCTCGGTGGCCTTCTCCCGCACGTGCGCGCGGGAGAGGCCGAAGTAGCGGCCGTAGAGCTGGAGGTTCTGCCGGACGGTGAGCTCGTTGTCCAGGTTGTCCTGCTGCGGCACCACACCGATGCGGGCGCGGATCTGGGGGCCGTGCACGTCCGGGTCGAGGCCGAGCACGGACAGCTCGCCGCCGCTGCGCGGGGACACGCAGGCGATCATCCGCATGGTGGAGGACTTGCCTGCGCCGTTGGGTCCGAGGAAGCCGAAGGCCTCACCCGCACCGACCTTCACGTCGATGCCGCGGACCGCCTCGAAGTCGCCGAAACGTTTGCTGAGCCCGTTCGCCTCGACCAGCCAACCGTCGCCGTTCACGCAGGCGACGGTAACCGAGAGCACCGACAGAACAGAACGAGTTTTCCGCCGGACACAGCAAGGGCGCCCTCGCTGACCTGCGAGGACGCCCTGCCGAGTGCTACCAGGCCGGACTCAGCCGGCCAGGTTGGGGAACCAGAGCTTGATCTCGCGGGCGGCGGACTCCGGGGAGTCGGAGCCGTGCACGAGGTTGAACTGGGTCTCCAGGGCGAAGTCGCCGCGGATGGTGCCGGGGGTGGCCTTCTCGACCGGGTCGGTGCCACCGGCGAGCTGACGGAAGGCCGGGATGGCGCGGGTGCCCTCGACCACGGCGGCCACCAGCGGGCCGGAGGTGATGAAGTCGAGCAGGCTGCCGAAGAACGGCTTGCCGTCGTGCTCGGCGTAGTGCTGCTCGGCAACGCCGCGCTCGACGTTGCGCAGCTCCAGCGCGACCAGCTTCAGGCCCTTGCGCTCGATGCGGGAGATGACCTCGCCGACCAGGCCACGGGCAACGCCGTCGGGCTTGACCAGGACCAGGGTGCGCTCGCTCACGACGTACTTTCTCCTTGTTCGGGGTACCGGCGCGGTTCGGGGTACCGGCTGGGGATGCTCGCGCGCAGGGTACCTGGCGCGACCCGTTCAGCCCCGCCCGCTCCCCCGCTTCGCGCTCCGGCGCAGCTGGATGATGCGCGCGTACCCGGGCACCGCGACCAGCAGCACGCCCAGGATCGCCGCCAGCAGCAGCGCCACGCCCAGCGGCAGCGTGCCCGTGATGCCGAAGTAGGAGATCTGCACGTCCTGGCCGTTCTCCAGGATGAACACCAGCAGTAGCAACAGCACCACGGCCGCCACCACGAACACCGTCCACAGCCCGCCGAGGCGGTTCCGCTTGGGCTCGGTGGTGGTGCTCTGCGCGCCCCGCTCGGTGGCGGCGCGCTCGGTGGCGTGGCGGCGGGCCGCACGCGGGTCGGCGACCGGGTCGGGGCGCTGGTGCTCTCCGGTGCGGTGACCGGGGCTTTCGGGGATGTGGGCTTCGCTCATCGTGGTGCCTGCCTTCCAGCGCGGGATCTCCCCAGGTACTTCGGCTACCCACGGCGGGGACTCGATTCACCAGTTGGGCGAAACAGCGCTCCGGTCAGCGCGTCAGCACCGCCACCGTCCGCCCCGGCACCCTGGCCGCCTCGCCGCTGACGCTGGTCTGCCGCACCACCGGATCCCCGCCACCGGCCTGGATCTCGTGCAGCCGCCACCCGCCACCGGGCGGCAGCGCGATCTCCTGCGCCGCCGGATCCGGGTTGATCAGCACCAGCACGCCCCGCCGCGCCGGATCGAGGTCAGGGCCGACCGTGTCGTCCAGGTGCGCGACCACCACCCCCGGCGCGGACCTGGGGTCCGGGAAGGACAGCTTCTGCTGAACCAGGGCCTGCTCGGGCAGGGTGAACAGTGGGGAGGACTGGCGCAGGCGGAGCAGGTCCAGGGTGCGGTCCAGCGCGGTGCGCAGGTCGGCGGGGGCGGGTTTCAGGGCCGGGTTGGCCAGCAGGGGTTTGGCGTAAGGCCACTTGTCGCGGTTGTCGTGCGCGGGTGGCAGGCCGGAGCCGAAGACCGAGCCGCGCAGGGCCGGATCGTAGCGGTTGAACCAGTCGCCGGAGTCGTAACTGTTGCGGTCCAAGGACTTCGAGCGCAGGAACTCGGTGCCCGCGTGCACCAGGGGCTGGCCCTGGCCGAGCAGGGCGGGGGCCAGCGCGACGGTCTGCATGCGCACGCGGTCGGCCATCGAGGTGCCGGGCGGCAGCTTGTAGGCCAGCGCGTCGTAGAGGGCCTCGTTGTCGTGCGCGTCCACATAGGTGATCGACTCGGCGGGACCGGCGGTGTACCCGGCGCGGGCGCCGTTGTAGCGGACCTCGCGGCCGGTGACCTCGGCCCCGCCGGTGCCGCGGAAGCGGAAGTCGGCGGCGTTGCCTGCCAGGCCGAGTTTGACCAGGTCCGCGTAGTTGGTCAGCCGGGCCTGCTGTTCGGCCGGGGTGCCGTTGGCCGGGCTGCCGTTGGGATCGCCCGCCAGGCCGGAGCCCAGTCCCTGCACCCTGGGGTCGGCGTCGAACGGGCCGCCGCCGCGGACGCCGTCGCGCAGGCGGTCGTTGAAGGTGCCGACGCCGGTGCCCGCCATGTTCGCCTGGGTGGCCTGCTCGAACCGGGCGTTGCCGCCGACCTCGCCGAAGTCCCAGCCCTCGCCGTAGATCCGGATGTTGCGCCCGTCCACCCCGTCGGCGGCCACGGTCAGCCGGTCCAGCGCGGCGCGCACCGCGAGGATGTTGGCCTTGGGGTGGTGGCCCATCAGGTCGAACCGGAAACCGTCCACTTTGTACAGTCGCGCCCAGCGCAGCACCGAGTCGACCACCAGCTTGCCCATCATGGCGTTCTCGGTGGCGGTGTTGGCGCAGCAGGTGGAGTTGGCCACCGAGCCGTCCTCGGTGAGCCGCTGGTAGTAGCCGGGCACGACCCGGTCCAGCACCGACTTCGGGTCGTTGCCGGCGGCCGCGGTGTGGTTGTAGACCACGTCGACCACCACCCGGTTCCCGTTGGCGTGCAAGGCCTGCACCATCTCCCGGTACTGCCGGGCGCGAGCCTGGCCGGACTGGGCGTCAGGGGTGGCGTAGGAGCCCTCCGGCACGTCGTAGTGCCACGGGTCGTAGCCCCAGTTGAACCCGTCCTTGGCCGCGGTCTTGGCCACGCAGTCCTGCTGCTGCTCGGAGTCCGCGGGCAGGCTGGACAGGTCGCAGGCGGGTTTCTGCTGGTCGGCGCGGCGTTCCGGAATGGTGGCGATGTCGAAGGTGGGCAGCAGGTGCACGGTGTCCATACCGGCCTGGGCCAGCGTGCGCAGGTGCCGCATGCCGGTGGAGTCGCGGTGGGTGAACGCCTTGTAGGTGCCGCGATCCGCCTCGGGCACGCTGCTGTCGCCGATGGAGAAGTCCCGCACGTGCAGCTCGGTGATGGCGTGCCTGGCCGGGTTCGGGCCCAGGCCCTTGGCCACCTCGCGGTCCCAGCCGGGCGGGGCGTCGCGCAGGTCGGTGAGCTGGGAGTGGCTGGAGTCCACGGTCAGCGCGAGCGAGTACGGGTCGGTGACGATCACGGTCTCCACCTTGCCGGTGCGCGGCTGCCAGGCGGTGACCTCGTACTGGTAGTAGCGGTCCAGCCAGTCGCCGAACCCGGTCCACGCCCCGGAGGCCGGATCACGTTGCAGGGCAAGGGTTTGACTCGGTTGCGTGGTCGCGGCGGGCGGGGTGCGGTCGAACAGGCGCAGGCGCACCGACTTCGCGGTGGGCGCCCACAGCCGGAGGCCGACCGGCTGGGCCAGCGGGCCGTAGGTCAGCCCGGCCGCGGCCGGCGCGTAGTGCTCGTCGAGCACCCCGGCCAGCTGCACCCCGGTGGCGTGCCGGAGCGCGCCGCCCGCGTCCCGGTGCACCGCGACCACCTGCCCGCGCACCGCGTCCCGTCCACTGTCCACATCGGACGCTCGCAGCCGGTACACCGGTTTTCCGCGCAGGTGCGGGAACTTCGCGGCCAGCTCGGCGGGCAGTCCGCCGGGATCGGGCGCGAGGCGCAGCACCCGGCCGCCCTGCACCTGCCCGGCCACCACCGCGATCCGCCCGTCCGGGTCGTGCCGCAGCTCGTAGCCGTCGGTGTCGGCGGGCGGCACGTCCCACACCACCCGGTCCTTGCTGACCCAGATCGCCTTGGCCTTGCTCAGATCCGCGTCCGCCGGGGCCGCGGCCGTGGGTGGCAGCACGTAGGAGACCGCCCCGTCCGGCCGGGTGACCCCGCTGGCGTACCACACCTCGTGGCCGGTGGCGCCCAGCTGGATCCGCTGGTCCGGCCCCGGGTCCTTGGTGTCGCCGCGGTGCAGCAGGTAGCTGAGGCCGGTGGCGCCCTCGGCCAGCGGCACCGACCAGGTCAGCCCGAACCCGTCCCGGCGGTCCGGCCGCTGGGACTCCTGCCAGGACGGGCTGGGCGTGGCCGAACCACCCCAGTGGTACAGCGTCCAGTCCTCGTAGTCACCAGCGGGCCGGTGGTAGTGCAGCACGATCCGGCGCTCGGCCGCGGCGCGACTGGCGTGCACCGCCTGATCCCCTTGCCGCAGCCAGGCTTCCGCCCCGCGCGCGGGTTCGATCCGTCCGCTGACCTCGGTCGCGCCGTCCTTGAGCACGGTCAGCTCGACCGGCGCACCGGTGCCGTTGACCCGCACGGCAGCCCGCACGCCGTAGTCGTCCCTGCTATCCAGGGGGATCTCGGTCGGCTGGTCCGGCGCGATGCCGCCGCCGAGCCGCAGTCGCAGGCCGCCGTAGTCGCCGCCGGGCCGGTGGTAGCGGACCTCGACCGCGCCGGTGGCCGCAGCCTGCCCGGGGAACACCGGCGCCTGCCCCTGTTTCAGCCACACCTGCGGCGTGATCGAGGGATCGACGAAGCGATCACTCGCCACGTCCTTCTCCTCGCCCTTGTGCACCAGGAAGCCGACCTGTTTCGCGCCCGGCTTGAGCCGCACCCAGGCGAAGCGGCCGTAGCCGGTCTCGCCCGCGAACGGCAGCGGCCGCTCCCACGCGGTGGGTTCGGCGACCTCGCCCCAGACGTGCAGTCCCCAGCCGTCGTAGTCCCCGGCAGGCCGGTTGTAGTGCACCACCAGCCAGTCCGGACTCGGCTGCGCGCCGGTGCCACCGCCCGGCGCGGCGACCAGGGTGACCTCCGCGCCGTCCGCGCTCAACCGGCCGGCCGCCTCCTTGACCACGGTCCGCAGCTCGACCCGCGCCCCGGCCTTGGCTCCCGGCAGCGCGGCCAGGTCGGCGAAGACCCGGTACGGCCCGGCGTCGTCGGTGCCGAGCACGGTCCAGTCCCGCTGCCCCGCCACCCGCGCGGCGAAGGTGGCCTGCGCGTACGGCGCGGCCACGTGGTCCGCGCGCAGTTCGACCCGATCGCGCAACGCGGCGCCTGCCGGTGGCACCACCAGCGTGGGCTGCGCGGAAGCGTTGGCCGGCACCGGAATCCGGCCGGTCGAGCGCAGCACCAGCGCGGACAGCGGCGGCACGGTGACCCGCACCGCGCCGTCCACCCCGCTGACCGGCGCGGTCTCGCCGCCCCAGACCGCACGGAAACCCAGTCCCGGCGCGGAAACCGGCACCGTGACCTCGGCCGCGCCGGTGCCGGCGTTGGCCACCACCACGTGCTCGACCTGGGTTTCCCGGTCGATCCGGCTGAAGGCCAGCACATCCCGCTCGGCCAGCCGCAGCACCTGATTGCCCCGCCGCCACACCGGGTCACCGTCCACAAAGGACGCCAGCTGGCCGAGGTGCCGGTACAGCGGGTGTTTCTGGTCGAAGTTGTCCGCCGCCGGAGTCGCGCCGGTGCCCACCTGGTCCTGGTCCCGCCATTCCGGCACCTTGCTGGGGAACATGTCCTGCCGTGCGTCCTTGTCCCCGCCGGCGCCCGCGAACCCCTGCTCGTCGCCGTAGTAGACCACCGGGTTGCCGCGCCAGAAGTACATCAGGCTGTGCGCCAGCCGCAGCCGGTCCAGCGCCTCCGGATCGGCCATGCCGGGCCGGTCCTGGCGCAGCATGCCCGCGATCCGGCCCATGTCGTGGTTGCCCAGGAAGGTGGGCAGCGAGGAGGCGTTGGAGTCGGCGTCGGTGTAGCGGTCGTCGGCCAGCAGCACCTGGGCCAGCCGGTCCGCGCCCTGCCCCGCGGCGAAGGAGCGCGCGCCGCCCTGGAACGGGAAGTCCAGCACCGACTGGAGTTTCCCGCCGGTGGTGTACTTCGAGGTGATCGCCGGGTCGCCGTCGTAGACCTCGCCGAAGACGAAGAAGTCCTTCTTCCCCTTGCGCTGCGCGTACTCCCGCACCCTGGGCGCCAGCGCCTGCCAGAACTCCAGGTTGACGTGCTTGACCGTGTCCACCCGGTAGCCGTCGATGTCCAGGGTGTCGATCCAGCTGGTGAAGATCTCGGTCATCCCGTCGACCACCCTGGGATGCTCGGTCATCAGGTCGTCGAGCCCGTCGAAGTCGCCGTAGGTGGACGACTCGCCGGCGAAGGTGGAGTTGCCGCGGTTGTGGTAGAGCGTGACGTCGTTGAGCCACCGGGGTTTCTTCGCCCCGGCGTCCCCACCGCGCAGCACCGGCTCGTACGGGAACGAGCGGCGCGCGTCCAGTCTGGGGAAGTCCTTGCCCCCGGCCAGCGCGGCCAGGTCGATGGGCCGTCCGTCCGCGTCCAGGTAGGGCTGGGCGCCGATGCCGCGGTAGTCGTGCTTGCCGCCGGCGTAGTCGATGACGTCTGCGGTGTGGTTGGCCACGATGTCGAAGAAGACCTTCATGCCGCGCGCGTGCGCGTCCCTGATCAGCGCGCGCATCTCGTGCAGGGTCCCGAAATGCGGGTCCAGCTCGGTGTAGTCGGTGGTCCAGTAGCCGTGGTACCCGGCGGAGGCGGTGCTGCCGCTGCCCTGCACCCAGCGGTTGCGGAACATCGGCGTCAGCCACACCGCGGTGGTGCCCATACCGCGCAGGTAGTCCAGTTTTGACCGCAGCCCGGCCAGATCGCCGCCGTGGTAGTAACCCTTGTCCGCCGGGTCGAAGCCGTGCCGGGACCGGTCTCCCGGGCTGCCCGCGGTGTCGTTGCGGGGGTCGCCGTTGGCGAAGCGGTCCGGCAGCAGGAAGTAGAACCGCTGTCCGGTCAGGTCACCGCGCAGCGCGTCCCGGCCGAGCCGCCGGTCGCCCTCGCGCACCCCGGCGGGCAGGTCCGCGACCGCGCCGATGGCCAGCGGCGCGGCGGGCGGCAGCGCGGCCGCGGAACCGCCGAGCGCGGGCAGCGCGGTCACCGCCAGCGCTGCGCTCAGCACGGCTCCGATGGACCTCCGGCGCCACCTACGCTGCCGCACGGCGACCTCCTTGTCGCAAGCTTTTGCACACCCGAACGGGCGGGTCGGCAGAAAACCACGCGGCTCTCCGGAAGGCAATACTCCATTTACCTGCAAGGATTTTCAGCGCAGGACCGGAGGATGAACCAGGGGTCTACCCAGTCCAGCTGGCGGAGACTGGGGCGATGAGTCGAGCGCCCATCCGCGTGCTCGTCGTCGACGACGAGCGGTACCTGGCCGACCTGGTGGCCATGGCGTTGCGCTACGACGGGTTCGACACCGCCGTGGCCAGCAGTGGCGCGGAGGCGCGGGCGGTGACCACCAGCTTCGCCCCCGACCTGATCCTGCTGGACGCGCCGCTGCCGGAGATCTCCGGCCGGTCCTGGCGGCGGGACGGCCGGGACGTGCCGGTGGTGTTCCTGGCCAAGCCGTTCAGCCTGCAGGAGCTGACCGTACGGGTGCGCACGGTGCTGCGCGCCCGTACGGACCACACGCTCTCCCTTGCCGATCTGGAGCTCGACGCGCAGGCGCACGAGGTGCGCAGGCACGGCGAGGTGGTCGACCTGACGCCGACCGAGTTCACCCTGCTGCACTACCTGCTGGCCAACGCGGGCCAGGTGCTGACCAAGCAGCAGATCCTGGCCCACGTGTGGCAGTACGACTTCAACGGCGACGCCGCGGTGGTGCAGACCTACATCTCCTACCTGCGCCGCAAGATCGACCGTCGGCCGCCGCGGCTCATCCACACCGTGACCAGGGTCGGCTACGTGCTGCGGCTGCCACCGGGCTGAGCGGTCAGCGCCGCTCCGGCTTCAAGGTGGTCGACCACAGTGAGCGGGCGTCCTGGTCGCGCAGGTGCACGGTCAGCCTGCCGCTCGGGCCGTCGATCTTGACCTGGCCGAAGTGCTGGAACCCGGCCATCGGCGAGGTGTTCGGCGCGGGCGGCGCGTTGACGAAGACCGCCCGGGGACCGAAGGTGGGGTCCAGCTTGTTGGGGCCGAACGCGCCCGCGTGCAGCGGCCCGGAGACGAACTCCCAGAACGGGCTGAACTCGGTGAAGGCGGCCCGTTCCGGCGCGTAGTGGTGCGCCGCGGTGTAGTGCACGTCCGCGGTCAGCCACACCACGTTGCGCACCCGGCGGCGGTGGATCTCCCGCAGCACCAGCGCGAGCTCGGCCTCCCGGCCCGCGGGCGCGCCCGGCTGGCCGTTGGCCACGCCCTCGATGTTCACGCCGTCCGGCACGACCAGCCCGATCGGCAGGTCCGCGGCGATGATCTTCCAGGTGGCCCGGGACCGGTCCAATTCCCTGGTCAGCCAGCGGGTCTGGGCCGCGCCGAGGATCGGCTCGAACGGCGCGGTGCCCGGGGTGTTGGCGCCCTTGTAGGTACGCATGTCCAGCACGAAGACGTCCAGGTGCGGACCATAGGAGATCTTGCGGTAGACCCGGCCGTCCACCGCGTCCGCCTTGCGCACCGGCAGCCACTCGTGGAAGGCCTGGAAGGCACGCTGGGCCAGCACGTCCACCCGCTTCTCGGTGTAGCGGGCGTCGTCCAGGATCTCGCCGGGATACCAGTTGTTGGTGACCTCGTGGTCGTCCCACTGGTTCAGCTGCGGGACCTGGGCGTTGAACCGGCGCACGTGCTCGTCGAGCAGGTTGTAGGCGAACTGGCCCCGGTACTCAGCCAGGGTCTCGGCCACCTTGGTCTTCTCCGGGGTGACCAGGTTGCGCCAGGTGCGGCCGTCGGGCAGCAGCACGGTCTCGCTGAGCGGGCCGTCGGAGTAGACGGTGTCGCCGCTGCACAGGAAGAAGTCCGGGCGCAGCGCGGCCATCCGGGAGTAGATGGTCATGCCGCCCAGGTCGGGGTTGATGCCCCAGCCCTGGCCGACGATGTCGCCGGACCACAGGAAGTTGACGTCCTGGCGGCTGCGCGGGGCGGTACGGAAGGAGCCGAGCACCGGCTCGCTGGCCGCGCGGCCGTCGAGCTCGCAGGCGGTCACCCGGACGTGGTAGTCGCGACCCGCGGTGAGTCCGGCGACCCGGAGCTCGCCGGTGCCGTCGGTGGCCGGGGTGAGCGCGGGACCCCAGAACTGGCGGGCGTGCCGGAAGTTCTCGTCCCTGGCCACCTCGACCCGCAGCCGGGACGGGCGGTCGGCGCGGGCCCAGACGACCGCGGAGTCGCCGTCGACCTCGCCGAACTGGATGCCGTGGCTGAGTCGGGGGCGGGTGCTGGGCACGAGCGGGGCGGCGGAGACGGTGGTGGGCAGCAGCAGGCCGGTGGCGATCGCCCCGGCGCCCGCCGCGCCGTAACGCAGCAGGGAGCGTCGGTTCAGTCCTGGGGTTTCGGGCACTCCCGGGTTGTAGTCGCCGAGTGCGACCGCTGGTCAACCGGCAGGCGGACAGCAGGTGAACCTGTCCTCCGACCGAATGAAGCCGCGCAACCCGATTGGGCTCTTTTCCGTCTAGAGATGTGACGGGCTTGTCGGGGGCCCGGCGAGAAGGGGTTGCGCATGGAGAAACACATGACCGCCCTCCGTTTCCTGGTGGCCGCCGGCTGGTCCGGCACCCCACTGGGCGATGCACGCGATCCGGACGCCCTGCTGTACGTGCGCAGGCTCGGTGTCATCGCGGACGCGGTGCTGGTCCTCGGGCCCGAGGAGGCCGAGGCGAAACGGATGATCGACGGCCGGGTGACCTGGCAGGTCAGCGGTTCGGTCGCCGAGGTCGTCGACGCGGTGCTGGAGCTGCCGCATCTACTAGTCGCCGGCTGACTGTGCAAGCCGGGACTCCCCGGAACCGGGCACTTGTCCACAACCGGGGAGTTGTCCACAGCCAGCCACGCTCCCCCTGGTCCCACTCCAGTCGACTGTGTGAAGGTCCTGGAGTGGGACCCCCGGCTCAGCCCTGAGCCGCCGCAGCAGCCAGGCTGCGGGCCAGTTCCCGCCGGAGCCAGAGGAGGTACGCCCAGATCAACGCGAAGATGACCCCGAGCACGCCGAGGGTGAACACGACGAAGCCGCCCGCGATCATCGCTGCCTGAAGCGCCACCGCGACCCACACTCCCCAGGGGAAGCGGATCAGCCCGGCGCACAGCAGCATCGCCACTGCCAGGCAGGTGACCAGGACCCCGCCGGTGGTGCCGATGCCGCCGCCGAGCTTGGCGATCACCGGCAGCGCCAGGGCCACCACGATCGCCTCCATGATCAGGGTGCCCATCATGATGCCGCGGAGGGCCTTGGCCGGGTTCTTCATCGGCTTGGGTGCGCCGTGGCTCATGGCCGAACCTTCCTGCTCATGCTGGGGCCTTTCCGAGCAGCGCGCGGGTCTCGCCCGCGGTGACCACGGAGCCGGTGACCACGACGCCGCCGCCGTAGACCGGCTCGTCCGGGTTGTCGGTCTCCTCGGCCAGGCGGATCGCGGCCTCCAGCGCGTCGGGCAGGTGCGCCTCGACCAGCACCCGGTCCTCGCCGAAGATCGGCGTGGCCAGGACGGCCAGGTCGTCGACGTCCATGGCCCTCGGCGAGGAGTTCTGGGTCAGCACGATCTCGTGCGCGACGGCCTCCAGCTCGGTGAGGATGCCGGTGGCGTCCTTGTCGCCCATGACGCTGACCACCGCGACCAGCTTGCGGAAGCCGAACTCGGCCTCCAGCGCGGCGGCCAGTGCCTTGGCCCCGTGCGGGTTGTGCGCGGCGTCGACCAGCACGGTCGGCGCGGTGCGCAGGCGTTCCAGCCTGCCGGGCGAGGTGACGCTGGCGAAGGCCTCGCGGATGGTCTCGATGTCGAGCTGGCGGTCCGGGCCCGCGCCGAAGAACGCCTCGACCGCGGCCAGGGCGAGTGCGGCGTTGTCGGCCTGGTGCGCGCCGTGCAGGGGCAGGAAGACGTCCTCGTAGACGCCGCCGAGTCCTTGCAGGCGCAGCAGCTGGCCGCCGACGGCGATCTCGCGCTGGAGCACGCCGAACTCCGCACCCTGACGGGCGATGACGGCGTCCGCCTCGGCCACCTGCCGGAGCACCTCGGTGGCGGCCTCGGGGAGCTGTTCGGCCATCACCACGGTGGCGCCGGGCTTGATGATCCCGGCCTTCTCCTTGGCGATGCCTGCCAGGTCACCGCCGAGGTACTCGACGTGGTCGATGGCGATCGGGCAGATCACCGCGACCCGGCCGTCGGCGACGTTGGTGGCGTCCCAGCTGCCGCCGAGGCCGACCTCGACCACGGCCACGTCCACCGGGGCGTCGGCGAAGGCGGCGAAGGCCATGCCGGTGAGCACCTCGAACTTGCTCATCGGCACCGGCTGGCGGCCGTCCACCAGGGACACGTACGGCTCGACATCCCGGTAGACCTCGACGTAGCGGTCGGGGCCGATCGGGGCGCCGTCCACGCTGATCCGCTCGGTGGCGAGCTGGAGGTGCGGGCTGGTGTAGCGGCCGGTGCGCAGACCGATCCTGGTGAACAGGGCGTCGATCATGCGTGAGGTCGAGGTCTTGGCGTTGGTGCCCGCGATGTGCACGACCGGGTAAGAGCGCTGGGGGTCGCCGAGCAGCTCGGTCAGCAGGCGGATCCGGTCCAGCGAGGGCTCGATCTTCGTTTCCGGCCAGCGGGTGTCCAGCTCTGCCTCGACCGCGCGTAGTGCGGCCAGCGCCTGCACCGCGTCGGTCTGACTGTCTGTCACGTCGTCCGAGTCTACGTACCCGCCATTCAGGCCAGCGGCAGGCCCGGCGAGCTGAACACGGTCCGGTCGGCGCGCACCGCGAACACCGAGCAGCCCGGCTGCTCGGCCGCCCAGCCGATGCCCTCCTCGCCGAGGGCGAAGGCGGCGGTGGCGGTGGTGTCCGCGGTGGTGAGGTCGGCGGCGAGCACCGTCACACTCAGCAGCGGGCGGCGCGGCGGCAGGCCGGTGCGGCCGTCCATGATGTGCGCGCCGCGTTCGTAGGCGGCCGAGGTGGCCACCGCGGCGTCGCCGAGGGCGAGCACGCCACAGAGCTGGTCGGCCTGGTCGGGGTGCCGGATGCCGACCCGCCAGCGCCGGCCGGGGGCGGGTTCGCCCGCGGTGACCACGTCGCCACCGGCGTTGAGGCAGAAGTCGCGGGCCCCGCACCGGCGCAGCAGCCCGACGGCGCAGTGCACGGCCCAGCCCTTGACCACCGCGCACGGGTCCAGCTCGCGGCCGGGTAACCAGGCGCGGAAGGCGCCGCCGGTGCGGTGCTGGTAGTCCACGCACACCCCGAGCACGTACCGCAGGTCCACGCTCAGTTCGTCCTCGGTCAGCTCGCCCCGGCCGAACCGGCTGACCTCGCTGTCCGGCCGGAACGGGCTGAACCGGGAGTCCACCTCGCGCAGCCAGTCGAACACCCGCCGCACCGGTTCCTCGCCGAGCCGCTCGTCCCGCAGGTCCACCGACACCGGCAGGCCCATCACCTGCTCCACCCTGCGCACCGTGCCGGTCACGCCCATCAGCGCCCCTTCGCGTCGATCGCGGCCTGCAACGACCGCGCGTAGGCCTGGCTGGTCTGGGTGGCGCCGGAGACGGTGTCGATGTCGGCGCTCTGCGCGGTCAGCGCGGACTGCCGCAGCTTGGGCAGCGCGCCCTGGGTGCGGGTGCTGGTGGGTGCGCGCAGCGTGCGGACCTCGGTGATCCGGTCGCCGGCGAAGGTGACCTGGACCTGCACCGAGCCGTAGTTGGTGGCCTCGGTGGAGCCGGTGGCGCTGGTGGTGGCGGACTGGCCGGAGCCGTCGGGCGTGGTGGTCGCGCCGGGCTGCGGGGTGCCGGGATCAGGGGTGCCGGGGTCGGCGAGCACGGCGGTGCTCTCGTGCGGGGTGGCCTCGAAGCGCCACAGCGGGATGAGCCCGGCGACGGTCAGCAGCAGGGCGGGGATTACCCGGCGCATGGGGAGTTCCTCTCAGAAGTGGGGTGGTCAGCCGGCGAGGCTGAAGCGCTCCGCGTGCACCTGGTCGCGGGGCAGGCCGAGCTCGCGCAGGCCGCGCAGCACCGCGTCGGTCATCGGCGGCGGGCCGCAGACGAACACGTCCCGGGAGCCGATGTCGGGCACCAGGGCGGCCAGGTTGGCCGCGCCCAGCAGCGGGCCGTGCTCGGTCTCCGCGTCGTTGGGGCCGGTGAGCAGGTGCAAGATCGCGCCGCGCGCCTGGGCCAGCTCGGCCAGCTCCCGGAACAGCACCGCGTCGCCCTGGGCGCGGACCCGGTACAGCACCACCACGTGACCGCTCATGTCCTCCAGCAGCGCGCGCACCGGGGTGACGCCGACGCCACCGGCGACCAGCACCGCGTTCGGGGTGCGCTGGTGCAGCGTGGTGAACGCGCCGTAGGGCCCCTCGGCGAAGACCCTGGTGCCGGGCTGGATGTGCCGCAGGCCCGCGCTGCCGGGGCCGAGGGCCTTGGCGGTCAGGCGCAGCGTGCGGCCGTCCGGCGCGGCGGAGAGCGAGAACGGGTTGGCCTGCCACCAGCGGTCCTTGGTCAGGAAGCGCCACAGGAAGAACTGGCCGGCGCGGGCGGGCAGGCGGTGCAGGTCGCGGCCGGTGAGGTAGACCGAGACCACGTTGTCCGACTCGGGCACCACCGCGGTCACCCGGAACTGGTGCCGCAGGTTGCGCCACAGCGGCAGCAGCAGCCTGCCCAGCACCACCGCGCCGAGCGCGACACCCCACAGCGTCCACCAGTAGCCGCGGGCGAAGGCCGAACCGGCGAAGGTGCGCCCGGCCGAGATCTGGTGGCCGAAGGCCAGCACCACCGCGAGGTAGGTGTAGAGGTGGATGAAGTGCCAGGTCTCGTAGGCCAGCCTGCGCCGGGCCGCGCGCACGGACACCGCGCCGACCATGATGATCAGCAGCAGCGCCACGATCGCCCGCAGCACACCGTCCACAGTGGTCGCCAGCTCGGCGAACTGGGTGACCACCGGCAGGTTCTCCGCCTGCGCGTAGCCATAGGTGATGAACACCGCGTGCGCCAGCAGTGTCCACAACAGACCGAAGCCGGTCCACCGGTGCCAGGAGGTCAGCCGGTCCATGCCGATCCGCCGGTCCAGCCAGGGCAGCCTGGCCACCAGCAGCAGCTGGAAGGCCATGATCAGCGCGGCGTAGAGGCCGGTGAGGCGGCCGATGAGGACCAGCGCGTTGTCGTCGAAACCGGCGTTGGCGAACAACACCGCGACCACGGCCGCGTTCGCCGCCAGCAGCAGGTACAGACCGGTGCGGGCGAGCACCCTGGGCCGCACGGTCGGCGCCTGCGGGGCGGGCGCGGGGGCTTCAAGCGTTGTCACGGGTCTGCTCCTGCTTCGGCTCGGCTGGGGGTCGGCTTCGGTTGCGAGCCTGGTCGGCGAAGCTGTGTCCACGCTGTCCCGAAGCTGTCGACTTGCTGTCTCGTGACCGTGCGGGCCGGTCACGGCCTCGCCGCGGGGCCCGGACTGACGCACCATGGGCGGGTGAGCAACGACAACCAGGTCCGTCTGCTGGTGGTGGACGACGAGCCGCACATCGCCGACCTCGTGGCCACGGTGGCCCGCTACGAGGGCTGGCGGGCGGCGACGGCGGGCACCGGCGCGGAGGCGCTGCGGCAGGCGGCCGCGTTCAGCCCGGACATCGTGGTGCTCGACCTGATGCTGCCCGACCTGGACGGGTTCACCGTGCTGGACCGGCTGCGGGAAAGCGGTTCACTGGTCCCGGTGGTCTTCCTCACCGCCAAGGACGGCACCGCGGACCGGATCGTCGGCCTCACCCGCGGCGGCGACGACTACCTGGTCAAACCCTTCTCGGTGGAGGAGCTGATGGCCAGGCTGCGCGCGGTGCTCCGGCGCAGCACCGCCCAGGCCTGGACGCCACAGGCGCGCTCGGTGCTCCAGGTCGCCGACCTGACCCTGGACGAGGACACCAGGGAGGTCCGCAGGGCCGGGAAGCTGGCCACCCTGACCCCCACCGAGTACGAGCTGCTGCGCTACCTGATGCGCCGCTCCCCCGCGGTGCTGACCAAGGCGCAGATCCTGGACCACGTCTGGGAGTACGACTTCGGCGGCCGCTCCAACGTCGTCGAGCTGGTCATCTCACACCTGCGCCGCAAGGTCGACAACGGCCACGAGCCGCTGATCCACACCATGCGCGGGGTCGGCTACGCCCTGCGCCAGGCCGTCCAGTGAGCCTGTGGGGCCGCTGGCGGACGGCCTGGCGGCGCACCCGGCTGGGCACCAGGCTGTCCCTGGCGCTGGGCGCGCTGTCGCTGGTGGTCTTCGCCGTGGTGGGCACCGTGATGGTGACCAGCATGGAGGAGTACCTGGCAGGCAAGCTGGACGAGCAGATGAAGAAGAGCCAGGTCGAGCAGACCGCGGCCTGGCGGGACAAGGGCGCGCCGCAGCCGCCGTGGTCCTGGCAGTCGGTGCTCTTCGACATGCGCGACGGCAAGCCGCAGCCGGTCTCGGCCACCAACGGCACCAGCCAGCAGGACATCGACAAGCTGGCCAAGGTCGCCCAGGAGGTGCACGGCCAGGACGAGGACGTCTACAAAACCCTGAACCTGCACGGGAAACAGGGCTCCTACCGGGTGCGCGCCTGCACCATCACCAACACCCAGGTGCTGGTCAGCGCGGCGCCGAGGGACGACCTGGACAACACGGTCAACTGGTTCATCACCGTGTGCGTCGCCATGTTCCTGGTGGCGCTGCTGGTGCTGGTGGTCACCGGCCGCCTGGTGCTGCGCCGGGGCCTGCGCCCGCTGGCGCAGATGGCGGGCACCGCGCATGACATCCGCTCGCACGACCTCACCGACTCCGCCCAGCTCCCGGTGCGCGCCACCGGCGACGGCGGCGGCGGGGTGGAGGTGGAGGAGCTGCGCAGCGCGTTCAACCTGATGCTGGAGCACATCGACTCCTCGCTGGCCGCCCGCACCGCCGCCGAGCAGCGGCTGCGCCGGTTCGTCGCGGACGCCTCGCACGAGCTGCGCACCCCGCTGACCTCCATCCGCGGCTACGCCGACCTGTTCAAGTACGCCGCGGCCAACGAGCCCGCCGAGCGCGACCGGCACCTGGCCCGCATCCGCGAGGAGGCGGGCAGGATGACCCTCCTGCTGGACGACCTGCTGCTGCTGGCCCGCCTGGACGCCGCCGAGGTCGAGGAGCCCCTGCGCCCGGAGGACATCGACCTGGTCGCCCTGGCCAACGCCGCCGCCGACGCCTTCCGCGCCGCCCGCCCCTCCCACCCGCTGACCGTGGTGCTGGCCCAGGACCACCTGGCCCTGCGCGCCGACCCGATGCGCCTGCGCCAGGTCCTGGACAACCTGCTGACCAACGCCGCCACGCACACCCCACCCGGCACCGAGGTCGAGCTCGCGGTCTGGGTCGCCGACGGGCACGCCCTGGTCCGGATCACCGACAACGGCCCCGGCATCGCGGCCGCCGACCAGGAACGCGTCTTCGACCGCTTCTACCGGGTGGACGACTCCCGCTCCCGCGACAAGGGCGGCAGCGGCCTCGGCCTGGCCGTGGTCCGGTCCCTGGTGACCGCGCACGGCGGCACGGTCGAGCTGACCAGCGAACCGGGCCGCACCAGCTTCCTGCTCCGCTTCCCGCTGAGCTAGTCCGACGCCCCCGGCGCGCGCGGCGTGGCCGGGCCCAGATCCGAGAGCTGATATCCGTCGGGATAGGCCTTCATCTGTCCGCCCGGCGTGAACGAGCTGGTGCTGCGCGGCTTCAGGAACCGCTGCACCACCGCGCGCAGCCGGAAGCCCAGCTTCACCGCGGTGCGCAGCGCCCACGGCGTCCTCGGCACGCCCAGGGCCCGGCGCAGGGGTTCGTCGTCGATGACGTCGAGCAGGGCCAGGCCGAGCAGGCGGCCCAGGGGGCGGGCGCGGGGTGGGAAGCGGTCGGCGATGAGTTGCTGGGAGGCGCGCAGCAGGCGGGTGTTGGCCGGGGTGTGCGCGAAGTGCTCGCGTTCGTAGGTGTCGAACCAGTGCTCGTACTTCGCCCAGCTGTCCGGGATGTCCCTGATGCCCATGCGGGCGCCCAGCTCGCGGTAGAAGTGGTAGGCGGCGATGCGTTCGGCCTCCACCGGGCGGCGCCAGCCGTAGCGGTCCAGCCAGCGGAACGGCACGAACATGAAGGTGCCCAGCACGTACAGGTAGTCGTCGTTGCTGATGGTCCACGGGCGGTGCGCGCCGTTGGTGACCCGCAGTGCGGTGCGGGCGCGGGGGTGGTCGAAGCCGTGCTCGACCATCTCGAAGATCAGCAGGCCGGTGTCCTCGGCGCGTTTGACCGGGTCGTGCTCGATGTGGCCGGTGTGCGCGAGCAGGCCGGAGATCGAGGGCACCGCGTAGGTGCGGTAGAAGGCCAGCTGCAGGGCGATGCTGACGTCGAAGCTGAACTCGTACAGCGCGGTCAGCCGGTAGATCTCGGCGTAGTCGCGTTCGGGGTCCAGCTCCTGGATGCGCGCCAGGTGCACGAGTCGTCGCTTCATCGTCCGGCTTTCTCCCGTGCGCTGGTGGTCTCGGCGAGCACCTGCCGGACCACGGGGTCCCGGCTGAACGCGCGGGTGATCGCGCGCCACCGGTCCACCAGGTCGGCCAGGTCCTCCGCGCCCGCGGCGCTGCCGAGGGGATTGTCCGTCACGTCCGGCAGGCCCAGTTCGCGGCGGCGCAGCGCGACCGCGTACCCGGCGGCCGCGGTCAGGGCGGGCAGGGCTTCCTCGGGCAAGCCCCGCGCCCGGCCCAGCTCCCCGGCGCGGGCCAGGGCCTCGGGCGGGATGGCCGAGCGGAGCTGTTTGCCGCCGTCCTCCAGCTCGATCAGCCTGCGGTAGAGCCTGCGCCGGCCGTGCCGCAGGTCGCGCAGGTCGGCCCAGCGGGACCGCGGCGGGTCCAGGGTGATCTCCGGCAGCACCGCGGCGAAGCGCGCCCACAGCGGGTAGAGCGCGTGGTGCGCGCGCAGGAACCGCCACCAGGCCGCGGTCGCGCTGATCAGCCGGACCAGCGGCGCGCAGTGCGTGCGCAGCCACCTGGCCACCGTCTCGCCCAGCGCGCACGCGGTCACGCCCAGGGTGGCCAGCGCGCAGGCCGCGGGCATCAGCCAGCCCTCCACCGAGTCCGCGGTCCAGGCCGGGGTGACGCGGAGCAGCACCATGAGCTGGAAGGCCAGCTTGTGCGCGCAGAAGGCCAGCGTGAACACGTGCGCCAGGACCTGCAACCGCAGCCCGATGAACAGCCACCACAGGTCCCTGGCCTTGGTGGACCACTGCCAGGCCAGCCGCATCAGGTTCAGCGCCGCCCAGCCCAGGTACAGGCTGAAGGTGGCGAAGGCCAGCGCGGCCACCGGATCGCCGGGCCCACCGGCCTCGTTGCGACCGGCCGGGCCGTGCAGGAAGTCGCGGGCGTGCGGGGCCTCGGCGAAGAGCAGCAGCATCACCGAGGTGACCACGAGCAGCACCAGCGCCTGCCGCGCGGCCCGGCGAGCGGCCTCGGCGGGCTCCTCGATGGAGTACAGGAAGAACACCTGGATCAGGTACGCGGTGCCCAGCACCAGCACGTGCTGCACCGGCCAGGCCAGGTTGAAGCCCACCTGGTTGATCACCGGGTAGACCACCGGCAGCTGCACCGACAGCGCGAGGGCCAGCGCCAGGCAGCCCAGCAGCAGCGCGCGCACCGCGGGGTTGCCCGCGCGGCCGATCAGCTGGCGCAGCCTGGTCAGCACGGTGGCCATGGTGGCCAGCACCACGGCCAGCACGAGTAGCCCGGTCGCGCTCACTGCTGGCCTGGCCCCAGGCCCTGCGCCAGCCGGTCGATCACCTGCGCCTCGTGCGGTGGCAGCCGCTTGGCCTTGCGGCCCAGCACCCGCCCGCCCTCGGCGTCGAGCAGCCGGGCGGAGAACTGGGTGGCGAAGCTCTCCGCCTCCCGCTCCTGGATGTCCTGGAACCCGGCCCGGCACAGCGCCTTGCCCAGCAGTTCCTCCCGCCGGGCCTCGTTGAAGTGCGGGAACAGCAGCCGCAGCATCGGCAGCCGGGGCTGGCCGCTGTCGCCGATGCTGCGGTGCTCCAGCACCAGGTGGCCGATCTCGTGCAGGATCGTGTTCTGCTGGTGCAGCGCCGAGGTGGTGTCGTCGTAGAAGACGTAGTCGGCGTCGAAGGCCGAGACCAGCAGCCCGTCGAAGGGCGCGACCCGCCCGCCCAGCACCTGGCTCAGCGGCATCAGCTCGATCGGATGGCCGCGCGCCGCGCCCAGGTCCCGGCAGAACGCGCCGACCTCGAACGGGCGGGGCGGCGCCACCGAGGAGAACACCTGGTCCAGGGCGCGTTCCACCCTGGCGTGTGCTTCGGTCATGCGCTCGCCCCCTCACCGTCCAACAGGCTCGGGTGGCCAGCTAATCAGGCTGGGGGCAGAGAAGCCAACCGCGCGGTGATCCGTTCGATCTCGGCCTCGGCCGCCGCCTTGCGCTCGGTGATCTTCTCCACCACCGCGGCGGGCGCCTTGTCGGTGAACGCCGGGTTGTTCAGCTTGGCCACGCAGCCCGCGAGCTCCTTCTCGTTCACCGCGAGGTCCTTGGCCAGCCGCTTGCGCTCGGCCGCGACATCGATGGTGCCGGAGGTGTCCAGCTCGATGGTGACCGTGCCGGTGGGCAGGTTCAGCTCGAAGTCGGCCGAGGCGGTGAAGCCCTCGCCCGGCTCGTCCAGCTTCACCAGCGCGCGGACCGAGGCGGTCAGCGCGGTCAGCCCGGCGGCGTCCATCCCGGCGAGCCGGGTGGCCACCCGCTGACCGGGCTTGATGCCCTGGTCCGAGCGGAACCGGCGGATCTCGGTGACCAGCTGCTGCACGGCCGCGATCCGTTCCGCCGCAACCGGGTCGGCCGTCGCGCCGGAGACCGTCGGCCAGGCCGCGACGACCAGCGACTCCTCGCCGGTGAGCGCGGTCCACAGCGTCTCGGTCAGGTACGGGGAGACCGGGTGCAGCAGGCGCAGCACGACGTCGAGGACGTGGCCGAGCACCGCGCGGGTGGCCGCCGCCCGGTCGTCGCCCAGCTGGACCTTGGCCAGCTCCAGGTACCAGTCGCAGAACTCGTCCCAGACGAAGTGGTAGAGCGCCTCGGTGGACTTGGCGAACTGGTAGTCGTCCAGCAGGCCGTCCACTTCGGACACCAGCGAGTCCAGCCGGTCCAGGATCCACCGGTCGGCGTCGGTGAGCGACTCCCGCGCGGGCACCGGCTCGGCGACCGTGGCGCCGTTCATCATGGCGAACCTGGTGGCGTTCCACAGCTTCGTGCCGAAGTTGCGGGAGCCGGCCACCCACTCCTCGCTGATCGGCACGTCGGTGCCGGGGTTGGCGCCGCGGGCCATGGTGAAGCGCAGCGCGTCGGTGCCGAAGCGGTCCATCCAGTCCAGCGGGTCGACCACGTTGCCGATGGTCTTGGACATCTTCTTGCCGTGCTGGTCCCGGACCATGCCGTGCAGCGCGATGGTGTGGAACGGCGGCACACCGTCCATCGCGTACAGGCCGAACATCATCATCCGGAGGACCCAGAAGAACAGGATGTCGTAGCCGGTGACCAGCACGCTGGTCGGATAGAACTTGGCCAGGTCGTCGGTCTGCTCCGGCCAGCCCAGCGTGGAGAACGGCCACAGCCCCGAGGAGAACCAGGTGTCCAGCACGTCCTCGTCCTGGCGCCAGCCCTCGCCGGCAGGCGGCTGCTCGTCAGGGCCGAGGCAGACCTGCTCGCCGTCAGGGCCGTACCAGACCGGGATCCGGTGGCCCCACCACAGCTGCCGGGAGATGCACCAGTCGTGCAAGTTGTCGACCCAGTCGAAGTAGCGCTTGGCCATCTCCGGCGGGTGGATCGCGACCTTGCCCTCGCGGACCGCGTCGCCGGCAGCCTTGGCCAGCGGGCCGACCTTGACGAACCACTGGAGCGACAGGCGCGGCTCGATCGGCTCCTTGGACCGCGAGCTGTGCCCGACGCTGTGCAGGTACGGCCGCTTCTCCGCGACGATCCGGCCCTGCGCGCGCAGCGCCTCGCGGATGGCCACCCGCGCCTCGAACCGGTCCATGCCGTCGAACTCGGTGCCGCTGTCCGCGATCCGGCCCTGCTCGTCCATGATCGTCGGCATCGGCAGCTGGTGCCGCTTGCCGATCTCGAAGTCGTTCGGGTCGTGCGCCGGGGTCACCTTGACCGCGCCGGTGCCGAACTCCGGGTCGACGTGCTCATCGGCGATGACCGGGATCTTGCGCCCGGTCAGCGGCAGCTCGATCAGCGTGCCGATGAGGTGCTGGTACCGCTCGTCGGCCGGGTGCACCGCGACCGCGGTGTCGCCCAGCATGGTCTCCACCCGGGTGGTGGCGACCACGATCGAGGCGTCCCCGTCGCCGTAGCGCATGGAGACCAGCTCGCCCTCGACCTCCTCGTGGTCGACCTCGGCATCGGAGAGCACCGAGCGCAGCACGGGCGACCAGTTGACCAGCCGCTCGGCCCGGTAGATCAGGCCCTCGTCGTAGAGCTTCTTGAAGATGGTCAGCACCGCGCGGTTGGACTTCTCGTCCATGGTGAAGCGGTCCCTGGTCCAGTCCACGCTGTCGCCGAGGCGGCGCATCTGGGCCAGGATCTTGCCGCCGTACTCGGCCTTCCACGCCCAGGTGCGCTCGATGAAGGCCTCCCGGCCCAGCTCACGACGGCTGGTGCCCTCGGCCGCGAGCTGCTTCTCCACCAGCGCGTGCACCGCGATGGAGGCGTGGTCCATGCCCGGCAGCCACAGCGTCTCGAAGCCCTGCATCCGCTTGCGCCGGATGATCAGGTCGATCAGCGTGTGCTCGAAGGCGTGCCCGATGTGCAGGCTGCCGGTGACGTTGGGCGGCGGGATGACGATGGTGAACGGGGGCTTGTCACTGCCCGCGTCGGGGGTGAAGTAGCCGCGCTCGACCCAGCGCTGGTACAGCTCGCCCTCTACCTCCGCCGGGGAGAACTGGGCGGGGAGATCGGTGCGGGCCTGCTGCGGAAGGGTCTCGGTCACAGTCGTAGATTCTACGGGGGCTGCGGAAACGGGATTCCCGCTGGTCGCACCGAGCCCCACCAGCGGCAAGGCTCGCTGGTGACAGCCGGGCGCTGCTAACCTCGGCACGTTTTCACTCGATCGGGGGGTGACATGGGCGAGGACCCTCAGGTTCGCGCGACAAAGCGCCGTGCCTTCTGGCGTCGCAACGGCGGCCGTTTCCTGGGATTCGGCCTGGTCATCGCCCTGGGCGCGACCGGAGTCGTGCTGCAGCGGGCGGGCCTGCTGACCGGCCTGACCCCCGACGCCAGCGGCTCCTCCGCCACCAGCACCCCCAGGGTCAACCTGACCACCCCGTTCCTGGGCACCGAGGCCGGGCCGTGGCCCGACGGCGCGGCCGGGATCACCGTGCCGGAGACCGGCCCGCTCGGGAAGTACAGCGCGGCCCAGGTGAAGGCCTTCGGCGAGCGGGTGCGCCAGGTGCTGATCACCGGCAGGCTGGACCGCAGGGTGATCGTGGAGGGGCAGACCGAGCACGTGTTCAAGCTGCTCGCGCCCGAGGCGCAGGAGCAGTACGACGAGCACCGGGAGAAGGAGAAGCTGCCCGTCGACGGCGGCTCCTACCTGTACACGCGGATCGCGCCCGGGTACAAGCTGCTCAAGGCCGAGCCCAAGGTCAAGGGCGAGATGAAGCTGTTCGTGGACGGCAAGGGCAAGCTGACGGCAGGCACCAACTACGTCTTCGCCTTCGCCTTCGAGCCCGAACAGCCGGAGAAGATCAGCGACCCGCACGAGATCATCGCCATCCAGCGGCGCGCGGGCGAGTGGACGCTGGAGGACAACCCGCAGATCCGCAAGAGCCAGCACGGGCTGTGGTGGGGTGAGAAGTTCGACGGCTACGACTACCTGATGAGCTGCGCGGAGTCGGAGAAGGAGCTGCTGGCTCCGACTTATCGGGAGAAGCAGAAGCCGGGTGGGCCGACGGCCAAGCATGATCGGAAGCATTATTTCGACCCGAACAGCCCGTTGGACGATGAAGACGGGTGCAAGTAGGGCTTCGGTGACGGGAGCCGCGCCGTGAGGTGCTCGCGAGCCGTTTGCTGTGACATTGGCGCGCTCCGCGCGCGGGATTTT
>NZ_JAMHIV010000049.1 GCF_023897065.1 Crossiella sp. SN42
CCTCCCGGCCTCCCGGCCTCCCGGCCTCCCGGCCTCCCGGCCTCCCGGCCTCCCGGCCTCTGCCCCGCCCGCTCCGCTTCCCCTTGATCTTGGATTTGTCTTCGGGTTTGGGGGTGTGGTCGCCGTAGGGTTTGGCTGGTGGGGATGTATGTGTCTGTTCGTGGGTGGATTGAGGTTCGGCACGAGCAGTGGGATGTGTTCAAGCGGATCGTGGCCAGTCATGGTCAGGAGCGGTACGCGGCTGGGTTTGTGTTTCCTTCGGGGTTCGCCTGGTCGCTTCCGGTCTGCTACGCGGCTGATGTTCGGGAGTGGGCGGTCAAGCCTCTTCGTTGGCTGGTGGCTGAGTTGGCTCGGATGGAGCCGGTGGATGAGGACCTGGACATGCCTGCGGGGTTCTTTCTGCTGAGTGACGAGTGGCAGCAGTCGTTCTCGTGGACCGTTCGGGATGGTCAGGTGATCGACGGGCCTGCGCCTGCGGAGCTGCGGTGGTTCGCGGAGCGGCCCTGAGGTTGGGATGACCTGCGGCAATCGTTAGGGGAACGCCTACCAAAGTTCACTCGATCAGGGAAAGATTCCTCCTCCCGACCCCGACCGGGAGGACCTGAGTTTCGGATGAGCTACCGCCGCCGAATGTTGTTTCCGCTGTTGGCCGCCTCGTGTGTGGCCGCTGCCCTGCCTGTGGGTGCCGTTGCGGTGCCGTCCCCCGATGTGCTGATCTCCGAGGTCTACGGCGGGGGTGGGAACTCCGGGGCGAGCCTGACCCATGACTTCGTTGAGTTGGCCAATCCGAGTGCCGTGGCCGTCGACCTGACCGGGTGGAGCATGCAGTACCTGACCGCTTCGCCCTCCTCCGGGTCGCGGTGGCAGGCCACGCCGTTGGCTGGTGCTGTTGCCGCGGGGAAGCGGTACCTGGTTGGGCAGGCGAAGGGGAGTGGGGGCAGCGTCGCGTTGCCCGCGCCGGATGCGGTGGGCACCCTGGCCATGGGGGGTTCTGGGGGGACCGTCGCGCTGGTCAAGGGGACTGAGGTGCTGACCTGTCTGACCGCGCTTGACTGCGCGGCGGATGGGCGGATCCGGGATCTTGTGGGCTACGGCAATGCGGTGGTGCGGGAAGGTAACCCGGTTGGGGCTACCTCGAACGCCACCTCGGCGGCGCGGGGGGCGTTGACCGACACCGATGACAACGCCGCTGACTTCGTGGTCGGGGAGCCCACCCCGGTGAACAGCAAGGGGGAGGGGCCGGGGAGCGGGGAGCCTGGGCCGCAGCCGGTGGCGGCGCGGATTCACCAGGTGCAGGGGACTACCCGGGTTTCGCCGTTGCGGGACAAGGTGGTTGTGCTGCCGGGGGTGGTCACCGCGGTGCGGGCGTTCGGGCCTGCGCGGGGGTTCTGGGTGCAGGATGTGGTGCCGGATGGCGATCCGCGCACGAGTGAGGGGTTGTTCGTGCACACCGGGGGCACGACGCCTGCGGTGGCGGCCGGGGACGATGTGCTGGTCACCGGGACCGTGACCGAGTTCTACCCGGTGGCCAACGGTGAGGATCCGCGGACCACGCCGAACCAGTCGGTCACCCAGCTGACTAAGGCGACCTGGGTGGTGCGGGGGAGCGGGAAGCCGTTGCCCGAGGCGGAGGTGCTTGGGGCGGAGACCGTGCCTGCGGCGCTGACCGCCACGCCTGGTGGCAGCATCGAGGCGTTGGCGCTGGAGCCGGGGAAGTACGCGCTGGACTTCCTGGAGTCGCGGGAGGGCATGCGGCTGCGGGTGAGTGACGCTCGGGTGGTCGGCGCCACCGACGGGTTCAACGCGTTGTGGGTGACCAGCAAGCCGGCGCAGAACACCACCGTGCGCGGCGGGACCGTGTATCCGTCGTACGCCGACGCGAACACCGGGCGGCTGAAGGTGGAGTCGTTGTTGCCGTTCGCGCAGCGGCCCTTCCCCAAGGCCGATGTCGGGGACCGGCTCAAGGGCGTCACCGAGGGGCCGTTGGACTACAGCCGGTTCGGCGGTTACGTGTTGCAGGCCAGCGTTCTTGGCGAGCACGTCTCCGGTGGGCTGGTGCGCGAGGTCACTCGCAAGCAGCGGGAGCACGAGCTGGCGGTGGCCACCTACAACGTGGAGAACCTCTCGCCGGTGGACAAGCCGGAGAAGTTCGCCGCGCTGGCCAACGGTGTGGTCCGGCACCTGGCGAACCCGGATGTCGTGGTGCTGGAAGAGATCCAGGACGACAACGGGCCTGCCAACGACGCGGTGGTCGGCGCGGACGCCACGCTGACGAAGTTCACCGAGGCGATCGTGGCCGCCGGTGGGCCGAAGTACGACTGGCGGCAGATCAACCCCAACGACGACCAGGACGGCGGGCAGCCCGGCGGCAACATTCGGGTGGGCTTCCTGTTCAATTCGGCTCGGGTGTCCTTTGTGGACCGTCCGGGCGGGGATGCGGACACGCCGGTGCGGGTGGTCAAGCAGCACGGCAGGGCGGCGCTTTCGGTCTCGCCAGGGCGGATCGCGCCCGCGGACGAGGCGTGGCGGAACAGTCGCAAGCCGCTGGCCGGTGAGTTCCGGTTCCCGGCCCGTGGGCCGTTGAGCCGCACCGTGTTCGTGGTGGCCAACCACTTCGCGTCCAAGGGCGGGGACCAGCCGCTGCACGGCCGGTTCCAGGAGCCGCAGCGCAGCTCCGAGGTGCAGCGGCTCAAGCAGGCGAAGCTGTTGCGCGGGTTCGCCGACTCGCTGCGGGCGGTGGAGAAGGACGCCAACCTGGTGGTGGCAGGCGACCTCAACGACTACCTGTTCTCCCCGGCGCTGAAGACCCTGCTGGACGGTCCGGTGCTGCACGCGCCGATGAACGACCTCAAGCCCGGCGAGCGCTACAGCTACGTCTTCGACGGCAACTCGCAGACGCTGGACCACATCCTGGTCAACCGGAAGCTGGACCGGCGGGTGGACTACGACGTGGTGCACATCAACGCCGAGTTCCACGAGCAGGCCAGCGACCACGACCCGCAGCTGGTCCGGTTCCGCCCGCGCACCGGCCTGCCGCTGGTGGACGCGCTGGAGGACCTGATCGACTGTCTGGAACCCAAGGGCTGATCCGGGAGTGCGGATGCGGGTACGGGCTCAGCTGGGCGTGGCCGGACTGCTGGTCCTGCTCGGGGTGCTGGTGATCGCCGCCCCGGCGGACGGGCCGATGGTGGTCGAGGGCGCGCTGATCGAGTTCGGCCCGCACCGCCCGGTGCCGACCATGATCGACCTGGCCGGGCTCGCGGTGTGCGCCGCGGGCCTGGTCTGGTTGCTGGTGCTGCTGATCCGCTACCTGCCCGCGGTCCGGCGCTGCCTCGGTGAGCGCACCGTCTTCGGCGCCGGACTGCTCGGCGGGTTCGGCTTCGGGCTGCTGCTGTGCGCGGTCGCCACCGGCCTGCCCGGCTGGTGGATCGTGGGCGGCGCGCTGGCCGGCACCGTGCTGGTGGTGCTCTCGGTCAGCCTGGCGCTCCGGGCTCCGGACTGACCCCGGGCAGCCGGGTGTACTTGGTCAGCTCCGCCCGGCCCTTCACCAGCTCCACCGGGTACCGGGCCGCGTTCACCGCGCCCTTCTCCCGCACCGCCTCGACCAGGTCCACGTCGAGCACGTCGGCCAGCCGCAGCAGGTAGGACAGCACGTCGGCCAGCTCGTGCCGCACCTGCACGGCCCGGTCCGGGTCCCCCATCACCTGCTGGGCCTCGGCGTCGGTGAGCCACTGGAAGATCTCCGCCAGCTCGCCCACCTCGCCGACCAGGGCCATGGCCAGGTTCTTCGGCGTGTGGAACCGATCCCAGTCCCGCTCGGCGACGAACCTGGCCACCATCGCCTGCAGCTCGGAGATCTCCATCCGCCGAGTCTAGGGTTCTCCCCTCGGGGTCCTCCCTGATGCCCGGAAGCCCTTGTCGCGACAGGCTTTCCGCATGAAGCCCACCCGCGCCGCACTCGCCGCCGCGCTGTCGCTGACCCTGCTCGGCGCGGCGGCCGCCCCGGCCGTCGCCGCCGAAGGCCGCACCGGCTGCCACGCGAGTGTCCCGCTCAACACCGCCCCGCTGGAGCAGGCCATCGCGGGCCTGCCGGACGCGGAGGCGACCAGCGCCATCGTGCGCGCCACCGGACCGGCCGGGTGCTGGACCGGCGGCTCCGGCGTGGCCGACCTGCGCACCGGGCGGGCGGCGCCGCCGCACGGGCGGTTCCGGATCGGCAGCATCACCAAGGTGTTCGTGGCGGTCGTCGCGCTGCGACTGGCCGGGGAGGGCAGGCTGAGCCTGGACGACACCGTGCAGCGGCACCTGCCCGGCACGCTGCCCGCGGACTACCCGCCGGTGACCATCCGTCAGCTGCTCAACTACACCAGCGGCCTGCCCAGCCCCCGGCTGGCCGACGAGTCGCCGGAGTACCAGGTGGCGCACCGCTTCGACCGGCACACGCCGCAGGAGTACCTGCGCGCGGCCTTCCAGCACGCCAAGGAGTTCGAGCCGGGCGAGAAGCAGTCGTACACCAACATCAACTACAAGGTGCTGGGACTGGTGCTGGAGCGGGTCACCGGCCGCCCGTACGGCAAGGAGGTCGAGGACCGGGTGCTCCGCCCGCTCGGCCTGCGGCACACCACGGTGCCCGGCGAGGAGGTGTTCATCCGCGGCCCGCACGCCCGCGGCTATCAGCTGATCACCGTGGCCGGGCAGCGGAAGCCGGTGGACGTCACCGAGTGGAACCCCTCCGGCGACTGGGCCACCGGTGAGATGATCTCCACCCTGGCCGACCTGGACACCTTCGTGGCCGCGCTGCTGGGTGGCAGGCTGCTGCCGCCTGCGCAGCAGGCCGAGCTGTTCGCGGTGCCCGCGGTGTCCGACGTCAGCGGCCGCGCGGCGAGTTACGGCGGCGGGTTGCAGCGGCTGAAGGTGCCCGGCGTCGGCGTCGTGTGGGGCAAGACCGGTGCGCGGTACGGCTACACCGCGGGCATGGGCGGCACCCTGGACGGTCTGCGGCGCACGACGTACGCGGTGACCGCCAAGGACGCCAAGAGCAGCGTCAACTCGCCGGCCCTGCCGCAGCGGATCATCGTCCCGGCGATGACCCTCGCGGCCCGCTGACCACCCGTTTTGTCGGGTGAATCCCGGCTGGAGTAAGCTCCCCAGCGGAGGATTCGCATAGTGGCCTAGTGCGCACGATTGGAAATCGTGTTGGGATAAAACCCTCGGGGGTTCAAATCCCCCATCCTCCGCTCAGGCCAGCGGCCCCGGACGCCATCGACGTCCGGGGCCGCTGCCGTTGCCGAGGAGTGCCGATCCGGGACATGGGGAGAACACCCCATTGCCGTAGCGCCCGATGGGGTGATCGACTGCACCCGTCCGGATGACTGGGGTTCAGGCAGGAGGAGTGTCCCGGTTGCGCACCGAACACGTTGAGGACTGGTTGTCCCGGCTGGCCTCGGCCGGGCCCGCCCCTGGTGGGGGCGCGGCGGCCGCGATGCACGCGGCGATGGCGGCGGCGCTGGTGGAGAAGGTCTGCAACTTCACCATCGGACGGCCCAGTTACGCCGAACACGAGTCGCTGGTCCGGCGGGTGTGCCAGGAGGCGAGCGAGCTGCGGCGGCAGGCGGTCGAGCTGGCCGACGCGGACGCGCGGGCCTTCACCTCGGTGACCGAGGCCTACAAGCTGCCTGCGAATGGCGAGCACGAGCGGATGGCGCGCAGCGCGGCGATCCAGGGCGCGCTGGTGATGGCGGCCGCGGTGCCGGTGCGCACCGCCGAGGTGGCCTCCAGGGTGCTGGAGCTGGTCGAGCGGATCATCGGGCGGTCCAACACCGCGGTGCTCTCCGACCTCGCGGTCTCCGCCTCCTCCTCGGGAGCGGCGCTGGCCTCGGCCTCGGTGCACGTGGAGGTGAACCGGGCCTCGATCAACTCGCCCGAGGTGGCCGAGCGGCTCGGGGACGCGGTGGCCAAGATCGAGGAAGCGATCGAGAACGCGCACCGGATCTCCGCCGAGGTGCGGGAGCGGATCAGTCGGGCAGCCCCAGTGGCGCGGTGATCCACAGCGACCAGTCCAGCAGCCGCGCCAGCTCCCCGGCCCGCTCCGGCGGCGCCCAGCCCCGCACCAGGCCCAGGAACCCGGTCAGGTCCTGCTGCACCGCCCGCAGCATCGCGGGCAGTTCGGCCGCGGGCAGGTCGATGCGGACCGGGACCGGGTCGCTGTCGCGGTGCACCTGGACCACGTCCTCGCTCAGCTCGGCCCAGATCTCCGGCGAGTGCCCGAAGTAGTGGCGTGTGCCCGCGAGCACCTGGGCCCAGCCCGGCCAGTCCTCGACCCCGCTGCAGCAGCCCGGCTCGATCACCACGCCGGTGGCCGGGTCGGTGACCAGCAGGCCGCCGGGCACGATGATCATGTCGGTGTCCAGCAGCGCGGTCAGCGGATCGGTCTCGTCGTCGAGGTAGCCGCCCATGCGGGTCAGCACCTGGTCCAGCTCGGCCGGGGTCAGGTCCCCGGACAGCGGCAGGAAGCTCAGGTCGTCGAGCTCGATCACGGGACGCAGCACCGGGCCAGTCTGCGCCGGTTCGCTCCTTCGGGCACTCCAATTGCCGGTCCCCGGCGGCGGGGGAAGCTGGGTGCGCGGATCCGGGACACCGTTGGCGCACACCCCGGGTGAACCCGCTACACTGAACGTGGACCTCATGCGGCGTCCATCCTGTGAACCTCCCCAGGGCCGGAAGGCAGCAAGGATAAGCGGGCTCTGGCGGGTGCGTGAGGTCCCCTTTTTTGCCCAAAACCGGACTGTCGGTGGCGGCCGGTAAGGTCTCGCCTCGTGGCACTCGCCCTTTACCGCAAGTACCGTCCGGCGACCTTCGCCGAGGTTGTCGGGCAGGAGCATGTCACCGAGCCGCTGCGCACCGCGCTGGCCGCCGGCCGGGTCAACCACGCGTACCTGTTCTCCGGGCCGCGCGGGTGTGGCAAGACGTCCTCCGCCCGGATCCTCGCCCGCTCGCTCAACTGCGCGCAGGGCCCGACGCCCGATCCGTGCGGGACCTGCAACTCCTGCGTCAACCTCGCGCCGGAGGGCTCCGGCAGCGTGGACGTGGTGGAGCTGGACGCGGCCAGCCACGGTGGTGTGGACGACACCCGTGAGCTGCGCGACCGGGCCTTCTACGCGCCCGCCGAGTCGCGGTACCGGGTGTTCATCATCGATGAGGCGCACATGGTCACCACGCAGGGCTTCAACGCCCTGCTGAAGATCGTGGAGGAGCCGCCGGAACACCTGATCTTCATCTTCGCCACCACCGAGCCGGAGAAGGTGCTCGGCACCATCCGCTCCCGCACGCACCACTACCCGTTCCGGCTGATCCCGCCGGGCGCGATGCGGGCGCTGATCGAGCGCAACTGCGTCGACGAGGGCGTCTCGGTGGAGCCCGCGGTGTTCCCGCTGGTCATCAGGGCCGGTGGCGGTTCGGCCCGGGACACTCAGTCGGTGCTGGACCAGCTGCTGGCCGGGGCGGGGCCGGACGGGGTCACCTACGACCGGGCGATCGCGCTGCTCGGGGTCACCGACGTCGCGCTGATCGACGACGCGGTGGACGCGCTGGCCACCGGTGACGGGGCCGAGGTGTTCGGCGTGATCGACCGGCTGGTCGAGGCCGGGCACGACCCGCGCCGCTTCGCCGCCGACCTGCTGGACCGGCTGCGCGACCTGGTGCTGCTGGCCGCGGTGCCCGAGGCCGCCCAGCGCGGCCTGATCGACGTGCCGGAGGAACAGCTGACCCGGATGTCGGCGCAGGTCGAGCGGCTCGGGCCGGGCACGCTGACCCGGTTCGCCGAGATCGTGCACAACGGGCTGACCGAGATGCGCGGGGCCACCGCGCCCCGGCTGGTGCTGGAACTGCTGTGCGCGCGGATGCTGCTGCCCTCGGTCTCCGACACCGAGTCCGCCCTGCTGCAACGCCTGGAGCGGCTGGAGCGCCGGGCCACGGTCGCGCCGGTGGCCGCTTCGGTGGCGGAGGCCGGGATGCAGGCCGCGGTCGCCCAGGCGCCCGTCGCGCAGCCACCGGCCGCCGCGCAGGCGCCGGCGGGGGATAAGCCGACTTTCCAGCGCCGCTCGCAGGCCGAGCGCTCCTCGGCGCAGCCACCGGCCGCCGCGGCTCCGCAGACCGAACGGCCCGCGGCGCAGCCACCAGCCGCGCCCGCCCCGGCACCGCAGGTCGAGCGGCCCGCCGCGCCGGCCGCCACCGCACCTCCTGCCGCACCCCCGCCCGCCGCGCCGCCCGCCGCCGCGCCATCAGTGCCTGCCGCCGCGCCGACCGTGGCCGCCGGTGGGCTGGACGCGGCCGCGATCCGGCGGGTCTGGTCCGAGCTGCTGGCCGCCGTGCGGGCCAAGAGCCGCAGCACCGAGGCGATGCTGACCAACGCCACCGTGCAGTCCGTGGACGGTGAGACCGTGGTGCTCACCCACACCGCGGAACCGCTGGCCCGCCGCCTGTCCGACAGCCGCAACGCCGAGGTCATCGCCGAGGCGCTGGGCACCGTGGTGGGCGGTCGCTGGCGGGTCACCTGCGTGCACGGCGACGCCGCCCCGCCACCGACGCCCAGCGGCGGCAACGGCGGGTCCAAGCCCGCGCCCGCCCGGCAGCTGACCAGGCCCAGCCAGGGCAACCGGCCGGTGGCCGAGCCCGCGCCCGCCCCGGCGCCCGCGCCGCCGCCGGAGCCGGACATCCCGCTGCCGCCGGAGCCGGACGAGCCGGAGGACACCGAGGCGATGATCGCCGAGTCCACCGCGCTGGACGAGTCCGTGGTGATCCGCAACAACCACGAGGAAAGCACCATCGCGCTGGTCACCCAGCACCTCGGCGCCCGGCGGATCGAGAAGAGTTAGCTCAGGTACCGCAGCAGCCCCTCCGCGATCGCGGACGCGTACTTCTGCCTGCCCTCGGGGCTGGCGGCCAGTGCGGCCTCGGTGGCATCGCGCATGTTCGCGCACTCGATCATGATCGCCGGGCGGGTGGACAGGTTCAGGCCCGCGATGTCGTCGCGGCCGTTGAGGCCGGACTGGCCGACGTAGTTGGACAGCGGGATGCCGCCGTCCCGCATGGCGTCCCGCACCGTGGTGGCCAGCTTGGTCGACGGCGCGCCCTGGGCCGGGTTCAGCGGCGGGCTGGAGTAGATGATGTGGAAGCCGTGGTGCCCGGCGGTGGTCGAGCCGTCGGAGTGGATGGAGACCACCGCGTCCGCGTTCGCCCGGTTGCCGATCTCGGCCCGCTCGTTCACGCACGGGCCGACGCCGGTGTCGTTGGGCCTGGTCAGCTCGACCCGCACGCCCTTGGCGGTGAGCATGGCCTTGATCCGGTTGGCCACGTCCCAGGTGAAGGCGTGCTCGGTGTAACCGGAGCTCGTCTGGGTGCCGGTGGTGTTGCAGGGCTTGCCCTTGCCGCGGCCCGCGGGCACCGGCTTGTTGATCACGGCCGGGTTCTTGCTGTTGCCGCCGTTGTGGCCGGGGTCGATCACCACCACCTTGCCCTTGGCCGGTGGTGGCGGCGACGGCGACGGGGAGGTGCTGGGCGGCGGGGGTGAGCTGCTCGGCGGGGTGGTGGCGGCCGGGGTCTCCGGTGGCGGGGTGGTGGCTTCCGTGCTCGTGGCCGGGGTGGCGCTGGAGGAGGCGGCCGGTTCGCCGTTGCCGCAGGCGACCAGGGCGGTGACCGCCAGCGCGAGGGCCAGTGGGGTCATCAGGGGGGCACGGTGCACACCCCAACGGTGCCAGAAGCCGCGCGGCTACCCTGGTCACCACGCCAGAACGGCACGGGCGACGGCCCGTGCAGCGAGAGGAGCCCCCGTGCTACCCGGCCAGCCGAACATGCAGCAGATCATGGAGCAGGCGCAGCGCATGCAGGAGCAGCTCATGACTGCCCAGCAGGAGCTCGCCGAGGCCGAGGTGACCGGCACCGCCGGGGGCGGCCTGGTGACGGCGATCGTCGCGGGCACCGGTGAGCTGAAGTCCCTCGACATCGACCCGAAGGTGGTCGACCCCGAGGACACCGAGACGCTGGCCGACCTGGTGGTGGCCGCGGTGCGCGATGCCAACCGCGCGGTGGCCGAGCTGACCGCGGAGAAGATGGGGCCGCTGGCCGGCGGCCTCGGTGGCGGACTCGACCTGGGCGGCCTCGGCCTGCCCGGCGGCATGTAGCCGGAACAGGACGGCTGTGTACGAGGGACCGGTACAGGACCTGATCGACGAGCTCGGGCGGCTGCCCGGGGTCGGGCCGAAGAGCGCCCAGCGGATCGCCTTCCACCTGCTCGCCGCCGAACCCGCGGACATCTCGCGGTTGCAGGAGGTGCTGCAGAAGGTCAAGGAGGGCGTGCAGTTCTGCGAGGTCTGCGGCAACGTCTCCGAGGAGACCACCTGCCGGATCTGCAAGGACGCGCGCCGGGACGCCAGCCTGGTGTGCGTGGTGGAGGAGCCCAAGGACGTGCTCGCGGTGGAGCGCACCCGCGAGTTCAAGGGCCGCTACCACGTGCTCGGCGGCGCGCTGGACCCGTTGTCCGGCATCGGACCGGACCAGCTGCGCATCCGCGAGCTGCTGCGCCGGATCGGCGGCGACTCCGGCGGGGTGCAGGTCGCCGAGGTGATCATCGCGACCGACCCGAACACCGAGGGCGAGGCCACCGCCACCTACCTGGTGCGGATGCTGCGCGACTTCCCCGGCCTCACCGTGACCCGGCTCGCCTCCGGGTTGCCGATGGGCGGTGACCTGGAGTTCGCCGACGAGCTGACCCTGGGCCGCGCCCTCTCCGGCCGCCGCGCGATGTAGTGGACCGGGCCGTCGAGCTGCTGCTGGCCGCCCCGCCGAGGCTCGGCGGGGTCCGGCTGGCCGCGATCGACGGCCCGTCCGGCTCCGGCAAGTCCACCCGGGCGGACGCCCTGGTCGCCGAGCTGCGCGCGCGGGGCCATGACACCGGGCTGGTCCGCTCGGACGAGTTCGCCACCTGGGACGATCCGGTGTCCTGGTGGCCGAGGCTGGTCGCGGGCGTGCTGGACCCGCTGCGCCGGGGCGAACCTGGCCGCTACCGGCGCACCGCCTGGACCGATGGCCTGCCGCACCCCGGAGCCTGGGCGGAGCTGCCGGTGCCGGAGATCCTGGTGCTGGAGGGCGTGTCCACCGGCCGCCGCTCGGTCTCACCGCTGCTGTCCCTGCTCTGCTGGGTGGAACTGGCCGATCCCGGCCGCAGGCTGGCACGCGCGGTGACCAGGGATGGCGACAGCTGTCGCAACGCGCTGCTCCACTGGCAGCGCTTCGAACAGGGGTGGTTCGCCGTGGACGACACGCGCGGGCGGGCGGATGTGCGGTGGAACACCGAAGGTGACCGCAAGATCGGGTGAAACCCTTGTAAAACTCCGAAGAATTCACTCGACCTGATGACGCCTGACGTGGCCGTATCGTGACCTTCGCATCGTCGGTAGGGCCACATGGACGGGTTAGTGTCGGCGACCACACCATGTGACATCGGACCCATGAGGTGCGCGAGATGCCCAAGATTGACATGACACGGGGGTCGACGCTGCGCAAGCTGACCATTGTCGGCGTCGCCAGTATGACCGCCCTGTCCCTGACTGCGTGCGTGCAGTCGCAGCGAGACCAGGGCAACCAGGGGGGCAAGACCGGCGGGACACTGACTTTCGGCGCCGAGGGCAAGCCGAGGCACTTTGACCCGTTCTACGCCACCGACGGTGCCACGTTCCGCATTTCCCGCCAGATCTTCGAGGGTCTGGTGGGTTTCAAGCCGGGCACCGCGGAGGCAGGCCCTGAGCTGGCCACCAAGTGGGAGTCCAGCCCGGACGGCAAGTCCTGGACCTTCACCCTCAAGCAGGGCGTGAAGTTCCACGACGGCAGCGACTTCAACGCCGAGGCGGCCTGCTTCAACTTCAACCGCTGGTACAACCAGAAGGGCGCCGGGCAGAGCGCCTCGGTCTCCGAGTACTGGGTGGACAACTTCGGCGGCTTCGCCGATGGCGCCAAGCCCTCGCTGTTCAAGTCCTGCACCGTCAAGGACGCCTCGAACGTCGTGGTCGAGCTGACCGGCCCGTCCTCGAAGTTCCCCGACGTGCTCGGGCTGCCGTCCTTCTCCATGCAGAGCCCGACCGCGATGCAGAAGTACAACGCGGACAACGTGGTCGCGCAGGGCGACAGCTTCGCCTTCCCCGAGTACGCGCTGAAGCAGCCGACCGGCACCGGCCCGTTCAAGTTCGTCAACTACGACACGACGAACAACCTGGTCGAGCTGGGCCGCTTCGACGGCTACCACGGTGACAAGGCCAAGCTGGACAAGCTCAACTTCAAGATCATCCCGGACGAGACCGCGCGCAAGCAGGCGCTGCAGACCGGGGACATCGACGGCTACGACTACCCGGCCCCTGCCGACTGGGCGAAGCTGAAGAGCGACGGCTTCCAGGTCGTGCCCCGGGACGCGTTCAACCTGATGTACCTGGGCATCACGCAGAAGAACAACTCCAAGCTGCAGGACCTCCGGGTGCGCCAGGCGATCGCGATGGCGATCAACCGGGAGCAGCTGGTCAAGTCGCAGCTGCCGGAGAGCGCCACGGTCGCCACCCAGTTCATGCCCAAGATCGTGCAGGGCTACAACCCGAACGTGAAGCCGATCGAGTTCAACCAGGCCAAGGCCAAGCAGTTGCTGGCCGAGGCCGGGGCGAGCAACCTCGAGGTCAACTTCTGGTGGCCGAGCGAGGTCACCCGGCCGTACATGCCGAACCCGCAGGACATCTTCGGCGCGATCGCGGCTGACCTGCGCAACGTCGGCATCAAGCTGAACGTGGTGACCAAGCCGTGGAACGGTGGTTACCTCAGCGAGATCGACCAGGCCAAGGCGGACCTGTTCCTGCTCGGCTGGACCGGTGACCAGAGCGCGGCGGCGAACTGGATCGGCACCTTCTTCGGCAACGCGGAGAACCGCTTCTGGACCAAGGGCTCCCCGTGGGGCGAGGACCTGGCCAAGCGGCTGGACGCGGCGGACGTGACCGCGGACAAGGCCCAGCGGGAGAAGCTCTACCAGGAGCTGAACCGGCAGATCGTGGAGGAGTACCTCCCGGCCGTGCCGCTGTCGCACTCCCCGCCCGCGTTCGTGCTGAAGAAGGACGTCAAGAACCTGACGCCCAGCCCGCTGACCGCCGAGGAGTTCAGCCCGGTTACCAAGGGCTGACCTGCTTCTCCCACCACCACGAAACAGGATCTGACAGGTGCTCCGCTACACCGTGCGGCGGCTCCTCCAGCTCATCCTCGTCGTCGGTGTGCTCTCGCTGCTGCTCTTCGCCTGGCTACGCGCACTTCCAGGAGGGCCGGTCTCGGCCCTCCTGGGGGAGCGTGGCACCGAGGAGTCGCGGCGGGAGCTCTCCGCGCTGTTGGGGCTGGACCAGCCGATCTACGTGCAGTACTTCAAGTTCCTCGGTCGCGCCCTCTCGGGTGACTTCGGCATCTCGCTCGGCGTGCAGCCGGGCACCTCTGCCTTCGACCTCTTCCTGGAACGCTTCCCGGCCACGCTGGAGCTGAGCTTCTTCGCGATCATCCTCGCGATCGTGGCCGGCATCCCGCTGGGTTACCTGGCCGCCCGTCAGCGCGGCCGCTGGTTCGACAACGTCGGCGTGATCGGCTCGCTGATCGGTGTGGCCGTGCCGGTCTTCTTCCTCGCGTTCGTGCTCAAGCACCTGTTCGCGGTGGAGCTGGGCTGGCTGCCCTCGGCCGGGCGGCAGGACGACATCGACGCCACCAGGATCACCGGCTTCTACGTGCTCGACGGGATGATCACCGGCGAGTGGGACGCGGTGTTCAACTCCCTCGAACACCTCATCCTGCCCTCGATCGCGCTGGCCACCATCCCGTTCGCGGTGATCTTCCGGATCACCAGGGCCGCGGTGCTGGACGTGCTGGACGAGGACTACGTGCGCACCGCCCAGTCCAAGGGCCTGACCGCGCAGACGGTGCGCCGCAGGCACGTGCTGCGCAACGCGCTGCTGCCGGTGGTCACCACGATCGGCCTGCAGACCGGCGCGCTGCTGGCGGGGGCGGTGCTGACCGAGAAGGTCTTCGCCTTCCCCGGCCTCGGCGAGGCGCTGGCGCTGGGCTTCGAGCGCAGGGACTACCCGGTGCTCCAGGTGCTGATCATCGTGGCCGCCATGGTCTACGTGTTCGTCAACCTGCTCGTCGACCTGTCCTACGCGCTGATCGACCCGCGCGTGCGGACCCGCTGAGAGGAGGAGACATGCCAAGCAAGACCAAGATCGACGATCTGGCTTCCTCCACCGCGGAGACGCAGGTGGACACCGGGGTCAGCCTGGCGGCCAGCGCGTGGCGGCGGCTGCGCCGCAACCCGGTCTTCCTGACCGGCGCGGGGATCATCCTGCTGTTCGTGCTGGTCGCGATCCTGTCCCCGCTGCTGGCCCCGCACGACCCGGCCGACCGGATGCTGGCCGACCAGGTCATCAAGGCGCGCAACGAGATCCCGCCGTCCCAGCCGGGGCACCCGCTGGGCGGCGACCTGCAGGGCCGGGACTTCCTCTCCCGCCTGCTCATCGGCTCCCAGCAGACCCTGCTGGTCGGCGTGCTGGCCACGATGATCGGCCTGGCCGGCGGCCTGGTCCTGGGCACGCTGGCCGGCGCGCTCGGCGGCTGGGTGGACTCGGTGGTCATGCGCGCGGTGGACGTCATGCTGTCCATCCCCAGCCTGCTGCTGGCGGTGTCCATCGGCATGCTGTTCGCCCAGGCCAACCAGTTCACCGTGATCCTCGCGGTGGCGATCGTGCAGATACCCATCTTCGCGCGGTTGCTCAGAGGGTCGATGCTGGCGCAACGGCACAGCGACCACGTGCTGGCCGCGCGGGCGCTCGGGGTGAAACCGGCCGCGATCGTGTTCCGGCACATGCTGCCCAACTCGCTCGGCCCGGTGATCGTGCAGTCCACGCTGGTGCTCGCGGTGGCGATCATCGACGCGGCCGCGCTGTCCTTCCTCGGCCTGGGCAACCCGGATGACAACATCCCGGAGTGGGGCCAGATGCTCGGCGGCTCGCAGACCGTGCTGGACAGCCACCCGTCCCTGGCCTTCTGGCCCGCCAGCTGCATCATCGTGGTGGCACTGGGCTTCACGCTGATGGGCGAGTCGCTGCGCGATGCCCTCGACCCGAAGAACAGGCGGTGAATCCCCATGGCGCTGCTTGAGGTTCGTGACCTCAGCGTGGTCTTCCAGCGGCACGGCGAGGAGCCCTTCGCCGCGGTCGACGGGGTCAGCTTCGACGTCGCGCCCGGCCAGACGGTCGGGCTGGTCGGCGAGTCCGGCTGCGGCAAGTCGGTCACCTCGCTGGCCATCATGGGCCTGCTACCCAAGCGCGGGGCCAAGGTCAGCGGTTCGGTGAAGTTCGAGGACACCGAGCTGCTCTCACTGTCGGACCGGCAGATGCGGGACCGGCGCGGCCGGGACCTGGGCATGGTGTTCCAGGACCCGCTGTCCTCGCTGAACCCGGTGATCCCGATCGGCATCCAGGTCACCGAGGTGCTGGAGCGGCACCGCGGCATGGCGCGCAAGGAGGCCATGGGCGAGGCCAAGGACCTGCTGGACAAGGTCGGCATCCCGGATCCGACCCGGCGGCTCACCGAGTACCCGCACCAGCTCTCCGGCGGCATGCGGCAGCGCGCGCTGATCGCGATGGCGCTGGCCTGCCGTCCCCGGCTGCTGATCGCGGACGAGCCGACCACCGCGCTGGACGTGACCATCCAGGCCCAGATCCTGGCGCTGCTGAAGGAACTGGTGCAGGACACCGAGACCGCGCTGATCATGATCACGCACGACCTCGGCGTGGTGGCCGGGCTGTGCGACGAGGTCAACGTGCTCTACGGCGGCCGGGTGGTCGAGCGCGGGCGGCGGCACGAGCTCTTCGCCACACCCAAGCACCCGTACACGCACGGGCTGCTGGCCTCGATCCCGCGGCTGGACGCGCCGCGCGGGGAGAAGCTGGTGCCGATCCGAGGGTCGGTGGCCGACAACATCCCGTGGACGCACGCGTGCGCCTTCGCGCCGCGCTGCCCGAACGCGCTGGACACCTGCGTCGAGGTGACCCCGGCGATGGAGCTCGAGGCGGGCCGGTTGCTGCGCTGCCACAACCCGGTCCAGCAGGAGGTACCGGCATGACCGCCCCGGCCGAGACGACCACCGGAGTGTCCACTGTGGACGATGCTCTAGTCACGGTCGAGGGACTGAAGGTGCACTTCCCGATCAAGCGCGGGGTGGTGCTGGACCGCACGGTGGGCTACGTCTACGCGGTGGACGGCGTCGACCTCTCGGTGCGCCGCGGCGAGACCTACGGCCTGGTCGGCGAGTCCGGCTGCGGCAAGTCCACCTTCGGGCGGGCGCTGCTCAAGCTCACCCCGCCCACCGCGGGCAAGGTGGTCTTCGACGGCGTTGACCTGTCCTCGCTCAAGGGCGAGCCACTGCGGCACATGCGCCGCCGGATGCAGATGATCTTCCAGGACCCGCTGTCCTCGCTGGACCCCCGGCAGTCGGTGGAGTCGATCCTGGTGGAGGGCCTGCGCGCGCACAACCTGGACAAGGGCAAGGCGCAGACCAGCAAGCGGCTGCGCGACCTGCTCACCTCGGTCGGGCTGCCCAGCACCTCGCTGCGCAAGTACCCGCACGAGTTCTCCGGCGGTCAGCGGCAGCGCATCGGCATCGCCCGCGCGCTGACCGTGGAACCGGACCTCATCGTGGCCGACGAGCCGGTGTCCGCGCTGGACGTCTCGGTGCAGGCCCAGGTGGTCAACCTGCTGGAGGACCTGCAGGAGCAGCTCGGGCTCACCTACCTGGTGATCGCGCACGACCTGGCCGTGGTGCGGCACATCTCCGACCGGGTGGGCGTGATGTACCTGGGCGGACTGGTCGAGGAGGCCGGTTCGGACACCCTCTACGCCGACCCGCAGCACCCGTACACCAGGGCACTGCTGTCCGCGGTGCCGGTGCCGGACCCGCTGCTGGAGGACCGCCGCGAGCGGATCCTGCTGGCCGGCGACCTGCCCTCGCCGGCCAACCCGCCGACCGGCTGCCGGTTTCACACCCGGTGCCCGTGGCGGCAGGCGACCCGCTGCGACACCGAGCGGCCGGTGCTCCGGGAGGTCGCGCCGGGTCACCGGGTGGCCTGCCACTACGCGGAGGACATCAAGGCCGGGCGGATCCGGCCGCACGAGGTCGAGGCGGAGCTGGTGCAGGCCGACGACGGCATCTCGCCGGACATCAGCCTGACCGGTCCGGCGTCGGTCACTGAGGTGCTCGGGCCGTAGCTCTGTCACCCTGTTCCCGTGCGATATCGGGCGCAGCGCGAGGCGATCGTGGCCACGTGCCGGCGACTGGTCGAACAGCGACTGGTCGTCGGCACGGCGGGCAACGTCAGCCTCCGGGTCGATGACCTCCTCCTGGTCACCCCCAGCGGGGTCGACTACGACCAGCTCACTCCTGAGCAGGTCGGCCTGCACCGGCTGGACGGCAGAGCGGTCGAGGCGCCGCTGTCCCCGACCAGCGAGCTCCCCATGCACCAGGCGATCTACGCCGCCGGTCCGGCCAGGGCGATCGTGCACACCCACTCGGTGGCCGCGACCGCGCTGAGCTGCGTGGTCGAGGAGATCCCGCCGGTGCACTACTACCTCGGCATATTCGGCGGCGCGGTGCGGGTCGCGCCGTACGCGCCCTACGGCAGCCCCGAGTTGGCCGAGGCCACGGTGGCCGCGCTCCAGGGCTCCTCGGCCTGCCTGCTGGGCAACCACGGCGCGGTGACCGTGGCAGGCACCCTGGCGCACGCCTTCCGCCGGGCCGCCTACCTGGAGTGGCTGGCCGAGGTGGCGCTGCGGGTGCTCTCCAGCGGGGTCACGCCGCGGCTGCTCTTCGCCGAGGAGCTGGCCGAGGTGACGCCGCGGATCCAGGAGTACGGGCAGCACCCCGGCGAGGAGATCTGAGTCTTTCGGGCCAGGCTGAAAAGCATGTCCGGCGACCGGGAACCGCTCCCACACTCCGGACATGACCAACTCCCTGCGCACCACCCTGGTCACCCTGCTCGTGACCGCCGCTTTGGGGGTCGGCCTGCCAGCGCAGGCTGAACCCGCGAACCACGCGATGGGCTCGCAGATCGCCAAGCACGAGGGCCGCTCGTCCCGGCCCGCCACCTTCGACGCCGCGGCCACGGTGCCCGGCATGGACGTCAGCAGCTGGCAGGGCAACGTCGACTGGGCCAGGGCCTGGGCGAACGGCGCCCGGTTCGCCTACGTCAAGGCCACCGAGAGCACCACCTACCGCAACCCGTACTTCACCCAGCAGTACAACGGCTCCTACAACGTGGGCATGATCCGCGGCGCGTACCACTTCGCCGCGCCCAACACGACCAGCGGCGCGGCCCAGGCGCACTACTTCGTGGACAACGGCGGCGGCTGGTCGGCGGACGGCCGGACGCTGCCGGGCGTGCTGGACATCGAGTACAACCCCGATGGCGACACCTGTTACGGCGTCGGGCAGCGCGCGATGGTCACCTGGATCAGCGACTTCGTCAACACCTACCGGGCCAGGACCGGGCGCTGGCCGGTGATCTACACGGCCACCAGCTGGTGGAACCAGTGCACCGGCAACCTCACCGACTACAGCCAGGTCAGCCCGCTGTTCATCGCCAACTACGGCGGCTCGCCGGGACCGCTGCCGCAGCGCTGGCAGTACCACACGATCTGGCAGCACGCCGACTCCGGCGTGTTCCCAGGGGACCAGAACCTGTTCAACGGGACCTACGACCGGCTGAAGGTGCTGGCCACCAACCGGGACTAGGCCGTGTCGCCACAGCCCCGCCCGCGGTAGCCGCGCCGGTTCGGCCGCTGGCGGCACGGCCGGAACGCCCGAATACACCCGGTATGAGGGCGTCCCGGCCGCACCGCCAGCGGCCAAACCGATCACGACTCCCGCAGGCGGGGCTGTGGCGACACGGCCTAGGCGACCAGGGCTTCCAGCGCCTCGCGTTCGAGCCTCTCGGCCTCGTCCGCGCGGCGCTGGGCCCGCCGGACCAGCAGCGCCACGGTCAGGCTGAGCACCGCGGCCATCGCGATGGACAGCAGCAGGCCGAGCACCGGGTCGGAGGTCAGGCGGCCGCCGGTGTAGCCCAGAAGCGAGGCGTAGGTGGCCCACAGCGCGGAGCCGATCACCGCGGCCACGGTGAACCGGCGCGGGCCCATCCGGAAGGTGCCGGCCAGCATCGCGCCCGCGATGCCGCCGCCCGGCACGAACCTGGCCGCGACCAGCACTGGCTCGCCGTGCTGCTCCAGCCGGGCCCGCACCCAGCGGACCGAGGCGGGCGTGCCGCCCTTGCGCCGCTCGAAGCGGTGCAGCGCGGGCGGGCCGAACTTGTAGCCCACCCGGTAGTTGATCAGGTCGGAGATCAGGCAGCCGACCGCGGTCACCACGATCACCACCGGCAGCGAGAGCTGTCCGGACGCGGCGAGCAGACCGGAGCTGATCACGAACGCCTCGGTGGGCGCCAGCGGAACGACCGCGACCACGAAGGTCGCCAGCAGCAGCAGCTCAGGCACAGCGGTGAAGTTCACATCTCGCCCAACGTAGGGAACACGGTCGTGGATCCGGTCCGGCCCGGTCCTTCAGTGACTCTTCAGCTGCTCAACCCAGCTCACGACGGGCCTTGCGCAGCAGCCGCAGCACTGAGCGTTCGATGGTGTCGCGTGTTTCCGGCATGGTCAAATCGGTGCTCCTGATCCGCAGGACGGTCGGCCGGATGGTGAGACCGTGGTCATAGGCGTCGATGACGTGCGGATCGATGTAGGAGCGGCGGCAGACCGCGGGGGTGTTGCCGATCTCCTCGGCCACCTCCCGGACCATCCCGGCCACCGCCCGCTTGCGCCCGGTCTTGCTCGCCGGCCGCTCCTCGGCCCCCAGCGCGGTGGCCGCCAGCACGGTGGCGTTCCAGGTCCGCAGGTCCTTGGCGGAGAACCCGTCCCCGGCCAGCTCGCGGAGGAACTCGTTGACCTCCTCGGCGCGCACGTTCCGCCAGCCCTGCCCGTTGCGGTAGGCGAAGAGCTCCGGGTTGTCCTCCTCCCGCCGCAGCAGCCCGCGAACCACGGAAAACGCCTGGTCATCGGCCACCGACAGCTCCCGCTGCTGGCCGCTCTTGGCCAGGTAGCAGACGTGGATCCGGCCCTTGCGCAGCGCCACGTGCTCGCGCCGCAGGGTGGCCAGTCCGTAGCTGCCGTTCTCCTTGGCGTAGCTGTGCCCACCGACCCGGAACGCGCCCAGCTCCAGCAGCCGCAGCGCCGCCGCCAGCACCCGTTCCCGGCCCAGTCCCGGCTGCTCGATGTACTCCGCGATCCGGGTGCGCACCTTGGGCAGCCGGGCGGCCAGCCGGAGCACCCGGTCGAACTTCTCCGCGTCCCGCCGGGCGGTCCAGGCCGGGTGGTAGAGGTACTGCCGCCGCCCGGCCTCGTCCACCCCGACGGCCTGGATGTGGCCGTTGGGGTGTGGGCAGATCCACACTTCCCGCCAGGCAGGCGGGATCACCAGTTCCTTGATCCGGGTGAGGGTGGCGGCGTCCACCGGTTCGCCGCGCGCGTCCAGGTAGCGGAACCCCCGGCCGTGCCTGGCCCTGGTGAGTCCCGCTGCCCCTGGGTCACTGCGCCGGAGCCTGGTCACCCGGAGCGGATACCCACTCCGCTCCGGGTGATGCGGCTCAGCGGTAGGCGCGGTTGATCGCGGAGACGATCGCCTTGAGCGAGGCGGCCACGGTCGAGCCGTCCACGCCGACGCCCCACAGCACCCGGCCGCCGACCGCGCACTCCAGGTAGGCCGCGGCGCGGGCGTCGTCACCGGCGGAGAGCGCGTGCTCGGCGTAGTCCAGCACCCGCACGTCGTAGCCGATGGTGGTCAGCGCGTCCACGAAGGCCGCGATCGGCCCGTTGCCGCGGCCGCTGATCACCTGGGTGTCGCCGTCGACGATGACGGTGGCCTCGATGTCCTCGTTGCCGGAGCCGTCGTCGGTGAGCCGGTGCCGCAGCAGCGCCAGCGGCGCCTTCTTGTCCAGGTACTCGGTGGTGAAGACGTCCCAGATCTCCTTGGGCGAGACCTCGCCGCCCTCGGTGTCGGTGACCTCCTGCACGATCCGGGAGAACTCGATCTGCAGCCTGCGCGGCAGGTCCAGGTGGTGCTCGGACTTCATCACGTAGGCCACGCCGCCCTTGCCGGACTGCGAGTTGACCCTGATGACCGCCTCGTAGCTGCGGCCCACGTCCTTGGGGTCGATGGGCAGGTACGGGACCGCCCAGCGGAAGTCGTCCACCTCGGCGCCCGCGGCCGAGGCGTCGGCCTCCATCGCCTCGAAGCCCTTCTTGATCGCGTCCTGGTGGCTGCCGGAGAAGGCGGTGTAGACCAGGTCGCCGCCGTAGGGGTGCCGCTCGGGCACCGGCAGCTGGTTGCAGTACTCGACCGTGCGGCGGATCTCGTCGATGTCGGAGAAGTCGATCTGCGGGTCGATGCCCTGGCTGAACAGGTTCATGCCCAGCGTCACCAGGCACACGTTGCCGGTGCGCTCGCCGTTGCCGAACAGGCAGCCCTCGATCCGGTCCGCGCCTGCCTGGTAGCCCAGCTCGGCCGCGGCCACCGCGGTGCCCCGGTCGTTGTGCGGGTGCAGGGACAGCAGCACCGAGTCCCGCCGGGTCAGGTTGCGGTGCATCCACTCGATGGAGTCGGCGTAGACGTTCGGCGTGGCCATCTCCACCGTGGCGGGCAGGTTGATGATCGCCGGGCGGTCCGGGGTCGGCTGCCAGATGTCGGTGACCGCGTTGCAGACCTCGACCGCGTAGGCCAGCTCGGTGCCGGTGTAGGACTCGGGGGAGTACTCGAACCGGAACTCGGTGTCGGTGTTCTTCTCCGCGTAGGCCAGCACCAGCTCGGCGGCGTCGGTGGCGATCTTCTTGATGCCGGCGCGCTCCTGCCGGAACACCACCCTGCGCTGCAGCACGGAGGTCGAGTTGTAGATGTGCACGATCGCCTTGGGCGCGCCCTCCAGGCTGGCGAAGGTGCGCTCGATCAGCTCGGGGCGGCACTGGGTCAGCACCTGGATGGAGACATCGGCCGGGATCGCGCCGTCCTCGATGATCTCCCGCACGAAGTCGAAGTCGGTCTGGCTGGCGGCCGGGAAGCCGACCTCGATCTCCTTGTAGCCCATGCGCACCAGCAGGTCGAACATGCGGCGCTTGCGGGCGGGCGACATCGGGTCGATCAGCGCCTGGTTGCCGTCCCGCAGGTCGACCGCGCACCACAGCGGGGCTTGCTCGATGCGCTGGTCCGGCCAGGTGCGGTCGGGCAGGGTGACCGGCTCGACGAACTCGTGGAAGGGCTTGTACCGGTGGATCGGCATCGAGCTGCCCAGCTGGGTGTTCCACGCGGGCTGACCGGCGGGCGCCGGACGGGCGGGCTGGCGGATCCGGCTGGCGGCAGAGATGAACGCGTCGGAGTTGGTGCTCATGGGATGTGGTGGCTCCTGCAAACCGGGGAAGGGACCGGCGAGAACGCAGCCAGGACTCCGCGACGGGGGGCCGGTCTGGTCAGACCCCGTCGCGGCAGCGAAGGAGCAGGCCGCGTGCCACGGGGGGAGCCTAGCCCGCCGCCAGGGCGGATGAGAAAAACCTCCCGGATCGTGGGAGTGTCCACTCCCTACTGGCGGGTAGCCTGACCTCGCCGGACATGCCAGACTGCGCCTCATGGCCGAACACTCCGAGCGCCGCCACCAGCGGGGCACCGCGGTGCTGACCAGGGCGCGGATCGTCGGCGTGCTGGCCGGCGCACTCCGCTGGATCGGCACCATCGTGGCAGTGGTCCTGGTGGCACACGTGGTGCTCACCGTGGGCGGGGCGAACCCGGAGAACGGGATCACCCAGTTCGTGGCGAGCTGGGCCGACCCGCTGGCGCTGGGCTTCCGGGACCTGTTCATGCCCGAGGACCCGAAGGCGCGGGTGTTGGTCAACTACGGGATCGCGGCGCTGTTCTGGCTGATCGTGACCTCGATCGTGGTCAAGATCGTGCGTCGGCTGGGCTGAGTCAGACCCCGACCACGGTGACCATGTCGTCCAGCCCGGCGAAGTCGTCCACGTTGCGGGTGTAGAGCGGCAGATCCCGGGACGAGGCGATGGCGGCGATCATCAGGTCCAGGCGGCGCGGCTTGGGGCTGCGATTCGCCTCCAGGGTCAGCGCGACCAGCGTGCCGTAGCGGGCCGCGGCCTCGCGGTCGAAGGGCAGCGGCTCGAACTCCACGATCGCGGCTCCGAGCTTCTCCGCCCGGGCCGCCCTGCTGGCGGCCGTCTTGGCCATGGCCACGCCCTGGTGCAGTTCGGCCAGGGTGATCGCGGTGATCTCCGGGAACTCGGGCAGGGCGGCCGCGTCGAGCCGGTCGAGGTCGATGAACGCGCAGGTGTCCAGGAGCCCTGTCTCGGGACGGTCAGCCACCGGCACGCGTCCACGGGTCGTCGTCGTCCACCCGGTCCTGGGTGCCGAAGAACTCGTCAGCCTCCTGCCGCAGCTGTGCGGCGTCCACCCTGGGCAGCTTCCGGTGCCGTGCCACCAGCTCCTCGGCGCTGAGCCTGCGCCTGCGGGAGAGCGGACGCAGCTCCGCCACCGGCACCCCGCTGCGGGTGATGTGGTAGGTCTCGCCTGCCTCCACCGCGTCCATCACGGCAGCGGAGTTGTTCCGGAACTCCCGCTGGGTGAGGATCTTCATGGGGCCAGTGTAGCACCGCGTAGCACGACGAGCTACGCGTCAGAACGCCGGTTCACCCCACTCGGTGAACACCAGCTCGTCCAGCGCCTTCCGCGTCCTCGGCCGCGCGTCCCGCTCCAGCAGTCCCTGGTCCGCGCTCGCCGGATCGGCCAGCCTGCCCACCGCGATCACCACCACCGGGTCCAGGTGCTCCGGCAGCGAGAACACCGCCTTCGCGCCCGGCCTGCTGAACCCGGCCATCTGGTGCGCGACCAGGCCCTCGGCCACCGCTTGCAGCACCAGGTTCTGCGCGGCCAGCCCCAGCCCGTACTCCGCGTACGGCATCGGCTTGCCCTCCTCCAGCTCGGTCACCGCGAGGCCCAGGACCAGCGCGGCGGACACCGCGGCCCAGCGCTTGTTGCCCTCGGTCAGGGTGTCCACGATCTTGCCGAAGGTCTCGTCCCCCCGGCGGCCGAGGATGAACCGGGCCGGTTGGGTGTTGCCCCAGGACGGGGCCCAGCGGGCCGCCTCGAACAGCGCGCGCAGCTGGGGTTCGGTGACCTCCGCGGCCGGGTCGAGGGCGCGCGGGCTCCAGCGGGTGGCGATCAGGTCGTGCACCGGGACGCTGGTGGTGGCCAGGGGGTGCGCCGCGGTCTCGGTCAAGGAGGGCCTCCGGGGTCAGATCGCGTAGGGCCAGGCGGTGATCGAGTAGGCGCCGAACCAGGAACCGAACAGCAGCAGCAGGCCCAGCACCGTCACCATGGTGCCGGGACGCCTGCGGGCCAGCAGCACCGCGGCAGGGAGCAGCAGCGTGATGGCCGGCACCAGCAGCCTGGCCTTGGAGTTCATCAGGCCGTTGGAGCCGATGCTGAGGAACATCACCCCCGCGGAGTAGACCATCAGCGGCCAGGGCAGCCGGTGGTGCAGGCCGAGCGCGAACAGCACCAGGGTCAGCACGATGATCCACACCGTCGCCACCTCCAGCACCGACCTGGCCGAGGACAGCACGTCCAGGCTGAACCGCACGGTGGCCAGGCCGCCGTCGAACTGGGAGTCCCAGCCACGGGCCTGCAGCGCCAGCCAGCCGTCCCAGCGGCCAGTGCGGCTGCCCACCCAGGTCAGGTAGCCGAGCAGGCCGGCCGGGGCCAGCAGCAGGGTCACCCAGGGCCGCCAGCCGTCCCGCCCGCGGATCACCGCGACCAGCGCGGCCAGGCAGACCGCGGCCACCAGCGCCGCGCTGGTCGGGCGAACCAGGCCGGCGGTGGCACAGCCCAGCGCGGCCAGCAGCCACTCCCGGTCGATCAGCCACAGCAGGGTCCACACCGCCAGCGCGCAGAACAGCGCCTCCGAGTAGGTCATGGACAGCACCACCGACATCGGCGAGACCGCGAACAGCGCCAGCAGCACCATCCCGCAGCGCCAGCTGCCGCCGATCCGCTCACCCAGCCGGACCAGGCCGTACGCGCACACCACCCCGGCCACCACGTTCACCGCGAAGGCCGCCGCGACCAGGCCGACCCCCGGCAGCTCGCCGACCGCGCGCACCAGCATCGGGTAGCCGGGAAAGAAGGCCAGCGGCGTCTCCTCGCCGCGCCGCCCGAAGGCGTCCACCAGCGAGACGGGCACCTTGTCGTAGCCGCTGGCGCTGATCGAGAGGTACCACTGCCCGTCCCACGAGGTGAGCGCGCCGGTCACGCTGATCCGGTTCCGCCCGGCCATCCACTGCACCACCCACAGCCCGACCTGCCGGATGAGCAGGTAGAGCAGGGCGGGCGCGAACAGCCGGACCCACCTGTTCCGTTCCCAACGGGCGGGATCACGCCACAGTGGGCGGCGGCGCGGCCCAGATGTGACCGATCCCACCGGAGCAGCCTCCTGCTCGGTTCCCACCTGCGCAGCCGACACAGATTTCCTCCGTCCCAGTGCTTCCGGACCAGGTGCGGGGGACCACGCGTCCCCTGAATGGCTACCGGACACCCTCGCGCGCGCGGGTAGGCTGCTCGCGAGTGTGGACCTGCGTCCTCGCAGGTTAGTGCTGGTGTGTGCGGCTTCGTGGGAGGTGCGGTTCGGTGGCGCTCGTCGTCCAGAAGTACGGCGGATCCTCAGTGGAGACTGCTGAGCGGATCAAACGGGTGGCCGAACGGATCGTGGAGACCCGCAAAGCGGGCAACGACGTGGTCGTGGCCGTCTCCGCGATGGGTGACACCACCGACGACCTGCTGGACCTCGCCAGCCAGGTCGCCCCGGTGCCGCCGGCCCGGGAGATGGACATGCTGCTCACCTCCGGCGAGCGGATCTCCATGTCGCTGCTGGCCATGGCGATCCACGCGCTCGGCGCGGAGGCGCGCTCCTACACCGGTTCCCAGGCCGGGGTGATCACCACCTCGGCGCACGGCAAGGCGCGGATCATCGACGTCACGCCGGGCCGGATCCGGGAGGCGCTGGACCAGGGGGCGATCGCGATCGTCGCGGGCTTCCAGGGCGTCAGCCAGGACAGCAAGGAGATCACCACGCTGGGCCGTGGTGGCACCGACACCACCGCGGTCGCGCTGGCCGCCGCGCTCAACGCCGACGTCTGCGAGATCTACACCGACGTCGACGGCGTGTTCAGCGCCGACCCCAGGATCGTGCCCGACGCCAAGCACCTCGAGCAGATCACCTACGAGGAGATGCTCGAGATGGCCGCCTGCGGGGCGAAGGTGCTGCACCTGCGCTCGGTGGAGTACGCGCGGCGCAACGGGATGCCGATCCGAGTTCGCTCTTCGTTCAACAACAAGCCCGGCACCCTGGTGACCGGGTCGATGGAGGATCTTGCCGTGGAGCAGGCGTTGATCACCGGCGTCGCGCACGACCGGTCGGAGGCCAAGATCACCGTGACCGGTGTGCCGGACCACCCCGGCGTCGCCGCCCGGATCTTCCGGGTGGTCGCCGACGCCGAGCTGGACATCGACATGGTGGTGCAGAACGTCTCCCGTGCGGTCAGCGGCCGCACCGACATCACCTTCACCCTGCCGCGCACCGGCGGCCCGACCGCGGTCGCCGCGCTGGACAAGGCCAAGCCGGAGATCGGCTTCGAGTCCGTCGCCTACGACGAGCACGTCGGCAAGGTCAGCCTGATCGGCGCGGGCATGCGCTCGCACCCCGGCGTGACCGCCACCTTCTGCGAGGCCCTGGCCAAGGTCGGGGTCAACATCGAGATCATCTCCACCTCGGAGATCCGCATCTCGGTGATCTGCCGGGACACCCAGCTCGATGACGCGGTCCGCGCGCTGCACGAGGCATTCGACCTCGGTGGCGACGAGGAGGCCGTGGTCTACGCCGGAACGGGGCGCTGAACATGACGAACACCAACGGCCCCGTGCTCGCCCTGGTCGGCGCGACCGGCGCGGTGGGCACGGTCATGATCGACATCATCAACGGCAGGGAGTCCGTGCCGTGGGGTGAGATCCGGCTGATCGCCTCGGCCCGCTCGGCGGGCAAGAAGATCACCGTGCGCGGGGTGGAGCACACCGTCATCGCGCTGGCCCCCGAGGCCTTCGACGGCGTGGACGTGGCCATGTTCGACGTGCCGGACGAGGTCTCCGCGGAGTGGGCGCCGATCGCGGCCGGGCGGGGCGCGGTCGCGGTGGACAACTCCGGCGCGTTCCGGATGGACCCGGACGTGCCGCTGGTGGTGCCCGAGGTCAACGCCGACCAGGTCGGCAACCGGCCGCGCGGGATCATCTCCAACCCGAACTGCACCACCCTGTCCATGATGGCCGGGCTGGGCGCGCTGCACCGGGAGTACCAGCTCACCGAGCTCGTGGTGGCCAGCTACCAGGCCGTCTCCGGCGCGGGCCAGGCCGGCGTGGACCGGCTCTACGCCGAGATCGCCGCGGTCGCGGGCAAGGCGGTCGGGGAGAAGGCCGGCGACGTGCGCGCCGCGCTGGAGGCCGCCGGGCTGGTCCAGGCCGACTCGCCGTTCCCGGCGCCGATGGCCTTCAACGTGGTGCCGTGGGCGGGTTCGCTCAAGGACGACGGCTGGTCCAGTGAGGAGCTGAAGGTCCGCAACGAGGCCCGCAAGATCCTCGGTATCCCGGACCTCAAGGTCTCCGCGACCTGCGTGCGCGTCCCGGTGGTCACCACGCACTCGCTGGCGGTGCACGCCACCTTCGCCCGCGAGGTCACCGTGGAGCAGGCCAAGAAGCTGCTCGGCGCGCAGCCCTCGGTCGTGGTGGTGGACGACCCGGCCAACGGCCAGTACCCCACCCCGGCCGACGTGGTCGGCGGCGACCCGACCTACGTGGGCCGGATCCGCCAGGCGCTGGACTTCCCGAACACGCTGGAGCTGTTCGTGTGCGGGGACAACCTGCGCAAGGGCGCGGCGCTGAACACCTACGAGATCGCCGAGGTCATCGTCACCCAGTAGGTTCGGTGACATGACTCTGGGCGACGGAGTGGTGCTGGGCATCGACCTGGGCACCACTGCGACCAAGGTGGTGGCCGCGGACCGGCGGGGGCGGGTGCTCGCCCTCGCCGAACGCGGCTACCCCATGCGCACCGACCAGCCCGGCCTGGCGGTGCACGACCCGGACCGGGTGCTGCACGCGGCCCTGGCCGCGGTGCGCGAGTGCGTGCAGACCTGCCAGGACCCGGTGCGGGGGCTGTCCTTCACCGGCGCCATGCACACCCTGATCGGGTTGGACGCCGACTACCGCCCGATCACCCCTTCGCTGAGCTGGGCGGACAACCGGGCCATCGAACAGGCCGCCCGGCTGCGCAGCGATCCGGCCTCGGCCGGCCTGCACCGGGCCACCGGCACCCCGGTGCACCCGTTCGCGCCGCTGAGCAAGCTGGTCTGGTTCGCCGAGCAGGACCCGGACACCAAGCCCGCGTACTGGTGCGCGCTCAAGGACTTCGTGCTGCGCCACTTCACCGGCCGCCTGGTCACCGAGCACTCCTACAGCTCGGGCAGCGGGCTGATGAACATCCACGAGCTGGCCTGGCACCAGCCCTCGCTGGAGCTGGCCGGGATCACGGCCGAGCAGCTGCCCGAACTGCTGGCCCCCACCGACACCCTGCCGCTGCGCGACGGCGTGGCCGACGACCTGGGCCTGCCCCGCGGCCTGCCGGTGGTGGCCGGAGGCGGTGACGGCCCGCTGGCCAACCTCGGCGTGGGCGCGGTCCGCCCCGGCATGGCCGCGCTGTCACTGGGCACCAGCGGCGCGCTGCGGGTGGTGCGCACCGAGCCCGGCATCGACGAACGCGGCCGCACCTTCTGCTACGGCATCGCCGAGGGCTACTGGGTACTCGGCGGCGCGGTCAGCAACGGCGGCGTGGTCAGCCAGTGGGCCGCCGAGCTGGTCGGCGAGGAGGACATGGCCGACCTGCTGGCCGAGGCCGCCCTGGTGCCGCCCGGCGCGAACGGCCTGTTCGCGCTGCCCTACCTGCTCGGCGAGCGCGCCCCCTGGTGGGACCCGGACCCGCGTGGCCTGCTGCTCGGCCTGCGCCGCGACCACGGCAGGGCCGAGCTGACCCGCGCCATGGTGGAGGGCGTGGCCCAGCAGCTGGCCCTGGTCAGGGACGCGGTGCGGGACACCGGTGCCGAGGTCTCGCCGGTGCGGGCCACCGGCGGCTCGTTCCGCTCGGCGCTGTGGGGCCAGCTCATCGCGGCCGCGCTGGACACCGACCTGGAGATCACCGAGGACAGCGAGGGCTCCGGCCTGGGCGCCTGCCTGCTCGGCTGGCGGGCGCTGGGCGTGCTGTCCTCGCTGGAGGACGCGGCCGGGCTGATCACCCCGACCGAGACGGTGCACCCGGACCCCGAGCTGGCCGAGCACTTCGCCGCGGCCCGGCCCAGGGTGGAGCGGGTCTACCTGGCGCTGCGCGAGCTCATGAGCTGAGCAGGTCCACCGAGACCTCCCACAGCCGCTTGGCCGCGGCGGCGTCCAGCGCGTAGGCGGCGACGCCCCGGCGGATCTCACCCGGCACGCTCGGCAGCGCCTCGTTGACGTCCTCGAAGTAGCGGCCGCTGAGCCCGGCCACCAGCGGCGAGGCGGCCAGCAGCACCGAGGTGGCCGCGCCCTGCTCGGTGGTCTTCCACCGCAGACCCGAGCCGGCCACCATGGCCTCGAAGCCAGGGTCGTTCGCCACGTGCCGCTGGAGCCCGGTGCGGATGCCGCCCGGCATCAGCGCGTTGACCTCGATGCCATCCGCGGCCCAGCGCTGCGCGGCCTCCACCGCGAAGAGGATGTTGGCGGTCTTGCTCTGGCCGTAGGCCACCCACGGGTCGTAGGGACGGCGCTCGAAGTGCAGGTCGTCGAAGTCCACCGTGCCCATCAGGTGCGCGGAGGAGCTGACCGAGACCACCCTGGCCCCACCGGCCTCGGCGAGAGCGCGGTGCAGGCCGAGGGTGAGCCCGAAGTGGCCGAGGTGGTTGGTGGCGAACTGGAGTTCCCAGCCCTCCGGCGTGCGGGTCAGCGGCGAGGCCATCACCCCGGCGTTGTTGACCAGGATGTGCAGCGGCCCCTGCCAGTCCGCGGCGAACTTGGCCACCGAGGTCCGGTCGGCCAGGTCCAGGTGCGCGGCCAGCGCGCCGACCTCGGCGCCGACCTGCTCCGCCGCGGCCAGGTTGCGCGCGGCGATGGTGACCTCGGCGCCCGCGCTGGCGAGTGCCCGTGCGGTCTCCACGCCGATGCCGGAGGCGCCACCGGTGACGATGGCGCGCTTGCCGGTCAGGTCCACGTCGGCGATGACCTCGGCCGCGGTGGACTCGTGGTTGAAGGGGGTGGTGAAGCGAGTGGCCATGACAGCGTCCTGTTCTGCGTCTAAGCTCTAACCGGAGGAGCCTCCGGTGACTCCAAGCTAACCGGAGGAACCTCCGTTTAACAGGTGATGCGGGTCACAGGAGTGGAGCGGGCATGCGCGCGGACGCCCAGCGCAACCGGGAGAAGCTGCTCAAGTGCGCGGTCCGGCTGTTCTCCGAACGCGGCCCCGAGGCCACCCTGGACGCGGTGGCCAAGGCGGCCGGCGTCGGCATCGGCACGCTCTACCGGCACTTCCCGACCAGGGAGGCGCTGATCGAGGCCGCCTACCGCAACGAGCTGGCCCAGGTGTGCGCGGCCGCGGCCGACTTGCTCGCCGAGCTGCCGCCGGAGCGGGCGCTGCGCACCTGGATGGACCGGTTCCTGGACTACTGGACCACCAAGCACGGCATGTCCGACGCGCTCAACGCGGTGATCGCCAGCGGCGCCGACCCGTACGAGCAGAGCCGTGACTCACTGCTCTCGGCGGTCCAGTTGCTGCTCGCCCCGGCCGCGGAGTCCGGCGCGCTGCGCGCCGACGTGCCTGCGGAGGACGTGCTGCTGGGCATCGCCGGGGTGGCGCTGGTCGCGGGCGCGAGCGACCAGCGCGAAGCCGCGGGCCGTCTGCTCGACCTGCTGCTGGACGGCCTGCGCCACCGGCCCTAGGCCGCCACCTTCGCTGCTGTCCGCTTCGCTGAGGCGCGGAACAGCACGAAGGCGATCACCGCCGCGAGCAGTCCGGCCCCGCCCACCGCGGCGAAGCCCCACGGCGGCCCGAACAGGTCGATCGCCGCCCCGGCCAGTGGCGCGCCCAGCGCGGTGCCGGTGGTCAGCGCCGAGCCGTGCAGGCCCAGCGCCTCGCCGCGCACCGACTCCGGGGCCAGCTTGCTGACCTCCTCGGAGGTGGCCGCGATGGTCGGCGCGCAGAGCAGCCCGGCCGGGATGATCATCAGGGCGATCAGCCACCAGGTGTCGGCCAGCGCCACCGGGATGGTGCACAGGCCGAGCAGGCCCATCAGCACCAGCGACGGGTAGGAGCGCTTCAGCGAGCCGTAGACGAACCCGCCGACCAGCGAGGCCAGGCACCAGATCGGGATCACCGCGCTGGTCCACGGCAGCTCGCCGGCCTCGCGCAGCACGCCGATGATGGCCAGGTCGCTGCCGGCCAGCACCAGCACCGCGCCGGCGGAGGCGACCAGCACCGCGACCATCCGGGCGGTCAGCCAGCTGGAGCGCGGCGGGCGCGGGCCGGTGGCCACCGACTCCGGGCCGCGCATGACCGGGTTGAGCAGGAACAGCCCGGCGCCGGCCAGCACGATGCAGGCGCCGATGCCGACCATCGCCACGTGCCCGGACACCGTGGTCACCACCAGCACGCCGAGCGCGGGACCGGCCATGAACGCGCCCTCGACCACCATCGAGTCCAGCGAGAACGCGGTCCGCCGCTGCTCCTCCGGCACCAGGGCGGCCATCGCCTGCCGGGAGATCGAGTGCACCGGCAGCGCGAACAGGCCGCCGAACAGGGCCGTGGCCAGCAGCCCGGTCAGGCCCAGCCACGGGCTGGCGAACCAGAACACGCCCTCCACCACCGTGGTCAGCACGACCACCGGGCGCAGGCCGACCGAGTCCACCATCCGGCCCAGCAGCGGCGAGCCCACCGCCAGCCCGACGGTCACCGCCAGCGTCACCAGCGCGGCCCAGGTGTAGCTCTGGCCCAGGTCCTGCAACACGTGCAGGTTCAACACGATTGGCCCTGCCGCGATCGGGGTCCTGGCCAGCAGGGTGACAACGACCAGGGAACGGACGCCAGGCAGCGCGAACAGACGGCGGTAGGGCTCGATCGGCACCCGTGCATGGTGACTGGCGGCACCGACGGCCGTCCAAGCGGTTTCCCGCGCCTGGGCACCGACGCACCGGAGGGAGTGGTGGTGAACCCGCAGACCCCCGCCCGCGACCAGCTCCGCTCGGCCGGACTCCGGGTCACCCAGCCGCGGATCGCGGTGCTCGAATGGCTCGCCGGACACCCGCACTCCACCGCCGACCAGGTCGCCACCGCGGCGCGGGCCCGGCTCGGCGCGGTGTCCACCCAGGCCATCTACGACGTGCTCAGCGCCTGCACCTCGGCTGGCCTGCTGCGCCGGATCGAACCGGCCGGGCACCCGGCCCGGTTCGAGACCAGGACCGGGGACAACCACCACCACCTGGTGTGCCGCCAGTGCGGGCTGACCGAGGACGTGGACTGCGTGCGCGGGGAGAAGCCGTGCCTGGAGCCCGAGGACACCGCGGGCTTCGCGGTGGACGAGGCCGAGGTCGTCTTCTGGGGCCGGTGCCGGAACTGCCGGTAGTGGGCCAAGTGGGCCCATCGGGTCACCGGGCCTACTACCCTCGGCCTGGTGACACTGCCCGGCCAGGACCCGTTAGAGGACACCAAACGCGCCACCCAGACCGCGCTGGAACGCGCGGTGGGCGAGGGCAGGCTGACCCTGGAGGAGTTCGCCGCGCGCGCCGACACGGTGTGGCGCGCGGACACCCCGGCCGAGATCGCCAGCGCGGTGGCCGACCTGCCCGCGCCGGTCGCCCCGGTCCTGCCCGCCACCGAGGGCGCGGTCAAGGTCAGCATCAGCTCGATCTTCGACGACGTGCGCCGCAGCGGCCGGTTCACCCTGCGCTCGGGCACCAAGGTCAGCGCGGTCTTCGGCGACGCCAAGGTGGACCTGCGCCAGGCCGTGATCAGCGAGCCGGTGGTGGACCTGACCGTGTTCAGCTGCTTCGGCGACGTGGTGGTCACCGTGCCCAAGGGGGTCCGGGTGGAGGTCGACGGCTCGGTGGTCTTCGGCTCGGAACGGGTCGAGCTCTCCGCCGAGCCGCCGCTGCCGGGCAGCCCGCTGATCCGCCTGCACGCGCGCTCGATCTTCGGCGATGTCAAGGTGCGCGACCAGCACTGGACCGAGCGGGTGAAGGGCTGGCTGGACCGGCTCGCTTGACCTCCAGCTAGGTAGAGGTCGTAGCGTGCGATCCGGGTCGGCCGAGGGAAGGAAGTTGTAGGAGATGACGGTCACCGTGGTGGGCATCGGCGGGTCACTGCGCGCGGACTCGCAGTCGCAGCGCGCGCTGGACCTGGTACTGGCCGGGGCCCGCGAGGCAGGCGCGAAGACGGTCGCCTTCACCGGCCCCGAACTGGTGCTGCCCTTCTACGACCCGGCGGTGCCGGAACGCCCCGAGCACGCGGTCCGGATGGTGGAGGCGCTGCGCGCGGCCGACGGCGTGGTGCTGGTCTCACCCGGCTACCACGGCACCGTCTCCGGCCTGGTGAAGAACACCCTGGACTACATCGAGGACCTGCGCGGCGACGAGCGCCCGTACCTGGACGGCCGCGCGGTCGGCTGCGTGGCCACCGCGATGGGCTGGCAGGCCGCGGTCACCACGCTCACCGCGCTGCGCTCCATCGTGCACGCGCTGCGCGGCTGGCCCACCCCGCTGGGCGCCGCACTCAACTCCCGCGAGGTGCGCTTCGACCCCGAGGGCGGCTGCACGGACGCCCAGGTCAGCGACACCCTGCGCACCATCGGCCAGCAGGTGGCCGAGTTCGCGCTGCGCGGCCGCCATCAGCCTGAGGGCCGACCTGACGTGCTACTCCGTGCCGATGAGGACTGACCGGCCCGCTGGCTAGCGTGGACGGCGTGACTGAGCCAAGCGCCATCCCCGCCGTACCGGCCGGACCGGAGCTCGACGGTGTCCGCGACCGCGCCCAGGCCGCGCTGGAACGCGCGGTCGGCGAGGGCAGGCTGACCCTGGACGAGTTCACCGACAAGGTCGACCTGGTGCTGCGCGCCGGGTCCGAGGCCGAGGTCAACGCCGTGCTCGGCCAGCTGCCCGCCCCGGTCACCGCGCCCGCGGCCAAGGTGGTCAGCCGCCAGTCCGTCTTCGACGACGTCTCCCGCAGCGGCCGCTTCGCGCTGCCCACCGGGGCCACCGTGTCCTCCTTCTTCGGCGACGTCGAGCTGGACCTGCGGCACGCGGTGATCACCGACCCGGTGGTGGAGGTGCGCACCTGGACCTGGTTCGGCGACATCGTGGTCACCGTGCCGGAAGGGGTCGAGGTGGAGGTCAAGAGCGGCCTGGTCTTCGGCGACGAGGAGGTCGAGCTGGCCGACGTGCCGCCGGTGCCCGGCGCGCCGAAGATCCGGATCAAGGCCTGGACCACCTTCGGCGACGTGCGGGTGGCCAGCCAGCCGGGGTGAACCCCCGCACATCGCGTTTCCCGCCCCTGAACAGCGGAAAACCCCATCACGCACCCACCACACAAGGAGGCGTGATGACCACCAGCCCGATCAAGAGCCCGCTCGGCGCCGCCGAACGCGACGCCACCGGGGCAGTGTTGCAGGCCGCACTGGTCGACCTGATCGACCTGTCGCTGATCGCCAAGCAGGCGCACTGGAACGTGGTTGGCCGCCAGTTCCGGGACGTGCACCTCCAGCTCGACGAGCTGGTCGCCGCCGCCAGGACCTACACCGACCAGGTCGCCGAGCGCGCTTCCGCGATCGGCATCTCCCCGGACGGCCGGGTGGCCACCGTGGCCGAGACCTCCGGCGTGCCGGCCTTCCCGGAAGGCTGGCAGAAGGACACCGACGTCATCGGCGCGATCGTGACCACCCTGGACACCCTCATCCAGCGGATGCGCGCCCGGATCGAGGCCACCGACAAGACCGACCTGGTCACCCAGGACCTGTTCATCGAGATCACCGGCAAGCTGGAGGAAGCGCACTGGATGTGGCAGGCCCAGCTCGCCTGAGCCGGACCTGCCCGCGCCTGCGCGGCGGCCGCGATCACGCGGCCGCCGCGGCGCTGGCTCACCCGGCGGCCAGCACCCGCCTGGCGAAGTCGATCTCGGCCGCGGTCTGCCTGGTGGTCTCGGCGATCACCAGCGAGCCGTGGCCGGCGTTGTACCGGTAGACCCGGTACTCCGCGCCCCGCTCGGCCAGCCGGTCCAGGTAGTTCTCGATCTGCCGGATCGGGCAGCGCGGGTCGTTCTCCCCGGCCAGCACGAGCACCGGCGCGGTCACCTTGTCCACGTAGGTGATCGGCGAGGACGCCTCGTAGCGCTCGGGCAGCTCCTCCGGCGAGCCGCCGAACAGCGCCCGGTCGTAGGCCCGCAGCGGCTCCATCTCGTCCTCGTAGGCAGCCACGTAGTCCGCCACCGGCACGCTGGCCACCCCGGCCGCCCACAGCTCGGGCTGGGTGCCCAGGGCCAGCAGGGTCAGGAACCCGCCCCAGGAGCCACCCGCGACCACGCACTTGGCCGGGTCGGCCAGGCCGGAGCCCACCGCCCAGGCATGCACCGCGGCCACGTCCTCCAGCTCGGTCAGGCCCGGCCTGCCCTCGATCGCGTCCCGCCACACCGAGCCGTAGCCGGTGGAGCCGCGGTAGTTGACGTGCACCACCGCGAACCCGGCGTCCACCCAGGCCGCGCGGTAGGCGGAGAACCGGTCCTCATCCGCCGCGTGCGGCCCGCCGTGCAGGTCGAACACGGTCGGGAACGGCCCCTCGCCCTCGGGCCGGGCCACCAGCGCGTGCACCGTGCCGCCGGGACCCTCCACGAACGCGTCGTCCAGCGGCACGCTCTCCGGGGCCCGCTCGCCCTGCGGCTCCAGCAGCACCCGGTCCACGCCGTCCGGCCCGATCGCGCGCACCGCGGGCGGCCGGCCGGAGAAGGACCAGGAGTACTCCACGGTGCCGTCCGGGCGCACCTCGGCCGAGCTGACCACACCCCGTGCAGTGTCCACAGTAGACAGTTCGCCGGTGGCCAGGTCGTAGCGGTGCAGGGTGTTGCGGGCCTGGTAGGTGTGCGAGATCAGCAGCGCGCTGCCGTCGGGGTACCAGTCGCCGACGATCTCACCCGGCAGGTCGATGCTCAGCTCGACCTCGGTGTCCTTCTCGACATCCCACAGCAGCAGCTCTTCCTTGCCGCGGCGCTCGTGCAGGATGAGCACCCGCTGGTCGCCGGGCACCGGGCTGAAGGCCAGCGCGTCCAGGCCCTTGCCCTTGCCGTCCCACTTCTCCGCCACCGTGCTGCCGTCGTCGGTGCGCAGCACGCGCAGCGCCGGGTGCCGGGAGTCGCCGTGCTCGGAGTGCGAGATGACCAGGAACGTCTCGTCCTTGGCCAGCGAGCCCACCCCGCCGTCGTGCTCGTTCTGGTACACGATCTCCGAGGGCCCGCCGTCCCTGGAGATCCAGATGGTGGTGCCGTCGTCGGTGGCGGTGCCCAGGGCCACGATCCGGCTGCCCAGGGCCAGCCCGGCAGGGTAGGCGTCCGGGGTGCCGGGCAGCGCGGGCACCGGCGCCGCGCCGCCGCCGTAGGGCTCGCTGACCCAGTGGCCGAACTCGTCGCCGTCGGTGTCGGCGAACCACCAGATGTGCTCGCCGTCGGGGGTGAGCGTGGCGCTGGTGGTCCCGTTCTTGCGGTTGGTCACCTGCCGGTGCGTGTCGCTGTCCCGGTCCCAGGCGTAGACCTCCCACACGCCGCCGAGGTTGGAGAGGTAGAGGCTGCGCTGCGGCGCGTCCTCGGCCCAGCCCGGCCGCGACACCCTGGGCGCCGCGAACCGGGCTCGCCACCTCGCCTCGGCCACCGGATCGGGGAAGAGCTGGTCGGGGACCTGTGCGGTCGGATGCTGGCTCACGCCCCCGATCCTAGATACCGCTACTCGGCGATGACGTCGGTCCGCAGCCCCGGCGCCTTCAAGATCTCCGTTCGCGTGAACCGCTCCGGCACCCAGCCCTTGCGCACGTACAGCTCGGTCTGGTCGAAGTGGTGCGGCGAGGTCGGGTCCGCCGCCTGCGAGTAGGTCAGCACGGTCTGCGTGCGCGGGCCGTTCCTACCCAGCTGAACAGCCATGATGAAGCTGGACCCCATCTCGACCTTGCCGTACGTGCCGTCCGCCCCGAGCTTGGTGGTGGTCGGCTCGGTCACGTTGAAGCAGCCCTCGAAGCCGGTGCAGCCCTGGATCGGCAGCAGCTTGCGCGAGGGGATGTCCCGCTGCGCCTTGCCGAGCTCCAGCGTCAGCGGCAGGCCGAGCCCGGTCAGCCGCTGCACACCGTCCGCGATGGCCGTCTTGACCTTGGGTTCGGCGGTGTTGAGCGTGTGCGGGGTGCGCACCGGGTCCTTCGGGTCGAAGGGCACCGCGAACTTGTTCCGCAGCGGCACGATCCCCGCGTAGACCTCCCGCCACAGCACCGAGCCCTGGCTGCCGGTGTCCATCCGCAGGTCCCACTTGGCCAGCACCGCCCCGGCCGCGCGCACGTCCACCTGGGCGCCGTCGGAGGCGGTCAGCACCGGGTTGGCCTCGATCAGCCCGACCACCGCGTCCCGGAACAGCTCACCGGTGAGCGCCCGGTTGCCCAGCATGGTCTGCTGCAGGCTCGGCAGGTCGAACCCGGCCGGACCGAACCCGTCCGTGCCGTTGCGCCGCTGCTCCACCATCAGGTGGGACAGCCGGTCCCGCGGCGAGCGGGGGCCTGCCTGCTCGCCGTACATCCGCGGGTAGCCGGTCAGCGGCGCGGTGGCGTTGGTCAGCCAGGCCGACTCGTTGGAGTTGTGCACGTAGTCCGCACGCTGCTGCGCGGGCTGCTGCTTCGGCCCGAACACTCCCGGCGTCACCGCGTCCGGATCACTGCCCCAGCCGCACTCGGCCCGCGAGCCGTTGAGGATCACCCGGTTCGGATAGGCGGCCCGGCCGGCCGGGGTGTCCACGCAGCGCTGGGCGTGCTCGTCGGTGACGTGCGGCACCAGCGAGGCGTCGGTGTAGTAGCTCTCGCCCTTGCTGTCCGCGGCGATGGTGTTGATGAACGAGGACCCCTGCACCCGGTGCAGCGCCTCGCGCACCCCGGCCACGTCCTTGGCCCGGCCCAGCGCCAGCTCCTGGTCCACCGCGCGCATGTTGTCCTCATTGGACCCGCGCACCGCGAAGGCCGAGCCGGCGGTCCACCCGTCGGCCAGCACCGGCCCGTACCGCGAGCGGTACAGCACACGCTCCACAGTGGACAAGGCACCGTCCGCGCCACGCACCTGGACCCGCACGGCCTGCCGGGTCATCGGCTCGGTCTTCCCGTCCACCACATAGGAGGTCGGGTCACCGGGCGCCAGCTTCAGCTCGAACATGGTGAACCGCCTGGCGAAGGACACGGTGTGCGTCCACGCCATGGACTCGTTGTGCCCCAACGCGATCATCGGCAACCCGCTCAACGACGCACCGGCCACGTTGAGCTTGCCCGGCACCGTCAACTGCGCCTGGTACAGCCGTTTCGGCCCGGCCCACGGGAAGTGCGGGTTGGCCAGCAACATCCCGCTGCCGTCCCGGGTCGCCGCCCGCCCCAGCCCCCACGCGTTACTGCCCACCGGCTGCATCTCCGCCGCCGCCGGCACCCCCGGATTCCCTTGTCCCACAGGCGGTTTCGCGTTCGCGATCTGCCCGGCGAAGGAGGACACCCCGGTCAGCTGGCTGGTGTCGTAGACGTTGCGCCACACGTCCAGCTCGGTCAGCGGCCGCACCCACCCCTTGCCCCGGCAGGTCGGATCGGGCAACCGCTCCACCCCGGTCTCCCGCAACCGCCGGTTGAACCCGGCCACATACCCGCGCACGGTCTCCCTGGCCTCCGCCGACGGCCCACCCGGCGCCGCCAGCACCCGCTCCAGGCGCCCGGAGTCGTTGAACGCCTGGAAGTAGAGGTCGCTCTCCAGGTTGGTGAAGCTGCCGGCCCCGGTGTTCACCCGCCCGTCGGGCCCGAAGTGCGCCGCCCGCTCCCCGGCCAGCGTGGTCACGTAGTCGGCCATCAGGCACAGGTTGTCCTGCGCGTAGGCGTAGCCGAACCCGTAACCAGCCGACCCCATGTCCACCCCGGTGATGTGCGGCACCCCGTACTCGGTCCGCTGGATCACCGCCGCATACCGCTGCCCATCCCGCAAAGCCAGCTCCGGTTCCGCCGACGCGGGCGTCACCAGCACGGTGCTCGCCAGCGCGGTGACAACCGCCCCCAGTACAAGTCTTCTTCGCATGGAGGCAGTCAACCCGGTCACCGGATCGCCGCACACCCGGAGAAACCCTGGGACAGGGCGAATAACCACCTAGGTGACAGCCAGCCCGGCGAGCGGGGGTCCGGGGGCGGAGCCCGCCGGCTGGGGTGTGGGGGCTGGGCCCCCACAAATGCCAAAAGGCCGATGTGGCCCGCGTTTTCTGCGGGCACACATCGGCCAATCGGACTTGTCGGGGTGACAGGATTTGAACCTGCGACCTCTTCGTCCCGAAGGAAAGTTGTCGCCGCATCAACCTGCCGAGATCGGCTGCTCAGCGGTGGTGCGCCTTCCACTCACGCCCGTGGTCGTTCGCCGATGAGCGGGTCGGTTGTCACCCGCTTCGTCACTCACCAGCTCTGCCGGCATCTGTCCGGCTTCCCGTGCAGAATGATCGCTGTAGCCGGAGGGGGCACCGGCTACAGCTGATCGACGACGGTGCTGGGACAGGTGGGATCACCTTCACTTGCGGGCGGAGCCAGCCGCCGCGTTGAGCCGCACATAGGCCGCGGCCGCGTCATCGAACGCCTTCCCACGCGGCCACCTCTGGCCGTCCTCGTCGCTCTGCTCAGCCTGCCGTGTCCGCCGAATCAGTTCCTCTGGTCCCTCCTGATCCAGCAGGGACAGCAGGCCATTCCAGTCCAGCAGTCCGAAGCGATCCACCAAGCGCGTCGCGCCGTCGCTCAACAAGGCGAGTGCCCTGATCTGTCGAACTTCGGCCCGCCCAACAATCGATTCGTCTGCGGCGTCAGGATTGGCGCTGGCAACCCAGAAACCATTGGATCGATTTCGGTGGTTGCGCATCTGTTCAATGAATCTCTTGAGTGCGAGCGCATGCTCTTCTGATCCATTGGGGATGGCGTCCATGTCGCGCCGATAGATTCTTGCGAAATCATCTTCGCGTGCGTCTGTAACAACCTCGATGTGGCTGGAGGATTGAAGTAGGAGAACTGAATCGGCGAGCGCAAGGTAATCAATCTCATGATTCCCGATTCGGGCGATCAGCACTGTAGCGGATGGGGTTCCTGGGTGGTTCAGATCGCACTCGTCCTTGTGCATGTCGGCAACCGCTGATATCGAACTGCGCAACACCGACCGTAGGTCATCATGCGGAGAGGTCAGCAGGTTTGCTAGCAGTTGAGCGCCGAGTTGGTGTGAATACCAGGCCACGCCGTGTCTACACCCACTATCGGCTCCGGCGGAACCTGCGCCGTCCAGAAGAACAGCAGCGCCCGGCACCACGCCGACGAAATCTTCGTTTGCGCGATCGGTTCGGGCTGACTCCGTTGCGATGCTGACCTGCACTCTTACCCCTCAGTGTGTAGGTACATGGGCGTAACGAGATCGACCTTCAGGGGCTCGCGGGTGTCAAAATCGTACTCAGTACGAACAAGAGTCGAGAAGTTCTTGTCCCTGACCTCTCCGTACATTTCAGCAATCCTGGTCGACAGCATTTTGACGACTCCTAGGCTGCCCGGAGGGTGAATCCCTGTGAATACAATCAGAGACCCATCTCCGTCTGGGCGGTTCAGGCGACCAAGGTATGCGAAGTCGTACGGCTCATGAGGGTCCCGATCCCATCCGGAGCGATATGCTGCCCCAGTGGTGCTATCCCGGATAGTCCAAGGGCCATTTTCCTCGCGCTCAAACTGCAAGAACGGATCGGACGCGAGAACGGAGGCCACAGGTTGGGAAATTCGTGGACCGCAAATCACGACCAAGTTGCCTCGGTTTAGATTGACTGCGCCGCCAACTGGAATGTGCTCAGAGGTGAAGCCGAGTCCTAGGGACTGTGCCAGCTCCCCAAGTTTCTGTGTGGCCGCAACATCCTCCATCGCAACAACGGGACGGCCTTGAATGGTGTCTTGCTTAAGCGGTGTGAGTACTGTGAAGGAGCCGATTCCAAGAAACGCACCTTCGGGTGGTGGCCCTGCGCGTCGAACCTGGTGAATACGCGCTTTGCTGAGGCCAACCTCTTCGGCAATTGCTGCAAGGGAAACCCCTTGTTCGTTTAGCTCTTGGATCTTCCGTCGACGAAGTTGGGCTAGCTGAGTGACCTCCTCCTGAGCGGCATTCAGCCTGACTGTGGCGGCCCTGATCAGCTCGTAGGGGTCCCCGATACGCGAAATTCTCTCAACTTCGTTGCTCAACAGCTTCTCCTCTCCGGGGCCAGTCTAGCCCCCTAGACGCACCCGGATACCCCCCCTTGACACCGGGTGGCGGCGCTGCGTACCTTCTGTCGTGTACCCCCCCTAGACGAAACCGGATCGTCAAGGGGGACTACTCGAACCGCTGGTCCCGTACCGGGCCAGCGATACGCAGCACCGCCGCTCACGCGGCATCAGGCGGTCGCCCCTAGTGCTGGGGCCAGTGCGCACGACTCCGGTCCTGCATGCGTACTCGCCACGTGAGATAAGGCCCCGTTTTCGGGGCCACACAGTGGAAACACGGTCCGGACGTTCCGCGGTCAACCACCGCGTCGCTGCGCAACCGCGAAGACCTCACCCCGGTGAGCGAGCGTGACCAACGGCCCCACACGGCGGGTCAGCGGCAGCACCAATCCGCGCAACGTCCGGCACCGCAAGGACACGTTTTCCCAGCTCACCACCCATCGCGGTGGTTGGCGTGTCCACCGGCCGGCATCGGCTCCTCAACGAGTCCGGCCCAGAAGCTGCCAAGCCCCACCCGTGTTCGTGGCTTGCCGGTCGCGCACCACCGAGTTCGACGGTGCGCGATCGCGGGAGGCCCACGAGCCCCACCCCCAACTCGTCTACCTGGAGGTTTCGTTGTGAGCAGCACACCCACCGCCAGGCAGCTTCATGCGTTCTGGCTGGCCAGCGATGACGCCGCCGCGCGGTACAAGGAGGCCGCCCAGCAGGCCCGGGTTCTGGCCGAACGCGCCACCGCGCTGGCGCGGCTGGTCGCTCAGCACCCCAGCCGCGTGGACTACCGCGCCGCCTTCCGCAAGACCCTCACCGACTCCGCCGCCGCCGCGCAGCGCGCCCAGAGCGCGCACCGCAGCTGGCAGGCCACCACCTTCCGCGCTGACTCGGCGTGGACCAAGACCCAGGCAGGTGCCGCGTGAACGACTTCCCTTACGTCCCGGATTTCCTCTCCTTCACCGAACTCAGGTTCGCCCCGGACGGCCTGTTCGAGGCCGACGTTGATGCGCTGCTGGCCGAGGTCACCTCGGACCTGGCGGAGCACCCGGAGCCGACCACCGCGGTGCAGGACGGCACCGCCCGCGCCAAGCGGGACCGCCGCATTGTGCAGCGCCAGCTTGGCGCGACCGTCCGTGTTCTCCGCGTCTACCAGCCGGTGACCGGCCAGGCCGGGACGGAGGCTGCGTGATGTCGACCGCCGCGATCACCTTCGCCACCGTCGCCCCGGCCCTGCTGGCCGCGCACCACGTTGGCGACTACTGGTTGCAGACCACCCACCAGGTTGAGCACAAGGGCTGCCCCGGCCGGTCCGGCTGGCTGGCCGCCGCCCGGCACGTCGCCTCCTACACCGCGGCCACCGCCGCGTTCGTCGGCATCGTCTGGGTCGCCTTCGGCCTGGACATCACGCCGCTGGGCTTCCTGCTCGGCCAGCTGGTCTCGGCGGGGACGCACCTGGTCATCGACCGCCGGACCCCCTTGCGTGCCTTCGCCGCTCTGCTGGGCCGGATCGTGCCCGGCAAGCTCGGCTACTACGACAACGGGGGAGCCCCGCACCTGGACCAGGCCGCCCACCTGGTGTGGCTGTTCGTCGCCGCGCTGCTGACCTCACTGGTCGGGGGTGCGTGATGGGCGTGCTCCGCTGGCTGACCACTACCGCCGAAAGCCCGACCTTGACCGCCAAGGCCAAGAAAGCCGCCCGGACCAAGCTCGATGACGTCGAACTGGCCATGGGCAACGGGCTGCGCTGCCAGATCTGCGACAAGCCGCTGGTCAACAGGTCTCAGCGCTCCAACGTCCACCCGCGCTGCGCCCGGGGCGGAGGTCTGTGATGGCCAAGCCCAAGCAACTGGTGCACGAGAGCGTCAAGTACAGCTGGTGGAACGGCAAGGTCACCATGGCCTGCGGCCTGGTGTTCGAGCCTGGCACCTCTGCCCCGTACCTCTTCGTCAGCGTGACCTGCCCCGGCTGCCTGGCCGCCCGGCGCAAGAAGTCGGGCTGGTGGTCGTGATGGCCCGCCAGTACCCGCTGCACGAGATCGTTCTTCCCTGGAACGGCCAGACCGCGTTCTGCCGCGGTCGCCTGGACGGCCTGCCGGTCTTCGGCTGGCGCGGACGCCCCGGCGCGGTCCCGCCCGGCTTAGCCACCTTCCGCCAGCTCCGCGCGGTCGGCCTGCGCCCCGGTGGAGCGGACCCGGTGGCCCTGCTGGTCTTCCGCCACCGCAAGGCATTCCGCCGCGAGGAAGTCTGCTCGCTCTGGCTGGTCGCCAAGGCCAAGCCGGTGCGGCCGATGACCGCCCGCAAACAGTTCGCCCTCGAGAAGGCCCTCGCGGCACTGCGCTTCTGCCCGCAATGCCGGCAGGACGCGGGCTACCGCCTCCCCACCTCCTACGGCAAGTGCTGGAACTGCTTCACCACCAACGAGATCGGAGCCGCAGCATGAACACCAGGCAACTGCCCGCCAGCAGACTCACCCACGGCACCTGGGTCCACTACAACGGCACGGACTACCAGATCACCGAGATCGAGACGGAGTTCGCCGGGGAGTTCAACGGCAGCTTTCAGGAGTTCGACTACATGTTCTACCTGCGCGGCGGACCGCGCATCGGCGCGGCCTACAACGCCCTGTTCACCGTCACGAAGTGGTGAGGCAGGCATGGCACGCCCCTACCTCCACTCGGCCCTGCTGGCCGTCCTTCGCGGCCACCCTTGCCGATGAGACCAGCACAGCAGCCTAAGAACCACATCTCGACTATCCAAAAAGGACGGTGCCAGATCCATGATGGTCGACTGCGACGCCTGTGACGGCCAGTACCGCGACCGCGACGACCCCAACTACTGCGGACGCTGCTGCGGCTACGGCTACCTGGACCTGAACGACTTCAACCAGCCCGAGCGCGACAGCGAGCCTCCCGGGGACTGGGACTACTAACCACCTGCAACACCGAAGGGGCACAACGTGATCACCATGAATTGCCTGGGCTGCGGCCAGATCCGGGACTGCGACGGCGCGGGCTACTGCGACTGGTGCGCGGGAGATCCGGAGATCGACCCCCGCGCGGACCTCGACGCCTGCGAGGACTGCGGCGAAGACAGCTTCGACTGCGTGTGCGACGAGAACTGAACGATCGGCCCCGGACCGGTGGTCTCCGACCAAGAAGCCCCACCGGCCCGGGTCTCCCAACCGACACATGATCACTCAGGAGACCCCAAATGCTACGGCCCACCAAGATGACCGCCACCGCCCTGATCGTGTGGCTACTGCTGACCGTGCTGTCCCCGCTGGCAAAGACGCTGGCCATCACCGCCGGACTGCTCGCCGCAGTTCTTGACGGGATTGCCCAGGCATCTGCCCGTGGCCGCACCCACGTCCGCACCGCGCCCCACCTCAGCAAGCAGGCCGCCTCGGCCGCGGTGGGGAGCATCCAATGACCGCGCTCAACCACAACGCCGCCTGTAGCGGCTACAGCGCTGGCTCCCTGGAGCGCTGCGCGTTCCGGTCGGCGTTCTGGGTTCGGCACGCCGCGGACACCGACTGGGGCACCCACGCCTGCGCCGCGCACTTGGCGCAGATCGTGCGGTGGGTGGCCAGCGGACACGACAACTGCGACCCGATCGTGCGCGTGCTGGCAGGTGCCCGATGAACACCGACACCATCCCCACCGGCACCAGCCTGCTCAGGCTGATGTGCCACCTGCTCGCCACCCAGCCCGCCTGGGACGCGCCGGACACGGCCAAGGCCGACTGGTTCGACGAGAAGGCCCGCGTGCTGGAGCTGATCGCGGCCACCGACCGGCCGGATGCCACCTACATCGCCCAGCGCGCCCAGTTCGCCCGCGAGATGGCCGCGGAGTGCCGCAAGGCGGGTGAGCAGTGATGGCACTGGAGATCACCACCCAGGGCACCTGCCGCCACTGCGGCAGTGACCTCGCGCAGGCCGTCGAGTCCGGCCGTACCCGCCACTGGGTCCACTACCTCACCCGCCTGATCCGCTGCGCCTCCGGCGAGACCACCGCTGAGCCCGTGACCCTGGAGGTTGTGCGATGACCAGCGCCTACCCCGCCCCCATCGATGACCTGCTGCCCCGGGCACAGCGGCTGGCCGCCGAGTCCGGCCGGACCCCGTCCCGCAACCACCTCATGCGCGAACTCGGCATCGGCGCGAAGAAGGCCACCGCGCTCCGGGAGAAGCTGACCGGCGAGACCGGACAGCCCACCGGAGCGTCCACCGCCCCGGACCCGGCACCCCGGCTCTACGCCCTGCGCGCCCCGGAGTCCGAGGCAGCGCAGGCCGAGGCCAGCGAGCCTGCGGCCGATCACGAGCCGACGGCGACCACGCTGGTCAGCACGGTCGCGAACCCGGAGCCGACCACCCCGGCCCCGCCGGTGACCGCGCCGGTCGCGCCGACGCTGGCCCAGCGCATGCGCGGCTGGTTCGCCCCCACCGCGCCGACCACCCCGGCGGCCCCGGCCCCGGGTGCGCGCCCGGTCCGGCGGGTCCGCTCGTGGCCGGTGCTGCTGCTGGCCCTGCCCGCCTTCGTCGCGATCTGGGGCGGCTGGGTCGGCCTGGGCAAGCTCACCGGGTTCGGCCCGGTGGACTTGCTCCCGGGGATCGCGGGCGGGTTCGTCCTCAACACCGCGATCACGCTGCCCATCGGGGTGGAGGCGTACGCGGCCTTCGCCCTGCGGGTCTGGCTCTCCGGCGCGACCCGCAGCGCCAAGGCCCGCCGCTTCGCCAAGTTCTCGGCGGTGGGCTCGCTGCTGCTGGGCATGGCCGGACAGGGTGCCTACCACCTGATGACCGCCGCCGGGATGACCCAGGCGCCGTGGCAGATCACGGCGTTCGTCTCCTGCCTGCCCGTGGTCGTTCTCGGCTGTGGCGCGGCCCTGGCCCACCTGCTCCACCACGACGAGGAAGGGGACAACCAGTGACCAGCACCGACACCACGACCCTCGTGGGCACCCCCGACCCCGACGAGTCCGCGCTGATCCTCGCCGCCGCCGACCCGGCCACCGGCACCGTGGAGAAGGCCCCGGCCGTCTCCAACATGGTGCCGCCGCACCGCAACCCCGTCCCGGCCGAGGCCGAGGCGGAGGTGCTGGAGGGTGAACTGCTCCCCGGCCGGGCGGTCGCGGTCGACCAGCCCGACACCACCGGCCGCCCGATCTGGGAGGGCTACCGCAATGCCAAGCGGCAGCCGCTGATCGCGCCGTGGCTGCGCTCGTGGGAGACCTTCCAGGGCACCGCGGCCTTCGCATGCCGGCATTACCTCCACACCGCCGCCTACCACGCCCTGCGCGTGCCGCTGTATGCCCTGCATCTGCTCACCCGCGCCCCGCGCGGCCTGGGCCGGGCACTGGGTGCGGCGTGGCGGTGGCTGGCCGATGCCGAGGCAAAACCGTTGCGCGCCAGCGCTGTTGCCCGTGATGACGCCGCGGAGTACTTGCGGTTGTCCTTGCAGCGCAACCTCCGCGTGGCCACCCGGCTCGGCCTGCTGGGCGCGGCGCTGCTGGGGGTGCTCATCGGCTGGTGGATGCTGCCGGACCCCGTCCCGGTGTGGGTGCGGTGGGGGCTGTGGGCGCTGGTGGCCGGGGGCATCGCCGCCCTGGGCCTGGCCGGAACCCCGGCCGACAAGCCCTTTGCCACCCGCGCGGTGGTCTCCACCGAGGTCGCCAAGCTCACCAGCGACATCGTGATCCGGGCCTTGTCGGCGGTGGGCATCTCCGCGATGAACCCTGCCCGCGGTACTGCGATCACCTTCCCGGCCCCGATCACCCGCGACGGCCCCGGCTGGCGGGCCGATGTCGACCTGCCCTACGGGGTGACCGCGGTCGACATCATCGAACGCCGGGACCGCCTGGCCTCCGGTCTGCGCCGCCCGCTGGGGTGCGTGTGGCCTGAGCCTGCCAGCGAGGAACACGCCGGACGCCTGGTGCTCTGGGTCGGCGACCAGCCGATGAACAAGGCCCGCCAACCGGCGTGGCCGCTGCTGCGCGGCGGGGAAGCCGATGTGTTCAAGCCGCTGCCCTTCGGCAACGACCAGCGCGGCCGGGCGGTGTCCATCCTGCTGATGTTCGGCAACATCCTCATCGGCGCGATGCCCCGCTACGGCAAGACCTTCGCCCTGCGGGTGCTGCTGCTGGCGCTGGCGCTGGACCCGCGGGTGGAGATGCGGACCTTCGAGCTCAAGGGCACCGGTGACCTCTCGCCGCTGGCCAAGGTCTCCCACCACTACGCCTCCGGTGCCGATGACGGCACGATCGCGGCCTGCGTGCAGTCGCTGCGGGAGGTCTACAAGGAGCTGGAGCGGCGGGCGAAGACGATTTCCGGGCTGCCCAAGGACATCTGCCCGGAGAACAAGGTCACCCCGCAGTTGGCCAGCAACCGCAAGCTGGGCCTTCACCCCCTGGCGGTGTCGATTGATGAGTGCCAGGAGCTGTTCTCCCACCCCGACTACGGCAAGGAGGCCGGGGAGCTGGCCACCGCGATCATCAAGCGCGGCCCGGCCATGGGCATCATCCTCATCCTGGCCACCCAGCGCCCGGACAAGGACTCCCTCCCCACCGGGGTGAGCGCGAACGTGGGCATCCGGTTCTGCCTGCGGGTGATGGGCCAGGTCGAAAACGACATGGTGCTGGGCACCTCCGCCTACCGCAACGGTGTCCGCGCGACCATGTTCACCCAGTCCGACAAGGGAATCGGCTACCTCGTCGGTGCCGCCGATGATCCGCAGATCGTGCGGTCGTCCTATCTGGACGGTCCCGCCTCCGAGCGAGTTTCCGAGCGGGCGCGCGCCCTGCGGGCACACGCGGGCACCCTCACCGGCCACGCCGCCGGGGAAGACACCGCGCTGGGTGAGGGCGAGCGGCGGGACACCTTGCTGGCCGACGTCGCCGCGGTGCTGGGTGGCGATGAGGCCAAGGTGTGGAGCGAGACCGTGGTGACCCGCCTGGTCGAGCTGCGCCCCGCGGTCTACGGGGCGTGGGCAGAGCTGGACGGCGGTGGCAAGGCCGCCGCGCTCTCGGCCGCGCTCAAGCCCTACAGCATCTCCACCGGCCAGGTCTGGGGCACCGACCCCGCCACCGGCAAGGGCGCGAACCGGCGCGGCATCGACCGCTCCGACATCACCACCGCGATCGCAGAGCGTGACCGAAAGGCGATCGCGACCTGACCGGCCGGGCGCGCTGGGTCTAGCAGCGACCCCCGCTAGACCTAGCGCCCCCGCTAGCAACCCACATGCCCGCTGATCAGCGCCCTAGTTCCTAGCGGCGTCGGCCGAGGACGGCCGAAAACAGCCCCGGAGGACCTGTGAACCCCCGCAGACCCGCTATGCCCTTGATCGCCACCACCCTCACCATCGTCACGTTCAGTGATATTGCGCCGCGGCTTTCCGGCTACACCGGGGCCGCGCTGGGCGCACTCGGCGGTGGCTACGTGCTGGCCTGCACGGCCTTCCCGTTCCGGCCCTGCCGGGCCTGCAAGGGTATGGGCCGCCACCTCAACCGCGGCGTCTTCGGCGGCATCCGCCTCTGCACCGCGTGCAAGGCCACCGGCCTGAAGCTCCGCGCCGGACGCAAGGCGTGGAACTACCTGCGCCGCACCCGCCGCAACTCGCGCTGATCACCCTGACCAAGGAGCACGCCATGTCCAGCACCACCCTGTTCAGCGCTGCGGCCCTCGTCCTGGCGGCCGTGGCCGGTCCCACCTCGTGCCAGCCGGGCCAGGGACGTCCCGCGCCTGCACCGACTGCCCCCACGACCCGGCCGCACCACACCGCGGTTAACCCCGGTGAGTTCGCCACCTCCTGCGACGGGCACGGCCGACCCTTCAACGTCCGGCCGAACACCCCCGCCGCCCGCGCCTGGGCGGCCAAGGCATGCGCGCACCTCGAACGCGGCCTGAACGATGCGGGCTGGTGACGTCATGCACAAGCACACGCGCAACCTGCTGGCCGCCGCCCTGGACACCGCCGCCCGCGGCTGGCCGGTCTTCCCCCTCGCGCGGCGCAGCAAGAAACCCGCCCTGCACTCCGAGCAGGACTGCCACCGCACCGGGCTGTGCGCCAGCGGGCACCTCGGCTGGGAACAGCGCGCCACCACCGACCCCGACCGCATCCGCACCTGCTGGACCGCCGGAGACTGGAACATCGGGCTGGCCACCGGCCCGGCCGGGCTGCTGGTCATCGACCTGGACATGCCCAAGTCACCGGATGAGGTCCTTCCGGACGGCTGGAACCGGAGGGGGGTTCGCACTGGTGAGGACGTCTTGGCCCTGGTGTGCGAGCGGGCCGGGCAGCCCATGCCGGCAGAGACCCGGACTGTGGCCACACCCTCCGGTGGGCTGCACCTGTACTTCGCCCTGCCCAAGGGCGTGCAGCTGCGCAACACCCAGGGCGAGAAGGGCGCCGGTCTCGGCCCGCTCATCGACACCCGCGCCGGGGGCGGCTACGTCATCGCACCCGGCTCGACCACGCCGAACGGGACCTACGAGCTGGTCTCCGATCACCCAGTGGCGCAGGCCCCGGGCTGGTTGGTCCAGGCCCTGACTCCCAAGCCGCCTACAGCCATCTCAGCGGCCTCCCAGGTCGCCGCAGACCGCATGCCGAGCTACGTCCGGGCTGCCGTGGCCGGGGAGTGCACCAAGGTACGAGCGGCCCAACGGCACGCCCACCAGAACACCCTCTACTGGGCCGGGATCGCACTCGGACAGCTCGTCGGCTCCGGGGATCTCCCTGCGGCTACAGCCGAATCTGCCTTGTTCGCAGCCGCAGGCCACATCATCGGAGGCCCGTGCCGGTGCACCGCGGCCATGGTGATCCGCAACATCCAGAACGGCCTGCGCGACGGCCAGAAACGCCCCCGCGTCCGGCGGGAAAAGCCTCCGGCCGAGACCAGCGCGCTGTTTGCTGCGCCGGATCGGGGTGCGGCATGAGCGAGCCGACGTTCCTGCTGGGCACCCATCAGCCCAGCTGGTTCCCTCGCGCCGGGGTGCCGCTGTTTGTCTCCGACAGCCGCTTGCGCGCCCGGCGTACCTTTCCCCGCGCAGCTGCGCCCTGGTGCCTGGACTCTTCGGGGTTCACCCAGCTCCAGCAGCACGGCCGGTGGACGTTCACGCCCCAGCAGTACATCGACCGCGCGCTGCGCTACAGCGAGGAGATCGGCCGCCTGCGCTGGATCGCTCCCATGGATCACATGTGCGAGTGGATCGTGCGCCATGGTGGCCGCCTGGGGCGCATGGTCTTCGCTGGGACCGGACTGTCCACCGAGGCCCACCTGAACCTGACCGTGGACAGCGTCGCGCAGCTGCGCGACCTCGCCCGCGGCCGGGTGCACGTCATTCCCGTGGTGCAGGGCGACCAGCAGGAGGACTACGAGCGCTGCGCGCTGTTGTACGAGCGGGCCGGGTTCGACCTGACCCGCGAACCGGTTGTGGGGCTGGGGTCTGTTTGCAGGAGGCAGGGAACGGTTGAGGCGCATCGGATCATCCAGGCACTGCACGCCCACGGCATCCGCAACCTCCATGGCTTCGGCGTCAAAACCCTCGGCCTGCTCCGCTACGGGCATCTGCTCACCTCCGCAGACTCCCTGGCCTGGTCCGACGATGCTCGCCGTAAGCAGCGCCCGGCCTGCGGTCAGGTCCATCCCCGTGGAGCCAAGAACTGCGCCAACTGCCTGCCCTACGCCCTGTCCTGGCGCACCCGCCTGCTCGCCCGGTTGGCCGGGCAGGCACGCCAAGGCGACCTATTCGACTACCAGGAGGCGGCATGACCACGCCCCGCATCCTCATCACCGGTAGCCGGGACTGGAGCGACGTCCGCACCATCCGGCTGGCCCTGACCAAGGCCCGCAAGCAGTTCCCCGGCGCGGTGCTCGTCCACGGCGCATGCCGCGGCGCGGACCTGCTCGCCGCGCACCTGTGGTGCACCTGGGGCCTAGCCACCGAAGCACACCCGGCTGACTGGCACGGCCACGGCCGGGCCGCCGGACCGATCCGCAACCGGCACATGGTCGCCCTCGGTGCAGACCTCTGCCTGGCGTTCCTGCTGCCAACTTCCTGCGGCTCACTCGGCTGCGCCGAACTGGCCGAGGCTGCCGGAATCCGCACCATCCGCATCCAGCCGGGAGACACACGATGACCGCCATCAACGGCGCAGACCTGCTCAACGAGCTGCACGCCGCGCTGACCCGGTACGTCATCCTCCCGACCCCGCAGGCCGTGGACGCCGTAGTGCTCTGGATCGCGGCCACCCACGCCCAACCGGCCTGGGCGCACGCCGCACGGCTGGTCATCCGCGCCCCGGAGAAGCGGTGCGGCAAGTCTCGCCTGCTGGATGTGGTCGAAGCCTGCTGTCACGCGCCGTTCATCACCGTCAACAGCTCGCCCGCGGCGGTCTACCGCTCCATCACCGAGGACCCGCCCACCATGCTGGTCGACGAAGCCGACACCATCTTCGGCCCCAAGGCCGGGGACAACGAAGACCTGCGCGGGCTGCTCAACGCCGGGCACCAGCGCAACCGGCCCGCCAAGCGCTACGACGCGGCCAGCGGCGTGGTCGAGTCCATCCCGACCTTCGCCATGGCCGCGCTGGCCGGGATCGGCGCGATGCCCGACACCATCGAAGACCGCGCCGTAGTCATCCGCATGCGCCGCCGCGCCCCCGGGGAAACCGTTGCGCCGTACCGGCACCGCCGCGACCGGCCGCAGCTTCAACGCATTGCCCGCCAACTGCGCGAATGGCTGCGCGCTGATCTGAAGACCTTGGAGGAGGCCGTGCCCGAGATGCCCGTAGAAGACCGCGCCGCCGACACCTGGGAACCGCTGATCATCGTGGCCGACCACGCCGGAGGCGACTGGCCAGAACGCGGCCGGGCCGCCGTACTCGCGCTGACCGCCGAATCCAGCGACAACGACAAGGGCTCACTCGGCATTCGCCTGCTCAAGGACTGCCGCACCGCCTTCGGCCCGCATTTCGCCCTGCCTACTGCGGCACTGCTGGGCAGGCTCAACGGCGACCTCGAAGCGCCCTGGGCGGAAATGGGCAACAACGGCCTGACCGCCGCCAAGCTCGGCAAGATGCTCGCCGAGTACGGCATCAGCTCCGGCAACGTCCGCTTCGAGGACGGCACCCAGCTCAAGGGCTACGAGAAAGCCAAGTTCACCGACGCGTGGGCGCGGTACTGCCCGCTCCCACTCGCTGCGGTTCAGGGCACGGGGGAGAGGGACCCCCGTCCCAGCC
>NZ_JAMHIV010000005.1 GCF_023897065.1 Crossiella sp. SN42
GCTGCGGCGGCGACCCGGCCGCACCGCCAGCGACCGAACCGATCACGACTCTCGCAGACGGGACTGTGAGGACACGACCTAGGGCTTTCGCAGCTGTTCTCCTATGCCGCGGTGTCGCTGTTCTTCGTGCTCTCCGGATTTGTGCTGACCTGGTCGGTGCGGCCCAGGGACAGCACCACCCGGTTCTGGCGACGGCGTTATGTCCGTATCTTCCCGAACCATGTGCTGGTGTTAGGCCTGACCCTGCTGTTCATGGTGTTCTGGGGAGCCAGTTCCAGCCTGCCCAGCCTCACCGAGGAAATCGGTCTCGGCCCGGCACTGGCGCAGGTGTTCCTGGTGCACGTGTGGTATCCGAGCTCGGCGTACCTCGGCTTCGCCAGCGCGATCACCTGGTCGCTGGCCTGCGAGGTGTTCTTCTACTTCTGCTTCCCGTTGCTGCACCGGATCGTCTCCAGGATTCCGGCGCGGCGGCTGGGGCTGACCGCGGTCGCGGTGTTCGCCGCCGGACTGTCCTTTGTGGTCTTCGCGGACAACTTCCTCGGTGGCCAGCACATCACCGAGAGCGACGCCGCGCTGTCCCTGTCGCTGGAACAGCTGTGGCTGACCTACTTCTTCCCGCTGAGCAGGCTGCCGGAGTTCATCCTCGGCATGGTCATGGCGCGCCTGCTGTGTGAGGGCAGGCTGACCGGACTGCGGCTGCGGCACACCGCCTGGCTGCCACTGCTGCCGATCCTGGCCTGCCCGTTCCTGCCGCCCACCTACGCCTTCGGCGCCATCCACGGGCTGGGTTGCGCCCTGCTGGTGGCCGCGGCCGCGGCCACCGACCTGCGCGGGGACCGCAGTGTGCTGCGCGGCCGGGCCATGGTCTACCTGGGCGACCGGTCCTTCGCCTTCTACACCGTGCACCTGCTCACCATCGCGGTGCTGCTGGAGTTCGTGGTGGGCACACCGCCCACAGTGGACACCGGCGAGGGCCTGCTGATCTCGCTCGGGCTGTTCCTGCCCTGCGCCGCGCTGGCCGCCTGGCTGCTGCACCGCTACGTCGAGGTGCCGCTGGTCCGCCGGTTCTCCGCCCCGGTCCAGCAGGTGGGACGCGAGCGGGTGCCTTTCCCAGCTTTGTGACTTACCGCTGGTCAGCACCACACCCGGCGACGGCCCCGGACCTGGGCCGTCGCCGGCGCACCCGCCGATCGGCCTGAACTGCTTTGAACAGAGTGCGCCGAACTGAACGCCACTTGAAAAGCGGGCCATTCCTTGTGGCCACAACAAAACGCAGACTCTGCGGACACAGCGCCACACCAGCCCCTGCGGGATGACGAGGGCTCATCCCTTGGTGTGCGCGCTGGGCATCAAGGAGGATTCATGTCGGATCGAGTCTGGCGTTCCCTGCGCGCCGGGGTCACGGTCACCATCGCGGCCACCGCGGTGCTGGCCGGCCCCAGCGCCGTCGCCGCTCCGGAGCTGGACGGCGCGACCGCGGCCGCGGTGGACCACCTGGTCGCGGGCGGCCTGGACCGGGACACCGCGGTGCGCCGGATCACCACCCAGGACTCGTTGTCCCGCACCGCACAGCGGCTCACCGCCGAACTGGGCGCGCGGGCCGGCGGGGCCTTCCTGGAGGCGGGCAGCCTGGTGGTCGCGGTCACCGACGACGCGGCCGCCAAGGTGGCCGAAGCCGCGGGCGCCAAGGCCAAGCTGGTCGCCAACGGCGCGGACGCGCTGGCCTCGGCCAAGCAGGCCGTGCGCAAGCTGCTCGCCGGGGTCCGGGGCAGCACCAGCCACACCGACGTCGTCAACAACACCGTGGTCGCCACCATCCCGGCCGGCGCGGCGCATGATTCCATTGCCGCGCAAGCGGATGCGATCAACGGCGTGCAGGTCCGGCGCAGCGCGGGCAAGGCCAGCAAGCAGGCCAACCTCTACGGCGGCCAGCAGATCGAGTTCAGCGTGGGCGCGAACAACTACGTGTGCTCGGTCGGTTTCACCGCCACCGACCGCGACGGCAGGCCGGCGATGATCACCGCCGGGCACTGCGCGGACGGCATCAACGACGGGGAGTTCCGCCGCAACGGCACCTACCTCGGCACGGTGCGGGCGCACAGCTTCCCCACCAACGACTACGCCTACTCCTCGCTGTCGGCGGACTGGACCGCGCAGGCGTCGGTGACCAAGTACAACGGCACCGCGGTCCGGGTCACCGGGCACGGGGTGGCCGCGCCGGGCAGCACCATCTGCAAGTCCGGCCGCACCACCAACTGGACCTGCGGCGAGGTGGAGTCCCTGGACGTCACGATCAACTACGACGACGGCACCACGGTGGAGGAGATGACCCAGGCCAGCGTGTGCACCGAGGGCGGCGACAGCGGCGGCTCCTGGATGGCCGGCAACACCGCGCAGGGCGTCACCAGCGGCGGCATCGGCTACTTCATCCGGGACACCAACGGTGACGGCCGGATCGACAACAAGGACAAGGCGTTCTGCGGCGAGAAGGCGGGCGAGCCGAACGTGGCCTACTTCCAGCCGATCGGCGAGATCCTCAACGCCTACGGCCTCAAGCTGAAGACCAGCTGACCCAGCCCGGTGGGGACCCGCGCGGTCCCCACCGGTTTCAGCGTTCGGCTGCGCCGAGCAGCAAACGGATGATCACCACGGCCTTCTCCGTCTCCGGCTCGGCCCCGGTGATCATGTCGCTCCACACGAAGGACTCGCAGATCCGCACCACCACGTAGGACAGGTCGGCCAGGTCCACCTCCGGCCGCAGGTCCAGCCCGGACAGCAGCTCCGCGCACCAGTTGATCACCCGGCCCTGCACGATGCCGTGCTTGGAGGTCATCAGCCGCAGCGCGTACTCCGGATCGTCGGAGAGCAGGCGCCGCAAGGTCTTGAAGGTGCGGAACTGGGCGATGCAGGAACCGATCACCTCGGTGACGTAGTCCACGCCGCTGCCGCTGATGCCGGCCTTGGTGCGGTTGAGCTGGTCCTCGGTCAGCGACCAGATCACCTCACCGAGCAGCTGCTCCCGGTTGCCGCACCAGCGGTACAGCGTCGCCCGGCTGACCCCGAGTTCCTCGGCCAGCTGCACCATGTCCACCCGGCGGCCGTCCAGGAACCAGGACCTGGCCAGCCGGAAGGCGTCCACCGGGGTCGCCTTGGCCGCGAGGCCGCCACCGGCGAGCGCCCGGCTCAACGGTGTCTCCTGGGCGGCGCGGGATCTGTCCGGCATGCGGGCATCCTACGTCCGGTCTCACCGCGACACACTCCGCCGATCTGCCTCACCACGGGACACGCCGACCGCTCCCCGGGCGCGGTCGAACAGCTCAGCAGCAGGGTTGCACCTCGGCCCCGGTGAGCAACTGGTGCACGTTCACCTTGCGCATCGGGTCCAGCCGATCCAGCCGGTCGGCCAGCACCGGAGCGCCGACGCCCTCGCGCAGCAGCCTGCTCATCAGCTCCACCACCACCGGCACGGTCCTGGCCAGCAGCACCGGCATCAGGAACCGCTCCTCTCCCTCCCGCAGCAGCTCCCGGTCCAGCGCCCGCGCCAGGAACTGGGCCAGCGCGCGGCGGCGGGCGGTCTCGCCGACCCGGACCCTGGCCGCGGTGTCCGCGATCACCGACAGGTCCACCAGCCGGTCGCCTGCGTGCAGCTCGTCGAAGCCGAGGATGGCCAGCACCTGCGGTTCGCGGCCGCCGGAGAGCAGCACGTTGTCATCGTGCGGGGCGCCGTGCACCACCGAGTCCAGGGGCCTGCGCCCGGCGACGGTGGCCAGCACCGGCCCGGCGGCCAGCACCCCGCGCAGCACCGAGGTGGCGGTCCAGCCCCAGACGTCCGGCCTGCGCTCGGCCGCGGGCAGCAGGTGCCTGGCCCGGACCACCGCCGACCGCCAGTCCCTGACCGGGGACGCGGCCGGGATCTCGGCCAGGCCACGCAGCAGGTCCGGGGGCAGCTCGTCCAGGCCCTCCCGCAGGTCCAGCGCGGCGGTGATCATCACGTCCACCTGGGGCGGGGCGAACTGGTTGGGCACCGCGCCCTTGACCGCGGGGGTCAGCTCGGCGGCCAGCCCGTCCAGCCAGGCCACCGGCTCGCCCTCGGTGGTGGGCGCCGGCGGCAGCACGGGCAGGCCGCGGGACTGGCAGCTGGTCAGCACCCGGCGGCGCAGCGCGTACCGGGTCTCGGCCCAGGAGTCGTCGTGGTGGCCGCGCAGGGTGAGCACGTGCGCGGCCTCGTCGCCAGGCACCAGCCAGGTCTCGTACAGGGTGCTGGCCGCCCAGCGGGGCAGCCGCTGCGGCGGCAGGCCGTTCCAGTGCGCCGGCCAGTGCCTGCCGAGCAGCTGCCGGATCCGGGCCACCTCGGTCATCTGGCGCTCCGGCGCAGCCGCGCCGCCAGGTCCTGCCAGGACCTGGCCGCGCCGGTGGCCAGTTCGGCCAGCTCGGCGCGGTGGTACTCCGGCACACTGGCCACCACCAGGTCCAGCGCGCTGGCCGAGGGCGCCGCGTCCAGCCAGCGCAACAGCGCCCGGCCCGCCTCGGTGAACCGCAGCGCCGGATCGGCGCGCAGGGCACGCAGCACGGTCTCCCGGTCCACCGGCGCCGAGGGCCGCGCGCTCCGGGAGCGGACCCCGGCAGGCACCGGGTCCTGGCCTGCCCGCAGCCGCCTGCGCACGTCCTGCGCGGTGGACACCGCCACCCCGGCCGCCCTGGCCACCTCCCGCAGCGAGGCACTCGGCCGCTCGGCGAACAGCTGCCCGGCCTTGCGGCGGCCGTCCGCGCTGTTCACCGGCCTGGCCCTGCCGTCGCGGCCGATCCGCGTCGCCGGGTGGCCCGCCTGCTCGTCCCGCTGCCGGATACCGGCCACCGTGCCCGGGGAGAGCCCGGTGACCTTGGCGATCAGCCGGTCCGACCACTCGGGGTGGCTGCGCAGGATCCGGCCTGCCGCGGCGCTGCGGTCGGCGGCGGTCAGCGGCAGGCCGTGGCTGATGTTGGCCCGCACCGCGAGCACGAACGCGTCCCGCTCACTGCCGTCGAAGAAGCAGGCCGCCACCTCCACCCGGCCGCGCGCGACCGCGGCGAGCAGCCGGTGCATGCCGTCGATGACCCGCATCGACTCGGCGTGCACCAGGATCGGCGGCAGCTCGGCCACGCTGTCGGCCAGCAGCCGCACGTGCCCGGCGTCCTCACCGGCCCGGCGCGGCGACATCGACCCGGCCCGCAGCGCGGCCACCGGCACCCATCGCACCGGTAACTCGACCAAGTCCAGCTCCGGCCAGGACGCCGTGCGGGCCGTCTGGTCCCGCCACCCCAGGTTCATGAGACGTCTATAGCAATCGTCTCACTTTTGAGTCCACAATCAACAAACTCCTGAAACGAGACATGAAGTTGTCTCGTCTTGTTCTGCCGATTTAGAACCAGTGCAGGCAGTGCGGGGCGCGGTCGGCGCGGAAGAGCAGGTCGGCGAGCGCGGCGGCGTCCGGGTGGTGGGCCTGGATGTGCCCGGCGCGCACCAGCAGGCTCGGGGCGGTGCCGCCGAGGTAGATCGAGCCCAGGTCGCTGACGTCCAGGGACAGGTCGGGCGCCCGGTCGGTCGGCAGGCACTCAGCCTGGCCGTCCCGGACGGTGAGCAAATACCGGCCGCGCTCGCCGAGGGCCGGGTCGGCCACGTCGAGCACCAGCTCCCCGTCGGCGAACCAGCCGCGCGCGGTCAGCGCCCTCGGGATGTCCAGCAGCCGCACCCAGAGCCAGTCGGTGTCCTGGGTGACCTCGCCCGCGCGGAAGTCCGCGAGCTGCCAACGCAGCGGATGGCCGGGCGGGACGTGCTTGACCACGACCTGGGCGATGAGGTCGTGGCCGAGGGCGAACCGGGCCAGCGCGGTGAAGACCGCGTCGTCGGTGGTGATGATCTCGTCGACGGTCAGCGTCCCGGACTCGGCGAGGGAGTAGCTGGCATAGCCGTCCGGCGCACCCTCGGCGTCCCGGTGCAGCGCGATGAAGCGCGGCGTGGCGGAGATCGGCGGCTGTCCCGCGCCCGAGGCCCACCAGTGGTGCGGGCGGGACAGCGCGCCGGGTTGCCAGCGGCGGTACCGGTCGTAGAGCTCTTCCAGGACCTGGCCGCAGCCGGCCCGCGGCAGCAGCTCGATCGAGCCGGTCGTTGTGCCGCCCGCCCTGGGCGGAGCGAAGGCGGATCGGTGGCGCGGCACGGTGATCCGCTGGGTGTAGGTCGCCGGTCCGTAGCCGAACCTGCGGTAGATCACCGCTTCGGAGGACAGCAGCACGGCGAGGAAGTCGCCCCTGGCGCGCAGGTCGGTGAGCTGGCGCCGCATCAGCGCGCTGAGCACGCCCTGCCGCCGGTGCGAGGGCAGCACGCCGACCGCGGTCACCCCGGCGGCCGGGACCAGGACCTGGCCGGGCAGGGTGAGCTCGAAGGAGTACGCGGCGGTGGTGCCGACCGGCCGCCCGTCCTCGGTCACCGCGCGCAGGCAGCGGTCCAGCTCCAGCGCGGACCACATCGGACCGCCGGTCGGGGTGTCCGGGAAGCGGCCGAACGCGGCGTGGATCGTGCTGATGAAGCCCTCAAGATCCTCATCAGTGGTACCCCGGATCTCCATGTGCCTCCTCGGAAAGGTGTCCGGGCCAGTTGAGTCCCGGCCCGGGACCAGGTCAACCGAATTGCGGTCCGCTACAGTCCCCAAGTAAGGGTTACCTAACTTCACTGGGGGAACGGATGAGTCATCCGCAGGGCACACCGGGCACCGCGCGCACGCCCGACCGCCGGGAGCTGTTCTACCAGCGACTTCCCGGCCCCGAGGGCGCACCGACGGTCGTCTTCGAGTCCGGGCTGGCCGCCTCGCGGTCGTTCTGGGGCCTGGTGCAGCCCGCGGTGTCCGGCTTCGCCACCTCGGTCGCCTACGACCGCTCCGGCCTGGGCCGCAGCCCAGCCTCCCCCGGCCCGCGCGACCTGGACACTCTGGTCGCGGACCTGAACGCGCTGCTGGACCACCTGGGCGAGGGACCGTTCGTGCTGGTCGGCCACAGCTGGGGCGGGCCTATCGTCCGGCTGGCCGCCGCGGCCCGGCCTGACCGGATCGCCGGGGTGGTGCTGGTGGACGCCACCGACGAGCTGTGCGAGCTGATGTTCACCGAGCGGGTCCGCAAGCTGGAGCGGACCGCGCAGCGGATGACCGTGCTGCTGGCCCGGCTCCGCCTGCTCGGCCTGGCCTACCGGCGGGCGACCGCGGTGCTGCCGCCGGAGTGCAGGGCGGACATCCGGCGGGAGGGCTTCACCATGGCGGTGACCAGGGTCCGCGCCGCCGAACTGGCCGGGGTGCCCAGCGGGCTGCACGCGTTGCGGGACAACCCACCCGACCTCACCGGCATCCCGGTCACCACCATCTCCGGCGCGCTGGACTCCCCTGGCATGCCGCGCGGGACCAGGGCGGCGGTCACCGAGTCGCACCGGCGGCGGGCGCTGCTCACCGAGGGCGGCCGGCACGTGCTCGCGCCCCGCTCCGGCCACCTGGTGCCGCTCACCGACGCGGAGCTGATCGCCGAGGAGGTCCAGCGGATCCTCACCGCACGCCAGGGTCCGCGCCGAACGCGCTGAGGAAGCGGTCCCGGAAGGCGTCCATCGGCCACACCGGCGCGTCCGGCGCGGGCTTGAGGCCGGGCGTCCAGCCCCAGTCCGCGGTGCGCGCCAGCACGGCCTGGTCCTTGGCCACCACGGTGATCGGCACGTCCCTGGTGGCCTGCGCGCCGGTGAGCACCTGGGCGGGCTGGTGGTCGCCGAGGAAGACCAGCACCAGGTTGTCGTTGGCGTGGCTGTGCAGGTAGGAGATCAGCGAGTTGAGCGAGTACTCCACGGCCCGCCCGTAGTCGGCGCGCACCTGGGCCGGGGTGCGGTCCTCGGCCGGGGGCGCGGCGCGGTAGCCGGAGCCGTCACCGAGGGCGGACCAGTCGAGCAGGTCCGGGATCGGTGTCCAGGGCGCGTGGCTGGTGACCAGCGGAATGGTGGCCAGCACCGGCGAACCGTTGCGCTCCAGGCGGTGGAAGGCGGCCAGGGTGAACTGGTCCGGGGTGGTGGCGTAGCCGAAGCGTGGGCCGCGGTAGCCGAGGCCGTCGGCCGGGTGGATGCGGTCGTAGCCGAAGAACTCGCCCTCCGGCCAGGCCCTGGTGATGCCGGGCACCACGGCGACCGAGCGCCAGCCTGCCCGCTGGAAGGCCTTGTTGAGGGTGAGCCGGTCGCTGGCCACCAGGGTGCGGTAGCGCTGCTCGTTGTCCACCCACAGCCCGGAGAGCAGCGTCGCCTGGGCCAGCCAGCTGCCCCCACCGGCGGTCGGCGAGGTGAGAAACCCGCTGCGCGCGCCAAATCCCGCCTCCCCGAGCCGCTGGGTCCCGGCCGCCAGCACCGAGCTCACACCGGGGAAGTCGACGGCGTCCCGCCCGTAGCTCTCCACGAAGCTGAGCACAACGTCCTTGCCACGCAAGGCGGTCAGCAGCTCAGCGCCGGGAGTGTCCCGGAACGAGTCCACCGCGGCCGCCTTCGCGAAGGCTTGCTGATCGAGCAGTCCGGCCCGCACCCGCTGGGCGTGCTCGAAGGCCGCGGTGGCGCTCGCCGCGACCGGCAGCCCGGCGCTGATGGTGACCACCGAGAGCAGCGCCACCGCCCGGATCGCGCTCCGGCGGCGGCGCGCGGCGACGGTGGTCAGTCTGCGCACCGACCAGGCCACGGCCGCGATCAGCGCGAGCACGAGCAGCACGGCTGCGGCCAGGGCGGCGAAAGCGGCCGGACCACCCAGGGTGACGTCCAGGTAGTCCACGGCTGGCGCGAGCAGGGACCAGTCACGGACCAGGTCGAAGGGGCGCAGGAGGACGGAGTCGAAGGCCAGGTCGAGGAGTTTCAGCGCGGTGAACAGGCCGAGGGCCAGGCCGCCGAGCAGGGCGGCGACGCGGCGGGGTTTGGCGGGGAGGGCGAGCAGCAGGAGGAGGGCGAGCGGGGCTTCGACGGGGATGCGGGTGAAGGCGGCCGGGGTGAGGCGGTCGATGTCGTTGGGCAGCAACAGGGCGGCGAGGACGAGGAGCGCGGCCAGAGCGGTGGCGAGGCGGGCGGCGGCGCGGCGCAGCACGGTGCGGTACGAGGCGAGGGCGGCGGCCAGGCGAGCGGCGGTGGCGCAGTAGGCAGCGATGCGGCCCAGCGCGGTGCGGGGCGCGGCGGTCTCAGCGGGCGCGGGCGTGCGCGGTGCGGCGGGCTTGGCGGTGCGGGGCGCAGCGGTGCGGGTGTCCGCCGCGTCCCCGGTCGCATGACCGTCCACTGTCGACATTCGCTGTCCTCTCCGCCAAGCGTTGCGCTGTCCGGGTAGACGTGCGCCGGTCGCGGCCGGTTCACGGGTAGCGTGTCCAGACGTGACCCGTCCGCACGTGTTGCTCAGCGTCGCCGTCAGCGTGGACGGCTACATCGATGACGTGAGCCCGCAACGGTTTCCGCTGTCCAACGCCGAGGACTTCGACCGGGTGGACCAGTTGCGCGCCGAGTCCGACGCCATCCTCATCGGGGCCGCCACCATCCGCGCGGACAACCCCCGCCTGCTGGTCAACTGCCAGGACCGCCGGGCCTCCCGGATCGCGCGGGGGCTGCCCGAGTACCCGGCGAAGGTGGCCGTGACCGGTTCCGGCGAGCTGGATCCCGGGCTCAAGTTCTGGCACTGCGGTGGCCAGAAGCTGGTGTACACCAACGATTCCGGCGCGCCGGCCGCCACCGCGCGGGTGGGCGAGCTGGCCACGGTCGTCTCCCTCGGCGCCGAGGTCGAGCTCGGCGCGCTGCTGGACGATCTTGGCGCTCGGGGGGTCGGCAGGCTGATGGTGGAGGGGGGCGGCAGCATCCACACCGCCTTCCTCGCCGAGGGGCTGGCCGATGAGGTCCGGATCGCCATCGCGCCCATGCTCATCGGCCAGGCCAGCGCGCCGCGGTTCGTGAACCCGGCCGAGTTTCCCGGCGGACCAGCCCGGCGGTTCCACCTGGAGGAAGTCACCCGGCTTGGGGACGTGGCGGTGTTGCGGTACCTGCCGAAGCGGGACGGAGCAGCCTGAGCGCGCCGGTCACGTCCGGCCAGCGGAAGACCGCGACCACCGCGGCCAGCGCCAGCAGGGTCGCCGGCAGCTGCGCGCCCGCGGTGTCCCGCAACAGGAACAGCTCGGTGGCCACCGCGCCGGCCATCACCCCGGCCAGGCCCAGCGCGGCCAGTCCGCCCAGGCGCGGCACGAGCAGGCCGACCGCGCCCGCGACCTCCAGCACGCCGGTGAGGTAGCGCAGCCACTGGCCCAGGCCGATCTTGTCGAACTTGCCCACCAGGCCGTCACCCAGCAGCAGGTAGCCGCTGTAGACGAAGTAGGCGGCGAGCAGCACCCGCAGCACCCAGAGTGCGACCGTGCCCGCGATGCGCGCGGGGGACGCCGGTTCAGCCATGACGGGATCCTTCCACCAGAACGGGCGCCTGTCGCCGCAGCCAGGCGATGTCGCGACCAAAGGACCACAGCAGCGTGCCCAGCGCGGCCGCGGTGAGCGCCTCCGCGTACGGCACCACCGCCGAGGCGGCCACCACCAGCACGATGCCCTGCGCCGCGGCCACCGCCTTGCGCGCCAGGCTGTGCGGCAGTGCCCCGCGCAGCCAGGGCAGCACCCAGGAGGCGGCCACGAACAGGTACCTGGCCACGCCGATCAGCAGCACCCACGGCCCCAGGTGCAGCGAGACGTGCACGCTGAGCACCAGGATCAGGAAGGCGTCGACCTCCATGTCGAACCGGGCGCCGAAGGCCGAGGTGGTGCCGGTGCGCCTGGCCACCTGTCCGTCCACACAGTCCAGTGCCAGCGCGACCGCGGCCAGCACCACCAGCAGGGTGCCGGCCTCGGCCCGGTCGGCCACCAGCGCGGTGACCACACCGACCAGCCCGCCCCTGGCCAGGGTGACCCGGTCGGCCGGCCCCAGGGTGGTTCCGGCACGCCGCAGCGCGTGGCTGACCAGGAAGAAGGTGGCGGTGGCGTAGGCGAGTCCGGTGAGCCAGCCCAGGGTGCCCAGCCCGACCGTGCCGCCGATGAGGCCGAGCAGCGCGACTTGGGCGATGATCCACCCCGCTTGCTCGGGCACGGCGGGCGCCGTGGTGTGCTGAAGTGTGGTCATCGGTCCCTCACCGTCGTCCGCTTTCTCGGAGGTTCCATTGGTGAAACGTTCAGCAAGGGCACTTTGGGTCACCGGTCCGGGAAATTGTGAGATCCGACCGGTTTTTCCACCCGATCCGGGGCCGGGTGACGTCCTGGTCCAGACGCTGCACACCGCGGTCAGCCGGGGCACCGAGACCCTGGTGCTGCGCGGCGGCGTGCCACCGAACCAGCACGCGCTCATGCGCGCGCCGTTCCAGGAGGGCGAGTTCCCCTGGCCGGTCAAGTACGGCTACCTCAACGTCGGGGTGGTGAAACAAGGACCGCGGCACCTGATGGGGCGCACCGTGTTCTGCCTCTATCCACACCAGACCGAGTACGTGGTGGGCTCGCGCGCGGTCACCCCGGTGCCGGATGCCGTGCCACCGGCGCGCGCGGTGCTGGCCGGCACGGTGGAGACCGCGGTGAACGCGCTCTGGGACGCCCGGCCGATGGTCGGCGACCGGATCGCGGTGGTCGGCGGCGGCATGATCGGGTGCGGTGCGGCCGCGCTGCTGGCCCGCTTCCCCGGTGTGCGCGTCCAACTGGTGGACACCGATCCCAGCCGGGCCGCGGTGGCCGAGGCGCTGGGGGTCTCCTTCGCCTCGCCGGAGCAGGCGTTGCGGGACAACGACCGGGTGCTGCACGCCAGCGCCAGCGAGGCCGGCCTGGCCCTGTCCCTGGAGCTGCTCGCGCCGGAGGGCGAGGTGGTGGAGCTGAGCTGGTACGGCGACCGGCGGGTCAGCCTGCCGCTGGGCGAGGCCTTCCACTCGCGCAGGCTGCGCATCCGGGGCAGCCAGGTGGGCACGGTGGCCCGGCCGGACCGCGACCACGCCCAGCGGCTGGCGCTGTCCCTGGAGCTGCTGGCCGATCCGGTGTTCGACGCGCTGATCACCGGGTCGAGCCGGTTCGAGGAGCTGCCCGAGGTGCTGCCCAGGCTGGCCGACGGCTCGCTCCCGGCGCTGTGCCACCGCATTGACTACGGTGCCTGACATGCTCCCGACCGACACCACCGTGGACGTCCGCGAGCGCGGGGCCCGGGTGGCCCTGTTGCCCGTGGGCAGCCACGAGCAGCACGGCCCGCACCTGCCGCTGGCCACCGACACGCTCATCGCGTGCGCGATCGCCCGCGAGCTCGCCGCCGCGCACCCGGTCCAGCTGCTGCCGCCGATCACCATCTCCTGCTCACACGAGCACGCGGCCTGGCCGGGCACGGTGAGCATCAGCGCGCCCACGCTGTACGCGGTGGTGCGCGACATCGCGGAATCGCTGCGCAAGTCCGGGGTGCCGAACCTGGTGCTGGTCAACGCGCACGGCGGCAACTACGTGCTGTCCAACCTGGTCCAGGAGTCCGAGGACCTGGCCCTGTTCCCGGGTTCGGCGGACTGGCGGGTCGCGCGGGAGCGGGCCGGGATCGAGACCTCCGCCCGCGCGGACATGCACGCGGGCGAGCTGGAAACCTCAATCCTGTTGCACACCAACCCAGAACTGCTGCGCCCCGGCTTCGAGACCAGCGACCACGACGCCGAGGAACGCCCGCACCTGCTGACCCTGGGCCTGTCCGCCTACACCGAGTCCGGCGTCATCGGCCGCCCTTCGCTGGCCTCAGCCCGCAAGGGGGCGGAGCTGCTGGCCGGGCTGGTCGAGACGTTCCGGCACACCCTCGCGGCGCTGCCGGGGTAGCAGCGTCAGCACCCCGGGCAGCGCGGAGACCAGCGCCAGCGCCCCGTACACCACCCCGGTGGTCAGCCCCTGTGCCGCGCCGAGTCCAGCCGCGCCGAAGGCCACCGCGAGGAACGCCTCGCGCGGCCCGAACCCACCGAGGTTGACCGGCACCGCCATCACCAGCAGCGCCAACACGAACAACGGCAGCAGCTGGCTCAGCGGCGCGGTCACGCCCGCGACCCTGGCGGCCACCAGGAAGAGCAGGACGTGCCCGGCGACCCCGGCGGCGGACAGCAGCCCGACCCGGAGTAGCAGACCGCCCGCGAGCAGCGCCCTGGCGTCGGCGAGGGTCGCGGCGAACTCCCGGCGCACCGCGGGCTTGCGGCGCAGCAGCAGCACGACGGCGATCCCGGCGAGCAGCAACAGGCCCGCCAGGATCGGACCGAGCGGCAATCCCGCCTCACCTTGGCCCGCAACGGAATCGGCAACGCCGTGGCCCGCGGCAGAACCCGCCCCGCCCTGACCCGCAACGCTCGGTGCGAAGCTCAGCGCGGGCACGCCCCCGCTCACCAGCACCCCGACCCCGGTCGCGATCAGCACCACCTGCCCCGCGAACCGCTCGAACACCACCGCCCGCACCCCGCGCCCCAGGTCCCCGGACTCCTTGCCATGGCTCACCGCCCGGTGCACATCCCCGAGCACCCCGGCCGGCAGCACCGCGTTCAGCAGCAGCCCCCGGTAGTAGTCCGCGACCGCCCGCCCCAGCGTCAACGGCAACGCGAGCCCCCGAGCCACCAGCCGCCACCGCTCCGCACTCGCCACGGTGGTCAGCAGCCCGATGCCCAGTGCCGCGAGCACCGAGCCGAACCCGATCGAGCGCAGCCCGTCCAGCACCGCGCCCGCACCCAGCTGCCAGCCCAGCGCGGCCAGGATGCCCGCCGCCGCGACCAGACGCAGCCAGGGCCAGAGCGCGCGCATCAGCCCGCCCCCGGTAGCGCGAGCTGGTCCACGTGGTGCACCAGGGCCCGGAACTCGGTGGCCTGCCTGCGCCGCAGGTACTCCGGGGCCTGCTCGGCCAGCCGGGGTTCCTGTTCGACGGCCGCGCCGACCCAGCCGTGCAGCCATTCCGTGGTCAGCTCGGGCCGGTCCGGGCCGAGCCGCCAGGTGCTGGGCCGGGTGGTCACCCGGTAGCCGTGGCGCTGGAAGGCCTCGGTGGTCGCGGCGGGCGCGTCCGGGCCGAGCAGGCCGTGGCGGCGCTGGTGGTCGTTGAAGGCGGCCTCGAACTCGGGGTCCAGGGCCTCGGCCGGGTCCAGTTCGATCCGCCCGGCGACGGAGAGGGTGAACAAAGCTGGCACACCGGCTTCTACGATGACCGACACCAATCCGTTCAGCTGCTCGGTGGTGAACAGGTCCAGCAGCGCGGAACCGGTCACCAGCGAGGCCCCGGCCAGATCCTCCGCGCGCAGGTCGCCGAGATCGCCCTGACGGATCTCCACCGGCACGTCCAGGCTCGCCCCGGCCAGGGCGAGCAGCCGCGGGTCCTGGTCGTGCAGCACCCAGCGCTGCGGGCCGGGCAGCCGCCCGGACAGCCAGCGCGCCTGGGAACCGCTGCCGCAGCCCAGGTCGTGGATGACCAGCCCGGCCGCGGGGTCGAGCGCGGCGCGCAGCGGGTCGAGCAGCTCGGTGGCGCGCGACTCGGCGTCCACCGGTTCGCGCAAGGCCAGCCATTCCGGGGTGTAGGTCATGCGCGCACAGTAGCCAGCACGTGCGCCAGCTCCCTGGCCGAATCCACCCAGCCGGGCAGCTCCGCCCGCCGTCGACGGGCGGAAACCCGCAGTTCACGCCGCAAGTCGGCATCGGTCAGCCAGCGCCGCAGCGCCGCGGCCAGCGCGGCCGGATCACCCGGCGGCACCAGCAGGCCGCCGTCACCGAGGGCCTCCGGCACGCCGCTGCCCGAGGTGGCCAGCACCGGGACGCCCCTGGCCAGCGCCTCGGTCACCACCATGCCGTAGGTCTCCGCGCGGGAGGGCAGCACCAGCAGGTCGGCCGCTTGGTACTCCCGTTCCAGCGGCTCCCCGGTCAGCGGCCCGAGCAACTGGAACCGCTCGCCAAGCCCGTGCCGCTCGACGATCTCCCGCACCAGCCGCAGCTGCGCCTCATCCCGCATCGGCCCGGCGCACCGGCACCGCCAGGGCAGCTCCGCGACCGTCGCGAGCGCCTCGGCCAGCAGGTCGTGGCCCTTGCGCGGGGTCACCGAGGCCACGCACAGCAACCCGGACACCCCGTCCGTGCCGGAAGCCAGCGGTGCGGGGTCCACGCCCGGCAACACCGTGTGCACCAGCTCGGCGGCCAGCCCGTGCCGCTCGACCAGCCGCCGCGCGGCCCAGGAGCTGGTGGCGACCACCGCGCGGGCGGCGCGCAGGCCGGCCCGCTCGGCCTCGTCCAACCGGTCGGCCAGCGCCGGGTCCAGGCCGGTCTCATCCGCCAGCGGCAGGTGCACCAGCACCACCAGGTTGAGCCGGTCCGCCTCTGGTCGCAGCAGCTCAGGCACCCCGCAGGCGACCAGCCCGTCCAGCAGCACCACCGCCCCGGCCGGCCGGTCCGCCAGCGCCGCGGCCAGCGCGGCCCGGCTGGCCTGATCCGGCCGCGGCCAGGTCCCGGGAATCGGGAGCTCGCGCACGTCCACGCCCAGGGCGGTCAGCTCCTGGCTGACCCTGCGGTCGTAGACGTTGCCGCCGCTGGGCGCGGCCCGGTCGTCGATGTCGCCGGGCAGCACGAACCAGACGGTCACAGCGGGCGTTCGTAGCTCGCCCAGGCCACGTGCGACTCGTGCAGGGTGACCTCGATCTTGGCCAGCCCGCGCGCGCCCTCGCCGAGCGATCCGGCGTGCACCCTGGCGGCCAGCTGGTCGGCGATGTGCTTGGCCAGGAACTCGGTGGAGGTGTTGATCCCGGCGAAAACGGGCACTTCATCCAGGTTGCGGTAGTTGAGCTCGGCCAGCACCTCGCCCAGCTCGCTGGTCGCCAGCCCGATGTCCACCACGATGTTGTCCGAATCCAGCTCCGCCCGGCTGAACCGGGCGTCCACCACGAACGTAGCTCCGTGCAGGCGTTGTGCCGGACCGAAGACCTCGCCCCGGAAACTGTGGGCGACCATGACGTGATCACGGACGGTGATGCTGAACAGGGTGACCTCCAGGGCAGTGCGGAAAACGGGGCAACCTCCGGCCGAGCGTAGACAACGCCCGGCCGGACTGGGGTGAGGAGAGGCCGGATGTACACACAAGCCTTCAGCGACACCGAGATCGCCGAATCCGACCTGGTCACGCGGCGCGGCAGGTTCAGGGCCATCGCGTTCTGGGCGGACGGGCACGAGCACCTGGCGCTGGTCTACGGCCGCGCGCGGGACCGGGAGAACGTGCTGGTGCGCGTGCACTCGGAGTGCCTGACCGGGGACATCCTGGGCGCCATGCGCTGCGAGTGCGGCGAGCAGCTCAACGGCGCGCTGGACGCGATCGTGCGCGAGGGCAGCGGCGTGCTGGTCTACCTGCGCGGCCACGAGGGCCGGGGCATCGGCCTGGTGGCCAAGGTGCGCACGCACGTGCTGCAGGACGAGCAGGGCCTGGACACCCTGGACTCGGCCACCGAGCTCGGCCTGCCGGTGGACACCAGGGACTACGGCCCGGCCGCGAAGGTGTTGCGGCACCTGCGGATCCGCTCGGTGCGCCTGCTGTCGAACAACCCGGACAAGTTCCAGGCCCTGGAGGCGCACGGCATCCCGGTGGTGGCCAGGGTCCCGCTGGTGATGCCGGCCAACCGGCACAACATCGGCTACCTGACCGCCAAACGCGACCGGCTCGGCCACGACCTGCCCCAGGTCGAGGTCTTCGGCGAGCCGCAGAAGGAACACTGCTAGGTCGTGTCCGCGCGGTCCCGCCCGCGGTAGCCGCGCCGGTTCGGCCGCTGGCGGCACGGCCGGAACGCCCGAATACGTCCGGTATGAGGGCGTCCCGGCCGCGCCGCCAGCGCCCAAACCGATCACGACTTCCGCAGACGGGACCGCGCGGACACGACCTGGACCAGAAAAACGATTGGCGGGCTGCCCGCACCCCCAGGTAGTGGGCAGCCCGCTCCCTGCCACACTCTGCCGGACGCCGGCCGCCAAGACGTTGAATGAACGTTGAACTCGCTGCTCGGGGCTGGTAAGCCGGGGGTGACGACAGGGGGATGCGTGACGGTCGAGTTCCTGGTGCTGGGCGGGGTCGAGGCGCGGGCGGGTGGACGGCTGCTCGACCTGGGACCGGCCCGGCAGCGGCGGGTGCTGGCCGCGTTGCTGGTCAACGCCAACCAGGCGGTCACCGCCGACCAGCTGATCGAGCGGGTCTGGGGCGAGCGGCCGCCGCAGCGGGCCGGGGGCACCCTGCGCAGCTACCTCACCCGGCTGCGGCAGGTCCTGGACGAGACCGGCCAGGTGCGGATCCAGCGCCAGTCCGGCGGCTACGTGCTCACCGTGCCCGAGGAGTCGGTGGACCTGCACCGCTTCCGGCGGCTGGTCGCGGCGGCCAGGGCCAGTGACAACGACGCCGAGCGGCTGGCGCTGTTCGAGCAGGCCTTCGCGCTGTGCCGGGACGAGCCGTTCGCCGGGTTCGACACGCCGTGGTTCGACCAGGTGCGGGCCGGGTTCGAGCGGGTGCGGGTGGCCGCGGAGCTGGACCACGTGGAGGTGGCGCTGCGCTGCGGCAAGCACCTGGACCTGTTGCCCAGGCTGACCGCGTGGGCCGGGCAGCGGCCGCTGGACGAGCGGCTGGCCGGTCAGCTGATGGTGGCGCTCTACCAGAGTGGGCGGCAGGCCGAGGCGCTGCAGACCTTCCACCGGGTGCGCACCGCGCTGATCGAGGAGATGGGCATCGAGCCCGGCGCGGACCTGCGCGCGCTGCACCAGCGGATGCTGGCCGGGGACAGCGCGCTGGCCGCGCCCGCGCCCGAGGCGGCCGCGCCCGCGTGGCGGTTGCTGCCCAGGGACATCGACGACTTCACCGGCCGGGACGAGGAGCTGCGGCAGGTGCTGGACCGGCTGCCCGCGGTGCCGGGGGCCAGCAGCGCGGTGGTGATCACCGCGATCGACGGGATGGCCGGCATCGGCAAGACCACGCTGGCGGTGCGGGCCGCGCACCAGATCGCCGACCGCTACCCCGACGCGCAGCTGTTCCTGGACCTGCACGCGCACACCGAGGACCAGCAGCCCACCGAACCGGCCGCCGCGCTGCACACCCTGCTGCGCTCGATGGGCGTGCCCGGGGAGAAGATCCCGCACGAGCTCCAGGCGCGGGCCGGGCTGTGGCGGCGGCACCTGGCAGGCAAGCGGGCGCTGGTGGTGCTGGACAACGCGGCCAGCGCGGCCCAGGTCCGCCCGCTGTTGCCGGGCAACCCGGAATGCCTGGTGCTGATCACCAGCAGGCACCGGCTGACCGACCTGGAGGCCGCGCACATCCTGTCCCTGGACGTGCTGCCCGACGGCGACGCCACCGCCCTGTTCGCCCGGATCGCCGGGTCCGAGCGAGCCTGCGCCGAACCGGAGGCGGTGGCCGAGGTGGTCGCGCTGTGCGGCGCGCTGCCGCTGGCCATCCGGATCGCCGCGGCCCGGTTGCGCAGCAGGCCCAGCTGGACGGTGGAGCACCTGGCCGCGCGGCTGCGCGACGAGCGGCGGCGGCTGGGCGAGCTGACCGCGGGCGATGTCGGCGTGGCGGCCGCGTTCGCGCTGTCCTACCAGCAGCTCTCCCCCGCCCGGCAGCGGCTGTTCCGGTTGCTCGGCCTGCACCCCGGTGCGGAGCTGGACGCCTGGGCCGCCACCGCGCTGACCGACGGCGACCCCGAGGAGGTGGAGCAGGGCCTGGAGGACCTGGTCGACGTGCACCTGCTCCAGCAGCCCGCGCCCGGCCGCTACCGCTTCCACGACCTGTGCCGCGCGCACGCCCGCCAGCTGGTCAGCTGCGAAGAGCAGGAGATCGAGCGGCAGGCCGCGCTGGACCGGCTGTGCGAGTTCTACCGGCACAGCACCGCCGCGGCGATGAACACCCTGGTCCCGGTGGACAAGCACCTGCGCACCGACTCCCCCGCCCCGGACCGGCCGGGCCCCGAGCTGGGCACCCGCGCGCTGGCCGGGATGTGGCTGGAACGCGAGCGCGGCAACCTGGTCACCACCGCCATCCACTGCGCGCCGGAGCACGCCGCCTACCTCTCCGCCGCGCTCCAGCACTACCTCAACTTCCGCGGCTACTACGACGACGGCCACGCCTTGCACAGCAAGGTGATCGCGCACGCGCGCGCGGCTGGCGACGAGGCGCTGGAGGGCCAGGCGCAGTACCGGCTCGGCTACGTCTACTGGTGGCAGGGCCGGTACCCGCTGGCGCTGGAACACCTGACCAAGGCGCTGGTGCTGGCCGAGCAGGCCGGCCTGGTCGGCGTGCAGGGCTACGCGCAGGCCGGGCTGGGCTTCACCCACCGGCGGCTGGGCAGGCACGAGCAGGCGCTCCGGCACTTCCAGCAGGCGCTGGCCGCGGCCGAGCAGGCGGGCGATGTCAGCCTCCAGGGCCACGTGCTCACCGGGCTCGGCCACACCTACCCCGCGCTGGGCCGCGCCGAGGAGGCGCTGACCCACCTGCGGCGCGCGGTCGCGCTGGCCGAGGAGACCGGCGACCGGCAGGTGGAGATCGGCGCGCGGATCGGCCTGGGCGCGGGCTATCGGGGCCTGGGCCGTCGCGGTGACGCGTTGACGGAGCTGCGGCTGGCGCTGGCCGCCGCCGAGGACACCGGCGACCGGGGCCTGCGCGGCTACGCCCTGCGCAACCTGGGCGATGTCTGCTTCGACAGCGGCGAGCTGGCGGACGCGCGCGAGCACTACCAGCAGGCGCTGACCCTGGCCAGGGAGATCGCCAGCCCCGGCCACGAGTCCGAGGCGCTGCTCGGCCTGGGCCAGACCGCGTTGCGCAGCGGGCTGTTCGAGCTGGCCCTGGACTACGCGCGCCGGTCGGAGGCGCTGGCCGCCGAGGTGGGCGATGCCTACCAGCGGGCCTGCGCGCACCGCTGCCTGGCCCGGATCCAGCAGGGCCTGGACCGCCCGGCCGACGCGCACCGGCACTGGCGGCAGGCGCTGGCCCTGTTCGCCGAGCTGGGCATGCGCGAGGCCGAGGAGGCGCGCGGCGAACTGGCCAAGCTGGACGCCGAACGCGCCGAGTAGCCCGGCTTTTCAGGCCAACGACGGGAAATTTCAGTCCGCCGGTCGCAACCGGTGAACTCCCCCCATACTCCCTCGCGTGGCTGAGGACTACACCCTGCGCCGGGTTCCGCCCGCGGCGCGACACGGTTGGCGGACGGTCGCGGTGCAGTCCTTCGGCCAGGCGGGCAACATCGGCCTGCTGATGCTGGGCGCGCTGCTCGGCATCTCGCTGGGGTTCTGGCCGGCGGCCGGGGTTCTGGTGCTGGGCCTGGTGATCCAGACCGTGGCGCTGCTGGCCATGGGCACCATGGGTATGCGCGAGGGACTGGCCACCACCGTGCTCACCCGGTGGACCGGCCTGGGCCGCTACGGTTCGGCGATCCTCGGCCTGGTGCTGGCCTGCTGCGTCACCGGCTGGTTCGGCGTGCTCAACACCGTTGTGGCGCAAGGGCTGCACACCATCGTCGGCGGCCCGACCTGGGTGTGGGCGCTCATCGCCGGCGCCGGGATCACCGCGATCGTGATGTTCGGCTTCACCGTGATGGCCCGCACCGCCGCGGTCACCGCGCCCGCTTTCCTTGCCCTGTCGGCATATCTGGCCGTGACCCAGCTCTGGGACCGCCCACTGGCCGAACCGGCCGGGGGCATGTCGATTCCGGCCGGGGTGACCGCGGTGGTCGGGGTGTGGATCATCGGCATCGTGGTGGCGCCCGACATCACTCGCTTCACCCGCGACCGCGCGGACGTGGTGCGGCTGACCGTGTTCGGCACCGTGCTCGGCCAGTTGCTGATCGGCCTGTGCGGGATCGCGCTGGCGCTGGCCTTCCAGACCAAGGACGTGGTCGCCATCGTCACCGCGGGCTCCGGCCTGCTGGGCATCGCGGTGCTGATCACCGCCACCGCCAACATCCAGAACCTCAACCTCTACGTCGGCACCCTGAGTCTGGCCAACGCCCTGGACACCCTGATCGGCCGCCGTCCCGGCCCGCGCCTGCTCACCGTGCTGCTGGGCGCGCTCGGCGCGATCGCCTCCGCCACCGGCGTTCTGTCCACTATGGACAGTCTGCTGGCGGTGCTGGCCGGGGTGCTGCCACCGGTGGTGGGCATCGCCACCGCCGAGTACTACGTGGTGCGCCGCTGGCGGCCACTCCTCGACGAGTCCCGCCCCAGCGGCGAACTCCCGGCACCACCCCCGACCTGGGTGCCCAGCGCACTGGTGATCTGGGCGGTCACCGCGGCGATCGGGCTGCTCGCGCCGTGGGGTGTGCCCGCGCTCAACGCGCTGCTGCCCGCCTTCGCGCTCACCGTGCTGGCAGGCTGGGCAACCCGGCGAAGCCGTCTCAGCCCAGCGCCGCCACGATCTCCTCGGTGCTGAGCACCTCGCCGAGCCGCGGGAAGACCACGGTGAGCGCCGACTCGTGCGCGAGCGCCGACAAACCGGTCATCGCATCCGCCGCCGCCACCGTCTCGTACCCGTGGTCGGCCGCGGCACGCAGCGTGGACTCCACCCCCATCTCGGTGGCGATCCCGCCGAAGACCACCGTGCGCACGCCCAGACCGCGCAGGTGGGCGTCCAGCCCGGTGCCGTAGAAGGCGCCGATGGTGTGCTTGGTGACCAGCTCCTCGCCCTCGGCCGGGGCCAGCGCCGGGTCCAGCTCACTGCCCTCGGGCTGCTCGACGTTCGGGCGGTGGGCCTGCACCAGCACGATCGGCGCTCCGGCGGCGCGGAAGGCGTCCCGCAGCCGGATCGCGTTGGCCAGCACCGCGGAGCCGGGGTGCGGGGTGGTGGGCAGCGCGATGATCCGGCGCTGGAGGTCCACCAGCACCAGGGCCGTGGTGGCGGGGTCGATCTTCGTCATGCCCCGCAGCCTAGGTCGTCTCCGCGCGCAACACCCGCGCCAGCAGTGCATCCACGTCCAGGGCGATCGCCCGGTGCGCCTGGTGCGAGACCAGCGAGGCGATGCCGTGCACCCCGACCAGCCGGGCCAGCGCGTCCTCCTCGGTGTCCGTCGGGTGCGCCGCCCGCCAGGCCGCGCACCAGCGGCCGACCAGCGGGATCGTGGTCGAGCGCAGGTTCGCGCCGGAGGCCTCCAGCAGGTCGTGCCGCAGCAGCAGGTCGAAGGCGTGCGGGCGGGCGGCGGCGAAGTCGAGGTAGGCGCGGGCGAGCCGGTCCGGTTCCTCGCCGGTGCGGTCCAGCGCCGCGCCGAGCTCACCGGCGACGCGGATGGCCAGGTGGCCGAGCAGGCTGGTGCGCGAGGGGAAGTGGCGGCGGGGCGCGCCGTGCGAGACGCCGCAGCGCCGGGCGGTCTCCCGGATGGTCACCGCCTCCACGCCGCTGTGGTCGAGCAGTTCGGCGGCCGCGCCAAGCAGCTGTTCCCGGAGATCGTCCGCCACCATCGGCCACTCCTTTCGTAGACACCGTCTACTCTAGCTGGTAGACACTGTCTACGTGATCGCTCTGGGGTTGTTGACGGTGGCCGCGTTGTGCCACGCCGGGTGGAACCTGCTGGTGAAGTCCGCGCCACAGCAGGGACCGGAGTTCGTCTGGCTGTACTCGGTGATCGCCGCGCCGGCCTCGCTCGGGCTGCTGGGCTGGGCGCTGACCAACGGGACGGTGCTGCCGTCGGTGTGGCCCGCGCTGGTCAGCATGGTGCTGCACACCGCCTATGCCGTTGTGCTGCAACAGGCTTACCGCGCAGGCGAGTTCTCCGTGGTCTACCCGGTCAGCCGGGGCACGCCGCCGGTGCTGGTCACCGTGGCCACCATCCCGTGGACGGGCTGGCCGCGGCTCCAGGCGTGGTGCGGGATCGGGCTGGTGCTCGGCGGGGTGCTGGCGCTGGACCGGGTGTGGCAGCGGCAGGGGATGGCGCGCGGGACGCTGCTGGGGCTGGGCGTGGCGGTGTGCAGCTGCGCCTACACGCTGTGGGACGCCTACGCGGTGAACCAGCTCGGCGTCCAACTGCTGGCCTACCTCGCGGTGGCCAACCTCGGGCAGGTGGTGCTGCTGTCCGCGGTCCTCCGGCTGCGCCGCCGCCCGGTCCGCCCGGTGCTGGCGCACTGGCGGCGCGCGCTGCCGATCGCGGTGCTGGCCCCGGCCAGCTACGGCCTGGTGCTGGTGGCGATGTCCCTGGCACCGGTGAGCGCGGTGGCCACCGGCCGCACCCTGAACGTGGTGCTGGGCGTGCTGCTCGGCGCGCTGGTGCTGCGCGAACGCCTGACCGCGTGGCGGATCGCGGGTCTGGTCGCGGTCGCGGGCGGGGTGCTGCTGGTCTCGCTTTAGCGCGATCCGCCGGTCTACTGTGCAGCCATGCGCCTCCGTCGCCTCGCGCTGCTCGCCTCGGTCCTGCTCGGCGCCCTCACCGTGGGCGGCCCGGCCGCCGTGGCCGCCACCCCGGTCACCGCGACGGTCGAGGCCCAGCAGGTTCGCGGGCTCGGTCCGCTGGCCGAGCTGGTGATCCAGCGGCTGCTGGTCGGCGACCTGGTGGCCGCCGCGAAGTTCGGCACCGGCAGGCCGATCGACGATCCGGTGCGCGAGCAGCAGGTGCTCGACGCGGTGCGCGCCAAGGCGGGCCCGCTCGGCCTGGACCCGGAGGGCACGGTCCGCTTCTTCCAGGACCAGATCACCGCGAACAAGGCGGTGCAGCGCGGCCTGTTCGCCTTCTGGACCCGGCACCCGGACCGCGCGCCTGCCACCCGTCCCGATCTCGCGGTGATCCGGCAGCGCCTGGACGAGCTGACCACCAGCCTGCTCGCCGAGCTGGTGTCCACAAAGGACACTCGACGGCCTGACCTGCGCTGCCGGGTGCTGCTGCTGGAGGCCGAGGTCACCGGCTCGCTCCAGCACCGGCTGGACCGGCTGCACCGGCGCGCGCTGGACACCGGGACCCAGTCGATCTGCTGAGGGCTTGCGCCTCCGGCAAGGGGAGGTCCGAGGGTGGGGGCATGGACTACTCGATCGGCGAACTGGCCGGGCGCACCGGCCTGACCGTCAAGGCGATCCGCTTCTACGCCGACCAGGGCCTGGTCCCCTCGGCGCGCGACCAGGCAGGACACCGCCGCTTCACCCCGGCCGCGCTGGCCCGCCTGGACCTGATCCGCACCCTGCGCGCCCTGGACCTACCGCTGCCGGTGATCCGCCGGGTGCTGGACCGCGAGCTGACCCTGCCCGAGGTGGCCGCCGCGCACGCCGAGGCCCTGGCCACCCAGATCCGCGCGCTCACCCTGCGTCAGGCCGTGCTCAGGGTCGCCACCACGGTGCCCGAGCTGGACCTGCTGCACCGGCTGGCCACCAGCACCGAGGCCGAGCGGCTGCGCCTGGTCGAGGACTTCCTGGACGCGGTGTTCACCCGGCGCGGCGGGATCAGCCAGTCGCTCACCCCGGAACTGCCGCCGCAGCCGACCACGGCGCAGCTGGAGGCCTGGCTGGAGCTGGCCGCGCTGACCCAGGACCCGGACTTCCGCGCGCTCCTGCGCAACCTGGCCGACCAGCAAGCCGCAGGACTCCCCAGCCGGACCTCGCCGCCACGGTCCGCGACCGGGTCTCCCCCGCACTGGCCGAAGGCCTGGACCCGGCCTCGCCCGCGGCCCGCCCAGTGGCCGAAGCCATCCTCGCGCAGCACTCCGACATCCCGGACCTGCTCGCCCGCCTCAGTGCCGCCGCCGACCCGCGCCGCGACCGCTACCTGCGCCTGCTGGCCACCGTCAACGGCTGGTCCGCGCCCGAACCCCTCGCGCCCGCGCTGGACTGGGCGATCCGGGCGCTGCGGTCTGCTCCGGACTACGCTCGCAATTAGTCGTCCTGGAGAGGAGCCGACCATGGCGGAGTTCGGCCAGGACCCCGAGGACGCGAGCACCCGGCCCGCCAGCGAGGTGCAGGGCTACCTTCAGTAGGCCGCCGTGTCGATGATGATCTCCGAGTGCAGCGTGCGGTGCACCGGGCAGCGGTCGGCGATCTCCAGCAGGCGCTGACGCTGCTCCGCGTCCAGCTGACCGGTGATCCGGATGGCCCGCTCGATCCGGTCCAGCCTGCCGTCCTTGGTCTCGCAGTCCGCGCAGTCGCTGGCGTGCACCCTGGAATGCCGCAGCGCCACGCTGACCCGCTCCAGCGGCCAGCCCTTGCGCTCGGCGTACATCCGCAGCGTCATCGAGGTGCACGCGCCCAGCCCGGCCAGCAGCAGGTCGTACGGCGAGAGCCCGCTGTCCTCGCCCAGCGGGCGCGGCTCGTCGGCGGTGATCACGTGCCTGCCCACGGTGATGGTCTGGCCGTAGGTCCCGGTGCCGTTCTCGGTGACCACCACGTGGCCCTCGGGTTCGGCGGCGGGCTCGGGCAGGTGCCGCGCGGCCCAGGCGGCGATCATCGCGCCCGCGTAGGCGGCATCGCGCGGGCGGACGAGGTCGTGGTCGGCCCTGTCCAGCGCGAGGAAGGACTTGGGGTGCCGGGCGTCCAGGAAGATCCGCCGGGCGTGCTCGATCCCCACCGTGGCGTCGGTCGGCGAGTGCAGCACCAGCAGCGCCGCGCCGAGCCTGGCCACCGCCTCCGCCGGGGCGGGTGCGGCCAGCGTGGCCACCGCGGTGACGGCCGGAATCCGCGCGGCGGCCTGGAGCGCGGCGGTGCCGCCGACACCGTGGCCGAGCAGCAGCAGCGGCCCGTCCAAGTGTTCGGCGAGCCTGGTCAGCTCCTCGGCGGTGCTGTCGGTGTTGTCCGCCTCGACCTGGTGCGTGGCGAGGCCGGCACCGGCCAGCGCCTGGCTGATCGCGGCGGCGGCCGGTGCGGGCAGACGGTGGGCGAAGAGGGCGTGGGCGTGCGGGGTCACCCGCCGACAGTAGGGGACGGTTTCCCTGCCACCACAACGGCATAGCCGATCTCGGGGGTGACCGCGAGCTTGGCCCAGCCGTTGTCCACCCCGGCGTCGGCCTCCTCCGGCAGCTCCCCGTTGGCGGCCACATAGGCGTCGTGCTCGGCCTGCAGGCCGCGGAAGGTGCCGCGCAGCGAGTCCTCGGTGATGTCCAGCGACTCCACCAGCTCCAGCCCGCTCTCGGCCAGCAGCGCCGGATAGCTGACCAGCGGGTGGATGGCCGCGATGCTGTTGAGCGCCCAGGTCTCGCGCAGCTCCTGGTTCTGCTCCTCGGTCAGCGGCACCAGCTGCACCAGGTCGGCGATCACCAGCCGGCCGCCGGGCCGCAGCACCTCGGCCAGCTGCCGGAGCACCTTGGCCTGGTCGGGCATGTGGAACAGCGACTCGAACAGCCACACCCCGTCGAAGGACTCCGCCGGGTACGGCAGGTCGGTCGCGTCGGCGAACTCGAACCGCACCCGCTCGGTGAGCCCGGCCTCGGCGGCGTTGCGCTCGGCCAGGTCGAGCTGGCGGCGGCTGACGTTCACGCCGACCACCTCCGCGCCGGTGGACCTGGCCAGCTCCAGCGCGGGACGGCCGGTGCCGCAGCCCACGTCGAGCACCCGCTGGCCGGGCCGCACCGCGAGCTTGTCGATCATCAGCGCGGTCATCCGCTGCGCGGCCTCCTGCACCGGGGTGCCGTAGGGCAGACCGGCCCAGTAGCCGACGTGGAAACTGCCGCCGAGATCGCCGTCGATGAACTCGGTGATCTGGTCGTAGTACGCGCCAACCGCCTCGGCGGTGACGTCGCGGTGGCCGCGGATCGTCATCAACACCTCCCCAGAGGTTCCCTGCCTACCGGACTCTCTTCAGGGCGGTCAACCCCGCCCGAATTGTCACCTTTTCCCGCCCTTTATGACACCTTAGGCCGTTCGGGTGAAATGAAAATAGACCGAAAGGCCGTTAGTGGTGACGCAGATCATTCCTTTTACTGATGCCCTTACCCGGCCCTTAGGTCTTGAATGAACCGGTTCGCGGGCTTTGCCCGCCTGGGTGATTTCAATTTCCTGAAAGGTCCTGCAAGTGACTCTGAAACGATCCCTTTCTGTCCTGCTGCCGTTGGTCGCCGTCGCCGCCGTGGTGGTCAGCCCGGTCGCCCAGTCCCAGGCGCCTGCCACGCAGAGCCCGGTCAACGTGGTGCCAGGGGCTATCCAGATCGATCCAAGCCACCCGAAGTTAGATGTCACCTACGGACACTCCGAACTGGTCCTGAAGTACGTCCAGAAGGACGCGGACAAGCCCAACGGCTGTCAGACCCGCGACCACGAGGAAACCGAGCAGGCGGATGTCCGGCCGGGCGCCGGATTTGTCACCGCGGGTGGTGTCCGTTTTGACCTGATCCAGCTCCATTTCCACACTCCGGCCGAGCACCAGTTCAACGGCCGCCGCGACCCGCTGGAAATGCACCTGGTGCACCGCAGCACCGCGGGCAAGCTGCTGGTGATCGGCGTGCCGCTGCGGGTGGGCGGGCACTCCGCGGTGGACACCGTGCTGGCCAAGCTGGCCCCGGAGTGCGGCGAGCAGGTGCGCATCCCCAGCATCGACCTGAACTCGCTGCTGCCGCACAGCCGGCACACCCTGCGTTACGAGGGCTCGCTGACCACCTTCCCGTTCGACGAGGGTGTGCAGTGGTACCTGACCACCGAGAAGACCGTCGGCGCCGCCACCCTGGCCCGGTTCCAGGGCCTGTTCAACCACGGCAACTCGCGTGAGCCGCAGCCGCTCAACGGCCGCAAGTTCACCGAGGTCGGCCTGATCTGAGCCGACTGGAACAGCGCGGGTCAGACCGGTCGGTCCGGCCCGCGCGTTCCATCAACCAGGTGAGGCAGGCGGGATCGACCCCGCGACGGCTCACTCTGTGCTGCACTGACCGGATGTTTGTCGGCCGTCAGCGTGAACTGGCCCAGCTCGATCTACTGCTGGACGCGCTGCCCGGTGGTCTGACCCCGGTGGAGGTCGTCGGCGAGCCCGGCATCGGCAAGTCCCGGCTGCTGCACGAGACCGGTCTCCGGGCCAGCGCCCGTGGCCTGACCGTGCTGGCCGGGCGGGCCGGCGAGTTCGAGCGGGACCTGCCGTTCGGGGTGTTCCTGGACGCCCTCGACCACCACCTGGCCGCGCTGACCGAGGAGCAAGCCGCCGCCCTGGGCCCCGGTCACCTGCGCTGGCTGGCCACCGCCTTCCCCGGCCTGGCCGAGCGGGTGCCGCCGGCCCCGCCGCCGCAGGCCGCCGAGCGGTACCTGCTGCACCGCGCGGTGGCCGCCGCGCTGGACGCGCTGGCCGGTCCGGCCGGGCTGGTGCTGGCCCTGGACGACCTGCACTGGGCGGATGAGTCCACCGCCGAACTGCTCACCCACCTGCTGCGCCGCCCACCGGCGACTCCCCTGCTGCTCCTGCTCGCGCACCGGCCGCGGCAGCTGCCGGACAAGCTGGCCGCGGCGCTCACCGGCCCCGCCCACGACGACACCCGGCACCGGATCGAGCTGGCCCCACTGGACTTCGAGGCCGCCTGCCAGCTGCTGCCCACGGACCGCAGGCGCAGGCGGCTCTACGAGCTCTCCGGCGGCAACCCGCTCTACCTCCAGGTGCTCGCGCACGGCGGCGAGCTGGCCGTCCCCGCCGAAGAGGGCGCGGAGGTGCCGCCGGGCATCGCGGCGGTGCTGCGCACGGAGTTCGCCCGGCTCTCCCCGGCCGCCCGGCTGGTGGCGCGGGCGGCCGCGGTGATCGGCGACCAGGTCGACCCCGAGCTGGTGGCCGCGGCCGCCGGCCTGAACCTGGCGGACACGCACGCCGCGGCCGAGGAGCTGTTCGAGGCGGACCTGTTGCGCGGCACCGGCGCCGGGCAGCGGGTGACCTTCCGGCACCCGCTGCTGCGCAACGCCGTCTACCACTCGGCCACCCCGCTGTGGCGGGCCGCCGCGCACGGCAGGGCGGCCCGGCTGCTCACCGAGCGCGGGGCCGCGCTGACCACCATCGCCCCGCACATCGCCCGCTCCGCTGCGGTGGGCGACGCGGAGGCGGTGCGGCTGCTGCGCGAGGCGGCCGGGCTGGCGCTGGCCCAGGCCCCGGCCACCGCGGTGAGCTGGCTGCGGGTCGCGCTGCGTGGGCACCCCGACCCCGGCGACGAGCTGGGCCGCCGGTTACGGCTGGACCTGGCGCACGCGCTGATGATGTGCGGGCACTACCTGGAATGCTGGGACCTGCTGCGGATGCACCTGGACGCCACGCCCGCCGGGGCGCCCGCGCTGCGGCACCAGGCGGTGGTGCTGTGCGCGACCACCAGCCGCCTGCTCTGGCAGCCGGAGGAGGGCAGGCGGCTGGTGCGCGACGAGCTGGCCAGGCAGTACGGCCGCCCGGACGCCGCCACCGCCGCGCTGTGGCTGAACCTGGCGCTGTCCCTGGTGCTGGACGGCCGCTTCACCGAGGCCGCCGAGGCAGCGGGCGAGGCGCTCCGGCTCCAGCTGCCGGATGCGTTGCGCTGCACCGCTTTGGCCATGCTGGCCTGGTGCTACCCCGAGCTGGGGCGGGTGCCCGAGGCGGTGCGCGCGCTGGACGAGGCGGCCGAGATCTACGACCGCGTGGACGAGGCGGACCACCTGGCGCACCTGGGCATCTCGCACCTGGTGCCGCTGGTGGAGGCGATCTGCCACCTGCGCCTCGGCGACACGCTGCGCAGGCTGGACCGGGTGCGGCGGCAGTCCCAGCGGCTGGGCCACCTCACCTTCGGCGGCGAGGTGCTGGGCACCACCGCGGCCGTGCTGGCCCATGCCGGGCGGGTGCCCGAGGCGATCGCCCTGGCCGAGGAGGCCCTGGACGCGGCTCGCCTCTCCGGCATCGAACCGCTGCTGGTCAACGTGCTCTGCGCCCGCGCGGCGGTGGCCCTGTACTGCCTGGACCTGCCCGCGGCCGAACGGGCCTGCCGCGAGGTGGCCACGCTGTCCTGCGCGAGCTGGCACCCGCTGGCCCCGCACCTGACGCTGATCCGGGACCTGGTCCGGGCCCGCCTCGGCCACCAGGTCCCGCTGGCCGAGACCATCGAAGGCCTCGGCGGCCCCGAGCTGCCGGGCACCCTGCACCGGGCCAGGGTGCTGACCTACCTGGAGCTGGCGCACATCGCGGCCCGGCGGGGTCGCCCGGCCGAGGCCGCGGACTGGGCGGAGCGGGCGGCCGCGCTGACCGAGGACCTGCTGCCCTACAGCGGCGCGGCGGCCACTCTGGCCAAGGCCTACGCGCGGGCCTGCGGCAAGTCCGCCGAGCACACCAAGTCCGCGCTGGCCCTGGCCGAGTCCGCCGCCACCGCCTTCACCGCGGCCGGGTTCCCGGTCCAGTCCGCCCGCGCCACCCTGCTCGCCGGCCAGCTGCACGCCACCCTGGGCGACCGGGACCGCGCACTGTCCACAATGGACAAAGCGGCCGCGGTGTTCGCCGGTTGCGGGGCCGGCACGCACACCGAGATCGTGCTCCGCTACCAGCGCCGGCTGGGCCGCCGGGTGCCCAGGACCGCGGGCTCGAACCCGCTGGGCCTGACCCCGCGCGAGGCGGAGATCGCCGGGCTGGTGGCCAAGGGGCACAGCAACCGCGCGGTGGCCGCGCTGCTGGTGGTCAGCGAGCGGACCGTGGAGACCCACCTGAGCCGGGCCTTCCAGAAGCTCGGCGTCTCCTCCCGCACCGCGCTGACCGCGCTGCTGGCCCGCGCCGACGACAGCAACCGGCCATGACCGCCCACGGCTGAGCGCGCGCATCCACCCTGTCGGCATGAGTTTCGCGCACATGCGCCCGGCCGGGGTGCGCACCGCGATGCAGGCGCTGTCCCAGCGGGCCGCCGAGCTCGAGCAGGGCTGGCAGCAGGACAAGTCGGCCATCGCGGGCGCCGAGTCCGGTATCGGCGGCGACGTCCTGGGCCAGGCGTTCCGCTCGGTCTACACCGCGCCCGGCCAGGCCGCCCGCACCGCCGCGGACCGGATCGGCCCGGCGATGGCCGAGGACGCCAAGGTCGGCACGCACTGCGCCGAGGACTACCTCAACGCGGACAGCGCGTCCGCGGCGGCCATGCCGACGGGAGGTGGCGCAGGTGCCGATCCCGGAGCCCACCTCTGAGCTGGGCCTGTGGCCCAAGGTCAAGGCGATCAGCGGCTGGCCGGAACCCGATGAGGAACGGGTCAAGCAGCTGGCCACCGGCTGGCGCGGCGGCCAGACCCGGTTCACCCAGGCAGGCGGGCACGACCTGGCCCCGGTCCGGGCCGACTGGCCCGATTCGGCGGGCACCGCCTTCGACACCAGGGCCGGCAAGACGCTCACCAGCGCCACCGAAGCCGGCGGGCGGATGGGCGAACTTGTCGTGCGGGCGAACAACTTCGCCACCGAGGTGACCGGCGTGAAGACCGGCATCACCGACCTGATCGAGACCAACCTGGGCCGGTACGCGCTGGTGCAGACGCTGCCACAACCGGTTCGGGGCCTGTTCGAGGAGTTCTACGCCTCGGTCCTCGGCGGCCAGGCCCGCACGCTGATCAACGCCGCCGCGGCCCGCACCGCACAGGGCAAGCCACCACCAATGCCGGACCCGTCCGGGGGCAAGGGCAAGGGGATCAAGGAGATCATCGAGTTCCTGCTCGAACCGGACAACCAGCGCATGATCGGCGACGGGCTGTCCTGGCTGAGCAGACAGCTGGACAACCCGGCCGACGACATCACCAAGAGCGCGACCGAGCTGCTCGGCACCGGGCTGAGCAGCCTGGGCGAGCTGACCGGGAGCGACCAGCTGCAGTCGGCGGGCGAGACCGTCACCGGCCTGGCCGACGTCGTCGGTGAGGCCGTGGGCGACGCGGTGCTCGAAGCCGGCTCGATCGCCCGTAACGGGCTGCACGAGCTGGCGGAGTCGCAGGACGGCAAGGAGACGCCCCTCGAGATCTACCTGTCCAGGGACCGGCACCCCGAGGCCCTGCAGCACATCAACGAGGCCCGCAGCGGCACCATCTGGGAGGGCAGCACGTCGAAGCCGGGCACGCCGCTGCCGGACGTGCTGCACGTGGATCGGACCGAACCCCGCTCCGAGCGCGAACGGATCGCCCGTGCCCGGCGCAGGCAGTCCACCAACCCGATCCCCCCGTACGTGCCCGAGGAAGGCGAACGGCGCAAGGACAAGGACGAGTACCCGCCCGCGATGACCTACGAAGGTGGCAGGCAGCACCCCTGGGTGCCCAGCGTGAAGCACATCGACTACAGCGACAACCGCAGCGCCGGGGTTACCCTCGGCTACCAGGTGCAGGGGCTCGACGACCGGAGCCCGGTCGTCATCAGGGAAACGGACTGACCACAGTGGACATTCCAGCCGACTTCGCCGACCTGCTCGCCCGCGGCCGCCACCCGCTGGGCGCGCCGGTGGAACTGCACCTGGGCGCCGACTCCGGCCCGTTCGCCGAACTGGCCGAGCTGCTCAGCCACACCAACGGTTTCACCATCGCCAACGGCGGTGTGCAGGTCTTCCGCGCCGGGACCGAGGGACTCGGGCCGGAGCTGGCCGAGTGGAATGAGCCCAGCCTCTGGAAGGACACCTACGGCGAGCTGGCGGCCGACCTGTTCTGCTTCGGCCAGGACCTCTTCGGCGTGCAGTTCGCCGTCTCCGGCGACCGGGTGGTCAGCTTCGACCCGGAGACCGCCGAGCGCACCAACCTCGGCGGCTCACTGGCCGACTGGATGAGCTGGCTGGCCGCCGACCTGGAGCTCAACGCCGCCAAGGGTTTCGCCACCGACTGGCAGGACCGGCACGGCCCGCTCGGCTACCGCGAGCGGCTGCTGCCGGTGCGCCCGTTCGTGCTCGGCGGGAAGTTCGACGAGGCCAACCTGGTGGCCAGGGACGCGGTGTACTGCATGCGGGTGCGCGGGCCGATCGCGCAGAAGGTGCACGGCCTGCCCGACGGCGCCGAGGTCCGCCTGCACACCGACTGACCCGCGCCTAGGGCGTGTCCTCACAGTCCCGTCTGCGAGAGTCGTGATCGGTTCGGTCGCTGGCGGTGCGGCCGGGACGGCCTCATACCGGACGTATTCGGGCGTTCCGGCCGCGCCGCCAGCGGCCGAACCGGCGCGGCTATCGCGGGCGGGACTGTGAGGACACGCCCTAACGGAGCCGGGGCGTTGGCAGGTCCCCGGTGCCCGCCGCCAGCTCCTCGGCGTGCGTGTGCGCCCACCACAGCAGTCCGGCCACGTCGATGCCGTGCGGCGGATCCTCCTGGTACGCCTCGATGTTCCCGGCGCCGCGGCGCAGCAGGGTGACCGCGCCGGTGTGGTTGCCGCGCGCGGCGTGGGTGGCGCCCACCGCCAGCTGGGCCAGGCCCTTCCACAGCAGGCGGTGCGCCTCCGCGGCGGACTTCCAGGCGTCCTCCAGGATCTCGTGCGCGTGGAAGGGCATGCCCGCGTCGAGCAGCCGCTGCGCCTCGGTCAGCGTCTCCTCCGGTGATCGCACAACCCCTTCGGGCAGGCGCTCGATCCCGGGCGCGCCGTGCGGCAGCGGCCTGCCCAGCCCGTCCCTGGGCCGGGCGTTGCGGGCGCGGCCCTCCTCGTCGCGATCGCGGTCCAACCGGGGTGCACTGCCATCCGAGCTCACCGGCCCATCATCCCACCGGCGTGGCGCGAATGTGCCGGGAGCTGACCGCCAGGACGCTTATCCGGCAGTGTTGGAGAGGTCAGTCTGGCGAACATGGCGACCTTCGCAGTGCTGGGCGCGGTCGAGATGTGCTCGGGCGGTCACCGGGTGGGCCTGGGCCACGCCAAGCAGCGCGTCGTGCTCGCGGCCCTGCTCATCGAGGCCAACCGCGCGGTCACCCGGTCCGAGCTGGCGGACCGGCTCTGGGGCCGGCGACCGCCGCCCGGCGGTCCCGGCGCCCTGTACTCCTACCTCTCCCGGCTGCGCGCGATCCTGGCCAGGGCGGGCGGCGCGTCGATCGAACGCGACGCGGGCGGCTACCGGCTCCGCGTCCCCGAACACGCGATCGACCTGCACCGCTTCCAGGACCTGCTCCCCCGTGCCCGCGCCGAGCGGGACGAACACCGCGCGGTCACCCTGTTCGAGCAGGCTCTTTCCCTGTGGCGGGACGACTTCTGCGCCGGGATCGACCTGCCCTGGTTCAACGCCCGGCGCGAGGTCCTGCACGCGCAACGGTTGCTCGCCCAGCTGGACCACGCGGACCTCGCCCTGCGCCAGGGCCGCCACGGCGAACTGCTGCCCGCGCTGGCCGGCCGGGCCGCGAGCCACCCCTTCGACGAACGCGCCGCCGAGCAGCTGATGATCGCCCTGTGCCAGTCCGGCAGACAGGCCGAGGCGCTGCGCTGCTTCGCCGCGCTGCGGACCCGGCTGGTCGAGGAGCTGGGCGTGGAACCCGGTGCGCCGCTGCGGCAACTGCACCGGCGAATCCTGTGCGGCCTCACTCCCCGGCCGACCGCCTGGGGCTGGCGCGGGCACACGGCCCACGCCAGTCCAGGCCGGTCAGCCGGTGTTCAGTCGCGGTTCCAGTAGGCGTTCTGCTGGCCCTGGCAGTCCCACTGCTCGGCCACCGCACCGTTGGCCTGGCTGGCCCCGGCGATCTGCAGGCACTTCCCGGTCAGCTCGTTGCGCAGGTAGGCGTAGCGGGGGTCGTCCTCCTTCAGGCGCAGCTCCCAGTAGGCCTCACGCTGACCCGCGCAGGTGTAGAGCTCGGCCCGCGCCCCGTTCGCCGAGCTCGGCCCGGCGATCTTGAGGCACTGCGCGGGGTGTTCCTTGTGCTGGATCCAGTAGACCGGGACCGTTCCGTTGTGGTGGTGCAGGTTGAAGATCCAGTACGCGGCGGGCTGGGCGGCGCAGTTCCACTGCTGGACCCTGGCCCCGTTGTGCCCGGTGTTGTTGGCGGTCTCCAGGCACTTCTGGCTGTGCAGGAACTTCAGGTGGGTAGTGATGGGCGCGGCCGCGCTGGCGGGCAACGCGACCGCGAGGAAAACGGTGACAACCGCGGCGATGGAGCAGGCGATCCTGCTGGTTACACGCATGCCAGCACCGTGCCGCCCCCATCATGAGCGGTTCTTGAGGGAACTGGGAACCGTCAGCTCACCGCCGGGCCAGCTCCGCTTCGGCCACCTCGGCCTGCTGCCGCCGGAACGGCGCGGCCAGCGTGGGCAGGATGTGCGCCCGGTTGCGGATCAGCGCGCCGATGGCGAGCACCAGGTAGATCACGCACAGCACGTACCTGGCGGCCTGGCCGGGCAGCGCGAACTGCACCGCGAACAGCCCGAGCAGGGTCCAGGCGGCCCAGCGCGGGAAGCGCAGTGCCAGCAGCGCGGCCACGCCCAGCACGGTCTGGGTGGCGGTGAGCAGGAACTCCTCGATCTGCCGGGCGTCCAGCTGCAAACCGCCCGCGCCGCCACCGCCGAGCAGGTAGGCCACCGGCAGGCTGCCCACCAGCAGCGTCCACTGGTTGACCTTGCTGGAGATCAGGGTGCCGATCGCGGCCGAGCCCTGCCCGCGCACCGCGAACAGGATGGCCACGATGAACTCCGGTGACTCCGAGGCCAGCGGTGCCAGCCACTGCACCAGCAGGAACTCGTCCACGCCCAACTGCCTGCCGGTGGCGATCAGGCCGTGCGCGAAGGGTTCCGCGCTGGCCAGGATGACCACCGCGGCGAAGGCGAACAGGCCGATCACCAGCGTCCGGCGGCCGCGGCGGGGCAGCGCGCCGATCACCGCGGCCGGGCCGACCAGGTGCGGCTCCTGCGCCTCGGACCGGGAGACCTTCCACAGGTAGAAGCCGAAGAAGCCGAGCAGGGCGAAGCCGAGCAGCAGCGGGATCTGGCCGCTGACCGGGATCAGGAAGGCCACCACCGAGGCGATGGCCAGGAAGCCCAGCTCGACCCGGTAACCGGACTCCAGCACCAGCTCCCGCACGCTGCGCCCGCTGCGGCGCTTGGCCACCACCAGCGCGATCAGCACCACCACCGACCAGCCCAGGCCCAGCAGCAGCCGGTTGGAGCCGGTCATGTTGGCCGCGGCGTAGGCGACATAGGTCGGGTCGGATCCGGCGGTGTAGGCGAAGTAGAGGTCCACCACGTACTCCGGCAGCACCGCGATCACCGCCAGGATCGCGATGGCCAGCCCGCCGGAGATGTCGGCCTGCGCGGCCTCGGCGGCCCAGGCCAGCAGGAAGGAGGCGGCCACCACGGCCGCGCCGAAGAGCAGCAGCGCGGCGGGCGGCGGCAGGTGCGCCCCGGCCACGCGGGTGATCAGCGCGGGCAGCGTGAGCGAGACGCAGAGGGCGAGTGGCCGGACCAGCTTGCTGGGCACGGTGCGGGGTTCCTTCCCGGGCGGCGGACGGCCAGACCGGGTCTCCAGGGAGGCTCGGCCAGGCATGACTGCTTGGCCGAAGGTCTCGCCCACCGGCCGGAGCCGGTCCCGTCGCCGGAGGACACGGGGTCCTCAGCATGTCGACGTGCGGTGTTGCGGGCTACTCCCCTTCGGAGTGCCCCCAGTGTCACATCATTTCGTCACCTGCGCAACTATCGAAACGAGGCGGCGAGCTGGCCGGTGCGCACGCGGTAGCGGAACAATGGCCGGGACATGCCGACATCGCCAGCACCCGCGGAGCCGCCGACCACCGGAGCGGCCACCGAACCGACCCCCGCCCAGCTGCGCTCGGGGGCGGAGACCTTCGCCCTGTTGGCCAGCCCGGTCCGCCTGCACCTGGTCTGGCTGATCACCCACGGCTCCTACGACGTGGGCACCCTGGCCGCCAGGGTCGGCATCGGCATCGCCACCGCCTCCCAGCACCTGAGCAAGCTGCGGCTGGCCGGGGTGATCTCCGGGCACCGGGACGGCCGCCGCCAGCTCTACACCGTGGACGACCCGCACGTGATCACGCTGATCCAGCAGATCTTCGACCACATCGCCCCCGACGGCACCCTGGCTCCCGACCCGCCGATGACCTGAGCCCGCCGTGGTTGTTCAGGGGTTGTTCAGAGTTTGTTGTCAGGCATTTCCGGCCCGGCAGCGCACAACCCCACTGGCGTAGACCGGTTACCGCGGTTCCCGGAAACCGCGGGGGTGGCCGGTCGGCGTCGCGGCCAGGCCGGTCACCCCGCCGCAACGTCGTTGGGGGTGACCCGTGCCGAACATGAGCCCGCACTGGCCGATCGTGTGCTCGCGCCTGCCGCCGTCCCCGGACCGGTCGGCCGAACGGGCGCAGCCGGCCGAGGAGGAGCAGGCGCAGACCCTGGACCGGAGCGAGCCACCGCCGTCGGGATAGATTCGCGCCCATGACTACCGAGGCGTCCCTGGTGGGGCGGTGGCGGCTGGACTGGTACCGCGAGCTGGACGCGGCCACCGGCGAGAAGATCAGCGACCCGTTCGGCGCCAGCCCCAACGGCCGCCTGCTCTACACCGCCCGCGGCCACATGTCGGTGCACCTGGCTCGCACCGACGGCCAGACCCACGGCGTGGACTACTACTTCGGCTACACCGGCAGCTACACGCTGGACGGGGACTTCGTGGTGCACCAGCTGGAGATCAGCTCGCACCCGGACCTCACCGGGGCGCAGCAGCGGCGGGCAGTGCGCTTCGAGGGCGACCGGCTCACGCTGAGCACGCCGGAGTACGAGGTCGAGGGCCGCAAGCGGGTGGCCGCGCTGAGCTGGGTGCGCGCCTGAGGGCCGGCGGGCGTTCGAACGGGAACCGGCCCGCGACCGAGTGGTCGCGGGCCGGGTCAGCCGTTGTGCCGGCGAGTCAGTAGGCGACGACCCACGCCTTGGTCACGTGGCAGCCGTTGGGCTGGCCGTCGACCCGGGAGACCGGGCCCCAGGAGCCCTCGCGCTTCTCCACCAGGGGACCGTTGATGTTCCTGGTGTAGGGCCAGTGCGCCATGTTGCACTCGACCACGACGCGGTAGGTGCCGAAGCCCGAGTCGCAGGTGCCCTCACCGAAGTTGGCGGCCTGGTCGGCGTTGGCGTGGCAGTCCCACACGTCGGCCCGCGCGGGGGTGGCGTCCAGCACGAGCGTGCCCGACACGGCCGCGGTGACCACTGCCGCGCTCACGAGCATCTTCCTGACCAGCTGCATTCTGTTCCGTCCTTCTCGACGATCCGGTGATCACGGAGGTTAGGGGCAGGCGGCCACTTGGAGCAGTGGTTTCAACCAGGGCCGAAACCCCGTGCTGCTGGGCCGGTCAGGACCGCAGCTCCGCGATGGCGGTAACCGGCTTGCCTGCCAGGGTCTGCGCCACCACCCGGTCGACCAGCGGCAGCCGGGAGGCCCGCAGCGCCAGGCGGCGCAGCCGCAGCCGGGTCGGCGACTCGGGCAGGAACCAGCGCGCCCCGGACCGCGCGACCTGCTGCTTCTCCTCGGCCACCGGCCGCCACCGCCGCTCGTACGCCGCCAGCGCGTCCTCGATCCTCGGCGCCTGATCGAGTTGGTGGGCCAGCAGGTACGCCCCGGCGATGCCCAGCGACGCGCCCTGCCCGGCCAGCAGCGAGACCGCGTAGCAGGCGTCGCCGACCAGCACGACCCGTCCCCGGTGCCAGCTGGGCAGCTCGACCTGCGCGACCTGGTCGTAGTAGATCTCCGCCGCCGGTGGGCAGTTCTCCAGCGCGGCAGGGGCCAGCCAGCTCAGCCCGCCGTAGTTCTCCCGCAGCGCGGCCCGGACGTCCTCAGGCAGCGCCGGATCCGGTGCGCGGTGCACGGTGAAGGCGGCGATCCGGTTGTCCCGCAACGCGTACAGGCCCAGCTGCCGGCCCATGGTGTCGGTCAGGTTGAACCGGCCGCCCAGTGCCGCGTGCAGCCGCGGCGCCTCGAACTGGAAGGCCGCGGTGTGGAAACCCAGGTAGCGCAGGAACTTCCGCTCCTCGCCGAAGACCAGCCCGCGCACCGTGGAATGGATCCCGTCCGCGCCGACCAGCAGGTCAGCCGCCAACTCGGTGCCGTCGGCCAGGGTCACCAGCACCCCGTCACCGCGGTCGGCGACCCCGGTCAGGGCCGCGCCGAAGCGCAGGTCCACTGTGGACGGCAGGTGTTCGCGCAGCACCCGTTCCAGGTCGGGCCGCATGATGCTGAGCAGCCGTCCGCGCAACGACCTGGCGAACTGCCGGTACTGCACGGCGGCCCGGCGACGACCGCGCTCATCGAACAGGGCGGCCTCCTCGACGAAGTAGGCCACCTGCTCGATCGCGGGCAGCAGCCCCATCTTCTCCACCGCGTCGTAGCCCGCGCCGAAGAAGTCGATCATGTATCCCTGGGCGCGCGGACCGGCAGCCCGTTCCAGCAGCACCACCTCCGCGCCGAGCCGGGCCAGCTGGTTCGCCAGCGCGAGTCCGGCGATCCCGGCCCCGCAGACCACTACCCTCATCCCGTCCTCCACCCGGATCAGCCCGCGACCAGGCGGCGCAGGACAGCGGTCGTGTCCAGCCCGGCGCCCAGGCCCCGGTGCAGCAGCAAGCCGTCGATGGTGGCCGCCAGCACGGCGGCGGTCTCCCACGGCTCGGGCACCCCGAGCCCGGCCAGCCACTCCCCCAGCCGCTGCCGGAACCCGTCCAGCACCGCGCCGATCTCCCGGTGCAGCTCCTCGTCCCTGGTCGCGGCCAGGAACGCCTCGACGAACAGCAGCGACAGCGGATCGGTGCCGGTGTGCTCGCCGACCGAGGCCACCAGCGCGTCCACCGCATCGGCCGGGGTGCGCGCGGTGGCCAGCACCGCATCCAGCCCGGCCAGCAGCTGTCCCATCGCGCCGACCGCGGCCTCCCGCAGCAGCGCCTGCACGGCCGGGAAGTGGTAGTGCACCACGCTCGGCGTGACCCCGGCCCGCTCGGCCAGCACCCTGGTGCTCACCGCGGTCCAGCCACGTTCCGGGATCAGCTCGACCGCCGCGCTGAGCAGCCGTTCCCGCGCCTCACGGCCCCTGGCCGCCGCGGTGTTCGCCATCGTTGACCACCTTTCAGGGCGATCGCCCTGTACGACTGCCCTGACAGTAGCAGCTAGTGCTGGAAGCGGTCGATGACGTGGTCGCGGAAGCGCTGGGCGGCGACGGAGAGGTAGCTGTCCTGCCGCCAGGCCAGGCTCAGCACCCGGCGGCAGTCCGGCTCGTCCACCGTCAGCCAGGCGACGTTGGCGTGGATGTCGATCCGGCGACCGAAGGAGGGCACCAGCCCAATGCCCAGCCCGGCGCCGATGAGGTGGAACAGCCCCTCGGGCTCATCGCTCTGGCACACGATGTCCAGCTCCAGCCCGGCTTTGGCGAACAGCCGCTCGGCCAGGGCGCGCGGCCAGTAGCCGGGGCGGGTGGTGATGAACGGTTCGCCCGCCAGGTCGGCGATGCGCACCCGCTCGCGCCCGGCCAGCCGGTGCCCGGCCGGCACGCACAGCAGCACCGGCTCGTCCAGCAGCACCTGAGCGCGGATGTCGTTGCCGGGCAAGGGTTGCGAGCCGATGCACAGGTCGACCTCACCCTCGCGCAGCTGGGCCGCCATGTCCCCGGCCGTGGACTGGAACAGCCGCACGTCCACCAGCGGGTGCTCGGCGACGAAGCTCTGGATCACCGCCGACAGCGGCAGCAGGGTCTCGGTGGCCACCGCGAGGATGCCGCGTTCCAGCCCGGCGGCGTCGGCCAGCTCCCGGCGGGCGTCGTCGAGCTCGGCCAGCGCCCGGTCGACCCGGCGCAGGAAGGCCGCGCCGAAGCGGTTGAGCCGGATCCGCCGCCCGTGCCGGTCGAACAGCGGCACGCCCAGGTCCTCCTCCAGCCGGGCCAGGGTGCGGCTGAGCGAGGGCTGCGCGATCCGGAGCTGCTCGGCGGCCCGGCCGACGTGCTCCAGCCGGGCGAGCACCTGGAAGTAGCGGAGTGCCAGAAGATCCACTGCTGATGCCTGTTCTGTTATGAGCAGATAACGAATCTTGTCTTGGACAGCATAAGGCGGCGGATCTTAACTTCGAGCACGTGAACGCAACCGTGACTACGCCGAGCCGGCTGGCGATCGGGGCGCTGCGGGTGAGCCGGACGCTGGTGAGCGCGCACGCCGTGGCGATCATCGGCCAGCCGGTGTTCGCCGGCGGCTACCTGAGCGGGGACTACGACATGCTCTGGCTGCACCGCTGGGGCGCCGACACCGTGTCCTACCTCAGCTACGCGCAGCTCCTGGCCACCCTGGTGCTGTGGCTGGCGCACGGGCCGCGCTGGCTGTTCTGGGTCAGCCTGCTCACCGCCGCCGGGGAGACCGGGCAGTACTTCGCCGGCCTGTTCGGCGCGCTCGACCTGCACATCCCGCTCGGCGTCGCCCTGGTCACCGCGATGGCGCTGACCACGATCGCGGTCTGGCGGCCGGTCCAGTGGCAGGCGGCCCGATGAGCGCCCGCCTGTCCCGGCGGCGCTTCCTCGGCCTGGCCGGCGGCGCGGGTGTGCTGCTCGCGGCCGGGATGATCACCCCTCGGCTGCTCCGCGCGGACTCGCCGGGCACCGGGGAACTGTTGCACAGCAAGGTCCCGCTGCCCGAACCCTTCCGGGTGCCCCTGCCCATCCCACCGGTCCTCCGTCCACATCGGACAGACGAGGCAGATCACTACACGATCACCCAGCGCGCCACCACCGCCGAGATCCTGCCCGGCATCCGGACGCCGATCTGGGGCTACAACGGGATTTTCCCCGGCCCCACCATCGAGTCACGGCGGGACCGGACCGTGGTGGTGCGCCACCGCAACGAGCTCCCGGTGCCGACCGTGGTGCACCTGCACGGCGGCCACACCCCGGCCGAGCACGACGGCTACCCCACCGACCTGCTCATGCCGGTCTCCGGCTGGGACGGCGGTCACGGCGGCCACGACATGTACGACGCCAAGGCCAACATCGCCTACGGCTCCCGCGACTACGTCTTCCCGCTGCGGCAACGGGCCGCGACCCTGTGGTACCACGACCACCGGATGGACTTCACCGGTCCCGCGGTCTACCGGGGCCTGGCCGGTTTCCACCTGGTCCGCGACGAGGAAGAGGACGCCCTCGGCCTGCCCGCGGGTGAGCGCGAGCTGCCGCTGATGATCGGCGACCGCGCCTTCGACGAGCACGGCGCCTTCGCCTACCCGTCGCTGGATCCGTTGCTGCGCAGCATTCCCGGCGTCGAACCCGGGTACGTGGAGGGCGTCTTCGGCGACGTGGTCCTGGTCAACGGCGCGCCCTGGCCGGTGCACGAGGTGGCCGCGGCCCGCTACCGGCTGCGCTTGCTCAACGGCTCCAACGCCCGCCGCTACGACCTGGCGCTTGACCCGCCACCGCCCGGCGGCGGCGGATTCGTCCAGATCGGCAGCGACCAGGGCCTGCTCGACGCGCCCCGCACGCACGACCACATTCCCCTTGCGCCGGCGGAACGTTACGACGTCGTCGTCGACTTCGGCCGGTACCCGGTCGGCACCGAGGTGACGGTGCTGAACCGGCTCGGCGCCGGCTCCACCGCGCAGGTCATGCGGTTCGTGGTCACCAGGAAGGCCCGTGACGACAGCCGGATCCCGGCCAAGCTCAGCGAGCTCGCCCCGCTCAGCCGGGCACAGGCCACGGTCACCAGGGATTTCGCCTTCACCGCAGGCCAGGTGCACGGCCGAACGGGCTGGGTGATCGGCGGCGAACCGTTCGCCCCGGACCGGATGGACGCCCGGCCCCGCCTGGGCGAGACCGAGATCTGGCGGTTCGTCGCCGACGTGCACCACCCCGTGCACCTGCACCTGGTGGGCTTCCACATCCTCTCCCGCGGCAGCGGCCCGCCGGGCCCGTTCGACGGCGGCCTCAAGGACACCGTGGACCTCAGCCCCGGCGCGGCGGTGGAGGTGATCGCCCGGTTCGAGGACTACCGCGGCCGGTTCGTCTTCCACTGCCACAACGCCGAACACGAGGACATGGCGATGATGGCCAACTTCGAGGTGGTCTGACCGGGCCCGCTCTCAGGCGTTCGCGCCCGCGTCCACGGTGATCGCGGAGCCGGTGATGTTGCGGCCGCCGGGGCCGACCAGGTGCGCGACCGAGGCGGCCACGTCCTCGGGGCTGCCGTAGCGGCCGAGCGCGGTGAAGCCGCGTTCCTCCTCGGCCTGCGGGCTGTCGGCCGGGTTCATGTCGGTGTCGGTGGAGCCGGGGTGCACCAGGTTGACTGTGATCTCCCGCGCGCCGAGGTCGCGGGCCAGGCCCTTGGTGAAGCCGATCAGCGCGGACTTGCTCATCGCGTACAGCGCCACCCCCGGGTAGGGCACCCGCTCGGCCAGCGAGCTGCCGATGCTGACGATCCGGCCGCCCGGCGCCATGTGCCTGGCCGCCGCCTGGCTGGCCAGGTAGACCGCGCGGGTGTGGATGGCCAGCGTGCGGTCGACCTCGGCCAGATCCACCTCGTCAACGGTGCCGTAGCGGAAGATCCCGGCGTTGTTGACCAGGATGTCGATCCGGCCGAGCTCGGCCACGGTCCGCTCGACCGCGCCGACCACGGCCGCGGGGTCCGCGCTGTCCGCGGCAATGGCCAGGCCCCGGCGACCGGCGGCTTCGACCTGCTCGACCACGCCCCGCGCGCGGTCCGCGGCGCTGGCGTAGGTCAGTGCCACATCGGCCCCGTCGGCCGCCAGCCGTCTGGCGATGGCCGCGCCGATGCCGCGGCTGCCCCCGGTGACCAGAGCCACCTTACCTGCGAGTTCCGGCATGTCCCCTCATTTCTGGGTCGATCACTACACAATTGGTATCGTGCAGCCGAGAGGCCTGTCAACGCTTTGTGGGTCGATCGCTACAGAAAGGGGTTTGGCATGGCAACCCGGGGCCGTCCACGAGCGTTCGACCGCACCGCGGCCCTGCGCCGCGCGATGGAGGTGTTCTGGGAGCACGGCTACGAGGGGACCTCGCTGAACGACCTGAGCGCGGCGATGGGCATCAACGCTTCCAGCCTGTACGCCGCCTTCGGCACCAAGGAGGAACTGTTCCGGGAGGCGGTGGCCCACTACGACGAGACCGAGGGCGAGGCCGCGGCCCGCGCGCTGCGCGAGGAACCCACCGCGCGCGCGGCCTTCGAGCAGGTGCTGCGGGTCAACGTGCGCGCCTACACCGACCCCGCGAAACCGGCTGGCTGCATGATCGTGCTGGCCGCCACCACGTACACGCCCAAGAACCAGAGCGTCCGCGACTTCCTGGCCGGCCTGCGCCGGGAGACCCAGGAAGCCTTGCGGCAGCGGCTGATCCGCGGCATCGCCGACGGCGACGTGCGCGCCGGCGCCGATGTCGACGCGCTGGCCGCCTTCTACAACACCCTGTGGCAGGGCCTGTCCATCCAGGCCCGCAGCGGCGCCACCCGGGCGGAGCTGGCCGCGGTCGTGGACGCCGCAATGGCCTCCTGGGACGCGCTGGCCGCGGTCACCGGGTGAACTCGGCCACGTGCTCGGCGGCCCACTCCCGGAAGCTCCGCCCCGGCCGCCCGAGCAACTGCTCCAGCACACCGGTGGGCGGCAACGGGTTGTCCACCATGGCCGCGTACCCGGCCAGCACGGTGTCCACAATGGACTCATCCAGCCAGGACAGCGCGGCGGCCCTGGCCTCGCCCGGCGGGATCTCCTGCCAGCGCAAGGGCCGTCCGAGCGCCTCGCCGAGGATCCGCACCTGCTCGATCTGGGTGTGCACGGTCGGCCCGCTCAGCAGGTACCTGGCGCCCTGGTGGCCGTCCTCGGTGAGCGCGCGCACCGCGACCTCGGCCAGGTCCGCCTCGTGCACCAGGGTGAACCCGGCCCCGCCGTGACTGCCGCGCACCACGTCCCCGGCCCGGACCTGCCCGATCCACTGCCGGGTGTTGGCGGCGAAGGCGAAGGGGCGCAGGAACGTCCACTCCAGACCGGAGTCCTCGATCAGGCGCTCGATGCGCGCGTGGTGCTCGGCGATCGGGTCGGGCTGGGGGTCCGCGGTGTCGTCCACGGCGGCCGAGGACAGCAGCACGATCCGCCGGGCCCGCGCCGCGATCGCCGCCACCACCTCCGCGGCCCGGTCCACACCGTCGAACGGCCAGACCAGGAACACCGAGTCCACCCCGTCCAGCGCCGCGGTCAGCGCGGCCGGATCGGCCTGGCTGCCGATGGCCACCGGCACGCCCGGGGGAAGGTTGGCGGTGGCCGGGTCGCGGGTCAGCGACTGCGGGGTGATGTCGCGCGCCAGCAGCTGCCGCAGCAGCGCGCCGCCGACGTTGCCGGTCGCGCCCGTCACCAGGATGTTGTTGTCTCGCACCATGTCCTGGACGCTAGGCGGTGGCATCCGCGCTGGTAAGGACGCACTTCCGGGTAAGCTCCGGAGGTGACGGTTGGCTCGCAGGCAGATCAGGGCAAGGCTCCGGTGGCACGTGACCGGCTTCACGTGAACTGCGCGGGCAGCGAGGTCTTCGGCCATGTCACCAGCCGCTGGGGCATCCTGGTGCTGGCGGCGCTGCTGGACGGCCCGCTCCGGTTCGCCGCGCTGCGCGACGAGGTCGAGGGCATCAGTGAGAAGATGCTCTCGCAGAACCTGCGCGACCTGGTCGGCGACGGCCTGATCGCCCGCTCGGTCGAGCCCGACACCCCACCCAAGGTCAGCTACGCGCTGACCCCACCCGGCCGCGAGCTCGCCGAACGCCTGTACGCGGTGCTGGAGTGGATCGGCCGCAACCTGACCTAACGCACCCCGTCCAGCTCCCCCGGCACCTCGCCCACACACGCCACCGCCAGCCGGAGCCGTTCGTGCAGCACCCCGGCGGCCCCCGGCCCGAGGGTGGAGGTGATCGGCACGGCGGCGTGTTCGAGCAGGGCCATGGCGTGGTCCCAGTTGTCGGTCAAGGCCTGGTAGAGGTAGCCGAGGGCGAGCGCGGGGTGGGTGCCGAGCAGCACCGGGAACAGCCGGGTGAGCACCTCGTCGCGTTCCACTCTGACCAGCGGGTCGCGCGGATCCAGCCGGAGGGCTTCCGCGTGCAACTCGGCCGGGTCGACCAGGTCGGCGAGGGCTGGGCAGCGGGCGAACTGGAGCAGGGCGACCGCCCCGGTGGCCGGTGGACTGGCGCGGGCGGCGGCAACGGCTTCCACGGCAAGCCCGCGCAGGTCATGACTTTCGGCCAGGTAGGCGATCAAACCCGCCGCTGCGGGCAACCGCGGCGTGCCGAACAACTCCCGCAACCGGTCAAACCCCGCGCGCTCCCCCAGCACCGCGTACAGCGGATCCTCGATGCCGGCCAGGCCCTGCCGTGCCCGCACGATGTCGACCAGCAGCGGATCACCACCTGAGGGTGGCTCGAACCCGGCCAGCATCGCGTAGCTCAGCGCGCAGGCGTAGGTCAGGTACCGCGCCCCACTCTGCTCCAGCATCTCCAGCGCCTGCTCCGGCCCCCACCGCAACATCCGCACGGCCACCTCGAACCGGACCCGGTGATCAGCCCGCACATAGGCGAAAGCCTGCGCGTCCTGGTCCGCCGCCAGCCACTCACATGCCGCGACCCGCCCCAGCGCCTCCGCCAACGACGCCCTTCGCCCCAGCGTCTCCTCGGCCGCCGCGCCTCCACCCACCTGCTCCGCAGCCGCCGCCCTTCCCCTCAGCTCTTCCTCCGCCGCCGCCCTTCCCCCCAGCGCGGCCAGCCCGATCGCCCGCTCCCCGGCATCAACCAGCGAATCCACCAGCGCCGCTGCCCTGCCCGGCTCCGTCTCGGCGATGGTCTCGGCCAGCACCCGCACCACCCGCCCCCAGGTGTGCGGGTTGCCCACCGACCACGAATCGGGACTCATCGCCCGGACCACCTCGGCCGGATCCCGGTGGAAACGCCGCTCCCGCAACCGCATCCAGTCCCCGGTGTGGTTGAACTGGTAGGCCGCCGTACTCACCTTGGCCAGTGGGTCCGGCGGCGCGCCGCCGATCACGCGGTACGGCCCCGTCGGCCGGACATCAACCAGCGCCGGGGCCTGCCCGCTGTCCCGCTGGACCTCCGCCAGCACCGCCTCGGCCTCCTCGCGGCGGCCGGAGTCCAGCAGGTGCTGGCCGATCACGGCCGCCGTCGTCCACCGGTCGTTGTTCACAATGGACCATTGATGGTCGGTCATCTCCCGCATCGTGGCCAGCGCCGCGGGCAGGTCCAGCGGAGCCAGCCCGATGGCCAGGCTGCTCAGATCCCCCTCATGCCGCATCCGTCGCAACGAACCAGGTTCGCCCGCAGGAGTGACCTCCCCCGGATCGAGCAGCCCCCGCGCCGCCACCGGATCGAACTCGGCCACCACCACACTGGCCTTCCGCCGGGTCCACAGCGTGCCGTTCCACCGGATCACCCGCTCCAGCAACGCCATCGCCCGCCCGGTCGCGCCCCGGGCCGCCAGCAACCGCACCGCGCTCAGGCACGAGTCGTCGATGAACCCGCACACCTCGAAGGTCTCCAGCCGCGCCAGCAACCGTTCCGCGACAACAGGATCCAGCCCAGGCACCGCTGCCGCGCAGACCAGCCCGGCGGCCAGCTCCTGCTTCGCATCGTGCTTGCCCTCCGGCGCGGCGGCGGCCTCGGCGATCAGTCGCGCGAGGTGCTCCCGCGCCCGCTCGGGCTGGGCCACGGCCAACCGCGCCAAGCAGAGCAGCCGTTCCCCGGGCTGTGCCCGCGCCAGTTCGGCGACGGCCTCGGCCAGCGCATCCCGCACCCCGGGCCGAGCATCCCGCACCCCGGGCCGAGCATCCCGCACCCCGGGCCGAGCATCCCGCACCCCGGGCCGAGCATCCCGCACCCCGGGCCGAGCATCCCGCACCCCGGGCCGAGCATCTCGCACCCCGGGCCGAGCATCTCGCACCGCAGCCTGAGCTCCCCGCTCCCCTGCTCGAGAATCCGGTGCCCCCGCCCCAGCTTCCGGTGCGCCGTCCGCTGCCAGTCGTGCCGCGAGGTCAAGCCAGTCCCCCGCCCGGCACCCCCTGATCTTCCCGAGCAACGCACGCGCCGCCAACGGCTCAGCCACCCTGGCCGCCGCCCGGTACAGCGCGTCCGGCGCCCAGATCCGCTTCCCGCTCTGCCCCCGCTGCGCGTGCGCCCACAACCGCAGCGCCCGCGGCAGATCGTCCGCGGCGAACTCCAGCGCCGCCTCCTCCAACGGCAGTGCCTTCGCCGGAGTCCCCCTGGCCACCTGGTCCGCCGGAATGGTCAGCGCGGTCTCCACCATCAGTTCCCGCTGGCCACCCGCGTGCCGGTGGATCTCCCGCGCGCTCTGGAACTGTTGCAGCGAGGGCGGCAGCGCCCACAGGTGGTCCAGCGCCTGGCCGACCTGACCGAGCCGGGCCATCAGTCCAAGCACCCTGGGCGTCAGGCCCCGGCTGGTGCGGCGGAGCTGGCGGCGGACCACGCCGAGGTAGAGCGTGCCCGGCAGGCTCGGGGGCATCCGTTCGGCGACCAGGTCGACGCAGCGGGCGAAGTGCCGGTCGCTGCCAAACGCGGCGGCGATGGCCTGGCGCAGCCCGGGACAGACCAGTTCCGCGGCCTGTTCCGCAAAAGTTCCGCCCGCGCGGGTGACGTGCTCGGCAAGGTGTAGCAGCCCGTAGCGGTCCACCGCGGACCAGTCGAGCGCGGACCAACTCGGCGCGCCGCCGCGGTAGTGGGCGGCAATGCGTTGGTGCCACTCGGTTTCGTCGACCGCGCAGTCCGGATGGTCGCGGTGGGCCGCTTCGCCGCGCAGGAACTCGCCAATCGAGGCGTGGTACAGGCTGATCCGGTCCGCGCGCTCCGCCAACAGCCAGCGCAACCGGGACAGTGCCGCGCGCACCGCCCTCGGCCAGACCCGGATGCCGCCGAGGGCGAGCAGTTCGGCCGTGCTGACCGGTTCGCGGGCGACCGTGAGCACGCCGAGGATCGGCTGCCCGAGCCCCAGCCACGGATCGGTCAGCCGGTCCTGCGGCCCGGTCGGTTCGCGGATCTCCAACTGGCCCAGCCGCCGCAGGTCGGCGCGCGCGGTCTCCACGAAGAACCCGTACAACCCGTCAAGGCCGGGCGGGATGCCGTCGAAGCCCAGCAGCCGACCGGTCAGCGCGGGATCGGCCTCGGCCAGCGCGCGGGCGTAGGTGGCGAGGTAGAGAAAGTTCCCGGCGGCCCGGGTGACCACGTTCCGGTGAAACTGGTCCAGCAACTCACCCCTGGCCGCCACCGCGCTCGCGACCGGCTCGACACTGAGCACTTTTCCGGCGTAGGCAAGCAGATCCGCCGTCACCCGCCCGGACCCGGGGTCGATGGGCACCTCGGTCAGCGCACGGGCCAACCGCAGCGGACCGAGCTCGGCGTGCGGGCGCGAGCTGAGCACCAGCCGCACGTTCGACGGCAGTTCCGGGCCCCCGGCCAGCCAGTCCAGCAGGCTGCTCCCGGCGAGCTCGTCCAGCGCGTCGACCAGGATGACGATCCGCGCCGCCGGATCGAGCCTGTGCAACGCCTCGGCCGGGTCGAGCAGGGCCAGGTGCGCGAGGTTGTCCGGCTCCAGCAGCCGGGGCTCCAGGTTCGCCCGCCCGATCTCCACCCCGCTGACCGACCCGGCCACCCCGCCGAGCCGCTGCTCCACCTCCAGCACCGCGGTCCGGTGGAACGGTGAGGCGGTGAGGTCCTCGATCCGGATCCCCACCACCCGGCCACCGGCGGCCACGTTCTCCACCCGCTGCCGCACCACCACACCCAGCCGCTCCGGCTGGAACACCTCCGGCCGCTGCCGCGCCAGCTGGTGCCCCACGGCGAGCAGGAAGGACTGCACGTCGGTGCCGGCCAGCGTGGTCCGGCTGTCCCGCCGGGCGAAGTACCGCAACCAGTCCGGATGCCCCTCGGCCAGCGCCGCCAGCAAACTCGTCTTACCGGCCCCCGGCTCCCCGGTCACCAGCACGTGCCCGCGGTCCAGCGCGGCCTCGACCTCCGCGCGCAGCCAGCCCCGGTCGACGAACCCCGCCCCGGTGTGCTGCTCGACCACCTCCGCGAAACTCAGGCTCACCAGCCTTCTCCCGCCCGGTTCTCGACTAGGACCACTGCGCTTTCAGGACCACTGCGCTTTCAAGACCATTGCGCCTTGTCGACCAGGTTTACCAGTTCGGCCCCGGCCGCGAAGCGCTTCGCGTTTTCCAGCAACACCGCGAACCGCCTGCTGTCCGCGTGCGGCCCCACCCCGGCCACGTGCGGGGTGAGCAGCACATCCGCCCGCCGCCACAGCGGATGGTCCGGCGGCAGCGGCTCCTGCTCGAACACATCCAGCGCCGCCCCGGCCAGCCGACCGGCATCCAGCGCCGCCACCAGATCGGCCAGCCGCACGGTGGCTCCGCGCCCGATGTTGACCAGGTACGCCGAGGGCCGGAACAGCGCGAACCGCCGGGCGTCGAACATGCCCTCGGTCTCCGGCGTGTGCGGCACGGTCAGCACCACCAGGTCCGCCTCCGGCAGCGAGGAGTCCAGCTCTCCCACCGGTCGCAGCTCGGAGAACCCGGTCGGCAGGTCCACCCGCCGCCGGTCCACCCCGGTCACCCTGGTCCCGAACGCGGCGAGCAGCCGTCCGATCTCGCTGCCCAGCGCGCCGACCCCGACCACCAGCGCACTGGCCTCGGCCAGCGGCAGCACCGCGGTCGGCGCCCAGTCCGGCGCCCAGCGTGCCGCGGTCTGCTCGCGCAGGTAGCGGGGCAGCCCGCGGGCCAGCGCGAGCACCAGCGCCAGCGCGTGCGCCGCCACGTGGTCGGTGTAGGTGTCCCGCATGTTGGTCACCTGCACCGGATGCGCGATCAGTTCCGGGTGGTAGAACCCCGCCGGCGGCCCGGCCTGCGGCGCCTGCAACCAGCTCAGCCGCCGCGCGTGCCGCAGCAACTCCGGCGGCAGCGCGCCGTAGACCGCGTCCGCCGTCCGCAGCGCCGCCACGGTGTCCGCCGCCGTCTCCGGCCGCAGCACCCGGATCCCGGGCACCGCCTCGGCCAGCCGCGCGGGCCAGTCCACGGTCTCCTCGGCCTGCGGCGGCACCAGCACCAGGGTGAAACTCATAACGGCCATCGTCGCTGATCCCGGGCTTCGCGCCCAGCACCATGAGTCGCGGTCCGGCCGGGCCCGTCACTGGCGTTCAGTCGTGCAGCAGGCCGAGGTCCGGGGGCACCAGGGTGGTGTTCTCCATCAGTTCGCGGATCAGGTTGTGGTTGAGGGTGTTGCCGACGGGTTCGCCGACCTCCTCTCTGGTCAGGCCCGGGACGCCGCCGCGGCTCAGCCGGTTGCGGACGCCGAGGACGAGGTGTTCGACCTTCTTGTGGGTCCAGCCCTCCTCGGGGCGGATCTCGTTGAGGTGCTCGGCGGCCTGCCGCCAGGACAGCGGGTTGGGGTACAGCTCGTGCAGCAGGTAGCGCTGACCGAGCACGACCAGCGCCAGCTTCTCGGCCGGGGTGAGCGCCCAGGTGTGCGGCGGACTGGTCGAGGCCCCGTGCTGGATGTCGGGCCCTTCGCCGTCCTGGGCCCGGACATGGACCTCCAGCAGGTGTTCGCGGCCGCTGCTGCCGCGGACGAACAGCGGGGTGTACCCGGCCGCCAGCGGGATCGGCTCGTCCTGGTTGCACAGCAGCCGGGCTCCCGGCAGCCGCAGCGGCAACCGCCCCAGGTTGCTGATCCACCACCGGTCGCCCCGGTGGGTGAGCGCACCCTGGTGGCGGCTGATCCGCCGGTCGTGCTCGCCGACGCAGACGTGCACGTCCGGGCGGTTGCGGCCGAACACGATCTGCCGCCCCTCCCGGGGCCCGACCGTGATCCCTCCCGTCACCGACAGCACGTGCAGGGTGCCGGGCACCTCGTTCGCCCGCACCCCCCAGGCCAGGCTGTGGTGCCCGGACGGCAGGGCCTGCCCGCCCGGCACCGCGAGCTGCTCGATCATGTCCGCCTCCTGCCAGGTCGTCTGATCGGAGCGTGGCACGCGGTGCCGGGAGGGTTCCCGGGGCGCGACCTAGCTGGCCACCGCGGTCAGCAGGTCGATCCTGGCCGCGCGGCGGGCCGGCCAGATGGCGGCCAGCACCCCCGCGGTGACCAGGCCGGCCAGGGTCAGCGCCACCACGGGTAAGGGAACGGTGGCGTCGAGCAGGGACTGGCCGAGCATCGCGTGCTGCATCACCGCGCCGGAGCCGACCCCCAGCAGCACGCCGAGGATGGCGCCGAACAGGCAGATCACCACGCTCTCCCAGCGGATCGCGGCCCGGAGCAAGCTCTGGGTGGCGCCCACCGCGCGCAGCACGCCGAGCTCGCGGACCCTGGCCATGACCGCCAGCGCGAGCGTGTTGACCACGCCGAACAGGGAGATCAGCACGGCGAGGGCGAACATGGCGTACATGATCACGAATGCCAGGCGCTGGGTCTCCTGTCCCTCGGCGACCAGGCCGGCCTGGTCGGTGACGGTGACATCGGGCCGGTCGGCGAACTCGGCGAGCACCGCGGCGCGGGTGGCCGCCGGGTCCGGGCCGGTGGCGTAGATGGTGGTGATCTTGTCTTGCAGGGCGGGCGGGACCTGCGCCTGGTCGAAGTAGATGCTCGCCTGCAGCTCGGTGGCCTCGTACACCCCGGCCACGGTGCTGGCCACCGTGACGCCGTCGAAGGTCATGGTGAACCGCTCGCCCAGGCGCAGGCCGAGCATGTCGGCCTGGTTGCGGGAGATCAGCGCGCCCCGGCGCAGGTCGGCCACGCCGTCGGTGACCGTGGGGGTGAGCACCGTGCCGAAGGCGGCCGGGTCGATCGCGGAGACCACCCGCCGGGTGCCGCCGCCCTCGTAGGCCAGCTCGGCCAGCGCCTCCCGCGCGGCCACCACCGTGGCCGCCGACGGCACTTTGTCCACTGTGGACAGATCATTTCTGGTCAGATGGGATTGTCCTTTCAGGGCAGGGCGGATCACCGTGGTGCTGGTGGGCACGGTGGCCCGCGTGGTGGAGGCGATCAGGTCGCCGAAGGTGGCGCTGAGCGTGGCGAAGGCGCACACCAGGGCGACCCCGATGGTGATCGCGGTGGCCGTGGCCGAGGTGCGCCGCGGATCACCGGCGGCGTTGCGGATGGCCAGTCGCAGCGCCGGGCTGCCGAAGCGGCTCAGCGGGCGCAGCACCAGCGCGGCCAGCGCCGGGGCGAGCAGCAGCACCCCCAGCGCGGCGACCACGGTAGCGCTCAGGCCGATGATGCGGGGCAGGGTGTCCGCACTGGGGTCGGCGGTGGCCAGGACGGCCACCAGCGCGGTGGCCAGCACCGCCAGCCCGGCCAGGGTGCGGGCCCGCCGGGTGGCCCTCGGCGGGGTCGGGTCGGTGCGCAGCGCGGCCATCGGGGACACCTTGGCGGCCCGTCGCGCCGGGCCGTAGGCGGCCAGCACGGTGGTGCCGACGGCGACCGCGTAACCGAGCAGGATGGCCAGCGGGCTCACCGTGAACTCGATGTGCTCGCCCGGCCGGAGCACCCCGATGATCAGCGGCCCGACCGCGACGCCGGTCCCGGCGCCCAGAGTGCCGCCGGCCAGGCCGAGCAGGGTGGCCTCCAGCACCACCGTGCGGCGGACCTGGCTCTGCCGCGCGCCGACCGCGCGCAGCAGGGCCAGCTGGCGGGTGCGCTGGATGAGCAGCATGCCGAAGGTGTTGGCGATGACGAACATGCCGACCATCAGCGCCACGAAGGCGAACGGCAGCAGGGTGATCCGCAGGTCCATCAGGCCCTCGGCCCGATCGGCGTCGACGACCTCGGCCAGCTCCGCCCCGGTCTGCACCACCCGGCCGGGCCCGGCGGCCGCGGCCGGGGTGACGCCGGTCAGCTCGATGCGCCGGAAACCCTTGCCCAGCAAGCGTTCTGCCTCCGCCGGGGCGAGCGCGACCGCGGGCTGGTCGTCCTCACCGAGCGTGCGGTAGTCATACCGGCCCACCACGGTGACCGGTTCCCAGCGGCCACCGTCGAGCAGCACCCTGGTGCGGGCGCCGACGTCGAGTCCGGCCAGGGCCGCCTCCACCCGGTTGACCGCGATCTCCCCCGCCGCGGCCGGTGGCCGCCCGGAGAGCAGGGTGAAGCGGCCGGTGTCGTCCCAGCCGGTGCCGGTGTGCCCCAAGGGGGTGCGAGTACGGACGAGCTTGCCGTCGGGGCCGGGCAGTCCGGCATGGCCGGTGCGCACGCCAGTGGCGGTGGCGCCGGGCAGCGCGGCCAGCCGGGCCAGTTCGGCCTCCGGCAGCCGGGTGTCCGGCCGGTCGGCCCGCACGCTCAGGCCGACGCCGGTCCGCCCGCCCTGTCCGCTGATGGTGGTCGCGATCGAGTCGCTGACCACCCAGGCGCCTACCACCGCGGTGACACCTAGGGTGATCGCGACCAGGGTCATCGCCACGCGGCCCTTGTGCGCCAGCAGGTCGCGCAGCATGGTCCGCCACATCAGGCGGTCACCCCTTCCAGTGATTTCATCCGGTCCAGCACACGCTCCGCGGTCGGCTCGTGCAGTTCGCCGACCAGCCGGCCGTCGGCCAGGAACAGCACCCGGTCGGCGTAGGCGGCCGCGGCCGGGTCGTGGGTCACCATCACGACGGTGCGGCCGAGCTCGTCCACACCGCGGCGCAGGAAGCCGAGCAGTTCGGCCGAGCTGGCCGAGTCCAGCGCGCCGGTGGGCTCGTCGGCGAAGACCACGTCCGGGTTGGTCACCAGGGCGCGGGCGCAGGCCACCCGCTGCTGCTGGCCGCCGGAGAGCTGGTGCGGGCGGTGGTTCAGCCGGTCGGCCAGGCCCATCGCGCCGACCACGGTCGAGACCACCCCTGGCTTGGGCCTGGTGCCGGCCAGCGCGAACGGCAGGGTGATGTTCTCCAGCGCGGTCAGGGTGGGTAACAGGTTGTAGGCCTGGAAGACGAAGCCGATCCGGTCGCGGCGGAGCACGGTCAGCTCGTCATCGGAGAGCTCGGTCAGTTCGGTCTCGCCGACCCACACCCGGCCGTCACTCGGCCGGTCGAGCCCGGCCACGCAGTGCATGAGGGTGGACTTGCCGGAGCCGGAGGGCCCCATGATCGCGGTGAACCGGCCGCGGTGCAGGTCCACGTCGACGCCGGCGAGCGCCCGCACGCCTGCCCCGTAGGTCTTGGTCAGCCCTCTGGCTCGCACCGCGGAGGTGGGTTGTGTCATGCCCAGAACGGTCCCCGAATCGGCGGCCGCTGCCATCGGAGCACGGCCTGGTCTTTGGCGTCCGACCGTGGTCTGGCCGGGAGCCGCCGGGGCGGTGCGCGTCATACCGTGGTCGGACAGACCTCGGGCTGATCCCAAGCCGGCGGCCCTGTGGCAGGGTGAGGGAATGGCCAGTGTGGACAGTGGCGCTCAGCGCGCCTACCTCGTGGGGCTGGACCTCGTGGTGGGCGCGACGATCACCGTGGTCACCGCCGCACTGACGATGAGCTCCGGCGTGATCGAGCCGTACACCGGCCCGGAGTGGCTGGCCTGGCTGATCGCGCTCGGGGTGGGCGGGCCGGTCATCGTGCGCCGCCGCTGGCCGTTGGGCGCGATGCTGGTGCTGCTGCCCTTCACGGCCGTGGCCGCGCTGCTGCTGATCGGGCAGCTGGCCGTGGTGTCCGTCGCGCTGGTGCTGTACCTGGTCGCGCTGGTCGAGCCCCGCCGCCGCTCGATGGCGCTGATGGGCCTGTCCATGCTCGTCACGGTCATACCGGCGCTATTCAGCTCGGTCCTGTGGATCATGCTCACGGTGTTGCTGACCATCGGTCCGTGGACGATGGGCCGGTTCGCCCAGTTCCGCCAGCGGGACGAAGCGGTAATGGCCGAGCAGCGCGAACAGCGGGTGGTGCTGGCCGAGCGATTACGGATCGCCCGCGACCTGCACGACATCGTCGCGCACAGCATGAGCCTGATCGCGGTCAAGGCGGGCGTGGCCAACCACGTCGCCGACACCCAGCCGGAGGAGACCAAGGCCGCGCTGGCGGTGATCGAGGCGACCAGCCGGGACGCGCTGGCGGACCTGCGGCGCATGCTGGGCGTGCTGCGCTCCGCGGACGGCGCGGAGGTGGAACTGCGTCCCGTGCAAGGACTTGCCGAGTTACCCGGGCTGGCGCAGCTGGCCGAGTCGGCCGGGGTGACGGTACAGCTGGACGTGGCCGAACTGGAGTTGCCGGAGGGGGTGCAGCAGGCGGTGTACCGGATCGTGCAAGAGGCGCTGACCAATGTGGTGCTGCACTCCGGGGCCGGGAGCTGTGAGGTGCGGCTGCGCGAGGACGGCGCCGAGGTCGTGGTGGAGGTGACCGATCCGGGGGGCAGGCGGGCGGTGGCCGGGGGCGGGGGCGGACACGGGTTGGTCGGGATGCGGGAGCGGGTCGCGGCTTACGGCGGCACGCTGACCACGGGGCGGTTGGCCGGTGGCGGGTTTGGGGTGTGCGCGCGGCTGCCGATCGGTGGGGCGGGGTGAGTGCGGTGGCTGGCTGGGCTGGTCCGCGAGGTCGTGGGGCGCTCGGCGGCAAGAACGGGCACGGTGCTGGGAACGAGCACAGCGTTGGGGGCGGGCACGGTGCAGAGGGCGGGCACGGTGCTCGGGATGGGCACGGCGCTGGGGATGGGCACGGCGCTGGGAACGAGCACAGTGTTGGGGGCGGGCACGGTGCCGGGGATGGGCACGGCGCTGGAGGCGGGCACGGCGATGAGGCTGAGCTTGGCGTTCAGGATGCGCGCGGCGATCGAGGCGTGCGCGGCGGTGGGGCGGCCCGATGATGGAAGGTGGCCCGATGATGGGGGCGGCCCCGGTGGCGAAGGCGGCCCCGGTGGTGAAGGCGGTCCCGGTGGTGGGGGCGGCCGCGGTGGTGGGGGCGGCCGCGGTGGTGGGGGCAGGGTTGGGGTTGGGGCTGGGTTTGGCGTTCGGAGTGCGCGCGGCGAACGAGGTTCGGGGCGGGCTCGTTGGCGGGGCTGGGCTTGGCGGCGGGGTTGCGACTCGGCGACGGAGGCGCGCGGCGTTGGGGGGCGGGTCTGGTGACAGGAGCGCGTACCCGGATCGGCGTGTGCTCGATGATCGTGGCGGGGGCTGGCGGCGGTGCTCACAGGGGGTCTCGGGTCGCCGGTGTGGGGCTGGGGGTGAGCGGTGACGGTTCGGGTGTTGATCGCGGATGACCAGACGTTGGTGCGCGGTAGTTTCGCTTTACTGGTTGGGTCCGCGCCCGGGTTGACCGTGGTGGGGGAGGCTGCTGATGGGGTGGCGGCAGTCGAGTTGGCTCGCCGGGAGAAGCCCGATGTGGTGCTGATGGATGTCCGGATGCCGGAGATGGACGGCATTGAGGCGACCAGGGTGTTGTGTTCGGGGGCGGAGCCGGGGCCGCGGGTGTTGATCCTGACCACCTTTGACCTGGACTCCTACGTGTACGCGGCGTTGCGGGCCGGGGCCAGTGGGTTCCTGCTCAAGGACACGCCGCCTGCGGAGTTGTTGCAGGCGATCATGGTGGTGGCGGAGGGGCAGGCGTTGTTGTCGCCTAGTGTGACGCGGCGGTTGATCGCGGAGTTCGCGCGGCGGCCTGAGCCCGCGCAGTCACCGGCCCGCGAGTTGGATGGGCTGACCGAGCGGGAACGTGAGGTGCTGGTGCTGATCGCGCGCGGACTGTCCAATGTGGAGCTGAGCCAGAGCTTGCGGTTGAGTGTGGCCACGGTGAAGACGCACATCGGGCGGTTGCTGAGCAAGCTGCATGCCAGGGACCGGGCGCAGTTGGTGATCGTGGCGTATGAGACCGGGCTGGTCAGTCCGCGGTGAGTGGGAGGGGGACGGCGTTGGCCATGGCGGCGTGGCCGGCCTGGTTGGCGTGGATGCCGTCGCCGCTGTCGTAGCCGGCGCGGATGGTGTTGGGATTGGTCGGGTCGCGGAGGACCTGGTCGAAGTCCAGGACGCTGTCGCAGGCGCCCGCGCAGTTGCCGCCGGTGCGGACGAAGGCGTTGATCTCGGCGCGGTCCCGGTTCTGCTGGGCCGTATAACCGGGGCGCGGGGTGATTGGCACGGCGTGGATCTTGATGTCGGCCGCGCGCAGGCGGGCGAAGACCGCGCGGTAGCTGTCCAGGATGGCTGGGGCGCGGCAGCCGAAGGCCAGGTCGTTGGTGCCGTAGTAGTAGATCACCGCGGTGACTCCGTGCAGGGACAGCACATCGCGGTCCAGGCGGGCCAGGCCGTGCAGGTCCGCTACCGGGGGTGGGGTGAGCGGGCAGGTGGCGGCGCTGGTGGTGCCGCCGATGCCGGCGTTGGCCACGGCGAAGCGTTGCGGGCTGGGGAGTTCGTTGGCGCGGCGGGCCAGGTCGTCGGTCCAGCGGCGGTTGACGGCGGTGCAGCCGGGGCCGCAACTGGTGCTGCCGTGGCCGTCGACGACCGAACTGCCGTAGGCGACCACGGTTCCGCCGGCTTGGGTCGTGCGCACGTCCACGGCGCTGACCAGGTAGGTCGAGCCGGTCTTGAGGGGGTACGGGGCCGGGTCGTGCACGCGGTCGCCGGAACCGGCTGGGGTGAGGTAGTTCTCGCGCAGGGCGGCCTGGTGGGCGCTGGGGCGGGACTGGCCGCGCAGGTGCAGGCTGACGGCGAGGTCGTCCTGGGCGCGGGTGGGCAGCGGGACCGGGTCGCTCCAGACCTCGCCGCCGATGGGCACGGTGACGGCGGGGCGGCCGTGGAAGCGGAGGAGGCGGGAGGTGCCGGGAACGACCGCGCCTTGGCCCGCGCTGATACCGGCCGCGGCGGCGTCGATGGTGAGCGGGGTGGTGCCGTACTCGTTCTGCAGGCGGACACGCAGGGCCGGGCCGCCCTGGCTGAGGTGGGTGATCATGCGGATGGACTGGTTGTCCAGCGTCTGCGGGGCCAGGGATTGCTGGGACTGGGCCCAGGAGGTGAGCCACCGGCCACCAGCAGGCTCCGCGACGGCGCTGGGCGGGGCGGCGAGGGAGTGAGCGGCGAGCAGGCAGGCTGTGGTGATCAGGCAGGCGGCGGTGGTCAGGCAGGCGGCGGTGGTCAGGCAGGCGGCGGTGGTCAGGGTGCGGGTGCGGTGGCCGCGCATCAGGCGCGTTCCAGGAAGAAGTAGAAGTGCTCGCCGGTGGGCTGGGTGTGTTTGCCGTTCATGATGCCCAGCAGGGTGCGCTCGTCCACCCGCTTGAAGTGGTCGAAGATGGGCTGGCCGTCGTAGACCATGGTGGCGGTGACCTCGCCGCGGAACTCGATGTTCCACAGGCTGGCCTCGCCCTGGCCCGCCTCGACGTTGGAGTACAGCTCGCCCTGCTCGTCCCGGCAGAGCAGGGGCTTGGCGTCGGTCAGGGAGTGGAACTCCTTGCCGTACCAGCGGGCGGCGGCGAGCTGGCCGTTGAGCGGGTGGCCGGTGCTGAACTCATCGCCCTGCCAGCGGCCCAGGATCTCCTCGGCGGGCACCGGCGGGAGCTGGGCCCAGAGCTCGTCCAGCTCCGCGGGGGTGACCTGGTGCTTGCGCTCGCGAAGCTCCTGAAACCTGGCCCGCGCCTGCTCGACGTCCGTCATGACGACCTCTCCACTGGTGGGTTCCCGGCCCTGCCATTCGACCACTTCGGCGTCCCGGTGTGAATATCATGCGGAATGCACGCGGAGTCCGGGGCCCGGTCACGGGAGCTGGCCAGTGGCACGCCGTGGCCGGCCATGGACACGGACCAGGACTGCGCCGCGTTGCGGGCGACCTCGCTGATGGTGCAGGGGCGGAACTGGGCCGACTCGGTGCGTTTCGCCGAGGTCGCGTTGAGCCGGCCGCCGTGCCGGGACGACCCGATCTGCGTGTGGCGGGCGCTGGTCACCCTGACCGCGGCCGGTGAGCTGACCGCGGCGGACGCGCACTGCGCGCGGCTGGTCGAGGAGGTCGACCCGCAGCTGGCCGGGGCCGAGCACCGGCTGGCCATGATGCTGCGGGTGCGGGCCCGGATCGCGGTGCAGCGCGGGGACCTGGCCGGGGCGCGGGCGGCGCTGGAGGAGCTGCTCACGGTGCCTGCGCCGCGACCGGTGCGGCTGGTGGCGGCGGGGTGGCTGGCCGAGGTGCTGGTGGGCCTGGACGCGGTGGACCAGGCAGCGGCGTTGCTGGCCCGGCACGACTTCGACACGGCGGTGCAGTGGCGGGCGCCGTGCCGGCCGATGCTGCTGGCCGCGCGCGGCGTGGTGCGGGTGGCGGCCGGGCAGGCGCAGGCCGGATTGCGGGACCACCTGGCCAGCGGGCGGGGTTTCCTGGCGCAGCGGGTGGCGAACCCGGCGATCGCACCCTGGCGCGGGCGGGCGGCGCTGGCCGCGATGACGGTTCGGCGTGAGGACCTGGCCGTTGACCTCGCCGAGCAGGAGCTGGCCGCGGCGCAGCGGTGGGGTGAGCCGAGGGTGCTGGGCGCGGCGCTGGCCACGGTGGCGGTGGTGCGCGGCGGGGACGAGGTCGAGCAGCTGAGCGAGGCGGCCGATCTGCTGGAGGTGGCGCAGGCCCGGCGGGAGTTGAGCCTGGTGCGTTACCAGCTGGGGGTTCGGCTGGCCGCGCGCAAGGAGTTGTCAGCGGCGCGGAGCAGTTTGAGCGCGGCGCGGACGCTGGCCGAGCGGGTGGGCGATCCGCGGGGGCAGCGGGCCGCCGAACTGGCCCTGCACGGGCTCGGCGGGCCGGTGGAAGCCTTGACCGGCAAGGAAGAGCAGGTGGCCAGGCTGGCGCGGGCCGGGCACGGCAACCGGGAGATCGCGGAGCAGCTGGCGGTGTCGGTGCGCACGGTGGAGCTGCGGCTGTCCAGCGCCTACCGCAAGCTCGGCATCGCCGGGCGGGACGGACTGCGCACCGCGCTGCGGTAGTTGCGGTCGGACCGAAGGGTTATTGTGACCCAGGTCACATGTATGACATTTGAGCCAGGGCCGCTCTGGGTAACTGTGGCCATGATCCCCGACCTCATCCGGGTGGCCGTGCTGGTGGGCAGCGCCCGCGCCGGTTGCCGCAGCAGGAAGGTCGCCGACTGGGCGGCGGGGTGCGCGCGCAGGATGGCGGGGCGATCGCCCTGGTGACCCTGCTGGATGAGTCGGTGTGGTGGGCGCTGGCGTTGCGCGAGGCCCGGACCGTTCGCCCGTACGTCAGCTGACGGGAGCTAGTGATGATCATCTACGACATCGGCGCCAAGTCCGTGCAGGTCGAGCTGGCGCACACCGGCGGCGACTGGCAGCGTGCCGCGGTGGCCGCCTGGGTCAGCCGGTGGCGGCGGCAGCAGTGGCCTGCGGACCTGCTCGGGGTGGCCTGTCTGCCCAGTCTGGACGGTGCCTCGGTGCTGACCTGGAGCCAGTGGGCCACCGACGCCGAGCCCTGGTCGCTGTGGGGCCTGGACGGGCCGCCCGGCTACTCCTCCGGGCCGCGCACCTACCACCGACTGGGCCGGGTCGGCTCCCGGTCAGCTGCCCCTGGGTTCTTCGGCCTCACCCGCCTGGGCAACCTGGGCCAGGCCAGGGACTGGCTGGACGCGTTGCCCGCGCGGCCGAAGGCGGTGGCCGGTGAGCTCTACTTCCGGGAGGACGGCCGGGGCTTCCTCGGCCTGTCCGGCTGGCGCGAGCCGGTGACCGACGGCTACCGGGTGCACACCGCGCTCAGCGCGCCGGTTTCCGTCGGCCACCGGTCTTGAGCAGGCCCGGCACCCCGTGTGAGGATCATCGGACCATGCTGGAGGAATGGGTCGAGTCCGCGCGAGCGCTCCGGCTGCGCCTGGTGGAGGGCGGCCGGTGGGCCGAGGCGGACCGCGTGGTGGCCGAGGTCCTCGGCCGGGCCGTCGGCGTGCCCTCGACCACCGGCCCCGCGCTGGCCGGACTGTCCTATGTGGCCGGTGGGCCCCGGCCGGGCGCGGCGCGCTGCCCGGACCGGCCGGATCCGGTGCCACCGGAACGTGAGCTGGCCATGCGGGCCATCCTGCTGACCAACCGCGGCGTGGACCGGGCAGGCAGCGTCGAGCTGGCCGAGCGGGTGCTGGACTCGGCGGCCTGGACCGAGGCCGGTTGCTTCTGGTACTCGGTGATGGCGCTGGCCTATGCCGGTGAGCTGACCTCCGCACGGGCGCACTGCGCGCGGGCCGCGGCCACCGAGGGCTGGGCGCGGTCGGCGCGACAGCGGGACGCGCTGACCCTGGTGCGGGCCCGGCTGGCCACCTGGGCCGGGCAACCTCGGCAGGCGGCCGAGGAGCTGGAATCGCTGCTGGCGCGCGGGGTCTACCCGCAGTTCGCCGGGCTGAGCGTGGCCTGGCTGGCCGCCGCGCTGGTCGACCTCGGCGAGCTGGGCCGGGCCCGCGACCACTTCCGCGAGCACGACCTGGACGGCGCGCTGGACACCACGCCCGACCGGGCCGAACTGCTCGCCGCCAGGGGTGCGCTGCACCGGGCGGAGGGCCAGTTCCTGTTGGGCTATCAGGACTTCCTGGCCTGTGGCCGGGAGCTGGACGGCTGGGCGGTGGCCAATCCTGCGGTGCTGCCCTGGCGGTCCCAGGCCGCGCTGTGCGCGCACGCGCTGCAACGCGGCCCGCTGGCTGCCTCGCTGGCCAGGGCCGAGCTGGTGGCGGCCCGCCGCTGGGGCGCGCCGCGGCCGATCGGGCGGGCGCTGCACGCGGCGGGCTGGGACTCCGCCGCGCAGCTCACCGAGGCCGCGGCCCTGGTGCACGGCGCGGAGCTCGTGCAGGTGCGGCACGACCTGGGGCTGCTGCTGGCCGCGCGTGGGCAGCAGCTGGCCGCCGAGGAGGCCTTCGCCGCCGCGCGGGAGGCCGCGGCGATGATCGGCAACACCCGCTGGGCCGCGCGCGCCGCGCCGCCGCCGTTGACCAGTCAGGAGGGCCGGATCGCCGCGCTGGTGCGGGCCGGGCTGAGCAACAAGGAGATCGCGGCCCGGCTCGGCGTGGTGGTGCGCACCGTGGAGCTGCACCTGTCCCAGGTCTACCGCAAGCTCGGGGTGTCCGGGCGGTCCGGGTTGATCCGCGGCTAACGTGCCGCCTGCGCCGCGGCCTCTTCCAGGTCAAGGCGTTCCAGCTCGCCGCGCACGATGTCATCGGGCAGTTCCCCCGCCTTGCGCGCCCGCACCAGCGCGGTCCGCTGCGCGGCCAGCAGCTGCTGCCGCACAGTGAGCAGCAGGCCGCGTTCGGCCGGGGACATCCGGGTCTCGTCGGACTCCTTGCTGGCCGCCAGCGCGGTGGTGAACCGCTCCCGCAACCGCGCGAACGCCTCCGGGTCGGCGCCCTCCGGCGGGGTGCTCAGGGCCTGTTTGGCCGCGGCCCTGGTGACCTCCCTGGCCTTGGCCGCGCCCAGTTCCGCGCGCCGCTGTTCCTCCGGGGCTTCCAGGCGCAGCCAGCGGATCAGCGGCGGCAGCGTGGGGCCCTGGATCAGCAGCGTGCCGACCGCGACCACGAACGCCAGCGCCTGGATCAGATCCCGGCCGGGCACGGTGGCCGGCACCCCCGCCGCGGCGGCCATGGTGACCACGCCACGCATACCGGTCCAGGAGATCACCGCCATGTACTGCCACGGCAACCGTTCCCGGACCAGGCGGCGTCGCCCGCGCGGCAGGCCTACGGTCAGTCGCCCGCGGAGCAGGCCACGGCCGTAGGTGAGGAAGACCCAGGCCGGGCGCACCAGCAGCACCGTGCCGAGCACCGCCGTCGCGCCGAGGACGAAGGCGGGCCAGGAGATCCCGGTCGCGGCGAGCCCGGCGAAGACGAACTTGCACTGCAAACCCATGTAGGCGAAGACGAAGGCCTCCAGCAGCACGTCCAGGCTGTGCCAGACCTGCCTGCCCTGCAACCGGGTGGCGAAGGAGGCGCGGGCGTCGTTGTGCCCCAAGGTGATCCCGGCCGCGACCACCGCCAGCACCCCAGACGCGTGCACCTCCTCGGCCAGCAGGTAGGCGGCGAAGGGCACGATCAGCCCGAGCGCGGTCTCCAGCCCGCTGTCCCGCAGCCGGGACCGGATCCCGTGCACCACCAAGGCCAGGGCCAGTCCAATGAGGACACCGGCCAGCACGCCGTAGCCGAAGAGCAGGAACGGGTTGCCGAACAGGGTGTCCTTGCCGGTGGCCGCGGCCACCGCGAGGGTGAACAGGGTCAGCGCGGCCGCGTCGTTGACCAGGCTCTCCCCGGTCAGGATGGCCATCAACCGCTTGGGCAGCCCCAGTTTCCGGCCCACCGCCAGCGCGGCCACCGCATCCGGCGGGGCCACCACCGCGCCCAGCAGCAGGGCGGGCACCAGCGCCAGGCCGGGCACCGCCCAGGCCGCGACCAGTCCGGTGACCGCGGCGGAGACCAGCACCATGCCCACGCCGAGGAACAGGATCGCGCGCAGGTTGCGGGCCAGGCTGACGAAGGAGAAGTCCAGCGCCGCGGAGTACAGCAGCGGCGGCAGCACCACGGTCAGGATCAGCTCCGGCGCCAGCTCGAACCGCGGCAGGCCGGGGATGAAGGAGACCGCGGCCGCGATCACCACCACGACCAGCGCGGGTTGCAGGCCCTTGCGACTGGCCAGCGCGGTGATCCCGATCGCGCCCACGACCACCAGCAGCAGCTGCACCGCCCACCTCCACCGCCTCGGTGAGCCGCACGGTAACCGAGCAGGCCGGACCCCGCTGGCTACGCTGGGCCGGTGATCACCCGATCGGAACTGCTGGACCGGCTGGCCGGGCTGGTCGCCGGGCGGCGCCGGGTCGCGCTCACCGGACCGGACGCCGCGGGCAAGACCACCCTGGCCGCCGAACTGGCCGACCGGATCCCGTTGCGCCGGTTGAGCATCGACGACTTCCACCGGCCGGAGCGGGTGCGGCACCGGCGCGGTCCGCTCTCCCCTGAGGGCTATCTGGCGGACTGCTTCGACTTCCCCGCGCTGCGCCGCCGGGTGCTGGAACCCTTGCCGCCCGGCGAAACCCTGCTGACCGAGGGGGTGTTCCTGCTGGTCGAGGACCTGCGCGACTGCTGGGACCTGACCATCTACCTGGAGGTGTCCCCGGCGGAGACCCTGCGCAGGGCGCTGGCCCGCGACGTGGCGCTGTTCGGCTCGCCCGAGCAGGTCCTCCAGCGCTACACCCACCGCTACCTGCCGGGCCAGCAGCTCTACCGCGAGGCCGCCCGGCCGGTGGAGACCGCCGATGTGCTGCTCGGCTACGACGACCCGGCCGCCCCGGTGGTCCGCCGCTGGCCAGTGCCATAGACCGGGGCAATAGATAGGTACCCCTACGGATCCCCGCCCTGATTGTCCGGCTCACACCGCTGGCTGATCGTGACTTCCGCAACACCCCCTGCGAAGGAGTCACGATGCGACAAGGAAATCGGGCGGCGGTCCTGACCGCGCTCGGCGCGTTACTCGCGCTGGGCGCGGCCGCCGCGCCAGCCACGGCCGCACCGGCCGAGGGCACGATCCGCGCCACGCCGGATGCGGTGGCGGGCAGCTACATCGTGGTGCTCAAGGACGGTCCGGCCGCGGCCGACGCGCTGACCGGCCAGTACGGCGGGCGGGTCACCGCCAGCTACGGCGCGGCCCTGCACGGCTTCGCCGCGAGCATGAGCGAGAACCAGGCCAGGCGGCTGGCCGCGGACCCCAGGGTGGACTACGTGACCCAGGACGGGTTCGCGCGGGCCACCGACACCCAGAACGACCCGGAGTGGGGCCTGGACCGCACCGACCAGCGGGACCTGCCGCTGGACAAGAAGTACAGCTACGCCAACGACGGCAGCGCGGTCACCGCGTACGTGCTGGACACCGGCATCCGCAACTCGCACCAGGAGTTCGGCGGCCGGGCCAGGAGCGGCTACGACTTCATCGACAACGACGCCGACGCCGCGGACTGCCACGGGCACGGCACGCACGTGGCGGGCACGGTCGGCGGCAGCCGGTACGGCCTGGCCAAGAAGGTCAACCTGGTCGGCGTGCGGGTGCTGAACTGCCAGGCCACCGGGCAGTGGTCGCAGATCATCGCCGGCATCGACTGGGTGGCCAAGAACGCGAAGAAGCCCGCGGTGGCCAACATGAGCCTGGGCGGCAACGGGTCCAACCAGGCCCTGGAAGACGCCGTGCGCAAGGCCATCAGCTCCGGCGTGACCTTCGTGCTGGCCGCGGGCAACTCCGGTCAGGACGCCTGCGGGTTCACCCCGGCGCGGGTGGCCGAGGCGGTGACCGTGGGCGCGACCATGTCCAGTGACAAGCGGGCGGACTGGCCGCAGTTCAACGCCTCCTCCAACTGGGGCTCCTGCCTGGACATCTGGGCGCCGGGCACGGACACCGTCTCGGCGGGGCACACCAGCGACACCGGCACCAAGTCGATGAGCGGCACCTCGATGGCCGCCCCGCACGTGGCCGGCGTGGCCGCGCTGTACCTCAACGAGAACCCCTCGGCGACCAACCAGCAGGTGCGCGACGCGCTGGTGAACAACTCCACCCCGGACAAGCTCGGCGACATCAAGCAGGGCTCGCCGAACCGGTTGCTGTACAGCGGTTTCATCGGCGGCACCCCGGTCACCAACGACTTCTCGGTGGCGGTGGACCCGGCCTCGGTGACCGTGGCCGAGCCGGGCGGTTCGGCCGAGGCGACGGTGACGACCAAGGTGGTCAAGGGCCAGGCCGAGCCGGTGGAACTGACCGCCGGCGGCCTGCCCTCGGGCGCGACCGCGACCTTCTCCCCCGCCTCGGTGACCGCGGGTGAGAGCGCCAAGCTGACCATCGCGACCACCACCGGCACGCCGCAGGGCAGCTACCAGGTCACGGTCTCCGGCAAGTCGAAGTCGGCCACCCGCACCGCGGCCGTGTCGCTGACCGTGGGCAAGCCGGGCGGCTCCCCGCTGGCCGTCTCGCTGTCCCCCGCCTCGGGCAGCGCGCGGCCGGGTGGCTTCCTGCAGACCAGGATCAGCGTGACCGGCGGCGGCGCGACGCTGTCCGCCAGTGGCGCGCCCTCGGGCACCAGCGTGCACTTCTCCCCGGCGCAGGTCTCCGACGGCGGCACCTCGACCGCGTTCATCTGGGTCGGCTTCAACACCGCACCCGGTAGCTACAAGATCAGCATCACCGCGACCGGCGGTGACAAGACCGGCAGCGGCGAGTTCACCTTGAACGTCACCCGCTGACCGGATCCGGCGAGGGCTCCGCGCCGCCACACAGGAGCCCTCGCCGGACTTGTCAGTGCCCTCGGGTGATCCACTCCTGCAGGTTCGGCGCCTCGGCCCTGATCGTGGTGCTGCCGCCGTGGCCGGTGTGCACGGTGGTGTTCAGCGGCAGGGTCAGCAACCGGTCCCTGATCGAGGCGATGATGGTGTCGAAGCTGCTGAAGGAACGCCCGGTGGCGCCGGGACCGCCCTGGAACAGGGTGTCGCCGGTGAACACCACGTCCAGCTCGGGCACGTGGAAGCAGCAGGCGCCCGGCGCGTGGCCGGGGGTGTGCAGCACGTGCACCGCGGTGCCGGCCACCTCGATCACCTGGCCGTCCCGCAGCAGGTCGTCCGGTTCCCGGTCCGGGTGGGTCAGCTTCCACACCGGCAGGTCGTCGGGGTGCAGCAGGATCGGCGCGCCGGTGGCCTCGGCCAGCTCGGGGGCGAACCGGATGTGGTCGTCGTGGGCGTGCGTGGCCAGGATCGCGGCCACCCGCCGGTCACCGATGACCCGCCGGATCGCGGCCACGTCGTGCGGGGCGTCGAAGACCACGCACTCCGCCTCATCGCCGAGCACCCAGACGTTGTTGTCCACCTCGAAGGTCTGCCCGTCCAGGCTGAACGTGCCGGAGGTGACCGCGTGGTCGATCCGGACGCCCATCAGAAGACCACCACCGAGCGCAGCACGCCGCCGGTGTGCATCTTCTCGAACGCGCCCTCCACCCCGTCCAGCGGGATCTCCTCGGAGACGAAGGCGTCCAGGTCCAGGCGGCCCTGCCGGTACAGCTCGACCAGCATCGGGAAGTCCCGGCTGGGCAGGCAGTCGCCGTACCAGGAGGACTTGAGCGCGCCGCCGCGGGAGAAGAAGTCGATCAGCGGCATCTCGATGGTCATCTCCGGGGTGGGCACGCCGACCAGCACCACGGTGCCCGCCAGGTCGCGGGCGTAGAAGGCCTGCTTCCAGGTCTCCGGGCGACCGACCGCGTCGATCACCACGTCCGCGCCGTTGCCGCCGGTGAGGTCCTGGATCGCCTTGACCGGGTCGGTCTCCCGCGCGTTGACCACGTGGGTGGCGCCGAAGCCCTTGGCCACCTCCAGCTTCCCCGGGTCCACGTCCACCGCGATGATGGTGTGCGCGCCGGCCAGCGCCGATCCGGCGATCGCGCCGTCGCCGACCCCGCCGCAGCCGATCACCGCCACCGAGTCGCCGCGACCGACCCCGCCGGTGTTGATCGCCGCGCCGATGCCGGCCATCACCCCGCAGCCGAGCAGCCCGACCGCGGCCGCGCGCGCCTCCGGGTCGACCTTGGTGCACTGGCCCGCGGCGACCAGGGTCTTGTCCGCGAACGCGCCGATGCCCAGCGCCGGGGTCAGCGGGGTGCCGTCGGTCAGCGTCATCGGCTGGGCCGCGTTGTGCGTGTTGAAGCAGTACCAGGGCCTGCCCCGGCGACAGGCGCGGCACTGGCCGCAGACCGCGCGCCAGTTCAGCACCACGAAGTCACCGGGCTCGACCTCGGTGACGCCCTCGCCGACCGCCTCCACCACGCCCGCGGCCTCGTGGCCGAGCAGGAACGGGAACTCGTCGTTGATGCCGCCCTGGCGGTAGTGCAGGTCGGTGTGGCAGACCCCGCAGGCCTGCACCTTGACCACCGCCTCGCCGGGCCCGGGGTCCGGTACCACGATCGTCACCAGCTCGACGGGCGCGTTCTTGCTCCTGGCGATGACGCCACGGACCTCTTGAGCCACGGTGCTCTCCTCTCGCTGTCCCCGGCCACGGTTGCAGACATGCGCATCATTCGCCACGCCTGGGACGGTGTCGTCAACCGAGTGGATCAATGCCCGACCGGAGGAAAGCGCAACGTGCAGGCAAACGATTTCGCCAAGATTCTTTCTTAATTTGCGGCAGGGTCAATAAGGTGTCCGCGGGGACAGCGCGCAGCAAGGGGTCAGACAAGTTGGCGACGATCAGTGATGTAGCCGCACGGGCAGGGGTGTCCACCGCGACGGTCTCGCGGGCGTTGAACGGCAAGTCCACCGTGGACCCGGAGCTGGTGAGCCGGGTGCGGGCGGCGGCGAAGGAGCTCGGGTACCGGCCGAACGGGCTGGCCCGCAACCTGCGCCGGCAGGAGACCGCGGTGCTCGCCTTGATCATCTCAGACGTGGAGAACCCGTTCTTCACCGCCATCGCCCGCGGGGTCGAGGACACCGCGCAGGCCGGTGGTTACCAGGTGGTCCTGTGCAACTCCGATGAGAACGCGGACAAGGAGCGGCGCTACGTCGAGGTGGCGCTGAGCGAGCGGGCCGCGGGCGTGATCGTCTCGCCCTCGGGCCTGCCCGGCGGCCTGGACCCGCTCTTCGACAGCGGCACGCCGGTGGTCGCGGTGGACCGCAGGGTGCCGGACCGGCCCTGCGACATGGTGCTGGTGCACAGCAGGCAGGGCGCCAGGCAGGCCACCGAGCACCTCCTCGAGCAGGGGTACCGGCGGGTGGCCTGCCTGACCGGCCCGGCCGGGGTGCCCACCGCCGACGACCGCGCCGCGGGCTACCGGGACGCACTCGCCGCGACCGGGCGGCCCGAACTGCTGTGGCGGGCCGAGTACCGGGCCGCGGGCGCGCAGGTCGCCGCGACCGAACTGCTCGGCGGGCCGGACCGGCCGGACGCGCTGCTGGTGGGCAACAGCGCGATGGCGGTCGGCGTGCTGGCCGCGATGCGCGAGCTGGGACTGCGGGCCGGGTCGGACCTGGGGCTGGTCTCCTTCGACGACGCGCCGTGGACCACGCTGCTGGAACCGCAGCTGAGCGTGGTCACCCAGCCCGCCTACCAGATCGGCGTGCAGGCCACCCAGCTGCTGCTGGCCCGGATCGCCAACCCGGCCCGGCTACCGAGCACGGTGACCCTGGACGCCGAGGTCATCGTGCGCGGCAGTTCGCTCCGGTCACCATGACGCGGGGCAGTACTCGGCTGACACGTTGGTCCGCACGCAGCCGGAACGGAAGTCCGCCCGCACCCGCAGCAACCCGTTGTCGAACTCGGTCTCCTGCACCAGCGGATCGCCGTTCACCCACCTGAACCCGGTCATCGCCGCCGCGCCGGCGAGCTTGTGCAGCGGCGCGAACGCCCGGTGCAGCTCGGCGATCCGCTCGCCGTGCCGGTCCAGCTCGCCCTTGTCCAGCACCAGGTTCGGCGGGGTGTTGTACAGCAGCGCGAGCAGGATGCGGTCCTTGGCCAGTGCGGGCAGCTTGGACAGCGGCAGCTCCCAGCGGTCGGTGGCGATCAGCGAGTCGTGCAGCACGGTCTGGTACAGCGGGACCCGCACCGCCGGGTCGAACATGAACCGGGTCAGCTCGGCGGAGAGCTCCACCGGCTTGAAGAAGAACGCCGGGGCTTGCTCCGGATACCAAGCGCCCCAACGCTTCTGCTCGGCCCAGAGCGCGTCGGTGACCGGGGTGAGCGAGCCGTGGTTGAAGGCCAGCACCCGGTTCGCCCAGCCCGCCGCGGTCTCCGAACCGAGCACCAGACCGCGTTCGCCGGAGAGGTAGGCCATCCGCGCCAGGCGGTTGCGGCGGTCCTGTTCCTGGGTCATCGGATGGGCCGGTGCGTGGTCGTCGAAGAGCTGGCCCGCGGCGTCCACGTCCAGGAAGTAGGTCTCGGCGCCGTTGGCGGTCCACTTGCGGACCCGGTCCCGGTAGACCTCGCTGCTCAGCGCGGCGGTGCTGAGGTAGCAGCCGCGGCCGCCGAAGCCGGTCCGCAAGCTGCCGTCGGCCTTGCGCACGCAGCCCTCCGGCCACAGGTTGCCCGGCCAGACCGAGCCCGGGTTGTCCGCGGTGGCCGGGTCCTGGGCGTTGTCCCAGGAGTCGTAGGGTCCGGCCAGGAAACCCGCCTTCTTGGCCGCGGCGATCGCCTCCTTGCTCATCGGCTCGCCGTCGTAGCCCAGCCAGAGGCGGTCCAGGCCAAGCTCCTTCAGCCTGCGCACGCCCTCGACCTCCCTGGCCTGGCCCCAGCCGTAGGCGTGCAGCGCGCCGAGCAGCTTGCCGGCCGCCGGGTTGGCCCCGATCTTCTCCTTGAGGCTGCCCAACCCGCCCTTGGCCGCCAGGAACCGGCGGTAGTCCGCGGCGGCGGCCACCGGTGATCCTTCGGTGAGTCCGATGTCGACGGTGAGCTCCGGAGTCCGTTCGTCGAAACGGTGTTCGGCGGTCGCGTGCAACCGATTGTCCACAGTGGACACATCGAGTTCGGTGCCGATGTCGGTGGACACCAGGTAGCTCACCCCGCGCCCGGCCAGCTGCTGGCCCCAGAACGGCAGTGTCATCCCGTCGGTCAGCGCCACCTTGCCCAGCCGGCCGGCCCACCAGGTGTCCCGCACCGGCACGGACAGGCCCTCGCCACGGGGCAGCACCAGTCGGCTGGTGGCCGGGTCGGCACCGGTGACCGGCCAGCGCAGGCGGCCCGATCCACCGTGGACGGTCACCCGCAACCGGCCGTCCCGCACCCCGGTCCATACCCGGTAGCCCCGCTCGGGGTACTGCCAGCTCACGCCGTCGCCGTTGCGCCGCAAGCCCTCCACCCGGCCCAACCCGTCAGCGCCCCGTGACACCAGGGCCGCGCCGGTGATCTCCATTGTGGACGGATCGACCCGCACAGCCCCGCCTGCCAGCGAGAACCGCAGCAGGTTCGCCGGTTCCGCATGGGCTGGGAGGGCCGCGAGCAACAGGGCGAGGGTGAGTCCGCCGGACACCATTCGTTCACGTGATCTTCGCACTCGGTCACCATGTCGGGTGCAGATGAGAGTCGGGTGAGAATCCCTTGGCTACCATCGGGAGCGATGCGGGTACTGGTGGCGGAGGACGACGAGGCGGTGCGCACGGCGGTCGAGCTGGCGCTGACCTCCGAGGGCCACGAGGTGCGCTCGGTGACCGACGGCGGGCTGGCCCTGGCCGAGATCGCGGACTGGCGACCGGACGCTGTGGTGCTGGACCTGCTGATGCCCTTCACCGACGGCCTCACCGTCTGCCGCCGGTTGCGGGCGGGCGGTGACCGGACCCCGATCCTGGTGCTGACCGCGCGGGACGCGGCCGGTGACCGGGTCGCCGGGCTGGACGCGGGGGCCGATGACTACCTGGTCAAGCCCTTCGACCTGGCCGAGCTGCTGGCCAGGGTCCGCGCGCTGCTGCGGCGGGCCTACCCGGAGGACCCGGCGGTCCTGCGGCACGGGGACCTCACCGTGGACACCGAGGCCAGGCTGGTGCGACGCGGGGACCGGCGGATCGAGCTGAGCCGCACCGAGTTCGCCCTGCTGGAGGTGCTGGCGCGCAACGCGGGCCGGGCGCTGCCCCGGGAGTCGATCATCGACCGGGTGTGGGGGCCCGGACTGTCCACAGCGAACTCGCTGGCGGTGTACATCCGGTACCTGCGCGGCAAGCTGGAGACCCCCGGCGAGCCCCCGTTGCTGCACACCGTGCGGGGTATTGGTTATCGACTGGGTGATCCATGAGGCGCCGATGGCCGTTGCGCGTCAGAATCGCAGTCACCGGCGCGGTGGCGGTCGCGCTGACGTCCACGGCAATGGCGGTGGCCGCCTACCTGCTGATCGCGGGTGAACTGCACCGATCGACCGACCTGGGTTTACAGCGGGAGGTGACTCGGCTGAAACGCGCGGCTCCCGACGCCTGGATCCCCGCCGGCCCCTGCGAGTTCATCACCGCGCCCGCGTGCGCGCAGAAGGTGACCGCGGACGGGCGCATCACCGACGACGCCGGACTGCCGGTCACCGAGGAGACCCGCGCGGTCGCCGCGGGCCATCGGACCGCCTTCTTCAGCGCCGCGACCATCGGCGGCCACCCGGTGCGGATGCTCACCTCCCCGCTGGCCGAGGGAGTGGCGGTGCAGGTCGCGGTCCGCTCCGACCGCACCGACGACAGCCTCACCCGGATCGGCTGGGCGCTCATCGGTGCCGGGCTGGTCGGCGTCGCGGTGGCCGCCGCGGCCGGATACCTGGTGGCGCGCACCGGTTTGCGGCCGGTGGCCACGCTGACCGAGGCGGCCGAGCGGGTGGCGGCGAGCCGGGATCCGCAGGCGCGCATCGAGGTTGACGGCGCGGACGAGCTGGCCAGGCTCTCCGCCGGGTTCAACACCATGCTCGCCGAACTGGACGCAGCCCTTGCCGCGCAACGACAACTGGTCGCCGACGCCTCGCACGAGCTGCGCACCCCGCTGACCGGGCTGCGCGCCAACGTCGACCTGCTGCGCCGCGCCGACCAGCTCACCCAGAGCCAGCGCGGTGACGTGCTCGCCGCGCTGCACACCCAGGCCACCAAGCTGACCACCCTGGTCACCGACCTGATCGACCTGGCCCGCGGCGAGGAAGCCGGTGACCCCACCGAGGAGCTGCGGCTGGACCTGCTGGTCGAGCACGTCACCGCCGAGGTGGGCACGCACTGGCCGCGCACCGCGTTCATGCTGGACCTGGACCCGACCGTGATCACCGGCCAGCCCGGCCGCCTGGCGCGGGCGGTGCGCAACCTGCTGGACAACGCGGCCAAGTTCAGCCCGCCCGGCGGGGTGGTGCGGATCTCCTTGCGGGACAAGGAGTTGTGCGTGCGGGACCACGGTCCGGGGATTCCGGTCGAGGACCTGGACCGGGTGTTCGAGCGGTTCTACCGCTCCCCCGCCGCCCGGTCGCTGCCGGGTTCGGGGCTGGGGCTGGCCATCGTCGGCCAAGTGGCGCGGGCGCACGGCGCGCACGTCAGCGCGGAACGTCCCCAGGACGGCGGAACGTTGCTGCGCCTGCGTTTCCGCTGACCTGCGCGCGGATCCGGCTGGGGGTGGTGCCGAACCAGCGCCGGACCGACCGGCTCATCGCCGACTGCTCGGAGAAGCCGAGCGCAGCGGCGGTGTGGCTCAACGGGATCCGGGTCTCGCGCAGCAACCGCCAGGTCGCCGCCCGGTAGACCTCAGTGCGGATCTCCTCGAAGGCGGCGCCCTCCGCGGTGAGCCGCCGTTGCAGGGTGCGCGGGTGCAGGCCGAGCAGCGCGGCGATCTCCGCCTTGGTGCCCCGGTTGACGCCCACGGTGCTCTTGAGCACGTCGCGCACCCGCGCGGAAACCCCGTGCCCGGCCGGAGGCTGGCGCGCGGCGAGGTAGGCGGCGGCCCGCTCGCGCAACCGCGGCTGACTGCCGCGCATGCTCGCGGTCAGGACCTCGCGGCCGAAGTGCAGGCCGGCGTAGGGCTGGGCGAAGAAGACGTTGGCGCCGAAGCAGTCCCGGTACTCCTCGGGGCGGCCGGTCGGGGTGTGCGGGATCGAGACACCCCTCGGCCGCAGCTCGGCCGGCACCAGCGCCCGCGCCATCCGGAAGGCCGCGGCCAGGAAACCGTCCAGCAACTGCCGCTGCGGGACCCCGGTGGCCAGGCTGACGTCGAAGCGCAGGGTGAGGCAGCCGGGCAGCTGGCGGCTGGGATCCTCCAGGGCGAGCTCGTAGGCCGGGCTGTGCACGAACAGGTACCGGGAGACCGTGCGCAGCGCCTCGGCCACGGTCGCGGTGTCCTGGATGACCACGGCCAGCAGGCCCAGCACCTCGGGGTCCTGGCGGCTGCCCAGCCGCAGGCCGAAGGTGGGACAGGCGTGCCGCTGGGCGGCCTGCTCCAGCAGCAGGGCGACGGCGGGCAGGGAGACCATGGCCTCCGGGTCGCGCAGGGACTCCGGGTCCAGCCCGCTCTGCCTGACCAGCGGTTCCGGGTCGCCGCCGAGGTCGCGGACCAGCCCGTGGAAGCCCTGGAGGGCCCCTGCGCGCACCGACTCGTCCACGATGGCCAGTGTCGCCGGGTGTCTCGATATGTCAAGAAGGGGGCGCGGCGGCAGGGAAGGGTGCGCACATGGCGAAGCAGGACCTCATCCTCATCCACGGCACCTGGGGCAACGGCGAGAACTGGGGCGAGTTCGGCACCGAACTTCAGGCCAGGGGCTTCCGCGTGCACCGGCCCACCGCGCGCCACCACGGCAACCCCAGGCAGGTCGACGTGTGGGCGAACGCGCAGCGGATGACCAAGCTCGGGCTGCTCGACTTCGTCGCCGACTACGCCGAGCTGGTCGGGCGGATGGCGACGCCGCCGATCATCGTCGGGCACTCCCTCGGCGCGCTGCTGGCCCAGCTGCTCGCGGCCAGGGTGCCGCACCGCGGCCAGATCCTGCTCGGCACCGCGCCCGCGTGGGGGATGCACACCTTCGACCTCGCGCCGATGGCGCTGTGGGGCCGGTACCTGCCGCGGTGGCTGGCCGGTCAGCCGATGTACCCGGTGTCGAAGAAGGTCTGGGACAGCCACATCTGCAACGCCACCCCCAGGGAGATCTCCGACCCGTTCTACGACAGCCTGTGCGCGGAGTCCGGCACCGTCTACCGGCAGATGGTCCTGTGGTTCCTGGACCACAAGCGCCGGGCGAAGGTGGACTACCGGGCCAGCGACGCCCCGGTGCTGGTCATCGCCGGTGAGCTCGACAAGTGCACGGTGCCCAGGATCGGCCGGGTGACCGCGCGCAAGTACGGCGCGCGCGGCAGCTTCGTGCAGATCCCCGGCGCGGACCACATGATGAACGCGGGCACCCACCTGCCGGGCACGCTCAAGGCCATCGACGACTGGCTGGACCGCCACCAGCTACGCCCTTAGCTCCTTGTGGACTATTGCCACACAAGCGGACCTCTGAGAAAGATGTCCACATGTCCGCTGTACGGCGTCATCTCGCGCTGGGGGCCGCGTTCGCGGTGCTCGGCGCACTGCTCAGCCCGGTGTCCGCGACCGCCGCTCCGGCGGACCGGCAGGACGCGTTCACGGCCGCCGCCACCGAGTTCGGCGTGCCACCGACGGTGCTGCTCGGCGTCGGCTACCTGCTCTCGCGCTGGGACGCCAACGCGGGCGAACCCAGCCGCGGCGCGGGCTTCGGCCCCCTGCACCTCACTGACGCCCGTGGCCTCGGCGTCGCCCCGGACACCCACCACGGGGACGGCGCCGAGGACCCGCGCGGGGACACCGCCCGCCCGCTCCAACTGCCCGAGCCCGCACCGGCAGGCGTCTCCCCCGCCGGGTTGCAGACCATCGACCTGGCCGCCCGGCTGACCGGGACCGCGCCCTCGGCGCTGCGCTCGGACCCGGTGGCCAACATCCGCGGCGGCGCGGCCGTGCTCGCCCAGTACCAGCGCGAACTGGGCGGCGGCAGCGCGCCAGGGGACTGGTACGGCGCGGTGGCGCGCTACAGCGGTGCGACTGACACCGCGACCGCGCGCCGGTTCGCCGACGAGGTCTTCGAGCTGCTGCGCACCGGGACCGAGCGGGTCACCGACGACGGCCACCGGGTGCGCCTGGCCGCCGATCCCGGCATCAGCCCGCGAGTGTCCCAAGTGGACGGTCTGGGGCTGCGCGCGCCGAAGCCGGAGGCCACCGAGTGCCCGAAGAACCTGGGCTGTGAATGGGTTCCCGCGCCGTACGAGCACTACGACCCGAGCAAGCCGGGCAGCTACGGCAACCACGACCAGGCCGACCGCCCGCGCGACCTGAAGATCAAGTACATCATCGTGCACGACACCGAGGGCTACTACGACACCACGCTGAAGCTGGTGCAGAACCCGAAGTACGTGAGCTGGCAGTACACCCTGCGCTCGGCCGACGGCCATGTGGCCCAACACGTCCGGGCCGAGGACGTGGCCTGGCAGGCCGGGAACTGGTACGTCAACACCCACTCCATCGGCCTGGAGCACGAGGGCTTCGCGGCCAAGGGCACCTGGTACACCGAGGCGATGTACCGCTCCTCGGCCCGGCTGGTCCGCTACCTGGCCAAGAAGTACGACATCCCGCTGGACCGGGCGCACATCCTGGGCCACGACAACGTGCCCGGCACCACCCCGGCCACCGTGCGCGGCATGCACTGGGACCCGGGCCCCTACTGGGACTGGGCGCACTACTTCGACCTGCTCGGCGCGCCCTTCCACGCCAGCACCGGACCGTGGGCCGGGATCGTGACCATCAAACCGGACTACGCCAGCAACCACCCGGTGATGTACGGCTGCGACAGCGCCAAACCCGCCGACCCCTGCCCGGTGCGCGGCACCACCTCGGTGTTCCTGCACACCGAACCGAGCGCGGACGCCCCGCTGGTCAAGGATCCCGGGCTGCGGCCGGACGGCAGCAACAGCACCCGGCACGTCAGCGACCACGGCGGCCGGGTGGACACCGGCCAGCGGTTCGCGGTGGCCGAGCGCCGCGGCGAGTGGACCGCGATCTGGTACCTGGGCCAGAAGGCCTGGTTCCACAACCCGCGCGCGAAACCGGCCGCGGTCAACAGCACCGGGTACGTGGTCACCCCGCGCCCCGGCCTGACCGAGGTGCCGGTGTTCGGCCGGGCCTACCCCGAGGAAGCCGCCTACGAGGGCACCGGGGTGCCGTACCAGCCGATCGCGCCGTTGCAGTACACGATGCGCGCGGGTGAGAAGTACGTGCTCGCCGAGCACGAGGTGCCCACCGACTACTACTTCGCGCAGAACTGGGAAGGACCGCGGACGGTGGTGCGCGGCAAGGATCGGTACTACCAGGTGTTCTTCGGCCACCGCGCGTTCTTCGTCAAGGCGGCGGACGTCCGGGTCAGCCCCAGCTGGTAGCGCCAGCGCCCGGCGGAGGCGGCCCTCACCGGTCCGCCGGGCGCGCTAGGCGTAGCGCACGGTCACATCACCGGAGTCGGTGTGCGCGCTGATCGAGCGCGGGCTGCCCGCCTCTTCGGTGACCGAGACGGTCCGCTTGCCCGACTCGACCTTGGCGTCCACCTTGTACCCGGCCGGTTCATTCGGCACGCCGATCTCGATCGTGCCGCTGCCCGCGTTCGCGGTGACACTGCCTGGCGCGGCGGTGAAGTCGGCCCTGATGTCGCCGGAGTCGGTGCGCAGCTCGGCCTTGGGTGAGCGCGCGCCGGTGGCGGTGACCGTGCCGGAGTCGGCCCGCACGAACAGCGCGGCGACCGGGTTGTCCGCGCGCACGTCGCCGGAGTCGGTCTCCAGGTTCAGCTCGCCGGTGACATCGCGCACCGTGATCGAGCCGGAGTCGGTGCGCAGCTTCGCCGAGACCGCGGCGGGCACGGTGAGCACGTAGCTGATCGAGCAGTTGTTCGAGCAGGTCGGCGGGTGCACGCGCAGGGTGTCGCCGTCCCACTCCTCGCGGTACGCGGGCTTGCTGGTGCCCCACTCCAGCTTCCTGGTGATGCCGACCTTGTTGTCCGCGCCCGCGCGGATCTCGACGTCACCGCTGTCCAGGGTCACCTCGACCCGGCTGACCTTCCGGTCGTGGTCCTGCTGCTGGGTCTCCCGGTTGGCCGCGAACGCGAAACACCCGCTGAGCGCCGCCAGACCCGCCAGCAGCACTGCCCCCACCTTCAGCGTCCTCATGCGCAGACCGTAACGAGCCCGCGGCCGCGCGCACGAGCGGGCTGTCCCCTCCGGCGGGGGTGGTGCCAGCCCTACCCCCGCCGGAAGTGGATCACGGTGCCGAAGGTCCGACGTCGGACTTCTGCAACGGCTTGCGGGCCACCGAACCGCCGAACTCGTCCGCGCCCACGTCCAGCTTGCCGCTGCGCGCGTGCGGGTCGAAGTCGGTGGTGACGTAGGAGTAGCTGCCCACGCCCGCGTCGATGGCCGGGCTGCCCGAGCTCAACCGCTTGAGCCCGTTGGCATCCGTGGTCAGCTTCGGGTCCACGTTGCGGTAGCCACCGGCGGGCATGCCTGCACTGGCGCCGTGGGCGATGTTGCCCTCGTACTTCACCGTGGCGCCACTGCGCATCGCCACCAGCGAGCCGGAGCTGCCGACGATGATGTTGTTGGCCAGCACGCAGTCCTTGGGCAGGAAGGTGCCGCCGTCGCTGTCCACCACGGAACTGGTGCCCAGCAAGGTGTTGTAGGCCACCGTCACCCGGTCCGGCCGGTCGTGCCCGGTGCTGGCCGGCCCGCTGTCGGCCTCCGAGCCCTTGCCGAAGACCAGCGCCCGGCCGCCACTGGCCGCCACGTAGTTGTTGATGATCTTGTGATCGTTGCCGTGGAAGCGGATGCCGGTGGCGCCGAGCAGCAGGTTGCCCTCCACCGTGTTGCGGTGCCCGTGCCGCAGCACGATGTAGCCCTTGCTGTCCCGGATCGTGTTGTGCCGCACGGTGGTCTCGGAGGCCTTGACCGAGATGGCCTCCGGGTCGCCGTTGGCCTTCTCGAACAGGTTGTGCTCGATCACGCCGCCGGAGTTGTAGCTCTGCTTGTGGCTGAAGCCGAAGCGGATCGCCTCACCGCCGTTGGCCCCGGTGAAGCCGTGGTTGTAGAAGTAGTTGTGGTGGATCTTGGTGCGCTTGGCGATGTCGTCGCCGGGCCCGGAGACCTGCAGGAAGACCCCTGCGGTGGTGCGGTTCTGGAAGGTGTTGCGGTCCACCTCCACGTCGTTTCCGCTGACGGTGACCCAGTTCCCGTCCGAGCTGAACTGGATCGTGTTGCGGCTCAACCGGATGTGGTGCGAGCCGGTGGGCACCGACAGCGAACCGCCGTGCCGCAGCGAGAACCCGTTGAGGGTCACGTAGCTGACGTTGCCGTCGAAGGCGAAGCCGGTGGAGCCGGTGATGACCGCCTTCCCGACGTTCGCGGCGGTGACCTCGATCGGCGCGGCGGAGGTGCCCGAGCGGCGGACGGTGATCGGGCCGGTGGCGTTGTAGGTGCCGTCGGCCAGCTCGATCCGGTCGCCGGGCTTGGCTGAGTTCAGGGCGTTCTGCAGGGCGGAAAGGCTGTTCACCCGGATCGGCGCGGCGGAGTCTGCGGTGGCAGCTGAGGGCAGGGTAAAGACCAGTGCCATCGCCAGCACGGGCAACAGCACAGCGGTGTTTCTTCTCATGTGCCAGCTCTCCAGTGAGTCGGCGCGGCGGTGAGCACAAGCTAGGGACCCGTCCGACGTATAGTCAAGAACCTTGCCGAATCCCACAGTGCACGGATGTGAAAGAGCAGGTCCTGTCCCTGGAACGGGGTGGACCACGTCGCGGGCCGGCCCTTGGATGAGCGGGTGAGCCCAGCGAGTAAGACTCCCTACAACATCATGCTCCCCAAGGAGTCCCACCCGAGCCCGGGAGAGCGTGCGACGCACGTCGGGCCGGGCTGGAGTTCGGCGGCCTTCTTCGAGCCGTGGCACCTCGGCCGGCCCTCGCCGAAGTACCGGTGGGCGATGTTCGACACCGCCGGCCAGGCGGCAGCCGACCTGGCGCTCTGTCTGGACGGCGGCTTCGGCGAGCACGGCCCCCAGGCCGCCGGTGTGGTGCGCGGCGCCCGGGCGTCCGGCGAACTGGTGCTGAGCGTCTCCGTGAACTGGGTGTGCGTGGTCTATCCGGTGCCGGCCGGCAGGCACCTCAGCAATGCCGCGGACGCCTTCTTCGCCGGGTGGCGCAGCGCGATGTTCGACCGGCGCTTCGAGCTCATCAACGCCAATCGTCCGATGATTTGCTGACGCCGGGCGTCAGTCCATGGTCACCACGACCCGGCCGACGGTGTCGCCCTCGGCCAGCTTCTGCACGCCCGCCGCCGCCTCCGCCAGCGGCAGCCGCTCGCTGACCAGCGGGTCGACCAGGCCCTCATCGGCCAACGCGGACAGCTCCAGGTGCGCCTGCCGGACCAGCGCCGGGTCCTTGTGCGTGTACAGGCCCCAGTGCAGGCCCAGCAGCGAGTAGTTCTTGACCAGGGCGTGGTTCATCGCGGCGCTGGGGATCTCGCCGCTGGCGAAGCCGACGATGACGATCCGGCCCTCGAAGGCGATCACCTTGGTGGCGGCGCGGAAGGAGTCGCCGCCCACCGGGTCGTAGACCACGTCCACGCCGCGGCCGCCGGTGAACTCCTTCACCGTGGCGATCACGTCCTCCTGCTTGCGGTCGATCACCAGGTCCGCGCCCAGCTCCTTGGCCACCTCGGCCTTGCGCGCCCCGCCGACCACGCCGATCACGGTGGCGCCAGCGGCCTTGCCGAGCTGGATGGCCGCGCTGCCAACGCCACCGGCCGCGGCGTGCACCAGCAGGGTCTCGCCCTCGGCCAGCCCGGCCCGGCGGTGCAGGCCGAACCAGCCGGTCTGGTAGGCGATGTGGAACCCGGCGGCCTGGGCGTCGTCCAGCGCCTCGGGGGCGGGCAGCAGCTCGGCGGCATTGACCGCCACGTACTCGGCCAGCCCGCCGTGCGGCGGCGCGGGCGTGGCGATGACCCGGTCGCCGACCGCGAACCCACTGGCGCCCTCACCGAGCGCGACCACCTCACCGCAAAGCTCGACCCCCGGAGTGAACGGCAGCGGCGGGCGGACCTGGTACTGACCCCGGCACAGCAGCGCGTCCGGGAAGTTCAACGCGGTCGCGCGGACCTTCACCAGCACCTGTCCCGGCCCGGCGACCGGCTCCGGGACCTCGTCCAGCCGGAGCACGTCCCGCGGCTCGCCCAGCTCGTGCACACGCCATGCCCGCACTCCGCACCTCCACGCACCGTGATCAGTCCACCCCCATCGTGTCATGCCTCACCGACACGCGACACACGGCCATATTGGGTGCGCTTGCGCGGACTACCCCTACATGTAGTATCCGTTGCGCTGATGGTTCGCCGGGCACGCAAACGCCAGGCGAGGCAACAGGGAACCCGGTGCGACTCCGGGACTGCCCCGCAGCGGTGAGTGGGAACGACCGCCGTCACCGGCCGAGCACCAGGGCCGGTACAGCACTGGACGCCACGGTCCGGGAAGCGACGGCCAGTAGGTGCGCCAGCGCTTGGCGTGTGCCCGCGAGTCCGAAGACCTGCCGTCAGCGGGCGCACCGCCGGTGCGCCTGGTTCGCGGTCTCGTGGGAAGGCCGAGCGGACGACTGGGCGGCGCATGCGCGCGCCCCGGTCGGCCCTCGCCTGCCTCTGACTCCGCGGCCCACTGACGCCGACGCTCGCGAGGAGAGACGACCTGTATGACCGCATCGCCTGCGAGCTGTAGCGAGCCTCAGAGCTAGCCAGTTTCACCCCGCTCTTCCCCAGCGACGGCAACCGAACCCGGCTCCGGGTCCTCGGCCGCCCGGCGCTGCCCTCAACCGTCCAGCACACCTTTTGGAGCAGCTTTCGTGTCAGTGCATTCGCCAGAGATCGCAGCCGGCGCGGTCACGGTGATCCGCCGCAACGGCGCGGTGTCCCCGTTCGAGGCGGCCAAGATCACGGCCGCGATGACCAAGGCCTTCCTCGCCGTGGAAGGCACCGACGCGGGTTCCTCGCCCCGCGTGCGCGAACAGATCGCCGAGCTGACCGCCTCGGTGACGCAGGGCCTGCTGCGGCACGCCGGCCCGGACCGGCCGCTGCACATCGAGCAGATCCAGGACCAGGTCGAGCTGACCCTGATGCGGGCCGGGCACCAGAAGGTCGCCCGCGCCTACGTGCTCTACCGCGAGGAGCACAACAAGGCCCGCGAGCAGGCCACGCCCAAGCCCGCGCCGAAGTTCTCCGTGCGCCAGGCCGACGGCACGCTGATCCCGCTGGACACCGACCGGCTGGCGCTGGTCATCTCCGAGTCCTGCGCGGACCTGACGGCGGTGGACAGCGAGGCGGTGCTGGCCGAGACGCTGCGCAACCTCTACAACGGCATCAGCCCCGCCGAGCTGAGCATCGCGCCGGTGATGGCCGCGCGCACCATGGTCGAGACCGACCCGAACTACTCCTACGTCAGCGCCCGGCTGCTGATGGACAAGCTGCGCGGCGAGGCGCTGACCTTCCTGGCCGGTGAGCACCGGGTGGCCAGCCACGCGCAGATGACCAGGGAGTACCCCACCTACTTCGCCGAGTTCATCCGGCGCGGGGTGGAGCTGGACCAGCTGGACACCGAGCTGGCCAAGTTCGACCTGGAGCGCCTCGGCGCCGCACTGGTGGCCGACCGGGACCTGAAGTTCCAGTTCCTGGGCATGCAGACGCTCTACGACCGCTACCTGCTGCACAGCGACGAGCACCGCTACGAGCTGCCGCAGGCCTTCTTCATGCGGGTCGCGATGGGCCTGGCGCTGCGCGAGGACGACCGCGAGGCGCGGGCGATCGAGTTCTACGACCTGATCTCCAGCTTCGACTTCATGTGCTCCACGCCGACGCTGTTCAACGCGGGCACCACCCGCTCGCAGCTGTCCTCCTGCTTCCTCACCACGGTGGGCGATGACCTGGAGGGCATCTTCCACGGCATCAGCAACAACGCGCTGCTGTCGAAGTACGCCGGCGGGCTGGGCAACGACTGGACGCCGGTGCGCGGCATCGGCGCGCACATCAAGGGCACCAACGGCAAGTCCCAGGGCGTGGTGCCGTTCCTGAAGATCGCCAACGACACCGCGGTGGCGGTGAACCAGGGCGGCAAGCGCAAGGGCGCGGTCTGCGCGTACCTGGAAACCTGGCACATCGACGTCGAGGAGTTCCTCGACCTGCGCAAGAACACCGGCGACGACCGGCGGCGCACGCACGACATGAACACCGCGAACTGGGTGCCGGATGAGTTCCTGCGCCGGGTCCGCGCGGACGGGCAGTGGACGCTGTTCTCCCCGGACGAGGTGCCGGACCTGCACGACTCCTACGGCCTGGAGTTCTCCCGCAAGTACGCCGAGTACGAGGCGGCCGCCGACCGCGGCGAGATCCGGGTCTTCCGCCGGGTGCAGGCCAAGGACCTGTGGCGGCGCATGCTGACCATGCTGTTCGAGACCGGGCACCCGTGGATCACCTTCAAGGACCCGTGCAACCTGCGCTCCCCGCAGCAGCACTCCGGCGTGGTGCACTCCTCGAACCTGTGCACCGAGATCACCCTCAACACCACGATCGACGAGGTCGCGGTGTGCAACCTGGGTTCGGTCAACCTGGCCCAGCACGTGACCGCCGAGGGCATCGACCACGCCCGGCTGGAGAAGACCGTGCGCACCGCGGTCCGCATGCTGGACAACGTGATCGACGTGAACTTCTACACCATCCCGGAAGCGCGCCGGTCGAACCTGCGGCACCGTCCGGTGGGGCTTGGCCTGATGGGCTACCAGGACGCGCTCTACGCGCTGCGGCTGCCGATGGCATCCCCCGGCGCGGTGGAGTTCGCCGACCGCAGCATGGAGGAGATCTCCTACTACGCCATCTCCGCCTCCGCTGAGCTGGCCGCCGAGCGCGGCGCCTACGAGTCCTTCCCGGGTTCCTTGTGGAGCAAGGGGATCCTGCCGATCGACTCGGTGCAGATCCTGGCCGACAACCGGGAGGGCGACCTCGCGGTGGACCGTTCGTCCACTTTGGACTGGGACACGCTGCGGGCGCGCGTGGTCGAGGTCGGCATGCGCAACTCCAACGTGATGGCCATCGCGCCGACCGCGACGATCGCCAACATCACCGGGGTCAACCAGTCGATCGAACCGCTGTACCGCAACCTGTACGTGAAGTCGAACATGTCCGGCGACTTCACCGTGGTCAACCCGCAGCTGGTGCGCGAGCTGAAGGAGCGCGGGCTGTGGGACGAGGTGATGATCGGCGACCTGAAGTACTTCGACGGCAGCCTCGGCGCCATCGAGCGCATCCCGGCTGAGCTGAAGTCCTTGTACGCCACCGCGTTCGAGCTGGACAGCGAGTGGCTGATCGAGGCGGCGGCCCGGCGGCAGAAGTGGATCGACCAGGCCCAGTCGCTCAACCTGTACATGGCCAAGCCCAGCGGCAAGAAGCTGGACTCGCTGTACCAGCTGGCCTGGCTGCGCGGCCTGAAGACCACGTACTACCTGCGCGCCCAGAGCGCCACGCACGTGGAGAAGTCCACCCTGCGCGGCACCGACGGCAAGCTCAACGCGGTCTCCCCCGTGCTCAGCACCCCCGCGCCCGCGCCCTCCCCGGCCGCCACCGAGGCCGCCGAGGCGCTGGCCTGCTCCATCACCGACCCCGACTGCGAGGCCTGCCAGTGACCGCCCTTGAGCCCACCGTCGACGCCACCGGCCTCGGCGAGATCGACCGCTCCGGCGGCCGGGTCAGCGTCGACGACAAGGCGATGATCAACTGCCGGGCCGACGTCAACCAGCTGCTGCCGCTGAAGTACCACTGGGCCTGGGACAAGTACCTGGCCGGCTGCAACAACCACTGGATGCCCACCGAGGTGTCCATGCAGGCCGACATCGCGCTGTGGAAGTCCCCGAACGGCCTGACCGAGGACGAGCGCCGGGCGATCAAGCGCAACCTGGGCTTCTTCGCCACCTCGGAGTCGTTGGTGGCCAACAACATCGTGCTCGCGGTGTACCGGCACCTGACCAACCCGGAGTGCCGCCAGTACCTGCTGCGCCAGGCCTTCGAGGAGGCCGTGCACACGCACACCTTCCAGTACATCTGCGAGTCGCTCGGCCTGGACGAGGGCGAGCTGTTCAACATGTACCGCGAGGTGCCCTCCATCACGGACAAGGCGGCCTGGGCGCTGCGGTACACGCAGAACCTGGAGGACCCGGACTTCAGCACCGGCACCCCGGAGAAGGACCAGGCGTTCCTGCGCGACCTGGTCGCCTTCTACGTGGTGTTCGAGGGCATGTGGTTCTACACCGGCTTCGCCCAGATCCTCTCCCTGGGCCGGCGGAACAAGATGGTCGGCATCGCCGAGCAGTACCAGTACATCCTGCGCGATGAGTCCATCCACCTGAACTTCGGCATCGACGCGATCAACCAGATCAAGATCGAGAACCCGCACCTGTGGACCGCGGAGTTCCAGGAGGAGATCCGCACCATGCTCCGCGAGGCCTGTGAGCTGGAGGTGGCCTACGGCCGCGACACCATGCCCAACGGCCTGCTCGGGCTCAACGCGGAGCTGTGCGAGCAGTACATGCACTTCATCACCAACCGCCGCTGCGCCCAGATCGGCCTGGCGCCGGTGTTCGCGGAGGCGGAGAACCCGTTCCCGTGGATGTCGGAGATGATGGACCTGAAGAAGGAGAAGAACTTCTTCGAGACCAGGGTCATCGAGTACCAGAGCGGTGGCGCGCTGGACTGGGACTGAGCTCCGGCTGAGCAGCTGATGGCGTCGTCCCGCGGGGCGGCGCCATCGCTGTTTTCCCCGGTTCACCGGCCAGCCATCGCGACCGCGAGGCCCGCCGGGGATAGCGTGTGATCATGACCTGGGCAAGCCTCCGCCACATCACCTGGTCCCTGGCGCCGGACCTGCTCGGCGACCACCAGCTGGCCTTCTCCCGGGGCTCCGGCCGCTCCCGCCTGGAGGTCTCGCTGGCCCACCTGGTGCGGGTCAACGCGCTGGCCACGCTGAGCCCGACCCGGTTCGACAACCAGTTCGCCGAGACCCGGATCATGCTGTCCTTCCTGCGCACTCCCGCCTCCGGGCAGCTGAGCCTGCGCGAGGAGTCGGTGCGCGGCAGCTCGCACCACATCCGGCAGTTCGTGGTGGAGTGCCTCGGCCTGGGCCTGCACTCCACCGCCGTCGGCGAGCCCCGCGTGCTGCCGATCGGACCGGACCGGGCCTACCGCAACCGCGGCGTGCGCCCTGACCTGCTCTTCGGCTGGCCGGGCCGCAGGCTCGCCGGGGAGGCCAAGGGCCGGGCCCGCAACCCGCCCTCCCGGGTGCTGGCCGAGCCCCGGCTGCGGCTGGAGACCATGCTGGAGTGGTCGGCCCGGCACGACGACCACCCGTTCGTCATGACCTGGGCCTACGCCAGCGACCTGGGCATCACCGTGGACCTGTACCGCCCGGCCGACGGCTCCGCCTGGTTCGACGGCAACTCCGGCAAGGTCCGCACCGAGCTCTACCAGGGCCCCGCGGTGGACGACTCCGCCGTCGGCCCACTCGCCGAGGAGGCCGCGACCCGGGTCGTCGAGGTCGAGCGCTACCTGCACGAGACCGCCCCGCCCACCGAGCACACCCTGCTCGGCCACCGGCTGCGCGGCGCCCAGGCGCCCCTCGACCTGTTCGGCCTGGACAGCAGGCGGTACGCGCTGGCCGTGCTCGGCGAGGACCTGGACGAGGACGAGCACGCCGCACTGGGCTCCTCGCCCGCCGTGTCGGTCTCCGGGCGCATCGTGGTGGTGCTGGCCACCGACGGCGGGGACCCGTGGACGGCGATAAAAGAAGAAGGTCTGGCCTGAATGTCGAAAACGACCGATCCCGTTCGACGCACGGGTATGACCGACTCAACGCACGAGCCCATCGCGACCCGCAACCTCGACCAGTACGGCTCCGCGGAACTGCCGTGGAGCCGGCCCCGCGACATTCTCGCCGCGGACACCCCCAAAGCCGACCTCACCTTCTTCGTGGCCACCGTGCGCCCCGATGGAAGACCGCATTCAGCAGGCGTCGGAGCCGTCTGGGTAGATGACGCGTTGTATTTCGTCAGCGGCCCCGGCACCCGCAAGTCCCGCAACCTGGCGGTGAATCCGGCGTGCACCGTCTCGGTCCGGCTGCGCGGCGTTGACCTGGTGCTGGAGGGTTCGGCGCACCGGGTCACCGAGGCCGCTGACCTGGAGAAGCTGGCTGAGGTCTACCGGAGCGGCGGGTGGCCGGCGACGGTGACGGATGAGGGGTTCACCGCTCCGTTCACGGCACCGAGCGCGGGGCCGCCGCCGTGGCATGTGTACCGGCTCACGCTGCACACCGCGATCGGCGTGGCCACCGCGGAACCGCACGGCGCCACCCGCTGGGACTTCGCGCACTAGATGGCCTGCCCCGCCAGGTGAGAACGTGGCACCGCGGGCACGACCTCCCAGCTCCACCGTTGACCTGATCGTGTGGGGTCGCCCGGCACTGCCCGAGGCGACCCCGCGGCTAGCCTGGCTTGGTGACCTGGGTGATGTTGCGCGACTTCAGCTGGACCGTCGATCCCAGTCAGACAGGTATCGCCCGTCTCAGCGCGGAGCTGACACCGCGCACCCGGCGGCTCGACATCAACCTCGCCCGGCTGGTCGAGATCAACACACTGGCCACTCCCTGTCCGGCACGGTTCGAAAGTCACTTCCCCGAAGCCCGCATCCTGCTGTCCTACCTGGACACTCCTGAGAACGGGCCGCTAAGGCTCAAGCCCGATGTGGTGCGGACCAGCTCGCACCACCTTCGGCACTTCGTCGTGGAGTCGCTGGGCATGGCCATGCTCACCGCTGCGGTAGAGGCGAGCTCCCGCTGGCACCGCAGCGGATCACTGCACCATCTCGACGCGTTGCCGATAGGCCCGGACAAGTCCTACCGGAAGCGAGGCATCAAGCCAGACTTGTTGTTCGGCTGGCCGAAGAAGCAGCTCGCAGGTGAGGCCCGCGGGCGATACCGCAAGGCACCGTCAAAGGCATTGGCGGAGAACCTAAGGCGTCTCAACGAGCTGCTGACGTGGTCCGAATACCATCGGGACCACCCATTCGTCATGTCATGGGCCTACGCGAGCGAGCACGGGGTGACGGTGGACCTGTTCGCGCCTCGCCGCAAGCCGAGCCGACCTGCCAGCCCGCCTGGCAAAACTTCGCGGGAGGCGCGTGGCAGCTCAGTGGAACGTGCCGCGAGATCGTTCACCTACCAGCGCCTAGAGGTTCCAGCCTGGCTGACAGAACGCGACAACCGCGCCACCCTGGATGACTGGACCTCCGTCCACCAACTCGCCGAACGTGCCCAAGCCCATCGCCACACCGTCCAAGAAACACTGTTCGCCAGCGCGCCGCCGGTAGAAGACCACCTCGTGTCGGGGCGGCGACTCCACGGGGCCTGGGCTCCGCTCAACCTGTTCGGCCAAGATGACCGGCGACTCTCCTTCGGAGTCCTCGACGAGGCGCTATCGCCAGAAGAGCAAGGCGTGACGTTGCGTCGCCTCCGTCGGCGAGCAGCGGAGTATCCGGGCACCAGCGTTCATATCGCAGGCCGTCTGGTCATCCTGGTTTCAAGCAACACGCGTGGCGGGCCGTGGGATCTACTCGCTGACCGTGGGTAGTTCCTCCCCATTCGCGCGTATACCGCACCATTGACCGAGTGCGGTTGCCGGTATCCCGGGGTTCAATGGTTCTGCATACCCCGTGGGTGGGGCATGATGCGGCCGCGGGTGTGTTTCGAGCAAGGGGTCGTGCATGGACGTAAGCAGCCGTCCGGCCGGTGATCGCCGGTGGCTGGCCTACCTGCTCATCGGGCTCGCCTTCGTCGGGATCTACTTCCTGATCCCGACCGATGACGGCGGCCGGATCGCCAGGTTCGTCGTGTACTGCCTGATCACCTCCTCGGCGGCGGTGGCCGCGCTGTACGGGGTGCGGCGGAACCGGCCGCGGCCGTTGCGGCCCTGGCTGCTGATCGCGCTCGGGCAGGTCGTGTACGCGGTGGCCGACATCTGCTTCTACGTGGCGCACTACGTGCTGCGCGATCCGACCTACCCGAACGTGGCCGACATCTTCTACCTGGGTCACTACCCGCTGGTCGTGGCCGGTCTGCTGCTGCTGATCCGGATGCGCAGCCCCGGCCGCGACCTGCCGGGGCTGCTGGACGCGGCGGTGCTGTCGGTGAGCGCGGGCATGATGTCCTGGCTCTACCTGATCGGGCCCCGGGCGCGGCTGGACTCGCCGTTGCTGGTCAAGGCGGCCTCGCTGGCCTATCCGATGATGGACCTGGCGATGCTGGCGGTGGCCATCCGGCTGATCATGGGTGGCGGGCGGCGGCCGATGGCGTTCACGCTGCTGAGCACCAACCTGCTGGCGCTGTTCGCGGCCGACTCGCTCTACGTGCTGCAACAGCTCGACGGCAGCTACACCGCGGGCAACTACCTGGACGCGATCTGGCTGACCTCCAACCTGGCCCTCGGCGCGGCCGCGCTGCACCCGACCATGCGGCAGGTCGGCGAGCGCGCGGAGCGCAACACCGACACCGGGCCGAGCCTGGCCAGGATGTCGGTGCTGTCCGCGGCCGCGCTGCTGGCGCCGGTGCTGCTGCTGGTCCAGACCGCCAACGGGGACCTCAGCGGGGTGCCGGTGATCGCGGTGGCCTGTGCGCTGCTGTTCGGGCTGACCATCGCCAGGCTGGCCGGGCTGGTCTCGGCGCAGCGGCGGCTGGCCATCACCGATGTGCTCACCGGGCTGCACACCCGGCGGTTCTTCGAGGCGCACCTGCCGATCGAGATCGCGCGGGCGAAACGGGCCGACGGGCACCTGGCGGTGTTCATCGTGGACGTGGACCACTTCAAGTCGATCAACGACCGGTACGGCCACCCGGCAGGCGACCACGTGCTGGTGGAGATCGCCAACCGGTTGGGCGCCTGCGCCCGCGCCGGGGACGTGGTGGCCCGCTACGGCGGCGAGGAGTTCGCGCTGCTGTTCCCGGACGCCAGTCCCACCGAGCTGCCCGGGATCGCCGAACGCCTGCGGCACTGCGTGGCCAGCAGCCCCATCACCGTTTCCGCCGACACGTGGATCGCGGTCACCGTCTCGGTCGGCACCGCCTGCTACCCGCTGCACGGCGAGCAGCCCAGCGAGCTGGTCGCGGTGGCCGACCGGGCGCTGTACGCGGCCAAGTCGCAGGGCCGGGACCGGATCGTGGTGGGCCGCGCGCCGGAGTCGCCGGCGGGCCAGGTCGCCGACCACGCGGCCATGGTGGACTACCTGCGGCAGGTCGCCGACGAGGTGGACGGCAAGCTGGCCGGGCAGGAGCACAGCCGGGCGATCAGCCGGTGGGCGCGCGAGGTCGCCGAGGCGATGAAGCTGGGTGCGGAGACCGCGCACCAGGCCGGGCTGGGCGGGCGGCTGCACGACATCGGCAAGATCGTCGTGCCGCCGGAGGTGCTGACCAAGCCGGGCAGGCTGGACGAGCAGGAGTGGGCGCTGATGCGCCAGCACCCCGACCACGGCTACCGGCTGGCCGCGATGGTGCCGGACTTCGAGGCGATCGCCGAGATCATCCGCCAGCACCACGAGCGCTTCGACGGCAGCGGCTACCCGCTGGGGCTGGCCGGCACGGACATCCGGATCGAGGCGCGGATCATCGCGGTCTGCGACGCGTGGGCGGCGATGCGCTCGGACCGGCCGTACCAGCGGGCGCTCAGCGAACGGCAGGCGCTGCACGAGCTGCGGGAGGGCAGCGGCGGCCAGTTCGACCCGGACGTGGTGGCCGCGTTCCTGAAGCTCCAGCGGCGCGGGGCGGTGGGCACGCTGCGCCCGATCCGCCCCGCCGCCGAGGAGAGCCAGGACCGCAGCTACCGGACCTGATCGTCCAGGGTGTTCCAGAACGAGAGCTCGTAGGCCTGCAACAACCGCCCGTACCCGTGCGCGGCCGCGGTCGACTCCCCCGCGTCCAGGCCCGCCTGCACCGCCTCCATGGCCAGCTCCAGCAGCTGCGGCGCGGGCGCGGCGAAGAAGTCGAAGAACCCGCGCCCGGTCTCGTCGAACCCGTAGTGCTCGGCCAGCGCCGCGGACACCGTGCCGCAGTACTCGCCCCAGGCCCCGAAGTTGACGTTGAGCGCCAGGATCACCGCGGTGATGTCCCCGTTCAGCGCCAGCCAAGCCTGGTACGCCGGATAGGCCTGGCAACCGGGCAACGGCTGGTACGCCTTGAGCGCGGCCTCGTCCAGCCCTGCCGCGGCGGCGAACTGCACCACCCGCTCCAGCGCGATCCCCTCCCCCGCGGCCAGGGTGGAGAAGTACTGCTTGGCCGCGGGCGCCTCGGCCCGCGCCGCCAGGTGCAGCAGGCTCCGCCAGTCACTGCTGATCACCCGGTACTGCTCCCCGGCCAGCGCCGCCAGCACCGACCGAGGGGCCTGGCCCGCCGCGATCCGCGGCACCAGGCGGTTCTCCCCCTCGGCGTGCCCGAGCACGTCGCGTAGACCGGCCAACGTTTCCTGCGCGGTAGCACTCACGCGGGGCAGCCTAGCCCGCTTTGTCCGGGCCAGGCGGTAGCTTCACGCGCATGCCGGAACACATGGCTGGTGAACCCGGGCTGCTGGCCCTGGCGCAACAGGACGACCAGGCTGCTTTCGGACAGCTGGTCACCCCGTACCGCGACCAGCTCTTCGCCTACTGCTACCGCATGCTCGGCTCCACCCACGACGCCGAGGACGCGGTCCAGGACGCGCTGGTCAAGGCGTGGAAGGGCATCGCGGGCTTCGAGGGCAGGGCCTCGGTGAAGAGCTGGCTGTACCGGATCGCGACCAACGTGTGCCTGGACGAGATCCGCAGGCGCCCGCGCCGCATCCTCACCGACGACTACGCGCCACCGTCCTCCCCCGACGTGGAGCTCACCGGCCGGGTGGACGAACCCATCTGGCTGCAACCCTGCCCCGACGACCGCCTCGCCCTGGACCCGGCCGCCGGCTACGAGCTGCGGGAAAGCGTCGAACTGGCGTTCTTGGTTGCCCTGCAACACCTTCCGGCCACCCAGCGCGCGGTGCTCGTGCTGCGCGAGGTGCTGGGCTTCAGCGCCGCCGAGGTGGCCGCCACCCTGGACACCTCGGTGCCCTCGGTGAACAGCGCCCTGCAACGCGCCCGCGCCACCATCCGCACCCAGCCCCGCTCCCAGCGTGCGGAGCTGGCCGAGCTGGGCGATGACGGGCAGCGGGAACTGCTGGCGGCCTTCATCGAGGCGCTGCAACGCTCCGATGTGGACGCCATGGTGACGCTGCTGGCCGAGGACGTCCGGTTCACCATGCCGCCGATGCCGTTCTGGTTCCACGGGCGGGCGGACGTGGTCGCGTTCCTGACCGGGGTGGTGCTCAAGGAGTCCTGGCAGCGGATGCCGGTGCGGGCCAACGGACAGCTGGCGTTCGGGGCGTATATGGACCGCGGCGAGGGGCACCGGCTGGTGGCGGTGGACGTGCTCACCGTGCGGGACGGGCGGATCGCGGCGATCAGCGCGTTCCTGGACGGCGCCGCGCTCGGGGTTTTCAGGCTGCCGGAGCGGTGGCCGGGAGTGGGTTCGTAAACTGGCGCGGTGACGGACGGCGGGCGGACACGAAGCGGTGAAGTGACTGCCGCGGCGCGGAACGTCCACCGGTACGGCGGTAAGATCAACGAGCCGGGAGCCGGGAGCCGGGAGCCGGGAGCCGGGAGCCGGGAGCCGGAAGCCGGAAGCCGGAAGCCGGAAGCCGGAAGCCGGAAGCCGGAAGCCGTTGGGACACCGTCCGTCCCGAACGTGAGGTCCTCGTCGCGGCCCGCAACCCCGCCGTACTCAACCGCATGTGGGACGTCCTCCCCCTGCTGCTCGCTGACCCGCGCGTGGCGGTGACCTTCGCCGTCGACCACGGTTCCGCCTTCTCCCACCGCATCCGCGCGCACCTCACCGAGCGGGACGCCCGGCTCCTGGACTGGGACACCGCCCTCACCCGCCGGTTCGACCTCGCCCTGGCCGCCAGCGACAACGGCGAGCTGCACCGCATTCGCGCGCCGCTTGTGCTGCTCCCGCACGGCGTCGGCTACCACCGCCGCTCCCCCAGCGAACCTGCCGCGATCTCCGGACTGCGGCGCTCGGCCCTGGTGCACCGCGACCGGCTCATCCCCGACACCCTGGTGGTCGCGCACCAGGACCAGCTCGCGGTGATCGCCTCGGTCGAACCCCGCCTGCTGCCCCGCACCCTGGTCGCCGGCGATCCCTGCCTGGACCGCATCCGGGTCAGCGCACCCCGGCGGCGCCAGTACCTGGCCGCCCTCGCCGCCGAGGGCCGCGAGCTCGTCCTGCTCTGTTCCACCTGGGGCGAGCACTCGCTGTTCGGCCGCCACCGCGACCTGCCCGCACAGCTCACCGCCGCGTTGTGCGCGGACCGCTACCGGTGCGCGCTGGTGTTGCACCCCAATGTCTGGGCCCGCCACGGCGCGTTGCAGGTGTGGTCCTGGCTGCGCCGCGCCACGGACGCCGGACTCGTGGTGGTCCCGCCCGAGCAGGGCTGGCAGGCCGCGATCGTGGCCGCCAGCCTGGTGATCTCCGACCACGGCTCGCTCACCAGCTACGCCGCCGGAGCGGGCAAACCGTTGCTACTGGCGGCTGACGGCGGTCCGGAGGTCATCGCCGGTTCACCGATGGACGACCTCCGGCAGCGCACGCCCCGGCTGCACGTCGACCAGCCACTGGAGTTACAGGTCGAACGGGCGCTCGCCCGCGGCGCCGAGCGGGACATCGCCTCCTCGATCTTCGGCGCACCCGGCCAAGCGGCGGCGCTGTTGCGCACCCGGATGTACGCGCTGCTGGAACTCCCGGAACCGCCGTGGCAGGCGCTTGCCCAACCTCTACCGGCCCCGGTGGTGACGGTGACCGAGCCCGACGCGCTCCGGGTTCACGCCAATGGAGTGCGCCTGTGCCGCTACCCGGTGGTGCCCGGCCTGCCGGATGCCCCGGGGCACCTCGCGGTCAGCGAGCACGCGGCCGACCCGGAACTGCTCGAACGGGCCCCGGTCATCTGGAGCGCGGACCGGCACCGCGGCATGGCGGAGGCCACCAGCTGGGGTCAGGAAACGCTGCGGCGCTGGCCCGGTGCCCGGATCGCGGTGACCGAGGTCGAACCCGGTGCGATCGTGGCCTGCCTGCGGGACGGCCGGGTCCTGGCCCGGCACGCCACCGTGCCGCGTTCGGTGGCGGGCTCGGCGTTGTACCGGTGGCTGCTGAGCGGCGAACCGGCCGGGAAGCTGACCATCCAGGCCGGGGCGAGCTCCGGCCTGCTGCGCTGATCACCCGGTCGGCGGCAGTCCGGCGAGCAGCCAGGCGGTGCGGGTGGCGTGCACCGAGTCCGGCACCCCCATCCGCTGGAACAGCGCGGCGGCCCGTCGCCGGAAGCCGAGGCCGGACTCGCGCTCGCCCCGCCGTTCGGCGAGTTCGGCAAGTCCCAGCAGCGCATCCGCGGCCGGCGCGGTGGCCTCGCGCTGCTCGGCGATCTCCAGCGCTTCGGCGAAGGCGCGTTCGGCGTCCTGGTCCGCACCGGCGGCGGCGAGCACGCCCGCGGTGCTGAGCACGATCTTCGGCAGGATCGACTCGGCGTCGGTCCCTGCCACCAGCGACCGGGCGCGGGCGAACGCGGCCAGCGCTTCCTCGTGCTCGCCGAGCAGGCCCAGCGCACGGCCGACCATCATGCTCATCATCGCGGTGCCGCGGACCCGCCGCAGTCGCTCGTTGATCTCCAGCGCGAGCCGGAACCGCACCAGCGCCTCGACCGGTTTTCCCTCACGCAGCAACACGTTTCCGGTGAAGTCCTCAGTGGAGGCCAGCAGCCGTTCCCCGCAGCTCCCGGCCAGCTCGCGTGCCCGGTCGAGCTGTTCATGGGCCTCAGCGAAACGGCCCAGCTCCTGATAAGCCTTGGCCAGCAGGCAGCGGCAACGCACCTCGTGCGCGGTGAGCCCGGCCGCCACGGCGGACTCGACCGCCCGCTTGCCCGCGCGCACCCAGGCCGCCAACGGTTTGGTGGCGTCGAAGAGGGCGAACAGCGCCTCGAACAGTTGGCACACCTCAAGATGCCAGCCCTGCTCAGCGGCGGCGTCCATCACTTCCAGCAGGTTGGGCTGCTCGCGCCGCAGCCAGGCCATGGCGGCCTGCGCCGGAACCTCCACCGGCTCGGCGCCGAGAATCGTCGCGGGGTCGGTCACCCGCAGCGACTGCACGCCCTTGATCGCCACATCCGCGGCCACGGCGGTGCGCAGCCAGCAGTCGACCGCGCGGCGCAGCGCGGCAACGCGTTCGCCTTCGTCCGTCTCCGCGGCGGCCTTGCGCAGGGCGTGCACACGCACCAGGCGGTGCAGCCGGTACACCCCGCCGGACTCCTGCTGCACCATTCCGTTCTGGCACAACGTGTCCAGCTCGCGGCGGACCTCCCGCACCGGCAGCTCCGCCATCGCGGCCAGCACATCGGCCCCGAAGTGCGCACCCACCAGCACGCCCAGCAACCGGTAGAGCTGGCGCAACCGTGCGGGCAGGTCGGCGTAGGCCAGGTCGAACATGGCGAAGACCTTCGCGCGGGCGGACCGCTCGGCCGAGGCCTCGCCTGGGTCGCGGTCGGTCTCGCGCAGGTCGTCGACCAGTTGCCGGACATCCAGGTGTGGCCGCGTTTTCAACCAGGCCGCGGCCACGCCCAGTGCCAGCGGCAGCCCGCCGCAGACCTCCACCAGATCGACCACATCGGCGCGTTGCCCGGCCACCCGCTCGGCCCCGCACACGTTGGCGACCAGGCTGACGCCGTGTTCGGTGCTCAGCGGGTGCACCGGCAGGTCCACCGCGCCGTCCAGGTGCAGCTCCTCCAGCGGCTCCGGCCGCCCGGCCGCCACCAGCACCAGACTGGCCGGCGAGAGCGGCAGCAGCGCGCTGACCTGCGCCGCCTCCCGCACCTCGTCGAACACCACGATCATGCGCGACCCGGCGGTCAGCGAGCGGTACAGATCCACCCTGGCCTGGAACCCCGAGGGGATCAGGGCCTCGGGCACGCTCAACGCGGCCAGGAAGCGGGCCACCGCCTCGGCGGGCGAGTTGCCCTCCTGGCCGTACTGGACGTGCAGCACGCCATCCGGGAACCGCTCGCGCAGCTGCCAAGCGGCCTGGCGCAGCAACGCGGACTTGCCCACCCCGGGCATGCCGCGCAACGCCGCCACCGGCGGCCGGGTCCGGTCGCCGACCGGCATGTCAGCCAGCGCGTACAACCGCGCCAGCTCCACCTCGCGGTTGGTGAACGGCTCCGGGGGTGACGGCGCGAGCGCGGGCACGGCCTGCGGGCGTTCGCGCGCGGCGAGGATGACCTGGCCGATGTCCCTGGCCTGCACGACGTTGCCCGCCGAGCCGCTCAGCTCGTTCCGCACCCCGTCCCCGCGCACGGTCCACCCCCGTCAGTCGCCTCACGTAGCGTGACGATCACGGTACTGGACCCGGCGGGTGCCGCGCTGTCTGACCTACAAGCCCAGCTGCCGGGCGATCAGCATGCGCTGGACCTCGCTGGTGCCCTCGCCGATCTCCAGGATCTTCGCGTCCCGGTAGAACCGGCCCACCGGGTACTCGTTCATGAATCCGTAGCCGCCGAAGACCTGGGTGGCGTCGCGGGCGTTGTCCATGGCCGCGTTGCTGGCCACCAGCTTGGCGATGGCGGCTTCCTTCTTGAAGGGCTCGCCGCGCAGCATCTTGGCCGCGGCGTGGTGGTAGGCCAGTCGCGAGGTGTGCGCGCGGGCCTCCATGTCGGCGATCTTGAACTGGATGGCCTGGTACTCGCCGATCTTCTGGCCGAAGGCCTCGCGCTCGCCGGCGTAGCGCACCGACTCGTCCACGCAGCCCTGGGCCAGGCCCACCGACAGCGCGGCGATGGCGATCCGGCCCTCGTCCAGGGTCTGCAGGAACTGGGCGTAGCCGCGGCCGCGCTCGCCGAGCAGGTTCTTGGCAGGCACTCGAACGTCCTCAAAGGACAGTTCGTGGGTGTCGCTGGCGTTCCAGCCGACCTTGGAGTACTTCTTGGCCACGGTGAAGCCGGGGGTGCCGGAGGGCACGATGATGGTGGAGATCTCCTTGCGGCCATCGGGTTTCTTGCCGGTGACCGCGGCGACGGTGACGAAGCCGGTGAGGTCGGTGCCGGAGTTGGTGATGAAGGCCTTGCTGCCGTTGATCACCCACTCGTCGCCGTCCAGCTTGGCGGTGGTGCGCATGCCGGAGGCGTCCGAGCCGCTGCCGGGCTCGGTGAGGCCGAAGGCGCCCAGCTGTTCGGCGGTGCACAGCCTGGGCAGCCACTCCGCCTTCTGCTCCGGGGTGCCGAAGCGGTGGATCGGCATGGCGCCAAGGGAGACCCCGGCCTCCAGGGTGATCGCCACCGAGGAGTCCACCCTGGCCAGTTCCTCCAGGGCCAGGCAGAGCGCGAAGTAGTCGCCGCCCATGCCGCCGTCGGCCTCCGGGAAGGGCAGGCCGAACAGGCCCATCTGGCCCATCTTGCGCACGATCTCGTACGGGAACTCGCAGTTCTCGTAGAACTCCCCGATGACCGGGGCGACCTCGTCCCTGGCGAACTCGGCGACCGTCTTGCGGAGGGCCTCGTACTCCTCGCTCAGCTGCTCCAACATCTCATCCCTCCTGGGGAGTAACGACGGCAAGGGCCTGGTCCAGACCGACCTGTTGGCCGGGCCGCACCCGTAGTTCGCTGACGAGGCCGTCCACCGGGGCGGTGATGGTGTGCTCCATCTTCATGGCCTCGACGATGATCAGGGGCTGGCCCGCGGTGACGGCCTCGCCCTGGGAGACCTTGACCACCAGCACGGTGCCGGGCATCGGGCTGGTGACCGGTCCACCACGCCCGCCGGGGGCCTCGTGCCGGGCGGCGGCCAACTTCTCGGTCTCGGTGAGCTGGTAGGTGTTGCCATCCGCGGCCAGCCAGCTGGACTGTCCACTGCGGACGGTGGTGAACCTGGTGGTGCGGCCCCGGTAGGACAGGGTGAGCCGGACCGCGCCGTCGGCGTCGACCGTGGCCGAGGCGCTGGCGGGCTCGGGATCTCCTTCGCCGACCACGACTTCGGCGTTGTGCGCGCGGCCGCGGACCTTGACCTCGACCGGTTCCTGCCCCGCGGTCTCGATCTGCCAGCTGGCCCAGGCCGGCTCGCCGATCCGCCAGCCGCCGGGCACGTCCCACGGGTCGGCGGGACCGCTGGGTTCCAGTGCCAGCAACCGTTCCAGCGCCGCGGCCGCGTAGACCTCCTGCGGCACCTCGGATTCGGTGAGCTTGTCCAGCTTGCGCTCCACCAGCCCGGTGTCCAGCCGTCCGGCGGCCACGTCCTCATCGGCCAGCAGGGCGAGCAGGAACGGGATGTTGGTGGTGACGCCGAGCAGCACCGAGTTGGCCAGCGCGTCGCGCAGCCGCCGGATGGCCTCGGCCCGGTCCCGGCCGTGCGCGATGTACTTGGCCAGCATCGGGTCGTAGTCGCTGCCGACCGCGCTGCCGGGCAGCAGCGCCGAGTCCACCCGCACCCGGTCGCCGGGTTCGCGCAGCACCAGCACGGTGCCGCCGGTGGGCAGGAAGCCGCGGGCCGGGTCCTCGGCGTAGATCCGCGCCTCCACCGCGTGCCCGGTCAGCTCAACGTCCTTTTGGGACAGTGCGAGCTTCTCCCCCGCCGCCACCCGCAGCTGCCACTCCACCAGGTCCAGGCCGGTGACCAGCTCGGTGACCGGGTGCTCGACCTGGAGCCGGGTGTTCATCTCCATGAAGAAGAACTCGTCGGGGGCGTCCGCGGAGACGATGAACTCCACGGTGCCCGCGCCGGTGTAGCCCACCGAGCGCGCGGCCTCGGCCGCCGCCGCGCCCATCCGCTGCCGGGTTTCCTCATCCAGCAGCGGCGAGGGCGCCTCTTCCACGATCTTCTGGTGCCGCCGTTGCAGGCTGCACTCGCGTTCGCCCAGGTGCAGCACGGTGCCGTGGTTGTCGGCCAGCACCTGGATCTCGATGTGCCGGGGCCGCTGCACGAACCGCTCCAGCAGCAGTGTGTCGTCGCCGAAGGAGCCGCGCGCCTCCCGGCGGGCGCTGGCAATCGCCTCGGCCAGCCCCGCGGTCTCAGTGACCAGCCGCATGCCCTTGCCGCCGCCACCGGCGGAAGGCTTGAGCAGCACCGGGAAACCGACCTCGGCCGCGGCCTCGATCAGGTCGGCGTCGGTCAGGCCGGGCTCGCTGCGGCCGGGCACCACGGGCACCCCGGCGGCCGAGACGGTCTGCTTGGCCCGGATCTTGTCACCCATGGCCTCGATCGCGGCCGGCGGCGGGCCGATGAAGACCAGCCCGGCCTCGGCGCAGGCGGTGGCGAAGGCGGTGTTCTCGGCCAGGAAGCCGTAGCCGGGGTGCACGGCCTGCGCGCCGGTTTCCCTGGCCGCGTTGATGATCCGCTCGATGGACAGGTAGCTCTCCCGCGCGGCGGCCGGGCCGATGCGCACCGCGACGTCGGCTTCCCGCACGTGCCGGGCACCAGCGTCGGCGTCGCTGTACACCGCGACCGAGCGGATGCCCATGCGCCGCAACGTGTCGATCACCCGGACCGCGATCTCGCCGCGGTTGGCGACCAGGACGGTGTCGAACATGGTCAACTGCCTCACATTCGGAAAACGCCGTAGCCCGTGGGCTCGATCGGCGCGTTGGCGGCGGCGGAGAGGGCGAGTCCGAGCACGGTGCGGGTGTCGGCGGGGTCGATCACGCCGTCGTCCCACAGCCGGGCGGTGGAGTAGTACGGGTGGCCCTGGTCCTCGTACTGGGCCCGGATCGGGTCCTTGAACGCCTGCTCGTCCTCGGCGGACCAGTCCTGACCCTTGGCCTCGAACTGGTCCCGGCGCACGGCGGCCAGCACCGAGGCGGCCTGTTCGCCGCCCATCACCGAGATCCGCGCGTTCGGCCACATCCAGAGGAACCGCGGCGAGTAGGCCCGGCCGCACATCGAGTAGTTGCCCGCGCCGAAGGAGCCACCGATGATCATGGTGAACTTGGGCACCCGCGCGCAGGCCACCGCGGTGACCATCTTCGCGCCGTGTTTGGCGATGCCGCCCGCCTCGTACTCGCGGCCGACCATGAACCCGGAGATGTTCTGCAGGAACACCAGCGGGGTCTGTCGCTGGTCGCAGAGCTGGATGAAGTGCGCGCCCTTGATCGCGGACTCGCCGAAGAGGATGCCGTTGTTGGCCACGATCCCGACCGGGTGGCCGTGGATGCGGGCGAACCCGGTGACCAGGGTCTGCCCGTACTCGCGCTTGAACTCGTGGAACTTGCTGCCGTCCACGATCCGCGCGATCACCTCGCGCACGTCGTAGGGGGTGCGGCTGTCCACCGGCACCACGCCGTAGAGCTCGGCGGGGTCAGCGAGGGGCTCCTCGCTCGGCTCGATCCGCCACGGCTGGGGCTGGCGCGGGCCGAGGGTGTCCACAATGGACCGGACGATCTGCAGCGCGTGCGCGTCGTCCTCGGCCAGGTGGTCGGTGACGCCGGAGGTGCGCGAATGCAGCTCGCCGCCGCCCAGTTCCTCGGCGGTGACCACCTCGCCGGTGGCCGCCTTCACCAGCGGCGGGCCACCGAGGAAGATCGTGCCCTGGTTGCGCACGATCACCGCTTCATCGCTCATCGCCGGGACGTAGGCCCCGCCGGCGGTGCAGGAGCCGAGCACCGCGGCGATCTGCGGGATGCCCCGGCCGGACATGGTGGCCTGGTTGTAGAAGATCCGGCCGAAGTGCTCGCGGTCGGGGAACACCTCGTCCTGGCGGGGCAGGAACGCGCCGCCGGAGTCGACCAGGTACACGCAGGGCAGGTTGTTGTGCAGCGCCACTTCCTGGGCGCGCAGGTGCTTCTTGACCGTCATCGGGTAGTAGGTGCCGCCCTTGACGGTGGCGTCGTTGGCCACGATCACGCACTCGCGCCCGGAGATCCGGCCGACACCGGTGATGATGCCCGCGGCCGGGGCCTCGCCGTCGTACATGCCGTGCGCGGCCAGCGGGGACAGCTCCAGGAACGGCGAGCCGGGGTCGACCAGCGAGTCGACGCGGTCGCGCGGCAGCAGCTTGCCGCGTTCGACGTGCCGCTGCCGGGCGCGCTCCGGGCCGCCCTTGCGCGCCTGGGCCAGCTGGTCGCGCAGGTCGGCGGACAGCGCGGTGTGCTCCTCGACGGCGCGCTTGAAACTCTCCGCGGTCGGATCTGCGGCGCTGCGCAGGACGTCCATGTGCCGGACTCTCCTCGTTGAAAGTTAACGGCCGTTAACACGGTCTCCCACGATGTTAACGCTCGCTAACCTTCGGCGCTAGTATCACCCCTATGACGTCGAGCGCAGCCACCCGGCAGAGTGGGCCGACCCGTCGCGAACAACTGCTGGCCGCGGCGGCCGAGCTCTTCGCCCGGCACGGCTTCCACGGCGTCGGCATCGACGACATCGGCTCCGCGGTGGGCATCAGCGGCCCCGGCGTCTACCGGCATTTCCGCAGCAAGGACGCCATGCTCGGGGAGATGCTGGTGGACATCAGCCAGAAGCTCCTGGATGGCGGCGGGGCCAGGGTGGCCGCCGCGCCGGACCCGGAGTCCGCGCTCAACGCCCTGATCGGCTGGCAGCTGGACTTCGCGCTGGACAACCGCGCGCTGATCACCGTGCACGAGCGCAACCTGGGCAACCTGGCCGAGGCCGACCGCCGCCAGGTCCGCGCCCTGCAACGCCGCTACGTCGAGGTCTGGGTGCGGGTGATCGTGCAGGCGGTGCCCGGCCTGGACGACGAACCGGCCGCCCGCGCCGCCGCGCACGCGGTCTTCGGCTTGCTCAACTCCACCCCGCACAGCGCACACCTGGACCGCGCCGCGATGGCCGGCCTGCTGCACCGAATGGCGCTGGCCGCGCTCACCACCCCGGGCACGTTGTCCGGGAAGTGAGCGGGATCGCTTTTCCCACTGTAACGCGAGCTGTCCGAAATAAGAACAAACGTTGTTCCCTGCTCCATTCGGGAAAAACCGCATGAGTGCGGTCACAACTGTTTGACCGCAATCGTTGCGAATTCCTAGCTTTCGAGCCGTGAGAAATTCCGTGCTGGTCCGCACCCTGACCGCCGCCGCGCTCGGTCTGGGTCTGCTCATCCCGGGTACGGCCGCCGCCACCGCGGCGCCCGCCCCCACCGCCGCGGTCTCGATCGTCGGCCTGCCGATCGCCCCGCCACTCAAACCCGGCGTCGAGTCCAAGACCTGGAAGGTCGCCGACTACATCAAGGCGTGGGAGACCTTCCACGGCCGCCCGATGACCGCCGACGAGCGCGCCAACCTGGCCCGCGGCTGCATCGGCGTCACCGTGGTCAACCTGGAGCGCGCCGACGTCGGCAACCCGCCGCTCGGCCTGTCCTTCGGCACCTTCGGCAAGGCCCGCGAGGTGCAGGCCGCGCTCAACGAGATCATCAAGTCCCGGCCCAGCGCCGCCCAGTACGCCGCCGCCGTGCGCGCCCACCCGCTGCTGAGCAAGCTGGAGAACGTGCAGCGCGCCCTCCCCCGCGACCTGGACACCGGCGAGCTGACCGCGGCCATCTTCTCCAAGCGGTTCTACTCGAAGCAGCACCCGGACTGGACCGATGAGTTCGCCGCGAAGATGTACCGGCCGAATGCGCGCGGCCAGGTGGACATGAACTCCTACCGTTATGCCGCCCGCCCCGGTTATGTCAACTTCGACTACGGCTGGTACGACGAGAACACCAAGAACTGGTGGCACGCGAACCACGCCGAACCGGGCATGAAGGTATTCCAGAGCACTTTCGACTACTATTCGCGGGACCTGTTGGACTTCGACCGCCAGGTGTTCACCGTGGCATTCGCGAAGAAGGTCTGATGAACCTCGCCGACCAGGCTGGGAAAACCGTCCGCCTCCGCGGCACCGCGGGCAACGCGCACGCGGGCGCGGTTCTCCTCCGCGACGGAGAACCGCCGGTGTACGTGGCCGGGCTGTCCAATTGGGGCGCCGCCGCCGGGCTGACCGTGGAGGTGACCGGGGTGGTGACCATCGTGCCCGGCCCCGGCAACACGGACCGGCACGGGCTGATCGGCGACGTGGTCCAGCTCCGCGAGGCGGACTGGCACCCGGTCCGCTGACCGGGGGTGGGGCGGGCGGCGCGCATCGGGCGCTGCCCGCCCCACCATGGCGCGGGTCAACGTCGTTGTTCCACCCGCACCCAGTCCACCTCGGTCTTGATCTCGCTGGTGCGCACCCGGTCCACACTGGACTGCGGCAGCCCCCAGTACGGCTGGGTCACCTTGTTGTGCCCGGCGGGATAGGCCCCGCCGAGCGCGAAGTTCAGGATCACGTACTGGTTCTTGTCGAAGACCCACTGCCCGCGCAGCGACTCCACGTGGTCCCTGGTGATCCGGTGGTACTCCCGGCCGTCCAGGGAGAACGCGATGTGCTGCGGGGTCCACTCGGCCGAGTAGACGTGCCACTGGTCCGCGCTGCCACCAGCCGGGAAGTACTCGGTCTTGCCGATGTTGCCGTCGGCGGAGTAGCCGGGGCCGTGCATCGCCGCGCTGACCCAGTTGCCGTAGCCGATGTTCTCCAGGATGTCGGTCTCCCCGCTGGCGGGCCAGCCCACGTTGGGATCGTCCACATCGCTGCCCAGCAACCAGAACGCCGGCCAGTAGCCGTCACCCACCGGCATCTTCACCCTGGCGCTGATCCGGCCGTAGGTGAAGTCGTGCTTGGTATTGGTGTCGATCCGGCCGGAGGTGAAGTCGAACTTGCCGCCGTCGGGCGTGGTGAACCCCGGCTGCCAGCGCGCGGTCAGCTCCAGGGAACCGTTGCGCACACTGATGTTCTCCGGCGAGTCGACGTAGGCCTGGGCCTCGCCGTTGACCGGGTTGAAGGTCGCCCCGGTGCGCTGCACCCGCCACCGGTTCCGGTCCAGCGCCGCGCCGGTGAAGTCGTCGAAGAACGTGGTCTGGTACGTGCCACCGGGGCTGGGCGGCGCGTCCGGGTAGCGGGCCGCGGCACTGCCGCCGGTGCCCCAGACCTGGAACTCGTAGAGCGAGTAGCCGAACTGCGCGGTGTGCGGCGCGGGGTTGTAGAAGGACCGCCGCTCGATGCCGCGCATCCGGATGTAGCGGGCGTCGGCGCCCAGGTTCACCCGGTCGATCCGGCCGACCGCCTCACCGGGCGGCTTCACATCGGCCCGCCGCGCGGCCACCTCACTGGCCGAGGGCCGGTAGACCTGCCGCCAGTTCCGGTTGTCCGCGGAGACTTCGAGGGCGTAGTCCACCGCGTAGGCGGCCTGCCAGTACAGCTCGACCCGGTTGATCCGCGCGGTCGCGCCCAGGTCCACGCCGAGCCAGCGGTTGGCGTTCCAGTCGCTGGACCAGCGGGTGGCGTCATCCCGCAGGTTCTCCGGGTAGCCGCCGTCCACCGCGAAGGCGGGCGAGTTCCCGGCGTGCTGGTAGTAGTCGCCGAAGACCAGGTGGTGCAGCGCCAGGTTCCGCTCGGTGGCGCTTGCCGGTGCGGGCACGCCGCCCTTGACCACCACCGAGAACAGCGAGTAGCCGTACGGGGTCGCGCGTTCGATGCCGCGCAGCCGCAGGTGCCGGCCGACCACCTCGCGCGGGTAGGTGTGCACGTTCGTGGTGCCGCCGGTGCCCGCGTTCTCGGTGTAGAAGGGCCGCCAGTCACTGCCGTTGCCGGAGACCTCCAGCGCGTAGCGGCGGCCGAAGGCGGCCTCCCACACCAGTTGCACCTGGCTGATGCGGATGCTGGTGCCCAGGTCGATGCGCAGCCAGGCGTCGTCGGCGGGGTTGCTGGCCCAGCGGGTGCCGGGGTTGTTGTCGATGGCCTTGCCCGGCGCGAAGTCCGGGTTCTCCGAACCGGAAGCGGTGGCCGCGGCGGGGTTGACCGCCAGTGCCGCCGCGGCCCAGTCCTGGTCCCAGCCGGGTTCGGGCGCGGCCTGCGCCGCGGGGATGAGGGCGGTGCCGAACAGGGCGGCGACCAGTGGGGCGATGAGCAGTCGTCGCGCCAGGGAACGGTGTTGTGCGCGCATGGCGCCACCTCGCAACTTCAGGGAGGGCTGTCAGCTGGCGGCGTGAGAGCGCTCTCTCCGATGTCAGACTAGAACGATTTACCTGGCTGTCAATCGCCCGTCCCGACCCAGCGCGCGATACACGCTTGTGCCCTGGCCGCGCTGGCACCGCTGACCTCGTGCACGACTCACCGCCGCCCGCCCTGGCCGCGCCGCCAGCGGTCGCACCGCTCCGGGGCACCAAGCGGCCCGCACTCCCGGCAACTGGAAACCCTGCTGCGCGAGTTCCTGTGCCGAGGCCCCGGCCATCCGGATCACCGGCACCGCGGAGGCCGCAGGCCAGGAACCACACCGCGGAAGCTCAGCTCCAGGCCGCCGACGGTCGCGCGGGCTCGGTGCGCGTCGAGGTCGATGACCCGGCCATCACCAGCGGCCAGTCCGCCTGCCAGCCGAGGGCCGCGGTGCCGGACCAAGGAGGTCGACGACAACACGGACTTCACCCTGATCGAGTTTTTCCGCCCGCACTCGACCCGGCCGATCCTGGTCAGGGCAACGGGTCCGGCCTCGACGCCGAGGGCTGAACTCGGCCCGCTGACTAGAGAGCGCTCTCTGCCAACCGGTGCCGACGCAGCGCCGCCAGCGCGACCTGCACCGCAGGCCGCCCCCGGCTGCCCTCGCGCAGCAGCACCACGATGTCCCGCCCCGCGTCCTCCGCGTCGATGCCCACCGTCACCATCCCCGGCCCCCGGGCCAGGTCCGCGATCGCGGGCACGCAGGCCACCCCGTGCCCCGCCGTCACGAACGCCGCCAGCACCGCCACATCGCTGGTCCGGTGCAGGATGTCCGGGGTGAACCCGGCGCGGTGGCACAGCGCGGGCACCAACCTGCCGAAGTAGCTGCCCGCCTCCCCCGCGATCCAGCGTTCCCCGGCCAGCTCGGCGATCCGCACCACGCCGGAGCGCCTGGCCAGGCGGTGACCGGCGGGCAGGGCCAGCCGGACCGGGTCGCGGAACAGGACTTCGGTGTGGGTGCCGGGTTTCATGGTCAGCGGGGCGCTGTCGTAGGAGGAGACCACGGCCAGGTCGAGCCGGCCGGCGGGCACCGCGTCCTGGGCCTCCTCGGTGGTGACGTGCGCGGCTTCCACGCGCAGGCGCGGGTGCTCGGCGGCCAGGTCGGTGAGCACGCCGGGCAGCACGCCGGCGGCGATGGTCTGCACCGCGCCGATCCGGATCACGCCCGACGGGTCGCCCCTGACCCGCTCGGCGACCGTGCCCGCCTCCTCCAGCTCGTGCAGCACCCGCTCGGCGTGCCCGGCCAGCAGCAGACCGGCCTCGGTGAAACGCAGCGTGCGGCCCACCTTCTCGGTCAGCGCGACCCCGGCGGCCCGTTGCAGCGCGGCGAGCTGGTGGCTGGCCGCGGACCGGCTCAGGTGCAGCGCCTGCGCGGCCGCGGTCAGGGTGCCCCGGCGGCGCAGCTCGTGCAGCAGGCGCAGGGCGGGCAGGGACAGCACCGGTGCACCATATCGAACACTATCCGGTCAATTGTTGAGCTTGTGTGCCACCGTGGCACAGGGTCTGCTGGACCCGTGACCCTCCCGTACGCCCCCGGCGCCATCCTCCACGACACCCGAGCCCACCTGCGCAAACTCGACGAGGCCCGCCGCCACATCCGGCACCGCGTCGCCGAGGCGCTGCCCCTGCACAACGTCAGCGGCCTGGACCGCCGCATCAACCTGCCCGAGCTGGACACCTGGGTCCTGGACGACGAGTGGGCGGGCGCGCTCTACGCCGAACCCCTGCACGAGCTGGGCCTGGAACACCTGGGCGGCGAGTCCGGCCGGGACGACATCCTGGTCACCAACCGCCTCACCGCGGCCCTGTACGCGGCCATGCAGGTCACCGTCCGCCCCGGCTCCACCGTGCTCGGCGTCTCCCCCAGCCACAGCCATCCCGCGGTGGCCCGCGCGGTCCGCGACGCGGGCGGCCACCTGGTCGACACCACCGTGGCCGCGCTGGCGGAAACCCTTGCCGCGCAACGGGATGTCTCGGTGGTCGCGCTCACCCGCCTCGCCGTCACCTACGACGCGCTGACCACCGAGGACCTGCACCAGGTGGTCGAGCTGGTGCACGCGCACGGCGCGCTGGTCGTGGTGGATGACGCGGGCGGCGCGCGGGTCGGCCCGGCCGTCCTCGGCCAGCCCCGCACCCTGGAACTCGGCGCGGACCTAGGGCGTGTCCTCAAAGCCAGAGTGTGAGGGTGGCCAGGTCGATCATGGCCTGGAACGAGGTGGCGGTCTTGTCATAGCGGGTGGCGATGGCACGAAAGCCTTTGAGCCGGTTGAAGCAGCGTTCGACGACGTTGCGGCGGCGGTAGGCGGTGCGGTCGAAGGACGGCGGGCGTCCGCCGGTGTGTCCGCGCCGTTGGCGGTTGGCCTGCTGGTCCCGGCGTTCCGGGATGCTGGCGGGAATGTTGCGTCGACGGAGGTGGGCGCGGATCGTGCGAGTGGAATAGCCCTTGTCGGCCAGCACCCGGCTCGGCCGTGTGGCTGGTCGGCCTGGTCCTGGCCTGCGGAAGCGGACTCCGGCCATGACCTGCTCGAAGATAGTGCAGTCGTTGACGTGGCCGCCGGTGAGCACGATCGAGAGTGGTCGTCCGTGACCGTCGCAGGCCAGGTGGATCTTGGTGGTGGGTCCGCCGCGGGAACGCCCGATGGCATGATCAGCTGGCTCGGTGTGCCCGCCGCAGAATCCGCCCGCCCCCTGTGTGTGACGCCGTCGCCGGCATGCGGCGGGCTCCGGCGGAGTGCTGGTGGGCGCGCACGATGCTGGAGTCGACCGAGACCTCCCGGTCCAGTTCGTCGATCGCCTCGGCGATCACCCGCACTTGGGTGACCAGGGTGGTCAGGGTGCCGTTGCGTGACCAGCGCCAGAACCGGTTGTAGATCGTCTTCCACGGCCCGTAGCGCTCGGGCAGGTCACGCCAGGAGATACCGGTCTTGGCCTTGAACAGCATCCCGTTGATGACCCGGCGGTCATCGACCCGAGGTCGTCCTCTGCTGCCCGAGGCGGGCAGCAGAGGCTCGATCGCGTGCCACTGCTCATCGGTCAGCTCATGCCTGCGCACCACAGCCGAAGATCAAACCAGATCACCCGCACCCACTTTGAGGACAGGCCCTAGGGCCGGCCTGCTGGGTGGTCGCGCCGACCTGGTCGCCCTGGCCCGTGCCCGCGCGTTCGAGCTCGGCAGCGAGTGCCGACCCGCCCTCTACCCCGCCGTGGCGCAGACCCTCCAGGACTACCGGCCGGAACGGGTCCGCGAGCTGGTCGCGCAGACCCACCTGGTCGGTGCCGCCCTGCGCGCCCGCCTCGGCGACTGGGTCGAGCAGACCCCGTTCATCACCCGCCTGCCCGGCGCCGGGGTGCTCGCCGAACTGGGCCGCCGAAAGCCGGTCGGCCCGCTGGCCCCGATCGAGGCCACCGCGGCACTGGCCATGACCCTGCTCCGCGACCACGGCCTGCTCACCGTGCACTTCGCCGGGCTGCCGCCGGGCACCGACGCGCTCCTGATCAAGTTCCTGCCGCCGGAGACCATCGCCGCGATCGGCGGCCCGGAGGCCTTCGCCACCGCCGTCGACGACGCCATGGACCAGGCCGCCGCCGCGGTCACCGACTCAGCCAGTACCCGCGCCCTGCTGCACGGTCCGTGAACCGGCCGCTGTCGGTGCCCGGTCGTACTGTGGTTCGCATGTGCCGCAACATCACCACGCTCCGGGGCCTGGAACCCTCCGCGACCCCGGAGGAGATCGAGGCCGCCGCCCGCCAGTACATCCGCAAGATCAGTGGCGTGCAGTCGCTCTCCGATGCCACCCGCGAGGCCTTCGAGCGCGCGGTCGCCGAGGTCGCGGAGACCACCACCCGGCTGCTGGCCGAGCTGCCGGACCGCAAGGTGCCGCCGCCCACCGTGCCGCCGCTGCGTCGGCCGGAGGTCCAGGCCCGTTTGGCCGCGAAAGCCAAGGGCTAGGGCGTCCCGAGCACGAAGATGCTGGCAGCGCGAACGGCTCGCCGGGGTCGACGGGGACGGCGAGGCCGCGCAACGGGGCGCCAGCTGTCGACGTCCTGCTGGCCGGCACCGCGGGGGTCGCGGCCCCCGCGCACCGTCGTCTTCGACGGCCTCGCGCAACGTGACCGCGGCCCGGGGCGTCTCCTGATCATGGCAACTCTCACCAGCCTCGCCCTCGCCGCGACCACCGCCCTGGCCACCGCGGCACCGGTGGCCCCGGCCGCCGACACCGTCCTGATCACCCAGGTCAGCCGGCCGGACCGGGCGGCCGCGCTCGCGCACTGGACGCCGGAGCGGATGCGCGAGGTCGGCCGGGACTCAGGGGACCGGGCCGAGCGGGTGGCCACGCCGCACACCGGGGCGGCCAGGGGCGTGGGCAGGTTGTTCACCACCCAGCAGCCGGGGCCGGAGACCTGGTGCACGGCCACCGCGGTAGCCAAGGACGTGGTGGTGACCGCGGCGCACTGCGTGTGGCCGGGCTACACCCGTTGGGAGGAGCCGATCGCGGTGCGCAACCTGGTGTTCGCGCCGGGCTACGACCAGGGTCAGACGCCGCTGGGGGTGTACCCGGCGCGGGCCTTCCTGTTGCAGAGCTCCTACACCAAGCAGTCCTCGCCGGATGTGGCCATGGTGGTGCTGGATCCGGTGGACGGTCAGCACGTCGGCGACCGGGCGGGCACCCAGCGGCTGAGCTTCGACCCGCCTGCCTCGCTGGAGACCACCATCCTGGGCTACCCGGGATCAAAGGCGGGCCTGGGCCAGAAGCTGTTCCGCTGCGAGCTCCCGGCCAAGCGCGGCTCGCAGTGGGAGACGCTCTGCGACATGGCCGGTGGCTCCAGCGGCGGCCCGTGGTTCACCGGCTTCAACCCGGCCACCGGCGAGGGCACCGTCTACTCGGTGACCAGCAAGGGCACCGTCGACCTGGACGAGACCACCGGCGAGGTCTACACCAAGGACCTGGTGGGCACGCTGCTCGCACCGGCCGACCGCGAGCTGCTGACCCGCGCCGGGCAGCTCTGAGCTGTCCGACCGCGAACCGCGCTGTCCGACTGAGAACGGTGGTCAGGGCCGGGGCGGGGCGCGCAGAATGGGTGGCTCACTGGGGAACCTGAGGGGGTTCAGCAATGCGTGCCACCACTTCGCTCCGCCTTGCCCTGCTCGCCGCCGTACTCGCCACCGGACTCCTCGCCCCGGCTGCCACCGCCGCGCCCGCCTGCACCTGGCGGGCGAGCGCGGTGCCGACTCCGGCCGGGCTCGACCCGGCCGACTTCGCGGTCACCGGCTCCGACGGCAGCGGCAACTACTCCGGGCACTACAAGGCGGGCTCGGCCGAGGCCGTGTTCTACCGCTGGGTCAACGGAAACCCGGTCGCGCAGCCACCGGCGGCGACCGCGCTGCGACTGGTCGTGGACGAGAACGCCGCGGGCACCGTGCTGTTGCAGGGCGAGACCGGGGTGCTGTTCACCCAGACCAAGGCCGGGACCTACCACAGCTTGGCCGTGCCAGCCGGGTTCACCTCGGTGACCGCGCTGGCGATCAACAACCGCGGCGAGGTGCTCGCCTCGGCCACCCGCACCGCGGACAACCGCTCCGTCGGCCTGCTCTGGCGCTCGACCGGCACCGTGGTCGTGGACGCGCCCGGCACCTCGGGCGTGCGCGCGGTCGACCTGGACGACCAGGGCGCGGTGCTGCTCAACACCACCAACACCGCGGAGCTGGCCGCGCTGGTCTGGCGGGACGGCGACATCAGCCGGAACGGCTTGCGCACCAGGCTTTCCCCGCGTGCCATCAGCGGCGGGATGGCCGTGGGCGTGGACCTCAGCAGCCTCGAACCCGCCGGGTGGCAGTGGGACAGCGAGCACGGCAACGTGACCTATTTGCCGCGCTCCACCTGGGCCGAGTCGATCAACCACACGCAGCTGGTCGGCGGGCAGGCCGACCGGCCCGACGGCCCTCCCGCGGTGTGGCGCGCCGAGTCCTTCGTGACGCTGCTGCCGCTGCTGCCGGGCATGACCACGGCCAGGGTGAACCACGTCGGCGACGACGGCGTGGTGTTCGGCCGGGGCGGCGGGCCGCTGCGCTCGGTGCGCTGGCGCTGCGGCTAGGTCGTGTCCGCACAGTCCCGTCTGTGAGAGTCGTGATCGGTTCGGTCGCTGGCGGTGCGGCCGGGACGGCCTCATACCGGGCGTATTCGGGCGTTCCGGCCGCGCCGCCAGCGGCCGAACCGGCGCGGCTATCGCGGGCGGGACTGTGAAGACACGCCCTAGAGGCCCTGACCGAGGAGTTGTCCCGCGCGCTCGACGCAGCGCAGCCGAGCGGGCGAGAAGTCGTACGGCATCTTGGTGATCGCTTCGAAGGCGCTCATCCGCGCGTCCTGCTCCTCGTCCAGGTCGCCGTGGAGCTCGAAGAGCTTCTCCTCGGCCGTGTCCAGCCCGGCGGCCTCGATGGCCTGCCCCAGGGCCTTGAGGTGGCGGTAGCGCTGGGTGGCGAGTTCTTCGACGCGCGGGTCGTCGGGATCGACGCCGTCATCGAGGGCGGCCTCGGCCGCGTCCAGGCGGTCTTCCTCGGCTCGCAGGCCGGGGTGGGTGGCCAGCACGATGAACGCGCTGGCCTGGATGGCGGCGGCCAGCGGGCCGAAGATCCGTTCCGTGACCAGCAGGGCGTCCAGGTCGGCGGGGCGCAGCGCGCCAGGGGGCAGGTGGCTGAGCCGGTCGGTCACCAGGTCCGAGAGCAGTCCCAGTGGGCTGCCCACGGCCCGCAGGCGCTGGACGGCCAGGCGCTGACGTCTGATGCCGTCCTCCTGGGCGGCCAGGGTTTCCTCCAGGCGGCCCAGGTTTTCGCCGATGTCCCGGGTCTCGTCGAACGCGGCCCGCATGTCGTCGAGCTTGATGCCGGCCTCGGCCATCTTGCGGATCCACAGCAGGCGGATCATGTCCTCGTAGCCGTAGCGGCGGCGGCCGTCCGCGCCGCGCTCAGGCTCCGGAAGCAGACCGATCTGGTGGTAGTGGCGGATGGCGCGCGGGGTCGTGCCGGCGAAGGCGGCGGCATCACCGATCTTGACCTGACGGGGCGTGGTGACGGAGGGGTACATCGCACACGGGACCTTTCGTGCTGTGGTGCCGCAAGGACAGCACATGCCGCCACGGCAGGTGCAAGCAAAGTTCTCTAGACCGCGCGACCGCCGGAACGGGTGAGCCACCGTTGCTCGCGCTGCCCGCCCCACCTGGCGCTCCTAGCGTCGAAGGCAGTCGGGGAAAGCGAGGGAACCCAATGTTCTCGCAGGTCAAGAAGCTCACGCTGGTCGTCGCGGTGCTCATGGGCGGGCTCACCGGCACCGCCGCCGCGGCGCCCCCGCCGGCGGAGGTCGATCCGGTCACCGCGGTGTTGCGGCTGGCCGATGCCGCCGCGCACCTGTGCGAGGAGGAGAAGCCGGAACTGGTCACCAAACTGGGCGAAGCGGCGGACAAGGCGCTCACCGAGCTCCAGGAGATCGAGGGCGCGCCGGAGGAGCTGGCCGTGGCCCAGCTCGGGCTGGCCGCGGTCCTCAGCGCGGACATCTGCGAGGACATCACCGCCGAGGGCGCGACCGGGCTGATCGGCACGAAGGACTTCCGGGAGCTGGTGCTGAAGTTCTGCGAGTTCGCGCCGAAGTTGCTGACCTTCCACAAGGAACACGAGAAGGAGGTCGACGAGGTGCTCACCAAGCTCATGGACGAGGTGGCCAAGATCGTCGGTGGCACCCGCTAGCCGTCCACGTGACAGCGGCCGGTTCCCCCAGGGAGAACCGGCCGCTGTCATGTTCGCGTTCAGCTCATGTGCGCGAACTTCTCGTCCGTGGCCCGCCGGTCCTGCCTGCGCTGCTTGACGTTCTCCACCATGGTGTAGAGCGTCGGCACCAGCAGCAGGGTCAGCACCGTGGAGGAGACCAGGCCGCCGATCACCACGATGGCCAGCGGCTGGGAGATGAACCCGCCGCCGCCGGTGAGGCCCAGCGCCATCGGGATCAGCGCGAAGATCGTGGCGGCCGCGGTCATCACGATGGGGCGCAGGCGGTGCCGCCCGCCCTCGATGACCGCTTCTTGCACGCTCAGGCCGTCCCTGCGGTACTGGTTCATCAGGTCGATCAGCACGATCGCGTTGGTCACCACGATGCCGACCAGCATCAGCATGCCGATCAGCGCCGGCACGCCGAGGGCCTTGCCGGTGATGAGCAGCAAGCCGATCGCGCCGGTGGCCGCGAACGGGATGGAGACCAGCAGGATCAGCGGCTGGACCAGGCTCTGGAAGGTGGCCACCATGATCACGAACACGATGGCGATCGCGACCAGCAGGGCCAGCCCCAGGTCCGAGAACGCCTTCTGCTGCTCCGCGCTGACGCCGCCGATGGTGTAGCTCGCGCCGCCCGGCAGCTTGAGCGCGTCCAGCTTCTGGCGCAGCTGGGTGGTCACCTCGCCCAGGTTCTGGCCGACCGGGGTGGCCTTCACCGTGGCGCTGCGGGAACCGTTGATGCGCTTGATCTGCACCGGGGCGTCCACCTGCTTGACCTCGGCCACCGAGTCCAGCCGGACCGGGCCTGCCGCGGTGAGCAGCTGGTAGGCCTTGATCTGGTTCAGGTTCTCCGGTGCGGCGCCGCCGGTGAGCTGCACGTCCTGGCGCTTGCCGTCCACCGAGATCTGGCCGACCGTGGCGCCCCGGAAGGCCTGCCCGAGCAGCTGGCCCACCGACTGGTCGCTGAGCCCGGCCTTGCCCGCGGCCTCCCGGTCCAGGGTGACCTGCACCCGAGGGGCGCTGTCGCCGAGGTCGCTGGCCACGTCGGTGACCCCGCTGATGCTCCGCACGGTGTCGGTGACCTGGTCGGCCGCGGTGCGCAGCGCGCCGGGGTCGGAGGCCTGCACGTTGACCTCGAGGCTGGTCGAGCCGAGGCCGCCGCCACCACCGCCCGCGCCGACGGTGATGTCACCGGCGCCGCTGAGCTCGTTGGTGCGCTCGCGCAGCTTCTGCTCCACCGCGGGAGTGTCCACATCGTCCTTGAGCGTCACCGAGTAGGTCGCGGAGTTGCTGCCCCCGCCGCCGCCGAAGGCCGCGAACCCGCCAGCTGAGCCGACGTTGACCTGGTAGGTCTTGACCTCGGGGGTGTCCTTGAGCACCTCCTCGACCTTCTTGGCCGCGGCGTCGGTGGCCTGCAGGCTGCTGCCGATGGGCAGTTTCTGTTGCAGGGCGATGGTGTTCTGGCCGGAGGAGTCCAGGAAGTTGGTCTGCAGCTGCGGGACCAGGGCCAGGGTGCCGCCGAAGACCAGCACCGCGGCGATCACGGTGAGCCAGCGGCGTTTGGTGACCCAGCGCAGGATCGGCACGTACATCCGCTGCATGAAGCCGCGGCGTTCCTTCTCCACCTGCGCCCGCAGCACCTCGCGGGCCTCTTCCTCGTCCTCGGGCAGCACGCTGGGCTTGAGGAACCAGTAGGCCAGCACCGGGATGATGGTCAGCGCGACCAGCAGCGAGGCCAGCAGGGCCACCGTGACGGTGAGCGCGAACGGGGCGAACAGCTCGCCGACCATGCCGCTGGTGAAGGCGATCGGCAGGAACACCGCGACCGTGGTCAGCGTGGAGGAGGTGACCGCGCCTGCCACCTCGCGCACGCCGTCGAGCACCGCCTCGCGTTTCTCCTCGCCGTAGCCCAGATGTCGTTTGATGTTCTCCAGCACCACGATCGAGTCGTCCACCACCCGGCCGACCGCGATGGTGAGCGCGCCCAGGGTGAGCATGTTCAGCGACAGGTCGCCGGTCCACAGCACGATCAGCGCGATCACCAGGGACAGCGGGATGGAGACCGCGGTGACCACGGTGGAGCGGATGGACAACAGGAAGATCAGGATGATGATGACCGCGAAGCCGAGGCCGAGCGCGCCTTCGGTGGTCAGGCCCTCCACCGACTTCTCCACGAACGGCGCCTGGTCGAAGACCACGTCCAGCTTGGCGTTGCCGCCCACCGACTCGGCCAGGCTGCCCAGCTTGTCCCGCACCGCGTGCGAGACGTCCACGGCGTTGCCGTCCGGGGACAGGGTGACCGAGATGCCCAGGCTTTCCTTGCCGTTGGTGCGGGTCAGCGAGCTGGCCGGGGCCTGGGTCTCCTTCACCGCGGCCACCTCGCCGAGCTTGACCGGCTTCGGCGCGCGGTTGGCCGCGCCACCACCGCCCGCGCCACCCGCACCGCCCGCGCTCGGGGTGAGGTAGAGGTTCTGCAGGTCCTTGAGCGAGCCGAGCTGCTGTCCGACCTGGACCGACAGCGACTTCTCGCCCTCAGTGATCGACCCGGCCGGGATGGAGATCCCGTTGGCGCGCAAGGCTTCCGCCACCGAGGTGGGGGCGAGTCCGGCGGCCAGCAGCTTGGCGGTGTCCGGGGTGATGGTGACGATCTGCTTGGGCGCGCCGGTGATCGTGGCCTCGCGCACCCCCGGCAGTCGCTGCAACTCAGGCACCACGCTGCGGTCCAGCTTCTGCGCCAGGTCCCGCAGCTCGCCGTCGGCCGAGGCGGCCAGCACCACCGCGGGCAGGCTGTCGGTGGAGCCGACGATCACCTCCGGCTCGACGTCCTGCGGCAGCTGCTTGCCGATCCGGTTCAGCGCCTGCTGGATGTCGTTGACCGCGTCGCTGACCACGGTGCCGTACTGGAACTGCACCTGCACCGTCGAGGAGCCCTCGCGCGAGGTGGAGGTGACCTTGTCCACCCCGTTGATCGCGCGCACCGCGTTCTCGACCGGGATGCTCACCTGGTCCTCGACCAGCTCCGGCGAGGAACCGGGGTAGCTGGCCACCACGGTCGCCGCCGGGAACTCCAGCGAGGGCAGCAGCTCCTGTTTCAGAGACGGGATGGCGAACGCACCGAATGCCGCCGCGACTATCGCGATCAGCGCGATCAGCGCCCGGTTGGCGAGGCTCAGCCTGGCCAGCGAAGTCATGCTCGTCTCCTGAGTTGGGTATTCAGCCTGGTGCTAATAGTCTGCCTCACCCGAAGGGTCTATGTGGTGTGGGGCTGCTAGGTCATGTTCGGCGGATCTCGTGCGTGAGCGCCGGAGTCCAGGTCGTTCCTGGTGGTGGCGCCGAGACAACCTCGTACTGGGCGTACTTGGTCGTCTCGGCGCCGCCGCCAGGGACGGCCTGGGCCCGGCGGTCGCGTGCGAGATCCGCCGAACATGACCTAAGGTCCGGTACCCGCATTAAGAACGTTGCATGCCGAGGCCGAGGAGCAGAGTTGCCGGAGGAGTTGCCTGCGGAGCGGTCGCAGCTGATCGACTCCCTGATGGCCGCCCAGCGGCAGTTGCGCGCGCTGGCGGCCTCCGACCACGGCAACCCACTGTTCTCGATCAACCTGACCATGCAGCAGCTGCGGCTGTTACTGGTGGTGTCCATCCAGGGCCCCCGTTCCAGCCAGGAACTGACCCATGAGCTGAAGGTCAGCCCCGCCACCGTGACCGGGCTGGTGGACCGTCTGGTGGCACACGGCTACGTCCAACGTCGTGAGGATCCCAACGACCGGCGTATCCGGCGCATCGAACCCACGAAAGAGGGACACGAGCTGATCGCGCGGTTGGATGATGCGGGTTCCACGCACTTCCGCGGCTTACTGGACCGGCTCGACGCCGAGGACCTGATGGCCCTGGACCGGGTCATCCGCCGCCTGGTGGAGCTGGCCCGCGAGGAGAAGGGGACCACACCGTGAACCTGCCCGAACAGCTCTACCTGCTGGCCTGCGACCCGGAGCGACGCCGGGTGCCCGAACGGGACAAGCTCGGCCGGGTGCTGCGCGCCGCCGCCCTGACCGACCTGGTGCTGCGCGGCAGGCTCACCGACGCCGACGACCGCCCGGCCACCGGCTCGGTGAAGCCGACCGGCGACCAACTGCTGGACGAGGTGCTCGCCGAGATCAGCCGGGACAAGCCGCGCAAGTGGCGGGCCTGGGTGTCCCGCAACCACCGCCCGATGCTCAAGCAGGTGCAGGCGGGCCTGGCCCGCACCGGCGTGATCTCGGTCCGGCAGCGGCGGGCGCTGGGCCTGTTCCCGGTCGACGAGGTGACGGTGCACGACGCGGTGGCGCGGGAGCGGCTGCGCGAGCGGGTGCGCGGCGTGGTCATCGAGCAGCGCGCGGGGGCGGCGGAGGAGACGGCGCTGGCCGCGCTGGCGGCGACCGGGGAGCTGCGGATGGTGCTCACCGCGCGCGAGCGGCGGCAGCACAAGGCGCACATCAAGGAGCTGCTGGCGGCCATCGGCCCGGCGGGACCGGCGCTGCGCAAGGTGATCGACGGCCTGAAAGCCGCGCACTCCGCCGCGGTCCACGGCGGGGGCGGCTGACCCCGGCCAAGACCTGGTACAAGAACGGCCGGCACGCGATCAGGGTCTCCCCTGGCGCGTGCCGGCCGTTTTGGTTCGCTGGGTCAGCGGCCGAGCTTCTTGTCCAGTCCTGCCCGGCGCAGCGCGTCGGCCATGGCCCCGCCCATGCTGCCGCCGCCCGAGCCGCCGCCGTCACGACGCTGGCCGCCACCGGAACCGCCGCGCTGGCCACCGCCACCGCCACCGCCGCGCTGACCGCCACCGCCGCCGCGGTTGCCGCCGCCCTGCGGACGACCGCCGCCGCCCCGGGACTCGCGCGGGTTGCCGCCGCTCTTCTCCGGCTCGTCCTCCAGCCGCAGCGTCAGCGAGATGCGCTTGCGGGCCGGGTCGACCTCCAGGACCTTCACCCGGACGATATCGCCGGACTTGACCACGTCGCGGGGGTCCTTGACGAAGGTGCGGGACATGGCCGAGACGTGCACCAGGCCGTCCTGGTGCACGCCGATGTCGACGAAGGCGCCGAAGGCCGCGACGTTGGTGACCTGGCCTTCCAGGATCATGCCGGGCTGGAGGTCGGCGATCTTCTCCACGCCTTCCTTGAAGACCGCGGTCTGGAAGGCGGGGCGGGGGTCGCGGCCGGGCTTGTCCAGCTCCTTGAGGATGTCGGTGACGGTGGGCAGGCCGACCGTGTCGTCGACGAAGTCCTGGGGCCGCAAGGAGGTCAGCACCCTGGTGTTGCCGATGAGCTCCTTGAGCTCCAGCTTGGCCGCGCCCGCGATGCGGCGCACCACCGGGTAGGACTCCGGGTGCACGCTGGAGGAGTCCAGCGGGTCGTCGCCGTCGGGGATGCGCAGGAAGCCCGCGCACTGCTCGAAGGCCTTGGGGCCCAGGCGGGCCACCTTCTTCAGCTCGCTGCGGGAGCGGAACGGGCCGTTGTCGTCGCGGTGCAGCACGATGTTCTCGGCCAGGCCCTCGCCGATGCCGGAGACCCTGGTCAGCAGCGGGGCGGAGGCGGTGTTGACGTCGACGCCGACGGCGTTCACACAGTCCTCGACCACCGCGTCCAGCGAGCGGGACAGCTTCACCTCGGACAGGTCGTGCTGGTACTGGCCGACGCCGATGGACTTCGGGTCGATCTTGACCAGCTCGGCCAGCGGGTCCTGCAGGCGGCGGGCGATGGAGACCGCGCCGCGGATGGAGACGTCCAGCTCGGGCAGCTCGGCGGAGGCGTAGGCCGAGGCGGAGTAGACCGAGGCGCCCGCTTCCGAGACCGTGGTCTTGGTCAGCTTGAGCTGCGGGAACTGCTTGATCAGGTCGCCTGCCAGCTTGTCGGTCTCGCGGGAGGCGGTGCCGTTGCCGATGGCGATCAGCTCGACCTTGTGCTTGTCCGCCAGCCTGGCCAGCACCGCCAGCGACTCGTCCCAGCGCTGCTGCGGCACGTGCGGGTAGATGGTGGCGTGCTCGACCACCTTGCCGGTGGCGTCGACCACCGCGACCTTCACCCCGGTGCGGAAACCGGGGTCCAGGCCCATGGTGGCGCGGGTGCCCGCCGGTGCGGCCAGCAGCAGGTCGCGCAGGTTGGCCGCGAACACCCGCACGGCCTCGTCCTCGGCGGCCTGGCGCAGCCGCATCCGCAGGTCGATGCCCAGGTGCACCAGGATCTTGGTGCGCCAGGCCCAGCGCACGGTGTCGGTGAGCCACTTGTCCGCGGCCCTGCCCTTGTCCTCCACGCCGAACTTGGCCGCGATGGCGATCTCGAACCGGCTCGGCCCGGCCGGGGCGTCCTCGGCCAGCTCCTCCGGTTGCAGGGTGAGGTCGAGGACCTCCTCCTTCTCGCCGCGGAACATGGCCAGGATGCGGTGCGAGGGCAGCTTGGTGAACGGCTCGGCGAAGTCGAAGTAGTCGGCGAACTTGGCGCCGTCGGTCTCCTTGCCCTCGCGGACCTTGGCCACCAGCCTGCCGCGGGACCACATGTCCTCACGCAGCGAGCCGATCAGGTCGGCGTCCTCGCCGAAGCGCTCGACCAGGATGGCGCGCGCGCCGTCCAGCGCGGCCTGCACGTCCGCCACGCCCTTGTCCGCGTCGACGAACACCGCGGCGGCGGCCTTCGGGTCGGTCTCGGGGTTGTCCAGCAGGCCGTCGGCCAGCGGCTCCAGCCCGGCCTCGCGGGCGATCATCGCCTTGGTGCGGCGCTTGGGTTTGAAGGGGAGGTAGATGTCCTCCAGCCGGGCCTTGGAGTCCGCGGCGAGGATCTGGGCTTCCAGCGCTTCGTCCAGCTTGCCCTGGCTGCGCACCGAGTCGAGCACGGCGGCGCGCCGTTCCTCCAGCTCGCGCAGGTAGCGCAACCGCTCCTCGAGCGTGCGCAGCTGCGCGTCGTCGAGCATGCCGGTCGCTTCCTTGCGGTACCGGGCGATGAACGGCACGGTGGATCCGCCGTCGAGCAGCTCGACCGCCGATCGCACCTGCCCTTCCCGCACACCGATTTCCTCGGCGATCCGCTGATGAATCGAGGTGGTCACGGGTAACAGCCTGCCTGACGACGGATTCGGGCGGCGCAACTACCCCCCGTGACGTGCCCGGCCGGGCTCACTCCAGCACGCCGCCGTGCCGCCAGTAGCCGGAGAAGTAGATCCGCCGCTTGTCCACGCCGCGGTCCCGGACCAGGTGCCTGCGCAGCTGTTTGACCAGCTCGCTCTCCCCCGCGATCCAGGCGTAGGGCAGTCCGTCCGGCAGCTCGGCGGCGCGCACCGCGGCCAGCAGCGCCTCCCCCACCGCCGCGCCCGGTTGCCGCGGCAACCAGCTGATGGTGACCTCACCCAGGGTGTCCAGCGGGCGCGCGTCGCCGGGGTCGGGCACCTCGGCGAAGACCACCGCGCGCTCGCCCGGCCCCAGAGCCTCCACAATGGACATCATCGCGGGCAGCGCGGTCTCGTCCCCGGCCAGCAGCCGGAAGTCGGTGTCGGCAGGCGGGTGGAACTCGTTGCCCAGCACCGGGAAGTGCCGCGCGTCCGGTCCGCAGATGGCCGCCCGGTCGCCCTCGGCGGCGCGCAGCGCCCAGGCCGAGGCGGGGCCGGTCTCGCCGTGCAGCACGAACTCGATGTCGACCTCGGCGCGCTCGGGATCGTGCCGCCGGATGGTGTAGGAGCGCATCGGCGGGCGGATGTCCGGGTCGATGTCCAGGTATTCCTGGTACCAGTCGCCGCCGCGGGCGGGCAGCCGGAAGTCGGCGCGCTCGGGGCGGGGGAAGAAGACCTTGCAGCGCTGGTCGTTGCCGCCACTGGCGAAACCCGCCAGGTCCGGCCCGCAGAAGGTGATCAACCGGACGCTGGGCGAGAGCTGGACCACGCGCCGCACCGTGACGTGGAAGATGGTGTACGGACGGATCGTCGACCGGTCCAGCGCCTCAGTGCTCACAGAACCCCCACCTAGGATGCTTAGCCTAACCTTACCAAGATCACCTGACTGGGGACAGTTCCGGCGGATCGGTAGAATTCGCTGACATGCAGTGGCGACGTGGCGGGTGGGAACGAGAAGCCCCGCCCACCCAGGTGAGGCCCGTGCTCACCGACCCGACCAAGCGATCGGCCACCCGGAAGATGGCGGCCCCCAAGATCGCCACCCCGCTGGCCTACGACCTGGACTTCGGCGCGGCCAGCGCCCGCTGGCTGCTGCTGGCCGGCGCGGTGTTCGGACTGGCCACGGTGGCCTGCGCGGCGGTGATCGCCAACGGTGACGCCAAGACCTTCACCTGGGTCTGGCAGCTGCTCTTCGCCGCGCTGTTCATCTGGAGCGTGTTCAGCATCCGCGGCACCCTGCGCGGCCGGGGCGTGATCGCCACCGGGGACGCGCTGTCCTGGCGCAGCGACGGCGCGGTGCACCGCATCCCGTGGTCGGAGATCGGCGCCATCGGCGTGGGCACCGCGCCCTGGTTCAACCACGCCAGCCTGGTGCACCCCGAACAGCGCCAGGCCCTGGAGGTCTTCCCCGCCGACCCCGCCTTCCCGGCCCGCTACCCGGCGCTGGATGAGTGGCGGGTGGACGAGGAACCGCCCATGCCCGGCCTGCCGCACACCCGGTACCGGTTCCCGTTCCCGCCGTTCACCCGGCTGCCGAAGCGGATCGAGCAAGCGGTGCAGGAGATCCAGCCCAAGCGGTGGCATGGGCGCTACGCCCGGCCGCATGGCTGAGCACAATCCAGTGAACATCGCCCGCGCAGCCCGCCCAGGGTCGCGCGGGCGTCCTACTGTCGGGGGTAGCTGATCTTCGTTTCCCACCTCACGCAAGGCGGTGACGAACGTTGTACCTGGACAGTCGGGCCCTGGACGCGGCCGGGGTCGAGAACAAGGTTCTACGCGAGTCCTACGAGTTCTGCCGCCGGTTGCTGATCACCATGGAGGGCCGGTCGTTCTGGGCGGCCAACCTGCTCTTCCCGCCGCTCAAGCGACCGCACATGTGCGCCATCTACGGCCTGGCCCGCTACGCCGACCAGATCGTGGACAGCGGTGATCCGCGGCACCGGGCCGAGGAGTTCGAGACCTGGAGCTCCCGGCTGCTGAGCGACCTGCGCTCCGGGGTGGGCGGCGACCCGATCGGCCGAGCCCTCGGTCACACCATGCACACCTGGGGCATAGCGCTGGCTGATGTGGAGAACTTCCTCAGCGGCATGCGGATGGACCTGACCATCTCCGAGTACCAGGACTTCGCCGACCTGGACCGCTACCTGGAGGCGGTGGACGGGTCCATGGCGCGGATGATCCTGCCGATCCTGGAGCCGCTGGACCCGGCCGCCACCGAGCACACCATCGCGACCAGCAAGGCCATGCAGCTGACCAACTTCCTGCGCGACATCAGCAAGGACTACCGCAGGCTGGGCCGCTGCTACCTGCCGCTGGCGGACCTGGAGCGCTTCGGCGTGCCGCGCGCGGACCTGGGCGCGCGCACCACCAGCCCGGCACTGCGCGAGCTGGTCCGCTTCGAGATCGCCCGCACCCGGGAGCTGTGGGCGCTGGGCGCGGCGGGGGTGAACTACCTGCACCCCAGCAGCCGCCAGGCCTCCCGGCTGGCCACCGCGCTGTACTCCGGGATCCTGGACGAGATCGAGCGCCGCGACTACGAGGTGCTCGACACCAGGGCGAAGGTGAGCACCCGGCGCAAGGCCGCGCTGGTGCTGCGGGAGTACCTGCCCGCGCCGCGCGCACAGGCGGCCTGATCACACGTTGTGTTGAACCGCCCCGGCGCCGGGTTGCCGGTCCGGGGCGGTCCCCCAAGGGTCGAAGGCATGGGTCATGCTTCTTTTTCCCGTCTGTCCATCCCCCTCATCACCGGCTCGCTGCTGCTGCTGGGCACACCGGCCCTGGCGCACCCGGCCGACGCCGACATCACCTGTACCGCGGCGGCCGTGGCCGGCACGTCCGCCGGCGTCACCATGGCCGAGGCAGCCGAGTTCGAGATCACCGTCAAGGACACCACCGCGAGCTGCACGGACAAGCGCAAGGACGTCAAGGCCGGGGAGCGGATCACCGGCGCGGTGATCACCGTGCCGGAACCCGGCAAGGGCAAGGGCACCTGCGGCGAGCTGAAGGCGGAGATCGCCGCGCAGCTGGCCTGGGTGCGCGCCGACGGCGGCGAGACCGAGGCCAGCAAGGTGAAGGTCGAGCTGGCGGTCAAGGGCACCGAGCTGACCGCGAAGGCCGAGCTCACCGGCGGCGCGCTGGACGGGTACACCGTCAGCGGCGACCTGGCCAACCGCACCGAGCTCCAGTCGCACCTCGCGGAGGCCTGCAAGAGCGAGAAGGGCGCCACCTCGGCCGTCTTCGCGCTGACCTTCGGTTTCAGCCACAAGCCGTGGCGCGGCTCAGGCCAGTGACCGCACCCGCAGCCACAGGCCACCCTTGGGGCGCATCGCGGTCAGCGTGACGGGCCGGACCGGCTCGGTCGGCGGGTCCAGCTCGGCCCGCTGGAGCAGCCGGTCCAGCAGCACGGTCAGCTCCATGGTGGCGAAGCTCGCGCCGATGCACCGGTGCGCGCCACCGCTGAAGGGCAGGAACTCGTGCGGCCCCGGCTTGCGGTAGCCGGGGCGCGCCGGGTCCCAGCGCTCCGGGTCGAAGCGCAGCGGGTCGGGGAACAGCTCCGGCAGCCGGTGGGTGACGTAGGGGCTGATGATGACGAGGCCGTCGGCGCGGATCCGGTGCCCGGCGTAGTCGAACCCGCGCACCGGTTTGCGGGCGCTGATCACCGCGGGCGGGTACAGCCGCAGGGCCTCGTTGACCGCCCACTCCCGGTACTGCGCGGACTCCTTCGCCCGCGCCAGCGCCGCCGGGTCCCGGACCAGTTCGTAGATCACCCAGGACATGGCCGCGCTGGTGGTGTCGTACCCGGCGGCGATCAGGCTGATCACCTGGTCCACCACCTCGGTCTCGGACAGGCCCGCGCCGTCCTCGTCGCGGGCCGCGACCAGCAGGGCCAGCACGTCGCCGGCCTCGGGATCCCGGTCCCGGCGGGCGATCTCCGCGCGCACCCGGTCGGCCACCTCGGCCCTGGCCCTGGCCGCGCGGCGGCGGGCCAGCGGGGACAGCTGCTGCACCAGCGGCGGGCGTTCCACCAGGTCCAGGCCGATCTGCAGCAGCCTGCCCAGCTCGGGTTCGTCGGCGGCCAGGCGCGGGCCGAACAGGGCCTGGATGGTGCTGCGGCGGACCACCGCGCGGAAGGCCTGGTAGACGTCGACCACCTGGCCGGGCCGCCAGGTGTCCAGCTCGGCGTCGGCGTTGGCCCGCATCAGCTCGGCGTGCGCCCGGATGTGGCGGTGGTGGAAGGCGGGCTGGACCAGCCGCCGCCTGCGCCGGTGCGGTTCGCCGTCGCTGACGATCAACGCGGTCTCCCCGCCGACCGGCAGCAGGACCTGGAAGGCCTCGCGCCAGCGGAACAGCCCGGAGTTGGCGAAGACGAACTGGTTCGCCGCCGGCCCCAGCAGATAGGTGAAGCGCAGCGGCGGGAAACCGGTCTGGATCACCGGCCCGTGCTCCCGGTCCAGGCGCATCAGCTCGCGGTAGGGGTCGCGCAGCATGGCCAGCACGTGGCGGGACATCAGAAGGTCACCACCTGACGGACCGCCTCGCCACTGGCCAGCCGGTCGAAGCCGGTGTTGATCTCATCCAGGGTGAGGCGGTGGCTGAGCAGGCGGTGCACCGGCAGGCGGCCCGCGGCGTGCAGCTCGACGAAGCGCGGGATGTCCCGGCCGGGCACGCTGGAGCCGAGGTAGCTGCCGCGCAGGGTGCGTTCCTCGGCGACCAGGCTGAGCGCGGGCAGGGTGAGCTTGTGGTCGGGGTGCGGCAGGCCGACGGTGACCGTGGTGCCGCCGGGGCGGGTGGCCGCGTAGGCCTGTTCCAGCACCCGCACGCTGCCGGTGGTGTCGATGACCTTGTCCGCGCCGCCCTTGGTCAGCTCGCGCACCGCAGCCACCGCGTCCGGGCCGCCGGCGACCGAGTCGGTGGCGCCCAGCTCGGTGGCCAGCTTCCGCTTGTCCTCCACCAGGTCCACCGCGACCAGCTGCCCGGCCCCGGCGACCAGCGCGCCGAGCACCGCGGCCAGCCCGACCCCGCCGAGCCCGAAGACCGCCACCCGCTCCCCCGGCTCGATCCGGGCGGAGTTCAGCGCCGCGCCCGCGCCGGTCAGCACCGCGCAGCCGAACAGCGCCGCGGTCTCCCACGGCAGCTCCCTGGGCACCGGCACCGCCGAGCGGGCCGAGACCACCGCGTACTCGGCGAAGGCGGACACGCCGAGGTGGTGGAAGGGCCGCTCCCCCGCCGCGTCCCGCCACCGCCTGGCTCCGCTGAGCAGGTGGCCGGCCCGGTTGGCGGCCGCGCCCGGCTCGCACAGGGCCGGGCGGCCGCCGAAGCAGCGCGGGCAGTGGCCGCAGGCGGGCACGAAGGAGAGCACGACGTGGTCGCCGGGGGTGAAGCCGCTGGTCCCTGGGCCGAGTTCGACGACCTCGCCGGCGGCCTCGTGGCCGAGGACCATCGGGACCGGGCGGGGGCGGGAGCCGTTGATCACGGAGAGGTCGGAGTGGCAGAGCCCGGCGGCGCGGACCCGGATCAACAGCTCACCGGGGCCGGGGCCGTCCAGGGCCAGCTCGACGACGTCCAGGGGCCGGGACCCGGCATAGGGTCCCTCGGCCCCGATCTCACGCAGCACCGCCGCCCGGACCCGCTCCACGCCACTCATCCGACCTCCTGGGTGATCGTTCTCTACCAGTGCAACGAGCTAGGGGCGGAGGAGCTTCTCCAGGGCCGGGCGCAGCGGGGTGGTGATCTCGGTGGGGCGGCGGGTCGCGCGGTCGACGAAGACGTGGGTGAAGGTGCCCTCGGCGGCCGGGGTGTCCGCGCCGGCGGAGAACAGGGCGATCTCGTAGCGGACGCTGGAGCGACCGAGGTGGGCCACCCGCAGACCGGCTTCCACCGGGTCCGGGAAGGCCAGTGGCGCGCGGAACTCGCAGCTGGACTGCACGCACAGGCCGATGGTGGGTCCGCCGTGGATGTCCAGGCCGCCTTCGGCGATCAGGTAGGTGTTGATCGCGGTGTCCATGAAGGCGTAGTACACGACGTTGTTCACGTGGCCGTAGACGTCGTTGTCGCCCCACCGGGTGGGGATGGTCAGCCACTGCACGTATCCGTCCCGCATGGGGTCAGTTTGCCCTGTGCTCCCGGCGATCGTTACCATGCGATCGCATTGGAACAACGTCTCTTGGGGGAAGTCATGATCGTGCTGGGTGCCCTGCTGATCTTCCAGGGCTTTGGCGGCGCGCTGGCGCCGGTGCTCTGGGGTGGCAATCTCGGCCTCACCGCGCTGATCGACCTGCCGATGTGGTCGCGCTACGCGATCGGCGTCATCGGCGTGGCCTGCCTGCTCGCCGGGCTGGGCAAGCGCAAGACCGCCAGCTGATCAAGTAAAGAGCCTTGCCGAAGTCGGGTGGGCGGAGCTACCGTTACGGCTCCGCCACCGATGTAATCCATTGATCCTCCGCTGCGCGCAGAAAATGCGTTTCCGTGTACATGCATAGTGTTTACCAAATTTATACCGAAAACCGGTGAACATCCCACCTATGGAGTTCAGCCATTTAGCGGCCGATACCCATAAACATTTACGCTAGCCTATCCCAGATGCTCTCCCACATATAGCGTAGCATTGGGAAGGACCCCTATGTTCCGTATGATGGCCGCTGTCGGCGCGACATTTGCGTTATTAACGTCGTTTACCCCTGCGGCATTTGCCGACGAGTCCGTGCCTCCGCCCACCGCGAAAATCACCATCGATCTGCTCACGGTGAACGGCTCGGGCTGCCCGCTCGGCACGGCCGCGGTGGCCGTCTCCCAGGACAACACTGCGTTCACCGTCACCTACAGCGAGTACCTGGCGCAGGTCGGCGTCGGCGCCAAGCCGACCGACATGCGGAAGAACTGCCAGCTCAACATGCGGGTCAACGTGCCGTCCGGGTTCACCTACGCGATCGCGCAGGCGGACTACCGCGGGTACGCCAACCTCGCCGCGGGCGCCAAGGGCATCGAGCGTGCCAACTACTACTTCCAGGGAATGTCACCGACGGCCTTTATCAACCACAACTACAACGGGCCGTTCGACGACAACTGGCAGGCCACCGACAAGGTCGATGTGGCCTCCCTGGTCTACGCCCCCTGTGGCGAAAAGCGCAACTTCAACATCAATACCGAGCTGCGCGTGGACAAGGGCACCTCCAATCCCGCGACCACGACCAGCTTCATGGCGATGGACTCCACCGATGGGGCCATCAACACCACATATCACTTCGCCTGGCAGAAGTGCCCGAAGTGGACGTGGCCTTGGTGACCCGGGACTGACCGCGCTGCACCCTGCACAGCGCACGGCGACAACTCAAGTCGCCGTGCGCCAGCGCGCGTATACCCGCTATTCGAACCAGGTGCCCGAGGCCCAGGTGCGCCCGTCCCACACCTTCCGCTCGGCCGCGCCGGGGTCGGCCACCGCCCGGCGCTCGGTGCCGAAGATCCAGGTTTCCCGCTCGGTCTCGGTGTAGCGGGGCCATTCCGGCTGATCCGGCAGTTGCGGCGACCCGGTGCGCGCGAAGGCGGCCCAGCGCCGGTGCATCTCCGCGGACAGCTCGGCGGCCACCGGATCGGCGCTGAGCGGGCTGCCCCGCCGGTCCGCGCCGTGCGCCCACACGTACGGCAGCTCGGTGCCGTGCCCGGCCGCCAGCATCGGCGAGAGCCAGGGCGCGGCCGCGTCGAAGCGGTAGCGCCACGCCGGCGCGTGCCTGCTCTGCGCGTCCAGCAGGCGCACCGTGGGCACCCCGTAGCGCTCGTCGGTCATCACCGCCGCGTTGACCTCCCTGGTGCTCGCGGCCGGCCGGTTGGCCCGATAGGCCGAGAGCACCTCCTGCGCGCCGGTCTCGCCGAAGGCGGCGGCCAGCACCCGCGGCGCCCGGTCCCCCGCCCACGGGTCCATGGCCAGGTACAGCGCGGACTCCTCCAGGTTGCTGCCGGCCAGCAGCGGCACCCCGGCCGCGGACCCGTCGGCCACCCTGCGCACCGGCACCTCGGGCAGCACCGCGCCGTCCACGGTCGGCCGCCACACCCACATGCCGCGCCCGAACGGGCTCAGCTCGGTCTGCGCGGCCAGCAGCTCGGCGGCAGGCACCTGGCTGAGCCGGTTCGGCCGCACGTCCAGCAGCGCCAGCAGCCGGGCCGCCAGCGCGGCGCTGACCTCCTCGGCGGCCACGTGGTCCCCGCCGCCGCTCTGCGAGATCACCCCGTGGAAGAGCCCGGCCGCGGCGGGCGCGGCCATCAGGTTGGCCACGCTCTTCGCGCCCGCGGAGTTGCCCGCGATGGTGACCCGGGCCGGGTCGCCGCCGAAGGAGGCGATGTTGTCCCGCACCCAGCGCAGCGCGGCGATCTGGTCCAGCAGCCCGCCGTTGGCCGCGTGCGGGTGGGTCTCGCCGAGGTTGAGGAAGCCGAAGGCGCCCAGCCGGTAGTTCAGGGTGACCACGACCAGGTTGTCCCGGCGGGCGAAGGTGTCGCCGTCGCCGACGTGCTCGGGCCCCGCGCCGACCACGTACCCCCCGCCGTGCACCCACACCAGCACCGGGTGCGGGCCGGGCGCCACCGGCGCGCACACGTTGAGGTACAGGCAGTTCTCGCTGATCCGGCTGGGCTCGTCCATCGCGGCCGGGGTGGGCACCGGCACCGGGGCGGGCATCGCGGGCAGCACCGGCTGCATGGCGCGGGCGGCGAACCGGCGGGCGCCGCGCACCCCGGTCCACGGCCGCACCGGCTGCGGCGGGCGGTGCCGCAGCTCGCCCAGCGGCGGTTCGGCGTAGGGCAGGCCACGCCAGGCCAGCACGCCGTCGAGGTCCAGCCCGCGGACGGTGCCCGCGGCGGTGTCGACGACGGTGCGGTCAGTGCTCACAGGGTTCCCCTCGCCGGTGGTTCGACAGGGCGGATCAGGACGGGGCCGGGCTGGAGTCGCGCACCACCAGCTCGGGGGTCAGCCGGACCGGCTCGGCCGCGCGGCCGTCGAGCCGGTCCAGCAGCCGGGCCACCGCGGTGCGGCCCATCTCCCGCATCGGCGAGCGCACGGTGGTCAGCGGCACGGTCAGCGCGGAGACCATCGGGATGTCGTTGAAGCCGACCAGCGCGAAGTCCTCGCCGATGCGGCGGCCGTGGTCGCGCAGCGCGCCCATCGCGCCGATGGCGGCCTCGTCGTTGACCGCGAAGGCCGCGGTCACCGGCAGCCCGGCGCGCAGCACCCGGTCCATCGCCGCGTAGCCGCCAGCCGAGTCGTACCCGCTGTGCGCCACCAGCTCCGCGGGCACCGGGTGCCCGGCCTCGGCGCAGGCGCGGCGGAAACCGGTGGTGCGGTCGGCGCAGGTGCTCGCGTAGGGCTGGCCGGCCAGCACCGCGATCGCGGTGTGCCCGCGCGCCAGCAGGTGCCGCGCGGCCAGCCCGCCACCGGCCTGGTCATCGCAGGTCACCGAGGGGTGCTCCGCGCAGCGGCGGCTGACCAGCACGAACGGCGAGTCGTCGCGCACCAGCCGGTCCAGCCCGGCCCCGTCCAGCCGCGCGTCGCCCACGATCAGCCCGTCCACCCGGGAGGACAGCAGCGCGGCCAGCGCGGACTCGTGCTGCTCGGCCGAGTCGTGCGTGTTGGTCACGAAGGTCCGGTAACCGGCCTCCAGCGCGGCTTCCTGGATGCCCTCGTAGATCGCGGCCAGCACGTAGTCGGTGAGGGTGGGCACCAGCACGCCGAGGATGCGGGTGCGCTGGGTGCGCAGGCTGGCGGCGTACTCGTTGCGGATGTAGCCGAGCCGCTCGGCCGCGGCCCGCACCCTGGCCTCGGTGTCCGCGGTGACCTGGGCGGTGCCGTTGAGCACCCGCGCCACGGTGGAGATGTGCAGACCGGTGGCCTCGGCCACTGCCCGCAGGGTCGCCCGCGCCACACGCACCTCCTAGCCCGCCCCGAACAGCCTAGTGGTCCGCGGCGTCCGCGCCAGGCTCAGGCCGATCAGGCGAGGGTGCGGCCGGACCTCGTGCGATCAGCGTGCTCGCACCGCGACTCTCGATACATTCACGCCATGCCGGTCACCGCGGGGGAGCGTGTGCGTGTGGTGGTGCCGCTGCTGGGTGGCGTCCCGTTGTTCGAGCTGGCCGTGCCGTGCGAGGTGTTCGGCTGCGACCGGCTGGACCTGACCCCGCGCTGGTACGACCTGGCCCTGTGCCAGGACCGGGCCGGGTCCCGGCGCACGCCGGAGGGGCTGCTGGTGGAGGCCACCGAGGAGCTCACCGCGCTGGAGTCCGCCGACCTCGTGGTGGTGGCCGCCGGCATGTCCTCCCAGGCGTCGCCGCAGTTGCTGGACGCGCTGCGTCGGGCGCACCGCCGGGGGGCGCGGATCGCCGCGGTGTGCTCGGGCGCGTTCGTGCTGGCCGAGGCGGGACTGCTGACCGGCCGCACGGTGACCACCCACTGGCTGCACGCCGACGCGCTGCGGCGGGCGCACCCGGAGGTCGGGGTGGACGAGACCGCGCTCTACCTCGACGACGGCGACATCCTCACCAGTGGCGGCACCGCGGCCGGGATCGACCTGTGCCTGCACATCGTGCGGCAGGACTTCGGCGCGGCCGTCGCCGCCGAGGTCGGGCGGCGCATGGTCGTCGCCCCGCACCGGGAGGGCGACCAGACCCAGTACATCCCGGCCCCGGCGACCCCCTCGGCACCCGCGGGCCTGGCCCCGGTGCTGGAGTGGGCGATGACCAGGCTGCACGAGCCGCTGACCCTGCGGCAGCTCGCCCAGCGCGCGGCGATGAGCCCGCGCACCTTCGGCAGGCAGTTCACCCGGCAGGTCGGGCTGACCCCGCTGCGCTGGCTCAACCAGCAGCGCCTGGCCACCGCCCGCGGGCTGCTGGAGACCACCGACCTGACCGTCGACCGCATCGCCGAACGCACCGGCTTCGCCACCGGCGCGCTGCTGCGCCAGCACTTCCGCCGGGCCCTGCGCACCACGCCCTCGGCCTACCGCCGCACCTTCGGCGCGGGCGGACACACGCCCTAGGCTCACCGGCATGGACGGCACCACGCTCCGGGACCGGCGGGCCGAGCTGCGGGACTTCCTGCGCAGCCGCCGCGCCCGGCTCACCCCGGCCCAGGTCGGCCTGCCGGAGACCGCGCGCCGCCGCACGCCAGGGTTGCGGCGGGAGGAGGTCGCGGTGCTCGCCGGGGTCGGGATCAGCTGGTACACCTGGCTGGAGCAGGGCCGGGACATCACCGTCTCCGGCGAGGTGCTGGACGCGGTGGCCAGGGCCTTGCGGCTGGCCGAGCCGGAGCGCGCGCACCTGTACCGGCTGGCCGGGCTGAACCCGCCGGAGGCCACCGGCGCGGTCGCGGTGGACCCGGAACAGCAGCGACTGCTGGACGGCTGGCTGCCGAACCCGGCCTACCTGATGGACCGGCACTGGAACTTCCTGGCGCTCAACACCGCGGCGCGGCGGGTCTTCGGTTACGACCTGGGCCACGCGCACAACTGCCTGGTCACCTTCTTCACCCAGGCCGACTGCCGGTTCCGCTGGGCGGACTGGCACACCGTGGCCGCGGACATGGTGGCCAACTTCCGCGCCCAGTCCGCCCGCTACCCCGGGGACGAGCACTTCGCCGAACTTGCCGCGGACCTCTCCAGCGTGTCCCCGGAGTTCGCCGGGCTGTGGGCGCGGCACGAGGTGCGGGAACGCAGCAGCGGCACCAAACAGCTGGTCCATCCCGAGGTCGGCGAGCTGAGCTTCGACTACACCGTGCTCACCGTGCCCGACCAGCCCGGCAACCGGCTGCTGCTGCACCTGCCGACCCCCGGCACGCCCACCGCGGACCGCCTCAGCCAGGTGCTGTCGACACCCGGATAAAGCGACACTGGTTGATCTTGACCGGCGGCCGCAGGATCAGCGCCATGAACCGATTCACGAACAAGGTCGCCCTGATCACCGGCGGGGCGAGCGGGATGGGCCTGGCCACCGCCCGGCTGCTGCACGCCGAGGGCGCCACCGTGGTGCTCACCGGCCGCCGCGCCGAACTGCTGACCACGGTCGCCGAGGAGCTGGGCGAGCGGGTGCTGACCGTGCCCGCCGACGTGGCCAAGACGGCCGAGCTGGACGAGCTGTACCGCCGGATCGACGGCGAGCTGGGGCGGCTGGACGTGGTCTTCGCCAACGCCGGTACGGCGGTGTTCAAGCCGGCGGCCGAGCTGACCGAGGCCGAGTTCGACCGGCTGGTGGGGATCAACCTCAAGGGCCTGTTCTTCACCGTCACCAAGGCGCTGCCACTGCTGGAGCGGGGCGGCTCGATCGTGCTGAACGCCTCCTGGACCCAGTACCGGGGCCTGGCCGGGGCCTCGGTGTACGCGGCGACCAAGGCCGCGGTGACCAACCTGACCCGGACCCTCACCGTCGAGCTGGCTCCGCGCGGGATCAGGGTCAACTCGGTCAGCCCCGGCTACATCCGCACCGACATGATGACCGAGGCCATCCCGGACGCGGCGGCCCGGGAGGCCTGCCGCCGCGAGGTGCCGCTGGGCGAGCTGGGCTTGCCCGAGCAGGTCGCGGACGCGGTGGCCTTCCTCGCCTCGGACGCGGCGGGTTACGTCGCGGGCACTGACCTGATCGTCGACGGCGGCCTCACCTACGCCCCGGTCCGCTGAGCCGTCCGCGGGCGCGGCATTGACTGGCGGGTGCTGACCGGCGGGCATTGACCTGCGGGTGTTGATCTGTTGTGCTTGGGCGAACGTTCGCGCGATCGTTCGTTTCGGGAGGTGGGCGATGGGCAGGCTTGTGGTGATCGCGACCGGGGGCACCATTTCCAGCATGCCGACCGAGGCGGGGCTCGCGGCGGGGTTGGCGGGGCGGGAGGTGCTGGCCGCGGCGATGGCGGGCGGGGCTGGGCTGGGTCGCGGGGCCGGGGCGGAGGCGGCTGGGCTGGGTGTGGCGGCGCCCGGTGGGGCGGGGCTGGGTGTGTTGACCGGGGCGGCGCCGGTGCCGGTTGACGTGGTGGACCTGTGCACCGTGGACAGCTCCGCGCTGACCCTGGCCCAGCAGCTCGACCTGCTCCACCAGGTCCGGGCCACGCTGGCCGATCCGCAGGTCGTCGGGATCGTGGTCACGCACGGCACGGACACCATGGAGGAGACCGCCTTCCTGCTCGACCTGCACCACGACGACCCCCGGCCGGTGGTCTTCACCGGTTCGCAGCGGCCGCTCGGCGACCCGGGTTCGGACGCGCCGGGCAACCTCGCGGACGCCTTCGCCGTGGCTCGGCAGGCCCGGGGGCACGGGGTGTTGATCGCGTTTGGCGGCAAGATCCACTCCGCGCGGGGCACGGTCAAGCACCACACGCTGGAGCCGGATGCCTATCGCGATCCCAGCGCTGCCCCGGTTGGGCACATCGTCGGGGGTGAGGTGCTGCTTGACGCGCCCAGGCACCGGCCCGCGCCGTTGCCCGCGCCGGTTTCAGGGCGGTCGCCCAGGGTGGATGTCCTGACTCATCACACCGATGGGGACGCGGTGTTGCTGCGGGCCTCGCTGGCGGCGGGGGCGCGGGGGATCGTGCTGGTCGGGGCGGGGTCGGGCAATGTGAACGCGGAAGTGGTCGAGGCGGTCCGGGAGGCCACCGCGGCTGGGGTGCTGGTCGCGGTGACCTCGCGGACCGCGGCGGGTCCGGTGCTGCCGATCTACACCTCGGCCACCGAGCTGACCAGGGCCGGCGCGGTGCTCACCGGCACCCTGCGCGCGGCCCAGGCCCGGATCGCGGTGGTCAGCGCGCTGCTGGCGGGAGCGCCTGAGCGGCTGCCGGAGCTGCTGGCGAGCTGAGCACGGTTCCGCCGAACACCACCGCGGCGATTCGGCGGGTGTTGGCGATGTCGGTCAGCGGATCACCTGCCAGCAGCACCAGGTCGGCGACCCTGCCTGGGGCGATCGCACCGAAGCGGTCCTCGACGCCCAGGAAGCGGGCCGGGTTGACGGTGGCGGTGCGCAGCGCGTCGGCTGGGCTGAGTCCGGCGGTGGTCAGCAGGGCCAGCTCGTCGTGCAGGCTGAAACCGGGGACGAAGGTGTCGCTGCCGGCCAGCAGCGGGACGCCCGCACGGTGCAGGGCGGCGGTGAACTCGCGGTAGCGGTCGAACAGCCGCTGCTCCTTCGGCTGGTCGGTTGGCCAGGTGGCGGCCTGGGACCAGCCCTGGCGCAGCATCGGCTCGATCCGCGGCAGGTAACCGGCCAGGGAGAACCGGTCGGTGCCCATGGTCGCCTTGGCCTGGTGCACGGCCAGGGTGGGCACGTGCCAGGTGCCGTTGGCCAGGAAGACCGCCAGCAACCCGTCCAGTCGCGCCGGGTCCGGGGTGGCCGCAGCGCGGTGGGTGAGGTCGTTGAGGCGCTCGAACATGGCCTGTGGGTCGGCCGGGTCCAGACCGGCGAAGGACAGCTCGTCGCGCTCGCGGGAGGTGGCGACCAGCAGGCCGTCCAGGTGTTCGATGCTGCGCTGGGCGGCGGCTTCCCGCGCGGAGACCTCGAAGGGCACGTGCCCGGCGACGTCGAGACCCGCCCGCTCCGCCTCGGCCAGCAGCGCGAAGTAGGCCGCGCGGGGCAGCTGGGAGTACACCTTGAGGAAGTCGGCCTCCGCGCATTCGGCCACCGCGGCGCGGGCCTGCTCCGGGGTGCTGACCGCGATCGAACCCGGCCGGCTGGGGCGCGGGCCGTCGATGATGCGGCTGCCGAAGACCATCCGGGGGCCGAACAGCTCACCGGTGCGCAGCCGCTGCCGCCACTCGGCGTGCACCGGGGCGCCGCCCATCTGCCGGACGCCGGTGACGCCGTTGGTCAGGAAGCCGGGCAGGTAATCGGCGTCGAAGCCGTGGGTGTGCATGTCCCACAGGCCGGGGATGAGGTAGCGGCCGCGTCCGTCGAGGACGGTGGCGCCCGGCGGTGGGTCGAGCCGGCCGACCTCGGTGATCCGGTCGCCGAGGACCAGCACGTCTTGGCTGGTCTCGACCGTGCCGGTGGCCACGTCGACGAGGTTGGCCCCGGAAATGAGAACGGACCCGCTTGCGACGGGTCCGGCCAGTTCAGGCGACTTTCTGGATGCTGTCACCCCTCCGAAGGATAACCCGGCGCCGTCTCAGGCTCCCCCACCACCCCCGCCACCGGGCGGCGCGGAGGTCGCGTTGGTCACCGGCGGGTTGGTCGTGGTGGTGGTCGTCGTGGTGGTGGTCGTGGTCTTGGAGCTGCTCGGCGGCGCGCTGCTGGGCGGGGCGCTGCTCGACGGCGGCGCGCTGGAGCTCGGCGCGGTGCTGGTGGACTCGCCGGTGGTCGCGCTGGGACTGCTGGTCACCTGGCTGGACCCGACGGGCTGGCGCGGGTTGGTGGTCCGGCTGGTGGAGCTGGTGGTGTCCTGCGGCGCGTTCACCGGCACCTCGCCTGCCGGGTTGGTCGGACTGGTGGGGGTGTCGCTGGGCGGCGGGATCAGCAGCAGCGCGGCCGCGACCGCGCCGCCTGCCAGCAGCACGCCGCCGGCGACCAGGGCCGCCCGGCCGCGTTTGCGTTGCCACCACGGGATTCCGGCCGCCGCGACCGGCAGCAGCCGGGGGATCTCGGTGCGGGTCGGGTCGGCGCGGCTGACCTTGGCGGTGACCACCGCGACGGTGGCGTCCACCTCGGCGTCCGGGCTCTGCGCGATCAGCCGCAGCGAGTCCTCGAACTCCTGGGCGCTGAGCCGGTCGCCGGGTTCCTTGCGCAGCATGGCCTCCAGCACCGGGGCCAGCGGCCCGGCCAGGACCATCGGGTCGGGTTCCTCGGTGAGCACCGCGGTCAGCGTGGGCAGCACGCCGGTGCGGTCGAACGGGGCCTTGCCCTCCACCGCGGCGTACAGGGTGGCGGCCAGCGCCCACAGGTCGGAGGCCGGGCCGAAGGGCAGGCCGCGGGCGCGTTCCGGGGCGATGTAGCCGGGGGCGCCGACCAGCACGCCGGAGACGGTAAGCGAGGAGTCGCCGTCCACCGAGGCGATGCCGAAGTCGGTGAGCACGGCCCGGTCGTCCGGGCAGACCAGCACGTTGCCGGGTTTGACGTCGCGGTGCAGGATGCCGTGCTCGTGCGCGGCCCGCAGCGCGCCCAGGATCTGCTCGCCGACCATGGCGGCCCGGCGCGGGGACAGCGCGCCGTCCTCGTCGATGACCTTGGACAGCGCCCTGGCCTCGACCTTCTCCATCACGATCCACGGACGGCCGTCCTCGGTGACCACGTCGAAGACGGTGACCACGTTGGGGTGGCTGATCCGGGCCGCGGCGCGCGCCTCCCGCTGGGTGCGCTCGCACAGCGAGGCCTGTTCCTCCTCGCTGGCCCAGTTCGGCGCGAGCACCTCCTTGATCGCCACGTCGCGGTGCAGCACCTCGTCGTTGGCGGCCCAGACCGCGCCCATGCCGCCTCGTCCGATCAGCTCACCGAGGCGGTATCGCCCGCCCAGCAGATCGGGTCGCGGGTTGCCCGCGGTGGTCGGCGTCATGTCCATCCCAATTCCACAACCAGGCGCCGCCCACACCGGGCACGGCGTCTTCCGTCCGCAAACCCTATCCGTTCGCGCCGTCTGGCGGAGTGGCGTTGGATCCTCTGCTGCCCCGTGCCGCGTCCCACTGGGCCATCGCGGCCAGCATCCCGAGCGGTTCCACAGTGGACAAGTCCGGATCCAGCTCGCGGTACAGCTGGTACATGTTCGGCGCGACCCGCTCGGACTCCCCCAGCTCCGCGTACTCCCCCAGGTCCACCGCCAGCGCCGCCTCCATCCAGGACAGCCCCTTGGCGTGCCACTGACGCGCCTGCTCCCGGAGATGCCGCCAGTAACCCTGCACCGCGCGGACCCCGTCGCAGTCGGTCACCGGGCCGTGACCGGGCACGATCAGCTCCGGTGAGAGCGCGATCATCTCGTCACAGGCCCGCAGCCAGTTGTCCACCGGGCCCTCCCACATGATCGGCGCGCCACCGATGAACAGCAGGTCCCCGGTGAACAGCACGCCCGCGTCCGGCACCCAGGCCACCGCGTCCCCGCCGGTGTGCGCCGGGCCGAGGTTGCGCAGCTCGACCAGCCGCCCGCCGATGGTCAGCGTCCGTTGCTCGTCGAAGGTCTCATCCGGCGTCCGCTGGGTGATGTCGGTGAACTCGTAGGCCCCGAACGCCCGCCGCAGCCACCCGGCCAGCACCGGCCCCAGCGCCTCGGCCGCGGGCGGGGACAGCAGCGCGGCCATCACCTCCGGCGGGGCCTCGTGCTCCATCTCGTGCGCGGTCTCGGTGACGGCGTGGATGGTCACCGACGGGTCGAGGCATTCGTTGCCGTAGCAGTGGTCGCCGTTGGCGTGGGTGTTGAGCGCGTGCGTGATCGGGTGCGCCGCGGTGATCGGGGCCATCGCGGCCAGCATGGTGCGGGTCAGGTTGAGGTCGTAGAGGGTGTCGATGAGCAGTGACTCGCCGTCGCCGCTGACCAGGCCCGCGTTGCTCAGGCCCCAGCTGCCGTCGGGGGCCAGCCAGGCGTGCACGCCGGGGGCGAGCTCGTGCAGACCGGTGGTGTAGGGGATCTCCGCAGCGCTCACCGGCCGATCTTCTCAGGCCGGTGGCGCGGAAGTACTCATTGGTGCGGGATGTCGAGACCGGCCGCGCGGAGCTTCGCCTCGACCAGCGCGGTCAGCCGGGTCGAGGTCGGTCCGTGGTCCTCTTCCCGGTGGTGGTTGATCAGCCCGTACCGGGTGGCGGCGTCGGATCGGGCCTGGAACCCGGTCGGCAGCGCCAGCAGTTCGCGGTTGGCCAGCAGGTTGTCGGCCATGGCCGAGGCCAGCTCCTCGACCCGCGGATCGTCCGGATCCCAGGACCGGGCCTGCCAGCCCCGCCTGGCCAGCTCGACGTACCCGGGGTCGTCGAGCCGGTGTTCGAGCTGGGTCAGGAAGGCGTCCAGGAACTCCGGCGCCAGGACCCTGGCCAGCACCATGGCTTCTCGTTGGTCGGCCACGTAGCCGGCGCCGAAGCCGAGCGCGGCGAAGCGGTCCAGGACGGCCAGCGCGCGGCCGGGCAGCAGGACCCGGTCACCGTCGGCGAGTTGGCGCAGCATGTCGCGCCGGGCGATCAGGTCGGCGATCCGGTCGGTGAGCTGCCGCTCGACCTCGGTGAGCGCGGTGGCGAAGTCCTCGGCGTCGGCCGCCAGCAGCGGAGCGACCTCGGCCAGCGGCACACCGGCCGCGGCCAGGGTCCTGACCTGGACCAGCCGCAGCAGGTCGGCCGAGCCGTACCGCCGGTAGCCGGAGCTGTCCCGGCGTGGTTCGGCGAGCAGCCCGTGCTGGTGGTAGTGCCGCACGGTCTTCACGGTGACTCCGGCGAAGGCCGCCGCCTGGCCGATCGTGACGCCGCGGGCGGCGGCCGAAGTCGGGGGTGTCATGCCGCGAGTGTGCGGCCTGACCTCAGGTCAAGGTCAACCCGTCCGCCCGCCGCAGAACACCTCGTCGACAAGCCGCTGCTGGGCCTTGCGGAAGGCCTGTGCCTCGTCGATCGCGGCGTTCCCTGAGGTCACCGAGGCGGTCAGCACCGTCTTGCCGTCGGGTGTGCTGTACATCAGCGCCCCGTAGCCCTTGACGCCGCCGTTGTGGGTGAACACCGTGACCGCGCACCGCGGCGGCGGGAACGGCGACCCGGACTTGCCGTCCTGCACGAACAAGCCGAGGCCGTAGCCAGGGCTCTCCGGGTGTGGCTTGCGCATCTCGGCCAGCAGCGGGGCGGAGAGGATCTCGCCGCGCTGCAACGCGGTGAAGAACTTGCGCAGATCCTCGGTGGTGGAGATCATCTCGCCGCCGGCGTGGATCCAGGAGGGGTTCTGGCGGGTCACGTCGACCACCTGCCACCGCTGCTCGGCGTCCTGGTAGCGGTAGTAGCCGTGGGCGTGCGGCCCGGAGATCCCGATGCGGGCGCCCGGCACCTCGGTGCCCGTGAGTCCGAGCGGTGCCAGGAGCCGCGCGCGCATCTCCTCCCCGTAGGAGTGGCCGGTGACCTTCTCGACCAGCAGCGCGGCCAGCAGGTAGTTGGTGTTGGAGTAGCTCCACGCCGTCCCCGGCACGAACTTCAGGCGCTGGGACAGGGCCAGCCGCGCCAGCTCCCCCGGCGGATAGGTGCGGAACCGGTTGGCCACCCATTCCTTGCCCTGCCAGGGAATTCCCTGCACGTACTTGCCGTCGGCGTCGAAATCGCCGGTGAAGTCCAGCAACCCGGTGGTCTGCTGCAACAGCATCCGCACCGTGATCTGCCGGTCCAGCCCGAGCTCCGGGAGGTAGTCCGCGGCTGGGCGGTCCAGCTCGATCGTGCCCGCGTCCACCAGTTGCAGCACCAGGGTCGCCACGAAGGTCTTGGTGTTGCTGCCGATCCGGAACCGCCCATCCGTCCTGGGCTTCGCGGTCTCGCCCAGCTTGCGCACCCCGGCGCTGCCGGTCCAGGTGCCGTGCTGGTCCTGCACGCGCAGCTGCACCCCGGCGAAGCCGTAGGCCACGACTTCCTGGATGGCCTTGCGCAACTCCGGGCGATCCGGTCCCGTCGCGGCCGGGCTGTCCGCGGCCATCGCGGGCGTGGCCGCCCCGGCCAGCAGCGCGACGGCCAGCGCCAGCCGCGTGCTGGAAGTGATCTTGTTTGCCATGCGGCCAGGATTCAGCTTGACCCAGGGGCGGGGTCAACCCCTGGCGCGCAAGTTCCGGTCGCAGCTCGAATTTCGGGCCATACATGTATCACCTGAACTATCGATGAGCTGCGCAAAGGCCGAAAGCCCGCCGCCAGGTGGCCGCCAGGATCGCAACAGGATCTGTCCAGGCCCGCTCCGTAAGGTCCTTGATCGACGCAAGACGACACTGGGGGTCGGTTTGCTTTACCACCAAGCACTTTCGGCGGTGGTGCCGGTGCCGCCGCACGCCCTGCACGCCGGGGCGGCCCTGCGGCGGGACGGCACGGACTTCGCGCGCGTGCGGCTGCTCGCGGAGTCGGCGGAACCGTTGCCGCCCATCGTGGTGCGCCGGGCGACCATGCGGGTGGTGGACGGGGTCCACCGGCTGCTGGCGGCGCGGCGGCGCGGGGACGAGACGATCGCGGTGCGGTTCTTCGAGGGTGACGAGCGTGAGTCCTTCGTGCTCGCGGTGCGGCTCAACCTCGAGCACGGCCGGTCGCTCTCGACGGCTGACCGGATCGCCGCGGCCACCCGGATCATCGCCTGGTACCCGAGCTGGTCGGACCGGGCCATCGGGGCGGTCGTGGGGGTGTCCGGCAAGACCATCGGCAAGGTCCGGCGGCGGTCGGCGGCGGCTCCCCGGTCGGAGGTCAGGATCGGCCAGGACGGGCGGGCCCGGCCGGTGAGCGCGGTGCGGGGCCGGCTGGCGGCGGGTCGGTTGCTGATGGAGAACCCGGAGATCTCGCTGCGCGCGGTGGCCAAGGCGGTGGGCATCTCGCCGTCGACGGTGCTGGACGTGCGCAACCGGCTGCGGCGCGGCGAGGACCCGGTGCCCGCGCCGCGCGAACGCCCGGCCGCGCAGGGGGAAACGGAAACCGGACGGCGCAAAGCAGGAGCCGGGCCGGGCGCAGCGGGGGCTGGGCCGGGCGGAGCAGGAGCCGGGCTGGGCGCAGCGGGGGCTGGGCAGCGGCTGTTCCGGCAGCCGCGCACCGCGGGGATCCGGCAGAACCTGCGGCAGGATCCGGCGTTGCGCTTCACCGAGTCGGGGCGGAACCTGTTGCGCTGGCTGGACGCCCAGGCCGTCGACCCGACGAGCATCGCGGGCAGCGTGCCCGCGCACTGCGCGCCGGTGGTGGCCGAACTGGCCAGGCAGACCGCCGAAGCCTGGCTGCGGCTGGCCAGGCAACTGGACCACCCGGCGACCGCGCGCGAGTAGCTGTTGCCAGCACTGTGCCGTTGCACCCCTGTCGCCGTTGCACCCCTGTCGTCGTTGCCTCGGTGTCGCCGTTGCACCGTCGCGGCTGTTGCACCGTAGTCGCATACCACCTTGGGCATATACCTTGCGTGGTGTGCTGATCGTGCTGCGCAACCGGGCCTACCGGCGCCTGTTCACCGCCCAGGTGCTGGCGCTGCTGGGCACCGGGCTGGCCACGGTCGCGCTGGGGCTGCTGGCCTACCGGCTCGGCGGGGAACGGGCCGGGGCGGTGCTGGGCACCGCGCTGGCGATCAAGATGTGCGCCTACGTGCTGCTCGCGCCGATGGTCACCGCGCTGGCGGCCCGGTTGCCCCGGCGGGCGTTCCTGGTGTCGACGGACCTGCTGCGGGCCGTGGTGGCGCTGGCGTTGCCGTGGGTGGACGCGGTGTGGCAGGTCTACGCGCTGATCGTGGTGCTGCAGGCCGCCTCGGCCGCGTTCACCCCGACCTTCCAGGCCACCATCCCCACGATCCTGCCCGGCGAGCAGGACTACACGCGGGCGTTGTCGTTGTCCCGCTTGGCCTATGAGCTGGAGAGCCTGCTCAGCCCGGTGCTGGCCGCGGTGCTGCTGACGGTGCTCAGTCCCGGTCAGCTGTTCCTGGGCACCGCGCTGGGTTTCCTGGCCTCGGCGCTGCTGGTGCTCGGCGTGGCGCTGCCCGGACCGGTGGCGGAGCCGGGCGGAGCGTTCGAGCGGGCGAGGCGGGGACTGCGCGTCTACCTGGCCACGCCCCGCCTGCGCGCACTGCTCGCGCTCAACCTCGCCGCCGCGGCCGCCGGCGCCATGGTGCTGGTCAACACGGTGGTCCTGGTGCGCGGCGAGCTGGGTATGCCGGACTCGGCGGTGGCGCTGGCACTGGCCGCGTACGGGGCGGGCTCGATCCTGGCCGCGGTGCTGATCCCCTTGCTGCTCAACAGGTTCAGCGACCGCGCCCTGATGATCACTGGCGCGGCCGGGCTGGCCGGGGTGCTGCTGGCGACCGGGCTCGCGCTGGCCCTGCTGGACCGGGACGCCTGGTGGGCGGTGCTGCTGATGTCCTGGCCCGCACTGGGTTTCGGCGGCGCGGCGGTGCAGACCCCTGCCGGCCGGCTGCTCCGCCGGTCCGGGCAGGCCGCGGACTGGCCGATGCTCTTCGCCGCCCAGTTCACCGCCAGCCACGCGGCCTGGCTGGCCGCCTACCTGCTCGCCGGGCTGCTCGGCGCGGTGGCGGGACTGCCCGCGACGCTGGGCGCGCTGGCGGCGCTGGCCGGGGGTGGCGCGCTGCTCGCCTGCCGGTTGTGGCCGCCGGGCGCGCGATCGTTCACCCGCGGGCCGGGAAGACCGGCGGGTGAACGAGTTCGGTGACCGGTCAGCAACCGTCGCGGAGGTACCAGGCGTTGGAGATGAACTTGTCGCCAGGGTCGTTCGGGTTGTCCAGCCTGGTGATGCCGGGGCCGACGCACCGCGTGTCGGTGAACGCGCCCAGCCAGCGCACCCGGATGGTGATCGAGCCCCGGCCGCAGTGGTTGTACATGGCCGTGTTGCCGTCGCCGACGTAGAAACCGCACGGCGCGGCGCTCGCGGAGGGCGCGGCCGCGACGGCGCCCGCGGCGGAGCCGAGGACGAGCGCGGACGCGGCCAGGAAACGACCGATTCTCATAGGGGGAAGCCCTTTCCGGGAAAACAGGACCGCTTTCCGGGCGACCGTAGCGCCCTCCGCGCACGCCCGCCTGTTCGCGCTTTTCCCGGCGTGCGGCGGTGTGTGCGGAGGGTGTGCGAAAATGGTCTTGGCGCCTCCGATGGAGGACCCCGGACGAGCGGGTGCCGTACCCGGCCAGCGACAAGACGGCGCTCTGGGAGTGCGTCATGTCGTGGCTCGTCCTTGTTGTCTCCGGTGTGCTGGAAGCGGTGTGGGCCACCGCGCTGGGCAAGTCCGCCGGTTTCGCGAAGCTGACGCCGACCGTGGTGTTCGCGGTCAGCCTGGTCGCCAGCATGGCCGGACTGGCCTACGCGATGCGGGAACTGCCCACCGGGACCGCCTACGCGGTGTGGGTGGGCATCGGGGCCTCGCTCACGGTGGCCTACGGCATGTGGACCGGCTCGGAGGCGGTGTCGGTGGTGAAAGTGTTGCTGCTGCTGGGGATCGTCGGCTGTGTGATCGGGCTGAAGGTCCTGCACTGAATCGGCGGGGGCGGCCGGTGCCGCCCCCTGCCGCTGTCGTTCAGTGCACCATGGCCTCGAACGTGCCCGGCTCGTACGAACCGGCCGGGTTGCGCACGATGATGTTCATCCGGTTCGCCGCGTTGATCAGGCCGATCAGGCAGACCAGCGCGGCGATCTGCTCCTCGTCGTAGTGCGCTTGCACCTGGGCCCAGGTCTCATCCGACACACCTTCGTGTGCGTCGGCCAGGCGGGTGCCCTCCTCGGTCAGGGCCAGTGCGGCGCGTTCGGCCTCGGTGAACACGGTGGCCTCGCGCCAGGCGGCGACCAGGTGCAGCCGGACCGCGGTCTCGCCCGCGGCGGCCGCGTCCTTGGTGTGCATGTCGATGCAGAAGGCGCAGCCGTTGATCTGGCTGGCGCGCAAGGCCGCCAGCTCCTGGGTGGCCTTGGGCAGCGACGACTGCTGGATCAGCGCGGCCGTGCCGGCGAAGCGCTTGCCGAACTTGAGGCCGAGCTCGTTGGTGAACAGGTTGAGGCGAGCTTCCACTGTCTTGTCCTCACTCGTGCGTCTGGGTTGGACGAACACGAGATGCCTGCCGCGCCGATCCTGTGACAGCCGGGCCCGGTGACGAGCGACACAGCGGGGTGCTGTCACAGAATGGCGGTCAGGGACATCTGGTGGGTGACCCAGCCGACTGACTAGGAGCCGCCCCGTGGACGACCGCCCGGACCGCGCGACCGAGGTGTTCCTCGCCCATCGGAACCTGCTGTTCACCATCGCCTACGAGATGCTCGGCTCGGCCGCCGACGCCGAGGACGTGCTGCAGGAGACCTGGCTGCGCTGGGCCGGTGTGGACCTGGCCGAGATCCGGGAGCAGCGGGCCTACCTGGTCCGGATCACCACCCGCCAGGCGCTGGCCCGGCTGCGCGTGCTGGGCCGCCGCAAGGAGTCCTACGTCGGCCCCTGGCTGCCCGAGCCGCTGCTCACCGCGCCGGATGTGGCCGAGGACGTGGAGCTGGCCGACAGCGTGTCGATGGCGGTGCTGCTGGTGCTGGAGACCCTGGCCCCGACCGAGCGGGCGGTGTTCGTGCTGCGCGAGGTGTTCGACCTGCCGTACGAGGAGATCGCCGAGGCGGTGGACAAGACCCCGGCCGCGGTCCGTCAGATCGCGCACCGGGCGCGGGCGCACGTGGCGGCGCGGCGACCGCGCGAGGTGGTGTCGGCGGCGGAGACGCGTTCGGCGCTGGCGGCCTTCCAGCGGGCGACCGAGACCGGTGATCTCCAGGGCCTGCTGGACATCCTGGCGCCGGAGGTGGTGCTGCTGGGCGACGGCGGCGGCATCAAGCAGGCCGTGCCACGGCCGATCGTGGGCGCGGACAAGGTGGCCCGGCTGCTCATCGGCGGGCTCGGGCGGACGGCCGGGCCGATCTCGTTCCGGCCCACCCAGGTCAACGGCCACCCGGCGCTGGTGGTGCAGCGGGGCGGCGAGCTGGACACCGTGGTCGCGGTGCGCATCGAGGACGGCCGGATCACCGGGCTCTACGCGGTGCGCAACCCGGAGAAGCTCTCGCACATGGCCAGCGAGCACACGCTGAGCCGTTCCCTCTAGGAGAGCTGGTTGGCCAGTGCGGCCGCGAGCTCGGCGCGGCCGCGCACGCCGAGCTTGCGGTAGGCGCTGGTCAGGTGCAGCTCCACGGTGCGCACGGTGAGGAACAGCGACTCGGCGATCTCCCGGTTGGTCTCGCCCTTGGCGGCGCGGGCGGCGACCCGGCGTTCGCTGCCGGTGAGGCTGTCCGCGGGTGAGTCGGTGCCCCGGCGCAGCCGCCCGCCCGCCTCCAGCAGCGCGGCCGAGGACAGTGAGACCTGGCGGCGGTGCCGCAGCAGCACCGAGCGATCGAGGGAGCTGCGCAGGCGCTTGCGGGCGGCCTCCGGGTCGCCTTCGCGCAGCAGCGCCTTGCCGAGCAGGTACTCGGCCTTGGCGTGCTCGAACTTGGCCGGGGAGGCGGCCAGCACCCGCACCGCCTCGGTCAGCAGGCGCACGCCCTGCGGGCCGGGGGTGGCCGCGCCGCGGGCGGTCAGCGCCATGCCCAAAGCCCTTGGCGTGCCCCAGCGCTGGGCCAGCTCCGCGCCGTGCCCGGCGATCAGGCGGGCCTCCTCCAGGCGGCCCAGCTCGGCGAGCAGGCAGGCCGCGTCGTACCACCAGGGGGCCAGCACCGGGTTGTCCACGTGGCCGTCGCGCAGGCTGGCGCCGCAGTGCCGCAACACTTCCAGCGCCTGCTCGGTCTCCCCCAGCGCCTCGTGCGTGCGGGCCCTGGCCATCAGGTAGTAGTGGTACTCCAGGGTGAAGGCCTCGAAGCGGGGCCGGTGGATCTGGTCCAGCACCTCCTGCGCGCGCTCGGCCTCGCCCAGGTCGGTGAGCACCACGGCGAAGGCGATCTGCGGCATCACCATCCCGCCCGCCCAGTTCTCCTGCACCACCAGCTCGTAGCAGGACTGGGCGTCGGCCAGCGCCTCCACCAGGTCGCCGTTCCAGTGCCGGACGATGGCGCGCAGGCTGGTCACCATGCAGTAGGTCCAGGCCGCGCCCGCGGACTGCATGTGCTCGACCAGGGTGTCCAGGGTGGCGGGCATGGCCTCGGTGTCATCGGCCAGGTAGAGGGTGTAGATGGAGCCCAGGATGGTCCAGCCGCCCGCCTCCACCTCGTTGATCTTGAGCGCGGCCCTGGCCTGTTCGGCGGCCTCGGCGGCGGGGCGGGCGCGCACCATGCCGAGCAGGGCCAGCCCGGCCAGCAGCTGCCGCTCCTCGGTGGTGTCCCCCGCCGGGACCGGCCGGTGCTCGAAGCGGTCGCCGAGGGCGGCCAGGTTGGCCTTCTCGTCGATGCCCGCGGCCAGCAGGGAGGCCTCCACCACCGCCAGCAGCGCCCGGTCGCCGCCGTCGGGTTCCGGGCCGATGACCGCCTCCAGCGCCGCCAGGGCCTCACCGGCCAGCGCGAAGGCCCGCACCGAGTTCTGCGCGCGCAGCGAGGTGATGGTGTACTGCAACACGATCGGCACCCTGGCGCGCGGATCGGCCACCAGCGCCAGCGCGCGTTCCAGGTGGGCCAGCGCGGTGCCGGGCTGGATCATGGCGAGCACCCTGGCCGCCTGGCAGAGCACCGCCACGTCGGAGTCCGCCACCGCGAGCACCCGCTCCAGGTAGCCGGCCGCCACCCTCGGCGCGCCCCGGTGCTCGGCGTACCCGGCGGCCTCGCGCAGCACGTCGGCCATCCACGGCTCCGGCGTGCCGGGCAGCAGCGCCAGCAGCACCGCCACCTCCTCCGCCGGGCGGCCGGCGTCGTTGAGCAGGGTGGCCGCGCGTTCGCGCAGCTGGTCCAGCTCGGCGGGCGGGGTGCCGGTGAGCACGGTCTGCCGGATGGTGTCGTGCGCGAACTCCGGGCGGGCGCCGCAGTCATCGGCGGTGATCAGGTCGCGGCGGCGCAGCTCGGCGATGGCCGCGGTGGTGGTGCGCTGGTGCGCCCCGGCCAGCGCGGCCAGCAGCTCGACCTGTTCGCCGGGCAGCACCGCGATGGCGCGGGCCACCGCGAGGATCTGCTCGGGCAGCCGGTCCAGCACCGAGCGGGCGACCACCTCGCGGCCGAGGTCGGCCAGCACCGCGAGGTCGGTGCGGTCGCCGTCGTAGTCGTTGAGCCGGGCCATGATCCGGTTCAGCAGCAGCGGGTTGCCGCCGGTGAGCTGGGCGCAGTGCGCGGCGAACTCATCGTCCGGCCGCCCGCCGAGCACCTTGGTCAGCAGCTCGGCCACCGGCTGGGCGCTGAGCGCGGGCAGGTCCATCGGGTGGCACAGCGGCAGTCCGGCGATCTCGTCGAAGACCTCGGCGGCCGGGGCGTCCCGGCCGGTGCGCTGGGTGAGCACCAGCAGCAGCGGCAGGTCCTCGGCGCGGCGCAGCAGGAAGGCCAGCCAGCGCAGCGAGGGCTCGTCGCACCACTGCACGTCGTCCACGGCCAGCACCAGCAGTCCGTCCGCGGTCAGGCTGACGGTGAGCCAGTGCAGGCCGTGCAGCACCGCGTAGGCGTTGCTGTGCAGGGTCGGGTCGGGCAGGTCGGGGTCGACCGCGGGCAGCGCGTGCCGGGCGCTGCCGTCGAGCAGGCGTCCCGCGCCGCCGTCCTCGGTCAGCCGCAACGGCTCGAACAGCTCGCGCACCGCGGCGTAGGGCCCGCCGCCGGACTCCCGGCAGCGCGCGGACAGGCTGCGCGCGGCCAGCGGCGCGATCCGGGACAGCGCGGCGTGCAGCAGGCTGGTCTTGCCGATCCCGGCCGGGCCGCGCAGCAGGACCGCCTGACCGGTGCCGGCCCGCGCCTTGTCCGCGATCTCGACCAGCAGGTCCAGCTCGTGGTCCCGCCCGACCAGCTCAACGCCCCCGCTCATGGCGGAATCCTAGCTCTGGCGTAGCGGTCTGAACGTCCATCGTTCCCAGTGGCCGGAACCGCGGCGCGGGGCGCACCTCTGGGCGTTTTCCTGCCCTGGGCGGGCCATGGTGGCCGCACGGCCCGCGACGGGCTCGCCCAGCAGTCAAGGAGGACCTATGCCGGCAGACGAACCGGCCCGGTGCCCGGTCGTGGAGTTCCCCCGGCGGCTCGCCGGTGCGCCGTTCCCACCGGCGGACTACGCCCGCTTCCGCGAGCTCCCCGGCCTGGTCCGCACCAGCCTGCCCACCGGCCAGCAGGTGTGGCTGGTGACCAGGCACGAGGAGGTGCGCGCGATCCTCACCGACCCCAGGGTCAGCTCGGACCCGACCAGGGAGGGCTTCCCCAGCTTCGGCCGCACCGGCGGCGTGCCGCGCTCGGACGAGGTGCCCGGCTGGTTCGTCGGCTACGACCCGCCGGAGCACAACCGGTTCCGCAAGGCGCTGATGCCGGAGTTCACCGTACGCCGGATGCGCGAGTGGCGACCGGCGATCCAGCAGATCGTGGACGGCCGGATCGACGCCATGCTGGCCAGGGGTGACAAGGCCGACCTGGTGGCGGACTTCGCGCTGCCGATCCCGTCGCTGGTCATCTCCGCGCTGCTTGGTGTGCCGTATGCCGACCACGAGTTCTTCGAGTCCAGGACCCAGGTGCTGGTCAGCCTGGCCTCCACCGACCAGGAGCGGGAGGCCGCGGGCACCGCGCTGCTGCGCTACGTCAGCAGGCTGATCAAGATCAAGCAGAAGTGGCCGGGCGACGATCTGATGAGCAGGTTGCTGGCCGCGGGCACGCTGACCCCCGAGGAGCTGCCGGGGGTGGGCATGCTGCTGCTGATCGCCGGGCACGAGACCACGGCGAACAACATCGCCCTCGGCGTGCTGACCCTGCTGGTGAACCCGGAGTGGATCGGCGACGAGCGGGTGGTCGACGAGACGCTGCGGCTGCACTCGGTGGCCGACCTGGTGGCGCTGCGGGTGGCGGTGGCGGACCTGGAGATCGGCGGGCAGCTGATCAAGGCGGGCGAGGGCATCATGCCGCTGGTGGCCGCGGCCAACCACGACGAGTCGATGTTCGACTGCCCCAGCAGGTTCGACCCGGAGCGGGGGGCCAAGCAGCACGTGGCCTTCGGCTACGGCGTGCACCAGTGCCTGGGGCAGAACCTGGTGCGGGTGGAGATGGACATCGCGTACCGGACGCTGTTCGAGCGGATCCCCGGGCTGAAGCTGGCGGTGCCGCCCGCGGAGCTGCCGTTCAAGTACGACGGGGTGCTCTTCGGCGTGCACTCGATGCCGGTGACCTGGTAGCCCACTGCCACGCCTACGGCCTGGCCCGCGGAACTTCGCGGGCCAGGCCGTAGCTGTCTGATCCGCCTCGCCGCCTCAGTTCAGCGAGCCCAGCCACTCCTCGACCAGCTCGGCGACCTTCCCGGAGTCCTCCTTGGCCAGCGAGAAGTGGTCCGCGTCGATCGTGCGCACCACGTCCGCGGGCACCTGCGTCGGCGGCAGTTCCGCGAGGTTGCCGTCCATGTCCCTGGTGCAGCGCAGCAGCAGGCTCGGCACGGTGGACTCCAGCAGGTCCGCCCCGGCCAGCTTGCTGAACCAGTGCGCCATGGCGGAGAGCCGGGCGGCGCTCAGCGGGATCGCCGAGGAGCCGATCTTGTCCAGGTAGAACTGGGTCATCCCGCCCATGCCGCCGGTGTCGCTGCCGTCGTTGCGCACGCTGAGGGTGTCCAGCATGGCCACGCCCTCGGGCTTGATGCCCCACACCTGTTCCAGCACCCCGGCCGCGCCGAGTGCGATCGAACCGCCGGAGGAGTGGCCCAGCAGCAGGAACGGCTGGCCCTCGCTGGCTTCCAGGACGCTCTCGGCCACGGTGCGGATCGCGGTGTCACCGTCGGCGGGCAGTGGCTCGTCCTCGGCGAAGCCCATCAGCGGCAGGGCGACCACCCGGCGGCGGCCGCGGAAGTGCGCGGCGATCCGGGCGTACTGGTGCACGCCGCCGGTGATCACCGGGGAGCTGATGCAGATGATCGTGGGCGACTCGGGGCCGTCGGCGAGCAGGGTGGCCGGGGACAGTGTGGTCAGCTCGGCCGGGCTGTCGAAGCCGGGGCGCAGCGCGGCGACCGCCTTGAGCAGGGTGAGCCCGCCCTGGGCGTTGCCGCTGTGGATGGCGTCGGCGAAGAGCCGTTCCACCGTCTCGCCGCCGCCCGCGCCGCCGGCCTGCGCGGGCGCGCTGCCCGCGGCCACCGAGTCGGCCAGCTCCGCGCGCAGCCGCTGGGCCAGCGCGGCGGGGGTCTTGGTATCGAAGACGACCGTAGAGGCCAGTCGCAGTCCGGTGGCGTCGGCCAGCTTGTTGCGCAGCTCCACCGCGATCAGCGAGTCGAAGCCGGACTCCAGGAAGCCGCGCTCGGGGTCCAGCGCGCCGCGGTCGTGGTGGCCGAGCAGCGCGGCGGCGTGGGTGAGGACCAGCTCGCGCACCAGCTCCTCCTGCTCGGTGGCGCCGAGGCCGCGGAACTTCTCCCGCAGCCCGGAGGTGACCACCGCGCCACCGGCGGCGGCCGAGCGGCGGCCGCCCTGCACGATGCCGCGCAGCAGGGCCGGGACCACCGCGCCCTGGCCGGCCGCGCGCCTGCCGACCTTGATCGGGATGACCAGCGGTTCGTCCGAGCCTGCCGCGGTGTCGAACATGGCCAGGCCCTGTTCGGTGGTGATCTCGGGCAGGCCGGCGGAGTCGATCCGGCGGACCTGGCCCTCGTCCAGCCTGCCGGTGAGCTCGCTGCGCTCGGCCCACAGGGTCCAGGCCAGCGAGCTGCCGGGCAGGCCGAGGTCGCGGCGGTGCGCGGCCAGGGTGTCCAGGAAGACGTTGGCCGCGGCGTAGTTGGCCTGGCCTGGGCTGCCGGTGACCCCGGCGACCGAGGAGAACAGCGTGAACGCGGTCAGCGGGTGCTCGCGGGTGAGCTCGTGCAGGTGCCAGGCGGCGTCCACCTTGGGCCGCAGCACGGTGCGCAGCCGCTGCCGGTCGAGCTTGGTGATCACGCCGTCGTCGAGCACGCCCGCGGTGTGCACCACGGCGGTCAGCGGGTGCGCGGCCGGGATCGCGGCCAGCACGGTGGCCAGTGCGTCCCGGTCGGTGAGGTCCGCGGCGACCAGCTCGACCTCGGCCCCCGCTTCGGTGAGCTCCTGACGCAGCTGCGCCGCGCCGGGGGCGTCCGGGCCGCGGCGGCTGAGCAGCAGCAGGCGGCGGGCGCCGTACTCGGTGACCAGGTGCTTGCTGAGCGCGGCGCCGAGGGTGCCGGTGCCGCCGGTGATCAGCACGGTGCCCTCGGGGTCGAGGCCGCGGGGCAGGGTGAGCACCACCTTGCCGGTGTGCCGGGCGAGGCTGACGTGCCGGAAGGCGTCCCTGGCGCGGCGGACGTCCCAGCGGGTGACCGGCAGCGGCCGCAGCTCGCCCGCGGCGAACTTGGCCAGCAGTTCGCCGAGCAGGCGCTGGATCTCGGCCGGGTCGAGGGTGCCCAGGTCGACCGCGCGGTACCAGGCGCCGTCGAGGGTGTCGGCGGTGCGGATGTCGGTCTTGCCCAGCTCCACGAACCGGCCGCCGTCGGCGAGCAGTCGCAGGGAGGCGTCGGCGAACTCGCCGGTGAGGGAGTTGAGCACCACGTCCACGCCGCGGCCGCCGGTGACCGCGCCGAACGCGGCGGCGAAGGCGGTGTCCCTGGAGGAGGCGAGGTGGTCCGCGGCCACGCCGAGCTCGCGCAGCAGGGCGTGCTTGCCCGGGCTCGCGGTGGCGAAGACCTCCGCGCCGAGCAGCCGGGCGAGCTGGATGGCGGCCATGCCCACGCCGCCGGTGCCCGCGTGCACCAGCACCGACTGGCCCGCGCGCAGCCCGGCCACCTCGGCCAGGCAGTGGTAGGCGGTGAGGAAGGCGATCGGCACGGCGGCCGCGACCTCGTCGGTCCACTCCACCGGGGCCGGGGTGAGCAGGCGTTCGTCGGCGACCACCTGGGGGCCGAAGCCGCCGCGGACCACGCCGAAGACCCGGTCGCCGACGCGCAGGCCGTTGACCTCGGGGCCGGTCTCGGTGACCACGCCCGCGACCTCCGCACCGAGCGGTTCCGGCTCGCCGGGGTAGGTGCCGAGGGCCTTGAGCACGTCGCTGAAGTTGACGCCCGCGGCGCGCACGCGGACCCGGACCTCGCGCCCGGTCAGCTCGCGTTCGGCTTCAGGGCTGGGAATCAGGGTGAGCGCGTCCAGGCTGCCGGGGCTGGCGGTGTCCAGTCGCCAGGGGCCGGCCGGGGGCAGCAGGCCGGGGCCGGAGGCCAGGGTGGCCAGGCGGCCGAGGCGGACCGCGCCGTCGCGGACCAGCACCTGGGTCTCGCCGCCGTCGAGCAGGCCGGGCAGCGCGGGCACCGTGGTGGTGGAGCTGTCCTCGGTGTCCAGGTCGGCGAGCAGGAACCGGCCGGGGTGCTCGGACTGGGCGGAGCGCACCAGGCCGTGCACGGCGGCCGCGCCCAGGTCGGTGACCGGGTCCTCCGGGCCGCCGGAGACCGCGCCGCAGGTCACGAACAGCACCCTGGCGCGGGCCAGCGCGGCGTCGCCGGTGAGCTGCTGGATGATCTCCAGGGTGTGCGCGGTCAGCTCGTGCGCGGCGGCCACCGGGTCGGCGCCACCGGCCAGCTGCACCACGAGCACGTCCGGCACGGTGGTGTCCCCGCCCGCGGCGAGCTCGGCGATGGAGCTGACGTAGCTGGTGGCCCGGCCGCCGATCAGGTCGATGGCCGAGGCGAGGCCGAAGACGTCGCCGCCCACGATCGCCCAGCGGGCGCCGGAGGTGGGCCGCAGGTCGCCGGTGTGCGGGGTCCAGTCCAGGCGGAACAGCGAGGCCTGCTCGTCCCTGGCCACCGGGGCGGCCGCGGCGGCCCCGACCGAGCGCAGGGCCAGTGAACCGACGGTGAGCACGGCCGCGCCGGTGACGTCGGTGGCCGACAGGGTGACCGTGTCCGGTCCGGTCTCGGCCAGTCGCACCCGCAGGTGCGAGGCGCCCGCGGCGTGCAGGGTGGCCTCGGCCCAGGTGAAGGGCAACAGCATGCTGCCGGCTTCGGGGTTGAGCACGAAGGAGATCGGGTGCAGCGCGGCGTCCAGCAGCGCGGGGTGCACGCCGAAGGAACCGGCTTCTTCCTCGGCTCCGGGCAGCTCGACCTCGGCGAAGACCTCGCCCTCGCCGAGCCACACCGCGCGCAGGCCCTGGAAGGCCGGGCCGAACTCGCGGTTGGCGTAGAACCCTTGCAGGTCAACGGGTTGCGCCCCGGCGGGCGGCCAGTCCGGGGTTGACTCGGGTTCGGCGACCGGTCGCGGGCCGAGCACACCGGTGGCGTGCTGGGTCCAGCTCGCGTCCTCCTGATCGGCCGGCCGGGAGTACACGCCGAGCTCGCGCCTGCCGGTGTCGTCGGGAGCGCCGATGACGAGCTGCACGGTGGTGGTGCCGTTGGCGGCGAGCACCAGCGGGACCGCGAGGTTCAGCTCCTCCACCGCGGGGCAGCCCACCAGGTCTCCCCCGCGCACCGCCAGTTCCAGGAAACCCGTGCCGGGGAAGAGAATCAGCCCACCGGCCACGTGGTCGGCCAGCCACGGGTGCGCGGCCAGCGAGATCCGGCCAACGCACACCACCTGCTCGCTGTCGGCGTGCTCGACCACCGCGTCCAGCCACGGGTGGTCGGCGCGGCCGAGTCCGGCGGCGGTCACGTCCACCGCGGTGCTGCCCGGTCGCGGCCAGTGCCGCTCGCGCTGGAAGGCGTAGGTGGGCAAGGAGATCCGCCTGCCGCCGGGCAGGGCCGGGGTCCAGTCCACGGCCAGGCCGCGCACGTGCGCCTCGGCCAGCGCGGTGAGCAGCCGCCGCCTGCCGCCGTCCTCGCGGCGCAGGGTGGCCAGGGTAATCACCGCTTCGCCGGTGTCCTCGCCGATCTCGGCCACCGCGTGCGCGAGCACCGGGTGCGCGCTGATCTCGACGAAGGTGCGGAAGCCCTCGGCCAGCAACTGCCGGATCGCGGGGTCGAACCGGACCTCGTCGCGCAGGTTGCGGAACCAGTGCTCGGCGGTGAAGTCCGCGCCGCGCACCCAGTCGCCGGTGGCCGGGGAGAACAGCGGGATCTCCGGCGCGGCGGGGGTGACGTCCTTCAGGTCGGCGAGCAGCTCTTCGCGGATGGTCTCCACCTGGGCGGAGTGCGAGGCGTAGTCCACCGGGATGCGCTTGGCCTTGATTTCCTTGGCGTTGAGGGAGTCCACCAGCGCCTGCACCGCGTCGACCTCGCCGGAGACCACCACCGAGCGCGGCCCGTTGACCGCGGCCACCTGCACGCCCTCGCCGACCATCTGGCGAACCTCGTTGGCGGGCAACGGGATCGCGGCCATGGCGCCCAGTCCGGACAGCCGCCGCGCGATGGCCGCGCTGCGCAAGGCGACGATCTTCGCCGCGGTGGCCAGGTCGAGCGCGCCCGCGATGACCGAGGCGGCCAGCTCGCCCTGGGAGTGCCCGAGCACCGCGTCCGGCCGCACCCCGTGCTGCTGCCAGACCGCGGCCAGCGCGACCATGACCGCGAAGGAGGCCGGCTGCACCACATCGACCCGCTCCAGCGTGCCCTCGGGGCCTTGTCCGCGCAGCACCTCGGTCAGCGACCAGTCCACGTGCGGGGCCAGCGCCGCCGCGCACTCGGCGATCCGCTCGGCGAACACCGGCGACTCGTCCAGCAGCGCGCCACCCATGCCGATCCACTGCGCGCCCTGCCCTGGAAAGACGAAGGCGATCCGGCCGGGCTTGCCCGCGGATCCGGTGACCACAGCGGGATTCGGCGTCTCCTCGGTGATCGCGCGCAGGCCGTCGGCGAGTTCTTCCGCGGCGCCGACCACGACCGCGCGGTACTCGAACCGGCTGCGGGTGGCGGCCAGCGAGTAGCCGATGTCGACCGGCTCACCGGGGTGGTCGAGCAGCCGTTCTGCCTGTGCCCGCAAGGCTTTCTGGCTGCGCCCGGACAGCACCCAGGGCACCGTGGCCGGCACCTCGCGCGGCTGCTCTTCCGCTGCTTCTTCAGCCGGGCCTTGCTCCAGCACGATGTGCGCGTTGGTTCCGCTGATGCCAAAGGAAGAAACCCCGGCGCGGCGCGGTCGTCCGGCATCCGGCCACGGGGTCTGCTCGGTCAGCAGCCGGACCTGGCCCGCGGTCCAGTCGATGTGCGGGGACGGCCGGTCCACGTGCAGGGTCTGCGGCAGCACGCCGTGCCGCATCGCCATGACCATCTTGATGATCCCGGCGACCCCGGCGGCGGCCTGGGTGTGCCCGAGGTTGGACTTCACCGAACCCAGCCACAGCGGCGTTTCCCGCTCCTGACCGTAGGCGGCCAGCAGCGCCTCCGCCTCGATCGGGTCGCCCAGCTTGGTGCCGGTGCCGTGCGCCTCCACCGCGTCCACGTCGGCGGGGGTGAGCCCGGCCGAGGCCAGCGCGGCCCGGATGACCCGCTGCTGGGACGGCCCGTTCGGCGCGGTCAGTCCGTTGGACGCGCCATCGGAGTTCACCGCGGAACCGCGCACCAGAGCCAAGATCTGGTGCCCGTTGCGCCGCGCGTCGGCCAGCGTCTCCACCAGCAGCAGGCCGACGCCCTCGGACCAGCCGGTGCCGTCCGCGCCCTCGGCGAAGGCCTTGCACAGCCCGTCCGGCGCCAGCCCGCCCTGCCGGGTGAACCCGGCGAAGCCCATCGCGGTGGACATCACGGTCACCCCACCGGCCAGCGCCAGCGAACACTCCCCGGACCGCACGGCCTGCGCCGCCGAGTGCAGCGCCACCAGCGAGGAGGAGCAGGCGGTGTCGATGGTGACCGCGGGGCCTTCCAGCCCGAAGACGTAGGCGATCCGCCCGGACACCACACTGGCGGCCAGCCCGGTCCCGGCGTGCCCGGCCACGTCCTCGCCGCTGCGCAGCACCAGCTCGGAGTAGTCCTGCCCGTTGGTGCCCACGAACACGCCGGTCTTGCTGCCGCGCAACGCGTGCGGGTCCAGCCCGGCCCGCTCGAAGGTCTCCCAGGCGGTCTCCAGCAGCAGCCGCTGCTGCGGGTCCATCGCCAGCGCCTCCCGGGGCGAGATGCCGAAGAAGGAGGCGTCGAAGTCGGCCACGTCACGCAGGAACCCGCCGACCTCGGTGGCGCTGTGGCCCTCCCCGTCCCCGCTGAGCACCCGCAGGTCCCAGCCGCGGTCGGTGGGGAACGGCGACATCACGTCCGCGCCCTCGGCGAGCACTCCCCACAGCTCCTCCGGCGAGGACACCCCGCCGGGGAACCGGCAGGCCATCCCCACGATGGCCACCGGCTCCTGCCGCCCGCTCTCCAGCTCCTCCAGCCGTCGCCGGGTCTCGTGCAGGTCTGCGGTTACCCACTTGAGGTAGTCGACGAGCTTGCTGTCGTCCGGCATATGGCTTCGACCCTTCCCGTGGCACCAGCCTCGCCAGTCTTGGGTTGATGCCCCCGGGAAACCCTTAGATCCGGCTGACGAGCCGGGAATACCTGACTAGTCAGGTAAGTTGTGGAGGGTGAGCCGCTCGCAGCGGACGGGCGCGACACGATCCCGGGGTTCTGATGAGGCTCGTCTTCGAGGTCGCCGCCCGCCACCCGGAGTTGCCGGTCGAGGTGGTCTCCAGCGGCCTGTTCACCGGCGCGCGCCGGGTGCCGATCCGCGAGTTCGGTTATGTCCAGGGCGCCAACGCCGGATCAGCGCGCTGACCGGCCCTGAACCCAGCCCACGCTTCCTGACCGTCCACTTCGGACACTGAGGAGTTTCCCTTGAGCACGCCGAGGTCATCGCCGACGCCTTCCCGGCCGCGCGGTTCGTCGCGACCCCGCCGGTGATCGAGCACATCAAGCACTCCTACCAGGGCAAGCTCCTCGCGTGGGCCGATCTCGGCCCGAACCTGCCGACCCGCCTGGTGGACCTGGAGCCACTGACCGGCGACCTCACCCTGGAAGGCCACCTCTTCCAGCTCAAGGGCGGCACGGCCGAGCTGCCCGACCGGCACTACCTGTGGCAGGCCGAGCAGCGCGCCGTCCTCGGCGGCCTCCTGCTGTTCCAGCAGCAGCACGTCTGGGTGGCCGACACCGCGACCCAGGAGCTCCGCGCCGCCTGGATCGCGCTGCTGGCCGAGATGGCCGCCCTCGACCCGGAGCTGGTCGTGCCCGGCCACCGCCTGCCCGGCACCCCCGCCGACGCCTCCGCCATCACCGCCACCCGCGACTACCTCATCGCCTTCGAGGAGGAGCTCGGCAAGGCGGCAGACGGCGCCGCGCTGACCGACGCGCTCATCAAGCGCTACCCCGACTACGGCATGCTGATCGCCGCCCAGCTCGGCGCAAAGGTCGCCAAGGGCGAAATGACCTGGGGCGCAACGACATGAGCACCGACTTCGCCACCTCCACGGCGCTGGCCGACGTGGTGCGCCGCCAGTACCTCGCCTCCGCCGCCGGTGACCTGGACGCCCTGCGCGCCACCCTCACGCCGGACGTGGAGTGGACCGAGATGGCGCGCGCGAGGTCTCACTGACTTGGCTGGCGGCCGCCGAACTGCCAGTTGTGCACCTCCACGTCGGCATACCGCTCGACGGAGAGCACCGCGCGCGCCGCCGCCGGGTCCTCCGCCCTGACCAGCGCCGCCGTGCCCAGCCACCGGTCCCCGTCATCGGCGAGCAGCGGCCCGTACGCGATCAACTGCTCCCGGTCCGCTGGCACGGCGAGGTCCACCGGCTCCCCCGCGCCCAGCCCGAGCACCAGGTACCGGTTGCCGCCGGTGCGACCGCCGGGGAAGTCCCACATGGTGCGGCCCAGCGCGTTGCGCCACCGCCGCAGCAGCACGTCCCGGTACGCCCCGGCCTGGTAGCCGGGCTCGTCGAAGGCGAAGGCACGGGCCGCGGCGGGGTCCGGCAGGTCGAGGACGTGCACGCTGCCGGTGGGGATCCCGTCGAGCATGGTGGGGCCGCGGGCGATCATCTCCGCGGCGTACCGGTCCATGTACGACAGGTGCTGCTCCAGCAGTTCCTGGCGCAGGGCCAGCGAGCCGGGACGATCGCGGTGGTAGCAGAAGAATTCCACCGGCACAGTATCGGTCAGGCCGGCGCGCGGGCGACGGCGGATTCGCCCCCTGACGAATCCGCCGTGCTCAGCGACCTAGTAGCAGGGGTTGACGAACCGGCCACCGGAGAACAACGCGGCCGGGAAGTTGATCCAGCTGTGCGCCCGCACGCAGTGCCGTTCCGACCCGCCACCGGCCCGGTACATCTCCACCGTGTAGCCGATGTCCGCGCAGTTGTAGGCGGACCAGCCGACGATGGGCGGGTTGTAGCTCATCACATAGCGGTTCACCCCGCACAGCGGCGGGGCCAGCGGCTCGGCCGCAACCGCCCCCGGCGTGAACCCGGCCAGACCGCCGACGATGAGCGCCGCGCCCACCGCCATCTTCGCCAAGCGTCGCATCTTCTTCTCGCCTTCGTCCGGGACTTCGAGTCGAGCCATGTCTAACCGGGCGGGCTGGCCCGAACCTTGTACGGATCTTGCACACGCTCATTAGCATCTGGAGCAACGGGCAGGTGGGTTCGCGACTGGGGTGGGGGCACGGGTGCCGGTGCGGTTCCGACTGCTGGGCGAGCTCCAGGTGCTCGACGGCGATGCCGTGCTGGAGATCAGGCATCAGCGGCAGCGCTGTGTGCTCGCGGCGCTGCTCGCCGACCTGAACCAGGTGGTCCGGCTGGACACCCTGGCTGACCGGGTGTGGGGCGAGCAGCAGCCGGGTCGCCCTCGCGACACGCTCTACAGCTACGTGTCCCGGCTGCGCAGCGCGCTGGCCGGCGTCGACGGGGTCGCCATCACGCAGCGCGCCGGCGGCTACCTGCTGACCGCCGACCCGGAAACCGTGGACCTGCACCGGTTCCAGGACCTGCTGGCCGACGTCGGTGCCGCGCCCGACGAGCAACGGGCCACCCTGCTCAGCAGGGCACTCGACCAGTGGACCGGAGTGGCCCTCGCGGGCATCGACGGTGCCTGGGCGGCGCAGCTGCGGGAAACACTGACCAGTCAACGGTTCGACGCCCGGCTGGACCTCGCCGAGTTGAAACTCCACAGTGGACAGTGCGATGGGCTGGACCTCGAACTGGCCGGGCTCACCGCGGCGCATCCGCTGGACGAGCGGCTGGCGAGGCTGCTCATGCTCGCCAGGTACCGCAACGGACGCCAGGGCGCGGCGCTGCGCGAGTACGAGCGGATCCGGCTGCTGCTCGCCGCGGAGCTCGGCGCCGATCCCGGCCCGGCGCTGCGACGGCTGCACCAGCAGCTCCGTGACGGTGACACCGGGTCCGCCCCGGCCCGGGCCCGGCCACACCCCGCACCTCGTCAGCTCCCGGCCGCACCCCAGCACTTCACCGGCCGCACCCAGGAGCTCGCCGTCCTCAGCGCCGCGCAGCTCGACGGTGGTCCACAGTCGACAGTGGTGATCTCCGCGATCGGTGGGGTGGGCGGGATTGGCAAGACCAGCCTCGCCCTGCACTGGGCGCACCGCAACGCCCACCGCTTCCCGGACGGGCAGCTGTACGTGGACCTGCGCGGCTTCGACCCCTCGGCCGAACCGATGCCCGCGGCAACGGCCCTCCGGCGGTTCCTGGACGCGCTCGGGGTGGCGCCTGCCATGGTCCCGGCCGAGCCCGACGCCATGGCGACCCTGTACCGCAGCGTGATCGCGGACAAGCGCCTGCTGATCGTGCTGGACAACGCCGCCGACACCGCGCAGGTGCTGCCGCTGCTGCCCGGCGAGCCGACCTGCGCGGTGCTGGTCACCAGCCGCCGCAGGCTGATCGGCCTGACCAGCGCGCACGGCGCGGTCCAGGTCGGCCTGACCGTGCTGGCGGATCAGGAGGCACGCGAACTACTCGGCCGCCACCTCGGCGAAGAACGGCTGGCGGCCGAACCGGAGGCGGTCGCCGACATCCTGCGGTCCTGCTGGGGACTGCCGCTGGCGTTGAGCATCGTGGCCGCCAGGGCCGCGGCGGCGCCCGGGATGCCGTTGTCGGTGCTGGCAGGGGAGCTGGGCAGCGCGGCGGCCCGGCTGGACGCCTTCGACACCGACGACGCGGGCCACAACCTGCGCGCGGTGTTCTCCTGGTCCTACCGGGCGCTCTCCGCCGAGGCCGGGCAGGTGTTCGCGGCACTCGGCCTCGCACCGGGCGCCGATCTCAGCCTGACCGCCATCAGTTGCCTCACCGGGTTGCCCGCCGCGCGGTTGCGCGGGCCGCTGCGCGCGCTGGAGAGCAGCTCGCTGGTGGAGCGGACGCTGCCGGACCGCTACCGCATGCACGACCTCCTGCGGCTGTACGCGACCGAGCTCGCCGAGCGGCTGGACGAGGCCACGCTGGAGGCGGCACTGCGTCGGCTGGTCGAGATGTACCTGGTCGTGGTGGGACGGACGCGCGAGCTGGTGATGTTCAGCCCGCGGATCCACGAGGTCGTGGACACCGCCGCGGGCGATCCCTCCTGGCCGGTTTTTGGTGGCAGCGCGCAAGCCCTGGACTGGCTGGAGGCGGAGCGGGGCAGCCTGCTGGCCCTGGTGACCGGGCTGGCCAAGCGGGGCTGGCATGACGAGGTGTGGCGACTCGCCTGGCTGTTGCACGGCTTCTTCCGGGCTCGCCAGCACAAGGCGGACTGGATCGAGGTGGGACGGCTCGGGGTCGCCGCCGCGGCGCGGATCGGCGACCCACTGGCGATTTTCCACGCGGCCAACTGCCTCGGTGGCGCCTACCGCGCGGCCGGAAGGTGGGCGGAGGCCATCGCGCAGTACCGGGGCGCGCTCAGCCAGGCGGCCAACGACCCGGAGCGGACCGCGATGATGGTCAACAACATCGGGATCACCCTGGTGAACAGCGGTGACGCCGAAGCCGCCATCGGATATCTGGAACAGGCGCTCACCCTGGCCCGCCAAGCGGGGTCGGTCAACGACGAGGCGGACTTCTCGCTCAACCTCGGCGACGGCTACAACGCCGTCGGCAGGTACCCGGAAGGCCTGCGGCACAACCAGTCCGCGCGACGGCTGTTCCGCTCGCTGGGCAAGGACCTGCACGGCGGGATCGCCGCGGTGAACCTCGCGCAGTCCTACTTCGGCCTCGGCGAACTGGCCAAGGCCGCAGACAGCGCCGAAGCAGCGGGGTCGGAGTTCCGTGCGCTCAGCGCCTGGTACGACCTCGCCAAAAGCCTGCTGCTGCTCGGACGCATCCGGAACGCCTTGGGCCACCACGATTCGGCCAGGCGGGCCTGGACGGACGCGCTGGAGACCTTCCAGGAGCTGAACGATCCCAGGGCGAGCGAGGTCGAGCACCTGCTGCGCGGCCTGGGCTGAGTGCCGAGGTCGTGGACTGGGGCCGGTATCGCGGCGCGGCCCCAGTCCACGAGATCACGGGCGCTCCCACTCGTTGTCCAGCAGGTCGAACAGCTCCTCGTCGGTGGCCGACTCGAAGTCCACCTCCTCCTCGGCCTTGCCGCCGCGCAACCCGGCCAGCAGCAGGTCGAGCTTGCCGCTGAGCAGCTGGCGAGTGGTCTCATCCGCGGTGAGCGCGGCGAGGTCGGCGCCGAGGCGGTCCAGCTGCCGGAGCAGTTCGGCGGCCGGGTCCGCTTCGGCCGGGGCGAGCAGGGGCAGCAGGTAGTCGGCGAGCACCTCCGGGGTGGGGTGGTCGAACAGCAGCGAGACCGGCAGTCGCCTGCCCAGCGCGGTGCCGAGCCGGTTGCGCAGCTCGACCGTGGTGAGCGAGTCGAAGCCGAGCTCCTGGAACCGCCGGTCCCGGCCCACCGCGGCCGGGTCGGCGTGGCCGAGCACGGTGGCGGCCTGGTCGCGGATCAGGTCCACCACCACCTCGTGCCGCTGGGCGGCCGGCGCCTCGGCCAGGCGGGCCAGGAAGTCCGCCGCGGTGTCCCGGTCCGGGCCCTGGCGGACCGGATCGCGCACCAGGCCCCGCAGCAGCGGCGGGATCTGGCCTGCCGAGCGGATCGAGGCCAGGTCCAGGCGCAGTGGCACCGGCACCGCCTCGGGGCCGCCGGTCAGCCCGTCGAAGAGGGCCATGCCTTCCTCAGCGGACAGCGGCAGCACGCCGAGCCTGCGCATCCGCGCCGCCTCCGCCTCGCTGACCATGCCGTCTTCCAGCGACCACGGGCCCCAGGCGATCGAGGTCGCGGGCAGGCCCTGGCACCTGCGGTGCTGGGCGAGGGCGTCGACGAACGCGTTGGCCGCCGCGTAGCTTGCCTGGCCGCCGTTGCCGAAGACCCCGGCGACCGAGGAGAACAGCACAAACGCGGTCAGGTCCAGGTGCTTGGTCAGCTCGTGCAGGTGCCAGGCCGCGTCTGCCTTGGGCCGCAGCACCGGGGTGAGCGAGTCCGCGGTGAGCCCGGTGAGCACCCGGTCCTCCAGCACACCCGCGGCGTGCACCACGGCCTGCAACGGGTGTTCGGCGGGGATCGTGGCCAGCGCGGCGGCCACCGACTCGCGGTCGCCGACGTCGCAGGGCCGCAGGTCCACCGCCGCGCCGAGCCCGGCCAGCTCGTTGACCAGCTCGGGCGCGCCGTCCGCCGCCGCGCCGCGCCTGCTCAGCAGCAGCAGACGGCGCACCCCGTGCCTGGCCACCAGGTGCCGGGCCAGGACCTTGCCGAGGCCGCCGGTGCCGCCGGTGATCACCACCGTGCGGTCCGGGTCCCACTTGGTCTCGGTGTCCGCCGCGACCGGCAGCCGCAGCAGCCGGGCCGCCAGCGCGCGACCGCCGCGGACGAGCACCTGCGGCTCCTCCGCCAGCAGCGCCAGCGCGGACTCCGGGGCCTCGGCCTCGTCCAGGTCGAGCAGCCCGAACCGGTCCGGGTGCTCGTGCTGGGCGGAGCGGATCAGGCCCCAGATCGCCGCGCCCGCAACGTCTTCCGGCTCCGGGCCGACCGCCCGGCGGGTCACCAGCACCAGGCGGGAGCCGAGGAACCGGTCCTCGGCCAGCCACTGCTGGGCCACCGCGAGCACCCCGGCCAGCCGTTCGTGGGTGGCCGCGGCCAGATCGCCACCGGAGGGCTCGCAGCGCAGCAACACCAGTGGTGGCAAGGCTTCCAGCTCGTCGAGCGCCGCGACCTCCGCCCATTCCGGGACCACCGCGTTGCTCGTCGCCGGGGACCAGGCCAGCTGGAACAGCGTGTCCTGCGACCGGTCCGCCGCCGCCAGCTGCTCGGTCGACACCGGCCGCACCCGCAGAGTGTCCACTGTGGCCACTGCCCGGCCGTCGGCGTCCACCGCCAGCAGCGCCAGGCCTTCCTCGGTCCGGGTGAGCCGGACCCGCAGTGCGGCGACGCCGGTGCGGTGCAGCGTGACGCCCTCCCAGGTGTGCGGAACGGCGGCCTCGCCGGTGCCCGCCGCCGCCACCATCGCCGCGTGCAGCGCGGAGTCCAGCAACGCCGGGTGCAGCCCGAACCGCTCCGCCGACTCGGCCACCTCGGCGGGCAGCGCGACCTCGGCGAACAGCTCGTCCTTCCGCTGCCACAGCGCGCGCAGGCCGCGGAAGGCTGGTCCGTAGCCAAATCCGGCGTCGGTGAGGGCTTCGTAGCTGCCGGTCAGGTCGATCCGTTCGGCGTCGGCGGGCGGCCAGGGCTCGGTCAGGGTGACCGGGCCGGACGGATGCTCGTCCAGGGTGCCCTCGGCGTTGAGCGTCCAGGGCTCCTCCGCGCCTTCGGGCCGCGAGTGGATGGTCACCTCGCGTTCGCCGGACTGGCCGGCCTCGCCCACCCGGACCTGCACCTGCACCGCGCCCTCGGCGGGCAGCAGCAGCGGCGCGGACAGGGTCAGCTCGACCAGCCGGCCGCAGCCGATCCGGCTGCCCGCCCACCCGGCGAGCTCGGCCAGACCGGTGCCGGGGAACAACACCCGGCCGAACACCGCGTGATCGGCCAGCCACGGGTGGGTGGCCAGCGAGAGCCTGCTGGAGAACAGCGCGCCCCGCCCGTCGGCGAACTCGGCCACCGCGCCGAGCAGCGGGTGCGCGGACTCGGTCAACCCGAACGCGCTCACCTCGCCCGCCCGGCCGGTCTGGCTCACCTGCGGCCAGAACCGCTCGTGCTGGAACGGATACGTGGGCAGCTCCACCAGCCGGGCCCCGGCGAACAGCTCCGCCCAGCGCACGCTCCGGCCCCAGCAGTGCAGGGCGGACAGCGCACTCAGACAGCCCGCGACCTCGTCCAGGTCCTTCGCCGCGGCGGCCAGCACCTCGGCCTCGTCCAGCATCTCCACCATCGCCGGCTTCAGCCCGGCGCGCGGCCCCAGCTCCAGGAACACCTGGGTGCCCGCTTCCCGCAGTGCGGCAACGGTGTCGGCGAACCGGACGGTCTCCCGCACGTGCCGGGTCCAGAAGCCGGGATCGCCCAGTTCCGCCGCGCCGACCCGGGTTCCGGTGAGCGCGGAGATCAGCGGCACGGCCGGTTCGGTGACCGTGATGCCCTCGATGGCCGCGGCGAACTCGGCCAGCATGGGCTCCATCAGCGGCGAGTGGAACGCGTGGCTCACCGACAGCTGCTTGGTGTCCCGTCCTTGCGCGGCAAGGGTTTCCGCGACCGCCAGCACAGCAGCTTCGGCACCGGAGAGCACCAGCGAGCCGGGCGCGTTGACCGCGGCGATGGACACTTCGTCGGTCAGCAGCGGCAACACCTCCTCCTCGCTGGCCCGCACCGCGACCATCACCCCGCCGGTGGGCAGGCCAGCCATCAGTTTGGCCCGCGCGCTCACCACCGTGCAGGCGTCGGCCAGCGACAGCGCGCCGCTGACGTGCGCCGCGGCCAGCTCACCAATGGAGTGACCGGCCACGAAGTCCGGGCGCACGCCCCAGGACTCGAACAGCCGGAACAGCGCCACCTCGAAGGCGAACAGCGCGGGCTGGGTGTTCCCGGTGCCGTTGAGCGCTTCGGCGTCCGCGCCCCACATCACCGCGCGCAGCCCGGGGTCGAACCCGGCCAGCGCGGCGTCGAAGGCCTTGGCGAACACCGGATAGCGGGCGTGCAGCTCCCGGCCCATGCCGAGTCGCTGGGAGCCCTGGCCGGAGAACACGAACGCGGTCCGGCCGCCGATGGGCGAGCCGAGCAGGAGCCCGGGATCGGTCCGGCCCTCAGCGAGCGCGGTCAGCGCCTGGCGGGCGGTGGTGAGGTCGGCCGGGTCGGCGAGGACCGCGGCCCGGTGGCGGAACGCGGACCGGCCGGTGGCCAGGGAGAAGCCGAGGTCGGCCGGATCCGGCTCGTTGCGCAGGTGGGCGAGCAGGCGGGCGGCTTGGGCACGCAGGGCGGGCTCGCTGCGGGCGGACAATACCCACGGCACCACACCGGCACCGGGCGAGCCTTGTGCGGCAACCGCTTCCTGGCTCCGGCCAGGCTGCGCCGGGGCCTCTTCCAGCACCACGTGCGCGTTGGTGCCGCTGATCCCGAAGGACGACACCGCCGCGCGCCGGGGCCGATCCACCTCCGGCCACACCGTGTTCTCCGCCAGCAGCTCGATCCGCCCGGCGGTCCAGTCCACCTCGCTCGACGGCTGGTCCAGGTGCACCGTGCGCGGCAGTTCGCCGTGCCGGATCGCCTGCACCATCTTGATCACACCGGCGATCCCGGCCGCGGCCTGCGTGTGGCCCAGGTTCGACTTGACCGACCCGAGCAGCAGCGGTGTCTCCCGGTCCTGCCCGTAGGTGGCCAGCAACGCCTGCGCCTCAATGGGATCGCCCAGCGTGGTGCCGGTGCCGTGACCCTCCACCGCGTCAACGTCCGAAGTGGACAGTCCGGCGCTGGCCAGCGCGGCCCGGATGACCCGCTGCTGGGACGGCCCGTTCGGCGCGGTCAGCCCGTTGGACGCGCCATCGGAGTTGATCGCCGAACCCTTGACCACGGCGAGGATCTGGTGTCCGTTGCGCTGCGCGTCAGACAGCCGCTCCAGGACCAGCATACCCACACCCTCGGACCAGCCCACGCCGTCCGCACTGTCCGAATAGGACTTGCACCGGCCGTCCGGCGCGAGGCCGTTCTGCCGGGTGAACTCCACAAACGCGCCCGGCGTGGACAGCACGGTCGCGCCACCGGCCAGCACCAGCGAGCACTCCCCCGCCCGCAGCGCCTGCGCCGCCCAGTGCAGCGCGACCAGCGAGGACGAACAGGCGGTGTCCACGGTGACCGCGGGGCCTTCCAGGCCGAGGATGTAGGCGACCCGGCCGGAGGCGACGCTGGGCGCGTTGCCGCTGCCGCGGAAGCCCTCGAACTCATCGGCGGTGAGCATGCTGCCGTAGTCGGAGTACATGATCCCGGCGAACACCCCGGTGTCGCTGCCGCGCAAGGTCGCCGGGTCGATCCCAGCTCGTTCCAGGGCTTCCCAGCTGACTTCCAGCAGCAGGCGGTGCTGGGCGTCGGTGGCCAGTGCCTCGCGCGGGCTCATGCCGAAGAACTCCGGGTCGAACCCGGCCACGTCGTCCATGAACCCGCCGCGCCCGGTGGCCGAGCCCCCGGCCGCGCCTGCCTGCTGGCCGATGAGCTGGGCCAGGTCCCAGCCGCGGTCGGCAGGGAACTCGGAGGTGGCGTCCCGCCCGGCCTGCAGCAGCCGCCACAGGTCCTCCGGCGAGTTGATGCCACCGGGGAAACGGCAGCCCATGCCGACGATCGCGATCGGCTCGTCGTTGATCGCGGCCGTGCGCACCCGCGCCTCGGGCTCGTCCGCGCCGAGCAGTTCGGCCAGCAGGTGCCGGGTGAGCACGGCGGCCGACGGGTAGTCGAAGACCAGCGTGGCCGGCAGGCGCAGGCCGAGCTCGGCGGTGAGCTGGTTGCGCAGGTCGACCGCGGTGAGCGAGTCGAAACCGAGGTCGGAGAAGGACCGGTCGGCGTCGATCAGGTGCGCGCCGTCGTGGCCGAGCACCGCGGCGACCCTGGTGCGGACCAGTTCCTCCAGGTGCTCGTGCCGCTCCACCGGGGTGAGCCGGGTCAGCCGCTCGACCAGCCCGCTGTCCGCGGTGGCCTGAGCTGCCCTGCGGCCGGTGCGGCGCGGGCCGACGAGCTGGTGCAGCACCGGCGGCAGGTCCGGCAGGGCGCGCAGCACGGCCAGGTTCAGCCGCACCGGGAGCAACACCGGCTCAGGTCGGGTGAGCGCCAGGTCGAACAGGCTCAGCGCGTGCTCCACCGCCATCAGCGGCGTGCCGGCCTGGGTCAGCCGCTCCTGTTCGGCGGCGGAGAGCCGGGCGGTCATGCCCGTCTCCGGGGCCCAGGCTCCCCAGCCGAGTGCGGTAGCGGGCAGCCCGTTTTCCTTGCGATGGCGGGCCAGGGCGTCGACGAAGGCGTTGGCCGCGGCGTAGTTGCCCTGTCCTGCCGCGCCCATGGTGCCCGCGAGTGAGGAGAACAGCACAAACCCGGCCAGCTCGCGATTCTTGGTGGCCTCGTGCAGGTGCCAGGCGGCGGAAGCCTTGGCCGCCAGCACCTTCGCCAGCCGTTCCGGGGTGAGCGAGCTGATCACGCCGTCGTCGAGCACACCGGCGCAGTGCACCACGGCGGTCAGGCCGTCGATGCCGTTCACCAGCGCGGTCACGGCCTCGCGGTCCGACACGTCGCAGGCGACAACCGTTGCGGTGGCACCAAGTTCGGCCAGCTCGGCTACGAGTTCATCAGCGCCGGGAGTGTCCGGGCCGCGCCTGCTGGCCAGCACCAGGCGACTGATGCCATGGGTGCCAGCGAGCCTCCGGGCGACCAGGCTGCCGAGACCGTTCACGCCGCCGGTGACCAGAACCGTGCCGTCCCAGCGGATCGGCTGCGGTTCGGCCGGGTTGGCGCGGGCGAGCCGGGCGGCCAGGACCTCGGTGCCGCGGATGGCCAGCTGTGGTTCGGTGCCGGCCAGGGCCTGCGGGGGCAGGTCGCCGCCGTCGGGGTCCAGGTCGATGAGCCGGAACTGGCCGGGGTTCTCGGCCTGGGCGCTGCGCACCAGGCCCCAGACCGCGGCCGCCGCCGGGTCCGCGCCGGTGGTGGCGCCGCGGGTGAGGACGACCAGCGGGTCGCCGGTCGCGATGTGCTGCTGGAGCAGGGACAGGGCCTCGGTGGTGAGGCGCAGCGCCTCGGCCGGGGCGTCCGGGCCACCGACGAAGGTGACCTGAGCGATGTCCGGCGGCGTGGTCCCCGGCAGCGTGATTGGGGTCCATTCCAGGGTGAACAGCGAGTCGCCGGTGTCGGCGACGGTGGTCTCCGCCTCCCTGGTGCGCAGGCCCTCCACCGTCACCACGGGCTGGCCCGCGCCGTCGATCGCCTGGATGCGCACCGCGTCCCCGTTGGGGGTCAAGCGGACCCGCAGGTCCTGTGCGCCGGAAGCGTGCAGCCGCACCCGGTCCCAGGAGAACGGCAGCCGCGCGGGACCGCCCTCGCCGACCGCGATCAGGCCGTGCAGGGTGGCGTCCAGCAGCGCCGGGTGCAGGCCGTAGCCGCCGACGTTCTCTTCCGGCAGCCGAACCTCGGCGAACAGCTCTTCGCCGCGCTGCCACAGCGCGTTCAACCCTTGGAACGTTGGCCCGTAACCGAATCCGGCCGCGACGAAGCGGGTGTAGCAGTCGGTCAGGTCGACCGGTTCGCTGCCGGTGGGCGGCCAGCTGGTGGCGTCGAATGACTCGGCCTGGGTGTTCGCGGTGGCCAGCAGGCCGCTGGCGTGCCGGGTCCACGGCTCGTCCTCGCGGTCGGCGGGCCGGGAGTGGATGGTGATGGTGCGGCGTCCCGAATCGTCCGGTGTGCCGAGCACGACCTGGATGTTGACCGCGGCATCCTCGGTGAGGGTGAGCGGGGCGGCCATGGTCAGTTCGTCGACCAGGTCCAGGCCCGCCTCGTCGCCCGCGCGCAGGGCGAGCTCGACAAAACCCGCGCCGGGGAACAGGATCCGGCCGTTGACCTCGTGATCGGCCAGCCAGGGATGGGTGACCACCGAGAGGCGGCCGCTGAGCAGCAGCTCGCCGGAACCGGCCAGCGCGGTGCTCGCCGCCAGCAGCGGGTGCCGGGTGGCGGCCAGGCCCAGGTTGGTGGCCTCGCCGCGGCCCACACCGGGCGCGGGCCAGTAGCGGCGGTGCTGGAACGGATAGGTGGGCAGGTCGACGGTGGAACCGCCGCGCAGCAACGGTTTCCAGTCCACGTCGAAACCGTTGACGTGCAGCGTGGCCAGGCCGCGCAGCAGCGCCTGCTCCTCGTCCTCGGTGTCGTGGCGTAGCAGCGAGGTGGTGGTGGCTTCCGGCAGCACGTCGGCCGCGGCCGAGGCGAGCTGGCCGTCCGGGCCTACCTCCAGCACGCCGCGCACACCCAGTTCGCCAAGGGTGGCAACGGCATCGGCGTAGCGCACGCAGCCGCGGACCTGCTGGACCCAGTAGTCGATGGTGCGCAGCTCGTCGCCGTCGGCGAGCCGTCCGGTCAGCGTGGACACCACCGGGATACGGGGTTCGGCGAAGGAGATGCCGTCGATGGCGGCGGCGAACTCCCGGAGCATCGGCTCCATCAGCGGCGAGTGGAAGGCGTGGCTGACCGCGAGTTTCCTGGTGCGGTGCCCCAGTTCGGTGAGCCGGTCCACCACCTTGGTCACCGCGTCCTCGGCACCGGAGAGCACCACGCTGCCGGGCCGGTTGACCGCGGCGATGGCCACCTCACCGTCCAGCAGCGCGGCCACCTCCGCCTCAGGGGCGTGGGCCGCGACCATGATCCCGCCAGCCGGCAGCGCGGCCATCAGCCGGGCTCGGGCGTCCACCAGTGCGCACGCGTCGGCCAGCGACAGCACCCCGGCCACGTGCGCGGCCGCGATCTCGCCGATGGAGTGGCCGGTGACGAAGTCCGGCTGGTGTCCCCAGGACGCCAGCAGCCGGAACAACGCCACCTCGACCGCGAACAGCGCCCGCTGGGCGTTGTCCGTGCTGGTCAGGGCCTCCGCGTCGGTGCCCCAGAGGATGTCGCGCAGGTCGTCGCCGAACTCGGCGACCACCGCGTCGAAGGCCTCGGCGAAGGCCGGGTGGCGGGCGTGCAGCTGGCGGCCCATGCCGAGTCGCTGGGAGCCCTGGCCGGAGAACACGAACGCGGTCCGGCCGCCATCGCCTGCCTGACCTCGGGCCAGTTCCACGCCGTCCAGCAGGACCGCGCGGTGGTCGAACAGCGCCCTGGTGGTGACCAGGGAGTGGCCGATGTCGGTCGGGTTGCCGGTCAGCGCGCGCAACTGGCCGGTGAAGGCGTCCAGCGCGGCCGCGGACTGCGCGGACACCGGCCAGGGCGCGCGGTGCGCCGGGGCCGTGGCGCGCTCGGGCTGGGCAGGCGGCTGTTCCAGGATGACGTGCGCGTTGGTGCCGCTGATCCCGAAGGAGGACACGCCGGCCCGGCGCGGCCGGTTCACCTCCGGCCAGGCGGTCTGCTCGGTGAGCAGCGCCACCTCGCCCTCGGTCCAGTCCACCTGGCTGGAGGCGTGGTCCGCGTGCAGGGTGCGCGGCAGCACGCCGTGCGCCATCGCCTGAATCATCTTGATCATGCCCGCGACGCCGGCCGCGGCCTGGGTGTGACCCAGGTTGGACTTGATCGAGCCCAGGTACAGCGGAGTGTCCCGGTCCTGGCCGTAGGTGGCCAGGAGTGCCTGTGCCTCAATGGGATCGCCCAGCGGGGTGCCGGTGCCGTGACCTTCCACCGCGTCAACGTCCGAAGTGGACAGTCCTGCGGAGGCCAGCGCCTGCTGGATGACCCGTTGCTGGGATGGGCCGTTCGGGGCGGTCAGGCCGTTGGACGCGCCGTCGGAGTTGACCGCGGAACCCTTGAGCACCGCGAGCACCCGGTGCCCGTGCCGCTTGGCGTCGGAGAGCCGCTCCAGCACCAGCATGCCCACACCCTCGGCCCAGCCGACGCCGTCCGCGCCGTCGCCGTAGGCCTTGCACCGGCCGTCCTCGGACAGCCCGCCCTGCCGGGAGAACTCCAGGAACGCGCCGGGGGTGGACATCACCGTGACGCCACCGGCCACCGCGACCTCGCACTCCCCGGCCCGCAGCGCCTGCGCGGCCAGGTGCACCGCGACCAGCGAGGACGAACACGCGGTGTCGATGGTGACCGCGGGGCCCTCCAGGCCGAGGGCGTAGGCCACCCGGCCGGAGGCGATGCTGGCCGCGCTGCCGTTGCCGCGGAACCCGTCGAACTCCGGGCCCTCCAACAGCATCGCGTAGTCGTTGTACATCACGCCGGTGAACACCCCGGTGCGGCTGCCGCGCAGTCCGCTGGGGTCGATCCCGGCCCGTTCCAGCGACTCCCAGGTGACCTCCAGCAACAGCCGTTGCTGCACGTCGGTGGTCACCGCCTCGCGCGGGCTGATGCCGAAGAACTCGGCGTCGAACTCCGCGGCCTGAGTGAGGAAGCCGCCGTTGCGGGTGTAGCTGGTGCCGGGGTTGTTGCGGTCCGGGTGGTAGAGCCGGGCCACGTCCCAGCCGCGGTCGGGCGGGAACTCGGAGATGGCGTCGGTGCCGTCGAGCACCAGCCGCCACAGCTCCTCCGGAGAGTTGACCCCGCCCGGGTAGCGGCAGCCCATGCCCACCACCACGATCGGGTCACCGGCGACCGCGCGCACCTGGTTCGTGCTGACCGCGCGGTCCTCGCCGACACCCAGCTGGGTCAGCAGGTAGTCGGTGATCGCGGCGGCCGAGGGGTGGTCAAACGCCAGCGTGGCAGGCAGTTTGAGCCCGGACTCCGCGCCGAGCTGGTTGCGCAGCTCCACCGCGGCCAGCGAGTCCAGGCCGAGGTCCTGCAACGCGCGGTGCGGTTTGACCGCGGCGCTGCCGGCGTGGCCGAGCACCCCGGCGATCCGCCCGCGCACCAGCTCTTCCAGGGTGGCCCGGCGCTCGTCCTTGGCCAGTCCGGCCAGCCGCGCGGCCAGGCCGCCCGCGACCGTGCCCGCGGCCCTGGCCACCCGTCGCCCGGCCCGGACGAGTCCCTGGAACACCAGTGGGATCTCGCCGAGCGCGCGGATCGCGGCCAGGTCGAACAGCACCGGCGCGAGCACCGGTTCCCCGGTGGCCAGCGCCAGGTCGAACAGCGCCAGACCGTCCACAATGGACATCAACGGGGTGCCGTTGCGGGCCAGCCTGGCCCGGTCGGCCGCGGACAGGCGACTCGCCATACCGGCTTCGTCCCAACCGCCCCAGGCCAGTGAGTGCCCGGTCAGGCCGAGGTTGCGGCGGTGGGTGGCGAGTGCGTCCAGGAAGGCGTTGGCCGCGGCGTAGTTGGCCTGGCCGGGCGCGCCGAGCAGGCCACCGGCGGAGGAGAACAGCACAAACGCGGCCAGGTCGCGGTCGCGGGTCAGCTCGTGCAGGTGCCAGGCCGCGTCCACCTTGGGTCGCAGCACGGCGGCCAGTCGCTCCGGGGTGAGGTCCGGGATCAGGGCGTCGTCGAGCACGCCAGCGGAGTGCACGATCCCGGTCAGGTTCTCGATGCCGTCCAACAGCTTGGCCACCGCGTCCCGGTCGGCCAGATCGCAGGCCACCACGTCGACCCGCACACCCAGTTCCGCGACCAGCTCGCTGACACCTTCGGCCGCCGGGCCGCGACGGCTGGCCAGCACCAGGTGCGACACACCCTGGGCGACCAGGTGCCGGGCGACCACCGCGCCCAGTCCACTGGTGCCGCCGGTGATCAAAACAGCGCCATCAGTGGGCCAGGCAAAGGACTCGGTGGGCGGCGCGGCCCGGCGCAGGCGCGCGGCCAGCACCGTGCCGTCACGGATTACGAGCTGCGGTTCGCTGGGGTCGAGCGCGTCTCCGGGCAGGTCGGCCGGGGTCAGCTCGGCCAGCGGCCGTCCGGCGCAGGCTTCGCCGTCCAGGTCGAGCAGCCCGAACGCGCCGGGCTGCTCGGCCTGGGCGGAGCGCACCAGGCCCCAGACCGCCGCGGCGGCCAGGTCTTCGCCGGTGGACGCGCCCCGACTGAGGAACAGCAGTCGTTCCCCGCCCTGCTCGATCCGTTGCTGGAGCAGGGAAAGCACCCTGGCGGTCTCGGCGTGCGGGTCGCCGCCGCCGATCGGCATCAGTGTCACCTCGCCCGGCTCAGCGGTGCTCGTGACCGGCACCCAGTCCAGCCGGTACAGCGAGTCCGTGCGGGCGCGCGGTCCGGCGGCGGCGCGGGCGCGCATGTTCAGCGCGGCCACGGTGAGCACCGGTTCGCCTGCCGGGTCGGCGGCCTCGATGGCCAGTGCGCCGGTGTCGGTCTGCCGGACCCGCACCCGCAGCGCGGTGGCACCGGTGGCGTGCAGGGCCACGCCCTCCCACTGGAAGGGCAGGGTGTCCGGGCTGCCCTCGGCGGTCGCGCCGACCAGGGTGGTGTGCAGCGAGGCGTCCAGCAGCGCCGGGTGCAGGGTGAACCCGTCGGGCTGTCCCTCGCCCAGGGCGACCTCGGCGAACAGTTCGCCGTCGCGCCGCCACAACGCTTGCAGGCGCTGGAAGGCCGGGCCGTAGCCGAAGCCGACGGTGCCGAACTCCTCGTAGCTGCCCGTCAGGTCAACGGGTTCCGCGCCTTCCGGTGGCCAGACCGCGGCGTCGAAGCCGAGGGTGGCGGCGGCCGGTTCGGTGCTGAGCGCGCCGGAAGCGTGCTGCACCCAGTCGACATCCTGGGCGGCGCGGGAGTGGATGGTCAGGCGGCGGCGGCCGGACTCCGCCGGCTCGATCAGCACCTGCACGGTCACCGAGCCGGTGGCGGGCAGGATCAGCGGCGCGGCCAGGGTCAGCTCGGCCAACTGCTCGCAGCCGGTCTCCTCGCCCGCGCGCAGGGCCAGCTCGACAAAGCCCGCCCCGGCGAAGAGGACCTGGCCGCCGACCGCGTGGTCGGCCAGCCAGGGCTGGCTGTCCAGGGAAAGGCGTCCGGTGAGCATCAGCGCGCCGGTGTCGGCGATGGTGACCGCGCCACCGAGCAGCGGGTGGTCGGTGGCGCTGAGGCCGACCGAGGCGGCGTCGCCCTTGCCGCGCAACGGCTGCGGCCAGTACTCGGCGTGGTCGAAGGCGTAGGTGGGCAGGCCAACCCGGTTCGCCCTGGGGTAGCAGGGCCGCCAGTTCACGGTCGCGCCGTGCACGTGCGCCAGGCCGAGCGAGCGGTAGAGGCGGTCCAGGCCGCCGTCCTCGCGGCGCAGGGTGGGCACCACCACCGCGTCCGCGCCGGACTCGTCGATGGTGCCGGTGATCCCCGGCACCAGCACCGGGTGCGGGCTGACCTCGACGAACAGGTTGCGGCCCTGGCTGAGCAGGGTGTGCACGGCCGGGGCGAAGCGCACGGTCTCGCGCATGTTGCGGAACCAGTACTCCGCGTCCAGCCCGGCCGGGTCGACCCACTCCCCCGTCACCGTGGACAGCATCGGAATGTCCAATGTGGACCGTGGGGTCAGGCCGGCCAGCGCGGTGAGCACCCGCTCGCGAACCCGGTCGAACATCGCTGAGTGCGCCGGGAAGTCACCGGCCACCTCGCGGACCCGGACACCATCGGCCTCCAGCGCGGCGCGCAGTTCCGCCAGCGCCTCGTACTCGCCCGAGACGACCACGGCACTCGGCCCGTTGATCGCGGCGATACCCAGCCGACCGGCCCACGACGCCAGGCGCGGTTCGACCTCGGCCAGCGGCAGCGCGACCGAGATCATCGTGCCCTGCCCGCAAAGCTGTTCGACGATCGCCTTGCTGCGCACCGCGATGATCCGTGCGCCGTCCTCAATGGACAGTGCACCGGCCACGCAGGCCGCGGCCACCTCGCCCTGGGAGTGCCCCAGCACGGCCGAGGGCCGCACGCCGTGTGCCCGCCACAGCTCGGCCAGCGAGACGCTGACCGCCCACATGGTCGGCTGGGCCACGTCGATCCGGTCCAGGCCGGGAGCGCCCGGCGCGCCGGTGAGCACGTCGTGCACGGCGAAGTCCAGGTGCGGCTCCAGGGCCACCGCGCAGCGGGCGAAGGCCTCGGCGAACACCGGCGAGCGCTCCAGCAGCTCCGCGCCCATGCCCGCCCAGTACGCGCCCTGCCCTGGGAAGGCGAAGGCGACCGCGCGCGGCACGTCAGGGGCCTCGGCGACGACCGGGCCGGGTTCACCCTCGGCCAGTGCGCGCAGGCCCGCGAGGAGTTCTTCAGTGTCCGAGCCCAGCACCACCGCGCGATGCGGCAGGACGGCCCGGCCGGTGGCCAGGGACAGTCCGACATCGGCCGGGTGCAGTGCGCTCGTGCTGTCGGCGAGCTTGGCGGCCAGTGCGCGCAGGCTGTGCTCGGTCTGGCCGGAGAGCACCCAGGGCAGCACGCCCTCGTGCTCGGCGGGCGCGGGTGCGGGCGCGGCGGGCGGTTCCTCCAGCACCACGTGCGCGTTGGTGCCGCTTATGCCGAAGGAGGACACGCCGGCGCGGCGGGGTTTGTCGCCCTGGGGCCACGGGGTTTCCCGGCTCAGCAGCTCGACGTCACCGGCCTCCCAGTCCACGTGCGAGGACGGCCGGTCCAGGTGCAGGGTCCTGGGCAGCACGCCGTGCCGCATGGCCTGCACCATCTTGATGATCCCGGCGACTCCGGCGGCGGCCTGGGTGTGGCCGAGGTTGGACTTGATCGAGCCCAGCCACAGCGGTTCTTCCCGGTCCTGGCCGTAGGTGGCCAGCACGGCCTCGGCCTCGATCGGGTCGCCGAGCGGTGTGCCGGTGCCGTGGCCCTCCACCACGTCGACGTCCGAAGTGGACAGTCCGGCGCTGGCGAGTGCGGCGCGGATGACGCGTTGCTGGGACGGGCCGTTGGGCGCGCTCATCCCGTTGGAGGCGCCGTCGGAGTTGACCGCGGAACCCTTGATCAGGCCGAAGATCTGGTGCCCGTTGCGGCGGGCGTCGGAGAGGCGTTCCAGCACCAGCATGCCGACGCCCTCGGACCAGGCCACACCGTCGGCGCTGTCGGCGTAGGAGCGGCAGCGACCGTCCGGCGACAGCCCGCCCTGCCGGGAGAACTCCACAAAAGCGCCCGGTGTGGCCATGATCGCGACCCCGCCGGCCAGCGCCAGCTCGCACTCACCGGCGCGCAGGGCCTGTCCGGCCAGGTGCACCGCGACCAGCGAGGAGGAGCAGGCGGTGTCCACGGTGACGGTCGGCCCCTCCAGGCCGAAGGTGTAGGCCACCCGGCCGGAGGCGATCGCGGCCGAGCCGCCGTTGCCGCGGAAGCCCTCGAACTCGTCCGCGCCGAGCAGGGTGGCGTAGTCGGTGTACATCACCCCGGCGAAGACCGCGGTCGCGCTGCCGCGCAAGGAGGTCGGGTCCAGGCCGGTGTGCTCCAGGGCCTCCCAGGTGGCCTCCAGCAGCAGCCGCTGCTGGGCGTCGGTGGACAGCGCCTCGCGCGGACTCATCCGGAACAGCGCGGCGTCGAAGGAACCCGCGTCGTGCAGGAATCCGCCGTGCCGCACGTAAGAAGTGCCGGGCAGGCTGGGGTCGCGGTCGAACAGCGCGGCCAGGTCCCAGCCACGGTTGACCGGGAACTCGCTGATCACGTCCTCGCCGTCGCGCACCACCCGCCACAGGTCCTCGGGGCCGCGCACCCCGCCCGGGTAGCGGCAGCTCATGCCGACGATGGCGATCGGCTCGTCCGCGCGCACCACGGTCGGCGGCCGCTTCGGCGTGGCGGAGAGGTCGGCCTTGCCGAGCAGTTCGCCGAGCAGGTACTCGGTGAGCCGGTTGGCGTTGGGCTGGTCGAACACCAGGGTGGCGGGCAGCCGCAGCCCGGTCTCGGTGCTGAGCCGGTTGCGCAGCTCGACCGAGGTGAGCGAGTCGAAGCCGAGGTCGGAGAAGCTGCGGGACGGGTCGAGCACCACGTCCTCGCCGTGGCCCAGCACACCGGCGACCGAGGCCAGGGTGAGTTTCAGCAGCGTGGGCAGGCGTTCTGCTTCGGGCAGCCCGGCGAGCCGGCCCGCCAGTTCGCCCGCACCAGCGCTTTGCCCGGCGGCACGACGGGAGGAGGTGCGGATCAGCGAGCGCAGCAGGTGTGGCGGGCGGCCGAGGGAGCGCAGCACGGCCAGGTCCAGCCGGGCGGGCATCAGCACCGGTCGCGTGTCGGCCAGCGAGGCGTCGAACAAGGCCAGGCCCTGCTCGTCGGTGATCGCGGGCATGCCACCGCGGGCGGCCCGCTGTTTGTCCACATCGGACCGTCCGGCGGTGATGCCGGTCTCGGAGTCCCAGACGCCCCAGGCCATCGAGACCCCGGGCAGGCCAAGGCCCTGACGGTGCTTGGCCAGGGCGTCCAGGTAGGCGTTGGCCGCGGCGTAGTTGCCCTGTCCCGCCGAGCCGACGGTGCCCGCGGCGGAGGAGAACAGCACAAACGCGGCCAGCTCGCGGTGCCGGGTCAGCTCGTGCAGGTGCCAGGCCGCGGCGGCCTTGACCCGCAGCGCGGTGGCCAGCTTTTCCGGGGTCTGCGCCTCGATCAGGCCGTCGTCGACCACCCCGGCGGCGTGCACCACCGCGGTCAGGTCCGGGATCTCGGCCAGCAGCGCGGCCACGGCGGCGCGGTCGGCCACATCGCAGGCCAGCACGCGCACCTCGGCGCCGTGCCCGGTCAGCTCCTCGATGATCGCGGCGGCCTCGGGCGCGTCCGGTCCACGACGGCTGACCAGCACGAGCTTCCGCGCGTTGTGCCGGGTGACCAGGTGTCCGGCGAGCAGACGGCCCAGGCCGCCGGTGCCGCCGGTGATCAGCACGGTGCCCTCGGCTGGCCAGTTCGGCGGCTGCTCGGGGATGGCCACCCGCTCCAGGCGCGCGCCGAAGAGCTGGTTGCCGCGCACGGTCAGCTGAGGTTCGTCGGAGCCGAGGGCCTGGGCCAGCGCCGGGCCGCCGGACTCCTCGTCCAGGTCGATCAGGCTGAACCGGCCCGGGTGCTCGGACTGGGCCGCGCGCACCAGGCCCCAGACCGCGGCCGCGGCCAGGTCCTGACCGGTGACCGCGCCGCTGGTGACGAAGGTCAGCCGGGCGTCCTCACCGGCGTCAAGGCATTGCTGGAGAAGGGAAAGTGCGGTACTGGTGAGCTGGTGCGCGGAGTCCGGTTCCTCGGTGCCGACCAGGCTGACCACGGCGTCGCCGGTCTGCTCGCCGGTCACCTCGGTCACGCCGGTGAGCCGATCCCGCAGGTCGAGTGCGTCCGGGCCGAGCAGGGTGACCGCCTCGGCGGCGGCTTCGGCGGTGACCGGGACCCAGTCCAGCTCGAACAGCGAGTTGCGGTCCAGGCCGGGTCCCGGCTGGTCGCCCGCCGGGAGTTCGCGCATGAGCAGCGCGTCCACCGAGATCACCGGGTCACCGGCCGGATCGGTGGCGTGGATGCGCATGGTGTTGCCGCCGGAGTGGCTGATCCGCACCCGCAGCGCGTTCGCGCCGACCGCGTGCAGCGTGACGCCCTGCCAGGAGAACGGCATCTGGCCGGGGGCTTCCACCCCGTGGCCCAGCACCGAGGACGCCTGCACCGCGGCGTCCAGCAGCGCGGGGTGCAGCCCGAAGGCAGCGGCCTCACGCGCGGTGGGCAGCGCCACCTCGGCGAAGACCTCGCCCTGGCCGCGCCAGGCCGCCCGGACACCGCGGAACTCGGGGCCGTAGTCAAAGCCGCGTGCGGTGAACCACGGGTAGAACACCGCCATGTCCACCGGTTCCGCGCCCTCCGGCGGCCACGGGGTCGCCTCGGCGGTCGCGGGGTGGCCGGTGGTGGCGAGCAGGCCGCTGGCGTGCAGCGTCCACGGCTCGTCCACCGCCTGCTCCGGGCGGGAGTGGATGGTGATCTCGTGCTGCCCGCCGTTGTCCGGGCCCACCGCGACCTGCACCTGCACCGCACCCCGCTCCGGCAGCACCAGCGGGGTGATCATGGTGAGTTCCTCGACCCGGTCACAGCCCACGCCGTCCCCGGCCCGTCCGGCCAGTTCCAGGAACGCGGTGCCGGGGAAGATCGCCCGACCGCCGACCACGTGGTCAGCCAGCCAAGGCTGCCCGGCCACCGAGACCCGGCCCGTGTAGATCATGCCGCTGTCGTCGGCCATGCTGACCAGCGCGGCCAGCAGCGGATGCCCGACCACCTCCTGGCCGAGGCCCGAGGCGTCGGCCACGCCGTCCTTGCACACCACCCAGTACGAGCGGTGCTGGAACGGGTAGGTCGGCAGGTCCACCACGGATCCGCCCGCGCACCACGGCATCCAGTCCACCTCGGCCCCGGTGACGTGCAGCCCGGCCAGTCCGGCCAGCGCACTGTCCACTTCGGACCGTTCCCGGCGCAACATCGGCGTGGCGGCCAACCCTGGCACGATCTCCGCGACCGCCGCGCACAGCCTGCCGTCCGGCCCCAGCTCGGCGATCCGGCCGACGCCCCTGGCCGACAGTCGCTGGATGGCCTCGGCGAACCGGACCGGCTCGCGGACCTGCCGCACCCAGTACTCCGGCGTGCCGAAGTCGCTGACCTCGCCGACCGTGGACACCACCGGAATCCGGGGCGTGCCAACGGTGATCCCGGCGATGGCGGCGGCGAACTCGGCCAGCATCGGCTCCATCAGCGGCGAGTGGAAGGCGTGGCTGGTGCGCAGCCGCCTGCTCCGCTCGAACCGGTCCGCGATCCGCGCCACGGCCTCCTCGGCGCCGGAGATCACGGTGGCCTCAGGCCCGTTGACCGCGGCGATGGACACGTGTTCGTCCAGCAGCGGCAACAGTTCCGCCTCGGCCACCGGGATCGAGGCCATCGCGCCACCGGCCGGCAGCGCCTGCATCAGCCGCGCCCGCGCGGAGACCACCGCGCACGCGTCAGCCAGCGACAGCACCCCGGCGACGTGCGCGGCGGCGAGCTCGCCAATGGAGTGGCCGGTGACGAAGTCGGGCGCGCAGCCCCAGGACTCCAGCAGCCGGAACAGCGAGACTTCCAGCGCGAACAGCGCGGGCTGGGCCGCGCCGGTCTCGTCAAGGGCGGCGGCGTCCTCGCCCCACATGACCTCGCGGACGTCCTCGCCCAGCTCCGCCACGACCGCGTCGAAGGCTTCGGCGAAGGCGGGAAAGCGCTGGTACAGCTCGCGTCCCATGCCCAGGCGCTGCGATCCCTGACCGGAGAAGACAAAGGCGGTGGAGCCGGGGACGACCGAGCCGCGGGCGACCTCGCGGCCGTCGAAGAGCACGGCGCGGTGCTCGAAGAGGGTGCGGGTGGTCAGCAGCGAGTAGGCGATGTCCAGCGGGGTGCCGGGAAGGTCGCGGAGCTGGCCGATCCGGGCGTCCAGGGCCTCGGGCGCGCGAGCGGAGACCAGCCAGGGCACCGGCCCGGTGATCCGCTCGACGGGGACCGGTTCGGCTTCCGGCGCAACGGGTTCCGGGGCCTGCTCGATGATCACGTGCGCGTTGGTGCCGCCGATGCCGAAGGAGGAGACCCCGGCCCGGCGCGGCCGCTCGGTCACCGGCCACGGCTGGGCCTCGGTGGCCAGCTGAACCTGCCCGTCGCCCCAGTCCACCTGCGTGGTCGGCGCGTCCACGTGCAGGGTCGCGGGCACCAGGCCGTGCCGGATCGCCAGCGCCATCTTGATCACACCGGCCACGCCCGCACCGGCCTGGGTGTGCCCGATGTTGGACTTCACCGAGCCGAGCAGCAGCGGCCGGTCCGCGGGACGGCCCTGGCCGTAGACCGCGAGCAGCGCGTCCGCCTCGATCGGGTCGCCCAGGGTGGTGCCGGTGCCGTGGCCGTCGACCGCGTCCACCATCTCGGGGGTGAGCTGCGCGCTCTCCAGCGCCGCCTGGATCACCCGCTGCTGGGACGGTCCGTTCGGCGCGGTCAGCGAGCTGCTCGCGCCATCGGAGTTGACCGCGGTTCCCCGCACCACAGCGAGGATCCGGTGCCCGAGCCGCTGTGCCTCGGACAGCTTCGCCAGCACCAGCACACCGCCGCCCTCGCCCCAGCCCACGCCGTCGGCGGCGTCGGCGAAGGACTTGCAGCGGCCGTCCCGAGCGAGCCCACGCTGCCGGGAGAACTCCACGAACAGCCCGGGATCGGGCAGCACGGTGGCGCCGCCGACCAGGGCCAGCTTGCACTCGCCCTTGCGCAGCGCCTGCGCGGCCAGGTGCAGCGCGACCAGCGAGGAGGAGCAGGCGGTGTCCACGGTCAGCGCGGGGCCGCGCAGGCCGAGCAGGTAGGACACCCGGCCGGAGATCACGCTGGCCGCGGTGCCGGTGGCCAGCTGGCCCTCGACCTCCTCCGGCGGGGTGCCGCGGATGCCGTAGCCCATGCTGATGCCGCCGACGAACACCCCGGTGTCGCTGCCGCGCAAGGAATGCGGGTCCAGCCGGGCGCTTTCCACCGCCTCCCAGCACAGTTCCAGCACGAGTCGCTGCTGCGGGTCCATGGCCAGCGCCTCGCGCGGGGAGATGCCGAAGAAGTCGGCGTCGAACCCGCTGGCCTGCGCCAGGAACGCGGCCTCCCGGACGTAGCTGGTGCCCTGGTGGTCGGGGTCGTCGTGGAACAGCCCGTCCAGCTCCCAGCCGCGGTCGCCGGGGAACTCGCCCACGGTGTCGCGGCCCTCGGCCAGCACCTGCCAGAGGTCATCCGGCGAGTCGATCCCGCCGGCGAACCGGCAGGCCATGCCGACGATCGCGATCGGTTCGCCGTCCTGGGCCTCGACGTCCTTCAGCCGCTGCCGGGTGCGACGCAGATCCGCGGTGACCAGCTTGAGATAGTCCCGGAGCTTGTCCTCGGTACCGGTCATGGTGCCCCTCGTAACCCTTCCGCGTCGCGGCGAGGGGCTTGCGGACTACTTGAGCCCCAGCTCCTCGTCGATCAGAGCGAACATCTCGTCGTCACTCGCCTCGGCGAGCCCGACCTCGTGCTGGTCCGCCCCTGGCTCGGTGCGGCCGTCCTGAAGAGTCCACAGCAGTTGGGCCAAGCCATTTACCAGTTTTGTCCGCGATTCCTCGGTCAGCTCGCCACCGGCGACCGCGGCCTCCAGGCGGGCCAGCTCGGCCAGCGCCGCGCCCTGACCCGCGCTGTCCACCAGCTGGCCGCGCAGGTAGCGGGCCAGTTCCAGGATGTTGGCGTAGTCGAAGATCAGCGCGGCCGGCAGCCGCAGGCCGGTGCGGGCGCCGAGCACGTTGCGCAGCTCAACCCCGTTGAGCGAGGTCATGCCGAGGTCGACGAACCCGCGCAGCCGGTCCAGCTCCGCGCCGGAGCCGTAGCCGAGCAGGTGCGCGCACTCGGTGGCGACCAGGTCGGCCAGCAGGTTCTCCTGCTCCTTCTCGCTGAGCCCGCTCAGCCGCGCGGTCAGCTCCGCACCGCGCGCGGCCCCGCCGGTAGCTGGCGCGGCTCCGGCGGCCGTGCCGCGGACCAGGCCGCGCAGCAGCGGCGGCACCGCGTCCCGGTCCACCGCGCGCAGGTCGATCGGCGCGGCCACCACCAGCGGCGCGGCCACGTGGGTGACCGCGTTGAGCAGGGCGGTGCGCTGTTCCGGGGCGATCGGGACCACGCCGGAGCGGCGCAGCCGGGACCACTCCGCGGCCTCCAGTCGTCCGCCCATGCCGCCCTCCCCGCCCCACAGGCCCCAGGCCACCGACACGCCGGGCAGGCCGAGCGCGCGCCTGCGGTGGGCGAGCGCGTCCAGGAAGGCGTTGGCGGCGGAGTAGGGGCCCTGGCCAGGGCCGCCGGTGAGCCCGGCGACCGAGGAGTAGCAGACGAAGGCGGTCAGCGGGTGCTCGCGGGTGAGCTCGTCCAGCACCACCGCGGAGCCGGCCTTGACCCGCATGACCTGCTCGACCTGCTCGGCGGTGAGGTTGGGCAGCAGGTTGTCGCCGACCACACCGGCCACGTGCACCACGCCGGTGAGCGGGCCGTCCAGTCCAGCGAGCAGTTCGGCCACCGCGGCCCGGTCCGCGGTGTCGCAGGCGACCAGCCGGACCCGCGCACCCAGCTCGGTCAGCTGCTCGACCAGTTCTCGCGCCCCTGGTGCGGCCGGGCCGCGCAGGCTGGCCAGCAGCAGGTCGCGGGCGCCGCGTTCGACCAGGTGCCGGGCCAGTTCGCCGCCGAGTTTGCCGGTGGCGCCGGTGATCAGCACGGTGCCCTCGGTCGGCCACTGCCAGGCCGGTTCGGCCGCGACCGCCCTGGCCAGCCGCGGCACCGAGACCGCGCCCTCGCGGACCACCAGCTGGGCTTCACCGCTGCCCAGTGCGCACAGCAGCGCAGCCGCCGAGGAGTCGGCACTGTCCACATCGGACAGCACGAACCGGCCGGGGTGCTCGGACTGGGCGGTGCGCACCAGGCCCCACACCCCGGCCTCGGCGATGCCGCTGAGGTCGTCGCCGTCGAAGCCGATGGCGTGCGAGGTGACCACGGCCAGCTTGGTCCCGGCGAACCGCTCGTCGGCCAGGAACTCCTTGATCACGCCCAGCGTCCGGTGCACCGCCTGCCGCGCCGCCTCGGCCAGCTCGCCGGTGCCGCCGGTGACGGGCAGCAGCACGAACTCCGGCGCGTGCCCGCCCCGGCCTTCCAGCAGCGTGTCCAGGGATCCGGACGGCTCAGCGGGCGCACCACTGCGCACGAAGGCATCCGCCAGCGGCCCGTCGCCGAGCACGACCGCGTTGGCCGCACTGCCACTCGCGGTCAGCTCGCGCCAGGTCAGCTCGAACAGCACGTCCTGGCCGAGGCCCGAGCCGGATGCCTGGAGCTGGGCGGGGTCGATGGTGCGCATCATCAGCGAGCCGATGGCGGCCACGGGTGCGCCGGAGGTGTCGGTCAGGGTGATGGCCAGGGTGTCCGGGCCGGTGACCTTCAGGTGCACCCGGGCCGCGCTGGCGCCTGCGGCGTGCAGCTGGACGTCGTTCCAGGCGAAGGGCAGCCGCTGCTCCCCCGGTTCGCCGCCGACCAGCCCGCTGGCCCGCAGGGCCGCGTCCAGCAGCGCGGGGTGCAAGCCGAACCGGGCTGCGTGCTTTCTGTGCTGCTCGGCCAGCTGGACCTCGGCGAACACCTCGTCCTGGCCGATCCAGGCCGCGTCCAGCCCGAACTCGGCCGCATTGTCCGCCCGCGCGCCGGTCGGCGGCCAGGGCTGGGCCGGGATGGCGACCGGCAGGTCGGCGCTGAGCGTGCCGGTGGCGTTCTCGGTCCACTGTGGACTGTCCACGGGCCGGGAGTAGATCCGGATGTCCCGGTCGCCGTTGTCATCCGCCGCGCCGACCAGCACCTGGAGGTAGATCGGGGCGTCCTCGGGCAGCGTCACCGGCCGCACCACGGCCAGTTCGCGCAGGGTCGGGCAGTTCACCTCGTCCCCGGCGCGGATGGCCAGCTCGACCAGGGCCGCGCCCGGCAGCAGCACCGAGCCGCCGACCACGTGGTCGGCCAGCCAGTCGTGGGTGGCGCGGGCGACCCTGCCGGTGAACAGCACCCCGCCGGTGTCCGGCAGGTGCGCCACCGCGCCGAGCAGTGGGTGCTCGGCGCTGACCAGGCCGGTGGCGCTGAGGTCGCCGGACATGCCGGAGAGCTCCAGCCAGTAGTGCTGGTGCTGGAAAGCATAGGTGGGCAAGGAGATCCGCCGCGCGCCCGACCCGGCGAACAGCGCGGCCCAGTCCACCGGCACGCCGTGCACGTGCAGGTGGGCCAGGCTGAGCAGCAGCCGGTCCGCGCCGCCGTCGTCCCGGCGCAGCGTGCCGGTGACCACCACGTCGTCCCGCTCCTCCAGGGCTTCCAGGATCGGCGTGGTCAGCACCGGGTGGCTGCTCACCTCGACGAAGTTGGCGTACCCGGCCTCGGCCAGCGCGCGCACCGCCTGCTCGAACCGCACGGTCTGCCGCAGGTTCCGGAACCAGTACCCGGCATCGGCGACACCCGGCTCGATCCACTGACTGTCCACAGTGGACCACCACGGCACCGAGCCGTCCCGCACCGTGATCCCGGCCAGCAGCTCGGCCAGCTTGCCCTCGATGGCGTCCACGTGCGCGCTATGTGAGGCGTAGTCCACCGGGATCACCCGGGTCCGCAGCCCCCGCTCGGCGCACTGTTCCTCCAGCTGCCGCAAGGCGTCCACGTCACCGGCCACCACGGTCGCCGCAGGCCCGTTCACCGCCGCCACCGACAACCCGGCCCACGGCGTGAGGTCGATGTCGTTGACCGGGGCCGCGATCGACATCATCCCGCCGCGCCCGGCCAGATCCGCCGCGATCGCCTGACTGCGGAACACCACCACCTTGGCCGCGTCTTCCAGCGACAGCGCACCGCTGACACAGGCCGCCGCGATCTCGCCCTGCGAGTGCCCGATCACCGCATCCGGCCTGACCCCGGCCGACTCCCACACCGCGGCCAGCGACACCATCACCGCGAAGGAGACCGGCTGCACCACGTCCACCCGGTCCAGGTCCCCGCCGCCGGAGACGATGTCCAGCAGCGACCACCCGGTCAACGGATCCAGCGCCGCGGCCACCTCGGCCAGCCGCGCGGCGAACACCGGCGAGGTCTTCAACAGCTCCGCGCCCATGCCCACCCACTGCGCACCCTGACCGGGGAAGACGAACACGGTCTGGCCATCAGCCACGGTCCGCCCGCTCACCACCGCGACCGAGGTCTCATCGGCCGCCAGCGCCGCCAGCCCGGCCACCGCCTCGTCCCTGGTCGCGGCGACCACCACCGCACGGTGGTCCAGCATGGCGCGGGTGGTGGCCAGCGACCAGCCCGCGTCCAGGAGGTTGTCCGGGGCGCGCTCGGCGAGCCGGGCGGCCTGGCCACGCAGCGCCGCCGCGTTCGCGCCGGAAACCAGCCAGGGCACCACACCGCTGGCCGCGACCAGTCCAGCGCCGCCCCCAGCCTCCGCACCGCGGCCGGAGTTCGCGCCCCCGGCCCCCGCGCTGCCCGCAAGCTCCGCGTCGCGCCCGGAGCCCGCGCCCCCGGCCCCCGCGCCCGCGTTGTCCGTTCCGTGTTCCCCGACTTCCGGCGCCTCCTCCAAGATCAGGTGCGCGTTGGTCCCGCTCACCCCGAACGAGGACACCGCCGCCCGCCGCGGCCGATCCGCCGCAGGCCAGTCCCGCGCCTCCGACAGCAGCCGCACCTCACCCGAGCTCCAGTCCACTTTGGACGTCGGCTCGTCCACGTGCAGCGTCTTGGGCAACACCCCGTGCCGCAACGCCTGCACCATCTTGATCACGCCGCCGACCCCGGCCGCGGCCTGGGTGTGCCCGATGTTCGACTTCAGCGACCCCAGCCACAACGGCGTCTCCCGGTTCTGCCCGTAGGTGGCCAAAACCGCCTGCGCCTCAATGGGATCGCCCAGCACGGTCCCGGTGCCGTGCGCCTCCACGACGTCGATGTCGGAGGTGGTCAGCCCCGCGTTGGCCAGCGCGGTGCGGATCACCCGCTGCTGCGCCGGACCGCTCGGCGCGGTCAGCCCGTTGGACGCGCCGTCCTGGTTGACCGCGCTGCCCCGGATCACCGCGAGCACGTTGTGGTTGTTGCGCCGGGCCACCGACAGCTTCTCCAGCAGCACCAGGCCGACGCCCTCGCTCCAGGAGGTGCCGTCCGCGGCGTCGGCGAAGGACTTGCACCGCCCGTCCTTGGCCATCCCGCGCTGCAACGAGAACACCACGAACGCCCCCGGCGTGGCCATCACCATCGCGCCACCGGCCAGCGCCATCGAGCAGTCACCGTTGCGCAGCGCCTGGATCGCCCAGTGCATGGCCACCAGCGAAGAAGAACAGCCGGTGTCCACGGTGACCGCGGGCCCTGCCAGGCCCAGCGAGTAGGAGATCCGGCCCGAAGCCACGCTGTTCGCGCTGCCGGTGGCCAGGTAGCCCTGGTACTCGTCCAGCACGCTGTCCGCGTTCATCGAGTAGCCGTTGGTGGCCACCCCGGTGAACACGCCGACCTCGCTGTCCCGCAACGAGGTCGGGTCGATCCCGGCGTCCTCGAAGGTCTCCCAGGCGGTCTCCAGCAACTGCCGCTGCTGTGGATCGGTGGCCATCGCCTCCTTGGGCGACATGCCGAAGTGCGGCGCGTCGAAGTCCCCGGCCCGGTCCAGGAACCCGCCCTCGCTGCAGTAGCTCTTGCCCACCGCGTCCGGGTCCGGGTCGAACAGGTTGGACAGGTCCCAGCCGCGGTCGGTGGGGAACGGGGTGATCGCGTCCCGGCCCTCGGCGACCAGCTGCCACAGGTCCGCCGGCGAGGCCACGCCACCGGGGTAGCGGCAGGCCATGCCGACGATCGCGATCGGCTCGTCGACCGCCGACTCCGCCTCGCGCAGCCGCTGCCGGGTGGTGTGCAGCTCGGCGGTGACCTTCTTGAGGTAGGAGAGGACCTTGTCGTCGCTGGTCATCGGTGATCTCCAGGATTGGTTGGGCGGGCGTGAGCGGGGCGGGGGCGGTCAGTCGCCGCCCAGCTCCGAGTCGATGAAGGCGAGGACGTCCTCGGCCGAGGCGGATTCCAGGGTGTCGGCCACCGAGGCCGGGGCGGTGCCCGCCAGGTTCTCGGTGAGCCTGGCGGTGAGGCGGTGCAGCCGGGCGGTGATCTTCGCCTGTTCGACGGCTTCCGCGGGCAGTTGCAGCAGGCTGGCTTCCAGCTTTTCCAGCTGTGCCTGCACGTACTCCAGCGAGTTGCTGTCGGTGTGGCCGAGCTCGGTGCGGATCCGCTTGGCCAGCGCGCTGGCCCTGGGGTGGTCGAACACCGCGGTGGCCGGCAGCCGGACCCCGGTGCGCTTGTTGAGCCGGTTGCGCAGTTCCACCGCGGTCAGCGAGTCGAACCCGATGTCCTTGAACGCGCGGTCCTCGATGGTGGCGCCGTCCCGGTAGCCGAGCACCGCGGCGGCCTCGGTCTGCACCAGCTCGGTGAGCAGCTTGTCCTGCTCCGCCGCGGTGAGCCCGGCCAGCTTCCCGGCGAACTCCGACTCCCCTGGCGCGGCCGAGGTTTCCGGTGCGAGCAGCTCGACCACCTCGGGCAGGCCGTTGAGCAGCGGGCGCACCCTGGCCAGGGTGTAGCCGGGGGCGAACCGGGACCAGTCGATGTGTGCCAGGATCCGGTGCGGCGCATCGGTTCCGGCCGCCTGGGCCATCGCCCTGGTGGCCCGCTCCGGGTCCAGGGTGTGCAGGCCCATCCGGCGCAGCTGTTCGGCGGCCTCGGCGTCGACCATGCCGGAGTCGCCACCCCAAGCGCCCCAGGCGATCGCGGTCGCCGCCTCGCCCCTGGCCCGGCGGGCATGGGCCAGGCCATCGAGGTAGGCGTTGGCCGCGGCGTAGGCCAGCTGGCCGCTGCCGCCCCAGGTCGCCGCGCCGGAGGAGAACAGCACAAACGCGTCCAGCTCGTGTCCGCGCAACAGTTCGTCCAGGTGCCGGGCGCCCTCGATCTTGGCCTGGCCGATCTCGTTGAGCTCGGCGGCTGGCATCTCCGAGATCGGGGTCTCCGTCCTGGCCACGCCCGCGGCGTGCACCACCGCGGTCAGGTCCGGGATGTCACCGAGCACCGCGGCGAGCTGGTCACGGTCGGCGACATCGCAGGCCCGCACGCTCACCCTGGCGCCGATCTCGTTGATCTCGGCGGTCAGCTCGGCCACACCGGCGGCGTCCGGACCATTGCGGGACAACAACACCAGGTGTTCAGCTCCGTTGGTCGCCGCCCAGCGGGCGATGTGCGCGCCGAGCGCGCCGGTGCCGCCGGTGACCAGCACCGTGCCGCGCGGCTGCCAAGCCGTTGCCCCGGACAGGCTTTCCCGGCGCAGTCGCCGACCGAAGGCCGCCGACTCCCGGATCGCCACCTGGTCCTCACCATCGGTACCGGCGAGCACCGCGACCAGCCTGCCGAGCGCGGCCTCGTCCAGCCGTTCCGGCAGGTCGACGATGCCGCCCCAGAGCGCGGGCCGGTCCAGACCGAGCACGATGCCCATGCCCCACAGCTCCGGCTGGTGCGCGCTGGTCACCTCGGCCGGGTCGGTCACCGCGACCGCGCCGCTGGTCAGGCACCACAGCGGTGCCGCGAGCCCGAGCCGTTCCACGGTCTGCACCAGGGCGAGGGTGTCGGCCGGCCGCTCGTCCCAGGCCAGCAGGGACAGCACACCGGCGTAGTCCTCGGTGGCCTCGATCGCGTCCAGGGTGGTCACGATCGCCTTGGCCCCGTGCGTGTTCAGGCCGTCGACCACCGCGTTCACCGGCGCGTCGCCGTTGGCTGGCGCGAGGACCAGCCAGGTGCCGGTCAGCTCGGCCGGGCCGGTGGGCAGCGGTTCCCAGCCGATCCGGTAGGACCACTCGTCGGCCGCGGTGGCCTCCTGGTGGCGGCGTCGCCACGAGGTCAGGCCGGGCAGCACCGGCGCGAGCGCGGCCTCGTCCACACCGAGCGAGCCGGCCAGCGCGCTCGCGTCGCCCTGTTCCACCGCGGTCCAGAACGCGCTGTCCGCGACCCCGGCCACCGCCTGCTCCGGTTCGGCCCAGTAGTTCTCGTGCTGGAAGGCGTAGGTGGGCAGCGGGATCCGCCGCGCGCCCGCGCCGAGGAACAGCCGGGCCCAGTCCACCGCGACGCCGTGCACGTGCAGCTGGGCCAGGCTCAGCAGCAGCCGGTCCGCGCCGCCGTCGTCCCGGCGGAGGGTGCCGGTGACCACGGTGTCGTTGAGCGCCAAGGTGTCCAGGGTGTCCTGGATGGCGGCGGTGAGCACCGGGTGGCTGCTCACCTCGACGAAGGCCGCGTAGCCGCTCTCGGCCAGCGCGCGCACCGCCTGCTCGAACCGCACGGTCTGGCGCAGGTTGCGGAACCAGTAGTCCCCGGCCACCTCGGCCGGGTCCAGCCACTGACTGTCCACAGTGGACCACCAGGGCACCTGGCCCTCGCCGATGACCACCCCGGCCAGCACCTCGCGCAGCTCCGCCTCCAGGGAGTCGACGTGCGCGCTGTGCGAGGCGTAGTCCACCGGGATCATCCGCGCCCGGTAGCCGCGTTCCTCGCTCCAGGCGGCCAGTTCCTCCAGCGCGGCCACCTCACCGGCGAAGACCGTCGCGGACGGACCGTTGATCGCGGCCACCGACACCTGGTCGGCCCAGCGGCTGACGTCGATCTCCGCGGCAGGCGCGGCCACCGACAGCATGCCGCCCAGTCCGGCCAGCCCCTGCGCGATCGCCTTGCTGCGCAACACCACGACCTTGGCCGCGTTCGCCAGCGACAGCGCACCGCTGACACAAGCCGCCGCGATCTCACCCTGCGAATGCCCGATCACCGCGTGCGGTCGCACTCCGGCCGACTCCCACACCGCGGCCAGCGACACCATCATCGCGAAGGAGGCGGGTTGCACCACGTCCACCCGGTCCAGCTCACCACCACCGGAGATCACGTCCAGCAGCGACCACCCGGTCAACGGATCCAGCGCCGCGGCCACCTCGGCCAGCCGCGCCGCGAACACCGGGGACGCCTTCAACAGCTCCGCGCCCATGCCGACCCACTGCGCACCCTGACCGGGGAAGACGAACACCGTTCGCCCGTCCACCACAGCCTGCCCGGTCACCGCGAACGGCGACGGCTCCTCGGCGGCCAGCGCGCCGAGCGCGGCCACCGCGTCCTGGCGGCTGGGCGCGACCACCACGGCCCGGTGGTCCAGCGAGGCCCTGGTGGTGGCCAGCGACCAGCCCACATCGGCCGGTTCGGTGTCCTCGGCGACCCGTGCGGCCAGCCGGGCGGCCTGCCCGCGCAGCGCGGCCGGGACCGCCGCGGAGAGCACCCACGGCACCACGCCACCGGAGGCGACCAGCCCGGAACCGTTGGCGGACACCGGCTCGGCGACCTCCGGGGCCTGCTCCAGGATCACGTGCGCGTTGGTGCCGCTGACCCCGAAGGAGGACACCGCCGCGCGCCGCGGCCGGTCCAGCTCAGGCCAGTCCCGCGCCTCGGCGAGCACCTGCACCGCGCCCTGGGACCAGTCCACCTTGCTGGAGGGCGCACTCACGTTGAGCGACTTGGGCAGCACGCCGTGCCGCATCGCCTGCACCATCTTGATCACACCGCCGACACCCGCGGCGGCCTGGGTGTGCCCGATGTTGGACTTCAGCGACCCCAGCCACAGCGGGGTCTCCCGGTTCTGCCCGTAGGTGGCCAGCAGCGCCTGCGCCTCGATCGGGTCGCCGAGGGTGGTGCCGGTGCCGTGCGCCTCCACCACATCGACGTCCGAAGTGGACAGTCCGGCATTGGCCAGCGCGGCGCGGATCACCCGCTGCTGGGCCGGTCCGCTCGGCGCGCTCAGTCCGTTCGACGCGCCGTCGGAGTTGATCGCGCTGCCGCGCACCACGGCCAGGATCCGGTGCCCGTGCCGCTTGGCGTCGGAGAGCCGCTCCAGCACCAGCACGCCGACACCCTCGCCCCAGCCGACGCCGTCGGCGTCATCGGAGAAGGACCGGCAGCGCCCGTCCGGGGACAGCGCCCGCTGCCGGGAGAACTCCACGAACCCGGCCGGAGTGGACATGATCGTCACGCCACCGGCCAGCGCCAGCTGGCATTCGCCCGCTCGCAATGCCTGGGCCGCCAGGTGCATGGCGACCAGCGAGGAGGAGCAGGCGGTGTCCACGGTGACGGTCGGCCCCTCCAGCCCGAGCGTGTAGGCCACCCTGCCGGAGGCGACGCTGGCCAGGCCACCGGTGGCCTGGTGCCCTTCATATTCCTGGCCGAGCAGGTTCGGGTAGTCGTTGCAGCTCAACCCGGTGAACACGCCGGTCGCGCTGCCGCGCAGCACCCGCGGGTCGATCCCGGCGTCCTCCAGGGCTTCCCAGGAGGTCTCCAGCAGCAGCCGCTGCTGCGGATCGGTGGCCACGGCCTCACGCGGGGACATGCCGAAGAACCCGGGGTCGAACTGCCCGGCCTCGTGCAGGAAGCCGCCGCGCTTGGTGTAGCTACGGCCCTTGCGGTCCGGGTCCGGGTCGTAGAGGTTGGCCAGGTCCCAGCCGCGGTTGGCCGGGAACTCGGTGGTCGCGTCGATCCCGTTGAACACCAGGTCCCACAACGCGTCCGGCCCGTCCACGCCACCGGCGAACCGGCAGCCGATGCCGACGATCGCGATCGGCTCATCCACCGCGATCGGCCCCTGCGCCCGCGCCGGGGAGCCGGTGCCGCCGTTGAGCTCGCGCTGCAGGAACTCGGTCAGGTCGGCGACCGTCGGGTAGTCGAAGGCCAGCGTCGCGGGCAGCGCCAGCCCGGTGGCCGCGGACAGCCCCCTGGACAGCCGCAACGCGAGCAGCGAGTCAAAGCCCAGCTCCTGGAACGGCCGCTCGGCGGGCACCTTGCCCTGGTGGCCGAGCACGGCCGCGACCCGCTCGCTCACCAGCTCGCGCACCGAACGGGCCTGGTCCTCAGTGGCCCGGTCCAGCACCACCGGCTCCGTCGGTGCGACCAGCTGCGGCGCCTGCGCCTGCTGCCCGTCCGGCCAGAACCGGCGTCGCTGGAAGGCATAGGTCGGAATGTCCACAAAGGACCCAGCGGGCAACAGCCGCGACCAGTCCACCTCGACCCCGGCCACGTGCAACTCGGCCAGTCCGCGCAGCAGCGACCGGTGCTCATCCGGCTGTTCCGCGTGCAGCAACGAGGTCACCGCCGCGTCCACGGGCAGCGCCTCGGCCGCGGGCACGCCGAGCGAGGCACCCGGTCCCAGCTCCAGCACCGCCCGCACCCCGGACTCGGCCAGCGCCGCCATCGCGTCGCCGAAGCGCACCGGCTCGCGCACCTGCCGCACCCAGTAGTCCACCGAGTCCAGCTCCGCGCCCAGCGCGCCGGTCCGGGTGGACACCACCGGAATCCGGGCCTCGCCAAAGGAGATCCCGTCGATAGCCACCGCGAACTCGGCCAGCATCGGATCCATCCGCGCCGAGTGGAACGCGTGGCTCACCGGCAGCTGCTTGGTCCGGACCCCCTGCGCGGCCAGGACCGCGGCCACCCCGGCCACCGCCTCCGCCGCGCCGGAGAGCACCAGCGCCTCGGGCGCGTTGACCGCGGCGATGGACACCTCGGCCCGGTCCCGCACCAGCGGTTCGACCACCGACTCCGGCGCCCCGACCGCGATCATCGCGCCACCGCTGGGCAACGCCTGCATCAGCCGCGCCCGCGCGGAGACCACCGCGCACGCGTCGGCCAGCGACAGCACCCCGGCCACGTGCGCGGCGGCCAGCTCGCCGATCGAGTGCCCGGCCACGAAGTCCGGGGTCACGCCCCAGGACTCCACCAGCCGGAACAGCGCCACTTCCAGCGCGAACAGCGCGGGCTGCGCGGCCCCGGTCTCGTTGAGCGCGGAGGCGTCCTCACCCCACATGACCTCGCGGACGTGCTCGCCCAGTTCGGCGATCACCGCGTCGAAGGCCTCGGCGAAGACCGGGAAGCGTTGGTACAGCTCGCGTCCCATGCCCAGCCGCTGCGATCCCTGACCGGAGAAGACGAACGCGGTCTTCCCAGGCGCGGCAACACCACTGGCGACCACAGCGCCGTCGAGGAGGACGGCCCGGTGGGCGAAGGTGGTGCGGCGGGTGGCCAGCGAGTGGGCGAGGTCGGCGACGGGAGTGTGCGCCAGAGCTGCGGAGATCCGGTCGAGCTGGGCCGTCAATGCCGACGCGGACTTCCCGGAAACCAGCAGCGGAACCGGGGCCCCGGCTGGGGCCGGCTCGCCGGTGGCTGTCGCGGTCTCGGCGGCGAGCTGTGGCGGCTGCTCCAGGATCACGTGCGCGTTCGTCCCGCTCACCCCGAACGCCGACACCGCGGCCCGCCGCGGCCGCCCGGCTTCCGGCCAGGCCACCGGCTCGGTCAGCAGCCGCACCGCACCCGCGGCCCAGTCCACCCGCGAGGACGGCTCGCGCACGTGCAGGGTCCTCGGCACCACCCCGTGCCACATCGACTGCACCATCTTGATGATCCCGGCCACCCCGGCCGCGGCCTGGGTGTGCCCGATGTTCGACTTCAGCGACCCCAGCAGCACCGGCTCTTCCCGGTCCCGCCCATAGGTCGCCAGCAACGCCTGCGCCTCGATCGGGTCGCCGAGCCGGGTGCCGGTGCCGTGCGCCTCCACCACATCAACGTCCGAAGTGGACAGTCCGGCGCTGGCAAGGGCTTCCTGGATCACCCGCTGCTGGGCCGGTCCGTTCGGTGCGGTGAGGCCGGTGGACGCGCCATCGGAGTTGACCGCGGATCCCTTGACCACCGCGAGGATCCGGTGTCCGTTGCGCTGTGCGTCGGAGAGCCGTTCCAGCACCAGCACGCCGACGCCCTCGGACCAGCTGGTGCCGTCCGCGTCATCGGAGAACGCCTTGCACCGCCCGTCCTGGGCGAGCGCGCGCTGCCGGGAGAACTCCACGTGCGCGGCCGGCGTCGACATCACCGTCACCCCGCCGGCCAGCGCGAGCGAGCACTCCCCGTTGCGCAGCGCCTGCATCGCCAGGTGCAGGGCGACCAGCGAGGAGGAGCAGGCGGTGTCCAGGCTGAGCACCGGGCCTTCCAGCCCGAACAGGTAGGCGACCCGGCCGGAGGCGACACTCGCGATGCTGCCGGTGGAGCGGTGTCCCTCGTACTCCGCGCCGAGCAGGTGGCCGTAGTCGGTGGCGCTCACGCCGGTGAACACGCCGGTCTTGCTGCCGCGCAACCGCTGCGGCGGGATGCCCGCGTGTTCCAGTGCGGCCCAGGTGGTCTCCAGCAGCAGGCGCTGCTGCGGGTCGGTGGCGGCGGCCTCGTGCGGGGACATGCCGAAGAAGTCCGCGTCGAAGGTGGCCGCCTCGTCCAGGAAGTAGCCGGAGCGCACGTAGACGGTGCCCGGGTGGTCCGGGTCCGGGTGGTAGAGCGAGTCCACCGGCCAGCCGCGGTCCGCCGGGAACGGGCTGCGCGCGTCGCCGCCCACCTCGACCAGGTCCCACAGCGCCTGCGGGCTGTCGATACCACCGGGGAAGCGGCAGCCCATGCCGACGATCACGATCGGATCGGACTGGTCAGCGGAGGCGGTCACCGGCGCGGATTCGGTTGTGCCGCCGGAGAGTTCGCGGTGCAGGTAGTCGGCGAGCGCGGTCACGCTGGAGTAGTCGAAGGCCACCGTGGCGGGCAGGTTCAGCCCGGTCGCGGCGGAGAGCGCGCGACTCAGTTCCACCGCGGTCAGCGAGGTGAAGCCCAGGTCGCCGAACAGGGTGTCCTCGGCGATGCCCTCGGTGTAGCGGAGCACCGCGGCGACCCGCTCCCCCACCAGTTCCCGCAGCTGCGCCAGTTCCACCCGGGCGGCGGCCGGAGCCGTCGTGGTCACCACGGGCGCGGCGGCCGGGGCCAGCTCGCGCAGGGCCGCGGGCAGATCGGCCGCGTGGGCGAGCGCCGCGACGTCCAGCGCCGCACCGGCCACGTACGGACTCTGCGCGGCGACCGCCCGGTCGAACAGGGCCAGGCCCTGGGACTCGGACAGCCCGGACAGCCCGTGGTAGGCCAGCGCATGCCAGTCCTCGGCGGACAGGTCGGTGGCCATGCCCACCGTCCACGGCCCCCAGGCGATGGACAGTCCGGGCAGTCCAGCGGCCCGTCGTCCACGGGCCAGCTCGTCCAGCGCCGCGTTGGCCGCGGCGTAGCTGGCCTGCCCGCGCGCGCCCACGATCCCGGCCAGCGAGGAGAAGACGACGAACCCGGCCAGGTCCAGTTCGCGGGTGGCCTCGTGCAGGTGCCAGGCCACATCGACCTTGGCCCGCAACACCGCGGCCAGCCGTTCCCCGGTCAGCGACTCCAGCAGCCCGTCGTCCACGAAGCCCGCGGCGTGCACCACCGCGCCCAGCTCCGGGATGCCGGCCACCAGCTCGGCGACTGCCGACGGGTCGGTCAGGTCGCAGGCCACGATCCGCACCTCGGCGTCCAGTCCGGCCGCCCACTCGGTGATGCCCTCGACCGCCGGGCCGCGGCGGCTGGCCAGGACCAGTCGCCGGAAGCCTTGGCGGGACAGGTGTTCGGCCAGCGCCCGGCCGATGCCGCCGGTGCCGCCGGCGAGCAGCACGGTGCGCTCGCGGTCCCAGCCTGCGGTGGCCGGACGCGGTGCCAGGGGTGTCAGGCGGGGCGCGAGGACCCGGGAGTCGCGGACCAGCAGACTCGGTTCCGCACTGGTCAGGTAGGGCGTGGCGAGTTCGACCTCGGCGGCGGAGTTCGCGGCCAGGTGCAGGAAGCGGCCGGGATGTTCGGCGGCGGCGGAGCGCACCACACCGGCCACCGCGGCGGCGGCCAGTCCCTCAATGGGAGTGTGCACGACCAGGCGGGCAGCGGACTCGTCGGCCAGCCAGCCCTGCACCAGTTCCAGCGCGCGGCTGGCCTCGGCGAACACGGAGGCAGGCTCGTCCCCTGCCCGCCCAGCCTCCACGATCTCCACCGCGGCCTGGGCCTCGCCCGCCCCGGCGATCTCCGCCGCCGATCGGACCGCCCCTGCCGCCGCGGCGACCGGCCGCCACTCCACACCGAACAGCCGCCCCGCGCCACCCGACTCCACCGACGGCCAGTACCGCTTGTGCTGGAACGCATACGTCGGCAGCTCCACCACCGAACCCCCTGGCAGCAACCGGGTCCAGTCCACCGCGACCCCGGCCACGTACAGCCCGGCCACCCCGGCCAGCACCGACTCCGCCTCATCCGGCCGGTCCGCGCGCAGCAGCGCGGTCACCACCGCCCGCTCGGGCAACGACTCCGCGGCGGCCGCGCACAACAGCCCGTCCGGCCCGACCTCCAGCACGGCCCGCACCCGCGCGGCCGCCAAACCGCCGATCGCGTCGGCGAAGCGCACCGGCTGCCGCACCTGCCGCACCCAGTAGTCCACCGAGCGCAGGTCCGTGCCCTCGGCGAGCGCGCCGGTGACCGTGGACACCACGGGAATGCGCGGCTCACGGAAGCCGATCCCGGCCAATGACTCCGCGAACTCGGCCAGCATCGGATCCATCAGCGGCGAGTGGAAGGCGTGGCTGACCGCGAGCAGCTTGGTGCGGCGGCCACGTCCGGCCAAGACCTCCTTGACCTCGGCCACCGCCTCGGCCGACCCGGCCACCACGATGTTGCGCGCGGCGTTCACCGCCGCGATCGAGACCGCCGGCCGGTCGGCCAGCAGCTCGGTGACCTCGGCTTCTTCGGCGTCCACGGCCAGCATTGCGCCACCTGTGGGCAGCGCCTGCATCAGCCTGGCCCTGGTGGTGACCAGTGTGCACGCGTCGGCCAGCGACAAGATGCCGCTGACGTGCGCGGCGGCGATCTCCCCGATGGAGTGCCCGACCAGGTAGTCCGGTCGCACGCCCCAGGACTCCAGGAGCCGGAACAGCGCCACCTCCACCGCGAAGATCGCGGGCTGGGCCCAGCCGGTCTGGTTCAGCCGGTCGGCGTCCTGGCCCCACATCACCGCGCGGATCGGCTCGGTGAGTCCGGTGTCCAGCTGGGTAGCCACCGCGTCCAACGCTTCGGCGAAGACCGGGAACCGCTGGTACAGCTCGCGTCCCATGCCCAGGCGCTGGGCGCCCTGGCCGGAGAAGACGAACGCGGTCGCGCCCTCGCTGACAGTTCCCCTGGCGATCTCCGCGCCGTCCAGCAGCACCGCGCGGTGCTCGAAGGCGGTGCGGGTGGTGGCCAACGAGTACGCGATGTCCACAGTGGACAGTTTCGAGTCCAGCAGCGGGCGGATGCGGGCGAGCTGCTCGTCCAGCGCGGTCGCGCTGCGGCCGGAGACCGGCATCGGCACCAGGTCCGCGCTGGGGGTTTCGACGCGCTCCTCCGCCGGGGCCTGCTCAAGGATGACGTGCGCGTTGGTGCCGCTGATGCCGAAGGAGGACACCGCGGCCCGGCGCGGCCGGTCCACCGCGGGCCACTCGACCTCTTCGGTGAGCAGCCGGACTTCGCCGCTGGACCAGTCCACCTGTTCCGACGGCGTGGTCAGGTGCAGGGTGCGCGGCACCACACCGTGCCGCATGGCCTGCACCATCTTGATCACACCGCCGACCCCGGCCGCGGCCTGGCTGTGGCCGATGTTCGACTTCAGCGAGCCGAGCAGCAGCGGGTGTTCCCGGTCCTGGCCGTAGGTGGCGAGCAGTGCGCGGGCCTCGATCGGGTCACCGAGCGAGGTGCCGGTGCCGTGCGCCTCCACCACATCGACGTCCGAAGTGGACAGTCCGGCGGAGTTCAGCGCGGCCCGGATCACCTTGCGCTGCGCGGTGCCGTTGGGCGCGGTCAGGCCGTTGGAGGCGCCATCGGAGTTGATCGCCGAACCCTTGAGCACGGCCAGCACCCGGTGCCCGTTGCGCCGCGCGTCGGAAAGCCGTTCCAGCACCACGACGCCGACGCCCTCGGACCAGCCAGTGCCATCGGCCTCGTTGGCGAAGGCCTTGCAGCGGCCGTCGGCGGACATCACCCGCTGCCGGGAGAACTCCACGAACGCGGTGGGCGTGGACATCACGGTCGCGCCACCGGCGATGGCCAGCGAGCACTCCCCGGTGCGCAGCGACTGGGCGGCCAGGTGCAGCGAGACCAGCGAGGAGGAGCAGGCGGTGTCCACCGAGACCACCGGGCCCTCCAGGCCCAGGGTGTAGGCGACCCGGCCGGAGGCGACGCTGTGCGTGCTGCCGATGCTCTGCTCACCCTCGAACCCGGCGTCCAGCAGCGGCCCGTAGTCGGTGTAGATCACGCCGACGAACACCCCGGAGTCGCTGCCGCGCAACGACCTCGGCTCGATCCCCGCGCGTTCCAGCGCCTCCCAGGTGGTCTCCAGCAACAGGCGCTGCTGGGCGTCGGTGGCCATCGCCTCGCGCGGGGACATGCCGAAGAACCCGGCGTCGAACTCGGCCGCGTCGTGCAGGAACCCACCCGCGCGCACGTAGGTGGTGCCGCGCCGGTCCGGGTCCGGGTCGTAGAGGCCGGCGGTGTCCCAGCCGCGGTCGGCCGGGAACTCGGTGATCGCGTCCACCCCGTCGGAGACCAGCTGCCACAGGCCATCCGGGTCGACCACGCCGCCCGGGTAGCGGCAGCCCATGCCGACGATCACGATCGGATCCGAGTCGTCGACCTGGCGGGCCCGTTCCTGGACCGGCTCGTCGGAACCGGTCAGCTCGGCCAGCAGGTGGTCGGCGAGCGCGATCACGTTGGGGTGCTCAAAAACCAGGGTGGTGGGCAGCGGCAGCTTGGTGGCCGCGGACAGCGCCCGGCTCAGCTCCACCGCGGTCATCGAGTCGAAGCCCAGCTCCCGGAAGGCCCGGTCCACCGGCACCTCACCGGTGTAACGCAACACAGCCGCGACCCGCGCCCGCACCAGCTCGCGCAACGCGGCCACCTGCTCCGCCCTGGACCCACTGGCCAGCACCCCGGACACCGCGGCCACCGCCGCCGTGCCCCGGCGCAGCACCGCAGGACCCGATCCGGCCAGCTCGCGCAGCACCGGCGCGATCACCGGCTGACGGCGCACCGCGGCGAGGTCGATGGGCAGCACCAGCGCGGAGGCCAGCTCCGAGGCGGCCAGCCGGTCGAACGCGGCCAGCCCGTCGGCCACTGCCAGCTGCCGGAACCCGGCGGCGACCAGCCGCTGCCGGTCCGCCTCGCTCATCCCGGCCGAGAGCCCCGCCTCCCAAGCGCCCCAAGAGATGGCCAGTCCCCGGTGGCCGTTGGCACGCCGGGTCTGGACCAGCTCGGTCATGGCCGCGTCGGCCGCGGCGTACGCGGCCTGGCCCGCGTTGCCGAAGACACTGGCGGCCGAGGAGTAGACCACAAAACCGGCCAGGTCCCGGGTGGCCTCGTGCAGGTGCCAGGCGGCATCGATCTTCGGCCGCAGGACGGCGGAAAGCCGTTCGGGCGTCAGGGATTCGACCACGGCGTCATCGAGGACGGCCGCGGTGTGCACGACGACGTTCAGGTTGCCGATGCCGTCGACCAGCCCGCGCACCGAGTCCATTGTGGACAGATCGCAGGCGGTCGCGGTGGCCTCGGCACCCAGTTCGCGGAGTTCGGCGAGGAGTTCAGCGGCACCGGGCGCGTCGGGCCCCTGGCGGCTGGCCAGGACGAGGTTGCGGAAGCCGTTGGCGGCCAGGTGCCGGGCGAGCTCGCTGCCCAGCCCGCCGGTGCCACCGGTGATGAGCACGGTCCCATCCCGGTCCCAGCCAAGCTCAGCCGCTCCCGGCTCGACCCTGCGGAGCCGGGGTGCGAGGACCTGGCCATCCGCGATCCGCAGCCAGGTCTCGTCACCCACGTACGGCGCGGCCGACGCCGGGTCAACCCCGGACGGCACAGCCAGATGTGTGAAGCGGCCCGGATGTTCCGCGACCACCGATCGGAGGAACCCGCCCACCGCGGCCGCCGCGGGACCCGAATCCGGTGTCACCACAACAAGCCGGGCGGTGTTCTCCCCGGACAGCCACTCACGCACCAGCTCCAGTGCCCGCGCGGTGGCCTCGTGCACCGCGGCCAGGTCGGCCCCGGCGCCGATCTCGACGAAGACCGCTTCCGGCGCTTCGGGTGGGTCGGTCAGCGGGATCCAGTCCAGCGCAAACAGGCCGTCGACGGGGAGTTCGACCGGGCGCAGGGTCACCGAGCGGGCGGTGAGCACCGGCGCGCCGGACGGATCGGTGGCGCGCAGCTCCCACTCGTCCTGGGCGAGCGGGGTGAGCTGCACGCGCAGGGTGGTGGCGCCGGTGGCGTGCAGGGTGACGTCCTGCCACTTCACCGGCAGGGTGCCCTCGGCCACGGTCAGGATGGCGGACTGGAGCAGCGTGGGGTGGATGCCGAACGCGCCGGGGTCGGTCACCGACACCTCGGCGATCTGGCCGCCTGCACGGTTTTCCGGCAGCTCAAGGGCATTCTTGGCCAGCTGGCCGGAGGCGTGCCGGGTCCAGTCGGCCAGCGAGTCAGCGGCGCGGGCGTGCACCGAGACCGTGCGGCGCTCGTCAGAGCCAGCCGGGCCGACCACGATCTGAATTTGCGCCCCGCCCTCGGGCAGCACCAGCGGGGTCAACTGGGTCAGGTTGGCGACCCTGGCGTAACCGACCTCGTCGGCGGCGCGCACCACCAGTTCCAGCAGCGCGCTGCCCGGCACCACGGGGTGATCGGCCAGCCAGGGATGGGTGTCGGCGGCCAGGCGTCCGGTGAGCACCACCCCGGAGCCATCGCCCAGCGGCACGGCCGCGCCGAGCACCGGGTGCCGGGTCGGGGTAAGCCCAAAGGCGGAGGCGTCGCCGGCGATTCGCGGGGCGGGCCAGTACTTCTGCCGCTGGAAGGCATAGGTGGGCAGATCGACCACCCGCGCGCCGGACCCGGCGAACCAGGCCGACCAGTCCACCTGACCGCCGCGAACCCACCACGCGCCAACGGATTCCAGGAACCGCCGCGCGCCACCTTCGTTGCGGCGCAAGGTCCCGGTGACCACGCCCTCCACACCGAGCCCGTCCAGCGTCGCCTGGATCTCGGCCGCCAGCACCGGATGCGGGCTGACCTCGATGATCCGGTTGTGGCCAGAGTTGATCAGCGCCTGCATCGCCGGGAAGAAACGCACCTGCTGGCGCAGGTTCCGGAACCAGTAGCCGCCATCCAGCTCGGCGGTGTCCAGCCAGCCCCCGGTCACCGTGGAGTAGAACGGAATCTCCCCGCTCCGCGGCTGAACCGAGGCCAGCAACTGCCCCAGTTCGGTCTCCAACTCGGCCACGAACTCCGAGTGCGAGGCGTAGTCCACCGCGATCCGCTTGACCCGCACCCCATCGGCCTCGCAGCCGCGAACGAACTCCGCCAGCGCCTCATCCTCGCCGGACACCACCACGGCGGCCGGCCCGTTCACCGCCGCGATCCCCACCCCGTCGCCAAGCCGCGCCTGAACCTCCGCCGCGGGCAACGCGACCGAAGCCATCCCACCCCGGCCGGCCAGCACCCGAGCGATCAACTGCGACCGCCGGGCAACCACCAACGCCCCATCCGCCAACGACAACCCGCCAGCCACCACCGCCGCGGCGACCTCCCCCTGTGAGTGGCCGACCACTCCCTCCGCCACCACCCCCATCGACTGCCACAACGCCGCCAACGAGACATTGACGGCCCAGTTCACCGGCTGCACCACATCAACGCGAGCCAGCAACTCCTCATCCGCCAAAGCATGAGTGATAGACCACTCAACATGCGGCGCAAGCGCCTCGGCACACTCAGCAAAGCGAGCGGCGAACACCGGCGAGTCAGCCAGCAGTTCCCGGGCCATGCCAACCCACTGCGAACCCTGCCCCGGGAAGACGAAGAGCGAGCGACCACCGGCGAGCACCGTGCCGGCCACAACGCCCCCGGCCTCGGCGAATCCCGCGTCGGCGAACTCGCGCAACAGGCGGGGCAGGTCATCACCGACCACGACGGAGCGCACGGGCAAGTTCGCCCGGGAGGTGACCAGCGAGTGGCCGATGTCCAGGGCGGAGTCGGCGGCGAGAGCGTCGGCCAGCCGCGCGGACTGGCCGCGCAGAGCGGCTTCGGACTTGGCGGAGAACACCAGCGGAACGGCCAGCGGCGTCACACCCAGCCCAGCGGACCGCTCACCAGGGACCCGCTCAGCTCCGTCGACCGGGAGCCGCTCGGCCCGATGTGCTCCGTCGGCAGAGAGCCGCTCGGCCTGCTGCGCACCGTCGGCCGGAAGCTGCCGAGCGCCAGGCGCTACCTCGGCCAGAGGCCGTCCAGCGGCCCGCGCCCCCTCGACCGAAGGCCGCTCAGCACCCAATGCTCCCTCGACCGCGAGCAGCTCAGCGCCCCGTGCTCCACCAGCCGCGAGCCGCTCAGCGCCCTGCGCCCCCGTGACCGCGACCGCCTCAGCGCCGCGTGCCCAATCGGCCACCCGCCGCTCAGCGCCGCCTGTTTCCTCGACCGAACGCTGGCCAGCGCTCTCTACCCCAGTCCCCTCTGCCCCACCAATCGCGCCCCGCCCCGAACTCGCCCCCGAGTCCTCCACCGGCGCCTGCTCGATCACAATATGCGCGTTCGTCCCACTAACCCCGAACGAGGACACCGCCGCCCGCCGAGGCCGATCCACCTCCGGCCACGGCACCGTCTCGGTGACCAGCTCCACCGCCCCCGCCGACCAGTCCACGTGCGACGAGGGCTCAGTCACGTGCAAGGTCTTCGGCACGATCCCGTGCCGCACCGCCTGCACCACCTTGATCACACCCGCGACCCCGGCCGCGGCCTGCGTGTGGCCCAGGTTCGACTTGATCGACCCCAGCAGCAGCGGCCGTTCCCGCCCCTGCCCATAGGTGGCCAGCAGCGCCTGCGCCTCGATCGGGTCGCCGAGCGTGGTGCCGGTGCCGTGTGCCTCTACCAGGTCAACGTCCGAAGTGGACAGTCTGGCCTCGCGTAGCGCGTCCTGGATGACCCGCTGCTGGGACGGGCCGTTCGGGGCGGTCAGGCCGTTCGACGCGCCGTCCTGGTTGGTCGCGCTGCCGGTGATGACGGCCAGGATCCGGCGGCCGTTGCGGCGGGCGTCGGAAAGGCGTTCCAGCACCACGACTCCGACGCCCTCGCTCCACGCCGTGCCGTCCGCGGAGTCGGAGAAGGCCTTGCAGCGGCCGTCGGGGGCCAGGCCGCCCTGGCGGGTGAACTCGATGAACGCGGTCGGCTGGGTCATGATCGACGCGCCGCCGGCCAGGGCCAGGGTGCACTCGCCGGTGCGCAGGGCGTTGATGGCCAGGTGGATGGTGATCAGCGAGGAGGAACAGCCCGTGTCCACGGTGACCGCGGGACCTTCCAGGCCCAGCGCGTAGGACACCCGGCCGGAGGCGACGCTGGGCGCGCTGTTCAGGCTCAGGTAGCCGCGGGAGTCCTCCGGATCGAGCAGGTCGCCGTAGTCGCCGTAGACCAGGCCGGTGTAGACGCCGGTGCGGCTGCCCTTGAGCTTCTCCGGGTCGATCCTGGCGTGTTCCAGGGCCTCCCAAGAAGTCTCCAGCAGCAGGCGGTGCTGGGCGTCGGTGGTCAGCGACTCCCTCGGGGACATGCCGAAGAACTCGGAGTCGAACAGCGCGGCGTCGTCCAGGAAGCCGCCGACCCTCGGGTAGTCCACCCCGCTGGTCGGCCAGTTCCGGTCGGCGGGCACCGCGGACATGACATCGCGTTCGGACCGGACCAGCTCCCACAGGTCTTCCGGCCCGCGCACGCCGCCGGGGAACCGGCAGCCGATGCCCACGATCGCGATCGGCTCCCGGCCCTGCGCCTCGAGCTCCTCGATGCGCTGGCGTGCCCGGCGCAGGTCGACCGTGACCTTGCGGAGGTAGTCGACAACCTTGTCCTGCTGTTCTGGCATCCGGTGTACCTGCCCGTCGGCTACAGAGCTCGTCATTCCTGCGGTGCGGTGAAGTTCTCGTCGATGAGGTCGAACAGTTCCTCCACTGACACCGAGTTGATGTCGTCGTCGGTCGGTCCGCCCTCGTGCTGGTCGGCCCGCCGCAGTCCGGCGGCGAGGTCCTCCAGTCGCCGGAGCAGCGCGCTCCGGTCCTCCCGCGCCGCGGCCGGGTCGGCCAGCAGCGATTCCAGCTGTCCCAGCAACTCCAGCGGGGTGCCGGTGGGCGCCGGGTCGCCGAAGTCGAACTCGGCGAGCAGGTGCCCGGCCAGCGCGGTGATCGTCGGGTAGTCGAAGACCAGGGTGGCCGGCAGTCGCCTGCCCAGCGCGGCGCCCAGCTTGTTGCGCAGCTCGACCGCGGTCAGCGAGTCGAAGCCCAGGTCCTTGAAGGTGCGCTCCGGCGCGACCGCCTCGGCGCCGGCGAAGCCCAGCACCGCGGCCACGTGTTCCCGGAGCACCGAGCTGAGCAGCTCGCGCCGTGCCTCCGGAGCCATGGTGGCCAGCCTGCCCAGCAGTCCGTCCGCGGTCTGGGTCGCGGCGACCGCGGTGCGGCGGTCCTTGCGCCCCAGCTCCCGCAGCACCGGCGAGAGGTCCGGGTCCGCGGCCAGCGCGTTGCGGTCCAGCACCAGTGGCAGGGTGAGCGGGCGGTCGGTCGCCGCGGCCGCGTCGAACATGGCCAGGCCCTGCGCCACCGAGAACGGCACGATTCCCTTGCGCCGCAACCGGTCGTGGTCGACCTGGCTGAGGTGCCCGGTCATCCCGGTGGCCTGCGCCCACGCCCCCCAGGCCAGCGACACACCGGCCAGGCCCTCGGTCCGCCGCCGCTGGCACAGCGCGTCCAGCCAGGCGTTCGCGGCCGCGTAGTTGGCCTGCCCCGCGGTGCCGAGCACGCCGGTGGCCGAGGAGAACACCACGAACCCGGCCAGGTCCAGCTCGCGGGTGGCCTCGTGCAGGTGCCAGGCCGCGTCGATCTTCGGCCGCAACACCCGGTGCAGCTGCGCCGGCGTGAGACTGTCCACTGTGGCGTCATCCAGCACCCCGGCGGCGTGCACCACCGCGGTCAGCCCGCCGCGCGCGGTGAGGTCGGCGACCAGGCCGTGCACCGCGTCCCGGTCGCTGGTGTCGCAGGCGACGATCTCCGCCCGGCAACCGGACCCGGCCAGTTCCGCGGCCAGTTCCGTTGCCCCGTCGGCGTTCCCGCCGCTGCGGCTGGCCAGCACCAGCCAGCCGAAGCCCTGACCGGCCAGGTGCCGGGCCAGCTCGCGGCCGAGTCCGCCGGTGCCGCCGGTGATCAGCACAGCCTTGCCGGTGTCCCAGGTGCGCGGGATGGTCAGCACCAGCTTGCCGGTGTGCTTGGCCTGGCTCATGAACCGGAAGGCCTCCACCGCGCGGCGCAGGTCGTAGGAGCGGGTCGGCAGCGGGGTGAGCACCTGCCGCTCGAAGAGCTCGACCAGCTCGGTCAGCATGCCCTTGGTGCGCTCCGGGCCGGCCTCGTCCACGTGGAAGGCGTGGTAAACAACGCCGGGCCACTTGACAAGCTGGTCCGCCGTGCGCACGTCGTTGACGCCCATCTCGGCGAACCGCCCGCCCGGGTTGAGCAGGTCCAGCGAGGCGTCCACGAACTCGTTGGCCAGCGAGTTGAGCACCACGTCGACCTTGGGGAACTTGGTGGCGAAGTCCAGGCTGCGCGAGGAGGCGATGTGGTCCTCGGGCACGCCGAGCTCGCGCAGCACGGCCCACTTCGGCTCGCTCGCGGTGGCGTAGACCTCCGCGCCCAGGTGCCGGGCGAGCTGGATCGCGGCCATGCCGACCCCGCCGGTGCCGGCGTGGATGAGCACCTTCTCGCCGGGTTTGAGCGCGGCGATGTCGACCAGGCCGTAGTAGGCGGTGAGGAAGGCGGCGGGCACGCTGGCGGCCTCGATGTCGTGCCACCCGGCCGGAATCCGCACCAGGTGCCGGTGGTCGACCACCACCACCGGCGCGAACCCACCGTCCACCACACCAAGAACCCGGTCACCGGGAGCCAGATCCTCAACCCCAGGACCGGTTTCCAGCACCACACCGACGGCCTCGGCGCCCATCAGACCGGCCGAGACCTCCAGCTGGTCGAGCACCTTGCCGTACCCGAGGGTGCCGAGCACGTCCCGGAAGTTCATGCCGGCCGCGGTGACACCAAGCCGAACTTGGCCCGCGGCAAGGGTTTGCGCAGCGGCCGTGGTGGGCACAAAGCCGAGCCCGTCCACCGAGCCGGGTTCGACCGCGTCCATCCGCCAGTCGCGGCGGTGCACCGGCGCGAGCAGCCTGCTCTGGTCCGCGGCCAGTCGCGGCACGCACACCTGGCCGTCGATCACCGCGAGCTGCGGCTCGTCGCCCGCCGCGATGTGCGGCAGGGCAAGGGAAACGTCCTCAGCACGGTCCACGTCGAGCAGCCCGAAGCGGCCGGGGTTCTCGGTGAGCGCGGTGCGCACCAGGCCCCAGGCGGTGGCCGCGGCCAGGTCCCGGCCGGTCCGCGCGCCAGTGGTGACCAGCACCAGCCGCGACGCACTCCCGCTCAGCCAGCGCTGCACCAGGGCGAGCACCTGCTCGGAGGTCTCGTGCGCGGCGGTCACCGGATCGCCGGGCGCGGTGGCCAGCGGCAGCACCACGGTGGCCGGGCTGTCCGGGATCTCGGCCAGGTCAGTCACGGTGATCAGGTCGGCCGGGTCGGCGCCCGTGCCGCTGACCGGCGTCCAGTCCACTGTGTACAGAGAAACCGGCTCGGTCCGGGCAATGCCCCCGGCCGCGGCGCGCAGCCGCAGTGACCGGGTGGTGAACACGACCGCGCCGGTGGCATCGGCGACGGTCAGGGCCACCAGAGTGTCCTCGCCGTCCGCGCCGAGGTGCCGCAGCCGGGCCCGCAGCGCACTCGCGCCGGTGGCATGCAGCTCCGCCTGCTCCCAGGCGAAGGGCAGCGCACCGGCCGCGACTTCCTGCTGGGACAACAGCACCGTCTGCAGCGCCGCGTCCAGCAACGCCGGGTGCAACCCGAACCCGGTGACCGAAACCCGTTCCGGCAACGCGACTTCGGCGAACACCTCGCCGTCGACGTGCCAGGCCCGGCTGAGCCCACGGAAAGCGGGCCCGTACTCGTACCCGGACGCGGCGGCCTCGTCGTAGAAGGCGGTGAGGTCGATCTCCACCGCGCCGCTCGGCGGCCACACCGAGCCCAGCCTCTCGGCCGGTTCGGGCGCGCCGGGGGCCAGCACACCGGTGGCGTGCCGGGTCCAGGCGGCGTCGGCCCCGGGCCGGGCGTGCACGGCCAGCGAACGGCGACCGTCCTCGTCCGGCGCGTCCACCTTGACCTGGACCTCCACCTCACCGTCCAGCACCAGCGGCGCGCCCAGGATCAGCTCCTCGACCCGCGCGCAGTCCACCTCGTCACCCGCCCGCACGGCGAGTTCGACAAAGGCGGTCGCCGGCAAGATCGCGGTGCCGTTGACCTGGTGATCGGCCAGCCAGGGCTGGGTGTTCCCGGACAACCGCCCGGTCAGCACCACCCCGGACCCGTCGCCCAGCGGCACCGCCGCGCCCAGCACCGGGTGGTGGGTCGCGGTGAGGCCAAAGGCGGAGGCGTCGCCGGAGATGCGCGCCGCGGGCCAGAAACGCTGGTGCTGGAACGGATAGGTGGGCAGGTCGACAACCCGCGCACCAGACCCGGCGAACCAGCCCGACCAGTCCACCTGACCACCGCGAACCCACCACGCGCCAACGGATTCGAGGAAGCGACGCGCGCCACCCTCGTTGCGGCGCAACGACCCGGTCACCACACCCTCGACGCCGGCACCGTCCAAAGTGGCCTCAACCTCGGCCACCAGCACCGGATGCGGACTGACCTCGATGATCCGGTTATGACCGGCCTGGATCAAAGCCTGCATCGAGGAGTGGAAGTGCACCTGCTGCCGCAGATTCCGGTACCAGTAGCCACTGTCCAGCTCTGCGGTGTCCAGCCAGTCCCCCGTCACCGTCGAGAAGAACGGAATCTCGCCCGACCGAGGCTGGACCGAGGCCAGCACCTGCGCGAGCCCGTCCTCCAACTCTTCGACGAACTGCGAGTGCGAGGCGTAGTCCACCGCGATCCGCTTGACCCGCAACTCCTCGGCCTCGGCCGCGGCCACAAACTCCGCCAGCGCCCGCTCCGCACCCGACACCACCACGGCCGCCGGCCCATTCACCGCCGCGATCCCAATGCCTTCAGTCAATCGCGGCAGCACTTCCTCAACCGGCAACGCGATCGAAGCCATACCACCGCGCCCGGACAACACCCGCGCGATCAACTGCGACCGCCGGGCAACCACCAACGCCCCATCCGCCAACGACAACCCCCCGGCCACCACAGCCGCGGCGACCTCCCCCTGTGAGTGGCCGACCACTCCTTCCGGCACAACACCCAGCGACTGCCAGAGCGCGGCCAGCGCGACATTGACCGCCCAGGTCACCGGCTGCACAACATCGACCCGGGCCAACAGCTCCCCATCCGCCAAAGCATGAGTGATAGACCACTCAATGTGCGGCGAGAGGGCCTCAGCACACTCGGCGAAGCGGGCGGCGAAGACCGGGGACTCGTCCAGCAGTTGACGGGCCATGCCGACCCATTGGGAGCCCTGGCCGGGGAAGACGAAGAGCGAGCGGCCGCCGGCGAGGACGGGGGTGGGTTCGAGCGGGGCGTGGAGGAGGGAAGGCAGCTCGTCGGGGGTGCCCACGAGGACGGACCGGACGGGGAGAGCGGCGCGGGCGGTGGCCAGGGTGAACCCCGCGTCGACCGCGCTGGCGGCGAGGGCCGAGGGCCGGGCGGCAGGCACACTGGTCGGCTGGTCCGAGGACCTGGCGGCAGGCGCGCTGATCGGATGGTCCGCGTGCTCGGTGATGAGGACACCGCCGGTGTGCTCATCGTTCCCGCTGGCGAGCGCACCGACCGAACTGTCCGCGTTTCCGGCAGCGAGCGTACTCGCCGATCGATCGGGGCTCGTGGCGACGAGAGCTCCGACCGCACCATCCGCGGTCCCGGCAGCGAGCACACTCGCCGAGCCATCAGGACTCCCGGCGACCAAAGCCTCAACCGCACCATCGGCGTTCTCACCGGCAGACGCGCTAGCCAGACGGCCCCCGGTCCCGGCGATCACGTCCGCCAGCCGAACGGCCTGGGCGCGCACCGCCTCCGCCGACTTCGCCGACAACACCAGCGGCACCACCGCCGGCACCCGCACCGGCTCCGCGACCTCCACCGGAGGCGCCTGCTCAATGATCACATGCGCGTTCGTCCCACTGGCCCCGAACGACGAAACCCCAGCCCGCCGCGGCCGATCAACCTCCGGCCACGGCACCGTCTCGGTGAGCAGTTCCACCGCTCCCGCCGACCAGTCCACATGCGACGAAGGCTCAGTCACGTGCAGCGTCTTGGGCGCGGCGCCGTGTTCCAGCGCCTGCACCATCTTGATCACACCGGCGACACCGGCCGCGGCCTGCGTGTGGCCGATGTTCGACTTGATCGAGCCCAGCAGCAACGGCTGTGCGCGGGACTGCCCGTAGACGTCCACCAGCGCCTGGGCCTCGATCGGGTCACCCAAGGTTGTGCCCGTGCCGTGGCCCTCGACCACATCGACGTCCACAGTGGATAGACCCGCATCAGCGAGCGCGGCGCGGATGACCCGTTGCTGGGACGGGCCATTCGGGGCGGTGAGGCCGTTTGACGCGCCGTCCTGGTTGACCGCGGTGCCCCGGACGATCGCCCGGACCCGGTGGCCCAGGCGGCGAGCGTCCGACAGGCGTTCCAGCACAAGCACTCCCACGCCCTCGCCCCAGCCGGTGCCGTCGGCGGAGTCGGAGAATGCCTTGCAGCGGCCGTCGGTGGCGAGGCCGGCCTGGCGGGAGAACTCCACGAACAGGCTTGGCGTGGACAGCACCGTGACGCCGCCGACCAGGGCCAGCCTGCACTCGCCGGAGCGCAGCGAGCGGGTGCCCAGGTGCAGGGCCACCAGCGAGGAGGAGCAGGCCGTGTCAACCGTGACGGCGGGGCCTTCCAGGCCCAGGGCGTAGGCGACCCGGCCGGAGGCGACGCTGGGAGCGCTGCCGGTGGACTGGAAGCCCTCGAACTCGCCGCCGCCGAGCAGGGTGGCGTAGTCGCTGTACATGACGCCGGCGAAGATCCCGGTGTCGCTGCCCTTCAGCGTGCCGGGGTCGATGCCCGCGTGTTCCAAGGCCTCCCAGGAACTTTCCAGCAGCAGGCGGTGCTGGGCGTCGGTGGCCATGGCCTCGCGCGGGGACATGCCGAAGAAGGCGGCGTCAAAATTGCCTGCGTCGTAAAGGAAACTGCCGACCCGGGTGTGGGAAGTGCCGAGGCGGCCGGGGGTTGGGTCGAACAGGCGGGCCAGGTCCCAGCCTCGGTCGGTCGGGAAGTCGGCGACGGTTTCGGTGCCCTCGGCGACCAGGTTCCACAGGTCGTCGGGGCCTGCCACGCCGCCGGGGAAGCGGCAGGCCATGCCGACGATGACGATGGGGTCGTCGTCCAGGTCCGCGGCTTGTGGGCGCGGGGTGGTGGTCGTCGTCTCGCGGGGGGTCAGTTCCAGCACGGTGGCCAGGCGGCCCGCGATGGCTTCCGGAGTCGGGTAGTCGAAGGCCAGGGTGGAGCTGAGGGTGGCGCCGGTGGCGGCGGTGAGCTTGCGGCGCAGCTCCACCGCCATCAGCGAGTCGAGCCCTCGGGACACCAGGGGCTCGTCCACCGGCAGGCCGGCCAGGTCGGTGATGCCGAGCACCGCGGCCGCCTCGCGCACCACGATGGTGGTCAGCTCGGCGAGCTGGCGGTCCCTGGGCAGTGCCAGCAACCGGTCGCGCAGGGACTCGGGTTCGCCGGTGTTGCGGGCGGCGGCCTGGCGCGGGGTCAGGCGGACCAGGGTGCGCAGGACCGCGGCGAGGTGGCCGCCCTGCTCGGCCTCCTGCCGCGGTCCGCGCAGATCGAGGCGAACCGGCACCAGCGCCGGTTCGTCCAGCCGCAGCGCGGTGTCCAGCAACCGCAGGCCTTCGGCGACGGGGAAAGCGACAATGCCCTGCCTGCGCATGCGGGACAGCTCCGCCGTGCCCAGGTGGCTGGTCATGCCGTCGGAATCGGGCTGCCACAGTCCCCAGGCGAGGCTGGTCGCGGGCAGTCCGGCCTGGCGGCGCTGCATGGCGAGCTCGTCGAGCACGGAGTTGGCTGCGGCATAAGTGCTCTGGCCCGCGGTGCCGAGGACGCCGGCGGCCGAGGAGAACAGCACAAACGCGGTGAGATCGCGGTCGCGGGTCAGCTCGTCCAGGTGCAGGGCGGCGGCCTTGGGCGCGAAGACATTGGCCAGGCGGTCGGCGTCCTGGTCCAGCAGCAGGCCGTCGTCAAGCACCCCGGCCAGGTGCACCACCGCGGTGAGGTCGGGAATCCCGGCGAGCAGGTCGGCCAGTGCGGCGCGGTCGGTGATGTCGCAGGCCACGATCCGGGTGTCCACGCCCAGCTTCTCGCGGAGCTCCGGCGCGCCGGGGGCGTCCGCACCACGGCGGGAAGTGAGCACGACCTTGCGCGCATTGTGCTGGCGCACCAGGTGTTCGGCCACCGCGGCGCCGAGCTGGCCGGTGCCGCCGGTGACCAGCACGGTGCCGTCGAGGGTGAGCTCGCCGGTGGCGTCCTCGGTGACCTTGGCCAGGCGGGGTGCGAACACGCCGTCGGCGTTGACCACCAGTTCGGGTTCGTCCAGCGCCAGCGCGGCCTCCGGCACCGGGCCGTCGACGCCGATCCAGCGCAGCACGCGGTCCGGGTGCTCGGTGCGGGCGGTGCGCAGCAGGCCGCGCACGGCCGCGCCGGTCAGGCCGCTGCCCAGCCAGACCAGTTCGGCCTCGGGCTGTTCGGTGATGATCCGCTGGACCTTGGTCAGCGCCTCGGCGGTGGCCTGGGTGACCGGGAGGTCCTGGGCGGTGGCGTCCACCACGACCCGGTTCGCCGAAGTCGTTGCGCTGGAGGGCAGGGTGACGCGCTGAAGCTCCACGCGGTAGAGGTCCTGGGCGCGGCCGGTGGCCTGGAACTGCTCGGGTTTGGCCGTGCGCAGGTCGAGCCGCTGCACCCTGGCCACTGGAGCCCCGGTGCCGTCGGCCAGCCACACGGTCAGCCGCCGCCCGCCGGAGGCCGCCTCGGCCTCTACCCGGACCCGCAGTTCGCTGGCCCCGGTGGCGTACAGCTCGACCCCGGACCACTCGAAGGGCATCTGCACGTGGTCGGCGTCCTGGCCGCCGTCCGCGCAGGCCCGCATCACGTTCAGCGCGCCGTCCAGCAGCGCGGGGTGCAGCGCGTAGGGTGTGCCGTCCACGTCCTCGGGCAGCCGGACCGTGCCGTAGCCGACGCCGTCGCGCCGCCACAGCGCGGTGGTGGTCATGAAGCCGGGACCGTAGTCCACACCCTGGTCGGCGAACCGGTCGTAAAGTCCAGTCAGGTCAACGGGTTCCGCGCCCGGCACCGGCCACTCGCGCAGGTCGGCGAACCCGTCGGCACCGGTGTCCGGCTGCGGGACCTCGCCGAGCTCGCCGGTGGCGTGCAGGGTCCAGTCCCCTTCGCCGCCAACGGGTTTGCTGTGGATGGCCACCAGCGGACGCCCGTCCACCGGCGGGGTGAGCGAGACCTGGACGCGCACCGCCGAGTGCTCCGGCAGCACCAGCGGGGAGATCATCACCAGCCCGGCGACCTGGCTGAGCCCGAGTCGCTGGGCGGCTGCGATGGCCAGCTCCATCAACCCGGTCCCGGCCATCACGATGTGCCCGTGCACCACGTGGTCGGCCAGCCACGGGTGGTCGGCGACGGAGAGCCTGCCCGCGAGCACGTGGCCCGCGCCGCCCGCGAGCGCCGGTTCCACCATCAGCCAGGGGTGGTCGACCTCGGTGAGCTCCAGCGCGCCACCGGCCGCGGTGGCCTTCGGCGTGACCCAGAACCTGCTGCGCTGGAACGGATACGTCGGCAGGTCGATCACCCGCGGCCGGTGTCCGGCGAACACCGCGGCCCAGTCGACCTCCACGCCGTGCGCGTGCGCCTCGGCGAGCCCGGTGAGCACGGCCTCGGCCTCTGGCCGGTCCCGGCGCTGCGCGGCGATCACCGCGACCCGTTGGCGGGCCTCGGCCACGCAGTCGCCGACCATGGCCGCACCGGAACCGTCCGGGCCGAGTTCCAGGAAGCGGGTGACCCCGGCCTCCAGCAGGGTGGTGACGCCCTGGGCGAAGCGCACGGTGGAGCGGACGTGGCTGACCCAGTAGCCGGGGTCGAGCACCTCGGCGCTGATCAGGCCGCCGGTCACGTTGGACACCAGGCCGATCTCCGGTTCGCGCGCGGTGGCCCTGGCGGCGACCGCGGCGAACTCGGGCAGCATCGGCTCCATCAGCGGCGAGTGGTAGGCGTGGTCCATGGCCAGCCGCTTGACCTCGCGGCCCTCGGCGAGAAGCTGTTCGGTGGCCTGCTCGATGGCCTCGACGGTGCCGGAGAGGATCACCGAGTTCGGCCCGTTGACCAGTCCGGCCACCAGCTCGTGCTCGCGGTTCTCCAGCAGCGGCAACAGGTCCTGCTCGGCGGCGCGGACCGCGAGCATCGCGCCGCCCGGCGGCAGCGACTGCATCAGCTGGCCACGCGCGGCCACCAGCGCACAGGCGTCCTCAAGCGACCAGACCCCGGCGACGTGTGCCGCGGCGAGCTCGCCGGTGGAGTAGCCGAGCACGTAGTGCGGGGTGACGCCCCAGGACTCGACCAGCCGGTAGAGCGCGACCTGGAAGGCGAACAGCGAGGGCTGGGTGAAGCCGATCTGGTTGAGCAGCGCGGCTTCCGGGGTGTCCGCGGGCGCGAAGGTGATCTCGCGCAACGGGCGGGGCAGCAGCGGGTCCAGGTGTGCGCAGACCGCGTCGTATGCCTGGGCGAAAGCGGGGAATGTGCGGTACAGCTCGGCGCCCATGGCCGCACGCTGAGCGCCCTGGCCGGGGAAGACGAAGGCGGTCTTGCCGGGCAGCACCGCGCCGGTGACCACGCCGGGGGTGGGTTCGCCGGTGGCGATGGCGCGGAGTCCGGCGAGCAGCTGTTCGGTGTCGGCGCTGATCACGGCGGCGCGGCGCTGGTGGCGGGCGCGGGTGGTGGCCAGGGACCAGGCGAGGTCGACGGGCCGGGCGGTGGCGGCGGTTTCGGCGAGGTTGGTGGCCTGGGCGCGGAGGGCGGCCTCGGTGTGGCCGGAGAGCACCACGGGCACGAGCGGCGCGCCTTCGGGCACGGCGGCGAGCGCGGCGCGTGCGGGCTCGTCCGTGGCGGATGCGGGTTCCGGTGCCGGTGCCTGTTCCAGGATCATGTGCGCGTTGGTCCCGCTGATCCCGAACGCCGAGATGCCGGCCCGGCAAGGCCGATCCCCCGCCGCCAGCTCCCGGTGCTCGGTGACCAGGCTGATCCCGCCGGTCGACCAGTCCACCCGGCTGCTCGCCGTCTCCGCGTGCAGCGTCCGCGGGGCTTCACCCCGCCGCAGGCTCTCCACGACCTTGATGAACCCGGCGACCCCGGCCGCGGCCTGGGTGTGCCCGATGTTGGACTTCACCCCGCCCAGCAACGCCGGTTCGCCGCCCGCGTGCGCCTTGCCGTAGGTGGCCAGCAGCGCATGCGCTTCAATCGGGTCACCGAGGCGGGTGCCGGTGCCATGCGCCTCCAGCAGGTCCACCTCGCCGGCGTCCACCCCGGCGTCGGCCAGCGCGGCGCGGATGACCCGCTGCTGCGAGCTGCCGTTGGGCGCGCTCAATCCGTTGGACGCGCCGTCGGAGTTGACCGCCGAGCCGCGGATGACCGCCAGGACCTGGCGGCCCTGGGCCAGTGCTTCGGACAGTGGTTGCAGCAGCACCAGGCCGCTGCCCTCGGCGAAGCCGGTGCCGTCGGCGTCCTCGCTGAACGCGCGGCAGCGACCATCCGGCGACAGCCCGCCCTGGCGGGAGAACTCGATCAGCAGCTGCGGCCCGGCCATCACCGTCGCGCCACCGGCCAGCGCCAGTGAGCACTCGCCTGCGCGCAGCGCGCGGACCGCGTTGTGCAGCGCCACCAACGAGGACGAGCACGCGGTGTCCAGGGTGACCGAGGGGCCTTCCAGGCCGAGCACGTAGGAGATCCGGCCCGCGAGCACGCTGGCCGCGCCGCCGGTGAGCGCGTGGCCCTCGGAGTCGCCGCCCGCGGTGGTGAGTCCGGCGTAGTCCTGGCCGTTGGTGCCGATGTAGACGCCCACGTCCTTGCCGCGCAAGGACTCCGGCACGATGCGGGCGCGTTCCAGTGCCTCCCAGGCGTTCTCCAGCAGCAGCCGCTGCTGCGGGTCCATGGCCAGCGCCTCGCGTGGGGCGATGCCGAAGAAGGCCGGGTCGAACTCGGCCGCGTCGCTGAGGAACCCGCCTGCTCGCGCGTACAGCGTGCCGGGGTGGTCCCGGTCGGGGTGGTAGAGGCCGTCCAGGTCCCAGCCGCGGTCGCCGGGCAGCGGGCCGATCGCCTCCTCGCCTGCCGCCAGCAGCCGCCAGAAGTCCTCCGGGGAGTTGATGCCGCCGGGGAAGCGGCAGCTCATCGCGAGCACCGCGATCGGTTCGCTCGACCGGGCGCGCTCCTCGCGCAGCGCGTTCAGCTCGCTGGTGGCCCGCTTGAGGTACTCGCGCAGCTTCTGTTCGGTCGCCGTCACGTATTCCTCCGGCTCATGGTGATGCTGTCGATGAGGTCGAACAGTTCGTCGTCGGAGACGTCCGCCATCGGCTCGGCGGCCGGGGCTTCTTCCGGCGCGGACTCGTCCAGGTCGAGCTGGTCCAGCAGGTGTTCGGCCACCGCGGCTGGGGTCGGCTGCTCGAAGACGAGCGTGACCGGCAGGCGCACCCCGGTTTCAGCGCCGAGCCGTTTGCTCAGGTCGGCGCCGGTGACGCTGTCGATGCCGAGGTCGCGGAAGGTCCTGGTCTCCTCCGGCCGGTCGCCGCGCCGGTAGCCGAGCACGGCGGCGGTGTGCCGCAGCACCACGTCGAGCACCAGCTCCGCGCGGCGGCGGGCGGGCAACGAGGCCAGCCGGTCAGCCAGGTCTGGCTCGGTCGCGTTTTCCGTTGCGCCACTGGACTTGCGAGCATCCGGCAGGTCAGCCAGCAGCGGGCTCGGGCGCAGCGCGGTGAGGGTCGGGGCGAACCGCTCCCACTTGATGTCGGCCACCACCTGGCTGGCCCGGCCCCCGTCGATGGCTTCCTGCAAGGCTTTCAGCGCGAGCTCGGGGGCCATCAGGTTGATGCCGTGGCGTTCCAGGGTCGGGCGGACCGCGGTGGTGGCCAGGCCGTCGCCGTCCCAGGCGCCGAAGGAGACCGCGGTGGCGGGCAGGCCCTGGGCGCGGCGGAGCTCGGCCAGGGCGTCCAGTGCGGCGTTGGCCGGGGCGTAGTTGCCCTGGCCGGGGATGCCGACGGTGGCGCCGAGCGTGGAGAAGAGCACAAACGCGGACAGGTTCTGCTCGGCGGTCAGCTCGTGCAGGTGCCAGGCGCTGACCACCTTGGCGCGCTGGGCTTCCGCGACCTGCGCCAGGCTCAGCGCGCGCAGCGGGGAGTCGGCCAGCACGGCGGCGGTGTGCACCACCGCGTCCAGCTCGCCGACCCGCGCCAGCAACTCGCGCACCTGGTCGCGGTCGCTGACATCGCAGGCCTCGATCCGCACGTCCGCGCCCAGCGCGGCCAGCTCGGCGTGCAGTTCCGCGGCACCCGGCGCGGCCGGGCCGCGGCGGCTGACCAGCACCAGTTCGCGGGCGCCGCGTTCGGCCAGCCAGCGGGCCACGTGCGCGCCGAGCGCGCCGGTGCCGCCGGTGACCAGCACGGTGCCCTTGGGCCGCCACTCCCCCGCCTCCGCGCGGTGTGCCGCCGGTCGGACCAGTCGGCAGGCCAGGGTGCCGAAGGGCCGCAGCGCCAGCTGGTCCTCGCCGTCGGTGCGGGTGAGCGCGGCGGCCAGCTGCCGCCAGCTGCCCTCGCGCGGCTCGGCGGGCAGGTCGATCAGGCCGCCCCAGCGGTCGTGGTGCTCGTGCCCGGCCACCCGGCCCAGGCCCCACACCATGCGCTGGTCCGGCCGGACCTCGCGGTCGCCGGGGTCGGTGATCATCGCGCCGCTGGTCACGCACCACAGCGGCGCGCCGATTCGGGCATCGCCGAGTGCTTGCAGGGCAAGGAGAGTGGCCGCGTACCCGGCTGGCACACCGGGGTGGTCCACCCGCTCGCCAGGGATCAGCGCGAGCAGGGAGAGCACGCCGGTGACGTCGGCGGGAACCGCGGCGGCGCAGGCAGTGGCCAGTTCGTCGCGACCGGGGTGGTGCTCGCACTCCACCGCGACCAGCCGCAGGCCCTGCCGAGTCAGGCCGGACACCGCGTCGGTCCAGGGACCTTCACCCTTGGGCACCAACACCAGCCAGCTGCCGGTGGCCGTGCGCGCCGGGTCGGCCACCGCGCGCCAGGCGGTGGCGTAGCGCCAGTCCTCGATCAGCCTGGCCGCGTTCTCCCTGCGGTGCCAGCCGGCCAGCGCGGACACCAGCTCGGGCAAGGTCGCGCTCTCGGAGACCGCGAGCAGGCGTTGCAGGGACTCGACATCGGCCTGGTGCACCAGGCGCCAGAACGCCTCGGACTCCGGCTTCGCGGTCGTGGTCGCGGGCGAGGTGGTCTCCAGCCAGTAGCGCTGGTGCTGGAAGCGGTAGGTGGGCAGGTCGACCAGGCGGGCGCCGGGGTAGTCCCAGCGCACCGGCAGGCCGTGCGCGTGCGCCTGGCCCAGCGAGGTCAGGAACCGTTGCGGGCCACCGTCATCGCGGCGCAGGCTGCCGAAGGCGAGCACGTCCGGACCGGCGTCCTGGATGCCCGCGGTGAGCACCGGGTGCGGGCTCACCTCGATGAAGGTGCGGTGCCCCGCCTCGATCAGCGCGGCCACGGTGGCCTCGAACTCCACCGGGGAGCGCAGGTTGTCGTACCAGTAGGCGGCGTCAAGGCCGAGGGTGTCCAGCGGTCCGGCGGTCACCGTCGACCAGAAGGCGGCCTCGGCGGTGCGCGGACGGACCGGGGCCAGCGCGGTAAGCAGCTCGCCGCGGATGGCTTCCACGTGGTCGGAGTGCGAGGCGTAGTCCACCGGCAGGTGCCGGGCGCGCACGCCGTCGGCCTGCACCTTGGCCACGAACTCGTGCAGGGCCTGGGGATCGCCGGAGATCACGGTGGCGGCCGGGCCGTTGGCCGCGGCCAGCGACAGCCTGCCGTCCCATTCGGTCAGCCGGGCCAGCGCCTCGGCCCTGGGCAGCGTGGTGGAGACCATGCCGCCGTGCCCGGCCAGCGCCTGCGCGATCTCCTGCGAGCGCAGGGCGACGATCCGGGCACCGTCCTCAAGGGACAGTGCGCCGACCGCGCAGGCGGCGGCGATCTCGCCCTGGGAGTGCCCGACCACCGCGGCCGGGCGGATGCCGTGCGCGGACCACAGCGCGGCCAGCGAGACCATCACCGCCCACAGCGCGGGCTGCACCACATCGACCCGGCGCAGCGCCTCCTCATCACCCAGCGCCTCGGTCAGCGACCAGTCCACGTACGGCGTCAGGGCTCGCTCACACTGCGCCAGCGCCTCGGCGAAAACCGGTGTGCTGTCGGCGAGTTCCAGTGCCATGCCCACCCACTGCGAGCCCTGGCCGGGAAAGACCAGTACCGGCCCCGGCCCGGCCTGCGCCCGGCCGACCACCAGTCCCGGCGCGTCCTCGCCCGCGGCGAGCGCGGACAGGCCGTCCAGCAGGTCCCGCCGGTGGCCCACCACCACGGCCCGGTGCTCGAACGCGGTCCGGGTGGTGGCCAGCGACAGGCCGATGTCCGCGACCCCCAGTGCGGGCGCGGATTCGGCGTGTGCGCGCAGGGCTGCGGCCTGGGCGCGCAGTGCGGACGGGGATTGCGCCGACAGCGGCCAGGCCACCGGCTGCCCGGTGTCCCCGCCCCAGTCGACGTCGACACCCTCTGTCCACAGTAGACCGAGCAGGTCGGTGAGGGTCTCGGTGCCGGGCCGGTGCCGGCGGCAGGTGGCGAGCACCTCGGTGTCCAGGGTCCGGCCGATCGGGACGCGCAGCACCGGGTGCGGGCTGACCTCCACGATCCGGCAGCCCGGCGGCAGCGCGCGGACCGCGTCGACCAGGCGCATCGGCTGGCACATGTTGCGCGCCCAGTAGGCCCCGTCCAGCTCGGTCCCGGCCAGCTCGCCGCCGGTGACGGTGGAGAGGAACGGAATCCTGGTGGCGGCCGGGCGGATGTCGCTGAGCAGCTCGGTCAGCTCGGCGGCGAGAGCGGCCAGTTCGCGGCTGTGCGAGGGGTAGTCGATGGCCACCCTGACCGCGCCGATCCCGGCCTCGGCCAGCTCCTGCTCAAAGTCGTCGATCGCCGCGGTGGCACCGGAAACGCACACCTGTCCCGGCGAGAGCTCACCGGCCACGGTCAGCCGGTCACCGGCCTGCCTGGCCGCTTCCGCCACGTCCAGGTCGCAGACCAGCACGGTCCCGGTGCCGGAGGCGCGCTCCGCGATCAGCCGGGACCACCGGCCGATGACCTGAGCGCCCTGGGCCACGGTGAGCGCACCGGCGGCCACCGCGGCGGCCACCTCGCCCACGCTCTGCCCGAAGACCACCTCCGGCGTCACGCCACGGGCGGCCAGCGTGCGGAACAGCGCGACCTGCACCGCGAACAGCGCGGGCTGCACCACATCGGCCCGCTCCAGTCGCCGCTCCTCCAGCAGGTCGGCCAGCACCGACCGGCCGAGCACCGAAGTCAGCTCGCCGTCCACTTCGGACATGGCGGCGCGGAACTCCGGTTCGGTCAGCAGGTCCCGGCCCATGCCGGTCCACTGGCTGCCGTGGCCGGAGAAGCAGAAGGCCAGCGCGGGCGCGGTTTCAGCCACGCCGACCTCGGCCAGCGCGAGCAGGTTGACCAGGTCGGCGGGCCGCTCCAGTGCGGCAAAGGCGCGGTGCGGGCCGGATCCGGTGCTCAGCACGGGTGCCAGCGGACCCCTGGCCGTGGCCGCGATGCTCTTCCACAGCTCTTCCGCGGTGTCCGCGCCCAGTGCCACCAGGGTACGGGGGCTGGCGGGCGCCTGGCCCAGCGCGAGGTGCACGTTGGTGCCGCCGAAGCCGAAGCCGCTCACCCCGGCGTACCGGTGCCCGGCGGGCCAGGGGCTGCGGGCGGTCACCACCTGGAGCTGTTCGGCGGCGAAGTCGATGTTCGGGTTGGGCTCGTCGAAGTGCAGGCTGGCGGGCAGTTCCCCGTGGTACAGCGACAAAGCGGTCTTCATCAGGCCGAGCACGCCGGCGGCCGGTTCCAGGTGGCCGAAGTTCGTCTTGGCCGAGCCGATCCGCAGTGGTTCGGCGCGGCCGGGGCCGAACACCTCGCCGAGCGCGGAGGTCTCGATCACGTCGCCGAGCTTGGTCCCGGTGCCGTGAGCCTCCACATAGGACACTTGACCGGTCGGTACCCCGGCCTCCTGCCAGGCCGAGCGGAGCACGTCGACCTGGGCTTCGGGGTTGGGCGCGGTGAGGCCGTTGGAGGCGCCGTCGTTGTTCATCGCGCTGCCCAGCAGCACCGCGTAGACCCGGTCGCCGTCCCGCAGCGCGTCGGAAAGCCGCCGCAGCACAACGACTCCGCAGCCCTCGCTGCGCACGTAGCCGTTGGCGCCGGCGTCGAAGGCGCGACACTGGGCGTCGGGGTTGACGCCGCCGAACTTGGTCATCGCGACCGTGGTGTGCGGGTGCAGCATCAGGCTGATGCCACCGGCCAGCGCCAGGTCGGACTCGCCGCGGCGCAGGCTGTGCGCGGCCAGGTGCACCGCGGCCAGCGAGGAGCTGCACGCGCTGCCCACCGACACCGCGGGCCCTTGCAGGCCAAGGGCGTAGGCGACCCTGGCCGGGATGATCGAGGTGTCCCAGCCGACCGCGGACTGCGAGCCCACCGCGTTCGGGTCCGCGCCGGTGGCCAGGTAGTACTCCTGCCACATGGTGCCCAGGAAGACGCCGGTGCGGCTGCCGGTCAGGCCGCCGGGCACGATCCGGGCGTCCTCCAGCGCGGACCAGGCCACCTCCAGGGTGATCCGCTGCTGCGGGTCGGCGTGCTCGGCCTCGGCGGGGGACATCCGGAAGAAGGCCGCGTCGAACCCGGCCACGTCGTCCAGGAAACCGCCGCGGCGGGTGGTGGTCTTGCCGGGGCTGGTGACGTCGGCGTCGTACCACTCCTCGGCGTGCCAACGGTCCGCGGGCACCGGCCCCACCGCGTCCACCTCGGCCAGCAGCGCGTCCCAGAGCTGACCGGGCGAACCGATGCCGCCGGGCAGCCGGCAGCCGAGGCCGACGATCGCGATCGGCTCGTGCCGCGTCGCCTCGGCGGCCTGGCTCGCCCGGCCGGTCGGCCTGCCGTCCAGGAACGCCGCCAGCGCGGCCACCGTCGGGTGCCGGTAGGGCGCCCAGGCTGGCACCGGACGACCGAGTCGCCGGGACAGCTCCTGGGTCAGCCTGGTCAGCCCGGCGGAGTCGGCGCCGAGCTCACGTAGCGCCACCTCCACCGGCAGCGCGTCCGCTGGTGTGCCCAGCAGCGCAGCCGCGGCACTCCGCACGTGTGACAGACACGTATCAGCCTCACTCCGCATCCGGACCACCTTGCCGCCGTGAATCAGGGGATTCCCGAGGCGACGGTACAAACGGCGAACTGCGGATTCCCCCAGACAGAGCGGTCGGAATCTCTAGCAAATTCCGGGCTGCCCGCCCCCCACCCTGTGGGCATGGCAGAGCTCGCTGAGCACCCGCGGAAGCCGATCATGCTGGTCAGCCTGCCCGCGGCCGGCCTGGCCAACCCGATGCTGGTGCTGGCGGGTGAACTGGCCCGGCGCGGCGTGCAGGACGTGTTCTTCGCCAGCGACGAGCCCCGGCGCGCCGACGTCGAGGCGCTGACCGCGGCCAGCAAGATCGAGTTCATCTCCCTCGGCGAACCGGTGCCCGAGCTGTCGCCCACCACCTGGGACGAGCCGACCTACCGGGCGGTCACCCAGCCGTCGCGGTTCAAGGCCTTCCGCGCGTTGCTGCGGCACAACTTCAAGCCCGAGATCACCGTCCCCAAGTACCAGGCGCTGGCGGCCGCGGTCGAGCAGCACCGGCCCGCGCTGATGGTGATCGACGTGATGTGCAAGCACGCCATCGACCTGGCCATCACCAAGGGCATCCCGTACGTGCTCAGCTGCCCGTTCGTGGCCAGCAACATCGTCAGCCTGGTCACCCCGTTCGGCAAGTCCTACACCCCCAAGGACTTCCCGACCCCGCGGTCGGCCCTGCCGTACCCGATGACGGCTAGCCAGCGGCTGCGCAACCAGCTGTTCCGCTGGCGCACCCTGCTGCACTTCCTCAACCCGGAGACGAACAAGCGGGTCCAGGCCCAGGCCAAGATCCGCGCGGAACTGGGCATCTCCGCCGAGACCACCAAGTCGCTGGCCGCCTTCGAGCAGGCCGAGCGGGTGCTGTGCTACTCGCTGCCGGAGCTGGACTACCCGTTCGACGTCCCGGACAAGTTCACCTTCGTCGGCGCGATGGTGCCGCCCCTGCCACAGGCGCCGGCCGACGAGCTGACCGACTGGCTGGACGGCCGGGATTCGGTGGTGTACATGGGCTTCGGCACCATCACCCGCCTCACCTCCTCCGATGTGGCCGCGCTGGTCGAGGTCGCACGTCGGCTGGACGGCGAGGCCGACGTGCTGTGGTCGCTGCCCAAGTCCCAGCAGCCGATGCTGCCCGCGGACCTGCCGCCAAACCTGCGGGTCGAGGGCTGGGTGCCCTCGCAGCTGGACGTGCTGGCCCATCCCAGCGTCAAGGTCTTCGTCAACCACGGCGGCGGCAACGCCTTCCACGAGAGCGTGTTCTTCGGCAAGCCGCAGGTGGTGCGACCGCTGTGGGTGGACTGCTACGACCAGGCGGTCCGGGTGCAGAGCATGGGCCTGGGCCAGGCGGTGGACCGCCCCGCGACGATCGACGCCGACGACCTCACCGGCAAGGTGCTGCCGGTGCTGACCGAGCAGTCCTACACCGAACGTTCCCGGCGGTTCGCCGCCGCGATGTCCAAGGCCGGTGGCCGGGCGGCCGCCGCCGACGCTCTGCTGTCCCTCCCGCAACTCACCGAGACGAGCAACGCATGAGCTACCGGTACCACGTCTCCAAGCCGGTCCTGTCCGGGCGCGAGCTGGAGTACGTCACGGACGGGATCCAGCGAGGGTGGATCTCCTCGCTGGGGCCGCACGTGCGCCAGTTCGAGGAAGCTTTCGCCAGCTACAACCAGATGTCCAGCGCGGTGGCCTGCTCCTCCGGCACGGCCGCGCTGACGCTGGCGCTGCGCGCACTGGGGGTCGGCCCAGGCGATGAGGTGATCGTCCCCGAGTTCACCATGATCGCCTCCGCCTGGGCCGTCACCTACACCGGAGCCACCCCGGTGTTCGTCGACTGCGCGGACGACCTGAACATCGACGTCACCAAGATCGAAGAGAAGATCACCCCGCGCACCAAGGCGATCATGCCGGTGCACATCTACGGCCGCCGCTGCGACATGGACCCGATCATGGAGCTGGCGCACGAGTACAACCTCCGCGTGGTCGAGGACTCCGCGGAGTCCCACGGCGTCCGCCCGGTCGCGCACATCGCGGCGTTCTCCCTGTACGCCAACAAAATCATCACCAGCGGCGAGGGCGGCATCTGCGTCACCAACGACCCGGTGCTGGACGCCCAGATGCGCCACCTGCGCGGCATGGCCTTCAGCCCCGACCACTCGTTCCTGCACCGCAAGCTGGGCTACAACTTCCGGATGACCGACATGCAGGCCGCGGTCGCCCTGGCCCAGACCGAGCAGCTGGACACCTTCCTGGCCGCCCGCAAGGAGATCGCGGCCCGCTACGACGAGGGCCTGGCCGGTATCGAGGGCATCACGGTCATGCCGCCCCGCGACGTGCTGTGGATGTACGACGTGCTGGCCGAGGACCGGGAGTCGCTGCGCGCACACCTGGCCGCCGAGGGCATTGAGACCAGGCGGTTCTTCAAGCCGATGAGCCAGCAGCCGCAGTACTTCGACCCGGAGTGGCCGAAGCTGAACGCGGCCAAGTACGCGGCTTCCGGGTTCTACCTGCCGACGTACGTGGGGCTGACGGCGGAGGACCAGGAGTACATCGTGGGCAAGGTGCGGGAGTTCTACCAGAAGCGCTGAGGCGAGCACATCAGGAACCCGGGCGGGACTCGACCGCCCGGGTTTCTTTTGTGTACTGGGAGGCCGCCCTCGCACAGCCAACTCCGCTCAAGGCGAGCCACTCACCCGAAGCGGCAAGAACCCTCTTGACCGCGAACCTGATGACCGAACTCGAACCAGCAGGGTCGCCGGCGATCTGCGCGCGCAGCCCGCACCGTTGGGTCGCAACGGTGCGGGCTGCCTGGCGAGCTCAGCGGTCCGCGCCCTTCCGGCCGAGCTCGTTGTCGATGAAGGCGAGCAGGTCGTCCGCGCTGGCCGCCGAGATCCGGTCCGCCGCCGACTCCTCCTTCTCCGGTCCCGACCACCGGTTCAGCAGCTGCCGCAACCGCGAGGTCACCCCGGCCTTGGTGACCTCGTCCGCCGACGCCGCGGTCATCGCGGCCTCCAACCGGTCCAGCTCGGTCAGGATCGTCGGCGCTCCGGTCTCCGGGCCGCCTCCGCCCAGCTGTTCCGCGATGTGCTCGGCCAAACGCGCGGGTGTCGCGTAGTCGAAGGCCAGGGCCGCCGGCATTCGCAGCCCGGTCAGTGCCGCCAGCCGGTTGCGGAGCTCCACCGCGGTCAGGGAGTCCAGGCCCAGGTCGGCGAACTTCTGTTCTGGCTCAAGGGCAGCGGCTGATTGGTGGCCGAGGACCGACGCCAGCTCGGTGACCACCATGGTGGTGACGGTCCGGAGGCGTTCCTCCTCGCCCAGGCCGCGCAACGTGTCGGCCATGTTCGCGGTGCTGGTGCGGACCGCGGCGCGGCGGCGGGTGCGGACCAGGCCGCGGAGCAGGTGCGGGACCTCGGCCGCGGCTGGGCCGCCAGTGGTGACCACCAACGGGACCAGGACCGGTTCGGCGGAGCTCAGTGCCCGGTCGAACAGGGACATGCCCAGTTCCGGGGTGATCCTGGTGGCGCCCAACGCCTCTGCCCGGCGGCCGCCCATGTCTTGTTCGGCGGCGGCCATGCCCAGGGTCCACGGGCCCCAGGCCAGGGACAGCGCCGGGTGGCCGTGGTGGCGGCGGTGGGCGGCGAGGGCGTCCAGGTAGGCGTTGGCTGCGGCGTAGTTGGCCTGGCCGGGGGCGCCCATGATGCCCGCTTGCGAGGAGTAGAGGACGAAGCCCGCCAGGTCGCGGCCTTCGGTGGCGCGGTGCAGGTGCCAGGCGGCGTCGGCCTTGGCCGCCAGGACTGCCGCGAGGCGTTCTGGGGTAAGGCTTTCCACCACGCCGTCGTCGAGCACACCGGCGGCGTGCACGACCGCGGTCAGGTCGGGGATGGCGTCGACCAGGGCGTGCACGGCCTCGGCGTTGGCGACGTCGCAGGCGTGGATCGACACGTCGGCGCCGAGTTCGGTGAGTTCCGCTTGCAGGTCGGCCGCGCCGGGGGCGTCCGGGCCTCGGCGGCTGGTCAGAACCAGGCGACGCTGGCCGGTGGCGGTCACCAGGTGGCGGGCCAGCAGGGCGCCGAGGCCGCCGGTGCCGCCGGTGATCAGCACCGTGCCGTCCGGGTTCCAGCCGGTGAGGCGGTCTTCGGTGATCTCCTTGGGGACGGCGAGCCGGGCGACGCGGGCCACGCCGCCGCGCACCACGACCTGGGGTTCGTCGGCGAGCAGCCCGGTGGCCAGGTCGGCGGTGGAGTCCACGTCCAGCAGGGCGAAGCGGCCTGGGTGTTCGGCGGCGGCCGAGCGGGTCAGGCCCCAGACCGCCGCGCCTGCCAGGTCGGTGACGTCCTCGCCGGGGCAGGCCACCGCGCCGCTGGTGACCAGCACGAGTGTGCTGGTGGCGAAGCGGTCGTCGGCGATCCAGCGCTGCGACAGCTCCAGCGCCCACCCCGTCGCGTGCCGCACGTCCGCCGGGGCCGCCCCGGAGGACGGGACGCGGACCAGCACGGTTTGCGGGACCTGGCCGGTGGCCAGCTCGTCCAGGGTGTCCGCGCGGCGGGCGGTGGGCAGGTCCAGGCCGTCGCCGAGCACCGCGGCGGCCACCGGGGCGCTTTCCGCCTGGGCCTTCGGCCAGTCCACCACCAGCAGCGAGCCGGAGCCGGATTCGGGCGCGGGGCGGGTGTGGGCGCGGCCCTCGATCTCGCGGTGGCGCAACACGTCCACCGACAGCACCGGGTGGCCGGCGACATCGGCGAGCTGGACGGTGGTGCCGTCCTCGCCCGCGGCGGCGAACCGGACCCGGAGGGTGGCCGCGCCGCTGGCCCGCAGCGAAACCCCTTCCCAGGCAACGGGTTCGCGCCAGGTCTCGCCCGACCAGCTGGTCAGCGGCAGGGCTTGCAGGGCGGCGCTGAGCAGGGCGGGGTGCAGGCCGAAGGCCTCCGCGTCCGCGACCTCCTCGGGCAGGCTGACCTCGGCGAAGACCTCGTCCCCGCGCACCCACACCGCGTCCAGGCCCTGGAACGCCGGGCCGTAGTGGAAGCCGGCGTCGGCGAACTGCTCGTAGCAGTCCTCCACGTCCACCGGCTCGGCCTGCTCCGGCGGCCACACCGTGACGAAGTCCATCGCCGTCTCCGCGTTGTCCTCGGCCAGTTTGCCCAGCGCGTGCTGGCTCCACGAGCCGCCGGACTCCGGGCGGGAGTGCACGGTGACCCGGCGGCAGCCGCTGCTGCCCGGATCCACCCGCACCTGCACCTGCACGGCCCCGTTCGCGGGCAGCACCAGCGGCGACAGCACCGCCAGCCGCTCCACCCGCGGGCAGCCCACCTCGTCACCGGCGCGCACCGCCAGCTCCAGCAGCGCCGCCGGGGGCAGCACGACGGTCTCGCCGTCGCGGTGCTCGCCCAGCCACGCGTGGTCGGCGACGGAGAACCTGCCGGTCAGCACCACCCCGCCGCCGTCGGCCAGCGGGACCGCCGCGCCGAGCAGCGGGTGCGCGGTGTCGGCGAGGCCCAGGCCGGAGGCGTCGGCGACCCTGGTGGACACGGTCGGCCAGAACCGCTGGTGCTGGAACGGATAGGTGGGCAGCGGCACCGTCCGCGGGCGCGGTCCGCCCGGGGTGGTCCACAGCGCGGTCCAGTCGATCCGGCCGCCCGCCACGTACAGCGCGCCGAGTCCGCGCAGCAGCGACTCTTCCTCGGCCACCCCGCCACGCAGGGCCGGGGCGGCGGTCACGCCGGTCTCCAGCGAGCCGCGCACCGCCGCGCACAGCGAGCCGTCCGGTCCCAGCTCCAGGAACCGGGTGACCTTGGCCGCGGCGAGCACGGTGACCGCGTCGGCGAAGCGCACGGTGTCGCGCACCTGCGCCGCCCAGTACGCCGGGGTGCGCAGATCGTCACCCCCGGCCCGCCGACCGGTCAAAGTGGTGACCACCGGTATAACCGGTTCAGCGTAGTTCAACCGGTCGATCACCGCTTTGAACTCGGCCAGCATCGGTTCCATCAGCGGTGAGTGGAACGCGTGGCTGACCGCGAGCCGCTTGGTCTTGTGCCCCTGTCCGGCGAGCGCTTCGGCCAGGGCGAGCACCGCGTCCTCGGCGCCGGAGAGCACCACGCCTTCCGGCGAGTTGATCGCGGCGATCGCCACGCCCTCGGTGAGCCGCGGTTCGACCTCGGCCTCGGTGGCCTGCACGGCGACCATCGCGCCACCGGCAGGCAGCGCCTGCATCAGCCGGGCCCTGGCCGTGACCAGCGCGCACGCGTCGGTCAGCGAGAGCACCCCTGCCACGTGCGCCGCGGACACCTCGCCGATGGAGTGCCCGACCAGGAAGTCCGGTCGCACGCCCCAGGACTCGACCAGCCGGAACAGCGCCACCTCCAGCGCGAACAGCGCCCGCTGGGCGTGACCGGTCTGGTTGAGCAGCTCGGCGTCCTCGCCCCAGACCACCTCGCGCAGGTCCGGCTCGAACTCGGCCAGCACCGCGTCGAAAGCCTTGGCGAACACCGGGAACCGCTCGTACAGCTCGCGTCCCATGCCCAGTCGCTGCGAGCCCTGGCCGGAGAACACGAACGCCGTGCGGCCCTCGGTCACCCGGCCCTTGGCCAGCACCGCGCCCTCGTGCAGCACGGCCCGGTGCTCGAAGCCGACCCGGGTGGTGGCCAGCGAGTGCGCCAGCTCAACTGTGATTGGTAGACCACTCAGCTGCTCGATCCGCGCGTGCAGCGCGGCCTCGGACTTGCCCGAGACCACCAGCGGCAACGGCACATCCGGCGCAACAGTGTCCACAGTGGACTCGATCGCGGGTGGCTGCTCCAGGATCACGTGCGCATTGGTGCCGCTGATGCCGAAGGAGGACACCGCGGCCCGGCGCGGCCGGTCCACCGCGGGCCAGTCCCGTTGCGCGGGCAGCAGCTCCACCGCGCCCTCGGTCCAGTCCACGTGTCCGGTCGGGTGGTCCGAGTGCAGCGAGCGCGGCGCGATCCCGTGGCGCAGCGCGTAGATCATCTTGATGATGCCCGCGGCACCCGCAGCAGCCTGGGCGTGGCCCATGTTCGACTTGATCGAGCCCAGCAGCAGCGGGGTCTCCCGCTCCTGGCCGTAGGTCGCGAGCAGGGCCTGCACCTCGATCGGGTCGCCGAGGCGGGTGCCGGTGCCGTGGCCCTCCACCAGGTCGACGTCCGAAGTGGACAGTCCGGCGTCGGCGAGCGCGGCGCGGATGACGCGTTGCTGGGACGGGCCGTTCGGCGCGGTCAGGCCGTTGGACGCGCCGTCGGAGTTGACCGCGGTGCCCTTGACCACGGCGAGGATCTGGTGCCCGTTGCGCTGGGCGTCGGAAAGCCGTTCCAGTACCAGCACACCGGCGCCCTCGGACCAGCCGGTGCCGTCGGCCTCCTCGGCGTAGGAGCGGCAGCGGCCGTCGTGCGCGAGCCCGCCCTGCTTGTCGAACTCGGAGAACGGCGACAGCGAGGACAGCACGGTCACGCCACCGGCCAGCGCCAGCGTGCACTCCCCCGACCGCAGCGCCCGCACCGCGAGGTGCAGCGCCACCAGCGAGGAGGAGCACGCCGTGTCGACCGTGACCGCGGGTCCTTCCAGGCCGAGCGCGTAGGACACCCGGCCGGAGATCACGCTGGACACCGCGCCGGTCATGGCGAAGCCCTCCAGGCGCGGGTCGCGGGCGACCAGGCTGGCGTAGGCCGGGTCGGAGGAACCGAGGTACACCCCGGTCGCGCTGCCGGCCAGGCTGTCCGCCGCGATGCCCGCGTGTTCCACCGCCTCCCACGCGGTTTCCAGCACCAGCCGCTGCTGCGGGTCCATCGCGGTCGCCTCGCGCGGGGAGATGCCGAAGAAGGCGGCGTCGAACCCGGCCACGTCCTCGATGAACCCACCAGAGGGCGGCGTCGCACCGGCGGGCAGCCCTAGGTCGGCGGCGCGCGCGGCCGGCATCTCGGCCACCGCGTCGGTGCCGTCGAGCACAAAGCGCCACAACCCTTCCGGCGAGGCGACCCCGCCGGGATAGCGGCAACCCGCGCCGACGATCACGATCGGATCGTCGTCGGCGACCCTGGTGACCGCGGGCGCGGCGGCGACCTGCCCGGTGCCTGCCACCGCCTCCAGCAGGAAGGCGGCGACCTGCTCCGGGTTCGGGTAGTCGAAGGCCAGTGTGGCGGGCAGCCGCAGTCCGGTGGCCTCGGCGAGCCGGTTGCGCAGCTCCACCGCGGTCAGCGAGCTGAAGCCCTGCTGCCGGAAGTCCCGCCGCGTGTCCACCTCCGCCGCGGCCTCGTGTCCGAGCACCGCGGCCGCGTGCTTGCGGACCAGGTTGGCCAGGTGGTCCAGCCGCTCGTCCGCGGCCAGCCCGGCCAGTTCCTTCGCCAGCCCGGTCCCGGACTGCTGGGCGCCGACGGCCCGTCGCCTGCCCTGTTTCACCAGGTCCCGCAACAGGTGTGGCACCTCGGTCCCGTCCGGCGCCGATCCGCCGCCGAGCACCAGCGGCACCACCAGCGCGCGGTCCGCGCCGAGCGCGGCGTCGAACAGCGCCATGCCCAGCTCCGCCGTGATCGCCTGCGAACCCTTGGCCGTCACCCGGCGCAGGTCCGCCGCGTCGAGTCCGGCCGCCATGCCGGACTCCCACGGTCCCCAGGCCAGCGACAACCCGGGCAGTCCAGCCTGTCGGCGGTGCTCGGCGAGGGCGTCCAGGAAAGTGTTGGCCGCGGCGTAGTTGGCCTGTCCCGGCGAACCCATGACGCCGGCGGAGGAGGAGTAGAGCACAAACCCGGCCAGCTCGCGGTCCTCGGTGGCGCGGTGCAGGTGCCAGGCCGCCTCGGCCTTGGGCGCGAGCACGGCGTTGACGCGCTCGGGGGTGAGGCGGTCCACGATGCCGTCGTCCAGCACACCGGCGAGGTGCACCACGGCGGTGAGGTCCGGAATCCCGGCGACCAGCTCCCGCACGGCTGCCGGATCGGTGAGATCGCAGGCCACCACGGAGATCCCGGGGCCGAGGGCGTCAAGACCGGGCGCGTCCGGACCGCGGCGGCTGGCCAGCACGAGGTGCCGCTGGCCCTGGGCGGCGAGGTGCCGGGCCAGGGTCAGGCCGAGCGCGCCGGTGCCGCCGGTGAGCAGCACGGAACCGTTGCGGTCCCAGGGTTGCGGGGTGGTCGGCGGGAGCTTGTGCAGGCGGGCCACCAGCGGCACGCCGTCACGCACGATGACCTGCGGTTCGCCGGAAGCCAGCACCGGTAGGGCCTTGGCCACGTCCGAGGGCTCGGCGTCGAGCAGGCCGAACCGCCCGGGGTGCTCGGTCTGGGCCGAGCGCACCAGGCCCCACAGCGCCGAGGCGGCCAGTGCGCCACCGTCGACCGCGCCCCGGGTGCGGAACACCAGGCGCGAGTCCGCGAACTGGTCCTCGGCAATCCAGTGCTGCATCAGTTCCAGCGCCTGCCCGGTGAGCGCCCGGACCGCGGCGGGCACCTCGCCGACTGGCGGAGCAACGGGTACCACCACCAGGGCGGGCACCTCGCTCAGCGCGACCAGTTCGGCGACGTCCGCCGTGGTCAGCTCTGCCGCCGCGACCTCCGCCGCCCGCACCTCCGGCGCGGCTACCCAGTCGACGCCAAGCAGCACCTGTCCGTCCACAGTGGACCTTCTGGCGGCCTCGATCTCCTGGTCCCGCATCGAGGTCACCGACAGCACCGGTAACCCGGCCCCGTCCACCGCCTCAATCGCGACCCGGTCCTCAGCCAGCGGCGTCAGGCGGACCCGCAGGGCCGAAGCGCCGAAGGCGTGCAGCGTCACGCCCTCCCACTCGGCTGGGATGCGCGGTTCCAGCACCGCCGCGAGCAGCGCCGGGTGCAGGCCGTAGTCCGCGCCGCCGGAGCGCTCAACCTCGATGTCGTTGTCCGTGGCGGTGAACGGCTCTGGTACGGCCGCGTCGGCGAGTTCGCCGATGGCGTTGCGCAGCCACGGGTTCTCCTCGGTCCGGGAGTAGATGGCCAGCTCGTCACCGGTCACCCGCACCTGGACCTGGAGGCCGCCGCGCTCGGGCACCGCCAGCGGAACCTCGGTGCTCAGCCTACGGATCTGCCCCTTGCCAACCTGGTCAGCGGCCCGGATCGCCATCTCCAGCAAGGCGATCTGGGCAGCCGCCGGGTGTTCGGCGAGCCAGGGCTGGGCGGCTCGCGACAGGCGACCGGTCAGCGTGACGCTGGCGTCGTCGGCCATTAGCACGGCCGCGCCGAGCAGCGGGTGCCCGGTCGGCGACTGGCCGAGGCCGGCCGGATCACCGGGCTGGACGGCGGCGCTGGGCCAGTAGCGCTGGTGCTGGAACGGGTAGGTGGGCAGGTCAATCACCTTGCCACCGCCGAGGAAGTCCGCCCAGCGCACGCCCACCCCGGCCACGTGGGCCGCGGCCAGGCCCCGGACCAGCGCGGTCTCCTCGTCCGGCGTGTCCGCGCGGAGCAGGCTCGTGCACACCGTGCCCTGCGGCAGGACCTCGGTCGCGGCGGCGGCCAGCAGGCCGTCCGGGCCGAGTTCCAGCACCGCGCTGACGTCCAGGGCGGCCAGCTCGGTCAGCGCGTCGGCGAAGAGCACGCTGCCGCGCACCTGCTGGACCCAGTACTCCGCCGAGTCCAGCTCGGCCAGCTTCCCGGTCAGCGTCGAGATCACCGGGATGTCCGCGCGGCCAAAGGAGATCCCGTCGATGGCGGCGACGAACTCGGCCAGCATCGGGTCCATCAGCGGCGAGTGGAAGGCGTGGCTGACCGCGAGCCGCTTGGTCTTGTGTCCCTGTCCGGCAAGCACTTCGGCGACCGCGAGCACCGCGTCCTCAGCACCGGAGAGCACCACGCTGGTCGGCCCGTTGACCGCGGCGATCGCCACCTCCGCGGTGAGCAGTGGCGCGACCTCCTCGGCGGTGGCGCGTACGGCGACCATCGCGCCGCCGGTGGGCAGTGCCTGCATCAGCCGGGCGCGCGCGGCGACCAGGGCGCAGGCGTCGGACAGCGACAACACTCCGGCCACGTGCGCCGCGGCGATCTCGCCGACGGAGTGCCCGACCAGGTAGTCCGGTCGCACACCCCAGGACTCGACCAGCCGGTAGAGCGCCACTTCGACGGCGAACAGCGCGCGCTGGGCGTGACCGGTCTGGTTGAGCATTTCGGCGTCCGCGCCCCACATCACCTCGCGCAGGTCCTCGCCCAGTTCGGCGAGCACGGCGTCAAGGGCCTCGGCGAACGCTGGGAAGCGTTGGTACAGAACGCGTCCCATGCCCAGGCGCTGCGAACCCTGGCCGGAGAACAGGAAGGCGGTCCGGCCGTCGGCGACCACGCCACGGGCGATGGTGGCTCCGTCGAAGAGCACCGCGCGGTGTTCCAGTGCGGCCCGGGTGGTGGCCAGGGAGAAGGCGAGGTCGAGCGAAGGCTCGACGGAGCGGATGAGCTCGATCTGGGCGTCCAGCGCGGCCTCGGACCGGGCAGCCACGAGGAGCGGCACCCGCACGTCGGCCGCGGGCGCGGATTCCGGAGCGGTGGCGAGGGTCGCGGCCGGGGCGGCGGCGGGTGTTGCGGCCAGCTCGTCCGGCTGCTCGATGATCAGGTGTGCGTTTGTGCCGCTCACCCCGAACGCGGACACCGCGGCCCGGCGCGGCCGATCCACCTCCGGCCACGCGGTCTGCTCGGTGGCCAGCTGGATTTCCCCTGCGGCCCAGTCGATGTGCGTGGACGGCGTGCTCACGTGCAGCGTGCGCGGCACCACCCCGTGCCGGATGGCCTGCACCATCTTGATGATGCTCGCCACGCCCGCCGCGGCCTGGGTGTGCCCCAGGTTCGACTTGATCGACCCCAGCAGCAGCGGCGTTTCCCGCTCCTGCCCGTAGGTCGCCAGCAGCGCCTGCACCTCGATCGGGTCGCCGAGGCGGGTGCCGGTGCCGTGCCCCTCCACCACATCAACGTCCACAGTGGACAGACCGGCATCGGCCAGCGCAGCGCGGATGACCCGTTGCTGGGACGGACCGTTCGGCGCGGTCAGGCCGTTGGACGCGCCGTCGGAGTTGACCGCGGAGCCCTTGACCACCGCCAGCACCCGGTGCCCGCGCCGCTGCGCGTCGGAGAGCCGCTCCAGCACGAGCACGCCCGCGCCCTCGGCCCAGCCGGTGCCCGCGGCGTCGTCGGAGTAGGAGCGGCAGCGGCCGTCCGGGGAAAGCCCGCCCTGCTTGGCGAACTCGGCGAACGGGCCCGGCGTGGACAGGATCGCGACCCCACCGGCCAGCGCCAGCGAGCACTCCCCCGCCTGCAAGGCCCGCGCCGCCAGGTGGATGGCCACCAGCGAGGAGGAACAGGCCGTGTCCACGGTCAGCGTCGGACCTTCCAGGCCCAGCACGTAGGAAACCCGGCCGGAGAGCACGCTGGAGGTGGTGCCGGTCATGATGAACCCGGCCACCGAAGCGCCCTCGCCGGCCAGCAGCGAGACGTAGTTGGCATCGCCCGCGCCGACGTAGACGCCGGTGGGGCTGCCGGACAGGCTGGTCGGATCGATGCCCGCGCGTTCCAGGGCTTCCCAGGACACCTCCAGCAATACGCGCTGCTGCGGGTCCATCGCCACCGCTTCGCGCGGGGAGATGCCGAAGAACCCGGCGTCAAAACCGGCCGCGTTCTGCAGGAAGCCGCCGCGCAGGTCCTCGGCTCCTTCGACGTCCCAGCCGCGGTCGGGCGGGCAGCCGGTGATGGCGTCGGTGCCGTCGAGCACCAGCTGCCACAGGTCCTCCGGCGAGCCGATGCCCTTGGCGTAGCGGCAGCTCATACCGACGATCACGATCGGGTCGTCGTGCGCCGAGGTGGCCCGGATCATCGGCGCGTCAACGGATTCCGCGAACCCGTCCAGGCGGGTGAGCAGGAAAGCGGCCACCTGGACCGGGGTCGGGTAGTCGAAGACCAGGGTGGCGGGCAGGGGCAGGCCGGTGGCGGCGGTGAGGCGGTTGCGCAGCTCCACCGCGGACAGCGAGTCGAAGCCCTGGTCGCGGAACTCCTGGCGCGGGCCGACCAGTTTCACCGAGGGGTGGCCGAGCACCGCGGCGACCTCGGTGCGGACCAGGTCGGTGAGGAAGTCCTGGCGTTCGGCCGGGCGCAGTGCGGCCAGCCGGGAACCGAGGTCGGTGGCCGGAGTGCTGCCACCGGTGGCGGCGGCGGTCCGGCGGGTGGTGCGGACCAGGTTGCGCAGGATGGCCGGGACCAGGGCGGGCGAGGCCGCCGCGCCGGTGCCCACCGCGGTGGCCGCGACGACCACCGGCCGGTCGCTGGCGGTGGCCGCGTCGAACATCGCGTTGCCCTGTTCGACGTCGATCAGCGCCAGCCCCTTGGCGGCCAGCCGCTTGCCGTGCTCCTCCCCCAGCCCGCTGGTCAGCCCGCCTTCCCAAGGGCCCCAGGCGATCGAGGTCGCGGGCAGGCCCAGCTCGCGCCGGTGCGCGGCCAGCGCGTCCAGGAAGCCGTTGGCGGCGGCGTAGCTGCCCTGGCCGGGGCTGCCGAGCACGCCGGCGGCCGAGGAGTACAGCACAAACGCGGCCAGGTCCTGACCGAGGGTGGCCTGGTGCAGGTGCCAGGCGGCGGTGGCCTTCGGACCGAGGACGGTCGCGATCCGCTGCGGGGTAAGGGATTCCACCACGCCGTCGTCGATGACCGCGGCGGTGTGCACCACGGCGGTCAGCGGGCGGTCGGTCAGCGCGCGCACCGCGGCCGGGTCGGAAACGTCGCAGGCGACGAACTCGGTCTCCGCGCCCAGCTCGGCCAGCGACTCGCGCAGCACATCCACACCGGGCGCGTCCGGGCCGCGACGACTGGCCAGCACCAGTTTCCGCTGGCCGCGGGCGGCCAGGTGGTGGGCCAGCACCCCGGCGAGCTCGCCGCTACCGCCGGTGATCAGGACCGCCTTGTCCGGGTCCCAGGCCGGTGCCTCGGTCTGGGTGGCGGGCAGGCGGGTGAGGCGGGCGGCGCGCAGCACGCCGTCGCGGACCCGCAGCTGCGGCTCGTCGGCAGGCACGCTGACCGGGAGGTCGGCCAGGGTCTCCACGTCGAGCAGGGCGAAGCGGCCGGGGTGTTCGGTGGCGGCGGAGCGGAGCAGTCCCCACACCGCGGCGGCGGCCAGGTCGCCCGCCTCGGTCACCACGACCAGGCGGGAGGCGGCGAAGCGCTCCTCGCTCAGCCAGCGCTGCACGAGTGCCAGGGCCTGGCCGGTCAGGTCGGCGAGCGCGGCCGGGTCGGTGCCGCGCAGTGGCGCGTAGACCACCTCCGGCACCTGGCCGTCGCCGAGTTCGTCGAGCATCGCCCAGGACGCGGGCGCGGTGGTTTCTACTGGCAGGGCGGGCCAGTCGATGGCGAACAGCGAGTCGGTCACACCGGGCCGGGCTACCTGCCCGGCGGCGCGGGTGCGCACGGCGTCCACGGTGCACACCGGTCCACCGGCGGGGTCGACGGCGGAGAGGCTGAGTCCGTCCGGTCCTTCGGTCCAGCGGACCCGCAACACGGCGGCACCAGCGGCGTGCAGGGTGACGCCCCGCCATTCAGCGAGCGTGCCGGGCGCGAGCTCCGACCGGCCGGGCAGGTAGGCGCTGGCCTGCAGCGCGGCGTCCAGCAGCGCCGGGTGCAGCGCGAACGCGGCCGCTTCCTGGCTGCGGCTGTCCAGGCGCTCGGGCAGCGCGACCTCGGCGTGCACCTCGTCACCGAGCCGCCAGACCTCCCGCAGGCCATGGAAAAGTGGGCCTCTGTCCACAGTGGACCTAGCCAGCGGCACCGGTTCCGCGCCGGGCGGCGGCCAGGGCGCGGGGTCCTCGACCGGCCGGTGGTCGGCCGGGGTGAGCGTGCCGCTGCCGTGTTCGACCCACTCCACGTCGGAGCGCGCCGGGCGGGAGTGCACGCTCACCGCGCGGCGGCCCAGGTCGTCGGCCGGACCGACCCGAACCTGCACCGCGAGCTGGTCGTAGTCGTTGAGCAGCAAGGGCGCGCCGGCCCACAGCTCGCCGATCCGGTCGCAGCCGACCTGGTCCGCGGCGGTGAGCACCAGCTCCAGCAGACCGGAGTCGGGGAACCAGATCCGGCCGTCCACCACGTGGTCGCTCAGCCAGGGCTGGTCACCGGTGGAGAGGCGGCCGCTGACCAGCAGGCTGCCGTCGGCGGCGGAGGTGGTGACCGCGCCGAGCATGGGGTGGAAGACCGGGATCAGGCCGAGTCCGGCGGCGGAGTTGGTGGAACGCTGCTCGCCGACCGGCCAGTAGCGCTCACGCTGGAAGGCATAGGTGGGCAGGTCGACCACGGAAGCGCCGGTGCCGCGGAAGAACTCCGCCCAGTCCACCGGCACACCCGCGACATGCAGCCGGGCCAGGGAGCGGAGGACCGTGGTTTCTTCGGTGCTGTCCGGCTCGTCCTTGTCCGGGCGCAGCACCGCGACCACCGCGCGCTCGCCCTCGGCCAGGGTCTCGTGCACCATCGAGGACAGCGCCCCGCTAGGCCCGACCTCCACGAACCGGGCGACCCCCGCCGCGGCCAGCGTGCGCACCCCGTCGGCGAACCGCACCGCGCGGTGCACCTGCTCGCCCCAGTAGTCGGCGTCCAGCTCCGCGCCCGGCGCACCGGTCACCGTGGACACCAGCGGAATCCGGGCCCGCTGCGGGGTCAGCCCCGCCGCCACCGCCCGGAACTCCGCCAGCATCGGGGCCATCAGCGGCGAGTGGAACGCGTGGCTCACCTTGAGCGCCTTGGTGCGGTGCCCGCGCGCGGCCAGCGTCTCAGCCAGCGCCGCGACCGTCTCCGCCGCCCCGGACAGCACCACCGAGCGCGGTCCGTTCACCGCCGCGATGGACACGTCGGAGTGCCCGGCGAGCAGCGGCGCGACCTCGTCCTCGGGCGCGTCCACCGAAACCATGGCCCCACCGGCGGGCAGCGCGCTCATCAGCCGGGCGCGGGCGGCCACCAGCGCGCAGGCATCGGCGACCGAGTACACCCCGGCCACGTGCGCGGCCGCGATCTCGCCAACCGAGTGCCCCATCAGGAAGTCCGGCCGGACCCCCCAGGACTCCAGCAACCGGAACAGCGCGACCTCGACCGCGAACAGCGCGGGCTGCGCCCAGCCGGTGTCCTGCAACAGGTCTTCGTCGGTGCCCCAGACCACCGCGCGCAGGGAGTCGCCGAGGTGGCCGTCGAAGGCGTCGGCGATCTCGTCGAAGGCCCGCGCGAAGGCCGGGAACCGTTGGTACAGCTCGCGTCCCATGCCCAGACGCTGGGCGCCCTGACCGGGGAAGAGGAAGGCGGTCTTGCCCGCGACCGGGGCGCCTTCGACGAGGGCGGGGTGGCGGTCGCCGTCGGCGAGGGCGATGAGGGCTTCGGGGGTGAGGGCGACGGTGCGGGTGGCGAACAGGGATCGGGTGGTGGCCAGGGAGAGGCCGAGGTCGAGGGGGTGATGACTGTCTACTGTGGATCGGAGGGCGGTGGCCTGGGCGCGGAGGGCGACTTCGGTGCGGGCAGAGAGGATCCAAGGGACGAGCGCGGGGGTGGCAGCGGCACCGTCGGCGGGCGCGGAGGTTTCGGGCGCGGCGGCGGGCGCGGCGGCGACGAGAGCGGCGGTGCCAGGCGCGGCAGCCGTGGGCGCGGCAGCGCTGAGCGTCGCGGCGGCGGGCGTGGCGGCGCTGGGCGTCGCGGCGGCGGGCGTGGCGGCGCTGGGCGTCGCGGTCTCGGGCGTGGCGGGTTCCGGCGCCTGTTCCACGATCACGTGCGTGTTCGTTCCGCTCGCGCCAAAGGACGACACTCCCGCCCGGCGCGGCCGGTCCACCTCCGGCCACGGGGTGTGCTCCGTGACCAGCTCGATCGCCCCCGCGCTCCAGTCCACGTGCGAGCTGGGCCGGTCCACGTGCAGCGTCCTGGGCACCGCCGCGTGCCGGATCGCCTGCACCACCTTGATGATCCCCGCCACGCCCGCCGCGGCCTGGGTGTGCCCGATGTTCGACTTCACCGAGCCGAGCAGCAGCGGGGTTTCCCGGTCCTTGCCGTAGGTGGCCAGCAGTGCTTGCGCCTCAATGGGATCGCCGAGCTTGGTGCCGGTGCCGTGCGCCTCGACCACGTCGACCTCGGCCGGGGTCAGGCGGGCGTTGCGCAACGCCGCCCGGATGACGCGGCGCTGGGCTGGGCCGCTGGGGGCGGTCATGCCGTTGGAGGCGCCGTCGGAGTTCATCGCGGTGCCACGAATCACCGCGAGGATGCGCCGGTTCTGCGCCTGGGCCTCGGAAAGGCGTTGCAGCACCAGGACTCCGGCGCCCTCGGCCCAGCCGGTGCCGTCGGCGGCGTCGGCGAAGGCCTTGCAGCGGCCGTCCGCGGACAGCGCGCCCTGGGCGGCGAACTCGACAAAACCCGCGGTGCTGGAGAGCACGCTGACGCCGCCGACCACGGCCAGCGAGCATTCGCCCGCGCGCAACGCCTTCGCGGCCAGGTGCAGGGCCACCAGCGAAGAAGAACAGCCCGTGTCGACGGTCAGGGTGGGGCCGCGGAAGCCGAAGATGTAGGAGACCCGGCCGGACAACAGGCTGCTGGACTGGGCGGTCTGCCATTCGATCGCACCCATCGGCACCCGGTAGTCGCCGGTGCCGCCGCCGACGAACACGCCCGTGTCGCCGCCGCGCAGCTCGGCCGGGTCGATGCCCGCGCGTTCCAGGCCCTCCCAGGTGACCTCCAGCAGCAGCCGCTGCTGCGGGTCCAGGATCAGGGCTTCGCGTGGGGAGATGCGGAAGAAACCGGGGTCGAAGCCCGCCACGTCCTCGACAAAACCGCCGTAGCGCGGGACCTCGGGGCCGCCTTGGCCGGGCAGGGCGTCCAGGGCGGCGAAGTCCCAGCCGCGGTCGGTCGGCATGTCGCCGATGGCGTCCACGCCCTCGCTGGTCAGCCGCCACAGGTCCTCCGGCGAGGCCACGCCGCCGGGGTAGCGGCAGGCCATGCCGAGGATGGCGATCGGCTCGTTCGCGGCCGACTCCAGCTTCGCGTTCTGCTGGCGCAGCACCTCGGTCTGCTTCAGCGCCGCCCGCAGCGCCTCAACTACCTTGTCGTTCACGCCCTCGGCCCCTCTTCCTCCGTGCCGGCGCCCAGCGCCAGCCGCACCAGGTCGTCGACGTCGAGTGCGTCGATCTCGCCGGTCTCGTGGTGCTCGCCCGCGTTGGCTGGCGAGTGGTCCTCGTCGGGTTCGGCATCCGGATCGCCGAGCAGTTCGGCCAGCAGGTGCTCGGCCAGCTCCACCGGGGTGGGGTGGTCGAAGGCCAGCGTCACCGGCAGGTCCAGCCCGGTCGCCGCGCCCAGCTGGTTGCGCAGGTCCACCGCGGTGAGCGACTCGAAGCCGAGCTCGCGGAAGGCCCGGCCGGCCTCCACCAGTTGCGCGCCGGGCAGGCCCAGCACGTCGGCGGCCCGTTCCCGGACCAGCTCGACCAGCACCGGCAGCCGCTCCTCCCCCGGCAGTTCGGCGAGGCGGGTGCGTAGTTCGGCCGCGGCGGTGGCGCTGTTGCGGCTTTCCCGTTGCGCCTCGGACAGTGCGGCGCGCACCTCCGGCACCCCGGTGAGCAGCCGGCTCTGGCGGTTGGCGGTGAAGGCCGGGGCGAACTTGGTCCAGTCCACCTCGGCCACCACCACCGAGCTCGCGCCGGCGGCGACCAGGCCGCGCAGGGCCGAGACCGCAGCGAGCGGGTCGACCGCGAGCAGGCCGTTGGCCTCCAGGTGCCGCACCAGGTCGGAGTCCTGGCCGCGCCAGGCGCCCCAGGCGGCGGTGGTGGCGGCCAGGCCCCGACGGCGACGTCGTTCGGCCAGCGCCTCCAGGTGCGCGCCCGCCGCCGCTTCCACCGCGCGTCCGGCCGCGCCCCAGGTGGCCGAGATCGGCGCGCAGTAGACGAAGGCGTCCAGTTCCCGATCATGGAGGAGTTCATCCAGCCGGGTGGCGGGCGCGATCGCGTCGGTAACGCTGTCCGCGGCGGCCACCGAGACCACGGCCGCGGTGAGCGGCTGGTCCTCGGGCACCGACTCCAGCGCGACCTCCAGGGTGTCCCGGTTGGCCGGATCGCCCGCGAGCTGGGTCAGGCCGACCCCGCGTGCGTCCAGCTCGGCGGCCAGCGCCGAGTCGATCTCCGGGCCGACCAGCACCACGTGGCCGGCACCCGCTGCGGCCAGCTGCCTGGCCAGTTCGACGCCGTGCGCGTCGACCACCAGCACCGTGCCGCTGGGTATCCACTGCTGGTCGCCGAGCTGGGCGCGGACCAGTCGCCGGGCGTGCGCACCGTTGGCGCGCACCGCGGCCTGGTCCTCCTCGCCGGTCAGCGCGGCCAGCAGCGCCGGGGCCAGACTCGGCTCGAACCGCGCGGGCAGGTCGACCAGGCCGCCCCAGCCCTGCGGGTTCTCCAGCGCGGCCACCCGGCCAGCGCCCCAGCGGGCCGCTTGGGCCGCAACGGGTTCGGCGTCCTGCTCGTCCACGCTGACCGCCTGCCGGGTGATCCACCACAGCGGGGCCGGCGCGTCCGGGCAGTCCTGGCCGAGCAGGGACACCACGCCGGTGAGGCCCTCGGGCAGGCTGGCCGGCCCGGTGTACTCCACCGGCGTCACCGCCTCGCCCAGGGCCGCCACCACCGCGGCGCACCACTCGTCCTTGGCCCAGTCCGCGGGCACCAGCGCCGCCCACCGGCCGGTCAGCGCGGCCTCGGCGACGGGGGCCAGCGGGGTCCAGGCGACCTGGTAGCACCAGGAGCGGGCGGCCAGCTGGTCGCGCCGCTTGCGCCGCCAGGCGGTGAGCGCGGGCAGCACCGCGGCCAGCGCCTGCTCGTCCAGGCCGAGGGTGCCGGCCAGTCCGGTCAGGTCGCCCTCGTCGACGGCGGACCAGAACTCGCTGTCGGCCGGGGCGTTCGCGGTGGGTTCGGGCGCGAGGATCTCGGGCCAGTAGCGCTCGTGCCGGAAGGCGTAGGTGGGCAGCTCCAGCGCGGCCGAGCGCGGTGAGCCGAAGTACGCGGCCCAGTCCACTGTGGACCCATGGGCGTGCACCCGGCCGAGCGCGGTGAGCAGCGTGCGCTCCTCGTCCCGGTCGCCGCGCAGCACCGGGGTGATGAGCGCGGACCGCTCGCGCAGGGTCTGCTCGGCCATCGGCGTGAGCACCCCGTGCGGGCCGACCTCGACGAAGGTGCGCGCGCCCAGGTCGTACAGGGTGCGCACGGCGTCGGCGAAGCGCACCGCCTCCCGCGCCTGCCGGACCCAGTACTCCGGCGAGCACAGCTCCTCGGCGGTGGCGACCTGCCCGGTCAGCCCGGACACCACCGGGATGCGCGGCCGCCGGTAGTCCAGCTTCGCCGCCACGGCCCGGAGCTGGTCCAGGATCGGGTCCATCAGCGCGGAGTGGAAGGCGTGGCTGACCTGCATGGTCGTGGTGCGGCGGCCCATCCCGGCGAGCTTGCCGGCCACGTTGTGCACCGCGTCGGCCTCGCCGGAGAGCACCACCGAGCCGGGGCTGTTCACCGCGGCCACCGAGACCCGCCCGTTGACCAGGTCGGCGACCTCGTCCTCGGCGGCCTCCACCGCGACCATCGCCCCACCGGCGGGCAGCGCGGCCATCAGGCGGCCGCGGGCCGAGGCCAGCGCGCAGGCGTCGGCCAGGGAGAACACCCCGGCCACGTGCGCGGCGGCCAGTTCACCGATGGAGTGCCCGGTGACGAAGGCCGGGGCCACGCCCCAGGACTCCAGCAGCCGGAACAGCGCCACCTCGATCGCGAACAGTGCCCGCTGCGCGTTGTCGGTGCTGGTCAGGGCCTCGGCATCGGTGCCCCAGAGGATGTCGCGCAGGTCCTCGCCGAACTCGGCGACCACCGCGTCGAAGGCCTCGGCGAAGACCGGGAACCGCTGGTGCAGCGTGCGTCCCATGCCCAGGCGCTGGGAACCCTGGCCGGTGAACAGGAACGCGACCTCGCCGGGTGCGGCGGCGGTGTCCCTGGCCACCTCGGTGAGGCCGTCGGGGGTGCTGAGCATCACCGCGCGGTGGCGCAGCGCGGCCCGGCGGGTGGCCAGCGCGTGGCCGATCTCGGTGCGGGAGAGGCCGGGGTTTTCCTTGGCGTAGGCGGAAATGCGCTCGATCTGGGCGGGCAGCGCGGCGGCGGTCGCGGCGGAGACCAGCCACGGCACGACGTCCCGCTCCTCGATCCCGTCGACCGGTTCCGCGGCCGGCGCCTCCTCGATGATTACGTGCGCGTTGGTGCCGCTGATGCCGAAGGCGGACACCGCGGCCCGGCGCGGCCGGTCCGTCACCGGCCACTCGGTGTTCTCGGTGTTGAGCGCCAGCGAACCGGCCGACCAGTCGATGTGCGGCGAGGGCTCCTCCGCGCCGAGAGTCTTTGGCAGCAGGCCGTTGCGCAGCGCCAGCACCATCTTGATCACCCCGGCGACGCCCGCCGCGCCCTGGGTGTGGCCCAGGTTCGACTTGACCGAGCCCAGCAGCAGCGGAGTGTCCCGGTCCTGACCGTAGGTGGTCAGGAGTGCCTGTGCCTCAATGGGATCGCCCAGGGTGGTGCCGGTGCCGTGCGCCTCCACCGCGTCAACGTCCGAATTGGACAGTCCGGCATCGGCCAGCGCGGCGCGGATGACGCGTTGCTGGGCCGGTCCGTTGGGCGCGGTGAGGCCGTTGGAGGCGCCGTCGGAGTTGATCGCCGATCCGCTGACCACCGCGAGCACCTCGTGCCCGTTGCGCCGGGCGTCGGAAAGCCGTTCCAGCACCAGGATTCCGGCGCCCTCGGCCCAGCTGGTGCCGTCGGCGGCGGCGCCGAAGGGCTTGCAGCGCCCGTCCGCGGCCAGCCCACCGGCCCGGCTGAACTCGATGAACGAACCCGGCGTGGACATCACCGACACGCCGCCGACCAGGGCCAGCGAGCACTCGCCGTCGCGCAGCGCGCGCCCGGCCCAGTGCAGCGCGACCAGCGAGGCCGAGCAGGCGGTGTCGACGGTGATCGCCGGGCCTTCCAGGCCGAAGGTGTAGGCCAGGCGGCCGGACATCACGCTGGCGGTGTTGCCGGTGGCCACGTGCCCGCCGAGGCGTTCCAGGTCGGAGTGCCGCAGCAGGTCCAGGTAGTCCTGGCCGTTGGTGCCGACGAAGACCCCGGCGTCGGTGCCGCGCAAGGAGTTCGGGTCGATCCCGGCCCGCTCCAGCGCCTCCCACGCGGTTTCCAGCAGCAGCCGCTGCTGCGGGTCCATGGCCAGCGCCTCACGCGGGGAGATGCCGAAGAACGGGGCGTCGAAGTCGCCAACCCCGGCGAGGAAGCCGCCCCGGGTGGTGGCGGAGCCGGCCTCGGCGAGCTGTCCGAGGTCCCAGCCGCGGTCGGCCGGGAACTCCACGATGCCGTCCCGGCCCTGCACCAGCAGCTCCCACAGCTGTTCCGGCGAGCGGACGCCACCGGGCAGGCGGCAGCCAATGCCGATCACCGCGATCGGCTCGTCGGTCCTGGCCGCGGTCAGCGCGGGCGCGGAGCTGGTGCTGTCGCCGAAGAGCTCGCCGAGCAGGAAGGCGGCCAGCTCGCGCGGGGTCGGGTGGTCGTAGACCAGGGAGGCGGCCAGTTTCAGGCCGGTGGCCGCGGCCAGGCCGTTGCGCAGCTCCAGGGTGGTCAGTGAGTCGAAACCGAGGTCGCGGAAGGGAAGTTCCACGTCCACGGTGTCGATCCCGGTGTGCCCTAGCACCATCGCGACCTGGGTGCGGACCAGTTCGGCCAGCCGCCGCTGCCGGGCGGGGCCCGAAACCTCGGCCAGCTCTTCGCGCAGCGTGGCCACTGGCTCGGCCTCGACCGGCGCGGTGGTCCCGTGCAGGTCGGCGAACAGCGGCATCGGCCGGGCCGCGGCCAGTGCCGGGGCGAACCGCGACCAGTCCACATCCGCCACGGTCAGCACGGCTTCCGCCCCGCCGATCGCACCGGCCAGCGCCTCGATCGCCCGGGACGGCGGCAGCGGGAACAGGCCCGCGCGCCGCATCCGTTCGGTGGCCGCACCGGCCTCGGCCGCCATGCCCGCACCGGCCCACGGACCCCAGGCCACTGCGGTCGCGGGCAGCCCGTCGGCGCGGCGGGACCGGGCCAGGGCGTCCAGGTAGGCGTTGGCGGCGGCGTAGTTGGCCTGCCCGGCCGCGCCGATCACCCCGGCGGTGGAGGTGAACAGCACAAACGCGTCCAGGTCCGTGGTGAGCTCGTGCAGGTGTTGTGCGGCAGCGCATTTCACGGCCAGCACCCTGGCGAAGGAGTCCGGGGTGAGGCTGTCGATCACGCCGTCGTCGAGCACGCCCGCGGCGTGGAAGACCGCGTTGGGCGGGTGCGCCTCAAGAAGTTCGGCGATCGCGGCGCGGTCAGCGACGTCGCAGGCCAGCACGGTGACCTGGGCGCCGAGTCCGGTGAGCTCGGTGGTGAGCTCGGCGGCACCGGGGGCGTCCGGGCCGCGGCGGCTGGCGAGCACGAGGTGGCTCGCGCCTTCGCGGGCCAGCCAGCGGGCCACCTGCGCGCCGATCCCGCCCGTGCCGCCGGTGACGAGCACGGTGCCGGCGGGCTGATACTCCGGCGTCGCACCGGTGCCGACGGCGTAGCCAGCTCCCGGGGCGCGGACCAGCCTGCGAGCCGCCACCCCCTCCCGACTCACGAAGAGCTGGTCCTCGTCGCCAAATCCGCCGGTGACCACAGCAGCCAGGCGGGCAAGAACTGCCTCGTCCACCTCCTCCGGCAGGTCGGCCAGCCCGCCCCAGCTGTCCGGGTACTCCAGTGCCGCGACCCGGCCGAAGCCCCACACCGCGGCCTGCTCCGGATCGCGGTCCGCGCCCTGGGTCAGGCACCACACCGGCGCGGTCACACCCGCGTCCGCCAGTGCCTGCAAGGAAACCGTGGTCAACGGCAGCGAAGGCGCGGTCAGGCAGAGCACCCCGCGTACCGGGGATTCCAGCGCCCGCAAGCGTTCTGCCAGCGCGGCGCGGTCCGGGATCGCGGTGACCGGCTCGGCCTCGGTGCCGACGAGGCCGAGCAGGCCCGGCAACCACTCCGGTTCGGCCCCGGCCGCCAGCGCCAGCCAGCGACCGTCCGGCGCCGGGGCAGGCGCTTCGGTGAGCGGACGCCAGTCCACCCGGTAACGCAGGTCGTCCACAGTGGACACTCGGGCCGGAGTCGCCGGACCGGGCCAGAAGCGCTCCCGCTGGAAGGCGTAGGTGGGCAGCTCGACCCGCTCCGCGCCGGTGCCGGCGAAGAACGCGGACCAGTCCAGCTCGACCCCGCGCACGTGCAGCGCGGCGATCGCGCCGAGGGTGCTGGTGACCTCGGGGCGGTCCTTGCGCAGCAACGGGATCCGCAGTGCGTCCGCGTCCTCGGGCAGGCAGCCCTGGACCAGGCCGGAGAGCACGCCGTCCGGGCCCAGTTCGACGAAGTTGGCCACGCCCTGCGCGGCGAGCCAGGCGATGCCCTCGGCGAACCGGACGGCCTGCCGGGCCTGGTCGACCCAGTACTCCGGCGAGCACAGCTGGTCGGTGCTGGCAAGCGTGCCCGTCAGGTTGGAGACCACCGCGACGGCCGGGGCGCGGTAGGTCAGGGTCCGGGCGACCGCGGCGAACTCGGCCAGCATCGGGTTCAGGTGCGCGGAGTGGAAGGCGTGGCTGACGTTGAGCCGCGAGGTCCGGCGGCCGGCTGCCTTGAAGTGCGCGGCGACCTCCGCCACCGCGTCGGCGTCGCCGGAGACCACCAGCGAACGCGGGCCGTTGACCGAGGCCAGCGAGACCCGATCCGCCGCCAGTTCCAGGAATTCCGCTTCGGTGGCCTCGATCGCGGCCATCGCGCCACCGTCCGGCAGCGCGTCCATCAACCTGGCCCGAGCCGCCACCAGCGCGCAGGCGTCCGACAGCGAGAACACCCCGGCCACGTGCGCGGCGGACAGCTCGCCGATCGAGTGCCCGGCCACGTAGTCCGGTGTGACGCCCCAGGATTCGAGCAGCCGGTACAGCCCCACCTCGACCGCGAACAGCGCGGGCTGGGCGAAGCCGGTCCGGTTGAGCAGCTCGGCCTCCGGGGTGCCGGGCTCGGCGAAGAGGATCTCGCGCAGCGGGCGGTCCAGCTCGGTGTCCAGGTGCGCGATCACCTCGTCCAGGGCCTCGGCGAAGACCGCAAAGCGTTGGGCCAGTTCGGCTCCCATGCCGATCCGCTGGCTGCCCTGGCCGGTGAACAGGAAGGCGGTCCGGTCGCCCCGGGTGCGGCCGGTGACCAGCCCGGGCGCGGGCCGGCCGGCGCTCAGCTCGCGCAGGGCGTGCCGCAGTTCGTCGCGGTCGGCGGCGATCAGGGCGGCGCGGTGCTCGAAGGACGCCCGGTGCACGGCCAGGGTGGCCGCGAGGTCGACCAGCTCCACTCCGTCCACAGTGGACAGAATGCGGTCCGCCTGCGCCCGCAGCGCCTGCGGGGTGCGGCCGGAGACCAGCACCGGCATCGGACCGTCGGCCTTCGGGACCGGTTCCGCCGCAACGGTTTCCGGTGCCTGTTCCAGCACCACGTGCACGTTGGTGCCGCTGAGCCCGAAGGAGGACACCCCGGCGCGGCGGGGCCGGTTCACCTCGGGCCACGGGGTCTGCTCGTGCAGCAGGTTGATCGTGCCCGAGGACCAGTCGATGTGCGTGGACGGGGTGTCCGCGTGCAGGGTGCGCGGCAGCACGCCGTGGCCGAGGGCCTGCACCATCTTGATCACGCTGGCCACGCCGGAGGCCATCTGGGTGTGCCCGATGTTGGACTTCACCGAGCCCAGCAGCAGCGGCCGCTGCCGGTCCCTGCCGTAGGTGGCCAGCAGCGCCTGCGCCTCGATCGGGTCGCCGAGCGCGGTGCCGGTGCCGTGGCCCTCCACCGCGTCCACCTCGTCCGGGCGGACCTTCGCGGCGGCCAGCGCGTCCAGGATCACCTGCTGCTGGGCCGGTCCGCTGGGCGCGGTGAGGCCGTTGGAGGCGCCGTCGGAGTTGGCCGCGGAGCCGCGCAGCACGGCGAGCACCCGGTGCCCGTTGCGCTGGGCGTCGGAGAGTCGTTCCAGCAGCACCAGGCCGACGCCCTCGGCCAGGGTCATGCCGTCGGCCTCGTCGGAGTAGGCCTTGCAGCGGCCGTCCTTGGCCAGCACCCGCTGGCGGCTGAACCCGATGAAGGCATTCGGCGTGGACATGATCGCCACGCCGCCGGCCAGGGCCAGGCTGCTCTCGCCGGTCTTGAGCGAGCGGGCGGCCAGGTGGATGGCCATCAGCGAGGAGGAGCAGGCGGTGTCCAGGGTCAGCGAGGGGCCCTCGAAGCCGAACAGGTAGTTGATCCGGCCGGAGATGATGCTGGGCAGCGCCCCGGTGACCAGGTGCCCGGTGACGTCCGCGCCACCGGTGTCGGCCGCGGCGGCCGCGGCGGCGTTGTAGTCGGTGTAGCTGGCGCCGACGAAGGTGCCGGTCTTGCTGCCGCGCAGGGTGTGCGGGTCCAGTCCGGCGCGTTCGAAGGCCTCCCAGGCGGTTTCCAGCAGCAGGCGCTGCTGCGGGTCCATGGCCAGGGCCTCACGCGGGGAGACGCCGAAGAAGCCGGGGTCGAACTCGGCTGCCTCGTGCAGGAACCCGCCCTTGACCGAGTAGCTGCGGCCGTACTCGGCCGGGTCGGCGGCGTAGAGGCCGTCGATGTTCCAGCCGCGGTCGGCGGGCAGGCCGGTGATCGCGTCCACCCCGTCCACCGCGAGCTGCCAGAGCGCCTCCGGGGTGTTCGCGCCGCCGGGGTAGCGGCAGGCCATGCCCACGATCGCGATCGGGTCCTCGTCGAGCGCACCGGTATTACTGGTGGCCACCGGTACAAGCGGTGCGGCACCGGTCAGTTCGGTGACCAGGTGTTTGGCCAGTGCGCTCGGGTTTGCGTGGTCGAACACCAGGGTGGCGGGCAGGGTCAGGCCGGTGGCGCGGCCGAGGCGGTTGCGCAGGTCGACCGCCATCACCGAGTCGAACCCGGCCTCGCGGAAGGCGCGGTGGTCGGGCAGCGCGTCGGCGGTGCTGTGTCCCAGCACGGTGGCCGCCTCGGCCCGCACCAGCTCCAGCACCTTCTGCTCCCGCTGCACCGGCGGCAGCGCGGCCAGGGTGGCCGCCAGCTCGCCGGTGGCCGCGACCGTGCTGCTCGCGGCCTCGGCCACGGGCCGGCGGATCGCCGGGATCTCCTCGAACAGCGTGCTGGCGCGGGCCGCGGTGTAGACCGGGTAGTAGCTGGCCCAGTCCACGTCGGCCACCGCGATGGCGGTCTCGTCGGCGTCCAGGGCCGCGCGCAGCCCGGTGAGGGCCAGTTCGGGTTCCATGAAGGTCAGGCCGCTGCGCACGATCTGGCTGGGGTCGACCCGGCCGAGCTCCTTGTCATCGGCCCAGATGCCCCAGAACACCGCGGTGGCGGGCAGTCCGGCGGCCCGACGGCGTTCGGCCAGGGCGTGCAGGTAGGCGTTGCCCGCGACGTAGGCGGCGTGCCTGCCGGTGCCCCACAGTCCGGCGACCGAGGAGAACAGCACGAACCGGTCGAGTTCGACCTCGGCGAAGACCTCGTCCAGGTTGGCCGCGCCGGCCACCTTGGCGGCCAGCACCCGGTCGAGTCCGGCTGGGTCGGTCTCGGCGATCGAGGCCAGTTCGATGGTGGCCGCGGCGTGCAGCACGGTGCGCACCGGACGGCCCTGTTCGGCGAGCCGGTCGCGCAGCGCGGTCAGCGCCGCCTTGTCGGTGACGTCGCAGGCCACCGCCTCGGCCCGCTCGCCCAGCTCGGCGAGCAGCGCGACCGAGCGTGGGTGTTCCGGACCGCCGCGGCTGAGCAACACCAGGTGCTCGACGCCCTGGGCGAGCGCCCAGCGGGCCACGTGCGGGGCCAGCGTGCCGGAGCCGCCGGTGATCAGCGCGGTGCCGCCGGGCTGCCAGCGCCGCTGGTGGCCAGAGGGGGTCGCCGGGACCACGCGGCGGGCGTAGAGGCCGCCGGCGCGCACGGCCAGTTGGTCCTCGCCGGTGCCGCCGGTGAGGGCGAACACCAGGGCGTTGCCGGTGGCGGCGTCCAGTTCGCCGGGCAGGTCGAGCACGCCGCCGAAGCGGTCCGGGTGTTCCAGGGCCGCGGTCCAGCCGAAGCCGCTGACCATGGCCTGCACCGGGTTGGTCACCTGGTCGGCGCCGCCGATCGCGGCCGCGCCGCGGGTGAGCAGCCAGAGCGGGGCGTCGAGGCCGGCGAGGGCCTGGGTGAGGGCGAGGGTGGCGGCCAGGCCGCGGGGCAGGAAGGTGTGTCCGGGGAGCAGGTCCTCGTCGAAGGCGAGGGTGGACAGGACACCGGCCAGCGGGGTGTCGATCTCGGCCAGGCGCTCGGCGAACCCGTCACTCGCTTCGAGCAGGCGCACCTCCGCGCCGTGTGCGGTGAGCAGGTCGGCCAGCTCGGGCTCCGCGCCACTGGTCACCAGCAGCCAAGTGCCGCTGAGGGTGGCCTGGCGGCGGACCTTGGTCGGCACCCAGCGGGTCCGGTAGCGCCAGGAGTCCACGGTGGCGGCCTGGTTTCGCTTGCGCCGCCAGTCCGAGAGCGCGGGCAGCACGGTGGCCAGCGAGTCCGCGTCCACGCCGACGTCTGCTGCCAGCTGCGCCGGGTCGGCCGCCTCCAGCTCAGCCCAGGAGGCGTCCACGCCGGTCTCGGGCGCCTCGGGGAACTTGGGGGCGAGCCAGAAGCTCTGGTGCTGGAAGGCGTAGGTGGGCAGGTCGACCCGGTTGGCCCCGGTGCCGGCGTACACCGTGGTCCAGTCCACCTCGACGCCGCGCACAAACGCCTCGGCCAGCGAGGTGAACACGCGGTCCAGGCCGCCGTCCTCGCGGCGCAGGGTGCCGGTGATCGCGATCGGTCTGCCCAGCTCGTCCGCGGTCTCCTGGACCGCGAAGGTGAGCACGGGGTGGCTGCTGGACTCGATCACCCTGCGGTAGCCCGACTCGATCAGCGTGCGCACCGCGGGCGCGAAGCCGACCTGCCCGCGCAGGTTGGTGTACCAGTACTCGGCGTTGAGCGCGGTGGTGTCCAGCCAGTCGCCGGTGACCGTGGAGAAGAACGGGATCTCGGCCGGGCGAGGCTGGATCGGGGCCAGCTCGGTGAGCAGGTCCTCGCGCAGCTGGGTGACCGCCGGGGTGTGCGAGGCGTAGTCCACCGCGACCCGGCGGAACCGGATCTCCTCTACGCCCAGCTCCGCACCCAGCTCATCCAGTGCCTCGGCCATACCCGCGACCACGACGGAATGCGGACTGTTCAGCGCGGCGACACTGATCCGCTCGCCGAAGCGCGCCAGCCGGGGCGCGATCTCCTCGGCGGACAGCGCCACCGACATCATGCCGCCGCTGCCGCCCATCCGGCGACGGATCGCCTTGCTGCGCAACGCGACCACCCGCGCCCCATCGGCCAGCGACAGCGCACCGGAGACCACCGCCGCGGCGATCTCACCCTGGGAGTGGCCGAGCACCGCGTCCGGCCGGACGCCGTAGGACTCCCACAGCGCGGCCAGCGAGACCATCACCGCGAACGAGGCAGGCTGCACCACGTCCACGTCGTCCAGGGATGCGCCGGTGCGCAGCAGGTCGATGAGGTCGAAGTCGGTGAACGGAGCCAGCGCGGCTGCGCACTCGGCGATCCGGGCGGCGAACACCGGGGACTCGTCGAGCAGCCGGGCGCCCATGCCCAGCCACTGCGCGCCCTGGCCAGGGAAGACGAACAGGGTGCGGCCGTCGATGTCGGCGACGCCGGTGACCACGCCGGGGGCGGGGCGGTCCTCGGCGAGGGCGCTGAGCAGGTCGCGGTTGGCGTGGACCAGGACCGCGCGGTGGTCGAACAGGGAGCGGCTGTGCAGGAGGGAGTGGCCGATGTCCAGGGCCGAGGCAGTGTCCACTGTGGACAGGAGGGCCTCGGCCTGGGCGCGGAGGGCGGGCTCGCTCTTGGCGGAGATGATCCAGGGAAGGAGCGTGGGCGTGGCGGGCGATCGCGCGGGCAGCGCCGCAGAGGCGGCAACCAGCTCCGCCGACGACTTCACGGCCAATGCCGCGGGCACGGTGGCCAGGTCCGCGGGCAGTTCCGCGGCTAGCGCTGCGGGCGGGGCGGGCAGGTCCGCGGGCGGTGCGGTGGGCTGCGGTGCGGGATCGCCCTGCTCCAGGATCAGGTGCGCATTGGTGCCGCTGATCCCGAACGAGGACACCGCGGCCCGCCTCGGCCGACCCGGCTCCTCCCACGCCACCGGCTCGACCAGCGGCGTCAGGTTGCTCGCGGTCCAGTCCACGTGCGTGGATAGCGTGTCCACGTGCAGCGTCCTGGGCAGCAGCCCGTGCCGCATCGCCATGATCATCTTGAGCACACCGGCCACACCGGCCGCGGACTGGGAGTGTCCGATGTTCGACTTGACCGAGCCCAGCCACAGCGGCTGCTCCCGCTCGGCGCCGTAGGTGCGTTGCAGGGCCTGGGCTTCGATCGGGTCGCCGAGGGCGGTGCCGGTGCCGTGCGCCTCGACCACGTCGACGTCCGAAGTGGACAGTCGGGCGTTGGCAAGCGCCTGGCGGATCACGCGTTCCTGGGACGGGCCGTTGGGGGCGGTGAGGCCGTTGGAGGCGCCGTCGGAGTTGATCGCGGAGCCCTTGATCACCGCGAGCACCGGGCGGCCTTCCCGGCGGGCGTCGGAGAGTCGTTGCAGCACAACCATGCCGACGCCCTCGGCCAGCACCATGCCGTCGGCGGCGTCGGAGAAGGCCTTGGAGCGGCCGTCGGCGGCCAGTGCGCGCTGGCGACTGAAGGCGATGAACGGGCCGGGGTTCGGCATCACGGTGACGCCGCCGGCGACCGCGAGGGTGGTTTCCCCGTTGCGCAGGGCCTGGGCGGCCAGGTGGATCGCGACCAGGGAGGACGAACACGCCGTGTCCACGGTGACCGCGGGGCCCTCCAGCCCCAGCACGTAGGCCACCCGGCCGGACAGGATGCTCGGGATGGTGCCGGTGACCACCTGGCCGTCGACCTCGTGGCCCGCGCCGTACTCGGTGTAGCTGGAGCCGACGTAGGTGCCGGTGAGGCTGCCGCGCAGGGTCTGCGGGTCGATGCCGGAACGCTCCAGTGCCTCCCAGGTGACCTCCAGCAGCAGGCGCTGCTGCGGGTCCATGCCCAGCGCCTCGCGCGGGGAGATGCCGAAGAAACCGGGGTCGAAAGCGTCCGGGTCGCTGAGGAAGCCGCCCTTGGTGGTGTAGGTGGTGGCCGGGTTGTCCGGGTCCGGGTCGTAGAGCGCGGCCTCGGGCCAGCCGCGCGCGGGCGGGAAGGTGGTGATCGCGTCCACGCCGTCGAAGACCAGCTGCCACAGCTCTTCCGGCGTGGTGACGCCGCCGGGGAACCGGCAGCCCGCGCCCACGATGGCGATCGGCTCGTCCGCGGCGATCGCGGCGAGCGGGCCGGTCACGCTGGCCCCTGCCCCGGCGAGCTCGCCGCGCACGTAGCGGGCCAGCGCTTCCGGGGTGGGGTGGTCGAAGACCATGGTGTTGGACAGCGGTCTGCCGGTGAGCTTGCCCAGCCGCCTGCGCAGCTCGATCGCGCCCAGGGAGTCGAAGCCGAGGTCGCGGAAGGCGCGGCGTTCGTTCAGCTCGGCCGGGCTGTCGTGGCCGAGCACGGCGGCGGCCTCGGCGCGCACCACGTCCACCAGCACCCGCAGCTGGTCCTTTTCGGACAGTCGGGCAAGCCGCGCGGTGAGTTCGGTTTCCGCGCCGGTGGACTGGGTTTCGGTGGCGGTTCCGGCCAGGCCGGAGAGCAGCGGGCTGGGGCGGCGGGCGGTGAAGACGGGGAGATAGGTGGACCAGTCGAAGTCGGCGATGGCCAGCACCGGGCGCTCGTCGGCCAGCGCGCGGCGCAGCTCGGCCAGCGCGGGGCCGGTGAGCAGCGGACGCATGCCGTGCCGGGCCAGACGTTCGTGCGCGGTCTGGTCGCTGGCCAGGCCGGTCTCCGCCCACGGTCCCCAGGCCACGCTGGTCGCGGGCAGGCCACGCGAACGGCGGTTCTCGGCGAGGGCGTCCAGGTAGGCGTTGGCCGCGCTGTAGGCGGCCTGGCCGCCGCTGCCGATGACCCCGGCGATGGAGCCGAAGAGCACGAACAGTTCCAGCTCGCGGTCGGCCAGCAGCGCGTCCAGGTTGGCCGCGCCGCGCACCTTGGCCGCCATCGACTCGGCCAGCTCGGCCGGGCTGGTCTCGGCGATCGGCCGCAGCTCGGCGACCCCGGCCGCGTGCACCACGCCGATCAGCGGGTGCTCGGCCGGGACGGCCTTGAGCACCTCGGCCAGCGCCTCGCGGTCGGCCGCGTCGCAGGCGCGGAAGTCCACAGTGGACCCAAGTTCGAGCAGCTCGGCGGCGAGCTCGCGGGCGCCGGGGGCGTCCGGGCCGCGGCGGCTGGTGAGCACCAGGTGCCGGACACCGGCGGTGGCCAGCCAGCGGGCGACCTCGCTGCCGAGGCCGCCGGTGCCGCCGGTGACCAGCACGGTGCCGTCGGTGGGCAGCTCAGCGGCGGGCTCGACGCCCTGGTGTCGGACAAGTCTGCGGCCGAACGCGCCGTCAGCGCGCAGCGCGATCTGGTCCTCGCCCGGCCAGGCGCCGCTGAGCGCGCGGCGCAGGTCAGCCGGGTCGGCGTCCTCGGCGAGGTCGATCAGGCCGCCCCAGGTGTCCGGGAACTCCAGTGCGGCGGCGCGGCCGTAGCCCCACAGCAGCGCCTGGTCTGGCCGGGGAGCCAGCTCGTCGGAGCCAGTGGTCACCGCGGCTCGGGTGACCGTCCACAGTGGAGCGTTCTGACCGGCTTCGGTGAGTGCGCGCAGCAGGTTGTGCGTGTCGGTCAGATCGCCAGCGGAGAGCACACCGGCGAAGTCTCCGGCCAGTTCGGCGGGGTCGAGGTCGGCGAAGGACAGTTCGCGAATCTCGGTGTCCGCCAAGGCTTCCGCGATCTCGTCGCCGTGGCCCTCCGGGCGCACCAGCAGCCAGGTGCCCGGCAGCTCGGGCTCGGCCACCGCGGGCAGGCGGGTCCAGTCGACGCGGTAGCGGATCTCCTGCGGGCGTTCGGCGGTGGCCGCCACGCGCGGCCAGTACAGCTGGTGGTCGAAGGCGTAGGTGGGCAGGTCGATGACCGCCCGGCCGGGACCGAAGAACTTCGCCCAGTCCACGTCCACGCCTTGGATGTGCAGGCGGCCCAGGGCTTCGACGAGGGTGCGTTCCTCCTCGCGACCGGCGCGCAGGGTGGCGACCGGTTCGACCTCGGTGCTCTCCCCCAGGGTTTCCGCGGCCATCGCGGAGAGCACGCTGTCCGGGCCGACCTCCACGAACGAGCCCACGCCCAGCCGGGCGGCGGTGCGCACCGCGTCGGCGAAGCGGACCGCGCCGCGCACCTGGTCCGCCCAGTACTGCGGCGAGAAGTCCTCGACGAGCTGTCCGGTGACCGTGGAGATGATCGGGATGTTCGGCTGGTGGTAGGTGATCTCCGCTGCCACCGCGAGGAAATCGGCCAGCATGCCGTCCATGTGGTGGGAGTGGAAGGCGTGGCTGGTGTTCAGCCTGCGGGTGCGCCTGCCCTGCTCGGTGAACCGGGCGGCGACCACGAGCACGGGTTCCTCATCGCCGGCCAGCACCACCGAACGCGGTCCGTTGACGGCGCTGACCACCACGCCGTCGACAAGTTCTGCGCGCACCTCCTCCTCGGTGGCCTGCACCGCGACCATCGCGCCATCCTGGCGCAGCGCCTGCATCAGCGCGCCGCGCGCGGCGACCAGCTTGGCGGCGTCAGGCAGCGACAGCACCCCGGCGACGTGCGCGGCGGCCAGCTCGCCGATGGAGTGGCCGATGAGGAAGTCCGGCCGCACGCCCCAGGACGCCAGCAGCCGGTGCAGCGCGACCTCCAGCGCGAACACCGCGGGCTGGGTCCACTCGGTGCGGTCCAGCAGACCGGAGTCCGCGCCGAACATCACCTCGGCAAGCGGGCGGCCCAGATGCGGGGCGAAGGCGGCGAACACCTCGTCGATGGCCGCGGCGAAAACCGGGAACCGTTGGCACAGCTCGTGTCCCATGCCGGCGCGCTGGCTGCCCTGGCCGGTGAACAGGGTGGTCAGCCGCAGGTTCGGGGTGGCCTCGCCGACTGCCACGGCCGGGCTCGGGCTGCCCTCGGCCAGCGCGGTCAGCGCGCTGCGCAGCGACTGGGGATCGGTGGCGGTGAGCACCGCGCGGTGCTCGAACCGGGACCGGGTGGTGGCCAGCGAGTAGGCCAGGTCAGCAAGGGGTGCGTCGGCCAGCGGCAGCAGTCGCGCGGCCTGGCGGCGCAGCGCGGTGGCACTGCGCGCGGCCAGCAGCACCGGAGCCACGAAGTCCGGCGCGGCAACGGTTTCCGCGACCGGCTGGACGGTGGGGGCTTCCAGGATGACGTGCGCGTTGGTGCCGCTGAAACCGAAGGAGGACACCGCCGCGCGGCGCGGGCGGTCGGTTTCCGGCCAGTCGACCGGATCGGCCAGCAGGGACAGCGCGCCCTCGGTCCAGTCCACATGGGACGATGGCTCGGCCACGTGCAGGGTGCGCGGCACCTGGCCGTGCCGCATGGCCAGCACCATCTTCATCACGCCTGCCACCCCGGCCGCGGCCTGGGTGTGGCCGAGGTTGGACTTCACCGAGCCCAGCAGCACCGGTTCGGCGCGGTCCTGGCCATAGGTGGCCAGCAGGGCGCGGGCCTCCACCGGGTCGCCCAGCGCGGTGCCGGTGCCGTGACCCTCGACCACGTCCACGTCGGCGGTGGCGAGTCCGGCCCCGGCCAGCGCGGCGCGGATGACCCGTTGCTGCGCGCTGCCGTTGGGCGCGGTCAGGCCGTTGGAGGTGCCGTCGGAGTTGACCGCGCTGCCGCGCACCACGGCCAGGATGCGGTGGCCGTTGCGGACCGCGTCGGACTGGCGTTCCAGCACCAGCACGCCGACGCCCTCGGCCCAGCTGACGCCGTCGGCCTGGTCGGAATATGCCTTGCAGCGGCCGTCCTTGGCCAGTCCGCGCTGGCGGGAGAACTCGATGAACGCGCCCGGCGTGGCCATCACGGTGACGCCGCCGGCCAGCGCGAGCGTGCACTCGCCGGAGCGCAGCGCCTGCATGGCCCAGTGCATGGCCACCAGCGAAGAGGAACACGCGGTGTCCACGGTGACCGCGGGGCCTTCCAGGCCGAGGGCGTAGGCGACCCGGCCGGAGACGATGCTGCCGGAGGTGCCGGTGCCCGCGTGGCCCTCGAAGTCCGAACCGGCCAGCAGCGCGCCGTAGTCGCCGTACATGACCCCGGCGAAGACCCCGGTCCGGCTGCCGCGCAACTGCTTCGGGTCGATGCCCGCGCGTTCCACCGCCTCCCAGGAGACCTCCAGCAGCAGGCGCTGCTGGGCGTCGGTGGCCAGGGCCTCGCGCGGGCCCATGCCGAAGAAGGCGGGGTCGAACTGCCCGGCGTCGCGCAGGAACCCGCCGGAGCGGGTGTAGGCGGTGCCGGGGTGGTCGGGGTCCGGGTGGTAGAGGGTGGCCAGGTCCCAGCCGCGGTTGTCCGGGAAGCCGGTGATCGCGTCGCGGCCCTCGGCCAGCAGCTGCCACAGGTCCTCCGGCGAGTTGACGTCGCCGGGGTAGCGGCAGCCCATGCCGACGATGACGATCGGGTCGTCGGCTGCCGAACCGTTGACGGGCACCGCGGTGACCGGCTCCGCACCGGCCACATCGCCGCTCTCGCGCAGGATGTGCTCGACCAGCTCACCCAGGTTGGGGTGGTCGAAGACCAGGGTCGGGGACAACCGCAGGCCGGTGGCCGCGCTGAGCCGGTTGCGCAGCTCCACCGCGGTCAGCGAGTCGAAGCCGAGCTCGGCCAGCGGACGGCCCGGGTCGATGGCGCCGCCGTCGGAGTGGCCGAGCACCGCGCCGATCTGCTGGGTGACCAGGTCGATGGCCTCGCGGCGGCCGAGCACGGCCCGCTGCCGGGCGCGGACCGGACCGTTCTTGGCCACCCGGCGGCGGGTCTGGCCGAGCAGGCCGCGCAGCACCGAGGGCACCTCGGGGGCCTCGCGCAGCACGCCGAAGTCCAGCCGCACCGGCGCGACCACCGGTTCGCCAGTGCACACCGCGAGGTCGAACAGCGCCAGACCGTCCTCTGTGGACAGTGGCGGGGTGCCGAGCCTGCGCAGCCGCTGCACCTGGGCGCCGCCCAGCTCGGCGGTCATGCCCGCGGTGTCCGCCCACGGTCCCCAGGCCAGGGACAGGCCGGGGGCGCCGGTGGCGCGGCGGTGGGCGATCAGCGCGTCCAGGAAGGCGTTGCCCGCGGCGTAGTTGCCCTGTCCGGGCGCGCCGAGCAGTCCGGCCAGCGAGGAGAACACGATCAGCGGCGCGGTGTCGCCGATCAGCTCGTGCAGGTGCCAGGCCCCGTCCACCTTGGGGCGCAGCGCGGCGGTCAACTGCTCGCTGGTGAGGGTGGAGATCACGCCGTCGGCGAGCAGGCCGGCCGAGTGGCAGACCGCGGCCACCCGGACCCCGTGCAGCGCTTGGGCCAGCGCTTCCCGGTCGGCCACGTCGCAGGCGGCCACGGCGACCGAGGCGCCGAGTCCGGTCAGCTCGGCCACCAGGTCCTCGGCCCCGGCGGGGCCACGGCGGCTGAGCAGCAACAGGTTGCGCACCCCGCGTTCGGCCACCAGGTGCTTGGCCAGCACCGCGCCCAGGCCGCTGACGCCGCCGGTGATCACTACGGTGCCGTTGTCGTCCCAGGGTTCCGGGGCGGTCTCGGTGGCGGCGACCCTGGCCAGCCTGGCGGCCAGCACCTTGCCGCCGCGGATGGCCAGCTGCGGCTCGTCACCGGCCAGCCCGGCCTGGATCGCGTCGGCTGTCGCGGCCGGATCGAGGTCGAGCAGCCGGAAGCGGCCGGGGTGCTCGGACTGCGCGGTGCGCACCAGGCCCCACACCGCGGCGGCGGCCGGATCGGCCACCTCGCCGGTCGCGCCCCGGGTGACGAACACCAGCTCAACGCCCGGGAACCGTTCGTCGGCAAGCCATTCCTTCAACCGGGCGAGCGCGGCCGAGGTCAGCTCGTGCGCGGCGGTGCGCGGGTCGGCGGTGGCGAACACCGGGTGCAGCACGGCCGTGGGCAGGTCGCCCTCGGCGAGCGAGTCCAGGTCTGCGGCGGGCTCAACACCGAGAATATTCGCCAGGCCAAGGGAATCGGGCGCGAGCAGGGCAAGGCGGGCATCCGCGTCCGGCTCCTGCCCGGTCTCCGTCCACTCCAGACGGTAGAGGTTGCCGGTGGCCACCGGCGCGGCACCGCTGGGCGTGCGCAGCAGCAGCTCGCCCACCGAGGCGATCGGCGCGCCGTCCTGGTCGGCGATCTCCAGCGAGATCCGGTCCCCCGCCGGGGTCAGCCGCACCCGCGCGGTCCGCGCGCCCGCCGCGTGCAGGTGGACATCGGACCAGTGGAACGGCAGGCCGCCGCGCACACTGTCGTCCAGCTCGGCGAAGTTGGCCGCGTGCAGGGCGGCGTCCAGCAGCACCGGGTGCAGGCCGAACTCGCCGGCGTCACCGGCGACCTCGGCGGGCAGCTCGATCTCGGCGTAGACCTCGGTCCCGGCCCGCCAGGCGGCCCGCAGGCCCTGGAAGGACGGGCCGTAGTTCACGCCTTCGCCTTCGGTGGCGTACAGCGCGGACACGTCGATCGGCTCGGCCCCGGCCGGCAGCCACTCCCAGGTGGTGGCCTGGGCCTGGCCGCGTTCCAGGATCGCGTTGGCGTGCTTGGTCCACGGGCCTTCGTCGTCGCCGTCCGGCCGGGAGTAGACCGCGACCTCGCGCAGCCCGTCCAGGTCCGGTCCGATGTGCAGCTGGAGCTGCACACCGCCGTCGGCGGGCAGGCGCAGCGCGGTCATCGTGGTCAGCTCGCGGACGTGGTCGCAGCCGACCTCGTCGCCAGCCCTGGTGACCAGCTCGATCAGGGCCGCACCGGGCAGCACCACGGCGGTGCCCACGCGGTGCCCGGCCAGCCAGGGCTGGTCGCGGACGGACAGCCGTCCGGTGAGCAGCGTGCCCTCGGCCCCGGCCAGCGACACGGTGGCCGCCAGCAGCGGGTGCCGGGCCGCGCCCAGGCCGGCCGAGCGCACATTGCCGCTGTCCGCCTTGTAGCCGTCCCTGGGCCAGAACCGCCTGCGCTGGAACGGATACGTCGGCAGGTCGATCAGCGCGGCGCCGGTGCCGGTGAAGAACTCCGGCCAGCGCACCGAGACCCCGTGCGTGTGCAGCACGGTCAGCGCGGTGGTGACCGCCTCGGTCTCGCCGCGGTCCGGCCGCAGCATCGAGGTGATCGCGGGCGCGGGTTCGGCGGTGGCCAGGCAGCTCTCGGTCAGGGTGCCGATGGTGGTGTCCGGGCCGACGTCCAGGAACGCGCCGACGCCGTGGTTGTGCAGCCAGGACACCGCGTCGGCGAACCGCACGGTGGCGCGGACCTGTCCCGCCCAGTACTCAGCGCTGCCCAGCTCGGCCACGCTCGCCTGCGCGCCGGTCACCGTCGAGATCACGGGAATGCGTGGCGGCTGCGGGGACAGGCCTTCGACCACGCGCTGGAACTCGGCCAGCACCGGGTCCATGTGCGCGGAGTGGAAGGCGTGCGAGACGTGCAGCTTGCGGGTGCGCCTGCCCTGCTCGGCGAACACCGCGGCGATCTCGGCGACCGCGTCCTCGTCGCCGGATAGCACCACGTGCCGGGGGCCGTTCACCGCGGCCAGGCTGGCCTCGTGCTCCCGACCTTCAAGCAGCGGAAGGACTTCGGCCTCGGTGGCGTCCACCGCGATCATCGCGCCCCGGCTGGGCAGCTCCTGCATCAGCCGGGCGCGCGCGGCCACCAGCGTTGCCGCGTCAGACAGGGAGAACACCCCGGCCACGTGCGCGGCGGCGATCTCGCCCACGGAGTGCCCGGCCAGGAAGTCCGCGCTGACGCCCCAGGACTCCAGCAGCCGGTACAGCGCCACCTCGACCGCGAAGATCGCCCGCTGAGCGTTCCCGGTGCGCGCCAACAACTCCGCGTCCTCGCCCCAGATGATCTCGCGCAGGTCCTCGTCAAACTCGGCGAGCACCGCGTCAAAAGCCTCGGCGAAGACCGGGAAGCGGGCGTGCAGCTCGCGGCCCATGGCCAGGCGCTGCGAACCCTGTCCGGCGAAGAGCACGGCCAGCTTCGGCCGCTCGTGCACCACGTTCCCGGCGGTCTCACCGTCAGCCAGCGCGGTCAGTCCGGCGCGGGCGGCCTCCAGGTCAGCCACCACCAGGGCGGCCCGGTGCTCGAAGGAGGAGCGGGCCACCGCGAGCGAGTAGGCCAGGTCCGCCGGGTGTGGCGTGTCGCCGGATTCCAGCAGGGACAACAGGTTCGCGGCCTGCTCGCGCAGTGCTTCAGCGGTGCGGCCGGAGACCAGCAGCGGCAGCGGTCCCGCCACCGGCTCGGCGGCGGGGGTCTCCTCCTCGGCGGGCGGTTGCTCGACGATCACGTGCGCGTTGGTGCCGCTGAGCCCGAAGGAGGACACGCCGGCCCGGCGCGGTTCACCGGTCTCCGGCCAGTGCTGGGCCTCGGTCAGCAGCCGGACCTCGCCCGCCGACCAGTCGACCTGGGTGGTCGGCGTGGCCACGTGCAAGGTCTGCGGGGCAACGCCGTGCCGGATGGCCTGCACCATCTTGATCACACCGGCGACCCCGGCCGCGGACTGGGTGTGGCCGAGGTTGGACTTGATCGAGCCGAGCAGCAGCGGCCGCTCCCGGTCCTGCCCGTAGACGGCCAGCAGCGCCTCGGCCTCGACCGGGTCGCCCAGCGGGGTGCCGGTGCCGTGCGCCTCCACCACGTCCACCTGCCGGGCGGACAGCCGCGCGTCCAGCAGGGCCTGCTCGATGACCCGCTGCTGGGACGGGCCGTTCGGGGCGGTCAGGCCGTTGGACGCGCCGTCAGAGTTGACCGCGGACCCGCTGACCACGGCCAGCACCCGGTGCCCGTTGCGGCGCGCGTCGGAGAGGCGTTCCAGCATCAGCACGCCGACGCCCTCGGACCAGCCGGTGCCGTCGGCGTCGTCGGAGAAGGAGCGGCAGTAGCCGTCAGCGGCCAGGCCGCCCTGCTTGTTGAACTCGGTGATGGTGCCAGGACTGGACATCACCGTGACGCCACCGGCCAGCGCCAGCGAACACTCCCCCGCGCGCAGCGCCCTGGCCGCCAGATGCAGCGTCACCAGCGAGGTCGAGCAGGCGGTGTCCACCGTCAGCGTCGGCCCGACCAGGCCGAAGACGTAGGCCAGCCGGCCGGACAGCACGCTGGAGGTGGTGCCGGTCAGCGCGTAGCCGCCGACGTTGTCGCGCGGGCCGAGCCGGTAGTCCTGCGGGATCGCGCCGACGAACACGCCGGTGCGGGAGCCCTTGAGCGACAACGGGTCCAGCCGGGCCCGCTCCATCGCCTCCCAGGAGACCTCCAGCAGCAGCCGCTGCTGCGGGTCCATGGCCAGCGCCTCGCGCGGGGAGATGCCGAAGAACTCCGGGTCGAACATGGGCGCGTCGTAGAGGAACCCGCCGCTGATCGGCGAGGCGGAGGCGCCCTCGTCCAGGTACCAGCCGCGGTCGGTCGGCAGGCCGCCGACGCCGTCGGCGGAGGACTCCACCAGCCGCCACAGGTCCTCGGGCGAGGCGATGCCGCCGGGATAGCGGCAGGCCATCCCGATGATGGCGATCGGCTCGTGCGAGGCCGCCTCCAGCTCGTGCACCCTGCGCCGGGTCCGTTGCAGATCCGCGCTGGCGCGCTTGAGGTAGTCGCGGAGTTTCTGTTCGTTGTCCATCGGCACCTGGATCAGTCGGGGACTCGGTGAGTTACCACTCCGCGTCGAGTCACAAGGGTGGAATCCGGTGCCTGGAGTCTCACGCAGTGACTGAGCGGAAATCCCTAGTCTCCGAAGCCGGGAAATCCTGGTGCGCAGGCGGGATCGGGTCAGGCCTCGGCGGCCACCGGGGTGGCGGCGTACTCCGCGGCCGAGCGGGTCACCGAGTCCACCACCACCCGCACGTCCTCATCGCTCATGCCCTGGTGCAGCGGCAACAGAATCGAGGTCTCGGCCGCTTCCTCGGTGCCGGGCAGGACCAGGTCGGCGGCCCCGTAGATCGGCACCCGGTGCAGCGGCGGGTAGCGGAAGGTGGTGTAGACCCCGGCCGCCAGCAGGTCGGCCGCGATCTTGTCGCGCAGCGCGGAGTCGCACTGGATCCAGTAGAAGTAGCCGGAGGTGGTGTGCCCCTCGGGCAGCGGCGGCGGGGTGCGCACGCCGGGCACCTCGGCCAGCAGCCGGTCGTAGGCCGCGCTGATCTCCACCCGTCGCTGGACAAATCCGGGCAGCTTGCGCAGCTGCACGCTGCCGATCGCGCCGGTGATGTCGTTGCCGATGATCCGGCGGCCGAACTCCTCGACCTCCAGGTCCCACCAGCGCTGCGCCCGCGCCTTCGACTTGACGAACCCGCTGGCCGACTTGCCCAGCCCGAAGTAGGCCAGCCGCCGGGCCCTGGCCGCCAGCTCGGGATCCTTGGCGTAGAACATGCCGCCGTCCCCGGTGACCAGGATCTTCATCGCGTCGAAGCTCCACACCGCGATGTCGCCGAAGGTGCCACAGGCTCGACCGTCCACAGTGGACGCCACCGCGCAGGCGGCGTCCTCGATCAGCACGATCCCCCGGTCCCGGCACAGCTTCGCCACGGCTTCGATGTCGCCGGGGTAGCCGCCGAAGTGCAGGGTCAGCACGGCCTTGGTGGCCGGGGTGAGCGCCGCCGCGATGTGCTCGGCGTTGGGGTTCATGGTGTGCGGGTCCACATCGCAGAACACCGGCCGCGCACCGGAGGCGGCCACCGCGTTGCCCGCGGCGACGAAGTGGGCCGAGGGCAGCACCACGTCGTCACCGGGGCCCAGCCCGAGCAGTTCGATGGCCAGGAACAGGCCCGCCGTGGCGCAGTTGATGAAGAACACCTGCTCGGCAGGCACGTCCAGGTGGGCGGCGAACTCGGCCTCGAAGGCCTGCGCCCGCTGCCCGTACCCCAGCCAGTTGCTCTCGAACACCTCGGCGACCGCCGCCGCCTCGTCCGCCCCCAGCGTCGGCTGGAACACGTTGATCTTGGCCATCAGGTTCTCTCCCCTAGCGCGGCGCGGTGGCAATAAAGAGGCCCCGGCCGGTGGGCGGACCGGGGTGGTACTCCACCGTAAGGCCCGCGGACTCGAACGCCTCGGTGTACTCGCTGATGTGGAACAGCGACAGCACGTCCAGCTCGGTGAAGCTCTCCACCCCGTCGGCGTCGGCGACCGTGTAGTGGATGGTCATCCGGCTGGTCTTGCCGTCCCGCACGGTGTGCGAGACGCGGGTGATGGCCTGTTCCTCGGTCTGGTAGGCCGAGGCGGTGAAGTAGCCGGGCAGGAAGGTCTCCGGCGTCCACCACGGTTCCACGATCACCACGCCGCCGGGCTCCAGGTGCGCGGCCATCCGGCTGAGCACCTTCTTCAGCTCGGCCACCGAGGTCGGATAGGCGATGCTGTAACACATGCAGACGATCGCGTCGTAGCGGCGGCCGAGGTCGAACTCGCGCATGTCGGCCACGTGGATGGTCGCACTGGGCACCTTGGCCTCGGCCACCTCGGCCATGCCGGCGGAGAGCTCGACGCCGTCGGCGGTGTCGAAGTGCTTGGCCAGGGTGGCCAGGTGGTTGCCGGTGCCGCAGGCCACGTCCAGCAGGCTGGTGGCATCCGGCTTCAGCTCGCGGATCTGGCCGGCCAGCAGCTCGGCCTCGGCGTGCCAGTCCTTGCCGTTGCGGTTGCCGTAGATCGCGTCGTAGATCGCCGCTTGGCGGCGGCCGTACTCGGTGCCCATGGGTCGTCTCTTTCGTCTCGGGTGGTCCGGGGTCAGCCGGTGCGCCGCTGGTGCTGCCGGACCCGTTCTTCCAGCAGCGGCACCAGCTCCACCGGGTACGGCAGGCTTCGCAGCTCCTGGTGGAAACGGGCCGCGCCGGCCCGGAACCCGGGTTCGGTCAGCAGCCGGGCCACCGCCTGCTTGGCCTTCTCCGGGGTGAACTCCTCGGCGCCGAGCACCAGCCCGTTGCCGGTGGCGGCCACCCCGCGCGCCACGTTGTGCTCGCCCCAGTTGGGCACCGGGCAGAGCAGCTGCGGGACCTCGTGCACGCCCGCGGTCATCACCGAGCCCTCGCCGGCGTGGTTGATGATCACCGAGCAGGTCGGCAGGATCTGGCTCAGTGGCACGTAGTCCACGATCCGCAGGTTCTCCGGCGGGTTCTCGATCGGCTTGGTCTTGTCCAGGGTGACCACCAGCTCGATGTCCAGCTCGCACAGCGCGCGCACGGTGTCCTCGAAGCTGGATCCGCTGACCTGGAACAGCATCCGGCCGCGGCCGGAGGTGCCGAAGGTCATCACCACCCGGGGCCGCTCGGGCGCGGTGGTGGCCCAGTCCTGGGTGACCGCGCCACCGTTGTAGGGCGCCCAGCGCATCGGCAGGTAGTCGATCTCGGTGGGGATGCGCCAGTCCGCGGGCCGCTGGTCGATGCTGAACTCGCCGAGGATCTGGGTCTCGCTGAACTCCAGCCCGTACGGCTCCAGCATGGGCGCCATCATCCAGTCCAGCGAGCCCTCGATGATCATGTCGCCGGTGTTCTCCCGGCGGGAGAACCGCTCCCAGATCCAGCCCACGTTGTCCTGGCCCCACAACAGCCTGCCGTGCGGGGTGCCGGTGGCCTCGGCGGCCACCGCGGCCTGGATGCACAGCGGGTCCCACAGCACCAGGTCCGGTTTCCAGTCCCGGCACAGCCGCACCAGCTCGTCCAGATCGGGCGTGTGCAAGGACAACGCGCCGACCAGGGTCAGCCAGGCCTGGTGCCAGGGCTCATCCGGCTCGAAGCCGCGGATGGCCAGGTCGTTGTCCAGCTCCTCCAGGTCGTGCAGGTTCGCGTTGAACTCCAGCATGGCCTGCATGCGCTCGTTCTCGCAGGAGCCGAAGGCGACCGCGTTCAGGCCGCTCTGCCCGACCTCGTGCGCCATCGACGGGTGCACCGCGACCCGCACCTGGTGGCACTGCGCCTGCAGCGACCAGGCCAGCGGCACCATCGGGTAGACATGGGCCGCAGCCGGGAAGCTGACGAAGAGAACCCGCACAGCCGAACTCCGTCCTCAGTAGACTTACCAGGCCCACGCTTCGGGGCCGGGGCCGCCGTTGCCGACGGGTGGGAAGATCAGGTCCAGTTCGTCCAGCAAAGCCTGGGGCAGCTTCAGTTCCAGCGCGTTGAGCGCGCCGGTCAGCTGGGCCTGCGTGCGCGGCCCGATCACCGGCGCGGTCACCCCCGGCCGGTTCAGCACCCAGGCCAGGCCCACTTCGGCCGGGTCCAGGTCGTGGCTCTGGCACAGCTTCTCGTAGGCGGCCACCGCGTCGGCGTGCTTGGCCATGGCCACCTGGGCCCGGCCCTGCGCGGTCTTCACCGCGGTGCCCTCGGCCAGCTTCTTCGTCGCGCCGGAGAGCAGTCCGCCGTGCAGCGGCGACCAGGGCAGCACGGCCAGGCCGTACTTCTGCGCGGCCGGGATCAGCTCCAGTTCCACCGTCCTGGTGACCAGGTTGTAGACGCAGCTTTCCGCGACCAGGCCGAGGAAGTTGCGTTCCCTGGCGCTGGCCTGGGCCTCCACCAGGTGCCAGCCGGCGAAGTTGGAGGATGCGACGTAGCGGATTTTGCCTTGCCACACCAGGGTTTCCATCGCCTGCCACACCTCCTCCCAGGGCGCGGACCGGTCGATGTGGTGCATGTAGTACACGTCGATCCAGTCCGTGCCCAGCCGCCGCAGCGACTGCTCGCAGGAGGCGATGATGTTGCGCGCGGACAGGCCGGAGTCATTGGGCAGGTCGGTCATCGGGTTGCCGACCTTGGTGCCCAGCACCACCTTCTCCCGGCGGTTGCCGCCCAGGGCGAACCACTCGCCGAGCAGCTCCTCGGTGTAGCCCTTGTGCTTCTGCCAGCCGTACTGGTTCGCGGTGTCCAGGAAGTTGATCCCGCGCTCCAGCGCCAGGTCCAGCAGCGCGAAGGCTTCCTCGGTGGTGGTGCGCACCCCCAGGTTCAACGTGCCGAAGCAGAGCGGGCTGATCCGCAACGCGGTGCGGCCCAACGTGGTGTACTCCATGACTCCTCCTCCGGCCCGCGCTCAGGTGGCAGACCGGGTCGGCTGCTCGGCCAACTCGCCCTTGAGCAGCTGGAGCAGCAGCTCCGCGGCCCGTTCCCGGCCACCGGCGGCCTGCTGCACCTTGGCGATCCGCTCGGCGTTGTCCCGGAAGGACGGTTCGGTCAGCACCCTGGTCAGCTTGGCGGTGATGTCCGCGGGCTCGATCAGGTGCGGGCGGCGCACGGTCAGGCTGACGCCGAAGTGCTCGCCGCGGGTGGCGATGTCGTGGCAGTCGGCGAACATCGGCCGGGTCACCATCGGCTTGCCGAAGTACAGGCTCTCGTGGAAACCGTTGCTGCCGGCGTGGGTGAAGAAGACCTTGACGCTGGGGTGGGCCAGCACGTCGTACTGGGAGGGCAGCCAGGACTCGATGCGCAGGTTCGACGGCAGGTCCGCGGGCAGCAGCTGGTGACGTTCCCTGGGCAGGTTCCACAGCACGTGGTGCCGGCCGTCCAGGTTCCTGGCCACCTGCACGATGCCGGCCACGTCGGCGCGGCTGAGCCTGGCCAGCGTGCCGAGTCCGATGTAGACAACCGAGTCGCGCACATCCAGCCAGTCCCCCACCTCGGTGCGGCCGGACACCTCCGGCAGCGGGGGCAACATCGCGCCGGTCAGCTCCAGCCGTTCCGGCTTGGGGAACGGGAAGTCCACCTCCGCCACCGAGAACGCCATCACCATCTTGGAGTCGGTGACCTGCCCGTCGGTGCGCATCGCCTCCCGGGTGATGCCGCACTCGATCTGCAACTTGACATATTCCTGGAGGTGCGGCCGCATCTTCGGCCCCATATACATCGCCAAGGTGCGCAGCCCGAAGAGCGTGTTTTGCAGCTTCTGGAGCGGGTTCATCGGGTAGGGCAGCCCGGTGTTCGGGCGCGGGAAACCCTTGGGCAGGTGCGACTTCGCCAGCAGCGGCACCCAGGAGGCGTAGGAGTGGCTGGGCAGGAAGGGCAGCGTGGCCACGAACGGGATGCCGCGCGCGATGGCCAGCGAGGTGGCGAAGCTGCTGGCGCTCTCGATCACCATCAGCGCGGGCTTGAGCTCGTCCACCGCCGCGGTCAGCTTGCGGTACTCCTCGGCCATCAGCTTGGGCTGCATGACCATCCGCAGCGACTCCCGGTGCGAGACGAACCGCTTCCGGCTGGAGAACCGGGAATACGCCTCATCGTCCATTGTGGACAGAGACAGCTCCGGCGCGCCCCTGCCGAGCGAGGCGAAGGACAGCCCCCGCCCCTCGATCTGGCCGCGCCGCGACTCGTCGGTGGCGTACCAGACCTCGGGCACCCCCCGATCGGCCAGCTCACCGGCCAGCACCAGCATCGGGTTCAGCAACCCGCTCTCCGGCCTGCTGACGAACAACACGGGCCGCCGGTCATCCGCACTCATCCGCAGCACCTTCCCAGAGACGACACCAGTACGTTCTCCCACACCCGCCACCGGGAATACCCCAGTACCACAGCGTCAGCGCAGGCCGCGGAGGCAGGCGATGAGGCTGCGCGCCTCGACGTTGACGTAGCGGCTGTGCTGGAGCAGCCCGTTGAGCTGGTGCAGGGTCAGCCAGCGGTAGTCGGGCAGCTCGTCACCGCCGAAGTCGGGGGCCACCTCGATCACCATGTATCGGTTGCGCGCGTGGTAGAACCGCCCGCCCTCCTCCGAGAGCACGGTGTCGAACAGGATTCGGCCGGGCTCGGCGCTGAGCACGTGGTCCAGGAACGGGGGCCGGTGCTCTTCCATGCCCAGCTTGGTGTAGGTCTCCGGGCTGCACTGCACGGTGGAGGCCAGCTCGACCACGTCCAGGTAGCCCGGTTCGACGCGGGCGTTGACCAGCGCGTGCAGCACGCCGTCCACGTTCTTCACCAGCATGGCCACCACGCCCAGGCCGTGCGGCTGGATCAGCGGCTGGGTCCAGCCGGAGACCTCGCGGCTGTTCGTCTTGACCCGCACCGCCATCACGCTGAAGAAGCCACCGCTCTCGTGGTGGATCTCCCGCTCGGTGTGCCGCCAGTTCCGCACCGAGCGCAACGGGATCAGCTCGGTGCTGATCTGGTGCTCGGACTGCCGGGAGGTGATCCAGCTCAGCACCTCCGCGCTGGAGGAGATGCTGCCTGCGTAGGCGTCGCAGGAGCGCGCGATCGCCTCGGCCAGCCCGTCGCCGACGGTGTCGTGCGCGCCCTCGAAGCCCGCGGGCATGCAGGAGAGCACGGTCCGGGCGTCCATGTTCACCGCGTCGTCGTGCGCCAGCAACGCGTTGAGCTGCCCGAGGGTGACCCACTGGAAGTCCGCCAGCAGCTCGACCTCGGTGTCCACCTCCACGATCATGTTGCGGTTGCGCTTGCGGTAGAACCAGGTGCCCTGCTCGGACTGGAGCACATCGGCCAGCACCCGGTGCCGGGCGAAGTCGCGGAAGTAGTCCAGGTACGGCACCGCGGCCCCGCCGTGCGCCTGGGTGTAGTTGCTGCGGGTGGCCTGCACGGTCGGGGACAGCTGCATGCCGTTGACGTTGCCCGGTTCCTGCTTGGCCTGCATCAGGCAGTGCAGCACCCCGTCGAACTCCTTGACCAGGATGCCCAGGATGCCGATCTCCGGCTGGTTGATGATCGGCTGGGTCCAGCTGCCGACCGGCCCCGAACTGGTCTGCACGCTCAGGCCCTGCACGCTGAAGAAGCGGCCGGTGTCGTGCTGGATGTTGCCGGTGAGCCGGTCGAAGCCCCAGCGGTCCAGCTCGTCGAACGGGATCACCTCGACCTCGTGCGTCTGCACCTGGGCACGCTCGTCCATCCAGGCCAGCACATCGCCCGGCGAGTGCCGGGTGCCCGCGACCTCACAGGCCGAGCGGGCCAGCCGATGGCGCAGGACCTGGTCCGGCTTGCGCAGGGGCGGGGTTCCGGTCCGACTGCTCATAACGGCTCCTCGCGCCATCGGCTGCATGCTCACTGCCGTTGGTACACGCGCTGGGGTAGGGACTTCCCCAGAGTTCAGCCCAGGTCCAGCCGCGGCCGGTACACCTCGAGCCAGGAGGCCGCGTCCAGCACCCGGTCCAGGCTCTCCCGCACCACCTCGGGCATGGCGGCCGGATCCACGCTCATCGTCTCCTCCACCCACTTGCGGTTCATGATCTCGAAGACCGGGTGGTCCTTGCCCGCCAACAGTTCTTTGGCCATCCGCTGGAGCTCGGCAGCGTAGCGCGGGTCCTGGGTGGCCGGGTACGGGCTCTTCACCCGCTGCGCCACACTGTCCGGCAGCAGCGGGCCGGTGGCCGCGCGCAGCAGGCTCTTCTCCCTGCGGTCAAAGGTCATCATGTCCCACGGCACGCTGTAGACCTGTTCCACCAGGCGGTGGTCGCAGAAGGGCACCCGCACCTCCAGCCCGACCGCCATGCTGATCCGGTCCTTGCGGTCCAGCAGCAGCGGCAGGAACCGGGTGATGTGCAGGTACTTCAGCACCTTGGTGGCGTGCTCGTCATCGTCGTCGCCGTCGAAGCGGTCGATCTCGGCGACCGCGGTGCGGTACTGGTCCTGGATGTAGGTCTCCAGGTCCAGGTTCGCCGAGAGCCGGTCGTTGAAGATCTCGTCGACCTCGGCCTCGGCCAGCATCTCCACCAGCGGCATCATCCACGGGAAGATGCCGGACTCGCGGATGGCCGGGATGTGGAACCACGGGTACCCGGCGAACACCTCGTCCGCGCCCTCGCCGGAGAGGGCCACCGTGGAGTGCTCCCGGATCGCCTTGAACAGTTGGTACAGCGAGACATCCACATCGGCGATGCCGATCGGGAACCCGCGCGCCCGCACCACCGCGGCCCTGGTTTCCGGGTCCAGCATGGCATCCGGGGACAGCACGATGTCCCGGTGCTCGGCGCCGACGTGCGCGGCCACCTCCCTGGCATACGGCGAGTCCGGGGTGCCGCGCATGGAGTCGGGCTGGAAGTTGTCGGTCAGGCCGGTGAAGTCCACGGTGAAGCTGCGCGCCCGCTCACCCTGCTCCGCCAGTTCCCGCGCGGCCACCGCGGTCAGCGAGCTGGAGTCCAGGCCGCCGGAGAGCAGCACGCAGCGCGGCACGTCGGAGACCAGCTGGCGGCGCACGATGTCGCCGAGCAGGTCCCGCACCTCGCCGATGGTGGTGTCCAGGTCGGCGGTGTGCTCGCGCGGGGTCAGCTTCCAGTAGACCCGCTCGCGCAACCCGCTCCGGTCCAGCAGCACCAGTCCGCCGGGCCGCACCTCACGCATCCCGGCCCACACGCCGTGTCCCGGTGTCTTGCAGGCGCCGAACATCTCGCGCATGCCTTCGAGGTTGATCACCGTCTCGGCCTCGGGGTGCGCCAGGATCGCCCTGGACTCCGAGCCGAAGAGCAGCCCGCCCTCGGTCGGGTAGTAGTACAGCGGCTTGATGCCCAGGCGGTCGCGCACCAGCACCAGCCGGTCGGACCGGGCGTCCCAGATGCCGAAGGCGTACATGCCGTTGAGCTTCTCGGCGAACTCCGGGCCCCACTCCAGGTAGGCGCGCAGCACCACCTCGGTGTCGCTGGCGGTGGTGAACCGGTGACCCCTGGCGCGCAGCTCGTCGCGCAGCTCGACGTAGTTGTAGACCTCGCCGCTGTAGGTCAGCGCCACCTCGCCGTCGGGGGTGTCCACGCTCATCGGCTGCTTGCCACCGGCCAGGTCGATGATCGCCAGGCGGCGGTGGCCGAAGGCGACGTGGCGGCGGACCCACGCGCCGCCGTCGTCGGGGCCACGACAGCACATCGTGTCCGTCATCGCCTCCAGGGCCTGCCGCTCCTGGGTCAGGTCACGATCGAATGCGATCCAGCCGGTGATTCCGCACATGCGAAAGCCTCCACCACGCTCGGGAACAGGAAAGACGACATCCAGCGCTCGCCGGATGCCGACGGCCGCAGCGATGCAGTGGTACCGGCGCAGATCTAGTGACTTCCCCAGTGTCGCGGGATGCACCAATCGCCGACGGGGCCGCGAGCGGCCGGTTCCGGCCAGCCCGCCACCCCCGTCGACGTCCCCTTCGCGGTCAGCCCGCCGGTCCGCCGGCGGGTCCCGCGACCACCCCGAGCGCGTCCGCGAGCTGGGCCCGGCGCTCGATGCCCAGCTTGCGATAAGAGCTGGTCAGATGCTTCTCCACGGCCCTGCGGCTGATCTCCAGCCGGGTCGCGATCTCGTGGTTGCCCAGCCCCCGCACGGCCAGCTCGGCCACCGTCGCCTCGGTCCTGGTCAGCCGCGAAGCCGGGGCAGGCGCGCTCGGGCTGAGCACCGGATCGGGCCGCTGGCGAGTTCTCGTCAGGATGCCTTCTTCTGCCCCTGAGGACTCCAGAAGCTGCTCGGCCAGCCGCATCCCGTGCGCCAGCACCCGCTCGCCCTCAGCCGGTGAGGTGGTGCGCATCCGCTTGCCCAGCCGCCGCAGCGTCCAGGACAGCTCGGTCCGGTTGCCGGTCTGCCGGAAGGTCTCCGCGGCCTGCCGCAGGTGCTCGATGCCGCGCGGGCCGGGGGTGAGCAGGCCCAGCACGTGGCTGGCCCGGCCGATCCCGTTGGGCGAGCCCCAGGCCACCGCCCGGCGCAGGTGCTCCTCGGCCAGCGCGACCGCCTCGCTGCGCTGCCCGAGCCGGTGGTGCAGCCCGGCGGCCAGGCACAGCCAGGGCAGCACCGCCTGGTTGCGCCAGCCCGCGCGCTCCAGCCGGTTGCCGCCGTCGAGCACCTGGGCCAGCGCGCCCTCGTGGTCACCGGCGCCCTCGGCCAGCGCGCCACGCATGGTGCGCCGCAACGTGTACATCCGCAGGTCGGTCTCCGAACCGGTGATCTCCAGCGCCCGCTTGGCCAGCTCCACGTCGCGGGTGACCATGGCGACCGCGCCCAGCGCCAGCGCCGAGGTCACGATCATCTCCTGGGTGTCCCCGCCGACCAGGTCCACCGCCTTGATCGCGGTCTCCTTGGCCCTGGCCACCTCGCCCCGGCCCAGCTGGGTGAAGGCGAGCTGCGCCTGCACCAGGGACTGGAAGGCCGGCGGCGCGGGCCTGCGGGTGTGCGCCAGCACCGCCTCCAGCCAGGAGGAGGCCGCGTCGCCCTGGTCCGCGGCCAGCAGCACCGCGGGCAGGATCTGCATGAACGAGCTGATCTGCACCGAGCTGGCCGGCACCTGCGCGACGATCTGGCGGGCCATCCTGGCCACCTCGGCGCAGTGCACCTCCCCGGTCAGCGTCACCGCCTCCAGCAGCACCACCCGCAGCTCGCGCTCGGCCGGACAGGCCCGGCTGCCGTCAAAACCCAGTTCCCGCAAGCGGTTTCCCGCCGTGGCCAGCAGTTTGCCGTCGGTCATCCCGGCCTGCCGCCAGCGCGCCTCCAGCCGCAGCGCCACGTTGCGCTCGTGCCCGCTGAGCGCGCATTCCGGACCGAGCTTGCCGCGCACCTCGCGCAGCAGCTCGGCCAGCTGCGGGTCGTAGCCGGAGACCCGCAGCGGCATCCAGGACAGCGCCACGGCCCGGCTGCGGTCATCCGGCAGCAGCCGCGCGGCCTGCACCAGGTGCTGTTTGGCCGCCGCGGGCCAGGCATCCAGCTCGGTGGCGGCCAGCTCCAGCAACAGTTCCGCGCGGCGGCCGTCATCCGGCGGTGAGTCCAGCAGCGCCCGCCGGAAGTAGCGGACCGCGGTCTCCGGCGCGCCGCGCCTGCGCGCGGAGACCGCGGCCGCCTTGAGCAGATCGAGTCCCCTGCGGTCGTGCATACCGTCCACCTGGACCAGCTGCCCGGCCACCTCTTCCGGGCCGGCCCCGCACTCCTCCAGGTGGTCGGCGGCCGCGCGGTGCAGCCGGGAGCTCTCCGCGGAGCCGATGACCTCCGAGACCACCTTGGTCAGCGCGGGGGTGGGCACCAGCTTGCCCACCACCTCCTCCACCGCGCCGCCCATCCGGCGCAGCACGCTCTCCGCGGTGCGGCACTCGGCGGGGGTCAGCTCGCTGAGCCTGGCCAGCAGCACATCGGTGGCCTGCTCGCCCAGGATCACCATCGCGGTGGCGAAGGCCGAGACCACCCGGTCCCGGCGCAGCAGGCCGCGCAGCTGCTCCCGGCGCAGCGACCCGGCCAGCTCGCGCATCCGCGGCACATCCGGCGACTGGCCCCACAACCGTTGTGCCGCAGCGCGATCCAGCAGAGCGAGCAAGGACTTCGGCACCCCGCCGGTGACCTCGTGGCAGACCGCGGCGAAGGCCGGGTCGCAGTCCGCGCCGAAGCGCTGCGCGGCCAGGGTGGCGGTGGTGGCCGGGCTGAAGGCCCGCGACTCCAGCCGGTACTCCGCCGAGTCCAGGACCTCCTGCACCAGCGGGGCCCGCTCGCACACCGCGTCCGGCGCGGTCACCGCCAGCAGCAGCCTGGCCCCGCGCAGCCGGGTGGCCAGGAAGGCCAGCGCGCGCAGCGAGGCCTCGTCCACCCAGTGCAGGTCGTCCACCACCGCCACCACGGTCTGGTCCCCGCTGAGCCGTTTCAGCGTGGCGTGCAGCCCGTGCACAAAACAGCTCAGCGAACCCGGCCCCAGCTCGCTGTCCTGGTCCAGCCCGCCGTTGAGGATGGCCGAGAGCATGCCGTGCGAGGTGTCCCCCGGATCACCGCCCCGCGACACCAACGGGTTCACCAGCTGCCGCACCACGCCGACCGGCAGGTCCCGTTCGGACTCCGCCGCGCTGGCCTTGAGCACCATCGCGCCCTCGGCCTGGGCCAGCTCGGCCAGCGCCCGCGCCAGCGCGGTGCGGCCGGTGCCCGCCGCTCCGCCGATGTGCAGCACGGCGCCGCGGCCGGAGTCGACCTCCTGCACCGCCTCGCGCAGCATCCGCAGCTCCGGCCCGCGTTCCCGCAGCATCACTCAGCACCTGCTCACGGCGGGGCCCAGGCGCGCGAGCAGCTCGTCCCGCCCGCGCACGGCCAGCTTCCGGTAGACCTTGGTCAGCCGCAGCTCCACCGTGCGCCGGGTGACGCCCAGCTCGGCGGCGATCTCGCCGTTGGCCTTGCCGCCCAGCACCAGCAGCACCACCTCGCGCTCCACCGGGGTCAACGCGGCCAGCGGATCAGCCGCGGGCGCCTGATCGTCCGGCTGCGCGGGCAGGTCGGGGATCTCCAGCCCGATCGCCCGGAAGGCGACCAGCGCCCCCTCCCCCGGCAGGGCCAGCGCGTCGGCCACACCCCACCGCTCCAGCACCGCGTCCTCCTCCGCGCGCAGCGCCAGCGCCTCCTCGGTGGCGCCCAGCAGTTGGTGGGCAAGGGAAGCGCCGAAGCGCCAGGGCAGCAGCACCGGGTTGCGCCAGCCCCGGCTGAGCAGCACCCGGCCGCACTCCTCGAAGAGCACCAGCGCCCGTTCCGGCTCGCCGCCGACCAGCAGCAGCTCGGCGCGGGCGAAGAGCAGGAAGCTCCAGCCCACCCCGTGGTCGGCCAGCGGCGCGGACTGCCGAGCGGCCAGCCGCCGGGCCGCGTCCAGCCTGCCGAGGCGGATGTTGGCCATGATCTCGGCCGCGGTCAGCCGGGAGCCCAGCGCCGGGTGCCAGGACTCCGGCGGCAGCTCCAGCTTGGCCGCCTCCACCCCGGCCAGCGCGTGCTCGGCCTCGCCGCTGCGCCGCAGGATAAGTCCGGCCTGGGCCAGCAGCGCCTGCGCGGCGGCCGCCCTGGCCCCGCGCCTGCGGGCCAGCCGCACCACCGACTCGTACCCGGCGTAGGCCTCGCCGAACTCATCGGCGCACATCAGCGCGCGGGCCGCGGCGAAGCGGCACATCAGCGGCGCGCCGCTGTCCTCGGCCAGCGCGGTCCTGGCCAGCTCCAGCACCCTGGGCCGGTCCTCGGCCCGGCTGGCCAGCTGCCAGGCCAGCACCGCGGCCTCGGCCCCGTCCCGCGGGACCGGCGGTGGCGCGGGCAGCACCGCGGCCGGGGTCTCCAGGTCGGGGCCCGCCTCGTCCTGGGCCAGCCAGCCCAGCGCGGCCAGCGGAGTGAGCTGGGCGCGCGGCCGGGTGGCGGCCGCCTCCCGGTGCACGTCGGAGACCAGCCTGCGGGTGGTCTCCGCGTCACCCCGGCTCAGCAGCAGGTCGGCCGCCTCGACCACCGGGCTCCAGGCGTCCAGGCCGGTGTGCCGGATGAGGACCTGCCGGAGCCTGCCGTCGCTGGCCTCCGGCAGGTCCACCACCTCAAGACCGGCCAACCGGATGAGCAGCCGGGCCCTGGTGACCTCGGTCATCGGCTCGCGCAGGGCGCGCCGCAGGGCCGCTACCGCCGCGGCCCGCTTGCCCTCCCTGAGCAGGCACTCCGACGCCTCGGCGAAGACCTCGCCCACCCACTGCTGCCCGGCCACCGGCACGCCACCGAGCAGCTCGGCCACTGTGAGCGCTCCCATTTCGACCGCGCGACCCAGTTCGGCCGCGCGCATGCTCAAGGCGGCGCGCTCCGCGGCGTCCCGTCCGGAGAAGGCGTCCACCGCCACCGAGGGGCAGGCCAGCCGGGGTGCGCCGCCGCCGACCACCAGTCCGGCGTCGACCAGGATCTCCAGCGCGTCCAGCACCCCGGCCGACCGCGGCTGGGCCAGCGCGGCGGTCATCTCGAAGCCGAAGTCCCGGCCGCCGACGGCCATCGCGCGCAGCAGGGCCACCGCGTCCAGCGGCAGCGTGCGCACCACCCTGGCGATCCGTTCCGACCAGTCCCGCCGCGCGACCTCGTAGACCTCGGTCAGCCGGGGCGGGGACAGCGGCTGGCCGGTGGCGGCGAAGTGCCCGGCCACCGCGGCCGCCACCGCGGGCCGGCCCATGGCCGCCCGCGCGGTCGCCCGCGCCACCGCCTCCTCCACCGGGTGGCCGGTGGCCTTGGTCAGCAGGTCGGCGACCTCCCGCACGGAGAACGGCGGCAGCCGCAGCTGGACCGGCGCGGCGGTGGCCACCACCCGCTCCAGCGGGCCGTGCGCCGAGCCCAGCAACAGGATCGGCGTCTCCGGCGCCCGGCCGGCCATCTCGGCGAACCAGTCCCGCGACCAGCGGTCCGCCCAGTGCAGGTCGTCCACGGCCACCAGCAGCGGCCTGCCCGCGGCCAGCGCGGTGAACTCGCGGCACAGCAGCGCGTTGAGGCCGGCCGCGCACGGGGCGCGCTCGCAGCTGACCGCGAGGTCGGCGATCCGCTCCGGCGGGAGCAGCTCGGAGAGCAGCCTGGTCACCACCGCGTACGGAATCCCCGACTCCGAGGGTGGGCACGGCGCTAACGTCACACCGAGTCCCAATGAACGCGCGCGGTTGACCGCGTGCCGCAACAGGAACGAGCGACCCGAACCTATCGGGCCGCTGACACCGGCAATGTTCGATTGACCTGCTTCCAGTTCGTCAACCAACTCATCCAGAACGCTGACCGCCGAAGTATCACTTGCTGACTCGTCCTCGACGACGAGGTGGACAAGGCTCATGGTGACCCCTATCCGGGTTCTGCAACCGACAGAAGGCAAGCCCCACCCAGCTCCGAGCACTATTCGTGATCGGCGACCGACACATCCGCATCCCTCGAACCCGCTGCCCTTAGTACGGTTTGGAGTTCGCACTCTCCATGACCGGCGACGACCAGCAAAGACCCATATCAAGTATATTGAAGCCACTCCTGGGGTTTTGCCGAAAATTTGAGCTGCGCTTGATCCAGGAACGCGCTGGTTTCGAAGAGCGCCGACCTGGACTTACCCGCTGATGACAGGTTCCCGCCAGCTCGGAGGCGGTACGGCTCATCTCCGACCAGGCGGAACAGAAACCTCGATTCCAGGATCCTTTGGCCACTCCCGGACCCACTCCTAGCAGTTTCCCGGTCCGGGCCAGCCGAGACTCGCCTGCGACGGCCACCTCTCCCCGGGATGCGCGGCCCCCTGGCGATAACCCGACGCCGGGGGTCGCGCCTCCCCCATCCGCCAGGGCTGACCAGGCCGTCGCAAGATCCACATCATCTAGCCGTTTCCAAGTGCCGCAACTGTTTCATTAGTCCGAAGAGCGGGTGAGTCACCCTGATGGTCCACTCGCGACACCGCACTTGTGACCGCATCAAGGAGACCGCGTGTGTAGGCGAGCGCTGATCACTGGAGTTACCGGACAGGACGGCTCCTACCTGGCCGAGTACCTGCTGGAGCAGGGATACCAGGTGTGGGGCCTGATCCGTGGGCAGTCCAACCCGCGCAAGTCGCGGGTGAGCAGGCTGGTCAAGGACCTGTCGTTCGTGGACGGGGACCTGCTCGACCAGGGCAGCCTGATCTCGGCGGTGGACCTGGTCCAGCCGGACGAGGTCTACAACCTGGGCGCGATCTCCTTCGTGCCGCTGTCCTGGCAGCAGGCCGAGCTGGTCACCGAGGTCAACGGCATGGGCGCGCTGCGCATGCTGGAGGCGATCCGGCTGGTCTGCGGCCTGGACAAGTCCCGGACCGGCGGCAACGACCAGATCCGGTTCTACCAGGCCTCCTCCTCGGAGATGTTCGGCAAGGTGGCCGAGACCCCGCAGAGCGAGACCACCATCTTCCACCCGCGCAGCCCCTACGGCGTGGCCAAGGCCTACGGGCACTTCATCACCAAGAACTACCGCGAGTCCTTCGGCATGTACGGGGTCTCCGGCATCCTGTTCAACCACGAGTCGCCCCGCCGCGGCGCCGAGTTCGTCACCCGCAAGATCTCCCTCGCGGTGGCCCAGATCAAGCTCGGCCTGCAGAAGGAGCTGCGCCTTGGCAACCTGGACGCGGTGCGCGACTGGGGTTTCGCCGGGGACTACGTGCGGGCCATGCATCTGATGCTGCAACAGGACGAGCCCACCGACTACGTCATCGGCACCGGCCGGATGCATTCGGTGAAGGACGCGGTCCGGATCGCCTTCGAGGCGGTGGACCTGGACTGGCGCGACTACGTGGTCATCGACCCCGAGCTGGTGCGCCCCGCTGAGGTGGAGACCCTGTGCGCGGATGCCAGCCGGGCCCAGGTGGAACTCGGCTGGAAGCCCAGCGTGGACTTCACCGAACTGATGAACATGATGGTGGAGTCCGATCTCCGCTCGGCCACCAGGAACAACCAGATCGAGGAACTGCTGCCAGCCGCGGGCTGGTAGTCCGCGGTACTCCCGGCGCGCCGGCGGAGCCACTCCGCCGGCGCGCCGTTGTGTTGTCAGCCGAACGAAGGACAACGGACGACAAAGGCTGTCCGACTTCGGACACATGACAGGGCCGGTACGACAGCGGGTCGTACCGGCCCTGATCAGCAGCTCACTTCATTCGGCGATCTTCGTGCTCCCGCACCAGGTGTAGACCGGCAGGTTCTCCTCGCCGATCCGACGGTTCTGGCCATGGTAGGCGAAGTGCTCGTACCCCGCCCCGAATGCCACCTTGATTTTCTCGTCGAGCCGGTCCACGTGCCAGACCTGCTCAATCCTGGACTGCTCGACCGGACCGCCGGACAAAAAGATTCGAGTGCTCATCTTTCGATGCCTCCTCTGGGTTATCTTTATTGTGCGACATTCATCACTAGGGAAATCTCCAAAGGATGCGGCCCTGGGGTTTCGTCACACCGCCGTGCCTGCGGCCAGCGCCCGCCTCAGCTGGGCGAGCACCGCCTCCTGGTGCTCGGCGAGGAAGAAGTGGCCGCCGGGATACACCTCGACCCGGAACTCGCCCTCGGTGTGTCCGCGCCATGCCTCCGCCTCGGCCATGGTGGTCTTCGGGTCCGCGTCTCCGGTCAGCACGGTGATCGGGGTGCGCAGCCGACGGTCGGCCGGGGCCTGGTAGGTCTCGATGGCGCGGTAGTCGTTGCGCAGCGCGGGCAGGCTCATCCGCAGGATCTCCTCATCGGCCAGCACCGCGCCGGAGGTCCCGTTGAGGGCGGCCATCTCGGCGATGATCGCGTCATCGCCGAGCAGGTGCACCCGTTCCGGCCGGGTGGTCGAGGGAGCCCGCCGCCCGGAGGCGACCAGCTCCACCGCACCGGCGCCCGCCCGCTCCAGCCGGAGCGCGAGCTCAAAACCGATCGCCGCGCCCATGCTGTGCCCGAACAACACCGTCGGTTTGGGCGTCAACCGGGCAAGCTCTTCGGCAATGTGGTCAGCCAGTTCCCCGATATCCGGGATACCTTGATCGCGCAGCCGGTCCTGCCGGCCCGGATACTGGATCGCGACCACGTCCACCGCGGGCGCGAGCTTCTGGGATACCGGGTAGTAGAAGCTGGCCGAACCCCCGGCGTGCGGTAAGCACACCAGTCTGGTAGTACTTGCCGCCGAGGGGTGGAACCGACGGATCCACTGGGTCGTCTCGGTATCGGCTATCGACACGGGCGTTGATCCCTTCGTCATGTCCACGCCACTGTCGCACTCATGCCAGTGCGGTCACTTGACGTAGCTGGGCAGCACCCGGGGTGGCCAGGAACCCACCCCGAACAGGCCCATAGAATACGCCTTGGAAACCAGCGCGGGACGGTTCTTCGCCTTCAACCGGCGCAACAGCGTGGTCACGTGGTATTCGACGCCGCCCCGGCTCAGGTGGAGCATGGAGGCGAGCTGCACGGTGGAAATTCCGGCCGCCACGCCTTCCAGAATGCGCGCGTCCATGTCCGTGAGCAGCTTCCGGCTCGATGACAGCATGTGACCGCTGCGGTCGCTGGCCTCCGGGCGCACGATGACCATGATGCGCTGCACCTTGCCACCCTCGCCAGCCACGGCCACCCCGGTCAGCTCACCGCTGAAGTCCGGCTCGCCGCTGCGCAGGCCCGCGATCTGGCTGGTGAACCGGGTCTTCTGCCCGTCGAGCAGCCGGCCGAGGCCCTGCGTGACGCTCTCCCGCACACTGGCGTGCAGCAGCTCCACGAACGTTCGCCCGCAGGTGTCGCCAGCGGACCTGCCAAAGAGACGAAGAAGCTTCGCGTTGGCTTCGATGACGCGGAGTGACGAGTCCAGCGTCGCCACACAAATTCCGGACTGGTCGAAGAGAGACCGCACTATTTCCTGCGCGTCGTCAACCTTCCGCATTACGCTAACCGACTCATGCAAAGCCGTCGCCGCCACGTCAGCACTCATCGGATGATCAGTCCTCCCGTTGAGAGATTGTGATCCAAACCCGCCCGGCACCTTCACCCGGTTGGGTGGCCCCTTACGGAATGGATCGTCTGTGGCCACCCAAGTCATGTCAACGAGAGTCCAACAGCCCGTCTTAACACTGTGGTCCGCAGGCGGAGCAGGTTCGGACCGTGCGGACCCCCGCAATGACCTGGAGCAATGCGGCCAGTTGGCGGTAGCCGGACCGGCGACCACCGGCCAATTCGACCGGTTTTGTGACCGAACGCAGCCGATAATCACCCGCAGTAGCCGGATGTGCGGCCTTGTCCGGTGATTGCGAATGGAAGTACTACATTTCCTGTCATCCATGCCCGCACAACACCTCAACTGGACCTCAAGAGCCGGTCACCCCTCGATTTGACTAATTCTTAAGGTAGGGCCATAAGCGCGGTGTCGTTAAGGTGCCTGGCGATTTCCGGACGCGGTCTAGGCTGGTCTGGTGATCACTTGCCCCATCACCGCGGACCTGGTGCGCGGCGCGCTGGAACTGGAGCGCACCGAGCACGGTCTCCGGCCGCACCGCCTGCCGGCTCGCGCCCGCGCGCAGTGCGCCGACGGCCAGCTGGCCATGGCCGAGGCCCAGCCCTCCGGCGTCCGCCTGGTCTTCCGCACCACCGCCACGGCCATCGAGCTGGACACCCTGCGCACCACGATGAACTACCAAGGCGCGCCACCGCGGCCCGACGGCGTCTACGACCTGCTCGTCGACGGCGAGCTGACCGCGCAGGCGAGCACCACCGGCGGCCTCACCGTGCTGATCGACCTGGCCACCGGCACCACCCAGGCGCAGCAGGGCCCGGTCGGCACGGTCCGCTTCGATGGGCTGCCCGAGCGCGCCAAGCAGGTGGAGATCTGGCTGCCGCACAACGAGCTGACCGAGCTGGTCGACCTGCGCACGAACGCTCCGATCGAGCCCGTGCCGCCGCAGGGCCGGACCTGGCTACACCACGGCAGCTCGATCAGCAACGGCTCCAACGCGGCCAGCCCCACCGGCACCTGGCCCGCGCGGGCCGCGGCGAGCGCGGGCGTGCAGCTGGTCAACCTGGGCTTCAGCGGCAGCGCCCTGCTGGACCCGTTCACCGCGCGCACCCTGCGTGACCTGCCGGCCGAGGTGATCAGCCTCAAGCTGGGCATCAACCTGGTCAACGCCGACCTGATGCGGCTGCGCGCCTTCGGCCCCGCGGTGCACGGCTTCCTGGACACCATCCGCGAGGGCCACCCGGACACCCCGCTGCTGGTGGTCTCCCCCATCCTGTGCCCGATCCACGAGCACACCCCCGGCCCCGGCATGCCCGACTTCAGCACCGGCCAGGTCCTCTTCTACGCCACCGGCGAACCCGCGCCCGGCAAGCTGACGCTCACCGTCATCCGCGAGGAGCTGGCCCGCATCGTCGCCCAGCGCCAGGCCGAGGACCCCAACCTGCACTACCTGGACGGCCGCGAGCTCTACGGCGAGGCCGACTTCGCCGAGCTGCCGCTGCCCGACCGGCTACACCCGGACGCCGCCGCCCACCGCCGCATCGGGGCCCGCTTCGCCGCCCTGGCCTTCGGCCCCGGCGGCCCGCTGAGCAACGGAGCGCCACGGTGACCGACCCGACTCCCCGCGAGCGCAACGCGATGATGATCGCCAAGATCCGCGAGGCCGAGCCGCAGCCCTACACCGAGGGCCGCCACGTGCTCCGCATCCTGCACATGCCCGGCCGCCGCACCGGCCAACCGCGCGAGGTGCCGCTGGCGGTGACCCAGCTGGACGGGCAGTACTACATCTGCTCGCCCAGCCGCCGCCGGGACTGGACCGCCAACCTGCTCGCCGCCGGTGCGTGCCGGATCGAGCAGGACCCCGGCCGGACCTACCGCGCGGAGCTGGTGGAAACGGACATCGGTGCCACAGTCCTGGCCACCTATCTGGGCAACGTCCGGCCGGGCGGGGCGAACATGTGGCCGTTCCCGAAGGACGCGCCCGCCTCGGTGATCCGCGAGCACCTGACCGAGATCGCGGTCATCCGCCTCACCCCTTAGCCGGCGCGCTTGCCTTCGACGAAGAGCATCCGCAGCTCGATCGAGCCTTCCCGGAACTTCACCGCTGCCTGGTACTCCGGCGAGTCGTGCCACTCCCGCAGCCGCGCCATGTCCGGGAACTCCAGCACCGTGACCACCCGGTCCGGCGAGGGCCAACTGCCTGCCGCCACCTCCGGCACCTGCCCCTGCACCAGGTAGCGGCCGCCGTAGCGGTGGATCGACGGTTCGGCCAGCTCGCGGTACTTCAGCGCGCCCTCTTCGTCCAGCTGCACTGCGTCCACCAGCACGTACGCGGGCATGTCTGCTCCCCAGCGGTCATTTACTACACGGCGTGTACCTTTGACACGCCGGATACTACGGCAACGCAGTAGAGTGTCAATGGTGCCGATGACCACGGACCAGCCGCCCACCCGGCGGGAGCGGCTGCGCGCGGAGACCATCCGGGAGATCACCACCATCGCGCTGGCGCAGATGGCCGAGGGCGGGCCGGGCGCGATCTCGCTGCGCGGCATCGCGCGCGAGATGGGCATGACCGCCAGGGCCATCTACAGCTACTTCCCGACCAGGGACGACCTGGTCACCGCGTTGATCGGCGGCTTGAGCGAGTCGCTGGCCAGTGCGCTGGAGTCCGCGCGGGACGCGGTGCCCGCCACCGAACCCGGCAACCGGCTGCTCGCCTGGGGTGAGGCCCTGCGCGCCTGGGCGGTGGCCAACCCGGCGGGCTTCCGGCTGGTCTACGGCGACCCGGTGCCCGGCTACCAGCCTCCGCCCGGCGGCCCGGCCGAGCAGGCCGCGCGCCGGATCTGCGCCGGCCTCAACCGACTGGTCGCCGAGGTGGGGCGGCCCAGGGCCGCGGACCAGGTGGACTGGTCGGCGTTCCCGGCCGGGTACGCGGCCAAGGTCAGGGCGGACGTGCCCGAGGTCTCGCCCGCGGTGGTCTCACTCGCGCTGCGGGTCTGGGGGCGGCTGCACGGGCTGGTCACGCTGGAGGTCTTCGGGCACCTGGGCTCGGTCTCCGCCGATCCGGCCGCGCTCTACCGGGCCGACTTGCTCGACCTGCTCGACTCGGTGGGCGCCGATGTTCCTCGATGAGCAGCGGGCCTGGGCGCTGCTGCGCGAGCTGGACACCGCCGAGCATCCGGCCGACTACCACAGCACCGCCAACCGCCGCCGGTTCGAGCAGCTGGTGACCCGGCTGGAGGCGAGCTTCGGCCCCTGCTCGGTCGAGCGGCAGGCGCAGTGGGTCCCGCACCACGGCACCATCGTCATCCCGGCCGAGGCGACCGCCTCCACCGAGCACCTCACCCTCACCGTCTCCAACTTCGGTTCGCTGGTGGCGGTGACCCTGGGCAACCCGGACAGCCACGACCAGGAAGAGCAGGACGTGCTCTTCGAGCAGGCCGACCGCGACAAGATCGCGGCCGCGCTGGCCGCCCTCGGCTACCACGCCATCTCCGAGCACCTGCTGTGGCAGACCTACGACGGAGCCATTCCCCACCACCGCCGCTACCAGCGGTTCAGCTGGTGGGACCGCTTCTTCGACTACCTGTGACCGCGCGGAAGGCCGGATCCCGGCCGAGCAGCAGCGTGCACCCGGCCGCGAGCAGCATGAACCCGGCGATGACCAGCATCCCGGCCCGGTAGTCGCCGGTCAGGTCGCGCAGCCAGCCGGTCAGGTACGGGGCGAGGAAGCCGGAGGTGTTGGCCAGCGAGGCGATCACCGCGATGCCGCCGCTGGCCGCCGCCCCGGTCAGGAACGCGCCGGGCAGCTGCCACCACACCGGCAGGGTGATGAACGCGCCCACCGTGGTGACCGTGATCGCCAGCATGACCAGCACCGGCGAGTCCAGGTACAGCGCGAGGCCCAGCGCCAGCGCGGCCGGGACCAGCGGGACGGCGATGTGCCGGATGCGCTCCCCCGACCGGTCGGAGTGGCGGGCGTAGAACCACATCGACAGCGCGGCGGCGGCCGAGGGCACCGCGGCCACCAGGCCGATCTGGACAGTGGAAAGATCGCCGCGCAGTCCGGCCACGATCTGGGGCAGGAAGAAGGTCAGCGCGTACAGCCCGCCGCTGATGCCGAAGCCGATCAGCGCGATGAGGTAGACCCGCCAGTCCCGCAGCGCCGCGCGCAGCGAGCTCCGGCCGTGCCCGGCCACCGCCGCCCGGTCCGCCGCCAGCGCCAGACGCAGCGCGGTCGCCTCGGTCTCGGGCAGCCAGCGGGCGGTCTCCGGGCGGTCCGGCAGCAGCACCAGCACCAGGGCGCTGAGCAACAGTGCGGGCAGGCCCTCGGCCAGCAGCATGAACCGCCACCCGGCCAGCTCGATCAGCAGCGTGGACAGCGGGGTGCCGATGGCCTGGGTGACCGGCACGGCCAGCATGAACAGCGCGGTGACCTGGCCGCGCTCGCGCCGGGGGAACCACTCGGTGAGGTAGAGGATCATGCCGGGCAGGAACCCGGCCTCGCACACCCCGAGCAGGAACCGCAGCAGGTAGAAGCCGGTCTCGTCCTGGATGAACGCGGTGCCGGTGGCGCACAGGCCCCAGCCCAGGGTGATCACCGCGATCCACCGGCGCGCGCCGACCCGGCGCAGCACCTGGTTGCTGGGCAGCTCGAACAGCGTGTAGCCGACGAACAGCAGCCCAGCGCCCAGGCCGAAGACCGTGCTGCTGAAGCCGAGCTCGGCGTTCATCCGCACCGCGGCCACGCCGACGTTGACCCGGTCCAGGTAGTTGACGAAGTACAGCACCGCCAGGAAGGGCAGCAGCCGCCGACGGGCCCGGCCGATCGCGCGGTGCAGCGGGTTTTCCGTCAGTGCACGCAGAACTCGTTGCCTTCCACATCGGCCATGGTCACGAAGTACTGCCCGCGCTCGCGTCCGGTGCGCGCCACCGTCCCGCCGCGCGCGCACAGCTGTGCCACCAGCGCGTCCACCTTGGCGATCCGCTCAGCCAGGTCGTCGCCGGGCGCGGTGGCCTGGATGTCCAGGTGCAGCCGGTTCTTGCCCTGTTTGCCCTCCGGCACGCCGAGGAAGCAGATCCGGCCGTCGCCGTCCGGCTCGACCACCGAGGCGAACTCGGCCACCTCCTCGGCCGGGAAACCCTTGGCCCGCTGGAACTCCAGCCAGCTGGGCTGCCCGTCCGGCGGGTCCTGGACGCGGTAGTCCAAGGCGTAGGCCCAGAACTCGGCCATCAGGTCCGGGTTCCGGCAGTCGACGACCACCTGGAAGGCGCGGGGCATGCCGCCAGCATTCCACGATCAGCCCGAGCGCAGCTGGGCCACCCTCGTGTCCAGGTTGCGGAAGTGCTCGGTCATCGCGGCCGCCGCGCGGTCGGCGTCCCGCTTGCGCAGCGCGGTCACGATGGCCCGGTGCCTGCGCACGGTCTGCATCGGGTTGGGGTCGGTGACGCCGAGGCGGTGGTTGACCCGGTGGAAGACGTCCCAGAACGCGCGCAGCAGCTGGGTCAGCAGCGCGTTGTCCAGGCAGCGGTAGAGCACCTCGTGGAACTCGCGGTCCTGCTCGGCGAAGGTCTCCCCGCTCTTGGCCCGCTCGCTCATCCGCTTGGTGACCTCGTCCAGCCCGGCCAGGTCGGCGGCCGGGATGATCTCGGCCACCCGGCGGATCAGCACCCCCTCCAGCGCCTCCCGCACCTCGACGATCTCCTCCATCGAGCGCAGGTCGCGGCCGATGTCGTGCAGCACCCGGAAGGTCAGCCCGTCGGCCAGCGGATCCAGCGACAGCCGGCCGACGTAGGTGCCGAAGCCGTGCCGGATCTCCACGATGTCCAGTGCCTGCAAGGCTTTCAGCGCCTCGCGCACGGAGTTGCGGCTCACCCCGAAGGTCTCGACCAGCTCGGTCTCGGTGGGCAGCGGGTCACCCGACTTCAGGCCGCGGCTGAGGATCAGCCCGGTGATCTCGTCCCGGATCGCCCGGTTCATCCGGGTGGCCAGCCTGGGCTCCTGCTGCGTCACGATTGGACCTCCTGCATCCAGCAAACCTTAGAGCAGACCAGCCTCGGCCAGGTGGGCGCGCACCGCGGCGCGTTCGGTGTCATCCAGCGGGATCATCGGTTCGCTGGTGACCGGGTTGGCGATCACGCCGAGCGCGGCCAGGCCCTCCTTGAACGCGCCGATCGCCGAGGAGTAGCGGCCCATCCGGCCGTCGCCGACGTGGATCAGCTGAAACAGCTTGCGCAGCCGCAACTGTTCGGCGCGGGCGGCGTCCCAGTCGCCCCGGGTGGCCGCGTGGTAGAGGCGGACGTAGCCGTGCGGGTCCAGGTTGCCGATGCCCGGCACCAGGCCGTGCGCGCCGAGGAACAGTCCGAGGTCGGCCAGGGTTTCCGAGCCGGAGTAGCAGTGGAAGACCGCGCGGTCGGTGCGCTCCAGCACCGCGCGCAGGCCGTCCAGGTCGCCGCTGGAGTCCTTGAGCCCGGCCAGGGTGCCGTCCTCGGCCAGCTCCACCACCACCTCCACCGGCAGCTTGCTGCCCACCGAGGCGGGGATGTCGTAGGCCAGCAGCGGCAGGTCGACCGCGGCCCGGATGGCCCGGAAGTGGCCGGGGAACTCGCTGGGGTGGGTGGGCGCGTAGAACGGCGCGGTGGCCACCAGCGCGTCCGCGCCCAGCGCCTTGGCCGCGCGGGCGTGCTCCAGCACCCGGGGCGTGGTGGTGTCGATGATCCCGGCCAGCACCGGCACCTGACCGGCGGCCACCCCGGCGACCACTTCCAGCGCCCGCTGGCGGAGCTGGTCGGGCAGGTAGGCGACCTCGCCGGTGGAGCCGGTGACGAACAGCCCGTGCACCCCGGCGTCGAGCAGGTGGGCGGTGAGGCGTTCCAGCGAGGGCACGTCCAGGTCGCGCTGGCTGGTCAGCGGGGTGCACACGGGTGGCACGACACCGCCGTGGAGCTGGGTCACGAGCTTCTCCCTTGCGGAGCGGAACCGGTGGGGCCTACGGTCGGCTGACATCCTACGTCCGATGTCCAATGTCCAGCCAGTGCGAGGTCCCGTGAGCTCAGTGGTGCGCGACCGGCTCGGCCGGTTCGCCTTCGGCGCCGACTACAACCCGGAGCAGTGGCCGGAGCAGGTCCAGGACGAGGACGTGGCGCTGATGCGCGCGGCCGGGGTGAGCCTGGTGTCGGTGGGCATCTTCAGCTGGGCGGTGGCCGAGCCGGAGCCTGGCCGGTACCAGTTGGACTGGCTGGACCGGGTGCTGGACCGGTTGGCCGCCAACGGGATCGGCGCCTGCCTGGCCACCATGACCGCCTCCCCGCCGCCCTGGCTGGCGCACCGGCACCCGGAGACGCTGCCCCGTCGCGCGGACGGCACGCTGCTCTCCCCCGGCGCGCGGCAGCACTACTGCCCGTCCAGCCCGGTCTACCGCGCCTACGCCGCCGGACTGGTGGAGACCTTGGCCACCCGCTACGCCGGGCATCCCGCGCTGGCCATGTGGCACGTGAACAACGAGTACGGCTGCCACGTGCCGGAGTGCTTCTGCGAGGTCTCGGCCGCGGCCTTCCGCGGCTGGCTGGCCGAGCGCTACGGCGGCGTCGACGGGCTGAACGAGGCCTGGTCCACCACGTTCTGGTCGCAGCGCTACCACGAGCTGACCGAGGTGCGCCCGCCGCGCACCGCGCCGACCTTCCCGAACCCGGCGCAGGTGCTGGACTACAAGCGGTTCTCCTCCCACGCCCTGCTGGAGTGCTTCCTGCTGGAGAAGGAGATCCTGCGCCGGGTCACCCCGGGGGTGCCGGTGACCACGAACTTCGTCGGGGCCTGGCACCGGATCGACGTGGCCTCCTGGGCGCCGCACCTGGACGTGGTCTCCTACGACTCCTACCCGGACCCGCACGACCCGGACACCGTGGTGCAGGCGGCTTTCGCCTACGACCAGATGCGCGCGCTGCACGGGAAACCGTGGCTGCTGCTGGAACAGGCGCCCAGCGCGGTGAACTGGCGCACCCGCAACGCGCCCAAGGCGCCCGGCCAGATGCGGCTGTGGAGCTACCAGGCGGTGGCCAGGGGCGCGGACGCGGTGATGTACTTCCAGTGGCGGCAGTCCCGCGGCGGCGCGGAACGCTTCCACTCCGCGATGGTGCCGCACGCCGGTCCAGGTGCCCGCGCGTACCGGGAGACCGCCGCCCTCGGTGCGGAGCTGGCCGGGCTGGAACCGTTGCTGGGCAGCGAAACCGAGGCTTCGGTGGCGTTGCTGGCGGACTGGTCCAGCGGCTGGGCGGTGCAGGGCAGCGCGCTGCCCTCGGCCGATCTGTCCTTCGAGGACACCAACCTGGCCCACTACCGTCCACTGTGGACAGCCGGGATCGCGGTGGACGTGGTGTCCGCGCAGGCCGACCTGAGCCGCTTCCGGCTGCTCGTGGTGCCCAACCTCTACCTGGTGGACGAGCCGGTCGCCGCCCGGCTGGTGGAGTACGTGCGCGCGGGCGGGCACCTGGTGCTGTCCTTCTTCTCCGGCATCGTGGACAGCGCGGACCGGGTGCACCTGGGCGGCTACCCCGGCCCGTTCCGCGAGCTGCTCGGCCTGACCGTGGAGGAGTTCTGGCCGCTGCCCGCCGACGGCGTGATCGCGCTGGAGTCCGGTGGCACCGGCCGGATCTGGTCGGAGTGGATCACCCCGGCGGGCGCGGAGGTGCTGGACCGCTTCGCCGAGGGCGAGCTGGCCGGACTCCCGGCGATCACCCGGCACGCCTTCGGCGCGGGGGTGGCGACCTACCTGGGCACCCGGCCGGATGAGGCAGGCATGGCCGAGGTGCTCGGCCGGGCGCTGGCCGACGCGGGTGTCGAACCGGTGCTGGCTGGGCTACCGGCGGGCGTGGAGGTAGCCGAGCGCCGTGGTGACCAGCGGTGGCTGTTCCTGTTGAACCACAACACTTCCGAGGTGACCGTGCCGGTGCCCGCGGGCGCGGTGGACGCCTTGACCGACAAGCCGCTGGCCGCGGCAGAGCGGCTTGCCGGTCGCGGCGTGCTGGTGGCGCGGCTGCCGCTGACCTGAAGCTGCCACCGGCTGGACCGGTCCCGCGGCTCGCCCCACCCTGGTCCGGTCGGGGAGTTGACGCAGGCGGAGGGACGGTCCAGTGGCCGGTCGGTGGGGGTGGCTGCTCGCGGTCGCCGTGGGCGCGGCCGCGATCGGTGGCTGTGTCAAGTGGGCGGCCGACGGCGAGCTGCGCTGGCTGACCATGGTGGTGGCGGGCAAGCCGGGCGGCGGCTGCCAGGTGATCGCCCCGGACGGCATCGCCTACCCGGACCTGGTGGCCCTCGCCGAGGACTCCGCTCTGGCGAGCCCGGCCCGGTACCTCGGCGGCGGCATCGTGCTGGCGCTGCTGCTCGCCACCGCGATCGTGGCCATCCGGCTCCGCCGATCCGGCGAGGACCCCATTGCCCCACCAAGATGAGGCGCGCCGGCCGGGCAGCGCCTCAGGCCACCGCCAGCACCCGCTGCCGGGCCGCCTGCAACTCCCGTCCCGGCGGAATCTGCAGCTCGTCCCACAGCAGCCCCTTGATCTGCCGGTACGCCGCGAGCGCGTCCGCCCGCCGCCCGGCCCGCTCCAGCGTGCTCACCAGCCGAGCCCACACCTGCTCGTCGTAGGGCTGCGCGGCCACCGACTGACGCAGCACCACCACCGCCTCCGGATAGCGCTTTCTCGCCAGCAACGCGGTCACCAGGCCGGAGCGGCCGCGGTCCCGCAGCTCGGTCAGCCGGGTCTGCTCGGCCAGCGCGCACATGCCCAGGGAGCTGAACGGGGTGCCCCGCCACAGCCGCAGCGCGGAGTCCAGCCCGGCGGCCGCAGCGTCGTGGTCGCCGTCGGCCAGCGCCCGGTGGCCTGCCGCGAGCAGGGTCTCGAACTCGGTGACGTCCAGGATGGCGGGGCCGGGGTTGAGCCGGTAGGCGCCGCGGGTGCTGTCGATGCTCAGCGCGCCCAGCGGGACGAGCCGCTTGCGCCACTGGCAGACGAACGCGCGCAGGTTGACCGCGGCCGAGGGCGGCGGCCGCTCGCCCCACAGCGCCTCTACCAAACGGTCGGTGGTGCACCATTGGCCGCGCCAGAGGGCCAGCGCGGTCAGCAGGTTCTGCGGGCGGGCGGAGAGCAGCGGCAGCGGCCGGTCCGCGTGCCACAGCTCCAGGTGGCCGAACAGCCGGAGCACGGTCTTGTCCATGTGGGCCCTTTCTCCCTCGGGGCCATCACCTTGCGCGGACGGGGTACAGCGGGCGTTCAGGGAGAGTTCTGCCGGGTACCAGAGGTGTCCGGAGCACTACTGGTAGTCACGGTGCCGGTCTGGCAAGCTCGGACCGCGAGGTCAGCGAGGGGGCGGGTGTGCTGTTCAGGGTGTTCGGGGTGCTGGAGGTGCATGGGCCGGACGGGGTGCTGGAGTTCGCCGCGGACAAGCCCCGCCGGATGCTCTCCGCCCTGCTGCTGCACGCCAACCGCTGGGTGCCCGACCACGAGCTGGTCGAGGCGATCTGGCCGGCCGGCGCGCCGGTGTCGGCGGCGGGCAACGTCAAGACCTACGCCAGCCAGGTGCGCAAGCTGCTCGCCCCCTTCGACACCCAGCCCGGCAGGCTGGAACGCCGGCCGGGGGCCTACCGGCTGACCGTGGCCCGCACCGAGCTGGACACCATGGTCTTCGAGGACCGGATCGGCGAGGCGGAGGCCGTGCTCGGCGCGGACCCGGCGCGGGCCGCCGAGCTGGTCACCGAGGCGCTGGCGCTGTGGCGCGGCGAGCCGTTCGACTCCCTCGCGGTGGAGGCGGCCGGGGTCGAGCTGGCCCGGCTGACCGAGCTGCGCTGGTCGGCCCGGCACACCCTGGCCGACGCGCTGCTCGCGGCGGGCAGGCACCGGGAGGCGATCGGCCTGCTGCGCGCGATGACCACCGAGGACCCGCTCAAGGAACCGACCTGGCTGCGCCTGCTGGCCGCGCTGGACGCCGGTGGCAGGCGGGCCGAGGCGCTGCTGGCCTACCAGGAGGCGCGCCGGGCCATCGTGACCGAGCTGGGCATCGAGCCGGGCGCGGCCCTGCGCGAGGCGTACCAGCGGGTGCTGGTGACCGACTCGCCCACCGCGCCCGAC
>NZ_JAMHIV010000050.1 GCF_023897065.1 Crossiella sp. SN42
GTGGGGCGGCGCTGCGGACCGCGGTCGGGTCTGCCCCGGCCACCGCGCAACCGGCCAGGGCCGCCGTCAGCAGGGCGAGGGCCATCGCCGCTATGACGGGGTGCACCACGAGGGCCGTCCTGACGGGGGCGGGGGTTGACGTCAGGGCGGGGGTGGTGACTGGCGGGGTGGGGGTGGAGTGGGGCATGGGATTGAGAGTGGTGGGGGGCGGGGTGGTGGGCCAGAGGGTGGCGGTGGGGCTGTGGATAGGTGGGGGATTGTGGATAGGTCGCGATCTTGGACAGGGGGGATTCGGAGTTGGGGTGGGTGTGGGCGTATGCTTTGAGCGCGGCCCGTCTGTGTGCGGGTTGACTTCGCGTGTCAGCGCAGGTCTCACCAGATGAGACGCGTGGCCCGGTGGTCCTGGATCTTCCGCAGGTGGGAAGGCCCGGGTTCGGGCGGCGGCCCTGACACCAGGGCGAGGGACCGCCCGGTTCCTTGCGGCAACCATCCCGCGTGCGGGTTTATCCAGCACGCCTGAGAACACGAGGTGTCATCCGGCTATGGCCGTCGTCACCATGAGGCAGCTGCTCGACAGCGGCGTGCACTTCGGGCACCAGACTCGTCGCTGGAACCCGAAGATGAAGCGCTACATCTTCACCGAGCGCAACGGTATCTACATCATTGACCTTCAGCAGACGCTGACCTACATCGACCGGGCCTACGAGTTCGTCAAGGAGACGGTCGCCCACGGCGGCACCATCCTGTTCGTCGGCACGAAGAAGCAGGCGCAGGAGGCCATCGCCTCCCAGGCCCTGCGGGTCGGCATGCCCTTCGTCAACCAGCGCTGGCTGGGGGGCATGCTCACGAACTTCTCCACCGTGCACAAGCGTCTTCAGCGCCTCAAGGAGCTGGAGTCGATGGAGCAGACCGGTGGCTTCCAGGGTCTCACCAAGAAAGAGATCCTGATGCTCACCCGTGAGAAGGACAAGCTGGAGAAGACCCTCGGCGGTATCCGCGACATGGCCAAGGTGCCGAGCGCGGTGTGGATCGTGGACACCAAGAAGGAGCACATCGCCGTCGGCGAGGCCCGCAAGCTGGGCATCCCGGTCGTGGCGATCCTGGACACGAACTGCGACCCCGACGAGGTCGACTTCCCGATCCCGGGCAACGACGACGCGATCCGGTCGGCCGCGCTGCTGACCAAGGTCGTCGCCGAGGCCGCGGCCGCCGGCCTGATGGCCCGTTCCGGCCAGGGCAAGGCTGCCGAGGGCGAGGACAAGCCCGGCACCGCTGAGGAGCCGCTGGCCGAGTGGGAGCAGGAGCTGCTGGTCAACGCGGGCGCTCCGGCGACCGCGGGCGCTCCCGCCGCCGCCGAGGGCGAAGCCGCCCAGTCCTGATCAACGACCTCCGCCCGGCCCACGCGCCGGGCGGAGGTTCGTCAGGCTCCTCAACCCCACGCTCCCGTTGCGTACCGAAGAAGGACGGACGACGCACGATGTCGAACTACACCGCGGCTGATGTGAAGCGGCTCCGCGAGCTGACCGCCGCCGGCATGATGGACTGCAAGAAGGCGCTCGAAGAGGCCAACGGCGACTTCGACAAGGCGGTCGAGATCCTGCGCATCAAGGGCGCCAAGGATGTCGGCAAGCGCGCCGAGCGCACCACCGCCAACGGCCTGGTCGCCGTTGCCGGCGGGGTCATGGTCGAGCTGAACTGCGAGACCGACTTCGTCGCCAAGAACAGCGACTTCCAGGCGCTGGCCGACAAGATCGTGGCCGTCGCCCAGGAGGGCAAGATCGGCGATGTCGCCGAGCTGAAGGCCGCGAAGCTGGACGAGGGCACCGTCGAGGACGCCGTGCTCGGCCTCTCCGCCCGCATCGGCGAGAAGCTGGAGCTGCGCCGGGTCGTCTCCTTCGACGGCAACGTCGCGGTCTACCTGCACAAGCGCGCCTCCGACCTGCCGCCGGCCGTCGGCGTGCTGGTGGAGTACACCGGCGCCAACGAGGACGCCGCCCGCGGCGCCGCGATGCAGATCGCCGCGATGAAGCCGCGCTACGTCACCCGTGACGAGGTGCCCGCCGAGATCGTCGCCAACGAGCGCCGGATCGCCGAGGAGACCGCGCGTGAGGAGGGCAAGCCCGAGGCTGCCCTTTCCAAGATCGTCGAGGGCCGCCTGAACGGGTTCTTCAAGGACTCCGTGCTGCTGGAGCAGGCCTCCGTGCAGGACTCCAAGAAGACCGTCAAGGCCGTGCTCGAGGCCGAGGGCGTCACCGTGACCGGCTTCGCCCGGTTCGAGGTGGGCCAGGCCTGAGCGGCCTGCCCCGATGAACACCATCTGGTCCGAACGAGGACCATGAGGCTGTGCCCCGCCTTCACCTGTGAGGGCGGGGCACAGTTTCGCAAGCAAGGGCCGCCCATGGCCTGATGAGGAGGACGGTTGACCGTGACCGCGGACGGCGCAGCACACACCGGCTACCGCAGGGTGTTGCTCAAGCTCGGTGGGGAGATGTTCGGCGGCGGCGAGGTCGGCGTCGACCCGGATGTGGTGCAGGCGGTCGCCCGGCAGATCGCCGACGTGGTCGCCACCGGCGCCCAGATCGGCGTGGTCATCGGCGGTGGCAACTTCTTCCGCGGCGCTGAGCTGCAACAACGCGGTATGGACCGTTCTCGGGCCGACTACATGGGCATGCTCGGCACGGTGATGAACTGCCTCGCGCTGCAGGACTTCCTGGAGCGCCAGCACGGCATCGACACCCGGGTGCAGACCGCGATCACCATGGGGCAGGTCGCCGAGGCGTACATCCCGCGGCGGGCGATGCGGCACCTGGAGAAGGGCCGCGTGGTCATCTTCGGCGGCGGTGCCGGCATGCCGTACTTCTCCACCGACACCACCGCGGCCCAGCGCGCGCTGGAGATCGGCTGCGAGGTCGTGCTGATGGCCAAGGCCGTGGACGGCGTCTACACCGCCGACCCGAAGCTGGACCCCGAGGCGCAGCGGTTCGAGCACATCACGCACAGCGAGGTCCTGCGCCGCGGCCTGAAGGTGGCCGACGCGACGGCCTTCAGCCTGTGCATGGACAACAACATGCCGATCATCGTGTTCAACCTGCTGGTCGAGGGCAACATCGCGCGCGCGGTGCGCGGTGAGAAGATCGGCACACTGGTCAGCACCCCTGCCGGCTGAACGCCTCCCCAGCCGTGCTGGGATGGTGGCACAGCTACCAGTGGAGTCGGCCAACGAGACTTAGGAGCAGCCGTGATCGACGAGACCCTCCTCGATGCCGAGGAGAAGATGGAAAAAGCGGTGGCTGTGGCGAAGGAGGACCTGGCCGCGGTGCGGACCGGCAGGGCCACTCCGGCCGCCTTCTCCCGCATCGCTGTCGACTACTACGGCGCCTTCACCCCGATCAACCAGCTGGCCTCGGTGACCGTGCCGGAGGCGCGGATGGCGGTCATCAAGCCCTATGACCTGAGCCAGCTGAACGCGCTGGAGAAGGCGATCCGGGACTCCGACCTCGGCGTGAACCCGACCAACGACGGCACCATCATCCGGGTGATCTTCCCGCAGCTCTCCGAGGAGCGCCGCCGGGAGATGGTGAAGGTCGCCAAGAGCAAGGGTGAGGACGCCAAGGTCTCCATCCGCAACATCCGCCGCAAGTCCAAGGACGAGCTCGACCGCATCAGCAAGGACGGCGAGGCGGGCGAGGACGACGTGGCGCGCGCGGAGAAGGAACTGCAGACACTGACCGACAAGTACGTCGGCCAGGTCGACGTGCTGGTCAAGCACAAAGAGACCGAACTTCTCGAGGTCTGATCGGGTGTCGACCGGCGATCGTGAGGATGCGCCCGGAGCGTCGTCGGACGTTCCGGGCGCTGCTTCGTCAGCTTCTTCCGACGCCGGGCGGCCGTCGAAGGCGGGCCGCAACCTCGGTGCCGCCATCACCGTCGGCGTGCTGCTGGGCGCGGCCATCCTGGTGTCCCTGCTGACGATCAAGGAACTGTTCGTCGGCGTGGTCGCGCTGGCCGTGCTCGGCGCGACCTGGGAGCTGTCCGGGGCGCTGCGCAGGGGCGCGGGCATCGAGGTGGCCCGCTGGCCGGTGCTCATCGGCGGGCAGGCCATGGTGTGGCTGTCCTGGCCGTTCGAGCGCAACGGGCTGCTGTCGGCCTTCGTGGTGACCGTGCTGCTGATCCTGGTGTGGCGCTTCCGCGGCGGCATCAACGGCTACCTGCGAGATGTCGCCGCCTCCGTGTTCACCACCGCCTACGTGCCGATGTTCGCCGCCTTCGCCGCGATGCTGGTGGTGCCGGAGGACGGCGCGGGCCGGGTGCTGTGCTTCCTGATCGGCGTGGTCTGCTCGGACACCGGTGGCTACGCGGCCGGGGTGTTCCTCGGCAAGCACCCGATGGCGCCCTCGATCAGCCCGAAGAAGTCCTGGGAGGGCTTCGCCGGGTCGATGCTGGCCGGGGTGGTCTCCGGCGCGCTCAGCCTGCCGCTGCTGCTGGGCGGCGCCTGGTGGCAGGGCGTGCTCTTCGGCGCGGCCCTGGTGATCACCTCGACCGTGGGTGACCTGATGGAGTCGGTGATCAAGCGCGATCTGGGGCTGAAGGACATGGGCACGCTGCTGCCCGGCCACGGCGGCCTGATGGACCGGATGGACTCCCTGCTGCCCTCGGCCGTCGTGTCCTGGCTGCTGCTGCGCGCCTTCGTGCCCCAGTGACATCAGAGCTCAATCGGCTGCGTCAATCGTCATAGGGATCATCCACCGCGCTGCGCGGTTCGCTGCGCCGCGAGCTGTCGACCAGGGTGAACGTGCCGCCGGTCGGGTCCTCCAGGATGGCCAGCCTGCCGAAGGGCGAGTCGAACGGCTCGTAGCTGATCTTGCCGCCCAGTTCGGCCGCGCGGAGGGCGAGCGCGTCCGTGCCGACGGCCGGGTCAACGCCGAAGTAGACCATCCAGTGCGGCGGCACCTCGTGCGGGAACTGCGCGCCCATCCGCATCCGGCCCACCAGCGGTTCGCCGTTGCGTAACCAGGTGGTGTAGTCGAAGGCGGCGCCGTCGCCGATCTGCTCCTGCCGGAAGTCGAACAGCCCGGCGAAGAAGGCGTCCGCGCGCTGCCCGTCCCTGGTGTTCAGCTCGGCCCAGCTCAGCGCGCCCGGCCTGCCGGTGGCGAAGTGCCAGCCCAGGTCGGTCTCCCAGAACCCGAGCACGCCGCCGGTCGGGTCCTTGGCCACCACCAGGTATCCCATGTCCGGCACCTGCACCGGGCCGGAGAGCACCGCGCCGCCTGCTGCCTCGATGTACTTGGCCGCGACCTCGGAGTTGGTGACGTGCAGGTACAGCGTCCAGCCGAGGAAACGGGCCTGGTCCTGCTGGGCCAGGTAGACCGCGCCGACCGGTTCGCCGTCCAGGCGGGCCATGCTGTAGCCGTTGACCTCGGGCTCGAACTGCCAGCCGAATAGGCCTGAGTAGAAGCGCTTGCAGGTCTCGGGGTCGCTGCTGGCGACATCCACCCAGCACGGGTGGCCGCCGGAGGGATCCAGCGGAGCAGGGGTGTGCATGCGGGTGCTCCTTCATCGGGTGGGGACGGCCGACGGGCGTGAAACTACGCCCGGCCGGCGACAATTCCTGTGATGAATGGGGAGCAGTTGGGAAACTGTTGGGCGTGAGTTCGACCGCGGAGAACGCAGGCGTGGTGCCCAGCCCCAACATCTGGCACTGGCCGGATGTGTACGAGACGGAGAACCGGGCGCAGGACACCGCGGGCGCGATCTGGCGGACCCTGCGGGCGGAATGCGACTGGACCGGGCTGGACGTCGTGGACGTCGGTTGCGGTGACGGCTTCCACCTGCCGGTCTTCGCCTCCTCGGCGCGTTCGGTGCTCGGCGTCGAACCGCACCCGCCGCTGGTCGAAAGGGCGGTCAGCCGGGTGGCCGGACTGGCCAATGTGAACGTCCTGGCGGGCTCGGCGCAGCACATCCCGCTGCCGGATGGCTCGGTCGACCTGGTGCACGCCCGCACCGCCTACTTCTTCGGTCCCGGCTGCGAACCGGGCATCGCCGAGGCCCTGCGGGTGCTGCGGCCCGGCGGCGCGCTGGCCGTGGTGGACCTGGACGGCAGCCGGCCGCCCTATGGCAAGTGGCTGCGGGCTGACGTGCCCGGATACCACCCGCGCCGGATCGAGAAGTTCTTCACCCGGCTGGGGTTCTCACTTCACCGGATCGAGACCCTGTGGCGGTTCACCGACCGGGAAAGCCTGGTGAAGGTGCTCTCGATCGAGTTCTCCGCGAAGGTCGCCGCGCGCGCGATCGCGGACACCGCGGGGCTGACCATCCCGGTCGGTTACCGGCTGCACGTGCTCCGGAAATCCAGCGGCCTGCTGCTGCCCTGAGCCCCTACTGTGCCCGGCATGCCAGCTGACGCCCCGCCGCTCCGGTCGCTGTCCCTGCACGCCCCGCACCGGGGCCTGCCCGAGCTCGTGCTCGGCCGGATGGCGGCCCAGCTCGCGCCGGGTGAGGGGCCCTACGACGCGGTGCCCAGGCTGGAGCGACGGGTCGCCGAGCTGCTGGGCAAGCCGGCCGCGCTGCTGTTCCCGACCGGCACGATGGCCCAGCAGGTCGCGCTGCGCCTGCACGCCGACGCGCGCGGTCGCCGGGGCGTGGCCTTCCACCCGTACTGCCACCTGGACGAGGCCGAGCGGCAGGGCTACACGGTGGTGCACGGGCTGCACGCGGTGCGGGTCGGCGAGCGGGAGCGGCTGCTCACCCTGGCCGAGCTGCGGGAGGTCGAGGAGCCGCCGGCCGCGCTGCTGCTGGAACTGCCGCAGCGCAGCATCGGCGGGCAGCTGCCGGAGTGGGACGAGCTGGTGGCGCAGACCGAGTGGGCGCGGGAGCGGGGCGCGGCCACGCACCTGGACGGCGCGCGGCTGTACCTGGCCCAGCCGTACTACCAGCGGCCGCTGGCCGAGATCGCCGGGCTGTTCGACTCGGTCTACGTCTCGGCGACCAAGGGGCTGGGCGGGGTCGCGGACGCGGTGCTGGCAGGCAGCGAGGAGCTGATCCGGCACGCACGCGTCTGGCGGCACCGGCTCGGTGGCGCGGCCGAGGTGGCCTGGCCCTCGGCGCTGGCCGCGGAGTGGACGATGGACACCCAGCTGCCCAGGGTGCCGGAGTACGTGGCCACCGCGCGGGAGCTGGCCAGCGGGTTGCGCGGGGCCGAGGGGATCGAGGTGCTCTGCGATCCGCCGCAGACCCCGCTGTTCCACCTGCACCTGGCGGCCAGCCCGGAGTCGGTGCTGGTGGCGGCACGGCGGCTGAGTGAGGAGCGCGGGGTCTACCTGCCGCGTTATGCCGGGACGATGCCCTCGCCGCGGATGTCCACGATCGAGATCACCGTGGGCGCGCAGTTCGACGACGTGCCGGTGGCCGAGGCAGTGGCGCTGCTCACCGAGCTGGTGGCGCGGGCGCGGGAGCTCGACCGGGGCTGTGGACAGAGGTAAGGAGCACCCCGACGGACGTGGGACACTGGGTGGGCCATGACTTCGTTGCCCCTCGTGTTCGACGCCCCCAAACGCGGCCTGCCGCCGCGGCACCTCGCCGACCTCTCGGCCGAGCAGCGCCGCGCCGCGGTCACCGAGCTCGGTGAGAAGCCCTTCCGCGCGAACCAGCTGTCCAACCACTACTTCGCCAGGCTCACCGCGGACCCGGCCGAGATGACCGACATCCCGGCGGCCAGCAGGGACCGGCTGGCGGGGGAGCTGATGCCGCCGCTGTTCACCGAGCTGCGGAAGGTCACCTGCGACGAGGGCACCACGCGCAAGACACTGCTGCGCGCGCACGACGGCACACTGATCGAGAGCGTGCTGATGCGCTACCCGGACCGGGCCACGCTGTGCATCTCCAGCCAGGCGGGCTGCGGCATGGCCTGCCCGTTCTGCGCCACCGGCCAGGGCGGGCTGCAGCGCAACCTGTCCACCGCGGAGATCGTGGAACAGGTGCGGCTGGGCGCGGTGGCGATGCGCGACGGCGAGCTGCCGGGCGGGCCGGGGCGGCTGTCCAACATCGTGTTCATGGGCATGGGCGAGCCGCTGGCCAACTACAAGCGGGTGATCGAGGCGGTGCACCGCATCTGTGATCCGGCGCCGGCGGGGCTGGGCATCTCGCAGCGGTCGGTGACGGTGTCCACGGTCGGGCTGGTGCCGGCGATCCGGAAGATGACCGAGGAGAAGCTGTCGGTGCGGCTGGCGGTGTCGCTGCACACGCCGGATGACGAGCTGCGGGACACGCTGGTGCCGGTGAACACCCGGTGGAAGGTCGCCGAGGTGCTGGAGGCCGCGCGGGGTTACGCGGACCGGACCGGGCGGCGGGTGTCCATCGAGTATGCGCTGATCAGGGACATCAACGACCAGGGGTGGCGGGCTGACCTGCTGGGGCGGCTGCTGCGGGACAACCTCGGGCAGTTCGCGCACGTCAACCTGATCCCGTTGAACCCGACGCCGGGTAGCAAGTGGGATGCCTCGCCGAAGCCGGTGGAGCGGGAGTTCGTGCGCCGGGTGGAGGCGCAGGGGGTGCCGTGCACGGTGCGGGACACGCGGGGGCAGGAGATCGCGGCGGCCTGTGGGCAGCTGGCGGCTGAGGGCTGAGTTGCGGGGGTGGGTTGGTTTCGGTGCTAGCATTGACTGCAATGACAGCATCGGAGGTGGATCATGGCGGTCCTGACGATCCGCGACTTCGACGAGAGTCTGAAGGCCAAGTTGAGGATCCGTGCGGCTGAGCACGGCCGATCCATGGAAGCCGAGGTACGCGCGATCCTCGCGGCGGTGTTGACCAAGTCTGAGTCCGGCCCTGGGATGGGGTCGAGGATCAGGCAGCGCTTCAGTGACGTCGACGACGTCGCGTTCGAGGCTCCGCGGCGCGCGGAGCGGGCACGAGCAGCGGAGTTCCCTGAGTGATCGTCCTTGACACCAACGTCGTTTCGGAGCTGATGAGGCGAGCTCCGAACGACGAGGTGGTGCGCTGGGTGGATCGGTACCCGGCCGAGGAAGTCTTCGTCACCGCGGTGACGGCGGCCGAGCTCGCCTACGGGGTCGAGCGCATGCCGGAGGGCCAGCGCAGGACCGCGCTCGCGGTCAAGGTCTCCGAACTGCTGACCGAGGACCTCCAGGGACAGATTCTGCCGTTCGATGATGTGGCGGCGGTGTACTACGGCGAAATCGCGGCAGCACACGAGAAACAGGGTGCCCCGATCAGCATGGCGGACGCGCAGATCGCCGCGATCTGCCGTCGTTTCGCGGCCTGCTTGGCCACTCGCAACACCAAGGATTTCGCGGACACCGGCATCACCGTGCTCAATCCGTGGGGCAATGCCGATGAGGCGTAGCCGGTAGAAAGCGGCCGGCATGTCGTTGTGGTGCAGTACGTTGCCGCTGTGACGCTCAGGAAGGTCGAGGAGGACTGGGCCGGGGACGACCTCGACGATCTGATCGCCTACTTCGGCGCGGATCCGGATGAGTTCCAGGCACACCAGGTGGTGGCGGCGCGCTGCGCCCGGTGCGACGGTCGGGTCTTCGTGCTGGAGACCGCCGAGTCGTCCACCTGTGTGCGGCGCACCTGCGTCGGCTGCGACCTGACCGTGTTCATGCTGGACGCGGCGGAGTACTGGCCGGCCGCCGAGGAAGAGGTCGAGGCCAGGTATTTCGTCGAGTGCTCGTGTGAGGAGGACCGGTTCGAGGTCGCGGTGGGCTTCACCTTTTACGAGGACGCCCCGGACTCGGACATCCGGTGGGTGAGCATCGCGGTCCGGTGCGTTGCCGATGGTTCGCTCGGCTACTGCGCGGGCTGGAAGGTCCGTTACGGGCCTTCGCGCCACCTGGTCGAGGCGGTCTGATCGCGTGCGGGAGTTCCAGGCGTTCGGTTTTGAGCCCGGCTACCGGGTGGAGGTCGATCCCGAGTTCCCGGCTGACGGCAACTGGGGTTGCCCGGTGTTCGGCTACGACTGCGACGGCCGTGTTGCCGAGGAGTTCGTCGCGCGGTGGGGCAGTTCGCTGACGGTGCGGGTCACTTCGGGCGGTGGAGAATGGGTGGGCCGGTTTCCGGCCTCGGGGGTTGGCGGGGTGGACGGGGTGTTCGCCTGCCCGGCGGCCGGGCAGCTGTGCGTTGTGGTGGCCGGGCTGGCGCAGGTGGTCGAGGTCGGCGCGCCGGGGGCCGGGGCGGTGCTGGTGCGGGACCAGGTGGCTCAGGTCGTGCCGGTGCTGGGGATGCCGTTGTTGCTGCTGGTCAGCTGGACCGACCTGGTGGCGATCGGACCGGACGGCGTTGCCTGGGAGTCCGCGCGGCTGGCGCTGGACGGGTTGCGGGTGCTGGAGGCCAGTGCCGAGGGCATCCGGTGTGTGGACGACTTGGCGGAGATCGTCGTGGTGGACCCGGTCACCGGCCGGACGAGGGGTTGAGGTGTACGAGCTGACCGGCGTGGTCGGTCGCGCGGAGCTGCTGCGGGACCGGGTGGCCGGACTGCCGCGGGCGGTGGTGGTCGGGCTGAACCAGGAGCTGGGGCTGGTTCCGATGGGCGCCGAGCTGTTCCGGGAGCTGACCGGAGCGCGGCGGGTGGGCTTCGCCGAGCTGCCCGCGACTTTCGCCGCACTGCTCGCGGAGTGGTCCCGGACCGGGCCGATCGCCTTTGTGGAGGCGGAGTTCTTCGCCGGTGACGGGTACCAGGGCGCCTCGGTGTGGCGGGACGGCTCGCTGGAGTGGGGGCCGGTGGTCGAGGAGACCTGCGGTGCGGCGCGGCCGGACTGGCCGATCAACGCGGCGCTGGCCCGGCTCGGCGCGGTGAGCGATGGCCGGGACCTGTTCAGCTCGGTGGGGCTTGACGCGGAGCGGGAGGTGGCCGACTGGCTGGCGCGGGGCCTCAGGCGCCGGTCGCGGTGATCACGATGGCGGTGGCGTTGTCGTTGCCGCCCGCGGCCTCGGCGGCCGAGAGCAGGTCGCGCACCATCGCCGCGGGGGTGTTCCCGCTGCCCAGGGTGGCCAGGAGTTGTTGGTAGGAAACCTGTTCGGCGATGCCGTCGGTGCACAGCAGGAAGGTGTCGCCCGGCCGAGGGTTGATCTTCATCAGGTCCGGGTCGGGGTGCGCGGGGTGGCCGAGGTAGCGGGTCAGCTGGTAGCGGGCCGAGGCGGCTTGCCGGGAGTCGAACGGGTACCAGCCGTGCACCGCGCCCAGCCAGGCCATGGTGTGGTCGACGGTGAGCAGCTCCAGCAGTCCGGCGCGCAGCCGGTACAGCCGGGAGTCGCCGAGCTGGGCGAGCCAGAACCCCTCCGGCGTCTGAGCCAGCGCGGTGAGCGTGCAGCCGGCCAGGCCGCCGATCTCCCGGCCGAAGTCGGCGATCCGCTGATGCGCCAAGGCCACCGCGGCGCCGAGCGCGGCCGGAGCGGCGCGGCCGTGCTCGACCACCAGGTCCACCGCGGTCTGCGCGGCCATCGTGCTGCCCGGTCCGTCGCCCATGCCGTCGGCGACCACGGCCAGCAGCGGGTCCAGGCTCAGGTGCGCGCGGTCGAAGTTCGACCGGTAGCGGTTGCCGGTCTCGCTGCCCGCGGCGGCGGTGAGGACGAGGGTGGTCACCGGAGGAAGTATCCGGTGCCCTTCACCGTGTGCAGCAGTGGCGGGGGGCCGAGCTTGCGGCGGAGCTGGGCGATCACCACGTCCAGCACGTTGGAGGCGGGGGCGACCAGCTCGTCCCAGGCCGCGGCGATCAGCTCGGCGCGGCTGACCGTGCCGCCACCGGCCAGCAGCAGGCGGTGCAGCACCGCGAACTCCTTGCCGGTCAGCTCCAGCCGGGTGCCGGCGCGGCGGATCTCGTGCCGGGCCGGGTCCAGTTCCAGGTCGCCGTGGCGCAGCGCCGGGGCCGGGGCCAGGCCGGTGCGGCGGCACAGGCTGCGCACCCGGACCACCAGCTCGATCATCGCGAACGGTTTGACCAGGTAGTCATCGCCACTGGCCAGACCGTCGATGCGATCGGCGACGCTGTCCCGGCCGGTCAGGAACAGCACCGGCACCGGCCAGCCTGCCGCGCGCCGGGCCGTGACGTAGCTGAGGGAGTCACCGGCGGGCAGCATGCGGTCGAAGACCGCGCAGTCATAGGCGTTGACGCTGAGCGCTTCGTCGGCCGCCGGCAGGTCGGTGGCGGCGTCGACGGCGAAACCCGCGCCGCGCAAGGAAACCTCGACGGCTACCCGCAGGTTCTCGTCATCCTCGGTGACCAGTACCCGCACAGCGGCAGACAGTAGCCGATCGGCCCGGCGGGTTCAGCCGACCCGGTCCAACAGCCAGCCCCGGTCCGCGGCCTTGGCGCCGGCCTGGAACCGGCTGCGCGCGCCGAGCCGGTTCATGATGTCGGAGACCATCCGCCGGACCGTGCGCACCGAGATCCGCATCCGGGCCGCGGCGGACTCGTCGGTGCAGCCGTCGAAGAGCAGGGTGAGCAGCTCGCGTTCGCGCATGGTCAGCTCGGTGGGCTCCGGCAGTTCCGAGGCGATCAGCGGCACCGCGGCCGGCCACACCCGCTCGAACAGCTCGGTGGTGGTCCGCACCACCCCGGCCAGCCGGAACATCGCCACCCGGCCCGGGTAGCCGTCGGCCTGGTCGGCGGGCAGCACGGCGACCTCGCCGTCGATGACAAAGGCGTCCATCGGCACCTCCGGCAGCGTGCGCACCTCCGCCCCGGCCAGTGCCAGCGCGCTGAGCTGGAGCGAGGCGCCGGGGGTGGTGCGGGTCCGGTCGGGCACCAGCACCCGGTAGCGCACGCCGCGGCGCAGGTTGTCGTGGTCGAGCTTGCGGAAGGTGGCCAGCTGACGCGGGAACGCGGTGTTGCCGCGGCGGGCGATGAGCACCTCGCGGCCCGCGGTGGCGAGCTGGGTGTCCACCCCGGTGGCCACGGGCGCGCGGTCGGCCGGGCGCAGCAGGGAGAGCACGGGAGTCTGGGTGTTCACAGCGGGTTGCCTCCGATCGGCATGGTCGCGGCGAGGGCGCGGGCGTGCTGCCCGTCGAGTCGTTCCAGGCGCACGCCGAAGCGTTCGCCCAGGTAGGTCAGGTCGGTGGCGGCCGCGTCGACCACGGCGCCGGTGGTCGCGGCGATCCGGAGCACCGCGGTGGGCTCCCGGTCCTCGCCGGTGGTGACGGCCACGGTGATCGCCACGCCGGGCGCGGCGGCCAGCAGTCGTTGCAGCAGCGGACCACGGTCCACTGTGGACAGTTGGGCGTACCCGGCGAGCCGGAACCCGGCCTGGGTCACCGCGCCCGCCCGCCAGAACCGCCAGTCCTCGCGGGTCTCGCCGCGGCCGGACCCGGTGTGGGTCAGCGCGGGCAGCACCGCGCGCAGGTCTTCCTCGGCGAGGGCGTCGGCGGGCAGTCCGGCGCGGGTGAGGCGGCGCAGCACCCGGCGCACGGTGTTGGCCAGCGCGGTGGTCAGGTCCTCGTCCCGGAAGACGTCCGGATCGCGCAGCGCCCGCACCGCCAGCCAGGTGCGCGGCGGCCGGTCCCTGGCCGGTCCGGTGTGCAGCACCAGCCGCGCGCCGAACTCGGGCATCGCCGGATCGGGCTCGGGCAGCAGCGCGTCCGCGGCCGCGGCCCGCAGGAACTCGTGGTCGGCCGCGCGCGGGCGCAGCACGACGACCAGCTCGTCCGGGTGGCTGAGCAGTCCGGCCGCGACCCCGCCGATGGTGGCGGTGCGGATGCGGCTGGCCGGGGCGAGCAGGTCGAGCAGGGTGGCCGGGTCGTGTTCGGTGGCGCCGAGGTCGTGGGCGCGGCGGCGGAGCAGGTGGCGGAGGCGGGTGGCCAGCAGCGTGGTCAGCCAGCGGCCGCGGACCCGGATCGCGGTGCAGGCGAGCAGGGCGGCGCCGACGCCGAGCGCGGTGGCCAGCGGCCAGGGACGGCCGATGGCGAGGACGGCGGTGAGGGCGGCGAGCTGCCAGCAGAGGATGCGGAGGGCGGGGATGGCGGCGCGGCGGGGCGCGGGTGCCGGGGGAGTTGAGGGAGCTGGGGGTGGTGGGGCAGGGCGGGTTTGGCTGGGCGCGGGGGTGGCGGCGGCGAGGACGCGCGGGCCGGCCGGAGCGGCGGCCGCGAGGACTCGGGGGCCGGTGGGGGCGGCCGGAGGGGCGGTGGGGAAGGCGCGGGGGCCGGTCGGTGCGCCAGGAGCGGTGGCCGGGAAGGCACGGCCGGTGCCGGCGGCAGGCGCGGTGGCCGGGAAGGCGCCGGGGCCGGTGGCGGTGCCAGGAGCGGTGGTTGGCAAGGCATGTGGCCCGGTGGCGGCGGCGAGGACACGGGGGGCGGCGTGCTGCGGTGGCTGGGCGTGGCCCGGAGCGTGGGCAGGCTGGGCCGGGCTGTGCGGGACCGGGCCGGCCCCCGTGGTGCCCGGGTGGTGTGGCTGGGCCGGCCCAGTGGGCGTGGCCGTGCGGGTGGTCAGGCCCGTGGGCCAGCCGGGAGCGGGTTCCTGCGGCATGGGGTCCTCCTCACGCGACGCGGGTGCTGGACAGGGGGCGGGCGGCGCGGGCGTGGGCGCGGACCAGTGGGTGGGTCTGGAAGCGGTTGGGGGCGGGGGCCTCCAGCAGGTGGTGGTCGGTCAGCTCCTCCAGCAGGCGGCGGGTGTCCGGGTGGGACAGGCCCAGTTGCTGACCCGCCTGCCGGGCGTCGAACTCCGGGGGCAGGGCGGCCAGGGCGTGGAACGCTGAGCGTGCGCCTGCTGACAACCGCCGGTACGAGCCGGTCAGGCCGGGGGCCAGCTGCGCGGAGGCGAGCCAGTCGGCCAGGTCCGCGGCTGTCCACTGTGGACGGATCGCGAGCTGGGTGGCGACCGTGTGCAGGGCGCCGGGGTTGCCGCCGCAGGCGGTCAGCGCGGTGGTCAGCGAGGTGAGCGGCCGGCCCGTGGCGGTGTGGAACAGGGTGGCGGACTCGGTGGGGGACAGCGGGTTCAGCGGGTACCGGGTCTCGCCGGGCAGGCGCCAGTCGCGGGTGCGGGTGGTGACCAGGGTCAGGCTGGCCGAGGCGCCGGGCAGCAGGGGGCGCAGCTGGTCCTCGTCGGCTGCGTCGTCCAGGACCAGCAGCACCCGGCGGCCGGACAGCTCGGAGCGCCACAGTGCCGCGCGTTCGTCCGCATCGGCCGGGATCGCCGTGTGGCCGAGGCCGCGGAGCAGGCGGGCCAGCGCGTCGGCCGGTGTGAGTGGGGGCGCCTCGGCGTGGGCGCGCAGGTCCAGGAAGAACTGGCCGTCGGGGTAGCGGGCGGCCAGGCGGTGGGCGGCGTGCACGGCCAGCGCGGTCTTGCCCGCTCCGGTCATGCCGTCCAGCACGATCGTCTGGCCGGGCGTGGACCCAGCCAGCGCGGTCAGTTCGGCGGTGCGGCCGGTGAAACCCGGGATATCCCTGGGCAGCTCGCGGCGCGGGTGGCTGGTGGCGGGAGTGGCCAGCGCCTGCTGGTGCGCCTCGGCCAGCGCCGGGCCAGGGTCGACGCCCAGCTCCTCGGCCAGCACCCGGCGGGCCTGGTGGTAGGTGGCCAGCGCCTCGGCCCGGCGGCCGGCCGCGTGCAGGGCGCGCACCAGCTGGGTCCAGGCGGCCTCGCGCAGCGGTTCGTCCGCGGTCAGCGCGCGCAGGCCGCTGATCGCCGCCCGCGCCTCGCCCGCGGCCAGCTGCGCCTCGGCCAGCGACTCGCGCAGGTCGCGCCGGATCTCCTCGAGGCGGTCCGCGGCGGACTGGAACTCCGCGCCCGGCAGGTCCTCGAACGGGCGGCCGCGCCAGGCGGAGAGCGCCTCGGTGTACAGGGCGATCGCCCGGTGCGGTGCGCCCTCGGCCAGTGCGGTGCGCGCCGCGGCGGCCAGGTCGGCCACCCGGTCGGCGTCCAGCTCGCCCGGCGCGACCAGCAGCCGGTAGGCGCCGGGGCGGCTCTCGATCGCCGAGGGCAGCAGGCGGCGCAGGCGGCAGATGTAGGTCTTGAGGTTGGCCTCGGCGGAGGCGGGCACGGCCTGTTCATGCCAGGTCGACTCGATCAGTCGATCAACCCGGACCCACGCGTTAGGGTGCAGCAGCAAGGTCGCCAGCACCGTGACGGGCTTCCGCGCACCGAGCTCGAGCACCGCTCCAGCCGGGTCGCGGGCCTCGACCGGACCCAGAATGTGGAAGATCGTCATCCCCCGCCCCCTCTCTCCATCGCACCCACCATCTCTGTGGCCACATGAGGTTTCCATGACACGACCGGGAGTGATCCCCGTCCGCGTTCTGGTGGTCGAGGACGACGACGACCTGCGGTTCGCGGTGGTCGCGGAGCTGCGCTCGGCCGGACTCGCGGTGGAGGAGGCGGCGGACATCGCGGCCGCGGACCGGGCGGTGCGCGCGGGCGAGCACGCCTGCGTGGTCTTCGACCGGATGCTGCCCGACGGCGACGCCATCACCTACGTGCACCGGCGGCGGCAGCAGGGCTGGGCCACCCCGGTGCTGTTCCTGACCTCGCTGGACAAGATCGCCGACCGGGTGGCCGGGTTCGAGCACGGCGGCGATGACTACCTGGCCAAGCCGTTCGCGATGGCCGAGCTGACCGCGCGGGTGTCCGCGCTGTGCCGCCGGGCCGGCAGCGGCAGGCCCTCGGTGCTGCGGCACGCCGACCTGGAGATGGACTGCGCCCGGCGCGAGGTGCGCAGGGCCGGGGTGCTGCTGACCGTCTCGGACAAGGAGTTCGCGGTGCTGGAGCACCTGCTGGCCAGGGCGGGGCAGGTGATCTCGCGCAGTGAGCTGATCGAGCACTGCTGGGACAACAGCGCCGACCCGATGTCCAACGTGGTCGACGCGGTGGTGAAACGGCTGCGCGCCAAGCTGGCCGAGCCCAGGCTGATCCACACCGTGCACGGCCGCGGCTTCCGGTTGGGCGCCGGGTGAGCACCACCTCCGCCGACCGGCTGCGCCGCCTCCGCCGCCTGCTCACCCTGCTGTTCACCGCGCTGAACGCAGCCGGGCTGATCCTGTTCGCCTACCTGGTGATCCGCGAGGACCGGCAGCAGGGCGAGCAGCACATGGACGCCGACCTGCGCCGGGTCAGCGCGGTGGTGTCCAGGCTGATCGACTACGACGGCACCATCAACACCGAGGAGCTCGGGCACGACCAGATCAACAACGCCTGCCCGCAGTTCACCGTGCTGGACCGGGACGAGAATGGTGAGTGGTCGACCAATCACACCAGCGAGAAGCCCTGCGCCCCGCTGCCGATGACCACGCTGACCAGCCTCGCCCAGCAGTCCGTCGACACCCGCAGCATGATCACCGGCTACCAGCGCGGCAGCGGGGGCGAGCTGCTCAGGGTCACCGCCGACTCGCTGCGCAACCGGTCCGGGCAGTACGTCGGCGCGGTGGTCGCCGCGATGGACGCGCGGGAGGCCGAGAGCAGGCACGACCGGCGGGTGCTGATCGTGCTCGGCGTGTCCGTGCTGCTGGTCGGCGCCTGCGCGCTGGCCGGGCACGTGCTCTCCGGCCGGGCCATGCGCCCCGCGGTGGACGCGCTGGCCCAGCAGGAGGCGCTGCTCGGCGACATCGCGCACGACCTGCGCAAACCAGTGGCCGCGCTGCGCGCGCTGGCCGAGACCGGGCTGCGCAACCCGGACCAGCACGCCGAGCTGCTGCCGCGCGCGGTGCGGCTGTCCGCGCGGATGGGCGGCATCATCGACGGCCTGCTCATGCGCGCCCGCTTCGCCGCCGGGGTGCAGGAGCTGGCCAGGCAGCCGATCTGGCTGGACCAGCTGGTCGCCGGCGTGGTCGAGGACACCCCGCCGGAGGGCGCGCGGATCACGCTGACCACCAGTCCCAGCAAGGTCGACGCCGACCCGGTGCTGGTGCAGCGCGCGGTGGCCAACCTGCTCGGCAACGCCCTGCAGCACGGCCACCAGCCCGGCTCGGCCGCGGTGGTGCACGTCAGCGTGGCAGGCAACCGGGTCACCGTGGCCGACCAGGGCCCCGGCATCGACGCCGAACGCGCCGAGCTGGCCCTGGACCGCTTCACCAGCGGCGGCGGGTCCAGCGGGCTCGGCCTGGCCATCGTGCGCTGGGTCGCCCAGGCGCACGGCGGCACGCTGCGGGTGTACAACGCCGAGGCCGGCGGCGCCATCTTCGAGCTGGAACTGCCTGCCGTGTACCGGGACTGAACGACCGGTGTACCCGTGCTGCCTAGGATCGCGGGTATGAGCACCACGCAGGCCGGGCAGGTCTACTCGCTGATCGCGCGCAACGTGCAGTCGGTGGTCCGCGGCAAACCCGAGGTGGTGCGCCTGGCCGTGGCCGCGCTGCTGGCCGAGGGCCACCTGCTCATCGAGGACGTGCCGGGGCTGGGCAAGACCACGCTGGCCCGCTGCATCGCGCGCAGCATCGGCGGCAGCTGGAACCGCATCCAGTTCACCCCCGACCTGCTGCCCGGCGACATCACCGGCGTCACCGTGTACCACCAGAAGGAAGAGGAGTTCACCTTCCATCCCGGCGGCATCTTCGCCAACGTGGTGGTCGCCGACGAGATCAACCGCGGCACGCCCAAGACCCAGTCCGCGCTGCTGGAGGTCATGTCCGAGCGCCGGGTCACCGTGGACGCGGTCGCGCATCCGGTGCCCAGCCCGTTCCTGGTGGTGGCCACCCAGAACCCGATCGAGATGGAGGGCACCTACCGGCTGCCCGAGGCCCAGCTCGACCGGTTCCTGATGCGGTTGTCCGTCGGCTACCCGGACGTGGACGCCGAGGTCCTGGTGATCATGAGCGACTGCGCGGGCGTGTCCCCGGACGACCTGCCCGCCGTGGTCGACATCCCGACCCTGCGCGCCGCGATCACCCAGGTCCGCAAGGCGCACCTGGACCGCGCGGTGGTCGAGTACGCGGCCCGGCTGGCCGCGGCCACCCGTGAGCACACCGCGGTGCGCTTCGGCGCCAGCCCGCGCGGCAGCATCGCGCTGGTGCGCGCGGCGCAGGCGATGGCGGCCACCGAGGGCCGGGAGTTCGTCACCCCGGACGACATCAAGGACGTCGCGGTGCCGGTGCTCGCGCACCGCCTGGTGCTGACCGCCGACGCGGAGCTGAACCAGCGCGGCGCGGCCGAGATCGTGGCCGAGGTGCTGGCCGCGACGCCCGCGCCCGCGCTGAACCAGAGCGCCCGCTAGGGCGTGTCCGCACAGTCCCGCCCGCGATAGCCGCGCCGGTTCGGCCGCTGACGGCACGGCCGGAACGCCCGAATACGTCCGGTATGAGGCCGTCCCGGCCGCACCGCCAGCGACCGAACCGGTCACGACTCTCGCAGACGGGACTGTGCGGACACGCCCTAGTTGCGGCAGTCCGCGCCGTTGATGGACTTGGGCTGGCTCTTGTAGACCACGCCGCCGCCGTTGGTGCCCCGGACGTCGAAGCAGTACTTGCGGTTCGGTTCCACCTCACCCTTCCAGGTGGTGGTCTGCTGCGGCGGGAACGTCTTGTTCTCGGTGGCGTTCTCGACGGCCATGCCCACGGCGAAGTACAGCGACTCGCTGCTGCGCCAGTTCAGCTCGACGATGTTGCCGCGCACGATGGGCTCCTCCAGCACGATCTCCACCGGTTTCGCGGAGGTGGTGGGCGCGCTGGCCGGGGCGGGACCGGGGGGCAGGGCCAGTTCGGCGGGGTCGTCATTGATCAGCAGCACCGCGCCCACGGCGAGCACCGCGGCCAGGCCGACGCCGCCGAGGACCAGGCCGGTGCGGCTGGCCGGGCGGTCGGGGCGGGCCGGGCCGGAGATCACCAGCGGGGCGCCGCGCGGCTGGGGCGGGGCGGATTCCGGTGCGATGTCCGGGATTGCGGTCTCTGGCGCAGCGGCGGGGGCTGGGGGCTCCGGTGCGGATGCGGCGGGGCGGCCCGAGGGCGGAGTGGCGGGGTGGCCGGGCGGAGGTGTGCTGGCGGCCTGGATGAGGTGGCCGGACAGCGGAGTGGCCGGGGTGTGGGCTGCGTGGCCGTGTGGTGGCGTGGGCGGGTTCTGGGGGGCGCGGCCCTGCGGTGTGGGCGGGGCTTGGGTCGCGTGGCTGGGCGGCGGTGTGCTCGGGGCCTGGCCCGGCCGCGGGGTGCGCCGGACCTGGGCGACGCGGCCGACCGCCCCGAAGCCGGGGGCCTGGGCGGGGTGGCCGGGCAGGGGGGCGACGGGCCAGTCGGCCTGCCCGGTGGTCAGCCGGTGCGCCTCGGGTGAGGGGCCCGGCACGTAGCCTGCGAAGTCGTCGAACCCTCGTCCCGGCGCCTCCGTGCCCGCGGTCGGCTCTGGCCCGCCCATCCGGTCCAGCCAGCCCGAGACCACCGCCGCCTCGGCCGGGCGCAGCGCCGGGTCCTTGCTCAGCAGCGCGGAGACCACCGCGGTCAGCGCCTCGGGCACGTCCGGTCTGGTCAGCGGCGGCACCGGGGTGCCGAGCACGCGCAGCATCCGCTCGCCCTCCGGTTCGCCGATCGCGCCGGGGTGCGGGGACTCGCCGGAGAGGGCCAGGTGCAGCAGGGCGCCGAGGCCGTAGAGGTCCGAGCGTTCGTCCACGGTGCCGTCGCGGAGGGTTTCCGGGGCGGTGAAGTCGATGCCGGTGCGGTGGTCGCGGGGGTAGGCGCGGCGCAGGGTGAGGCCGAGGTCGGCGAGCACGGGCTCGCCGGTGGGGCGGAACAGCAGGTTGCCCGGGGTGACGCCGCCGTGCACCAGACCGACCCGGTGCGCGGCGGCCAGCGCGGTGGCCACCGCCCTGCCCAGGGCGAGCGCGTCGGGCACCGAGAGCCTGCCGCAGCTGGCCACGAGCTCGCGCAGGGACTGCGAGCACAGCTCCATCCGCAGCGCGGTGCGGCCGTCCGGGGTGTCCTCGACCGCGTCGGCGACCAGCACCGGCGCCCGGTCCCGCAGCCCGGCCAGCTTGGTCAGCTCCCGGTCCAGCTCGGCGCGGGTGCGTTTGGGCAGCTTGGCCGGGAAGACCTTGAGCGCGAACGCCTCGCCGGTGTCCGCGCGCATCCCGGCGTACACCGTGGCCACCGGTCCCTCGCCGAGCGGGACCAGCTCCTGCGGGCCGTTGCCGGACATCCCGGGCTCCCCTCTGTCTCGCACATCATCCGATGCCACCGGTGATGGCCGCTAGCTGCCGACCCGGTTCCCCGGCCGGGCCTTCGCCCAGATCGTAGGAAGCCGGACCACAGGTGCGCGCCGGGCGGCAGGTTGTTGCCGCTGCGGCCAGTGCGAGGAGGTAGGCCGATGACCACGACCGGGCTGGTGCGAGTGACGGTCGCCGCGCCGCACCGGCGCATCGACATGGCGTTGCCCGAGCAGTCCAGCGTCGCCGAGATCGTGCCGGGGCTGCTCCGGCACGCCGGTGAGCACCTCGCTGACGACGGTGCCGCCGACGGCGGCTGGCTGCTGCGGCGGGGCGACGGGTCGGCGCTGGAACTCGGGCGCACGCTGGGCTCGTACCGGATCAGGGACGGCGAGGTGCTGCACCTGACCTCGCGGCGCACCGAGTGGCCGGAGCTGGAGTACGACGACCTGGTCGACGCGATCGCCGACGGCGCGGGCCGGGCAGGCCGGGCCTGGAGCGCGCGGCACACCCGGCTGGCCGGGCTGGCCGTCGGCGGGCTGGTGCTGCTGCTCGGTGTGGCGGTGGTGCTGCGGGCCGGACCGCCCTGGCCGATGCCCGGACTGTGGTCACTCCTGGTGAGTTTGTTGCTACTCGCGGTGGGTGCTACGTTGGCCAGGACCGCGGGAGACGCGGTGGCCGGCGCGGTCTTCGGGGCGCTGGCGCTGCCGTACTCCTTCCTCGGTGGAGCTCTGCTCCTGGCCGGTAGCCACCCGCTGCTGGACCTGGGCGCACCCCAGATCCAGGCGGGTAGCGCGGCACTGCTGTTCGGGGCGGTGCTCGGCCATCTCGGCACGGCGCACGGGTTGCCGGTCTTCGCCGCGGCGGCGACCAGCGGCCTGCTCGGCGTGCTGGGTGGCGTGCTGGCCGGGCTGGAGACCTTCGACGGGGCCCAGGCGGCCGCGATCGTGGCCGGTGCGGTGCTGGCGTTCTCCCCGCTGCTGGCTCCGCTGGCGATCCGGCTGGCCAGGGTGCCGATGCCGGTGCTGCCCCGCACCACCGCGGATCTTGTTCGGGATGATCCGCAGCCGCCGCGACCGGCGGTGTACCAGGCGGTCGCGCGGGCGCACGGGTTGCTGACCGGCATGCTGGTCGGCGCCGCGCTGGTGGCCGTGGTCTGCCAGGTGCTGCTGGTGCGCAGTGGCCGCACGTCCGCGCTGTGGCTGCTGGTGGTGCTCGCGCTCGGGTTCCTGCTTCGGGCGCGGCTGTATCCCGTGCTGTGGCAACGGGTTCCGTTGCTCGGCGCGGGGGTGTGCGGGGTGGTGTGCCTCGCGCTCGGACCGCTGCTGTCCGGGCGGGTGGCCATCGCCGGTGTGGTGCTGCTCGTGGTCGGCGGGCTGGTCGTGCTGGCCGGGCTGCACCACAGCCGTCGCCAGGCGAGTCCGTACCTCGGGCGCTATGCCGAGCTGTTCGAGGTGGCGGTGGTGCTCGCCGTGGTGCCGGTGGTGTGCGCGGTGCTCGACCTGTACGCCTACCTGCGCGGGCTGGGCGGCTGAGATGGCATCCAGTCGCGACCAACTGCAGGCGCACCAGTTCCTGGCCCAGCGGGCGATCTCCGCGCTGGTCACCAGGGAGACCGATCCGGAACAGCCACCGTTCCGGCGACCGAGCGTGTCCGCGTTCGGCAGCATCGCGCTGGCGGTGATCATCCTGGCCGGGTTCGGCGTGTACGGGCTGATCGTGCCGGGCGGCAAGGACGCCTGGCGCACCGGCGACGCGGTGATCGTGGAGAAGGAGACCGGGGCGCGGCTGGTGTACGTGGACGGCAGGCTGCGGCCGGTCACCAACCACACCTCGGCGCTGCTGGCGCTGGGCAAGCACGCGCCGACCATGGACGTCTCGCAGGCCTCGCTGGCCGGGGTGCCGAGGGCGCCGCGGATCGGGCTGCTGGACGTGCCGGACGGGCTGCCGGCCCGGGAACGGGTGCTCGGCGGCGGCTGGAGCATGTGCTCGCAGCCCGCGGTGGACACCACCGGCGCGGCGGTGCACGAGTCGGTGCTGCTGGTCGGCCAGGCACCCGGCGGCGGTCGCGCGCTCGGTGAGTCCGCGCTGCTGCTGGAACCGCCGGAGCAGGGTGACTGGCAGCTGGTCTGGCGCGGGCACCGGCACCGGATCGCCCAGGCCGACACGGCCGCGGTCCGCCTCGCGCTGCGCACCGGGCCGGTGCTGCGGGCCGGGTCGGCCCTGGTGGACAACCTGCCCGCGGGCGCGGAGATCGGCCCGATCACGTTGCGGGACATCGGCAAGCCCAGCACCGCGGTGCCCGGCAAGCCGGACCTGCGGATCGGCCAGCTGGCGCTGGTGCGCACCTCGGGCGAGGTGACCCAGCGGTACCTGGTGGAGGCCGACCGGCTGCGGCCGATCTCGGAGCTGCAGTACGAGATCCAGCGCGCGCACAAGCCCACCGCCGAGGCCCTCGGCGAGGGCGAGCTGAACGGCGTCGCGTTGAGCCCGCTGGCGGTCAGCGGGGCGAAGCTGGCCGCGGTGGAGCCCGCGCGGGCCGGTCAGGCGCCGGAGCGGCGGCCGGAGTTCGTGGGTCCGGCCGCGGGCGCGCCCACGGTGTGCGCGAGCTTCGAACCGGGCGCGGAGGTGCCCACGGTGACGGTGGACTCCGCGCTGCCGCAACGGGATCCGGCGCTGCGCACGGGCAGGCGCACCGATGCCGGCCTGCCGCTGGCCGACCGGGTGGTGGTGTCGCCGGGGTCGGTGGCGCTGGTGGAGGTGATGCCCAGTCCGCGCGCGCCGGTGGGCACGCTGTCGCTGGTGAGCGACCAGGGCCGCAACCATCCGCTGGCCACGCCGGATGTGCTGGCGATGCTGGGGTACGAGGGGGTCCGGCCGGTGCGGATGCCCGCTGGGCTGGTGGCCCGGATTCCGCTGGGGAGTGGGCTGGATCCGCTGGCGGCGCAACGGCCCTGAGGCGCGGCAACGACAACGGCGGCCCCGGACATCGGGGCCGCCGTTCTTGTGCGCCGGGAAAAGCTGTTGCCCGCTCAGTGAAAGGCCGTTGCCTGCTCCGCGAAAAGCCGTTGCCCCGCCCGGGAAGTCCGGGCGGGGCAACGGTTCCGCTGGTCGCGTCAGCGGGGCCGGCGGCGGCCTCGGGGTGGGTCGGGCTGGGTGGTGGCCGGGGCGGCGTCCAGGCCGGGGTTGACGCGCCACATCTCCTCGTCCAGGAGCTCGACCCTGGACGGTTCCTCAGTGCGCCGGCGACGGGTGGTGGTGGGGACCTGGCCGCCGGTCAGGCCGCCGCTGAGCTTGGCGGGGACGCCGGGCAGGCCGCGCTTGACGCCCTTGCCGGGGGCCGTGGTCTTGCCCTGTGCCGCGCCGCTGCCGGGTTTGACCTGGTTGCCGCCGCCCGCGCCGTGGCCCATCGGCGGCATCATCGGTGGGATGCCGCCCGCGCGGGCCGCGTTCGCCGCGTTGGCCGTGCCGGCGGGGCCGGTGGGGCCGGTCGCGGCGGCTGGGGCTTCCGCGGGCGGGGCGAGGTTGGCCGCGGCGCCCATGGTGCGGGAGGCGGGCTGGTGGCCGAGGGCACCGACGCCGCCGACACCACCGAGGGCGGGGATGGCGGGGACCTTGGGGACGCCCGCGCCACCGCCACCGCCACCGCCGCCCTTGGCGCCTGCCAGGCCACCGACGCCGGGGACCGGGGCGATCGGCGGGAGCGGGGGCAGCGGGGGTGGGATGTTCGCCGCCGGGGGGATGTTCGGCAGCGGGGGCGGGGTCGGGATCTTGGGCGGAGCCGGGGGCGGTGGGGTGTCGCCTGCCAGGCCTGGGCCGGTGCCGGGAGGGCCGCCGGGCGCGCCGCCGGGGGGTTCGGCGCCACCGGGCGGTGCGCCGCCGGGTGCGCCGCCCGGTGCTCCGCCGGGGGCGCCACCGGGAGGTGCGGCGCTGGGGCCGCCTGCCGGTCCGCCGGGAGCGCCGGGTGGGCTGCTGGGACCGCCGGGTGCGCCGCCGGGCTGGGCGCCGGGGGCCGCGGGACTGCCGGGCGCGCCTGCCGGGGAGGCGGGGGTGCCTTGCGGGCCGCGCCAGGGGGCGCCCACGGCGCTGCGGGTCGCTTCGGCGGCCTTGGTGAACAGATCGGCCAGTCCGTTCATCTGGACGCCTGCGTTCTGGCTGGCCTGTTTGCGGAGCTTGGCCTCCATCATCGGGGCCTGCGCGAGCGCCTTCTGGAACCACTCCCAGGTCGCCAGCACCCCGTCGCGCACCTGGGGCAGGGCCACGGCGAGGTCGGCCAGGGTGGCGGCCGGTTCGGTGGCGGTGCGCTTGGCCCAGTCGGTCAGCGAGGTCACGCCCGCCTGGACCTGGTCGCCGAAGAGCGCCCCCGCGGCGTCCGGCCAGTGCGGGCTCAGGTCCTGCCCTCGGCCGTGCAGGTCCGGGCCCGCCTGGTTCAGCTGGGTGTGCAGGTCCATCCACATCTTGCGGGCCTGGGTGATCTGCAGGGTCCGGCCGCCCGCGGCCTCAGCCTGGATCAGCTGGACCATTTCTTCGATCTGCTTCGATTCGTAGTTCATGACCTCCCCCTCAGTTCGGCATCTGCCGGGCGCCGGCCAGGTCGTGGTTGCGGTAGTCCTCGGCCGCGCCGCCGGCCAGTTCCCGGTACGCCGCGTATCCCTGGTCGACCGCGGCGGTGAAGGCGGTCACCTTGTCGACCGCGTCGGCGTGCGCGGTGGTGAACGCCGCGCCCTCGTCCATGCCGCCGCCCCCGTTACCGCCGGTGCTGGCGCTCGCCGCGGCGCGCACCGCGGCGAAGTCCGGCGGGCGCAGCTGGTCGGCGAACTCGCGCATCGCGCTGGTCCGCCCGTTGATCTCGTCCTGTGACTCGGACATGCCGTTCTCCCTCTCGTGTGCCTACGCCTCGCCGGGCGGCAGCCAGGCGAGCTGAACCAGGCGGGCCGAGTCGCGTCGGTCGACCAGCCAGCCGCGGCCCGGCGGCAGCTTCTCCGCCTTCAGCCCGCCCAGCAGCGGTCCCTCCTCCTTGTCCCCGGACAACAGGAGTCCGGGGGAGCCGACGTCGCGGAGCCTGGTGAAGAACTGCTCGAACATCGCCCGCCCGGCCCCGCCGGTGCGCCGCGCCAGCACCACGTGCAGGCCGACGTCACGGCCCTGCGGCAGGTAGTCCAGCAACGGCAGCATCGGGTTGTCGTACTGGCTGGCGACCAGGTCGTAGTCGTCGACCAGCACGAAGATCTCCGGGCCCTTCCACCAGCTCCGGGTGCGCAGCTGCTCCGGCGTGATGTCCTTGCCGGGCAGGCGTTCGGTGAGCGCGGTGGCGGCCTCGGTCATCAGCCTGCCGGTGGTGGCCTTGTCGGTGCCGTAGCCGAGCAGGTAGGGCGCGCCGACCTCGCCGAGCAGGCCGCGGCGGTGGTCGATGAGCACGATCCGCGCCTGGTCCGGGGTCAGCGTCTGCTGGATGCGGCGGGCCAGCACCCGCAGGAATGTGGTCTTGCCGGACTCCGGGCCGCCCAGCAGCAGGTGGTGCGGATCGGCCTGGTAGTCCCAGTGCACCGGCCGCAGGTCGCGTTCGGCGATGCCGGTGACCAGCCGGTTGTCCGCGTCCATCGCGACCAGGTCGGCGTAGGCCAGGGTGCCGGGCAGCATCCGCACCTTGGGCGCGCGCGGCCCAGTCCAGGCGCGGGCGGCGCTGGCGACCAGCTCGGCCACCGCGGCTGGCAGGTCGCGCGGGTCGTTGCCGCCGTCGATGCGGGGCAGCGCGAAGAGCAGCTGGTGCTTGCTGGTGCTGACGCCACGGCCGGGCGCGTGCTCGGGCACCGCGGTCGCGCTGGCCCGGTCCACCATCGAGTCCAGCGGATCGCCAAGGCGCAGCTCGATCCGGCTGCCGAACAGGTCCCGCACGTTGGGGCGCAGGTCGAAGGAGCGGCCGCAGCTGGCCAGCAGGTGCACGCCGTAGGACAGGCCGCGGGCGGCGATGTCGGCGACCTGCTCCTCCAGGTCCTCGAACTCCTTGCGCAGCGTGGCCCAGCCGTCGATGACCAGGAACACGTCGCCGTGCGCCTCCTCGGCGAACCGGCCCTCGGCGCGCAGTCTGCGGAACTCGGCCATGCCGTCGATGTCGTGCTCGGCGAAGAGCCGTTCCCGGTGGGTCAGCGCGGTGACCACCTCGGCCACCGTGCGGCGCACCGCGCCCGGGTTCTGCCGCCCGGCCACCCCGCCCACGTGCGGCAGGCCGCTGAGCGTGCCCAGCGTGCCGCCGCCGAAGTCCAGGCAGTAGAACTGGGTCTCCCGCGGGGTGTGGGTCAGCGCCAGGCTGGTGATCAGGGTGCGCAGCGCGGTGCTGCGGCCGCTGTGCGGGGCGCCGACCACCAGCGCGTGCCCGGCCGCGGCGGAGAGGTCCAGCACCAGCTGGTCCCGGCGCTGCTCCAGCGGCCGGTCCACGATCCCGGCCACCGCGAGCAGCCGTCCGGCCAGCCTCTGGTCGGTGACCGCGAGACCGCGCACCGGGTCCTCGACCGGCCGGCCGAGCAGCTGGTCCAGCGAGGGCGACTCGGCCAGCGGCGGCAGCCACACCTGGTGCGCGGCAACGCCTTTGCCCTCGAACCGCTCGACCAGCACGTCCAGCAGGCTCTCCCCGACCGCCTCGTCGGCGTCCTCGGCCGGGGCGGCCACCGGGGCCTGCGCGGGCGGGGCGACGTAAGCGGTGGAGTAGGCCATCAGAGTGGGCGCGCGGTGCCCGGCCGGGTGCGCGCCCGGTTCGGCGCGGCGGTGCACGCCGGAGACGTAGGCCGAGCGGAACCGCACCATCGGCTCGGTGCCGGACTTGAGGAACCCGTGGCCGGGCGCGCGCGGCAGCGCGAAGGCGTCACCGACCCCGAGCACCACCCGGCTCTCCGCCTCGGAGAAGGTGCGCAGCCCGATCCGGTAGGACAGGTAGGTGTCCAGGCCGCGCAGCCTGCCCTCCTCCAGGCGCTGGCTGGCCAGCAGCAGGTGCACGCCCAGCGCGCGGCCGATCCGGCCGATCTGGACGAACATGTCGATGAAGTCCGGCTTGGCCGAGAGCAGCTCGCTGAACTCGTCGCACACCACGAACAGCGTGGGCACCTCCGGCAGCGGCGCACCGGCCGCGCGGGCCTTCTCGTAGTCGCGCAGCGAGGAGAAGTTGCCGGCCGCGCGCAGCAGCTCCTGGCGGCGGATCAGCTCGCCGTTGATGGCGTCGGTCATCCGGTCCACCAGCGGCAGCTCCTCGGCCAGGTTGGTGATCACCGCGCTGGTGTGCGGCAGCCGGTCCAGCTTGGTGAAGGTGGCCCCGCCCTTGAAGTCGATCAGCGCGAAGTTCAGCGAGCTGGGCGGGTGGGTGACCGCCAGCGCGAGCACCAGGGTGCGCAGCAGCTCGCTCTTGCCCGCGCCGGTCGCGCCCACCAGCAGCCCGTGCGGGCCCATGCCGTCCTGCGCGGACTCCTTGAGGTCGATCTCGATCGGCGTGCCGTCGGCGCGCACCCCGAACCGGATCCGCAGCTTGTCCCGGTTCGGCCGCTGCACCCAGGTGCGGGCCGGGTCGAACAGGTACGGGTCGCCGATGTCGAGCAGCTCGGCCAGGCCGAGGGAGGCGCTCAGCGGCTGCTCGCCGCGGCCGCCGTCCACCCCGCGCAACGGGGCCAGCTGCCGGGCCAGGCCCTCGGCGGCCACCGCGTCCAGGTCGTCGGCGGTGCCCAGCTCGGTCTCGCCGTCGATGGTCTCGCTGCTCAGCGCGCCGTCGGCGGCCACCTCCAGCACCACCGCCGCGCGGTCCAGCGCCCTCGGCGGCGCGGTGGTCAGGTCCAGCACGGTGACGCCCTCGACGCCGCCGCCGGTCATCAGGTGGTCCGAGCCCGCGGTGGAGCCGCCGTCGATGACCACCACCAGGTGCGGCATCCCGGTGGGGTGCCCGGCCTCCGGGTCGAACCGGCGGCGCTGGGCGAGCAGGTCCTCCAACAGCGCCTCCACCCCGGCCACGGTCGGCGCGACCAGCCGGAGCGGGCCCAGCGCGTCGGTCTTCTCCGGGTGCAGCGCGTGCGGCAGCCACTTCACCCACTCCCAGTCCGCGCGCTCGTCCCGGCCGGCGCACACCGCGATCCGCAGGTCCTCCGGCGTCTGCAGCACCGCCAGTGAGGCCACCACGGCCCTGGCCAGCCCGACCGTCCGGTCGCTGTCCCCGCGCAGGTGGATCCGGCCGAACCCGGTGACCGCGATCGCCAGCGGCAGCCCGGGAATCGCGGTGAAGGTGCTGATGAACCGGCGCAAGGCCAAGGCGGACAACGGTTCCAGCTGTTCCAGCGGTTTGGTCTCCGGCGCGATCAGGGTGGTGCACAGGCTCTGCGCGCCGACCCCGATCCGGGCCACCGCGAAGTCCGGGTCGTCCCGCCGCCGCTCCCACAGCCGGGAGCTGGCGGCCACCGACCACAGCGCCTGCGGCTCGGGGTGCAGGTAGGCCAGCGCGTCCCGCTGCCGGTGCGCGGTGCGCCGCACCCGCAGCCGCTGCTGGGACAGTCCGCGCAGGTAGGCCCGCCGGGCCAGGCCCATCTCGCGTTTGCTGGGGCCGCCGCCGGTGATGAAGGTCATCACGATCATGCCGATCGCGGCCACGCCGAACAGGCCCAGGATGACGTAGCGCAGCGTGCCGGCCGCCGATCCGGAGAACATCAGCACCGAGGCGCCGAGCACGGCGATCATCGGCAGCATCATCAGCGCCTGCTGCCACTGCCGCCCGGCAGGCGGCGGGATCTCCGGCGGCGCCTCGATGATCAGCTCGCCGGCGGGCAGTTCCGGCGCGGGCCTGCGCTGCGGCCGCCGGACCACGATGGTCGCCACGACAATCCTCCTTCACCGGACTGGGAAATCAGATCGTCCTGGAATGCGCGGTCGCGGAAATGGCCGTGGCAGGAAGGTGCCGTGACCGCCGTGCCGGGGGGTGCCGCGCTTTAGCGTTCGCCAGGCGAATACACCGCCGCGAAAGAGGGGAGCACGGCATGTCCGGGCAAATTCATGGTGCGATCAGCGGAATCGCGCAGACCGGTAGTACCGCGAACAACATCGCGCAGAGCATCGACGGGCACAAGCAGCGGGCGATGTCCCAGGCGGACGCGCTCAGCGGCGCGTGGGAGGGGCAGGCCAAGGTCAGCTTCGACCAGGCGTTCGCGAACTGGGTGACCGGGGTGCAGCGGGTGGTGGCCTCGCTGACCGAGCTGGGCGAGAACGTCACCTTCGCCTCCCGCACCTATGAGCAGCAGGACCAGGATTCCGCCGGTGGTTTCGCCGGTCTGACCACTCACTGAACAGGAGCCGGAAATGGTCGACATCGTTCGCGGAAACTTCGGGCAGCTTGACGGATTCGCCCAGCAGCTGCTCGCCACCATCAACCAGATCCAGTCCGAGATGGACCAGATGGCGCAGGCGGCGGGTATCACCGGCTCGGACTGGACCGACTCCGGTGGTGGCCAGTTCGGCGATGTGCACCAGGCGTGGAAGCAGGTCAGCGAGCAGCGGCAGCAGCTGGTCGAGCAGATCCGCGCCGGGGTGCAGAACACCAACTCGAACCTGCAGACCGCCCTGCAGCAGTCGATCGCCCGGATCGGCAGCACCTCGATCGGCTGACCCGCAAGCGCAGGCCCCGGTCCGCCAGTTCGGCGACCGGGGCCTTTCGCGTGCTCAGCGTTCCGCGGGTGGCGGCGGCAGCAGGAACACCTGCTCGGGCAGCTCCTCCTCGCGGGCAGGCGCGGCGGGCAGCGGATCGGGCAGGCCGGCCGCCCAGCCCCGCCGCCGCCCGCGTGGCAGCAGCGCCGCGACCAGCACCGCCAGCAGCGCCGCGCCGACCGCGGCCGCGGTCCACACCTTGGCCTGCTCGCCCGCGGCCTGCCACCAGGCCCGCGCGCTGAGCAGGTCCGGATCCGGCGTGGGATGGGTCAGCGGCGGCAGCGGAACCGGGGCGGCCGCGGAGAGCACGTCGGTGACCGCGCGGTAGGGGTTGACCACGCCCGCGCCGTAGCCGGGGCTGTCCTTGCCGCCGCGCGCCGGGGTGGCGGTGGCCAGCAGCCGCCTGGTCACCTCGGCCGCGGACAGCTCCGGCCAGCGTGCCCGCACCAGTGCCGCGGTGCCGGCCACGAACGGCGCGGCGAAGCTGGTGCCGGTGAAGTAGGAGTGCCCGCCGGCGCGGGTGGTGCCCAGCACCTTCGCGCCCGGCGCGACCAGGTCGACGAACTCGCCGAGCTGGGAGGCCGGCAGCCGCGCGCCGTCGATGTCGATCGCGCCCACGCCCAGCACCCCGGGATAGGCCGCCGGGTAGGAGGGCCGTCCGACCAGCTGGCTGTCCTGCTGCTGCTGGTTCCCGGCCGCGGCCACCACCAGCACGTCCTTGCTGACCGCGTGCGCCACCGCGTCCCGGATGAGCCCGTTGTCCACCGGCCCGGACAGCGACAGGTTGAGCACCTTCGCGCCCTGGTCCACCGCCCACCAGATGCCGCGGGCCAGCACCGCGGGGTCGATCGCGGCCGCGCCGCCGCCCTCGGTGAGGTCCCGGTCGCTGACCCGCACCGGCAGGATCTTCGCCCCCGGCGCCACCCCGCGGAACCCGGCCTTGCCCGCCCCGCCCGCGGCGATGATCCCGGCCACCGCGGTGCCGTGGGAGACGCAGTCGAAGTTCCCCGGCAGGTTGCCGATGTAGTAGAAGTCCTTGCCCCGCAACACGTTCGCCGCCAGCTGCGGGTGGTCGGCGTCCACCCCGGAGTCCACCACCGCCACCGTCACCCCCGCGCCGTCGCTGACCGGCCAGGCCCGCTCCGGGGTCAGGACCTGTTGCGCCCAGGGCAGTTCCGGGATCTCGGCGCGCGCGGGGGCCGGGTTGTGGCAGGTGCCCGGTGGCGGCGCGGCGTGCGCGAGCCCGCCGGTGAGGCAGAGCGGCGCGGCCGCCGTGAGGATGGTGGCGAGCTGGCGAAGGCGTCCCATTCTGTGATGGTCCGACCCGGCGCGGCGGTGTGGCCGGTGCTGGCCGCAAGCTGTCAGCCGAGCCCGGATCTTGTTGTGCCGCAGCACACTGGGGCCACCACAGGCGAGGAGGCGACAGTGCGCGACGAGCAGATGCGACAGCTGGTGGACGCGGTGCGCGAGGTGCGGGACGGCATGCGGGAGATCACCGCGACCGCCGACTCACCGGACGGGCTGATCACCGCGACGGTGGGCGCCCGCGGCGAGGTGCTGGAGCTGGAGCTGAACCCGCGGATCTTCCGCGACCCCGACTCCCAGCGGCTGGCCGAGGACATCGTGGAGACCATCCAGCGCGCGGTGGAGGAGGCCCAGCGCCAGGTGTTCGACCTGGTGCGGGACTTCCTGCCGGCCGGGGCCGATCCGGAGACCGCCGACCTGGACTTCGACCCGTTCCTGCACAGCGTGTCCCAGCGTTAGACGGGGGTCAGGCGGAGCACGGCCGTGCCCTCGTGCGCGGCCACCACCTCCACCCGCAGCCCGTTCACCGTGATCCGCGCCCCCGCCTTGGCGACGGCCTGCGCGAACGGCTCCGAGCTCGGCGTGCCGCCCACCGCCGTGCACTGGGTGCCGCCCTCGCAGGCGTACTTCACCCCGCTGCCGGAGGGGAAGGTCAGGTTCAGCGTGACCGTATCCGCCTCGACCGACCCGATCCGCAGGGTGCGCACCTGGAGCTTGGGGTTGAGCCGGATCGAGGCCGGTTTGCTCACCAGCACCTCGCACGCCCCGTCCGTGCAGGCGGTCAGGTTCCGGCCGTCCGCGGCCCCGGTGGGCAGCGGGGGCGGCGGGGGCTCGGGCTGGGTGCTCGGCGGCGGTGACGACGACGGCGGGGGAGCGGAGGTGGTGGAGGCGGGCGACGCCGAGGAGGGGGCCGGGGCGGGCGCGTCCGGGGCGCAGCCCGCCAGCAGCACGGCGACGCCCGCCAGCAGGGGGAGCAGGGTGGTGGTTCGAGTCACCACCCCATGCTGGCCAGGCGGGGCCGCGTGTGGGCCGTGCTGGCCGGAAGCTGTCAGCCGGTCCGCGGGTCCAGCGCCGCGCGCAGCCGGGCGCGCAGGGAACCGTTGCGGGACAAGCTCTTGCGCACCTGCCGCTCGGCGTCCCAGGCCCGTTCGGCGAGCTCGCCGGTGACCTGGGCGCCGGACCACAGCGCGGCGTCCACGGTGCCGGCCAGCAGCCGCACGCTCTCCGCGGTGAACCGGTCCGAGCCCGGCCCGGCCGCCATCGCCAGGTCCCGCACGGTCATCCCCGGCGTCACCGGGATCCCGAAGGCGCGCAACCGGTCCCGCACCTCGGCCACCGCGCCGGCCACCGCGGCCGGGCCGGTGGCCCGCCGTCGTCGCCACCGCCGCAGCAGTCGCAGCAGCGGCACCCCGAGCACCCACAGCACCGGCAGTCCCAGCACCAGTGCGGGCAGCGCCCACAGCAGCCACCACCAGCTGCCCGAGCCCGCCTCGTCCGCCTCGCCCCCGGCCCCGTCGGCGGGCAGCTCCGGATTGCGCAGGGCCTCCGGCGCGGGCAGGTTCTGCCGGGCGCGCGCGGTCAGGTCGGCCAGCCCGCCGGTGACGGTGGAGCGGGCCGCGGTCTCGGTCGGGTCCAGCGGCACCCAGCCGAAGCCGCGCACCGCGACCTCGGGCCAGGCCAGCACGTCCCGGTTGCGCACCACCCAGCGCCCGTCCGCGGCGCTGGTGGCCGGCGCGGCGTAGCCGACCGCCAGCCGGGCCGGGATGCCGCGCAGCCGCGCCAGTGCCACGTAGGCGGCGGCGAACTGCTCGCTGGTGCCCTGCTTGGTGTGCAGCAGGAAGCGTTCCAGCTGCGGCCAGCCGTGCCCGGTGGGCAGCTCGGCCCCGTCGGCCAGCCGGTAGTGGTCGGTGAAGAACCGCTGGAGCTGCAACGCGGTCTGGAAGGTCGCGCGCAGCCCCCTGGTCGCCTGCTCGGCCAGCTCGGCCATCCCCGGTGGCACCTCGCCGACCCCGCCCTGCCAGCCGGGCACATCCGGGTCGATCGGCGCCTCCAGCAGGCCCTCGGCCTTGGGCTCCCACCAGGACAGCCGGTAGTCCACCGCGCCGCCGGGCCCGAACAGCATCCCGTTGGCCGGGCCGATCAGCGGGTCGGTGCCGCTCACCGCGGCGGGCCAGGACTGGCTGGGCAGCCACCGCCCGCTCCCCGGCGGCGTGCTGATCCGCGCCTCCCGGCGTTGTGGGTCAAGCAGTCCCGGCGGCGGGGCCAGCTCGGCGCCCAGCCGCTGGAACTCCCCGCCGGTGCGCCAGTTCACCCCGTCGAACTCGGTGAACACCGCCAGCGGCCAGCGGTCCACTGGCGCCGGGCTGGTGTAGCTGAACACCGCCCGGTCCGGCTCGCGCAGCCGGGCCGCGATCTCGGTGAGCGGGCTGACCGTGGGCGCGGGCGGCAGCGGCGCGGGCCGCTCGTCCTGCAGCGAGTAGGCGGGCCGCCCCAGCGGATCGGCGAGCAGCCCGACGCCGGACCCGGCCAGCGCCGCCGCGGCCACCACGACCAGGGCCACCGGCCGGACCTGCCCGCGCACCAGCGCCAGCGCGCAGGCCGCGGCGTAACCCAGCGCGGCGGCCAGCGCGAACCCACCGGTCGCGGCCGCGTACAGCTGACTGAGGCCGAGCACCACCGCGCTGGGCAGCAGCGCGGGCAGCGGCCCCCGGAACCGGTGCGCCAGCTCGATCCCGAGCACCCCGGCGGCCAGCACCAGCAGCGGCACGAACAGCAGCAGCTCCGGCTCCGGCCGCGCGGGCCAGGTGGACTCCAGGGTCAGCCGCCAGGAGTCGACCAGCCCGGCGCCCAGCGCCCGCACGGTGTCCCCGGTCGGCAGCCCGGCCAGCGTGGTGCCGAACAGGGCCGACTCGACGATGCCGAGCAGCCCGGCCACGCCCAGCAGCAGCGGCCGCCACGGGATCAGCACGGGCGTCCTGGCCACCAGCTCCGCGCCCGCGGCCAGCACCAGCGTCACGGTGAGCACCGAGGGCAGCAGCACGCCGAAGCCGAACACCGGCGCGAACAGCAGCCCGGCCAGGGCGCCGGCCAGCAGCACCCCGGCCAGGGTCAGCCGTTCGCCGGTCCGGTCCCGGGAACCGGCGGCGGGCATGGGTTTCACCGGCGTCCGGCCGGGGTCGCGTTCCACTGGCTCACCGCCTCCGCCGCGTCCGCCGCCCTGATCAACCGGCCGACCGGCCGTCCCGCGCCGACCCCCAGCGCCACCACCGTGGTCGCCGGGTACCGCCCGCGCAGCCTGGCCAGCACCGCCTCGTCCAGCGATCCGCCGGTCACCACCACCAGCGCCCCGTCCCCGCCGCGCGCCCTGGCCAGCGCGCCCGGCGCGAGCGCGGTCTCCTGGTCCTGGCCCAGCTCGCACAGCTCGTCCAGCAGCCGCCGCGCCGCGGTGGCACCGTCCGAAGTGGACAGATCGAGCCCGCCGGAGGTGACCAGCCTGCACCGCTGCCCGCCGAGCGCGGCGGCGTGCAGCACCGAGGCCGCCACCTCCACCGCCTCCTCGAAAGCCGCCGGGGTGAGCGAGCGCGACCTGGTGTCCAGCAACAGGGTCAGCCGCGGCTGGTCCGGGTCGGCGTACTGGCGGACCATCAGCTGCCCGGTGCGCGCCGCGGCCTTCCAGTGCAGGTGCCGCACCTCATCGCCGGGCTGGTACTCGCGCACCTCGCGCAGGTCCAGCGAGCCGTGCAGGTCCTCGGCCACCCGGCCCTCGTGGTGGTGCCGGGGCGTGCCCCTGGCCGGCAGCCGCAGCGGGTGGCGGCGCGGGTGCACCCACACCGTGGCCGACTCGCCCGCGGTCAGCCTGCCGCGGGCCAGGCCGAGCGGGTCGGTGCGCTCCAGCACCAGCGGGCCCACCGGCAGCCGCCCGCGCCGCTGGGTGGGCAGCTCGTAGTGGTAGCTGGCCTCGGTGCCCGGCGGCAGCGCGTTGACCCGCACGTCGTGCACCCCCTCGCCGAGCCGGTCGCCCGCGGTGAACGCGGGCTGGTGCCGCTGGCCCTGGTTGCGCACCAGCAGCCGGGCCAGCGCCGGCCGGCCGCGCTCGACCCGGTCCGGGTACACCTCCCTGGTCACCACCACGCTGGGCCGCCGCGCGGTCAGCGCCACCGCCGCGACCAGCGCGCCGGCGCACAGCCCGCCGAGCGCCCGCAGCAGCGGGTGCCCGGCGAGCACGCCCGCGGTCAGCAGCAGCACCGCGAGCACCAGCACCACCACGCCACGCCGGGTCAACCGGCTCACTGGCTGACCCAGTTGATCGTGTTGGACTTCACGCCGTCCGCGACCACCCACACCTGCCTGCCGACCTGGCAGTAGTGGAATGCCTCGAAGGTCTTCGTGCCGTTCGCGTCGGTGCGCACGGTCCGGCCCTCGTTCGAGTACCGCGGGTTGCTGGAGTAGGGGATGACCTTGACGTTGGTGTTCGGCGCGAACCCGCGCAGCGTCACCCGCATCCGCGCGCTGTGCGGCAGGTAGGTGCAGTCGTTCTCGTACAGCTCGGGGGTGCCCCGGCTCAGCTGGATGCTGCGTTGCGGCTTCGGCGCGACCGGACTGGCCGTGGCCTGCCCGCCCGGCCCGCGCCCGGCCCGGTTCTCCGCGACCACGGTCACCGTGTACGCGGTCCCGTTGACCAGGCCGGTCAGCACGGTCGAGCGGGTCCCGCCGCCGACCCGCTTGGTGGAGCCGCCCGCGCTGGAGGTCCAGGACACGATGTAGGCCGACACCGGGGCCCCGTTCGCCGCGGCCGCGCCCCAGTCCACGGTGAGCTGCCGGTCGCCGGAGCTGGCCCGCACGTTGGTCGGCGCCCCCGGTGGACTGGCCGGGGCGACCGGCGGTTTCGCGCTGGTCGGCCGGACCGGCCGGACGGTGCTGGAGCGGGGCGGGGGCGGCAGCTTCGGCGGCGGCTGGATCCGCGGCCCGGTGGTCGGTCCGGCGCCGGTGGTCGGGCCGGGCCCGCCGGTCAGGGTCGGTTCCACCGGCGGCGGCTGCGGCTGGTTGCTGCTGGTGATCTTGTCGCCGCTGATCGGCACCGGGGTGACCCGGCCGTCGTGGTCCACCGTGACCACGTGCCCGCCGTCCGCGCTGTCCACGTAGACCCTGGCGTCCTCGCCGCGACTGACCCTGGTCCCGCCCGGCGGCATCGTGGTCTCCCGCAGCGGCTTGCCCGCGCGGTCGAAGGTGAGCACCGCGTTGGTGGCCTTGTTCACCACCACCACGGTCTGCCCGGAGGACTCGACGTCGGTGTAGTCACCCGGCGGCAGGCTGACCACCGCGGGCTTGGCCGGTGGCCCGGTCCGGTTCGGGCCGCCGATGTCCACCAGCAGCATCCGCTTGGCCGCGCCGTCCAGCACCGCGATCCGGCCGTCCACGTCGGTGCTGGCCAGCCGGACGGTCGGCGGCAGGTCCGCGCCCACCGGCAGGCCCTCGCCCAGCCCGGCCTCGCCGATGGGGTGCACGGTGTCGGTGGCGGTGTTGACGAAGACCGGCCGGTCGGCGACCACGGTCAGCGCGCCGGTCTGCCCCTTCGGCGTGTTCGCCGGGCAGTCCAGCCGCAGCGCGCCCTTGACCAGCTTGCAGACCGCGCCGTTGTCCGGCCGGTGCAGCCAGACCGTGCCGTCCGCGGTGGCCACCGGGTCGCCGAGCTTGCCGTCAGCGGAGACGGTGGCGGTCTCCCCGCCCAGCCAGACGATCTTCCCGGACTCCCGGTAGATGACGTACGGGCCGCCGGGGACCTCCAGCGTCACCGGTGGCTCCGCCGAGGGCGCGGGTGTGCTCCGCTCCACCCGCAGCGTCGACTTGCCGAACTCGATGATCCGGCTGCGCCCGATGACGTAGCCCCCGGTGCTGCCCTGCACCACCGGACTGCCCGCCTCGGCCTCCGGCACCTCGGCCCTGGCGTCGATCGCCCCGGTCGCGCCGTCCAGGTGGAACACGCCACCCAGCACCGCGTTGTAGACCCAGTGCCCGCTCTGCTGGAAGTCCGCCCCGCCCTGTGGCTTGGCCGCGCCGGTCAGTGCCAGCGCCACCGCACCCACCACGGTCAACGCGGTGAGTGCCATGGGCGCGCGCCCCCGGCGGATGCCCCTCGGCTTCATGGCCGCGACCTTAGGGCACGGGCCTATACGGAGGGTTCACGTCCGGTACATCGGGCGAGAGCCGGGTCAGCTGCGCCAGGAGGTGCGGTCCTTGATCTGCCAGCGGATCAGCGCGCCGGCCATGATCGCGGCGGTGAGCACCAGGTAGACGTCCTCGTTCCAGCCGGTGTGGTTGCCGATCAGCATGCCCAGCATGGCGACCACGGAGAACCAGCCCATGATCTTGGTCGCGCGCGGGAAGTGCCCGTGCCAGCCCCAATCGGCCGAGGGCTCGTCGTGCTCCGAGGCTGGTGCGCTAGCCACGATCTTTCCCTCCACTGAAACATGGTCGACCCTGACAAGCAGGTCTCCACTAAGTAGTTCGTCTACATGCCCATCGTCGCACACCGAGCCCCGCTGGATTACGCTGACCCACCGCGCGCCCGTAACCGCCGCCGGGCTCGCCGTCCCCCATCCCCAGCCCCAGCCGGGGCACCGCCGTGCCTGGAGGTCCTCGGATTGACCGCTGAGTTCCATCCCGTCGAAGCGCGCACCCCGGACACCTACGCCCCGGTCGCGGTCGGCATCTACGGCGTCACCCGCCGCTTCGCCGACCAGGTCGCCGTCGACGGCGTGGACCTGCGGGTGCACGAGGGCGAGTTCTTCTCCGTGCTCGGGCCCTCCGGCTGCGGCAAGACCACGCTGCTGCGGATGATCGCCGGGTTCGCCGACCCGGACTCCGGGCGGATCGAGCTGGACGGCGCGGAGATGGTCGGCGTGCCGCCCTACCGGCGCGATGTGAACACCGTCTTCCAGTCCTACGCGCTGTTCCCGCACCTGTCCGTGTGGGACAACGTGGCCTACGGGCTGCGCCGCAAGAAGCTGCGCGGCGCGGAGCTGAAGAAGCGGGTGGGCGAGCACCTGGAGCTGGTCCAGCTCGCCGGGTTCGCCAAGCGGCGGCCCGCGCAGCTCTCCGGCGGGCAGCAGCAGCGGGTGGCCATCGCCCGCGCGCTGGCCGCCCAGCCCCGGTTGCTGCTGCTGGACGAGCCGCTGGGCGCGCTGGACGCGCAGCTGCGCAAGCAGATGCAGATCGAGCTGATGCGGATCCAGCGCGAGGTGGGCACCACCTTCCTCTATGTCACCCACGACCAGGAGGAGGCGCTGGTCCTCTCGCACCGGATCGCGGTGCTCAACGCCGGCCGGGTGGAACAGGTCGGCTACCCCGAGGACGTCTACGAGCGGCCCGCGACCCGGTTCGTGGCCGGGTTCATCGGCACCTCCAACATCCTCGACGGCACGGTGACCGGCTCCGAGGGCCACTGGCTGGAGCTGGCCGCGCCCGGCGTGCGCAGGCTGCGCGCCCGCCCGCCGGGCCGTCCGATCGGGCACGGCGGCAGCCTCGCGGTCACCGTGCGGCCGGAGAAGCTGCACCTCTACGACCTCGACGGCGCCGAGCAGCCGCCGGAGGGCTGGTGCGTGCTCGACGGCACGGTGCACGACGTGGTCTACACCGGGATGTCCACCCAGTACGTCATCGACGTGCCCGGCGGCGGCCAGCTGGCCGCGTTCGTGCAGAACACCCGCCGGATCTCCGACGCGGGCACCCCCGGTCAGCCGGTGCGCCTGGCCTGGGATCCGGAGTACACCGTCGTCCTGGCCGAACAGGGGAAGAGATGACCGAGCAGGTGCGGATCGCCCGGTTGTGGGACACCAGCGGCCCCCGGGTCAGCCGCCGGAGCATGCTGCGCTCGATGGCCTTCTTCGCGGCGGCCGCGCAGGGCCTCGGCGCCTGCGGCATCGGCCCCGCGCCGGCGCCGAGCAGTTCCGAGACCACCAAGGTCAAGGCCACCAACGCCAAGGACGAGAAGCAGCTCAACTTCTACAACTGGACCGACTACATCGCGCCGGACACCCTCAGCGGGTTCGAGGCCGACTCCGGCATCACGGTCACCTACGACAACTTCAGCTCCAACGACGAGATGGAAGCCAAGATCGCCTCCGGCGGCGCGGGCTACGACCTGGTGGTGCCCAGCGACAACTTCCTGCGCCGGTTCCGCCGCGCCGGGCTGCTCCAGCCGCTGGACCACGAGCTGATCCCGAACCTGCGCAACCTGGACAAGCGGTTCACCGAGGCCGACTACGACCCGGGCAACCGCTACTCCGTGCCCTGGGCCTGGGGCACCACCGGCCTGGCCTACTCCAAGAAGACGCTGGGCACCTTCACCGGCTTCAGCGCCTTCGACCACCCCGCGGTCAAGGGCCGCAGCTCGATCCTGGACGAGGCCCGCGACGGCATGTCGCTGGGCCTGCTGGCGCTGGGCCACGACCCGAACACCACCGACCCGGCCAAGATCGAGGAGGCGGTGCGCTACCTGCTCGGGCTGAAGAAGAAGATCGGCCAGATCACCTCCGACGTGATCGAGCCGCTCACCTCCGGCCAGGTGGTGCTGGCCCAGGTCTACTCCGGCGACGCCTTCCAGGCCCGCGACGACAACGAGGACGTGGCCTACGCCATCCCCACCGAGGGCGGACTGTCCTATGTGGACCTGTTGTGCGTGCCCAAGAACGCCCCGCACGCGGCCAACGCGCACCGCTTCATCGACTACATCCTGCGCGCCGACGTGGGCGCGAAGCTGGCCAACGCGGTCCGCTACGGCAGCCCGAACACCGCGGCCAAACCGATGATCGACAAGGAGCTGCTGGAGGACCCGCTGGTCTACCCCTCGGAGGAGGCGCTGGCCAAGCTGCCCTTCACCAAGGACCTGGACCGGGAGGTCGAGGCCCGCTACGCGGACGCGTGGACCAAGGTGAAGACGGGTTGACCGGTCAACTCAAACGGCACGCCCTGCTCACCCCGGCCGGGCTGTGGCTGGCCATCTTCCTGCTCGCCCCGCTGGCCCTGGTGGTGCAGTACAGCTTCGCCACCCGCGACACCGGCGTCACGCACGTGGTGCTGCCCTGGACCAGCCAGGCCTACCGCAGCGCGCTGGACCCGGCCTTCCTGCCCATCTTCGGCCGCACCCTGTTCTACGCGCTGGCCACCACCGCGGTCTGCCTGCTGCTGGGCTTCCCGCTGGCCTGGTTCATCGCCCGGCACGGCGGCCGCTGGCGGACCGCGCTGCTGGCCGCGGTGCTGGTGCCGTTCTGGTCCTCCTACCTGGCCCGGATCTACGCCTGGAAGGCGCTGCTGGACGACGACGGCCTGGTCAACCAGGCGCTCGGCCTGGTGGGACTGGCGGTCGACGGCGGCTTCCTGCGCACCGACGGGGCGGTCGTGCTCGGCCTGAGCTACGGGTTCCTGCCGTTCATGGTGCTGCCGCTCTACGTGGCCTGCGAGCGCTTCGACCACCGGCTGGCCGAGGCCTCCTACGACCTCGGGCACGGCCGGGTGTCCACCTTCCTGCACGTGGTGCTGCCCGGCGTGGCCCCCGGCGTGCTGGCCGGTTCGCTGCTGGTGCTGGTGCCCGCGGCCGGTGACTTCGTGACCCCGAAACTGCTCGGCGGGGTGGAGCAGTCCACCTTCGGCAGCGTGATCGACGACCAGTTCCGCAGCGGCAACAACTGGCCGCTCGGCTCGGCGATGGCGGTGCTGCTGCTGGTCCTGGTCGTACTGGTGCTCGTGCTGCGCGGCCGCCGGGGGGAGGACGTGCTGTGAGACGCCCCTGGCGGCTGGGCCTGGCCGTGGCGCTGGTCTTCGCCTTCCTGTACCTGCCGATCGGCTGGCTGGCGCTGGCCTCGTTCAACGACTCCGCGCGGGTCAGCCGGATCACCGGGTTCAGCACCCGCTGGTACGCCGCGCTGGCCGAAGACGAGCGGGTGCTCAGCGCGCTCGGCCTGACCCTGCGGCTGGCGCTGGCCAGCGCGGCGGTGTGCGTGCTGCTGGGCACACTGGCCGCCTTCGGGCTGCGCAAGGCCTTCCGCGGCCGCGCGGTGTGGACGGTGCTGCTCAGCCTGCCGCTGGTGGTGCCCGAGGTGGTGATGGGGGTGAGCCTGCTGGCCTTCTGCGTCAAGCTGGCCGGCCTCCCGCTCGGCTTCGGCGCGCTGCTGGCCGCGCACGTGGCCTTCTCGCTCAGCTTCGTGGTCGTGGTGGTCCGGGCCCGGCTGGCCGGGATGGACCCGCGGCTGGAGGAGGCCGCGGCCGACCTGGGCGCGGACCCGTTCACCGCCTTCCGCACGGTGACCTGGCCGCTGGTCGCCCCCGCGGTGGCGGCGGGCGCGGCCTTCGCCTTCCTGTTGTCCTTCGACGACGTGGTGATCTCCAGCTACCTCGGCGACGCCGGTTCCACCACGCTGCCGGTCTTCGTCTACGGCCAGGCCAGCAAGCGCGGCATCTCCCCGGAGATCGTGGCCCTGTCCACCGCGATGGTCGCCCTGAGCGCGGTGCTGCTGCTCGCGGGCGTGGCGGTCGCGTCCTGGCGGGCGCGCAGGGCGGGCGGCCGGATCACCCTGGTCTAGTCAGCCTCCAGCACATCGGCCAGCTGCCGCAGGCCGGCGGCCATGTCCTTGGCCGTGGGGGCCTTGTCCGGGTCGACCATGGTCTGCATGGACAGCCCGGTGGCCATGGCCAGCAGCAGCGCGCCCAGCGTGCCCGCCTGCTTCTCGCCGACCTGCTCGGCGGGCACGCCCAGCAGCTCCGCGGTCAGCTCGCGGCGCTGGAAGGCGTGCAGCTCGCGCAGCACCTCCAGCACCTCGGGCTGCTGAGCGCCGACCAGGAACGCCTCCAGGCTGGCCCGCCACATCGCCGGCGCGTCCTTGGTGGAGACCGAGACCTGGTGCCAGGCCGTCTCCAGCCGGTCCCGCGCCGGGGCGGCGTCGTCGATCGGCAGGGCCTTGCTGACCGCCTCGGTGGACTCGGTCAGCGCCTCGATCATGGCCTGGGTCAGCAGCGCCTCCTTGGACCCGAAGTGGTAGCCGATGCTGGCGAGGTTGGTCCCGGAGGCGGCGACGATGTCCCGCGCCGTGGTGCGCGCGTACCCGCGCTCCAGCAGGCAGCGCTTGGCCCCGGCCAACAGATCTTCACGGTGTCCCACGCTGCCATCCTAGGATCTATACAGATGTATTAGACGTACGTATGATTAACCGCTATGACCGTAATGACCGACCGCGCGGGGGTGCGGCAGTGGCTGGGCCTGGCAGTGCTGGTGCTGCCCGCCCTGCTGGTGGCGATGGACCTGTCGATCCTGCTGTTCGCGGTGCCGTTCCTCTCCGCCGAACTTCAGCCAACCGGGGGACAACTGCTGTGGATCATGGATGTGTACGGGTTCCTGCTGGCCGGGCTGCTGGTCACGATGGGCACCCTGGGTGACCGGATCGGGCGGCGGAAGCTGCTGGTGGCCGGTGGCGTGCTCTTCGGCCTGGCCTCGGTGCTGGCCGCCAACGCCACCAGCCCGGAGTTGCTGATCGCGGCGCGGGTGCTGCTCGGCGTCGGCGGCGCCACGCTGGCCCCGTCCACGCTGGCGCTGATCCGCGCGATGTTCCAGAACGCCACCCAGCGGGCCACCGCGATCTCGGTGTGGACCGCGGCCTTCGCCGGGGGAGCGGTGCTCGGGCCGGTGCTCGGCGGGCTGCTGCTGGAGAACTTCCACTGGGGCACCGCGTTCCTGGTCAACGTGCCCGCGATGCTGCTGCTGGTGGTGCTCGCCCCGGTCCTGCTGCCCGAGTCCCGCGATCCGCGGCCCGGCCGGTTCGACCTGTTCAGCGCGCTGCTCTCGCTGCTGGCCATGCTGCCGGTGATCTACGGGGTGAAGCGGCTGGCCACCGACGGCCTCGGCTGGGAACCCCTGGCCGCGATCGTGGCCGGACTGGCTTTCGGACTCTGGTTCATCGGCCGCCAGCAGCGCCCCGACCCGATGCTGGAGCTGAGCCTGTTCCGCACCCCCGGCTTCGCGGTGGCCATCCTCGCCGCCACCCTGACCCTGTTCGCCATCGGCGGCATCACCCTGTTCACCGCCCAGTACCTGCAGACCGTGCTCGGCTACCGGCCGTTCGTGGCCGCGCTCTGGGGCCTGCCGGTCTTCCTCGGCATGGCCGTGGGCACCGGCCTCGGCCCGGCGCTGGCCCGGCGGTTCCGGCCCGGCCTGGTGATCGCGGCCGGACTGCTGGTCGGCGCGGCCGGACTGCTGCTGCTGACCACCGCGGGCGTGGACCGCGGCGGGCTGACCTGGGTGGTCACCGGGATGACCGTGATGGCCGTTGGCCTGGGCCTGGTCACCGCGCTGGCCAACGACCTGGTGCTGGCCGCGGCCCCACCCGAGCGCGCCGGTGCGGCCTCCGCGCTGTCGGAGACCGGCACCGAGCTCGGCGGCGCGCTGGGCATGGCGATCCTGGGCAGCGTCGGGATCGGGCTGGTCTACCGCACCGAGGTCACCGCCGCGCTGCCCCCCGGCCTGCCCGCCGAGGCGGCCGCGGCCGCCAAGGACACCCCGGCCGGCGCGCTGGCGGTGGCCGCCGAACTGCCCGGACCGGCCGGGGCCGCGCTGACCGAGGCGGCCAAGCAGGCCTTTGTCAGCGGCATGCACGTCACCGTGCTGGTCGCGGCCGGGGTGCTGGTCCTGGCCGCGGTGCTCGCCGCTGCCCTGGTCCGGGTGAACCGTCCGTAGTGTCGGTAAAACTGGGAATCGCGCTGAACAGGCTCGCCGGACACCCATGCAAAACTGGCAATCCGAGCATGGGTCCAGACCTGTTCAGCGCGCCAGCCGGAGCTTCGCGGTGATCCCCACGACGTCGTCGGCCTTGCTCCGCAGGGCGCTGGCGACATAGCGGGCGCGCTCGGCCGGGGAGTGCAGCCAGCCCGGCGAGGACGTGCTGTTCAGCACCACCTCGGCGACCGCCGGATCCACCTGGTCGAGCAGCCCCGCAGTGGCTCTGAGCAGGCCCGGTAGCTCCGTAAGGATGCTCACCACCTCCGCCACCGAGGGGTCCCGGCTACCCCCTTCGGCCAACTCCTGGTGGACCTGCCCGAGCAGGTCACGGGCCTGGCGCACGCGCTGCGCGGTGGCGGTCATCCGGCGGCTCCACTTCCGGCGGCGCGAGCCGCCTGCGAGATCGGTTTCAAGTCAACCAGCCGATCGGATTGACCGCCGCCGCCAGTCAGGCCACCGCTTCATCACGATGCGTGATGGCCATTTCACCTGGCCGGGATCGCTCGTATGGTTCCTTCCGTTCAACATGCTGTCGGAGCGTCACTGCACACCTGATCAGCTCCGACGCCTGTCACGGGAGGGCACGTGCACAGAAGAATGACCGTTGGGCTGGCCGTGGTGGCCATGCTCGGCGCCACCGCGCCCTGGGTCGCCACCGCGGCCCCGGCCGCGGACACCAAGACCAAGGCCGTGACCGAGGTGGAGGCAGACCACGAGCTGCCCAACCCGCTGGAGGAGAAGCGCCGCGCGCTGCGCACCGAGGCGATCTCCCAGGTGATCAGCGGCGAGACCAAGACCGAGAAGCGTGGCTCGTCCACCGTCGCCAAGATCGGCGCCGCCCCCCAGCAGCAGGAGGGCGCGGCCCGCGAGCGCGGCGCGAAGGCCGCCGAGGTGCCCCGCGTCGACCAGTACGTCGAGCTGGCCAGGGAGAAGACCGACAAGATCTTCGTCATCCTGACCGAGTTCGGCAACGAGCGGCACCCGCAGTACCCGGACCAGGACACGCACGCGGCGACCCCCGGCCCGACCCGCTTCGACGGCCCGCTGCACAACGAGATCCCCGCCCCCAACCGCGGCGTGGACAACTCGACCATCTGGCAGCCGGACTACTCCAAGGCCCACTTCGAGAAGATGTACTTCGGCACCGGCGAGAACGTCGAGTCGCTGAAGACCTTCTACGAGCGCCAGTCCTCCGGCCGGTACTCCGTCGACGGCCTGGTCACCGACTGGGTGAAGGTCAAGTACAACGAGGCCCGCTACGGCCGCTCCAACGGCTACCCGTGCCCCAGCAGCACCTGCAACAACACCTGGGAGCTGGTCAAGGACGGCGTCAACCAGTGGGTCGCCGACCGCAAGGCCGCCGGTGAGAGCACCGAGCAGATCAAGGCCAAGCTCGCCGAGTACGACACCTGGGACCGCTACGACTACGACGCCGACGGCGACTTCAACGAGTCCGACGGCTACCTGGACCACTTCCAGATCGTGCACTCCGGCGGCGACCAGGCCGACGGCGACCCGACCCAGGGCGAGGACGCGATCTGGTCCCACCGCTGGTACGCCTACAACACCAGCTCCGGCCAGACCGGCCCCGGCTTCAACAAGCGCGGCGGCGCCCAGGTCGGCGACACCGGCATCTGGGTCGGCGACTACACCATCCAGCCGGAGAACGGCGGGCTCGGCGTGTTCGCGCACGAGTACGGCCACGACCTCGGCCTGCCGGACCACTACGACACCGCCGGACCGGGCGGGGCGCAGGAGAACGGCGTCAACTGGTGGTCGCTGATGGGCCAGAGCCGGGTCTCGCCGGTCAACGAGGGCATCGGCACCCGCGCGGCTGACCTGTCCGCCTGGGACAAGCTGCAGCTGGGCTGGCTGGACTACGAGACCGTGGTGGCGGGCCAGGACAAGCAGCTCGAGCTCGGCCCGCACGAGTACAACACCGACAAGGCGCAGGGCGTCGTGGTGGTGCTGCCGGACAAGCAGAAGACCACCCAGCTGGGCGCGCCCTTCGCCGGCGCCAACCAGTGGTGGAGCGGCCAGGGCGACGAGCTGGACCACACCTTCACCAGGGAGATCGACCTCACCGGCAAGACCGCGGCATCGCTGAGCCTGAAGTCGCGGTACGACATCGAGATCGACTTCGACTACATCTACGCCCAGTACTCCACCGACAACGGGGCGAACTGGACCACGCTGGACGGCACCCTCGACGGCAAGCCCTTCCCGAAGGACGCCGCTGACAAGCCGTCGATCACCGGCACCAGCGACGGCAAGTGGGTCGACACCCAGATCCCGCTGACCCCGCTGGCCGGCAAGAAGGCGCTGTTCCGCTTCCGCTACCTGACCGACGGCGGCGTGGCCCCGATCGGCTTCTTCGCCGACGACCTCAAGATCGTCGCCGACGGCCAGACGGTGTTCACCGACGGCGCGGAGAGCGGCGACAACGGGTGGACGCTCAAGGGCTTCCGCACCACCACCGGCACGGAGACCAAGTCCTACGACCACTTCTACGTGGCCACCAACCGGACCTACGCCTCCTTCGACAAGTACATGAAGACCGGCCCGTACAACTACGGCTGGCCCGCCCGCCCGCGCTGGTCGGAGCGGTTCCCGTACCAGGACGGGCTGCTGGTCTCCTACTGGGACACCTCGCAGGTGGACAACAACACCAGCGCGCACCCCGGTGAGGGCCTGATCCTGCCGATCGACGCCAACCCCGACCCGATCTACAACCTCGAGGGTCAGGCCTGGCGTCCGCGCATCGCGGGCTACGACGCGCCGTTCTCGCTGCAGAAGTCGGACTCCTTCACGCTGCACGTCAACGGCAAGCCGAGCTACGTGCGCGGCCAGCCGGCCAAGCCGCTGTTCGACGACACCAAGCCCTACTGGTCGGCCAGCCAGCCGACCGCCGGTGTCAAGGTGGCCAACGCCGGCGTCGGCATCCGGGTGCTCGAGCAGGACGGCACCTCGATGAAGATCCGCGTGTACAGCACCAAGTGAGCTGAGCTCATCCCGGCGGCGCCGGGCGGCCTCGTGCCGTCCGGCGCCGCTGTGTTCGCCCGGCGAAGGGGTTCCTGACCTTCGGCCCATGTCTTCACTCGGTGATCGTGGTATTGCTCTCGGCCATGACAAGGGTGGCGGTGGTGACCGGCGCGGCGTCCGGCATCGGACGGGCGATCGCGACGGCACTGGTCCTGCGCGGCGACACGGTCGTGGTGACGGACCTCAACGGGGACAAGGCCAAAGAGGTCGCGGACAAGCTGGCCGGGCACGGGCCGGGACAGGCGAGCGCGGCACAGCTGGACGTGACCGACGCCGAGGCGGTCGGCACGGTGGTCCGAGCCGCGCACGCCGAGCACGGCAAGCTCGACCTGATGGTCAACAACGCCGGGGTGATCGTGGCCGGCGCGGTGGAGGACCTCGGTCTTGCGCACTGGAACCTGGCGCTGGAGGTCAACCTGCGCGGGGTCATCCACGGCGTGCACGCGGCCTACCCGATCATGCTCCAGCAGGGCAGCGGCCACATCGTGAACATGGCCTCGGTGGCTGGCCTGGCCCCGTTCCCGCTGATCGCGCCGTACGCGGCCACCAAGCACGCGGTGGTCGGGCTGAGCAAGACCCTGCGCGCCGAGGCCGCCACCCGAGGGGTGAAGGTCACCGTGGTCTGCCCCGGCATGACCAACACCGGCTTCGTCCCCAACCCCGGCCTGCCGCCGGTGCCCAGCGCGCAGCGGATCACCGCGATGGAGGGCAAGGGACCGGCCTTCCAGCCCGAGCAGCTGGCCAGGGCGGTGCTGCACGGCATCGACCGGAACAAGGCGGTGGTGGTCGCGCCGGCCAGCGCCCGGCTGGTCAGCGGCCTCTACCGGCACTTCCCCCGGCTGGCCGACCGGGCCGGGCAGTGGCTGGCCAAGGCCGCCGCGGACCGGGGAGTGATCAAGTCCTGACCTGCCCTGAACCCGCGAAAGCCCGGGACCACGACGGTGTCCCGGGCTTTCGCGCGTGGTACTGCGGTCAGGCCGCCGTTCGCCTCCCGACCACGAGCCGGTAGATCGCGAGCACGATCACCGAGCCCAGGATCGCCAGCAACCACGTCCGAAGGTCGAAGAACGAACCGGTGTCCGTGTTGAAGATCAGCCGCCCGACAAAGCCGCCGATGACTCCACCGACGATGCCGATCAGCATCGTCACCAGGATTCCGCCGGGGTCGTTGCCGGGCATGATGGCTTTGGCCAGCGCACCAGCGATGAGACCGACCACGATCCACCCGAGGATACCCACGAGACTCTCCTTCCAGCCGATCGCGCCGAAGCCCGGCGCGACTCGCGTTGCGCACTGACAGAGTTACCCGGCGCTTCGGTCTTCACACCCTGTTGTCGATCACACTTCCGAGCACCGATGGCCGAGGATGGCTGCATGCTCCTGCCGCGCGCGGCGGGGCGCACTTCCGGAACAGGGAGAATGACCGTGATGGAGTACCGAATGCCCACTTCCGAGTCACAGCGTTCCGTCATTCTGCTCGGCTCGACCGGGTCGATCGGCACCCAGACGCTGGACGTCCTGCGCGCCCATCCGGACCGTTTCCGGGTCGCCGGGCTCGGCGCGGGCGGCAGCGACGCCGCCACGGTGGCCGCCCAGGCGCTGGAGTTCGAGGTGCCGGTGGTGGCGCTGGCCCGCGCGACCGCGGTGGAGGACCTGCAGCTGGCGCTCTACGCCGAGGCGCAGAAGCGCGGCTTCGAGCGGGGCGAGCTGCGGCTGCCCCGGATCCTGGCCGGTCCGCAGTCCATGGTCGAGCTGATCAAGGGCAGCCCGGCCGACGTGGTGCTCAACGCGATGCCCGGCTCGCAGGGCCTGGCCCCGACGCTGGCCGCGCTGGAAAGCGGCGCGGTGCTCGCGCTGGCCAACAAGGAGTCGCTGGTCGCGGGCGGCCCGCTGGTCACCAAGGCGGCCAAGCCGGGCCAGATCGTGCCGGTGGACTCCGAGCACTCCGCGCTGGCCCAGTGCCTGCGCGGCGGGCGCGCCGAGGAGGTCGCCAAGCTGGTGCTCACCGCCTCCGGCGGGCCCTTCCGCGGCCGCACCAGGGAGCAGATGGCCCAGGTCACGCTGGAACAGGCGATGGCGCACCCGAACTGGTCGATGGGCCCGGTGATCACCATCAACTCGGCCACCATGGTCAACAAGGGCCTGGAGCTGATCGAGGCCCAGCTGCTCTACGGCGTGCCGTACGAGCAGATCGACGTGGTGGTGCACCCGCAGTCCATCGTGCACTCCATGGTCACCTTCATCGACGGCTCCACCCTGGCCCAGGCCAGCCCGCCGGACATGCGGCTGCCCATCGCGCTCTCCCTCGGCTGGCCGGACCGGCTGCTCGACGCGGCCGCCGCCTGCGACTTCAGCCAGGCCCAGTCCTGGACCTTCGAGCCGGTGGACGACGCCGCCTTCCCCGCGGTCGCGCTGGCCAGGGCAGTGGGCACGGCCGGTGGCTGCATGCCCGCGCTGTACAACGCGGCCAACGAGGAGGCGGTCGCCGCCTTCCGCGACGGCGCCCTCGGTTTCCTGGACATCGTGGACACGGTCGCCCGGGTTGTGGATGAAGGCAACCAGTGGTCCGCCGAACCGTCTACCGTGGAGGAAGTGCTGGCAGCCGAGGAGTGGGCCCGGACCCGGGCCAAGGAGCTCCTCGGCCTGCCGCGCGCAGCCGAGTAAGCAGAACGAGGAGCCACCTAGATGATGTTCGTGCTGGGCGTCCTGATCCTGGTGTTCGGGATCCTGTTCTCCATCGCCTGGCACGAGCTGGGCCACCTCAGCACGGCCAAGCTGTTCGGCGTCAAGGTCACCCAGTACATGGTGGGCTTCGGCCGCACGCTCTGGTCCAAGCGGATCGGCGAGACCGAGTACGGCATCAAGGCGCTGCCCTTCGGCGGCTACATCCGCATGATCGGGATGTTGCCGCCGGTGGGCGGCGGCAACCTGGGCCGCAACCGCAGCACCGGCATGTTCTCCTCGATGGTCGACGACGCGCGCAGCGCCTCCGCCGAGGAGGTCCGGCCCGAGGACGCGGACCGCCAGTTCTACCAGCGGCGACCGTGGAAGCGGATCATCGTCATGTTCGCCGGGCCGTTCATGAACCTGATCCTGGCGGTGGTGCTGTTCTCCATCTCGCTGATGGGCTTCGGCCGGGAGATGCCGACCACCACGGTGGCCAGCGTGAGCAAGTGCGCGCTGCCGGCCAGCCAGCAGAACGCCAAGGAGTGCCCGGCGGACGCCCCGGCCGCGCCGGCCGCCGCGGCCGGGTTCAAGGCAGGCGACAAGCTGGTCAGCTTCAACGGCAAGCCCGCGGAGAGCTGGGACGCGGTGCGCGCGGAGATCAGGGCCGCGGCCGGCAAGGAGGTCCCCGTGGTGGTGGACCGCGGCGGCCAGCAGGTCACGCTGACCCCGAAGCTGATCGCCACCGAGATGCCGGACCTGGACGACCCGAAGAAGGTGAGCACGGTCGGCTTCCTCGGCCTGTCACCCACCTCCGAGGTGCAGACCCTGGGCGTCACCGGCGTGGCGCACGAGATCGGCGGCCTGCTCGGCAAGGCGGCCACCGCCATCGTGCAGCTGCCCGAGCGGGTGCCCGCCCTGGTCAGCGCCGTCTTCGGCGGCGAGCGCGAGCGCAACTCCCCGGTCGGCATCGTGGGCGTGGCCCGCATCGGCGGCGAGATCGCGGCCCTGGACATCCCCGGCTCGGTGCGCATCGCCGCGATGATCAACATCCTGGCCGCGCTGAACCTGTCCCTGTTCCTGTTCAACATGCTGCCGATGCTGCCCCTGGACGGCGGCCACATCGCCGGCGCCCTGTACGAGTCCATCCGCCGCGGCTTCGCCAAACTCCGCCGCCGCCCCGACCCAGGCCCCTTCGACGTAGCCAAGCTCATGCCCCTGGCCTACGCCATCTCCCTGGTGATCATCGCCTACGGCGCCCTGGTCCTGGTAGCCGACGTCATCAACCCCGTCCGCCTGGGCTAACCACCCCCGCCCAGCCGCTCCCACCCCAGCCACGGCGACCTCGCTGTGGCCGGGGGCGGGCCGCGCCAACACCCGGCCCAGGCGGGCGTCGGCCCAGACCACCCCCATCGGCCTCGCCCTCCCGACAACGCCGCACCGCCCGCCGCCGCCCGCCCGCCGGGCCGCCGCCTGCCCGCCGCAGCCTCCCATCCGCCGGGCCGCCGCCCGCCGGGCCGCCGGCTGCCCGGCTGCCCGGCTGCCCGGCTGCCCGACTGCCCGACTGTCGCAGCCTCTCGCCCGGCCGCCGCGGCTTGCCGCCGCCCGCTGCTGCGGCTTCACCAAGCTCCGCCGCCCGCTGCCGCCGCCGCCCGGCCGCCGCGGCTCGCTGCCGCGGTTTCGCCAAGCTCCGCCCGCCGCCCGGCCGCCGCGGCTCGCTGCCGCGGTTTCGCCAAGCTCCGCCCGCCGCCCGGCCGCCGCGGCTCGCTACCGCCGCTTCGCCAAGCCCCGCCGCTGCCTGCCCACTGCCGCCGCTTGTGCCGCCGTCCGCCCCTCGGTCTCGCGCCGCACCCCGCCCCCGTTCCGCAAGACCCCCGCCACGGCCGCGACCCCGCCGCCGAGC
>NZ_JAMHIV010000051.1 GCF_023897065.1 Crossiella sp. SN42
GAGTTTTGAAAAGCCACCCCGTCGCTGGTCCGGTGTCGCTTCAGTCCTCGATCGCCCAAGTCAGGCTGTGCGTGTCATCGCCCGGGTGGGGACTCCACCGGATGTGGGTCAGCCGCAAGGACTCCGGCAGCACGTACACCGTGTGCCCGCCCGCCGTCTCACCCGGTGCGACGCCGATCCGGTGCGGCGGCCGGGACGACAACGCCACCGGTGCCTTCGAGATCTGTTGCCCGTCCTCGGTGACCAGCACCAGGTACAGGTCCGGCAGGGAGGCGAAGGGCACCGGGCCCCGGTTGTGCAGTTCGGTGTGCACGACTACCGAGCGTTCGCCCTCTTGCAGCCGGTAACCGGCGGCGGTGAACAGGAAGTCGGCCGGGTCGACCACCTCGACCAGCTGGATGACCAGTCGTTCGCCTTCCTGGCCTTCCGTTTCCAGTGAGCCGCCGACGACGCCGGTGCGGCTGCCCGCCGCGGGTGCGGTGGTGACGGTGGGCTGGTCGCCGCGTGCCCACGCCGCCGACTGGGGTGGGCCCCAGGTGCTCATCGGGTCCGCGCCGGTGGCAGGGAAGGGGGGCGGGGCGGGGAAGCCGCCGCGGGGTGGGCCGATCGGCGGGTTGTAGGCCGGGGGTGGGGGCGGGTAGGCGCCGGTGGGGCCGCCGGGCTGGTGTGCCGGGTACGGGCCGCTTGGGGTGCCGTAGGGACCGCTGGGTGTCCCATGTGGACCGCTGGGTGTGCCGTACGGGCCGCTTGGGGTGCCGTAGGGGCCGCTGGGGGTGCCGTGCGCCGGGTAGACGCCGCTGGGGGTGCCGTGGGCGGGGCCGGGTCCGTAGACCGGGGGACCGTAGGACGGGGGTGGCGCGGCGGGCGGGGGCGGGGGAGCGGGCGGGGGGAATCCGGCCCAGGCGCCGGCCGCGGCCAGTGCGCCGCGCAGGCCGTTGGGGTCGAACTCGACGCCGACGATCAGGGGCAGGCCGCTGGCCGAGAGCGCGACCAGTCTGGAGGCGGCTTCCCTGGGGTCCACGCCTGCCCTGGCGGCGATCTCGTGCACGGGAGCCGCGCGCCCTGACTCGGCCAGCAGGGCGAGCAGGCGCATGTCCACGGGATCCGGCGACACCACGGAGCGAACCTACCCCTTCCCTGCGATCACCGCGGGGGCGCACCCACCGACGGAAAAACCCGAGCTGTGACCCTTGTCATCTTCCGCCCGGTCTGGTGAGTATTTCACCCCACGTGGATCAGTCAGGTGAACCAGCCCCGGGAGGTGGCGGATGCGCAGGGTCGCGACACCGCTGGTGATGGTCGCGTCGCTCGGGTTGCTCGCCGGATGTCTCGGCAGCCCCCAGCAGACCGATGTCACCCGCAACGCCGACGCGAAGGAGCTGTCCCTCACCATCACCGGCAACGCGGTGGCCGGCGGGAAGAACGCCACCCGCGCCGCCTGGGTCACCGACTGGGTGATCCCGAAGTTCACCGAGGCGCAGAAGGCCAAGGGCGTCACCGTCACGGTGAAGTTCGACGGCAACGGCGCGGGCGATGAGGACTACAAGACCAAGGTCGCGCTGGACCTCAAGACCGGCGGCGGCGCGGACGTGCTCACCGTGGACGGTATCTGGATCGGCGAGTTCGCCGAGGCCGGGCAGCTCAAACCGCTGGACGAGCTGGTCGGCAAGACCAAGGTGGACGCGTGGGAGGGCTGGAGCCAGGTCCCGCGGTCGGTGCAGGGCCTCGGGTCCTTCGGCGAGCGCCGCTACGGCATCCCGGACGGCACCGACGGGCGGGTGCTGTTCTTCAACAAGAAGCTGTTCGCCCAGGCCGGGCTGCCCGCGGACTGGCAGCCGAGGAGCTGGACCGACATCCTGGCCGCGGCCGGGGAGCTGAAAAAACTGCCCGGAGTGACACCGTTGCAGGTCAACGCCGGCACCGCGATGGGTGAGGCGACCACCATGCAGGGCGTGCTGCCACTGCTGGCCAGCGCCGGGAAACCGCTGTACCGGGACGGCAAGTGGCAGGCCGGTCCGGCACTGGGCGAGGTGCTGGAGCTCTACGCCAAGGTCTACCGCGAGGGCCTCGGCGACCCGCTCACCCAGCAGGAGGCCAAGGGGCGGGACAAGTCCTTCGCCCAGTTCGCCGAGGGCAAGCTCGGCATCATGATCGAGAGCGACTACCTGTGGCGCGGGGTGGTCGAGCCGAACCGGGGCGTGGCCAAGATGGCCGACCGGGACCAGGCGGTCGGCTACGCCAAGATCCCGGCCCGCCAGCCGGGGGTCGGCGGCCGGGACTTCGTCAGCATGTCCGGTGGCGCGGTCAACGTGCTCAACCCGGCCACCAAGTACCCGCAGCAGGCCTGGGAGCTGTTGCAGTTCATGAACTCCGCCGAGGCGCTCAAGGCCCGCGCGGCCGGCGGCGCGCAGGTCACCGCGCGCAACGACGTGAACAACCAGGTCCTGGCCGGGGACCCGATGCTGACCTATGTGGCGCAACAGGTCCTGCCGGTCACCCACTACCGGCCACCGGTGGCCGGCTATCCGAGGGTCTCCGCCGCGTTGCAGCAGGCCACCGCGGACGTGATCGCCGGGCGGACCGTGGCCGAGGCGCTGTCGAACTACCGGGCCGCGCTGTCCAAGATCGTGGGCGAGGCCAATGTCGACGCCGGTTGACCTGAAGCCCGTCGCCAAGCCCGCCGCGGGCGGCCGGGTCGCCGACGTGGCCGGACTGGGCATCGGCCGCGCGGTCGGGTTTGTGCTGCCCGCGCTGGCGCTGATCGGGCTGTTCCTGGTCTTCCCCGCGCTGTGGACGCTCTACATCGGCATCACCGACTACCAGCTGACCGGCCCGGCCGCGGCCAACCCGCAGGTCATCGGCCTGGACAACTTCCTGGCCGCGCTCAACGACGGGCTGTTCCGCAACTCGCTGTGGCTGACCGTGCTGTTCGTGCTCGGCTCCGCGGTGATCGGGCAGAACCTGCTCGGCTTCGGCCTGGCCTACCTGCTGCGCGGGGCCCCGCCCTGGCTGCGGCGGCTCACCGAGAGCCTGGTGCTGCTGGCCTGGATCCTGCCCAGCACCGTGGTCGCCTTCCTCTGGATCGCCGTGCTGGACCGGGACGGCGGCACGCTGAACCTGTTGCTGGCCAACGAGGGCACCGCCTGGCTGGTGCAGTACCCGCTGATCTCGATCATCCTGTTCAACACCTGGCGGGGCACCGCGTTCTCCATGCTGCTCTACTCCTCCGCGCTGGCCGCGGTGCCGCCCTCCCAGCTGGAGACGGCGAAGCTGGTCGGCGCGAACGGCTGGCAGACCGTGCGGGACGTGGTGTTCCCGCACATCCGCGGGCACGTGCTGACCAACACGCTGCTGATCAGCCTGTGGACCGCCAACGACTTCACCCCGTTCCTGCTCACCGCGGGCGGGCCCAACCACGCCTCGGAGACGCTGCCGGTGTTCATCTACCGGCAGGCCCTCGAAGGCGGCCAGCTCGGCTACGCCTCGGCCATCTCGCTGCTGTTGCTGCTGGCGAACCTGCTGGTGGCCGGGCTGTACCTGCGGCTGCTGCGGAGGCGGGCATGAGCGTGAGGTTCCTGGTGCGGCGCATCGGCTTCTACACGCTGATCGCGGTGGTGCTGTTCTTCTTCGCGGTGCCCATGCTGTGGCTGGCCAGCGCGCCCTTCGACGCCCGCCCCGGCCTCGGCCTGCGCTGGCCGGACTGGACGCTGGACAACGTCGGCAAGACCCTGGAGCACCCGCACACGCTGTCCTCGCTGCTGAACTCGCTGATCCTGTGCGGGATCGCCACCGCGGTGACCACGGTGTGCGCGGCACTGGCCGCCTACGCCCTGTCCAGGGTGCGCATCCCCGGCCGGGACCTGTTGCTGTACCTGCTGTTGCTGCTCTCCAGCGTGGTCACCGGCACCGCGGCGATGGTGCCCATCTTCGTGATGATGTTCCAGCTCGGCCTGATCAACTCCCAGTACGGCACCGCGCTGGTGATCGCCGGCGGCATGCTGCCCGCGGCCATCTTCATCCTCAAGGACTTCATGGACTCGGTGCCGCGCTCCTACGAGGAGTCGGCCAGGGTCTTCGGCGCCTCGCCGGGGCAGGTGCTGCGGCACGTGGTGCTGCCGGTGGCGCGGCCGGGGATCGCGACCATCCTGGTGTGGGCCTTCGTCAACGCCTGGGGCAACTTCCTGCTGCCGTTCCTGCTGCTGCGCGATGTCCAGGCGCAGCCGGCCGCGGTGCTGCTGCGCACCCTGCAGGACGAGGGCGGCAGCGCGAACCTCACCGTGATCCCGGTGTTCTCACTGCTGTACTCGATACCGGTGGTGCTGCTGTACCTGGTCGTCAGCAAACGCTACGGGTTCCGCTTCCACGGAGGGATCAAGAGCTGATGGCGGGTATCGGCATCACCGGACTGTCCACTGTGTACCCCAACGGGGTGCGCGCGGTGGACGAGCTCGACCTGCGCATCGCCGACGGCGAGTTCTTCGCCCTGCTCGGCCCCTCCGGCTGCGGCAAGACCACGCTGCTGCGCACCATCGCCGGACTGGAGTCCTCCAGTGCGGGGTCGATCACCATCGATGGCGAGGAGGTCACCTCGGCCGAGCCCGGCAAGCGCGGGGTGGCCATGGTGTTCCAGGACTACGCGCTGTTCCCGCACATGACGGTGGCGGAGAACATCGGCTACCCGCTGCGGGTGCGCGGGGAGAACAAGGCGGCGCAGCGGAAGGTGGCCGAGTCCACCGCGGACGGGCTGAGCCTGGCCGGGCTGCTGGAACGCCGTCCCGGCCAGCTCTCCGGCGGCCAGCAGCAGCGGGTCGCGCTGGCCCGCGCCATCGCGATGGGCGCGCGGGTGCTGCTGCTGGACGAGCCACTGTCCAACTTGGACGCCAGGTTGCGGCTGGAGGCGCGCACGTTCCTCAAGCGGCTGCAACGGGAACTGGGCATCACCACGGTCTTCGTCACCCACGACCAGGCCGAGGCGCTGGCCCTGGCCGACCGGATCGCGGTGATGGAGTCCGGCAAGATCCGGCAGCTGGGCAGCCCGCGCGAGGTGTTCCAGCGGCCGGCGAGTGTGTTCGTGGCCAACTTCATCGGGTCCACCCCGATGAACCTGTTGCCCGCGGTAGTTGTCGGTGACGAGGTGGAGGTGGCGGATGCGCGGCTGGGTCGGCCCCTGGGTCTGGCCGTGTCCGACGGCGACCAGGTCACGGCGGGCATCCGCCCCGAGTACCTGCGACTCGCCCCGCAGGGCACAACCGGCGGGATCACTGGCGTGGTGTCGACGGTGGAGAACCTCGGGGTGAGCTCGCTGGTGTCGCTGGAATGCGCGGGCGGCCTGCTGGTCGGGGTCACCGTGCCGGAGCAGGACGAGCCACCGGTAGGCAGCACGGTCACCGCGGTGCCCGAACCCAGCAGGCTGCTGCTCTTCGACGCCGGCGGCCTGCTGCTCAGCCCGGAACCGGTGCTCGCGTGATCGTCCACAGTGGACTGATCACCAGGGAGCTGCGCTCGGCCAGCCGGTGGCTGGAGCTCCCGTTCGAGGTGCCGCCCGGCTGCGCGGGGGTCACCGTCGAGCTGACCTACGCGGAACCGGCGATCCTGGACATCGGCTGTGCCGGACCGACCGGCTGGCGCGGCTGGTCCGGTTCGGCCCGCCGCCGCTTCGCCATCGGTCCCGAGGCCGCCACTCCCGGCTACCTGCCCGGCGAGCTCGAACCAGGGGAGTGGCGGATTGTCCTTGGCCTGCACCGGATTCCGCCGGAGGGCGCGCACGCCCAGGTCGAGGTGACCCTCGGCCCGGCCTTCGTCGAGGTCGAGCGCCCGGCCCCGCTGGCCCCAGCGCCACGCCCGCCCCGGCACCTCCCGGCCAGTGCGGGCCTGCGCTGGATCCCGGCCGACCTGCACGCGCACACCCTGCACTCCGACGGTCAGCTGACCGTGCCGGAACTGGCCGCGCTGGCGGTGTCCAACGGCCTGTCCGCGCTGGCGGTCACCGACCACAACACCGTGGCCCACCACGCCGAGCTGGCCGAAATGGGCAACCGGTACGGCATCGCGCTGATCCCCGGCCAGGAGGTCACCACGGACTCCGGCCACGCCAACGCCTTCGGCGACATCGGCTGGATCGACTTCCGGCGACCACCGGCCGAGTGGCTGACCGCGGTGCGGGATCGCGGCGGACTGCTGTCCATCAACCACCCGCTCTCCGGCGACTGCTCCTGGCGGGACCCGATGCCGGAACGTCCACCGCTGGCCGAGATCTGGCACTCCAGCTGGTGGAGCCGGACCTGGGGCGGCCCGCTGGCCTGGTGGCGGTCCTGGGGCATGCACGTCACCCCGGTCGGCGGCAGCGACTGGCACGGCAGGGGAACCGACGCCGAGCCCGGCAACCCGACCACCTGGCTCGCCGTGGACGAGAACGCCTACGGCCCAACGGAACTGGCCACGGCCGCCCTGGATGCCCTGCGCGCGGGCCGCACCGCGATCAGCGCCGACGTGGACGCCCCGGTGCTGCTCCCGGTCGACGGCGAGCTGATCATGGTGGGCGCCTCGGGCGCGCTGCTCTACGGTCCGGACGGCAGCCGCCGCGAGGCCAGGACCGAGGGCAGACTGCCCGCCGCCGGTCCTGGCGGTCACGTGCTCACCGATCACGAGGGCGGCGTGATCTCCCTCTGCGGCAACCCCTGACCGAGCCGCACGGTCATGATCTCCCAGCCCCGCAAGGACAACTCCACCGCGTCCTCGGCGACGTCCAGTTTCGCCAACGGGTTCCCGGCCAGGTCGGTCACCCGCGCGCTGACCAGGCCGGGCAGCCGCAGCACGGTAGGCACCGGCTCGACGGAGTAGGCGACCAGCCGCAGCTCCAGCTCGCCGTCCCGCTCCCGCAACCCGCTCAGCACCGCGCCCTCCACGCGCAGTCCGGTCGCCTCGGCCAGTTCGGCGGTCCCGGTCCCGGCCGCGCTCACCAGCGGCAGGGTGAACCGCTCCACCAGCCCCATCACCTCGGCGTCCGAGCGCTCCGTCCCCACCGCGATGCCGAACCGGGCCACCCGCGACCCCAGCTCCTGCGCCCCGGGGATCGGGGTGGTCGGCCCGGCGGGCTCGGCCCGCAGCGGGTGCAGGTTCCGGCTGATCGCGCCCACCGACCGCAGCACGGTCAGCGCCAGCTCCCCGCCGGTCACCTCGTACTCGGTGGCCTGCTCCAGCAACACCGTGGCCGCACCGGCCGCGACGAACCCGGAGGCGGGAAAGGTCGGCAGCGGCGCCTCCCCGTTGCCGCCCTCGTTGGTCAGCCCGCGCGCCACCACGCCGAACTGGCCCTCGGCCCGCGATCCGGTGACCGGCCCGACCGGCAGGTGCACCCGCACCCGGTGGTCCCGGCTGCGGTTCTCGAACCGGAGCTCCAGCCGCACAAAGGGTTCCCCGGCCCGCAGCTCCACCGCCATGGACACCTCGGTGGCCACCGTGCCCGCCGCCCGCGCCGATCCGGCGGCATCGGCCAGCCCGGTCGGCCACTCGTAGGTCCGGTACACGGTGAACCCGCCTACCAGGGGGCCGGGCGCGTCCGGGCAGACCAGGATGGCCACCGGCTCGTGCACCAGCAGGTCGGCCACTGGCGGGCCGTAGTTGTAGCTGTCCCCGGCGTCCCCGCCGTCGCAGATCCGCCCGACCCCCTCCAGCGCGAGGCCGTCGGGGTCCTCGATCCGCAGCGTGCCGTCGTCGAGCACGGTCACCGAGACCAGGCCGTTGCTCAGCACTCCATCCACAATGGACACCGGATGGTCGACGGGTGCGGCGCCGGCCACCGGTCGCGCCGTGGTCCAGCCCAGCGCGGGCACCGGCACCGCGGCCAGCAGCTCGCGCTTGGGCTCGTCCACCACCCGCAGCGACCACACCGGGTGCTCGGCCGCCCGCGCCGCCAGCTCGGCCGCGAAGCGCTCCACGTCGTAGCCCGGATCGCCCAGCCGCCCCACCGCGAACTCCACCGCGCCTGCCCCGATGACTGCCCGTTGGACTGCCCGGTCGTACATGACTTGGCCGAAGGTCCGCCGCCGCACCGCCTCGGCGACCTCGGCCGCCGGGAACTCCGCGGCCAGCAGCACCCGCTCCGGCCGCTCGACCTCCTGGGTCGCCGCCAGCCGCCCGTCCGGCAGCTGAAGTGCCACGGCGTCCCAGTCCTCCGGCGCGATCGCGGACACCCGCACGACGTCCTGCCGGGGCCACGGACTGGGGTTCACCACCAGCACCGCGTCCCCCGGCGCGCGGGTCGCCAGCGCGTCCACCACCCGGTCCCGCACCGCCGAACCCAGCTGCTCGGCCTCGGCGATCCGGCCCGCCACCTGGGCCGCGGTGCTGTCCGCGCCGCAGCCGGTCACCGAGTCGTGGCAGGAGGCGTCCACCAGTCGCTGCCAGGCCATCTCGGCGAAGGGCCGGGCCGCGGCCGGGAACCACAGTGCGGCAAGGGGTTCGGCGTAGCGCTGCACCATCCGCTCGGCGGCGGCCATCGCCTGCTTCACCGGCGCGCGCACCGAGAGCACCCCGGGCAGCAGGTTCGCCCGCGCGTGGCTGCGCAGCTCGCCGCGCACCTCGGTCAGCCCGGCCACGTCCACCTCCCGCCCGGCCAGCGCCTCGGTCAGGGTGGCCAGCCGCAGGGTGACCGGGCCCTCCGCCGCGCTGACCGCCCTGACCTGCTCGGTCAGCGAGGGCAGCGGTGCGCCGTGGTCCGCGCCGTACATGGCCAGCACCTCGTCCGCGCCGAACCAGTCGCGCATCCGCTCGGCGAAGTCCTCGGCCCGGCCCCTGGTGGCCGAGGGGTCGGTGAACAACACCGCCGCGTTGCCGTAGCCGCCGGGCAGGTACTCGGTGCGCACCGCCGAACCGTCGGGCGACACCCAGGAGAAGCCGTTGCTGTCCACTGTGGACGGAACTCCGCGCCACAGGCAGGCCTGCCGGAAACCGAAGCCGCGCAACAGCTGCGGCAGCTGCGCCGCGTGCCCGAACTGGTCCGGCAGGTAGGCCACCGGCATCGCGCCGCCCAGCTCGGCCGAGCGGGCCAACCCGATCTCCAGGTTGCGCACCAGGTTCTCGCCGGAGCACAGGAAGGAGTCCGCGAGCACCCGCCACGGGCCGACCGCGAGCTGCCCGCGCGCCACCAGTTCGCGTACCTGGCCGAGCGCGGCGGGCCGGATCTCCAGGTAGTCGTCCACCGCGGCGGTCTGCCCGTCCAGGGTGAACCGGAGCTCGGGATCGGCGGCCAGTCGCGGCAGCACCTCGTCCAGCAGGTCCACCAGGCGCAACCGGAACCGCTGGAACGGCTCGTACCACTCGCGATCCCAGTGCGTGTGCGGGACGACATGGACGGTGCGGCGAGGTGACGTCGGAGGCACGCTCACACGTTAGTGAGCCACGGTGGTTATGTGTATACCGTCAGGAACTTTCGCCTGGACGCACACGTTGGGCGGAGTAAGGTCGGCTTAGCGGAGTTAACAATGTTCACAATACGGTGACGTATGTGAACCCCGGTATCGAGTGGGGAGTAGGGCCGGATGGGCACTGACACCGCGGCGGCGGAACCGCTGCCGGAGCTGCAGATGTTCGACGACGCGTACATGAAGGACCCGTACCCGATCTACGCCCGGCTGCGGCAGCAGCTGCCGGTGCACCGGACCTCGATGCCCAACCGCTCGTTCGACATGTGGGTGGTCACCAGGTACGAGGACGTCAAGATCGCGCTGACCGCGCCACAGGTCAGCAAGGACGCCAGCGCCATGCGCGAGCTGATCCTCAAGGACGCGCCGGAGGGCACCCCGCAGTTCACCGAGCAGCTGGCCGGCCACATGCTCAACAGCGACCCGCCGCAGCACACCCGGCTGCGCAAGCTGGTGGCCAAGGCGTTCACCCCGCGCCGGGTGGAGCAGCTGCGCCCGCGGATCGAGCAGATCACCACCGAGCTGCTGGACCGGGTGGCCGCCGGTGGCGAGGTGGTCGACCTGATGGAGACCTTGGCCTTCCCGCTGCCGGTCACGGTCATCTGCGAGCTGCTCGGCGTGCCAGAGGCCGACCAGGCCGACTTCCGCCGCTGGTCCAACTCGCTGCTGGGCAACAACATCGCACCGGAACAGCAGGCCAAGGACAGCCAGGACCTGGCCATGTACCTGGTGCGGCTGATCGACGACAAGCGGGCCACGCCCACCGACGACATGCTCTCCGACCTGATCCAGGTCAGCGAGGACAGCGACTCGCTGAGCCAGGGCGAGCTGGTCGCGATGGCCTTCCTGCTGCTGGTGGCCGGGCACGAGACCACGGCGAACCTGATCGGCAACGGGATGCGCGCGCTGCTCACCCATCCCGACCAGCTGGCCGCCCTGCGGGCCAAGCCCGAGCGCCTGCACAACGCGGTCGAGGAGCTGCTCCGCTACGACGGCCCGGTGATCACCGGCACCATCCGGATGACCACCGAGCCGCTCACCCTGGGCGAGGTGACCGTGCCCGCGAACCAGCTGCTGCTGGTCGGCCTGGGCTCGGCCAACCGGGACGCCACCAAGTTCGAGAACCCGGACGAGCTGAACATCGACCGGGTGCTCGGCGGCCACTTCGGCTTCGGCCACGGCATCCACTACTGCGTGGGCGCGCCACTGGCCCGGCTGGAGGCGATCACCGCGATCGGCGGCCTGCTGGACCGCTTCCCCGAGCTCACGCTGGCCGTGCCGCCGGAGGAGCTGAACTACCGCAGCAGCGTGCTGATCCGCTCGCTGATCGAGCTGCCGGTCCGCCCGAACGGCTGATCCGCATCCACCACAACGACGGTGGCGTGTCCCCAGCGGGCGCGCCACCGTCCTTTGTGGACATTCAGCAGGGCAGCCTGGCCTCGGCCCAGTCCGCGTGGTCGAAGTTGCGGCCGTCGCCGCCGTCGGTGACCCGCAGCGTCAGCGTGCGCGCCCCGGTCGCGCCCACCGACAGTTGCGCGCTACCAAGTCCCCGGCTTCGCCAGGGCTGACGGTCAACTTGGTCACCGGCGGCTGTGGCACCGGCTGGTGACATCTGGTGCGGCCCGCGGTGGCCCGGCAGGCGATCGCGCGGTGGCCGGGCCGGTGGCGATGCCGCCTCCATGGTGAGCAGGTGCGGGCCAGCCCGTGCGGGATGGTCGAGCCGTGGAAGTTGACCATCAGCCGGTGATCAGCGCGAACTGGGTGTCCCGCTCCTGCTGGGTGTCCCGCCGCTGCCAGTGGAACCACGCCCGGTGCACCGACAGCGTCACCCGACCCGTCCGCCGTCCCGAAGTCCACGCTCGCGGTGATCCCGGCGTCCGGCCCGCGCACCGCGACCACCCGGTGCTCCGCCGCAGCTAGCAGGCTCCCAGCCACTCTCCCAGCTCCCCCTGACCGCGGGTTGGCCGTTGTTGGACACCGAGTTGGCCGTTCCGGACGCGCGGGGCAGCCGGGTTTGGTAAACCCATGCCGTGATCTCCGCGAAGCCGCCCGGCCCGTCCACCCCGGCCAGCGAGGCCGAACTCCGCCTGCGCTGGCTGCGCGCCCAGCCGCTGCTGGTGCTCGCCTACGTGATCGTCCCCGGCTTCGCCGCCGCCCTGGTGCTCACGCTGGTGATCTTCGGCCTGACCCTGCGGGCCGACTCGGCGGTCGGCCTGGTGATCATCACCGGCGGCCCGCTGGCCGGCTTCATCTGGGCGCTGACTCGCAGGCCGGAGTGGTGGCTCACGCCGAAGGCCTGGGCGCGGCGGGCGTTCTGGATCACCGCGCTGGTCTGCTTCGCCCTGCTCCCGGCCACCGGCTACTGGTCGCCGATCCAGTGGTGGGTGTGGCCGCTGGTGCTGACCCTGTGCGTCGTGCTGCCCACCTGCGCCGGAGTGCTCGCCGGACGGGCCAGGCGCGCGTTCCTCACCCCGTACGGCCCCGACCTCGGCGAGACCGGGTTCGTGCTGCACCCCGAGCTGAACGGGATCACCGGCCAGCTCCGGCTGGAACTGACCGAGCTGCGCTGGAACCAGGGCGGCTCGGGCCAGGAGGTTTCCTTGCTGCTCAAGCAGATCGAGCAGGTGACGGTGATCGAGGTCTCCGAGACCCTCGCCCCGGCCCGCCGCGCGCTGAGCAAGCCGGACGGCAGCGGGGGAGCCTCGCTGCCGCCGGGCCGGGTGCTACAGGTGCAGGGCCGCCGGGGCACCATCCTGTTCCCGCTCAAGGAGGTGGACGCCTTCGCCGAGATCCTGCACCGGCGGATGGCGGCCCGGCCACAGCTGATCAAGAACGCCCGCGTCACCCCTTGAGTGTCCACAGTGGACGGTACTCGCGCCGGAGCCGGACGCTGACCCCCGGCGTGCGGTAGTAGGGATCGGCCGCCATGATCCGGGCCAGCTCCGGCTCCTCGGCGTCGAAGAGCAGCAGCGCGCCGGAGTCATCGGCCCACGGACCGGCCAGCACCAGCTTGCCCGCCGCGCGCAGCTCGGCCAGGCGTTCCCGGTGCGCGGGCCGGGCGGCCAGGCGGCGGGGGTCATCGGTGAAGACGAGCTCAACCACGATCATGCCGACAGCCTGCGGGCGAGCGGGCATCCGGCGCTGTATCACGTGATACTGCCGCCATGACCGACCTGGCCGGTGTGCCGCTGTTCGCCGGGCTGGACCGCGCCCGCCTGGACCGGCTGCGCGCCAGTGCCCGCGCCCGCACCGTCGCGGCGGGGGAGACCGTGGCCCGCTTCGGCGAACCCGCCACTGCGCTCATCGTGGTGCGCACCGGCGCGCTCACCGCGAGCCGGGACACCGCGGACGGCAGACGGCTGCGCCTCGGCGAGTTCGCCGGACCCTGCGCGGTGGACAAGACCGCGGTGCTCGACGGCGGCGGCCACACCGCGACCTGGACCGCGGCCACCCGCGCCGAGCTCCTGCTGCTGCCCGCCGCCGAGCTGCTCACGCTGCTTGACGACGTGCCCGCCGCCCGCCGCCACGTGCTCGCCCACCTCGCCGCCCAGGTCCGCACCCGCCAGGACGACCTGGTCCGCACGCACGGCGCCGACGCGGCCGCCCGCATCGCCGCCTGGCTGCTCACCAGCGCCGACGGCGACACCAGGGTGCTGCTGCCCGGCGCGCAACAGGGCCTCGGCGAACACCTCGGCCTGTCCAGGGTCACCGTCAACCGCGCGCTGCGCGCCCTGGCCGCCGACGGACTGATCGCGGTGGAACCGGGCGCAGTGCGCTTGCTCGCACCCGAACTACTCGCCGCGCGGGCTGGTTAGGGTGCCGGACGTGAGCCGCGAACTCCTCGACCTCGACCGCAGACACGTCTGGCACCCGTACGGCCCGATGCCCGGCACCCAGGAGCCGCTGCTGGTCGAGTCCGCCCAGGGCGTGCGGCTGCGGCTGGCCGACGGCCGGGAGCTGATCGACGGCATGTCCTCCTGGTGGGCGGTCATCCACGGCCACCGCCACCCCGTGCTGGACGCCGCGGTGCGCGCGCAGGTGGACAAGCTCAGCCACGTCATGTTCGGCGGCCTCACCCACGAGCCCGCGATCCGGCTGGCGCAGAAGCTGGTCGAGATCACCCCCGCGCCGCTCCAGCACGTCTTCCTCTGCGACTCCGGCTCGGTCTCGGTCGAGGTCGCGGTCAAGATGTGCTTGCAGTACTGGCGTTCCCTCGGCCGCCCGGACAAGCGCAGGCTGCTCACCTGGCGCGGCGGCTACCACGGCGACACCTTCCAGCCGATGAGCGTGTGCGACCCCGACGGCGGCATGCACTCGCTGTGGCGCGGCGTGCTGCCCGAGCAGGTCTTCGCCGACGCCCCGCCGCGCGGCTTCGACACCGACATCGACCCCCGCTACGTGCAGCACCTGGCCGACACGATCGAGCAGCACGCCGACCAGCTCGCCGCGGTCATCGTCGAGCCGGTGGTGCAGGGCGCGGGCGGCATGGTCTTCCACAACCCGCGCTACCTGCACGTGCTGCGCGAGCTGTGCCTGACCCATGACGTGCTGCTGGTCTTCGACGAGATCGCCACCGGCTTCGGCCGCACCGGCGCGCTATTCGCCGCCGACCACCCCGGCGTCAGCCCGGACGTGATGTGCCTCGGCAAGGCCCTGACCGGCGGCTACCTCAGCCTGGCCGCCACCCTGTGCACCGAGCGGATCGCCGAGGGCATCGCCAAGGGCGAGCTGCCGGTGCTCGCGCACGGCCCCACCTTCATGGGCAACCCGCTGGCCACCGCGGTGGCCAACGCCTCGCTGGAGCTGCTGCTCAGCCAGGACTGGGCGGCCGAGGTCCGGCGGATCGAAACCGGTCTCGGCAAGGGGCTCGCCGGGGCGAGCGCGCTACCCGGGGTGCGCGATGTGCGCGTGCTCGGCGCCATCGGAGTGATCCAGCTCGACCATCCGGTGGACATGCTGGCCGCGACCGAAGCCGCGGTCGGCGAGGGCGTGTGGCTGCGCCCGTTCCGCGACCTGGTCTACGCGATGCCGCCGTATGTCAGCACCGACGACGACGTCCAGCGGATCACCGCCGCCCTGCGCGCCGCGGCGGCCGCCGGCTGACCCTCCCCCGATCGGGCCCGCCCGGACGCTTGAGTAGCGTGCACAGACGTGACCGTGCTGGTGATCACTGGAACCGGGACCGAGGTCGGCAAGACGGTCGTCACCGCCGCCGTCGCCGCGCTGGCCAGGGCGCAGGGCAGGCGGGTCGCCGTGCTCAAGCCCGCGCAGACCGGGGTCGGGCCGACCGAACCGGGTGACATCGACGAGGTGGTCCGCCTCGCCGGTCCCGTCACCGCGCGCGAGCTCGCCCGCTACCCACAACCGTTGGCCCCCGCCACCGCGGCCCGCGCCGCCGGGCTGCCCCCGGTCCGGCCTGCCCAGATCGCCGCCTCGGCAACGGGCCTGGACGCCGAACACGACCTGGTGCTGCTGGAAGGCGCCGGTGGCCTGCTGGTCCGCTTCGACCACGCGGGCAGCACCCTGGCCGACGCCGCCTGGGCGCTGGGCGCGCCGGTGCTGGTGGTCGCCTCGGCCGGGCTCGGCGTGCTCAACACCGCCGCGCTCACCGTGGAGGCGCTGCGCCGCCGCGGCCTGACCTGCCAGGGACTGGTGGTGGGCAGCTGGCCGCACCAGCCCGGCCTGGCCGCCCGGCACAACCTGGCCGACCTGCCCGAGGTCACCGGCGTGCCGCTGCTCGGCGTGCTGCCCGAGGGCGCGGGCAAGTGCCACGAGGAGGACTTCCTGGTGCTGGCCCGCCGCGGCCTGGCGCCCGCGCTGGGCGGGGAGTTCGACGCGGCCGAGTTCACCGTCCGGCACGGGCTGACCTGATGCCGCGGCCCCCGGCCCGCAAGTCGCCCGGCTGCGCGGCCGTCCTGCTGGTGCTGCTCGGCGGACCGGCCGCCTACCTGGTGTGGGCTGTGATCTTCGGCGGCGCGGAACCCGACGTCCGGGTCTGGCAGACCGTCGGCGCGGCCGCACTGCTGGTGGCCACCGTGGCCGGACTGCTGGTCACCCTGGACGTCGGCGACGGCAAACGCCCCGGCTACGACCTCGGCTGCGTGGCGCTGGGCCTGCCGCTGCTCACCGTGCCCGGCCTGCTGCTGGCCCTGCTCGCCGAGGGCGCCGGCATCCGCATCACCGGCTGGGGCCTGGTCGTCCTCGGCGTGCTGGTGATGCTCGGCGCGGTGCTCAACCGCGGCGGCCCCGACGAGCAGGACGAACCGGCCGAACCGGCGAACGGCCAGGTCAGCCACCTGCCCAGGCCCGCATCGGCCAACGAGCCGGTGCCGAGGGCGAACCGGATCGGCTGCTCGCTGGCCGCGGTCGGCCTGCTCGCCCTGCCCGGGTTGTCCCTGCTCTGGCTGGCCGCCTTCGACCCCGCGCGCAGCCATTCCGGCCGAGTCTGGGCGGCCGTGGCCGGCGCCGCGCTGCTGGCACTGGCCGCCGCCGCGACCGCCGCCGCACTCGGCCTCGGCGAGGCCCGCGGCCGCCTGGACCTCGGCTGCCTCGGCCTGGTCCTGGTGCTGCTCATCGCACCCGGCGTGCTGCTGCTGATCGCGGCCAACCCGCCCGGCGGCGTGCGCGTGGTCGGCTGGTGCCTGCTCGGCCTGGCCGCACTGGCCGTGCTCGCCACGGTGACCCGCGGTCGCCTGGATCGAATCCGTTCCCCCAGAAGGGATGAATCCGCCCCGGAACAGTGAGATGTACCTCAGCACACTCCGGCATCGGTAAGGCAGGATGGCAAGCCGACCGAGCGTCCATCGGAAGGAACACACGGTGACCACAGCCGCCGAACAGGCCACCACAACCGAGGCGGGCGACCGGGACATCCTCATCGTCGCGCGGGAGCAGGTGCTCAACCGCGGCGAGGGCCTGTCCGAGGCGCAGATCCTGGCCGCGCTCCAGCTGCCCGACGAGCGCCTCGGCGACCTGCTCCAGCTCGCGCACGAGGTGCGGATGGCCTGGTGCGGTCCCGAGGTCGAGATCGAGGGCATCGTCAGCCTCAAGACCGGCGGCTGCCCCGAGGACTGCCACTTCTGCTCCCAGTCCGGCCGCTTCCCCTCGCCGGTGCGCTCGGCCTGGCTGGACATCCCCGGCCTGGTCAAGGCGGCCGAGCAGACCGCGGCCACCGGCGCCACCGAGTTCTGCATCGTGGCCGCCGTGCGCGGACCGGACAAGCGGCTGCTCTCCCAGGTCAAGGCCGGGATCGAGGCCATCCGCGCGGCCGGCATCGACATCCAGATCGCCTGCTCGCTCGGCATGCTCACCCAGGAGCAGGTGGACGAGCTGGTCGCGATGGGCGTGCACCGGTACAACCACAACCTGGAGACGGCGAAGTCGCACTTCGCGAACGTGGTCACCACGCACACCTGGGAAGAGCGCTGGGAGACCCTGCGGATGGTGCGCGAGGCGGGCATGGAGGTCTGCTGCGGCGGCATCATCGGCATGGGCGAGACCGTCGAGCAGCGCGCCGAGTTCGCCGCCCAGCTGGCCGAGGTGAACCCGGACGAGTGCACGATGAACTTCCTCATCCCGCAGCCCGGCACCCCGTACGAGAACTTCTCGATCGTGGAGGGCTCGGACGCGCTGCGCACCGTCGCCGCGTTCCGCCTGGCCATGCCCCGCGCCATCCTGCGCTTCTCCGGCGGCCGCGAGCTGACCTTCGGCGACCTGGGCACCCGGCAGGGCATGCTGGGCGGCATCAACGCGATCATCGTCGGCAACTACCTGACCAACCTCGGCCGCCCGGCGAGCTCCGACCTGGACATGCTGGAAGAGCTGAACATGCCGATCAAGGCGCTCAATGACACTTTCTGACACCCCTGCCACCGCCCTGTTCTGCGATATCTGCGGCAAGCCGGACAACGAGGGCGAACACCGGAGCTGCGTGGCCAGGCGGGCCATCGACCCGCCCCGGTACTGCCCCCAGTGCGCGCGGCGGATGATCGTGCAGGTGAGCCCGTCCGGCTGGTCGGCCAAGTGCAGCGCGCACGGGTCCACCGAGGGCGGCCAGGGAGGACGACTGTGATGAACGAGCCGCCGCTGCCCGGTCGCGCGGACCCGGTGCGGATCCAGCCCGGCGGGGTCGGGCAGCTGCCGGAAGAGGCGTACCTGCCCTACGTGCTGCCCCGGCCGATCCCGAGGGTGGTGGTCAAGGCCGATTTGCTGCCCGCGATCAGCATGGCCTCGCTGATCTCGCTGCTGGGCATCCCGGTGGCGTTCCTGTGGTCGCTGCTGGCCCCGCCGATCCAGCGCCAGGTCGCCACCAACGGCCGCACCCCGGCGCTGCCCGGCGACTCCAACCACCAGTTCGACTCGCTGGCGGTGTTCCTGCTGCTCACCCTGGCCGCGGGCGCGATCACCGGCGCGGTGGTGTGGCTGCTGCGCAGGCGCAGGGGACCGGTGGTGATGATCGGCGCCACCGCGGGCTCCGCGCTGGCGGCCTACCTGGCCACGCTGATGGGCGGGCTGTTCACCGGCTTCTGGTACTCGGTGCCCACCTCGGTGCAGCTCGGCGACGTCTACACGGTCGCCCCGGCCGCCGTGGACGTCACCGCCATCCTGGCCCAGCCGCTGGCCTTCATCATCGTCTACGGCGCCTGCGCGGCCTGGAACGGCCTGGACGACCTGGGCCGCAGGCTCGGCTAGCTGGCCTGGCGCAACTCGGCCGCGCTGGCCCGCAGCTCCGCGTGGAAGGCCAGCACCGCGGGGGAGCGCCGGGCGTGCCGGGGCACCGCCAGGCACACCGACCGGCGCGGCGGCTCCGGCGTGATCGGCCGCAGCACCACGTCCGCCGGTGTCCGCCCGGCCGCGATGCCGGGCACGATGGCCACCCCGAGCCCCTCGGCGACCAGGCTCAGCTTCGCCATCCACTCGGCCACCCGCAGCGGGGTGTCCGGGGTGAACCCGGCGCTCGCGCAGGTCGCGTTCAGCGCGCCCACCGCCTGCGGGGTGTCCGCCACGATCCAGCTCTCCCCGGCCAGCTCGCCCAGCGGCACCCGGCGCCGGCCGGCCAGCCGGTGTGTCACCGGCAGCGCCACCAGCAGCGGATCGTCCAGCACCGGCAGCAGCTCCGCGCCCGGCACCTCCAGACTGGGCCGCTTGTGCGTGCTGACCACGGCCAGGTCGAGGTCCCCGGCCTCCACCATGGGTAGCAGGCGCTCGGTGGTGCCCTCGCGCAGGGTCAGTGTGATCTTGGGATGGGCCGCCCGGAACCGGGACAGCGCGCCCGGCAGCAGGGCCGCGTTGGCGGTGGCGAAGGCGCCGACCCGCAGGCAGCCCGCGTCCAGGGTGCGCATCGCGTCCAGCGCCCGCGCGGTGTCGGTGAGCCGGTCCAGCAGGGACCGGGCATGGGGGAGCAGGTACTCCCCGGCGGGGGTCAGGCGAACGCCGCGGGGGATCCGGGCGAACAGTTCCACGCCACAGAGGTCTTCAAGCGCCGCCATCTGGCGGGACACTGCCGACTGGGTGTAGCCGCCGGCCGCGGCAGCCCCGGTGAACGACCCGTGCTCGACCACTGACACGAAGGTCCGCAGCGCGATCGGGTCCAACAACTCCGCACGCACCCTCCGAGGTTACGCACCGCCGCCGCTGGTGACACGCCCACCCTCAGTCCACGTGCCGGTGGTAGTGCCTGCTGACCCTGGCCCGGTTGCCGCACGCGGGCGAGCACCACCCCTGCCGGGGATGCGCGCGGACGTAGTACTTCACACACCGGGGCCCCCGGCAGGCCCGCAACTCCAGCCGCGCCGGCGAGGCCAGGAACGTGATCGCCGCCCGCGCGAACCCATCCAGCACCAGCTCAATCCCGTTGCCCCCCAACGCTTCCCTGCGCACCACCGGCTCATCTGCCCATGCCAGCGAAACCCGCTCCGGCAACACCGCGGAGTTGACCAGCCGCACCGCCTCCGCCACCGCGGGCAACCGGTCCGCATCCGCCGCACTCGGCGGCTCCGGCGCCACCACCACCGCGAACAACGACCGCACCGCCTGCCGCAACCCCACCAGCGCCAGCCGCCCCGGCTCCGTCACCGCCGGATCCGCCAACCACCGCCTGCACCGGTCAAGATCCCCAAGATCGTCGGCCACCCCACCCCGCCCGTCATGCCGAACGGTGCTCACCAACGCCAAAACCGGGTCCACCACCCCACCCTAATGGTTAACTACCAAAAACCCATTAGGAGCCCCGCATGACGATGCCCCCAGCCCTCGCCCAAGCCCTGCGCGCCGCCAACAACCGCCTCCGCGCCCTGCTCGACACCCCCTTCGACACCAACGCCCCCTCGGCCCTCCCCGGCTGGACCCGAGCCCACGTCCTCACCCACCTGGCCAACCTCGCCGCCGCGTTCACCCGCCAGGCGGAATTCGCCTACGCCGGGAACCAGATCGAGGTCTACGACGGCGGCCGCCCAGCCCGCGACGCCGCCATCGAACAAGGCGCCACCCAGCCCCCCAAAACCCTGCGCGCCACCCTGCACACCGCCCTGAACACCCTGGACGCCACCTGGGACAAGGCCACCCCCGCCGACTGGACCCGCCCGGTCACCTACCGCGACGGCACCCTGCTCGACACCGCCCTCGCCTGGTGGCGCGAAGCGGAAATCCACACCACCGACCTGGCCCTGGCCTACACCCCAACCGAGTGGACCCCGGAGTTCACCGCCTACCTGACCACCTACCTGCACCCCCGCCTGCCCCACCCGGTCACCCTCGAAGGCACCCCCACCGCCGTCGCCGCCTGGCTGGCCGGCCGAGTCCCACCCACCCCGGTCACCGCCGCCGACGGCACCCCACTGCCCACCCTCAACTCCTGGCCCTGACTGCAACCCAGGTGCCACCCCAGACCTGGCACCACGGGTTGACGCCCCGAACCCCTTGGCGTGACTAGCTTTCACCCCACACCAAGGGAAGGTTCACATGCGCCCCAACCACTTCCGCACCATCACCACGGCAACCCTGCTCGCCCTAACCATCCCCACCACAGCCACCGCCACCCCCGCTGCCGCCACAGCCACCCCCGCTGCCGCCGCAACCTACGCTGCCACCTCCGCCGCCGTCACCGCTGCTACCTCCCGCTCCGCCGCCGCAGCCCTCTTCTCCGCTGCCACCTTCGCGGCTGTCGCGGCCTCCACCTCTGCCGCTGCCACCACCTCCACCTCTGCCGCCGCTCCACCCACCCCAACCCCCACCCACCCCTGCGCCACCGCGACCCAACAGTGCGACGGCACCCTCGACCTCCCCCTGAACTGGTCCGACCCCACCGGCGAACGCATCCCCATCCCGTTCACCTTCCACCCCCGCACCGACCAGTCCCGCCCCGCCGAGGGCACCGTGCTCGCCCTCGGCGGCGGCCCGGCCTCGTCTCTCGGCGGCGCCATCGAAGGCCACCGCCGAGCCCTGGGCGCCGAGTCCGCCCGGTTCAACCTGCTGGCCGTGGAACGCCGGGGCTTCGGCCGCGCCGCCCCGTTCGCCTGCCCCGACCTGGACCTGACCGCACCCCAGACCATCGCCGACTGCACCAACGGCATCGGCCCCCGGCTCCAGTTCTTCACCACCGACCAACGCGTCACCGACGTCGAAGCCGTCCGCGCCGCCCTGGGCATCCCGGCGCTGACCCTGTACGGCACCTCCTACGGCACCCGCGACGTCACCGCCTACGCGGTCCGCTTTCCCCTGCGCACCAAGGCGATCATCGCCGACAGCACCATGCCGGTGAACGCCGAGGGCTACGCCGTCGGCGACACCTTCAACGAGCGCCTGCGGGTCACCGCCACCCAGCTCACCGCGATCTGCGCGCCCTCCCCGGCCTGCCGCGCCCTGCCCGGCACCCCCGCGAGCCGCTGGTCGGACCTGATGACCCGCCTGCGCGCCCACCCCGACCCCAAGCTGCCCCTGTTCGCCCTCAACGACATCATCTCCAAACCCGGCGAACCCTCGGTCGGCCGCGAGATCAACGCCGCCATCGCCGCCTACCTCGCCGATGACCCGGCCCCACTGCACCGCCTCGCCGCCACCGGCCCCACCCTGCCGCCCAGGGGCTCGCCGTTCACCGCTCCGTTCTTCGCGTTCTGGTGCGCGGACAGCGCCTACCCGTTCTCCCGCACCGCCACCCCGGAGGTCCGCCGCCAGGAACTGGCCCGCTACCGCCAGGCCAACCCCGAACGCCCGGTGACCGCCGCCGAGGTCATGGGCGCCTTCGGCTGGACCGAGGACTGGTGCGCCCACTGGCCAACCCCGCGCCCCACTCCGCTGATCCCGCCCGGCGCCACGCTGCCCGACGTCCCCCTGCTCGCCATCGGCGGCCAACTCGACCTGGGCGCCGACCAAGCGGCCCGCACCCTGGCCGCCTCAGTCCCCCGCGGCCGCGCCCTGATCGTCCCCTTCGGCCAGCACGTCCCCAGCATCACCAACTACGGCTACAGCCCCTGCGCCGCCCACACCGTCCGCACCTTCCTCACCAACCCGGCCAAACCCACCCCGCCCTGCACCGCCGAGAACTACCAGGCCCAAGCCCACTTCCCCCGCACCACGGACAACCTGTCCCTGCCACACGCCCCAGCCCTGTCCCGCGAACACCGCACAGCCCTGGCCGTGGCGTTGAGCACCGCCAACGACGCCCTGGCCCGCCGCAACCCGAACACCGCCTACCAGGCCAACCGCAAGCAGCTCCCCGGCGTCCGCGGCGGCACGATCCACTTCGAGAACCCCCAGATCCGCCTGGACAACGTCCAGCACGTCACGGACGCGGGCGTCACCGGCACGATCACCATCCCCGCACCGCACGAGGAAGCGACCGCCACCCTCGCCGTCACCCACCACGGCAAGACCATTGAGTTCCGCCTGCGCTGGAACCCCTTCCACGCGAGGCCGACGCTCAAGATCCAGGGCGCGGCCGACAACACCAGCTTCACCGCGACGTTCCCGAACGCCACCTAGCCCACCCGCGCGCCCCGCCGTCTCGCTGGCCGGTCCCGCGCGCCCCGCCCGTCCCGTCCCGCCCACTGGCCGCCCGCCTCACCGCTGGTCGCCCCGTTCCGTCCCGCGGCGTCCCCGTCCAGTTCCGCTCAATCCCGCCCGATCAGTCCATCCCCGCCCGTTCCGCCGGTCCCGCCGCTGGGCCTGCCCTTCTCCTCGCGGCCCGCTCGGCCCTGCCCCGCCGCCCTCTCCCCGCTCGGGGTTAGGGTTGCGGGGTTGGCCGGGCGGGAATCGGGACGGGGCTGGATGCGGCGGGGGCGGGAACCAAAGGGGCAGCGGGGCGCTGTGCGCGGACCGGTGCCCGGCCAGTACCCGGTGCGGTTCGGCATGGCCGAGCTGCTCGCCGACCTGGACTGGCCCAACGGCTGGCTGCTGAGCGTGGACGGCGTCGCCCAGTCCTATGTGGACCTCGACGACCCCACCCACCTGGAGTTCGACTACATCCGCCGCATCGGCGACGTCATCGACTGCCTGGGCCAGCCCGAAGCGCCCCTGGACGCACTGCACATCGGTGGCGGCGCCTGCACTGTCCCGCGCTACCTCGCCGCCACCCGCCCCGGTTCGCGCCAACTGGTCTTCGACGCCGACGGCGAACTCATCGACCTGGTCCGCGAACACCTCCGGCTGCGCGACGTCCCCGCCCTGCGGGTCCGGGTGTGCGACGGCAGGGAGGGCGTGACCACCCGGCGTGACGAGTCGGCGGATCTTGTTGTGCTGGACGCCTTCCAGCGCGCCTCCATGCCCGGCGGCCTGGCCACCCGGGAGTTCATCGGCGACATCGCCAGGGTGCTCCGTCCGGACGGCACGGTGATCGTCAACGTCACCGACGGCCCCGGCCTGAAGTTCGCCCGCCGTGTCGTGGCCACCCTGAGCCTGGTCTTTCCTCAGGTCCTGCTGGTCGCCGAACCTGCGGTGCTGCGCGGACGCCGGTTCGGCAACCTGGTGCTGGTCGGCTCCAAAACCGAGCTTCCGGTGCCGGAGATCACCAGCAAGGTGCACTCGGCGGCGTTCCCGGCCCGTTGCGTCTCCGGCGCGGACCTGACCAAGCTGTGCGCGGGCGCCGAACCCATCACCGACACCGCGCCCATGGTCGCCCCGGTGCCGCCCGCCCGAGCCTTCGGGGATTGACCTCCAGCTTAGTGGAGGTTGCATGCTGCACCCATGAGTAGGGCATTGCGAGTCGGGGTGATCGGCGACGGACTGGCGCGGGGCTGGGCTGCCCGCGCGCACTTCCCCGCGCTGCGAGGACTGCACGGAGTCGAACTGTTCGCGGTCGCCGACCCGGGCCATCCGGCCGACGACGTGGCGGCTCAGTGGGGCGCGCACCTGGTCTGCGCCGACCCGACCGAGCTGGCCACCCACCGCCAGGTGGACGTGGTCACCATCGCGGGCCCGGTCCCCGGCCATGACGAGCTCGTGCGCACCGCCCTGTCCGCGGGCAAACACGTGTTCTGTGAATGGCCGCTGTCCACCAACGTCCGCGCCGCGGCCGAACTGCGCGACCTGGCCGTCCGATCCGGCGGGCACCAGGTAGTCGGCCTGCGCGGCCGCGCCGACCCCGGCGCACGCTTCGCCCGTGACCTGCTGGCCCACGGCGAGATCGGCGAGGTGCTCGGCGTGACCCTGAGCGCCGCCCCCGCGAGTCCATCGGAGTCCACAGTGGACGAACCGCTGCTCACCGGCGACGGCGGTCAGGCCCTGGACGTCCTCCGGTTCTGCCTGGGCGAGCCCGCCGAACTGTCCGCGACCCTCACCACCCGCTGCCCCGGCGTGCCCGCCCCGGACCAGGTCCTGGTGCAAGGACTCCTCGAGTCAGGGGTGGCGATCTCGGCCCACCTGCAGGCCGGCGCGCCCGGCGGCACCGGCTTCCGGATGGAGGTCCAAGGCCGCCGCGGTGCTCTGGTCCTGGTGTCCCCGAGCCGGATCGGCGAGCAGGAGTCCACCGTGCTGCTGGCCCGCCGCACCGGCGGCGGCACTTCGGCGGGCGCCGTCACGCCCGGTGCCGTGACATCCGATGGCACCACGCCTGGTGCCGTCACGTCCGGTCTCGCCACGTCCGGCGCGGCCCTGCTCGGGGCGGCCCCATCGCTGGAGGCGGTCCCGGTCCCGGAGAGCTACCGGAGCGGCGTGGCCGCGGTTCCGGCAGGCCCTGCCCAGGGAGTCGCTCGCCTGTACGCCGAACTCCTGCGGGCGGTCCGGACCGGAACGCCACAGGACCCGGACTTCACCACCGCCGTGGGACTGCACTGCCTGCTGGACACGGTGGCCGCGGCGGCGAGCACCCGGCGGTGCCGCAGCCTCGGGTGATCGCGCGGCTCACTCCGGCGGGGGAGTGCGCTCACCTCGCGGCGGGAGGGATCCCGGCGGGTGCTGCGAGAGTGTTGACGGCGGGGGGAACTGGGGGTGGGCACGGCGGCCACCAGGCCGCCGTGCCCAACGGTTCAACCTCGGGGGCCCAAGCCGTGGAACAGCGTGGTGACAACCCGGTCGGCGAGCACGTCGACGTCAGTGCGCTGTTCGACGTGCTCGTGTACCGCCTCGAGCAACAGGGCGTGGTAAACCCGGCCCAGCCAGTCCCGGCTGACCGACTCGTCCACCAGCCCGGCCGCGAGGACCCGGTCGAACAGCGCCTGCGACTTCTGTCGGACGCGCACCTCCGTGGCGCTGGCGGTGGACTCGGCCAGTGCCTGCTTGCTCGGCGTGAACCGCCACACGCTCTTCACCGTCACCAGGTTCGCGGTCAACTGGTGCAGCGCCACCAACGGCGGCGCGGTATCCGTGCGGGCGGCGTTGATCGCGTCCTCGACCTGGGTCATGATGGCGTCAATCATCGCCGCGACCAGGGCCTCTCTGGTGGCGAACCGGCGGTGCACGGTCGTGCGGGCCACGCCTGCGGCATCGGCGATCTGCTGCAACGTCGTCGTCGGATCCACACTCAGCATGTGGTCGGCCACGCGCAGGATCGCCTGATGGGTGCGTTCCGCATCCGCGCGTAGCGGCCGCTCCAAGGACATGGGCAGACGATACCCAGCAGTCGCGCCTCCACCTAAACTCGCAACATGGGTGTTGCATATATACAGTAACCCGATACGGTGATGTCTCGGATCGAGCAGATCCGTCTTCCCACCACGAACTGAGGGATAAACGACATGCAGCTGCGCACCCTCGGCGGCACCGGAATCAAAGTCAGCCCCTACTGCCTCGGCGCGATGATGTTCGGCGCCATGGGCAACGCCGACCACGACGAGTCGGTACACATGATCCACACCGCCCTGGACGCGGGCATCAACTTCATCGACACCGCTGACGTCTACTCCAACGGCGAGTCCGAGGAGATCGTCGGCAAGGCCCTCAAGGGCCGTCGCGACGACGTCGTCCTGGCCACCAAGGCGCACCTGCCGATGGGCGAGAACCCCAACCGGCGCGGTGGCTCCCGGCGCTGGCTGGTCCGCGCCGTGGAGGACAGCCTCCGCAGGCTCGGCACAGACCACCTGGACCTCTATCAGCTGCACCGGCCCGATGAGGACACCGCCCTGGACGAGACCCTGGGCGCGCTGTCGGATCTGGTGCGCTCCGGCAAGGTCCGCGCGGTAGGCACCTCGACGTTCCCGGCCGAGCTCATCGTGGAGATGCAGTGGGAGTCGGAACGGCGCGGCCATGTCCGCGTGCGCACCGAGCAACCGCCCTATTCGATTTTCAACCGTGCGGCCGAAACCTCCGTCCTGCCGACCTGCGCTCGCTACGGCATGGGTGTGCTGACCTGGGGGCCGCTCAACCGCGGCTGGCTCACCGGCCGCTACCGGCCCGGCTACCAGCTGCCCGAAGGCGCGCACCCGGTGCAGCAGCAGATGTTCGACCCGGCGAACCCCGCCAACGCGCGGAAGTACGCCGTGATCGGGCAGCTGCTCAAGCTCGCCGAGGAGACGGGCCACTCACTGGCCCACCTCGCGGTGGCGTTCGTGCTCGCCCACCCGGCGGTGACCTCGGCGATCATCGGACCGCGCACTCCTGAACAGCTCGCGGACCTGTTGGCGGGCAAGGATGTCGTGCTCGAGGACGAGGTGCTGGACCGCATCGACGAACTCGTTCCCCCCGGCACCGTCCTGAACGCCGACGACAGCTTCTACCAGCCGCCGGGCATCACGGACCTGTCCCAGCGCCGTCGTCCCCGCGAGGCCAGGGCCGCGGTCTGACCCCCGGAACGGAGCGAGGACCTCGCGCTCCGGGGGTCAGCGCCGCACCGGCCTGGCTCGGGCGATGCCGGGCCGGCCGCGCCGGATCACTGCCGCGTCCGCCGGTGCTGGGCCGCTCAGGCGGCACGGGATGGATCCCTCCCGTGGCCGCTGCGAGCGACCCGGCGACGGCGGTGGACCGAACCGGTGCGGTCCCGACCTCGCTCCGGCTCGCGGAGGCTCGATCGGACTGCCCCGGGTTGGCCCACCCCGGGCGGTCTGGCGGCTGGGCCGTCCTGGCCCGGCTCAGTGCCTGGATCGTCAGGGTGCCGAGATCGTCGGAGTGCGGCGGTGATCGGCTTGGCCGGCTTGGCATGCCCGCCCCGTCCGGCGTGGTGACAACCCTCGTTTCGCCCAGTTCCGCCCGACTGAGGTCGCGGCGCCGGATGCGCCGGGGACCGGACTGGCTCGGACAGTCCAGCGGGTCGGCGATCCGGGGGCCAGCGGTCTGCTGCTGGCCCGAGGTCAGTGTTTTGGCGGGGCCTGCTGAACCAGCGGTGCGGTTCTCCGGCGCGGCTGCGCCCGGACTGGCTCGATGGAGTCCGGATGCGGTGCCGCGCCTGGCCGGAGCGGGCTGGGTCAGCTGGGGCCGGGCCTGCCGCGTCGAGGTTGGCCTGAAAGGAATCGACTCGACTGCGGGTGCGGGCCTCGGTGGGGACGGCCGGGCTGAGGGTTGTCGTGCTGCGGCTTGCCGTGCTGAGGATCGCCGTAGCGGGGGTCGCCGGGCGGGGAGTTGCCGGGCTGGGGTCGGTGGCCGGGTGGATGTACGGGTGTAGGGGCCTCCTGATTCTGGTTGACATAGCGGAACTTGGGCGTGGACCGCACACACGTGGGGCAGTACCGGGCTGTGCGCTCGGCCCGCCGCCGGTTCGGCGGCACGGCGGGGGAGTTGCACAACGCGAACCAGACCCGGAGCTCTCGGGTCACCTGAAGCTGGTCGGCGTCAGGAGCCACGCGATGCAGCAGAGGACGGAACAGGCCTGGCCACCAGGGGACGTCCTCGCCATGCACAGTAGCGCCTCCGAAGGGGAGGATCCGACCACTTCTTGGGCAAACGTAGCCAGACCCCACGACCGTGGGATACCGCCGCCCGTGTCGTGCGGAAATGGCGGCGAAATCAGTGACGCTGGGTGGTTTCGAGTACGTGAACTTGGTCCGGACTCCTACTTTGGGGGGTACCGGATCGGCGGTGGCAACCGATTGTGTTCCACACACTGAGGGAACGACGATCCGCAACGGGGCAACGACGATGAACGTGCTGCTTCTGGCCTACGGCTCGCTGGGGGACATCCAGCCTTTCGTCGCGCTCGGCAAGGCGCTTGAGCAGGCCGGACACAAGGCGGTGCTGGCCGCGCCCGCGCGGTTCGAGTCCTACGTCGCCGAGCACGATTTGCCTTTTTCGCCGATCAGTGATGCCCTGGTGGAGCTCGCTGACAGCGCGGAGCTTCGGGCCTCGCGAGAAGGCGATGCGGTGCAAGCTGGTGTGGCCTGGCTTGATGCCCTCCGGCGCGGCAAGGACGCGGCGACCGCTGTGCTCGAGGACAGCTGGACGGCCGCGGCGTTCGGGCCCGACCTGGTGGTGCACCACCCGATCACGGCCGGACAGCACATCGCGGAAAAGCTTCGGGTTCCGTCGGTGCTGGCCTCGCCGCAGACCGCCTACGTGCCGACGGACGCGTTCCCCTGTTCGCTGATCTCGGTGCCGGACTGGTTGCCGCCGGCGTTCAACCGGTTCACCTACACACTGCTCGGGCTGTCCGGACGACTGTTGTCCAAGCCGACCGACCGGTGGCGGGAGCAGGTGCTCGGCCTGCCCCGGCGCCGGGGACAGCACGACCCGCTGCGTCAGCCCGACGGGCGGCCCACGACGGTGCTGAACGCGTTCAGCCCGCACGTGTTCCCGCCCGCGCCGGACTGGCCGGAATCCGTGCACACCACGGGCTACTGGTTCCTGCCCGCGGCCACGGACTGGACACCGCCGCCCGCGCTGGCGGAGTTCATGCACGCCGGTGCACCGCCGGTGTGCGTGACCTTCGGCAGCACGGTCGGCGGCGACCCTCGGCGCCTGGCGCGCACCGTGCTGGACGCGGTGCGGCTGGCAGGCGTGCGCGCGGTGCTGGTGTCCGGGTGGGGCGGGATGCAGCTGGACGAGCTGCCCCCGGAGGTCATGCTGGTCGACCACGTGCCGTTCGACTGGCTGTTCCCCCGGGTGTCCGCGGTGGTGCACCACGGCGGTGGCGGCACCAGCGCGGCGGCCGTGGCCGCCGGGCGGCCGCAGGTCGGCTGCCCGGTCGTGGCGGACCAGCCGCAGTGGGCGCGGCGGATGCACCACCTCGGGGTGGCGCCGCCGCCGATCCCACAGCGGGTGCTGACCACGCGGGCACTGGCCGAGGCGATCCACCTCGCCGTCACCGATCCGGGCATGGCCCGGCGGGCCGAACGGCTCGGTCGGCTGGTGAACGCCGAGCGCGGTGCGGAGGCCGCGGTGGCGGTGCTGGAGAAGTTGGTGCCGCACAAGGCTTGACCTGGAGCGCGCTCCAGCCGACAGGCTCGGCGCATGCGACAGATCACCCTCGGCGGCGCCGGTGGCCAGCGGGCCAGTGTGTTGTGCCTCGGCGCGCTGCCGTTCGGGTCCTCAGTGGACCGGGACACCTCCTTCGCCATCCTCGACCGGTTCGTCGAGGCGGGCGGGAACTTCATCGACACCGCGAACAACTACGTGTTCTGGACCGAGGACGGAAAGGGCGACGAAAGCGAGAACCTGCTCGGCGACTGGCTGCGCACCAGGGGCAACCGGTCCGAGGTGGTGCTGGCGTCCAAGGTGGGCGCGCTGCCGGATCCGGACAAGGCCGGACAGTTCCCGGACAACGCGGAAGGCTTGTCCGCCAAGGTGATCAGCACCCAGCTGGACAACAGTCTGCGGCGGCTGGGCACTGATCACCTGGACGTGTACTACGCGCACATCGAGGACCGCTCGGTGTCGCTGGCCGAGACGGTCGGCGCGTTCGGCGAGGCCGTGGCGCAGGGCAAGGTGCGGGTGCCGGGGTGCAGCAACCACCCGACCTGGCGGATCGACCGCGCGCGTGAACTGGCGAAGCGGGATGGTCTTGCGCCGTACGGGGTTCTGCAGTTCCGGCACAGCTACCTCCGGCCGCGGCCAGACATCAAGCTGCCCGAGACCGGCCACGTTCAGGCCAGTGATGAGCTGCTGGACTACGTGCGCACCGAGGAAGACCTGGTGCTGACCGCGTACACGACCCTGTTGTTCGGGGCCTACACCCGGCCGGACCGTCCGCTGCACGAGCACTACGACCACCCCGGTACCAAGCGCAAGATCGCCGTCCTGCAAGAGGTGGCCGCCGAGCTGGACGCCACGGTGAACCAGGTGGTGCTGGCGTGGCTGTTGCACGGCAACCCGGTGATGGTGCCGGTGCTGGGCGTCAGCTCGGTGGCGCAGCTGGAGGAGTCACTGGTGGCGGCGGAACTGGAGCTCAGCGTGGACCAGCTGGCCCGGCTCGCTGCGGCTTGCTGACCAAGCGCCGCGATCCGCGACGCGCGTTCCGCTGGCCGGACACCGGGACCCGGGGCCGCGAGGGCGAGGGTGCCCGCGGCCGGGTGCCCGCCGGATGGCGCGGGTATCGCTGGAGGCCGCGGGGCCAGCTGGATGTTGCGGGCCGGCCGGACATTGCGGGGTCAGCTGGATGTTGCGGGGTCGGCCGGACGCTGCGGGACCAGCTGGATGTTGCGGGGCTAGCCGGACATTGCAGGGCCAGCTGGATGTTGCGGCGCTGCCGGGTTCCGCGGACGTTGCGGGGTGGGTGATCGCGCCGCAACACGTACTGCGGTCGGCCGGGGGCGACCGGGGTGGGTCGCGGTGTCGGCGCGGTGTGGGGCGTGACGGGACTTCGCGTCACGCCCCTGCCGGGCCGGTCACTGCTGGTCGTCCTCTTCCGCGAGGATGCGGTAGAGGTTGCGGCGGACCTCGGCGAGGAGCTGGCGGGCTCGGGCGGCCTGCTCCGGGGTGCCGGCGGCGGCGACCTGGAGGGCGGCCTGGTGGACCTGGCCGAGTAGCTCCTGGAGCTCGACGACCGCGGTGTCCACGCCACCGCTGACGGTGTCCCAGACCACGGCGAGCTCGGCCTCGTTCTCCGCGACGTAGGTGCGGCCTGCCTCGGTCAGTTCGACCATCTGGCGGCCGCCTTCCTTCTCGGAGACGACCAGGCCCTCTTCCGCGAGCTGCTTGAGCACGGGGTAGATCGAGCCGGGGCTGGGACGCCAGTAGCCGTCACTGCGTTCGGTGATGTCGGCGATGAGCTGGTAGCCGTGGGTCGGGCCGTCGACCAGGACGAGCAGCACCGCGGCCCGGACGTCGCCGCGGCCGACCTTGGGGCGCTGCCAGCCGCTGCCGGGGCCGCCGAAGCCGGGGGGCATGGGCGGGAACGGGCCGCCGTGGCGTGGGCCGGCCGGACCGCGCTCCGGGGTCCAGCCCCAGAAGTGGCGGTGGCCGCCCCGGCCTCGGCCGTGGCCGCGCTCGTGTGGGCCGCCGCCGCGGCGGCCCCGCTCGCCGCGGCGCTCACCTCGGCCTTCGCCGGGCTCGCCGGGAACTTCGCCGGTGTCGTTGTGCATGGCCACCCGGGTCCACGGGGTCCGCATGCGCGGGCCGCTGAACCAGGGGCCGAAAGCTGCTGCGTGGGCAGTCATGTGATCACTCCTTGAACAGTCGCGACACGCTTATCGTGTCGTCGATGCGTTCACGATATATCGCGAACGGTCGGAGATGCAAGCATGACTTGTCCTCGGACAGCGAAACGGCGGGTCCCCGAGTGGAGACCCGCCGCGTTTGCCCAGTTCAGGAGCTAGGTGTTGGCTGGGATGCGGTGCAGGGCACGGAGGCGGTCGATGGCGGTGTGCAGGGTGTCGGGACGCTTGGGGAAGGCGAAGCGGACCAGCTTCCGGCCCTCCTCGGGGTTGGCGTAGAAGGAGGAGCCGGGGACCACCGCGACGCCCAGGTCGGTGATCAGGCGGCGGGCGAACTCGACGTCGTGGCCGCCGGGGTCGAGGTCCTCGGTGCCGCAGAGCACGTAGTAGGCGCCGTCGGGCGAGTGCAGCCGGAAGCCGATCTCGGCGAGCGCGGGGCAGAGCAGGTCCCGCAGCTCGCGGTAGTGCACGGCCAGGCCGGTGTAGTACTCCGGCGGCAGGCCCAGCGCGGTGACCGAGGCGGCTTGCAGCGGGGTGGGCGCGCCGACGGTGAGGAAGTCGTGCACGGTGCGGATCGCCTTGGTCGCCCAGTCCGGGGCGATGGTCCAGCCGACCCGCCAGCCGGTCACCGCGTAGGTCTTGGACACGCTGTTGATGGTGATCGTGCGGTCGCTCAGGCCCGGCACGGTGGCCGGTGGGATGTGGCCGCCGGCGCCGAGGAAGTGGATGTGCTCGTAGATCTCGTCGGTGATGCACAGGACGTCGTAGCGCTGGCACAGCTCGGCGATCAGGTCCAGCTCGGCGCGGCTGAACACCTTGCCGGTCGGGTTGTGCGGGGTGTTGACCACGATCGCCCTGGTGCGCTCGGAAAACACAGCGCGCAGCTCGGCCTCGTCGATGGACCAGTCCGGGCGGTGCAGCGGGACGAACCGGGGGGTGGCGCCGGCGAGCACCGCGTCCGGGCCGTAGTTCTCGTAGTGCGGCTCGAACATGATCACCTCGTCGCCGGGTTCGACCAGGGCGAGCATGGTGGCGACCATGGCCTCGGTGGCGCCGCAGGTCACGCAGATCTCGGTCTCCGGGTCGACCTGCCAGCCCGGGTAGGCCCACCCGGTCTTGGCGGCGATGGCCTCGCGCAGCGCGGACTCGCCGAAGGTGATCGGGTACTGGTTCAGGTCGGCGTCCACCGCGTCCTTGACCGCCTGCTTCAGCTCCGGCGGGCAGGCGAAGTCGGGCAGGCCCTGGGACAGGTTGACCGCGTCGTGCGCGGTGGCCAACCGGGTCATCTCCCGGATCACCGACTCGGTGAACGAGGCGACCTTGCTGCTGACCCGAGTGATCACCGGTGCTTCTCCTTGTCCATTCGGCGGCGCGCCGCGATGAGGCCGATCAGTTCGTAGGCGGTGTGCGCGGCGGCGATCGCGGTCAGCTCGGCGTGGTCGTAGGCCGGGCTGACCTCCACCACGTCCGCGCCGACGATCCGGCAGCCCGCCAGGCCGCGCAGGATGCCGAGCAGTTCCCGGCTGGTCAGGCCGCCCGCTTCGGGGGTGCCGGTGCCGGGGGCGTGCGCGGGGTCGAGCACGTCGATGTCCACCGAGATGTAGAGCGGGGCGTCGCCGACGCGGGTGGCGATCCGGGCGGCGATCTCGCGGGCGCTGGTCTCGGCCAGGTCCATCGAGGTGATCGCCAGGAAGCCGAGCGCCTCGTCCGCGGCCAGGTCGCCGGGGCCGTAGAGCGGGCCGCGGATGCCGACGTGGGTGAGCCGGGAGGTGTCGAGCAGGCCCTCCTCGGCGGCGCGGCGGAACACCGTGCCGTGGGTGTGCGCGGCGCCGAAGTAGGTGTCCCAGGTGTCCAGGTGCGCGTCGAAGTGCAGCAGCGCCACCGGTCCGTGCCTGCCGGCGACCGCGCGCAGCATGGGCAGCGCGATGGTGTGGTCGCCGCCGAGGGCGATCGGGGTGGCGCCGGTGGCCACCAGGGCGGTGGTGGCCTCGGTCATCTGGGCCAGGGCCTCGGGGATGTCGAACGGGTTGGCCGCGACGTCACCGCAGTCGGCGACCTGGACCGTGGCGAACGGGGAGATGGCCAGGCCGGGGTGGTAGGGGCGGAGCAGGCGGCTGCCCTCGCGGATCGCGGCCGGGCCGAAGCGGGCGCCGGGGCGGTAGGAGGTGCCGGCGTCGAAGGGGAAGCCGAGCACGGCGATGTCGCAACGGTCGACCTCGTCGCGGCGGGGCAGGCGGGCGAAGGTGGGCCAGCCCGCGAAACGGGGGACCCGGGACGCGTCGACCGGCCCGCGGATGCCGGGGAGACCAGACGCGTCGGGCTGGTCAGCCGTGCCGGGCGGGCCGGGCGTACGCGCGGAGCTGGCCGGGGCGGGAGTGGTGGCCGGGTCGGGTTGGGTGGGCGTGGTCATCGGGTCGCCATCGGTTCGGCGGGGTCGGCCTTGCCTGCCAGGCGGCGTTCCCAGGTGGCCAGTCGGGCCGGGTCCTCGGGGCGGGTGAGCAGGCTGACCGTCACGTAGCTGACCAGGCCGACGAGCAGGCCCAGGTAGATCGGTTCCTGGGCGGACAGGCCGAAGTAGGCCATGCAGGCGATCACCGTGCCGCCGCCGAGGGTCATCGCGGTGAGGGCGCCGGCCCGGGTGGCGCGGCGCCAGAGCAGGCCGCCGAGGATCGGTACCAGGAGGCCGCCGACCAGGAGGTTGTAGGCGACGTCCAGGGCGGTGACCACGTCGGAGACCAGGCAGGCGATGGCCACTCCGAGCACGCCGAGGACCAGGGTGAAAAGACGTGTGGTGCGCAGGTCGTCGCCCGCGCCGGGGTTGCGGCGCAGGCGGGGCCACAGGTCGTTGCCGGCGACCGTGGCGCAGGCGATGAGGGCGCCGCTGGCGGTGGACATGACCGCGGCCAGCGCGGCCGCCAGCACCAGGCCCTTGAGGCCGACCGGCAGCGCCTCGGTGACGATGGTGGCGAACGCCCGGTCGCGGGCCTCCAGGGCCGGGTACAGGGCCTTGGTCGCGGTGCCGATGAGGGCGCCGGCGAAGGCGTAGACCAGGCAGTAGGCGCCGGAGAACGCGCCGCCGATCCGGGCCACCTTGTCATCCCGCGCGGTGAACACCCGCTGCCAGATGTCCTGGCCGATGAGCAGGCCGAAGAAGTACAGCAGCACGTACTTGAAGATGTTCTCGCCGCCGATGGACCACAGCGAGAAGAACCGCGGCTCCAACTGCGCCGCCATCGCGCTGAACCCGCCCGCCTTGATGATCGCCGCGGGCAGCAGCACCAGCAGGATGCCGACGCTCTTCACCACGAACTGCACGATGTCGGTGGCGGTGATCGACCACATGCCGCCGAGCACCGAGTACAGCACCACGATGCCGCCGCCGAGCAGCACCGACGGGATGTGCGACATCCCGAACAGCACGCCGAAGATGGTGGCGCAGGCGATGGTGGAGGTGGCCATCAGCATCAGCGAGTAGGCCCACATGACCACGCCGGAGACCGGTGCGGCCCGGCCGCCGTAGCGCAGGTCCAGCATCTCGCTGACCGTGTAGACCTTGAGCCGGGTGATCCGCGCGGCGAAGACCAGGCTCAGGCCGAGCACACCGAGCCCGATGGTCAGCACCATCCACGCCCCGGACAGCCCGTACTGGTAGCCCAGCCCGATCCCGCCGACGGTGGACGCGCCGCCGAGCACGACCGCGGACATGGTGCCGGAGTACATGACGTAGCCCAGGCGCCTGCCCGCGACCAGGAACTCGCTCTTGTCCCTGGCCCGCCGGGCCGCCCACCAGCCGATGACCACCATGGCCACCAGGTAGGTGATCATCACCGCCGAGTCGATCGTCACCGGTCCTCCTTCGCCGCGAGTGGAACCGAGTTGGTAGGACCGTAGGGACCCGCCGGACCGCTGCGAAGTGGATGATTCGCACAACTGACAACACTGTCCAGGACGATTCGTCCACCGGTGCGAGGAGTGCGGCATGGCCACGGTGACCATCGGGCTGCACGAGCTGCTCGCCCGTGCCGACCTCGGGCTGACCCAGCTGAGCGGGCCTGCGGAGGACCGCACGATCCGGTGGGTGCACATCTGCGAGCTGCGTGACCCAGGGCACTACCTCACCGGCGGCGAGCTGCTGCTGACCGCGGGCGTCGACTTCCCCGACACCAAGGCCGAGACGCACCGCTACGTCCGGCGGCTGGTCGCGGCCGGGGCGGCGGCGCTGGGCTTCGGGGTGACCCCGGTCCACGACGAGGTGCCGCCGGAGCTGGTCACCGCCTGCCGTCGGCACGGGCTGCCGCTGCTGCTGGTGCCGCAGCGCACCTCGTTCCTGGTGATCAGCCAGGTGGTCTCGCTGATGCTGGCCGCGCAGGAACGGGCGGGCCAGCACCGGATCTCGGTCGCGCAGGCCGCGCTGACCAGGTCGGCGGCCCGGCCGGACGGGGTGTCGGCGGTGGTCCGGCAGCTGTCCGCGGCACTGGGCGGGTGGGCCGTGCTGGCGGATGGGCGGCGCCGGTTGAGCAGCGGGGGAGCGGTGCCCGCGCGGGCGGAGGAGGTGGAGGAGCTGGCGGCGCGGCTGCTCGCGCCGGGCGGGCCGTCCTCGGCGACCGCGCACCGCGCCGGCGGGCAGGTGGTGGCGCAGGCGCTGGGGCGGACCGGGCGGGTGCTGCTCGCGGGCCGGGAGCCCGGGTTCGGCACCGCGGACCGGGCGATCCTGGAGGTCGGCGTGGCGCTGCTGACCGTGCTCAGCGGCGCGGACCGGCTGCCCGCGCCGGTGGGGGAGCCGGTGGCGGCGCTGCTCGCGCTGGTGCTCGACGGCGCGGCCGCCGAGGTGGAGACGCACGTGGCCGCCGCGGCGGGGGTGGCGCCCGGCGGGCAGTGGCAGGTGGTGCGGGCGCGGCGGGCCGGGACTACCGGGGAGGTCGACCGGGCCGAGGTCGCCGCCCGGCTGGGCACCCCGCTGGCCGGATTCGCCGAGGATGGCGGGGTGCGCGCGCTGGTCCCGGCGGCCGAGCGGTGCGCGCTGGCCGAGGACCCGCGCTGGCTGGTCGCGGTCAGCGCGCCGGTGGGCTGGGCCGAGGTGCCGGGCGCGGCCCGCCGGATGGCACGGCTGCTGCGGCACGCGGTCGCGCAGGGCCGTTCGCTGGCCGAGCCGCCGCGCGGCGGACTGGACGGGCTGGTGCCGGCGGCGGACGCGGCGGAGTTCGCACGGTCCCGGCTCGCGCCGCTGGCCGGACACCCGGCTCCGCTGGCCGAGACGCTGCGGGCCTGGCTGGCCGCCGGGGGCAACTGGGAGACCGCGGCCCAGGTCCTCGGCGTGCACCGCAACACCGTGCGGCACCGCGTGGCGACCGCGGCCCGGCTGCTGGACTGCGATCCGCAGGACGCGGACACCCGCGCCGAACTGTGGCTCGCCCTGCGTTGGCTGCCCGAACCGCGCCCCGGCCAAACGTGACGTTTCGCCTAATCACGGCCGGTTCTGCAGGTAGCGGAACCACTAGTTTCCGAGAGGAGACCGTACCAACCGAGGTCATCCGAAGGAGCCCGAGTGGTAGCCCGTGAGGCCGAGTCGAGCGGACATCTCCTGGCCGGAAAAGCCAGTTTCGACCACATCTACGAACAGCACGACCCGCGCGCCTACTTCGGCACGCTGCGCCCCCTGGAGTACCAGATCCCGCACCACGCCCAGCAGGTCTTCCGCAGGCTGCTGGAGTTCTGCCCCAAGCCGGCCACCGGCGCCACGGTGACCGATCTCTGCTGCTCGTACGGGGTCAACACCGCCCTGCTGCGCCATGACCTGGTGCTCAACGACCTGTACGTGCGCTACGCCGAGGTGGACTCCTCCTCGGCCCAGGACCTCGCGGCCAGGGACCACACCTTCTTCCGCAGCCGCCGGCGCCCGAAGGCCCCGCGCACGGTGGGCATCGACCGCTCGGCCCGCGCGGTCGCCTACGCGCAGCGGGCCGGGATGCTGGACGTGGGCTTCGGCGAGGACCTGGAGCACGCCGAGCCCAGCGCGGGACTGCGCGAAGCCGTGGCGGAGACGAACATGGTCACGGTCACCGGCGGGGTCGGCTACATCACCCACCTGACCTTCCGGCGGCTGCTCGACTGCGTGCGCCGACCGCCGTGGGTGGCCGCCTTCGTGCTGCGCGGGGTGTCCTACCGGGCCATCGCCGAGGTGCTCGGCAGGCACGGACTGGTCACCGAGAAGCTCTCCAGCCGGACCTTCCGGCAGCGCCGCTTCGCCTCCGCCGAGGAGGCCAGGGCCACCGTGCACGCCCTGACCTCCGCGGGAATCCCGGTGCGGGACAAGGAGTCCACCGGCTACTTCCACACCGACCTCTACCTGTCCCGGCCGGCCGGGGAGGTGGCCGAGCGGCCAGTGGAGCGGCTGCTGGCCGACTGAGCAGGTCTCAGCGGAACGCCGCGGGATCCGCGCCCGGCCGGTGCGGCGGGTTGGCCCAGTACGGCGCCTGACCCGCGATCGTGCCCGCCGGGCGCGCGTGCCGGACCCGGCCGAACGGGGTGTCCGTCTCAGTCAGCAGGTCCTCGACCCTCGGCTCCGGCAGCGCCAGCCCGTCGTGGCGGCCGAGCCCGTCCAGCCAGGCCGCGGTGCGGGCCAGCGACACCTCGGCGTGCCAGGACCCGCCGTGCTGGGACCGGCGGCGCAGGCCCTCCACCGCGGCCAGCGCGGCCAGGTGACCGGTGGCGTGGTCCAGGATCTGGGCGGGCAGCGGCACCGGATGGTCGGCCTCGGCCGCGGTGGCCGTCTCGTGCGCGATGCCGGTGGCCACCTGCACCAGGCTGTCGAAGCCGCGCCGCCCCGACCACGGGCCCGCCTGGCCGTAGGCGCTGACCGACACCGTCACCAGGCCGGGGTTGACCGCGGCGCAGTCGTCAGGGCCAAGCCCGAGCTGGGCCAGCGCGCCCGGCCGGAACGCCTGGATGAGCACGTCGGCCTGGCGGACCAGCTCGCGCAGGGTGTCCCTGGCCGCCGGATCGCGCAGGTCCAGGTGGCAGAAGTGCTTGCCGAAGCCGGTGTCCACCACCAGCGGCTCGACCAGCTCCAGGTGGTCCGCGCCCACCCGGAGCACGTCCGCGCCGTGCCCGGCCAGTGTCCGGCCAGCCACCGGTCCGGCGATCACCCTGGTCAGGTCGAGCACCCGCACCCCGGCCAGCGGCCGGTCCGCCTGGCCCAGCGGGCGGCGCGGGGTGTCGTAGCGGCAGGTCAGCTCGATCAGCGGCAGCTTGGCCAGCGCGCGGGCCTGCGGCGTGCCGAGCCAGTCGCTGCGGGTGCGCTGGGCGGCGGCCGCGCCACCGGCGGCCAGCACCGCCTCCTCCACCGCCACCGCCGAGGCGGTGCGCAGCGTGGCGGCCACCTCGGACTCCGGCACCGCCAGCGCGGTCAGCACCGCCCGGTGGTGCGCGGGGTAGTTGCCGTGCAGCCGCACCCAGCCGTCCGCGGTCGGGTAGTCCCCGGACAGCGGACCCCAGACCGGCGGCGCGACGCCGTCGATCCGGAGGTAGCGCTCGCTGCGCAGGGCGACCGCGGCGGCCCGGCCGTCCACGGTGACCTCAGGGTCAGGACCCCCACGGGTCCGCCACAGCCTGGCCGCGGCCAGGGAGCCCGCCGCCACCACCGCGGTGGCCGCCTCGGTCACCTTGAAGATCGAAGGGAGGATCTCGTCCGGGCTGGTCACGGTGACCGAGGCCAGATCGGCGGGGTTCCCGCCGAGCACGCCCCACACCTGCTGGAGAGCGTTCATGAATCGAAGCTAGCCCTGAAAAAGCCCTGAGATCGGACATCCCCGTGCACATCACAGGCGGCGATAAGGCAGTCTGGTGCGGTGACATCAGCACCCCCACCACGCAGCTCGCTGGCCGTTTTCGTCTCCGCGGTCCTGCGGCAGCCGAGCCTCATCGGCGCGGTCGTGCCCAGCTCCCCGGCGCTCGCGGCCCGGCTCGCCTCGGTCGTGCCCGGCCAGGGTGAGCCGCTGGTGGTGGAGTTGGGCGCGGGCACCGGCGCGGTCAGCGGCGCGATCGAGTCGCGGCTGGGCGGCCGGGGCCGCTACCTGGCGATCGAGCTGGAGGAGGACCTGGCCACGCACGTGCAGGCCGCCTACCCCAAGATCGAGGTCGTCAACGCCAACGCCGCCGACCTGGACAAGGTGCTGGCCGACCGCGGTGTCGGCGAACCCGGCATGGTGGACGCGGTCGTCTCCGGCCTGCCCTGGGTGCTGATCCCGGAGCAGGTGCAGCGGCAGATCATCGGCCACGTCGCCGACGGCATCGGCCAGACCGGGGTGTTCACCACCTTCGCCTACGTGCACGCCCTCGGCATGGTCGGCGCGCGCAAGTTCCGCATCCTGCTGGAATCGGTCTTCGACGAGGTGCTGCTCACCAGGGTGGTCTGGCGCAACGTGCCGCCTGCCATCACCTACGTGTGCCGGCGCCCCAAGACATGATCGAGCTGCTGCGGGAGCAGCTCAGCGGGCTCCCGCCGCTGCTGGTGTGCCTGGCGGTCGGGCTGCTGCTGGTCGCCGAGGCCGCGCTGGTCATCGGCGTGGTCTTGCCGGGGGCGAGCGCACTGCTGGTCTTCGGTTTCCTCACCCAGCTCGGCACGGTGCCGCTGGTCCCGGCCATGATCACCGCCGGGGCGGCCGCGCTGACCGGCTCGCAGCTGGCCTACTGGCGCGGTCGCAGCCTCGGCGGCGAGGGCGACCTGCCGCGCAGCTGGACGGTCCGGCGGATCGGTCCGGCCCGCTGGCAGCGGATCACCGGCCTGGTCGGCGACTTCGGCGAGCGCGCGGTGCTGCTCGGCCAGTGGGTGGTCGGCGCGCGCACCCTGGTGCCCCGCCTGGCCGGCATGGCCGGGCTGCCGTACCACCGCTTCGCCAGGTGGAACCTGCCGGTCGCGCCGGTGTGGGGCGCGCTGTGGGTGCTCGTCGGCTGGGCCGCGGGCCGCTCCTACGAGCTGGTGGCGACCGTGTCCAGCTGGGTCAGCCTCGGCCTGCTCGGGGTGTTGCTGCTGGTCGTGGCGGTACTGGTGTGGCGGAGGCGTCAGCCCAGCAGCTCCAGCACCCTGGAGCGGCCGTGCTCGGCCACGGCCCGCGCGGTGTCCGGGGAGAACCGGACGAAGCCGGAGATGCTGAAGTCCGCGCTCGGCTCCACCAGCACCAGCTCCACCTGACGCTTGTCCGTGGCCCCGGCCTCGGCCAGCTTGTTCACCGTCTGCGCGTGCCGGAAGTCCTGCTCCACCGCGAAACGCGCCACGTTGGCGAACAGCAACCCGAGCGCCTCGTCCAGCGAGTCCGGCCGGTCCGTGGGCTGCCGCCGGGAGGAGGCGGCCACGATCACCGTGTCCGGCTCGTAGGCCAGCGCGGGGGAGAGCGGGGTGTTGGCGACCAGACCGGCGTCGGTGTACTCCACCCCGTCGATCTCCACCGGCGGGAACAGCACCGGGGCCGCCGCGCTGGCCAGCAGGTGGTCCACGGTCAGCTCGACCCGCCGGTACCGGTCGGTGCGCCGGTGCTCCGGCGGCAGCACGTTGGTGAACCGGGTGACGTGCCCGGTGGCGTGCTCCACCGCGGAGACCACCGCGACCACCTCGTCGTCGACCAGCAGCTCGTTCCCGGCGAGCACCTTGGCCAGGGTCTTGCGGGCCGGGGCGGTGTCCAGCAGCCAGGTCCAGCCGATCGCGCCCAGCGCGTTGCCCACCAGGTCCTCGGCCAGCCGCAGCAGCTGCCAGGGCCGCAGCAGCCGGTGCAGGTCGGCGCGGAAGCGGTACACGTCCGAGGACCCCAGCTCCGCCCACAGCCGTACCAGCGCGTCCGGCGCCATGCCCCCGGCGAGCAGCCCGATGTTCAGCGCGCCCGCCGAGGTCCCGGAGTAGATCCGCGGCGTGCGCCCCAGCTCGGCCAGCCCCTGCGCCACCCCCGCGCCGAAGTAGGCCGCCTGCGCCCCGCCGCCGGAGAGCACCAGCGCCAGCCCGCCGCTCACTCCTCGTCCTCCGGTCCGCGCGGGCCGTAGACCTCCCACAACCGGCCGAGGAACATCCGCCCGAACCGCTCGATGGTGCCCAGCGGGTCCGGCCCGGTCGCCCGGATCGTGCCCAGCTGCCGCAGGAAGTCCCGCCAGCCGATGTGCAGCACCCCGGCGCCGATCGCCTGGCCCGGGTCCTCGTCCTCGTAGACGTGCCCGGCGTGCAGCCACGCCTGCAAGGTCGTGGTGTCCGACCACAGGTCCAGGCCGGGGTCGTCGTGCAGGTCCTTGCGCCCGGTCAGGGTCAGCGGGTTGCCCGCCAGGTCGTCGAAGAACAGCCGGTAGTACATGTGCCGGGTGTCCGTCGCCGAACCCGGCACCAGCAGGTGGAACCGGCCGTGCGGCACCGAGACCCGGCCGCCCAGGTCGTCGCAGTGCAGCCAGCCGGTGGCGGTGGCGGTGTGGCTCGGGTCGTCCAGGAACCGGTCGATGTCCTCGATGGAGATGGTGAGGCGGAAGGTGAGCCCCCGCTCGTCCCGCCGCCCCACCAGCTCGCCCTGCCTCGGCTCGCTCTCCCCCAATGCGAACGACCCGGACATCTCCTCGGTGAAGGACAGCCCGGCGGAGCCGGCCGGCCCCCCTCGACCGGCCGGCTCCTCCTCGGGGACCCGCACCGCTCCCTCCGAACGGTGCGGGTCAATGGGCTCGACCGTGCTTCCGTGTGCTGGCCCCCCTCCCCCGAGGAGCCGGTCACAGAGACGGTCTGCCCAGGCCGCGATGGTCAGCGAGGGGTTCGGGCCCACCGGTCCCGGCATCGCCGCGCCGTCGGCGACGTAGAGACCCGGGTAGCCGAACACCTCGCCATAGGGATCACACAGGCCTTCGCCGGGGTGCCGCCCCATCGGCGCCCCGCCGAGCGGATGCACCGAGATGATCCGCTTGGTCAGCCACATCGGGTTGTCGTGGTACTCCCCGCCGAGCACCTCGGAGATGCCGCGCATGGTGGCGCGGACCCCGCCGAAGTACTCCAGGCTGGACTCGGTCGTCCAGTCGATGTCCAGCCAGCCGTCCCGCATCCGGACCACCCCGTCCGGCACGTCCCGGCCCATGCCCAGCAGCGGCACCGAGCTCTCGGTGAACACCCCGTCGTCGAGCAGCCCGGCCAGGTCGTGGGAGAGCGAGGCACTCGGCGAGCGGTCCACCGCGTTCAGCAGCCGCTTGGCCGCGAAGCCGAAGATCCTGGTCAGCTGGCTCGGCGCGTTGGCGGCCTCGACCAGCCAGGACACGAAGCTCGGGTAGCCGGCGTCCTGGATGTAGTGCCCGCGCCCGACGATCCCCTCGCCCTCCACCGCGTCCGGCACCCGGATCGCGCTGGTGATCACCGGTCCCCGGTTGGCCTCCAGGTCCCGCATCCCGTCCCGGTCCTTGGCCTTGATCAGGAAGGTCAGCAGGTCGCCGTTGCCGGTGAACCTGGTGCCCAGCGCCTTGCTCAGCCTGGGCAGCCGCGGCCGGTTGCGCAGCAGCAGGTGCAGCGTGCCGAAGGTGCCGGCGGCCAGCACCAGCTTGTCGCACCGGATGGTGGCTGCGGTGGTGCGGCCGTCCTCCTGGTGCCTGCGGTAGCCCACCTCGTAGCCGCCACCGGTCAGCGGGCGGATCACCCGCACCTCGCTGCGCTCGCGGATGTCGGCCTTGTAGGCGTTCGCCGCGGACAGGTAGGTGTGGTCGAGGCTGTTCTTCGCGCCGTCGTTGCAGCCGATGTTGCACTCACCGCACAGCCGGCAGGTACGGCGCTGCTCCCCGTGCAGGTTGCCGTACCACTCCTCCTCGATCGGCAGCCCGGTTCCCGGCTCGCCCCCTGGCCGAGCCGCGAACCGGACTGCCAGCGGCGGACGTTCGAACTCCAGGCCGAGCGCGGCCGCCGCCTCGCGCATGGCCTTCGTCCTCGGCATGTCCGAGAAATCCGGGTGGTCGAGTGGATACGGAGCAGGGGTGAGCATCCGTTCCACCGCGTCGTAGTGCGGTTCCAGGTCGGCCCTGGTGATCGGCCAGGTCTCGTAGCCGCCGCCGGGCAGCGGCTCCTCGTGCACGAACCAGCGCTCGTCCTTGCGCTTGAGCACGTTGGCGTAGATCAGCGAGCCGCCGCCGACCCCGGCCGAGACCAGCGAGGCGAAGCCGCGGAAGCTCCACACGTCGAACAGGCCGTACTGCTTGCGCGCCGGGTCCCAGAAGCTGCCCCGCATCTCCGCGGGGGAGCGGGCGAAGGAGCCGGGCGGGTACTTGCGGCCCCGCTCCAGCACCACGACGGACTTGCCGGCTTCGGCTAGTCGGTAGGCGCTGACGGAACCGCCGAAGCCGGTCCCGACCACCACCACGTCCACGTGTTCGGTCATCTCAACCGGCCTGCCGCTTGATGAAGTCGAGCAGGTGCGGGAAGACGTCCATGTCGGCGTGCTCGCCGATGAACGGGTCCAGGTGGCCGTAGCCGGGCAGGATGCGGAACTCGTGCCTGCCGGGCGCGATCTTCTCCAGCTTGCGGTAGCAGATCTCGTTGGAGTCGCCGAAGACCTTGTTGGTGTCGCCGGTGGTCAGCAGGATCGGCACGTCCACCATGGCCGCGTTGCCCAGGTAGTCGTTGGGCAGCTCCTCGTGCCGCTCGTCCTTGGGGTCGAACTTCACCGCGCGCCCGGCCAGGTACATCTTGCGCACGTGCCGGTAGTAGTTCATGCCGGTGCCGCCGCACAGGTCGCCGAGCCTGCGGTGGGTGACCTCCAGCAGGTTCTCGTGCCGGTACATCGCGGGCCAGCCCGCGCCCCACAGGTGACTGAGCACGTGGCAGGCGGCGACGTCGCACTCGCGGTGCAGGACGGAGATGGCCTTGGACAGCAGCCAGGCCCTGGTGAACCGGGGCGCGTTGCCCCAGTTCGGGTCGAAGTACTCGAAGCCGGCCACGTACTCGAGCAGGTCCGGCTCCACCGCGATCTTGGCCGCGGAGTAGGTGGACAGGGTCGGGGTGAGCCCCACGCTGTTGGCGACCACGCTGGTGACGCCGTCGATCACGCCGCCGAACAGGCCCATCAGGAAGGAGACCGCGCCGAGGCAGTGCGAGATCACGTGCAGCCTGCGGTCCGGGCCGATCGCCTTGCGGACGGTGCGCACCGCCTCGGCGCTGTCCCAGTGCGCCACGTCGTCGAGGGTGTAGCGGTGCATGCCGTGGTTGTACGGGTGCCGGTTGCTCAGCCGGCTGTCCAGCGACCACACGTCGCCGTAGCCGTTGTCCAGCAGGTAGCTGACCAGGTTGCGGTGCTCCGGCATGATGAACATGTCGCTGGACTGGGTCAGCCCGGGAATGAGCAGCACGACGTCCTGGCTCTCGCCGCGGTGGAAGCGCAGCAGGCTGAGGCCGAGGCCGTCTTCGGTGGTGAACGGGTGCGTGGACACGTCCGCGTCGCGCACGCCGTCGAGCGTGTACAGCGGGATCTCGCGTTTCATGGGTCCTTCACCTGACCATCGTGTGTGTGTCCACCATGGCCAGCCGACCTGCTCCGTGCCATCGTGGGAATCACTGACAAATCGTCCGGGTCAGCTTCGCTGAACTGCCCCGACCCGGACGAAGCTGTCGGTTCAGCCCCGGTCGTGAGCGTCCAGGGCGGGCCCGAGCACCCGGCCGACGCTAGCCCGCGAGGTCACACCGAGCTTGGTGAACACGTGCGACACGTGGGTCTCCACGGTGCGGATGCCGATGAACAGCTTCTCAGCAATCTGCTGGTTGGTGTGCCCGTCGAGCACAAGTCGCGCGATTTCGAGTTCTCGCGGTGACAATCCGAACGGCCCGCTCTGCTTCGGTCCACCTGGGACGGCCACCCGGACACCCAGGCGGCGGGTGGCCCGCAGCGCCTCGGCCCGCAGGGTCTTGGCCTTGCAGGCGGCGAAGGCCTCGGCCGCGGCGGCCAGCTCGGGCAGCGCCTTGACCCGGTCCTTGGCCGCGGCGTAGGCCAGGCCGGCGCGCAGCCGGGCGCGGGCGGCCTCCAGCTTGAGCCCGGCCTGCTCCAGCACGGCGGCGCAGCGCAGCGCCAGCTCGGCGGCGGCCACGGGATCGGTGCCGGTCAGCGCATGGGCCTTGACCAGGTCGGCCATCGTCCGGTTGATCGGCAGCGCGGGATCGGTCACCCGCTCGGCGCGTTCGGCCCAGCCGCCGGCCTCGGTCCAGCGGTTCGCCCCGGCCAGCAGGTGCGCCATGGTCTCGCAGAGCATCAGCAGCATCGGCTGGTCCCGCTGCACGGACTCCAGCAGGTCGCACACCTCGGCCGGGCCGGACTCGTCGAGGTCGCCGGTGTAGGCCACCGCGATCGCCTCGGCCACCCGCGCCCGCAGGCTCGGCCACTCGGGGACATCGCCACCGGCCTGGGTGGCCTCCGCGGCCACCCGCAGCGCCTCGGCGTGGTCGCCGGACCAGGTCAGCAGCATCGACCGGGAGCCCAGCGCCAGCGCCAGGGACTGCGGCGAGCCGCCGACCCTGGCCACATCGATGGCCTCCTCGATCAGCGTGAACGCCTCGTCCATGTCACCAAGCACCGCCACGGCCTGGGCCTGACCGGAGAGCACCGGCGGCAGGATGTAGTTCTGGCCGGTGTTGCGGGCGATGTCGGCCACCCGCTCGAAGCGGGGCAGGGCGTTGCGGTACCGGCCGGTGAGCAGGTCGCTGAAGCACAGCCAGGTGTAGGCGTCCAGCCAGGGCGCGAGGTCGGTGGCGGTGGCGGTGGCCAGCACCCGGTCGGCCTCGCCGAGCAGTTCCAGGCCACGCGCGCCGTCGCCACTGGCGATCGCGGGCATCGGTCCCAGGGCGGCGACCGCGTAGGCGATCGTGGACGGCACCTTGTCCACGGGCACCTCGCCGAGCAGCCGGGTCGCCTCTGCGTTCTCGCCGGACCAGGTGGCCTCCACGGCCAGCCGCAGGTACAGCGGCCCGGCGTGGTGCAGTTGATCGGCGGGGACGGCGCGCAGCTCCCGTTGCAACCGGGCGCGGGCCTCGACCGAACGCCCGAGCAGCCGTTCCACCTTGGAGTAGATGTGCCCCGCGACCATCGCGCGCTGCGGATAAGCCTGTGCGGGCAGCCGTTCCAACACGTCGAGCGCGGTGTCCCTGGCCTCGGTGAACTGGCTGCTCACGCCCTGGGCGCTGGCCAGCTCGATGAGCAGCTGGATGCGTTCGCCGGTGTTGGCCGGGATGTCGGGCAGCAGGCGCAGCGCCTGGGTCAGCCAGTAGGAGGCGGTCAGTGGCGCGCGCGGGGCCACCGAGCGGGCGGCGGTGGTCAGCACGCCGACGGCGTCTATGTCGCCGAAGCCCGCCGAGCGGACCACGTGCCGGGCCAGCTGTGGCGCGGGCGCGTTGAGCTTCTGCAGGTAGGCGGCGACCCGGCCGTGGGTGGCCATCCGCCAGCCCGCCGAGGCCGAGGTGTAGGCGGTGTGCCGGACCAGCGGGTGCCGGAAGCGGAACCGGCCCGGCGTGGGCGCGACCCGCACCACGTCCCTGGCGACCAGCTCGTCCAGCACGGTCAGCGCCTCGGCGTCGGTCAGCTCGGCCGCGGCCGCGGCGGCGGTGGGCTCGAACTCATCGCCCACCACGGCGGCGGCGTGCGCGATCAGCAGCGCCTTGGAGGACAGCTGGCCCAGCTCCACCTGCAGCGCGGAGCGGACCGCGTCCGGCACGTCGCGCAGCGCGTCCTCGGCGAGGTCGCCGGTGATCGGGGACAGCGGGTTGCCGTTGCCGTTCTCCGCCCTGGACAGCGCCTCCAGGTAGAACGGGTTGCCGCCGCTGGACTCGTACAGCCTGCGCCGCTTGGCCTGGCTCATCCCCGGACCGAGGAACTCCTCGGTCTCCTTCTGCGACAGCGGGCTCACCGTGATCCTGGTGCCCTGGTCCGCGGGCACCTGGGTCAGCGCGGTGCGCAGCCGCGCGGAGACCTGGGCCGGCCGGTAGGCGACCGTGATCACGACCTGCCCGCGCGGGGGATGCCGCACCAGGTAGTCGAGCAGCTCGATGGTGGCCTCGTCGGCCCAGTGCACGTCGTCGAGCAGCAGGGTCAGGCCGGAGGACTCGGCCAGCACCTCCAGCAGCGTGCGCACCGCCCGGTGCAACCGGTAGCGCGCGCCACCGGCGCCGGCTGGGATCGGCACCTGCGGCAGGTCCACGGTCAGCCCGGGGAAGACCGAGGACAGCAGCCGCGCCTCGGGCAGCGGCAACCGCCTGGTCAGCAAGCCGACCTGGGACTCGAGATGGTCATCGAGGGCGTCCACCACCGCGGCGAACGGCGCGTCCTGCTCGAACTCCGCGGCCCGCCCGGCCAGGGTCACCATGCCGAGCTCACGGGCCCGGCTGGCCACCTCGGCGACCAACCGGGACTTGCCCACACCGGGCTCGCCGACCAGCTCCACCAGGTGGAAGGTCTTGCGCGCGGAGCGCTTCAGCGTGGTGCCGAGGACCTTGAGCAGTGGCTGTCGTCCGACCAGTGGACGCAGGGTCGGGTCCGCCGTCGGGGTGATCTGCTGATCCCGCCGACCGGACATCGTTTCCGAACCCCCCACCCACATCGCCGCCGCGGGGAAGATTATGCCAGTCCCGCGGCGACGACGCGGAGCCGTCCGGTGGTGGGTTCTCCAGAGAATGGGCTAGCCGGGCAGGGTGACCGCGTCCAGCTCGGCCAGCAGAGCGGCCTTGGTGGCGTCACTGGCGAAGGACACCTCGACTCCGGTGCGGGCGATGTCGACCAGCTGTTTCGCGGTCAGGCCCATCTTCTCGTGCGCGGCCAGGTACTCGCGGTTGAGGTCGGTGTCGAACATGCCGGGGTCGTCGGTGTTGAGCACGACCGGCACACCCGCGGCCAACAGTTTTGGCAGCGGGTGCTCCGCCAGGTCGAGCACCTCGCGGGTGCGCAGGTTGGAGTGCGGGGAGATCTCCAGCGGGATGCGGTGCTCGGCGAGGTAGCTGACCAGCTCGGGATCGCGCACCGAGTGGATGCCGTGGCCGATCCGCTCCGCGCCGAGGTCCAGCAGCGCCGACCACACCGTCTCCGGGCCGGTGGTCTCCCCGGCGTGCGGCACGCAGTGCAGCCCGGCCTCGCGGGCCAGGTCGAACATGGGCTTGAACTGGCCGCGTGGCACGCCGATCTCCGGACCGCCGAGGCCGAAGCCGACGGTGTGCTCCGGCTGGTGCTCGCGGTACCAGTTGATGGTCCGCCAGCCCGCCTCCACGCCCTGCTCGCCGGGGATGTCGTAGATCCAGGTGAGTTCGACGCCGTGCTCGGCCGCGGCCCGTTCCTTGCCGGTGGCCAGCGCCCTGACCAGTGCCTCGTCGCCGATGCCCGCGTTGAAGAGGTTGACCGGGGTGACGGTGACCTCGCAGTAGCGGACCTGGTTCGCGGCCAGGTCCCTGGCCAGGCCGACCAGCAGGGTGACCACGTCGGCCTCGGTGGTGACCAGCCGGCCCAGCGCGCCGATGACGGTGATGAAGTGCGCGAAGTCGGTGAACTCGTAGTAGCGGGCCAGCTCGTCCCGTTCGGTGGGGACGCCGCGACCGGGGTGCCTGCGGGCGAGCTCCAGGACGGTGTCCACCGAGGCGGCGCCGACCAGGTGCACGTGCAGCTCCGCCTTGGGCAGGGCGGCGACGAAGGAACGCATGTCCATGTGAATGACCTTTCGTGCGGACTTGGCGGGGTGGGAGCGGAACCACCGCCACTACCAGGCCAGGTCGCCCCGGGAGTGATCGCTGCCGTAGAGCGGCAGCCGCACGTCGGAGGTCAAGGTCACCCATCCAGTCTCGACCAACCCCTGGGAGCAGGTCAACGGACTATTGACACGCGCCACACCTCGGGAAAGGGTGCCGGTGCCAACCAGCACACGTGATCATCAGGAGTGCCCATGAGGCGTGCTCGCAGTGTCCCGTTGACCGTGGCGGTCGCCCTCGCCGTGTTGCCGCTGACCGCGGTGCCCGCGCTGGCCGACCCGCCGAGCGGACCGGTGTTCGCCGACGGCGCCGCGCAACCGGTGTTCGACCCGAAGGACGTGCTGCGCGAGAACGTCTGGGTGCGCGCGCCGGTCGACTCCGACCGCGACGGCAAGGACGACGAGGCGCACGCGCTGGTGGTGCGGCCCAAGGCGACCACGGCGGGCCTGAAGGTCCCGGTGGTCTACCTGCCGAGCCCCTACTACGCGCCGACCAACGACGTGCCCAACCACAACGTCGACGTCGAGCTGCACGTGCCCAAGCGCCCCGGCCGCGACGGCGCGATCACCTCCGCCCGCACCGACGAGCGGGTCGAGGCGGCCGTGGGCGGTCCCCGGGAGAAGCCGATCCCGGTCTCCCGCTACGAGGAGTACTTCACCGCCCGCGGTTTCGCGGTGGTCTACGGCGAGTCCCTCGGCACCGGCGAGTCCACCGGCTGCCCCACCACCGGCGGCCGCAACGAGACCATCGGCGCGAAGTCCATTGTGGACTGGCTCAACGGCCGCGCCCCGGCGCGGGATGAGAAGGGCGCCGCCGCCGCGGCCACCTGGAGCACCGGTAAGACCGGCATGATGGGCGTGTCCTACAACGGAACCCTGCCCAACGCGGTCGCCAGCACCGGGGTCAAGGGCCTGGAGGCCATCGTCCCGATCGCCGCGATCAGCAGCTGGTACGACTACTACCGGGCCGACGGCGCGGTGGTCGCCCCCGGCACCTACCAGGGCGAGGACGCCGACGTGCTCGCCGAGTACGTCTACACCCGCGCCGACCGCGAGATCTGCAAGCCGATCATCGCCGAGGTCGCCGCCGCCCAGGACCGGATCACCGGTGACTACAGCGAGTTCTGGGACGAGCGCAACTACCTCAACGACGTCCGCAAGGTGAAGGCCGCGACCCTGGTCGTGCACGGCCTCAACGACTGGAACGTCAAGACCAAGCACGCCGCCCAGTGGTACGAGCAGCTCCGCAAGCAGGGCACCCCGCACAAGATCTGGTGGCACCAGTCCGGCCACTCCGACCCGTTCAGCCTCCGCAAGGACGAATGGCTGAAGACCCTCAACCGCTGGTTCACCCGGTACCTGTACGACCACCGCAACGGCGTCGAGCAGGAGCCCCGCGCCACCCTGCAGCGTGAGGACAAGAGCTGGGTGCAGGAAGCCGAGTGGCCCGCCCCCGGCACCCGCGAGGTCGGCTTCCACCCCCTCCCCGGCGGCAGCACCACCGGCGCCCTGTCCCACGTCGACGGCGTGCACGGCCGCCCGGTCCTGGAGAACATCGTCGACGACGCGACGAAGAAGGCCGAGGACCTGACCGCCGCCGCGGAGTCCCCGCACCGGCTGGCCTACTTCAGCGGTCCCGCCGCGGCCCCGCTGCGCATCTCCGGCACCGTCGGCGTGGATCTCAAGGTGTCCTTCACCCGCCCCGCGGCCAACGTGACGGCCCTGCTGGTCGACCGCGCCCCCGACGGCAAGAACCACATCATCACCAGGGGCTGGACCGACCCGCAGAACCGCCACCGCGAGGACCGCACCCAGCCCCTGCGCCCGGGTGTGCAGTACCGGGTCAACGTGGAGATGCAGCCGGACGACTACGTCCTGCCCGCCGGCCACAAGCTCGGCATCGTCCTGCTCTCCAGCGACTACGACTACACCCTGCGCCCCAAGCCCGGCGCCGGCCTGTCGGTCAACCTGAACCAGACCGAGTTCACCCTCCCCGTCGTCGGCGGCACTTCAGCGGTCCGCGCCGCCTTCGGC
>NZ_JAMHIV010000052.1 GCF_023897065.1 Crossiella sp. SN42
TTGCCCCATGCCACGCCCCAGCGTCCGCGAACTCATCGTCGAGACCGCCCTCACCGAGTTCCACCGCAAAGGCTTCTCCGCCTGCTCCGTCGAGGCCATCACCCGTGCCGCGGGCGTCCCCAAGGGCTCCTTCTACAACCACTTCCGCAGCAAGGAAGAGCTCGGCGTCGAGGTGATCGGCCGGTACGCCGGCAATCCCGACTGGTACCGCGACGCCAAGTCCGACGCGCCGCCGCTGGAGCGGCTGCGGGCGCGGTTCGTGGTGATGCGGGATGTCATGGCGGACAACGAGTTCACCCAGGGCTGCCTGATCGGCAACATGGGTTCCGAGCAGGCTGACCACAGCGCGTCGATCCGGGCCGAGGTGGACGCCAGCCTCGCCTCCTGGTCCGACGTGATCGCCCAGACCATCCGGGAGGGGCAGGCCGACGGGACCGCCAGGGCGGGGCTGGACCCGGACCGGACGGCCCGTTTTGTGCTGAACGCGTGGCAGGGCACGTTGTTGCGGGCGAAGGCGGTCAAGTCGGAGCAGCCGTTCGACGACTTCTTCGCCATGGTGTTCGACGACCTGCTCGCCCCGAACTGAGGCTCGCGCGCCGCGTCAGGTCAGCGTCCGCCGACCTTGCGCGGCGACCGCATCCCCCAGCGCCGCGCCCCGCGCCCGCTCAGCGCGCCCGGCCCTCCTTGAGCATGGCCACCGACTTCGCGATCCGCCGTGCCCTGGTCTCCTCGGTCTTCGCGCCGTCCACGTTGAGCAGGTGCCAGCGCTGGTTGCTGTAGGAGATGCCGTGGAAGAACTCGGCGGCGGCCGGCTCGGCGGCCAGTGCGGCGGCGAAGTCCTCGGGCAGCTCCACGGTGCGGGGCGCGCTGTCCAGGGCCACCGTCACCTCGACCTGCTCACCGGCGGCCACCCCGGCCGCGGTGCGGTTCTCCGCGCTCAGCGGCAGCCAGAACTCCCCGCCCATCACCGCCACCGTGCTGCGGTAGGTGTGCCCGCCGACGGTGACCAGCACCGCGGGCCGCTTGCCCGCCCCCAGCGCCTCGACCACCTCCGCGGGGACCTGGAGCCCGGTCGCGGTCTTGCCGCCGAGCACGACCGTGGTCGAGAACTTCATCGCGGTGTCCTTTCTCCTGTGGTACCAACGCGATCGTGACCACCGCAACGGATCGACTGGATCAGTGGATCCGGACGGAGTTCGCCGACCTCAACACCGAGCTGGAGCAGCGGTACTTCGCCGCCCGCACCGAGATCCTGCTCGGTGACCCCGACATCGACCGCCTGAAGCACACGATCGCGACCCGCGGCGCCGCGCTGATCGCCGAGCTGGACCCGGTGGACAGTTACGACCTGCTCGGCCTGGTCGGCTTCTACCTGGGCGCCTGCCGCCGCCACGAGACCGGCACGGACGCGGAACTGGCCCCCGCGCACGCCGCGGCCAACCGGATCGGCCTGGCCCTCGGCGTCGCGCCGCGGTACGTCTTCGCGCACCAGTCGCTGCACAACCTGGCCGGTCGCGAGGGGTACCGCACCTTCACCACACTGCCGGACGAACGCGTCTTCATCGAGTACAACGGCCTGTCCGTGCTGGCCTACCAGCGCGCTGCCACCGCGCTGCGCCGCATCCCGACCCTGGGCGTCGGCAACCCGCTGGCCGGCTACCTGCTGGCCGAGGCGCACAGCGCGCTGCTGGACGTGCTGCGGTTCAACCAGAGCCTGGCCAAGGAACTGGACGTGGACCGGTTCTTCTTCAACATCCGCCCGTACTTCAAGTCCTACCGGGTCAACGGCATCGACTACCGCGGCGCCAACGCCGGCGACTTCGCCGCGGTGAACGAGATCGACCTACTGCTGGGCCTGTGCCGCCCCCAGGACCCGTTCTACCAGCACATCCTCACCGAGAAGGCGCCGTACCTGCCGCCGGAGGACCAGCCGCTGCTGCGCGCCGCGATGACCCAGCAGCCGCTGCTGACCGCCTTCCTCCGCGAGTCCGCCGCGCCGATGCCCGCCCAGCTGCGCGCCAACGCCGAGCTCTTCCTCGACGTCTGCCGGGCGCACGCGGCCGCCTACACCTATCACCACCACCAGCTGGTCAAACCGTTCCTGGAGGCCCCGGCCCGGCACGCCCCGCCCAGCCGCCAGGACGGCCTGACCGCCAGCGGCCCACCGCTGGCGGTGGTCATCGAGGGCCTGGCCCGGCTCGCGGACCTGCGCGCGGCCAGGGACCGCCCCGGCCTGACCACCGCCCGCGCCGACCTGGACCTGTTGCGTGAGCGCTGCGCCTAGCAGGCCTCGGCGGGCACCAGGTCGCGGAACCGGGCCGCGTTCACGTGCGCGCTGTCGCCGGAACAGTTGTTGAAGACCACGTACGCGGTCTCCGCCCGTGCCGCCAGGTCCCGCACCCGCTCGGCCCAGTCCGCCAGCTCGGTGTCGTCGTAGCGGTACCGGTACCGAGCCAGCTTGTCGCCCCACTCCCACTCGGGGCTCCGGCCGTGCAACCGCAGCACGGCGTCCGGCGCGGTCACCGCCGTGATCGGTGGCACCGAGCCGGGCAGGCCCTGCGTCATGTCCACGCACACGTACGCGATCCCTTGCCTGGCAAGGAAATCCAGCGTGCCGTCCCGCTCCTCCTCGCTCAGCCAGGCCGGATTGCGGAACTCGGCGCACATCCGCAGCGGCGCCACCCGCCGCGCGCACTCGGCCAGATAGTCCCGCGCCCGCTCGCCCGGCCGGAAGTAGGGCGGGAACTGGAACAGCAGCAGCCCCAGCTTTCCCGCTGCCACCAACGGATCCAGCTCACCGAGGAACCGCTGCCACACCTGGTCGAACAGCTCCGGTTCCAGGTCGCCCGGCCGCACCTCGCGCGGACCGGCCGGCCGCAGCTCCGGCGGCAGCATGGCCACCGGCGTCCGGTGCCGGGTCAGCAAGCTGAAAGCCTTGACGTTGAAGACAAAACCCGCCGGCGTGCGGTCGGCCCAGGCCTTGGTGACGGAGGCCCTCGGCAGTCCGTAGTAGGTCGAGTTGACCTCCACGAAGTCGAAACGCTCCGCGTAGCAACGCAACCGCTGCTCCGGCGTGTACACCCCCGGCGGGTACCAGCCCGTCGCGATCAGCGAGGAGTCGGACCAGCCCGCCGTACCAACCCGTATGGCTCCCACCCGCATCGGCTGCCCCGCCGCGCCGCGCCCGAAACGAGGCCAGATGGCGGCTCTACCTATTTAATTCACCGGCTCTTGACCGTGCCGAGCGCCACCGGTCACGCTCCGTACCGTCTTGCTACTCGCAAGTAGGGAAGGTCCCCATGGCTCGGTTCCTGCTCGTGGCCGGTCTGGTCGCGACGATGGCACTGCCCGCCGCGTCGTCCCTCGCAACGGCCGCGCCGACCGCCGTCCAGCGCTATGTGGCACTGGGCGACTCCTTCGCCTCCGTCGGCACCATCACCAACATCCACCTGGACCCCGTGGGCTGCGCGCGGTCCAAGGACAACTACCCGGCCCAGCTCGCCGCCCGCCTCAAGCCCAAGACCTTCGTCGACCGCAGCTGCGGCGGCGCCAGGACCCCCGACATGACCGCGCCCCAGACCGTCCCCCTCGGCGTCAACCCGCCCCAGCTGGACTCCCTCACCCCCGACACCGACCTGGTCACCCTGTCCATCGGCGGCAACGACATCGGCTTCGCCGAGATCGTGCTGACCTGCGCCACCCTGAGCGCCACCGACCCCGCCGGCGCGCCTTGCAAGAAGCACTTCACCAAGGACGGCGACGAGATCAACCGCCGCATCGCCGATCTGGGCCCCAAGGTCACCAAGGTGCTGGAGGGCATCAAGTCCAGGTCTCCCAAGGCCCGCATCGCGGTGGTCGGCTACCTGCGCATCCTGCCGCCCACCAAGGGCTGCTGGCCCCTCGTGCCCATCTCGGCCGGAGACGTGGCGTACTTCGAGCAGGTCCAGTCCCACCTGAACACCAGCATCGGCAGCTGGTCGACCCAGGCAGGCGCCACCTTCGTCAACCCAGGCCTGGTGACCGGGCACGACGTGTGCCAACTGCCGGGCGTGAAGTGGGTGGAGGGCCTGATCCCGACCTCGCTGTCGGTCCCGGTGCACCCCAACGCCAAGGGCCAGGAGTACGTGGCCGGCCTGACCGCCACCGCCCTGCGCTGACCCGCGTCGCGGCTGCTCGCCCCGCTCAGCCTGAGGCGAGCAGCCGCCGCACCCGCTCCGCTTCCTGTCCGCGCCGCTGCTTCTGGAACAACTCCAGCGCTTCCGCCCGCACCGCCTGCGCCTGCGCCGGATCCACCTCGGCCAGCGCGTCACCCAGGCGGTCGAGCACATCCGCCTCCGTGGCGGCATCGGTCCGCTGGCGGCACAGCTCCAGCGCCTCTCGGTAGAGCCGGATCGCCTCGTCCAGATCGCCGCTGCGGTGCGCCAGGTAGCCCAGGCTGAGCAGGCAACGGGGGATGCCGCGCAGGTTGTCGTCCCGCTGGCAGCGGGCCAGCGCGTCGAGGCAGTGCGCCCGCGCGGTGTCCAGGTCCCCGAGCTGCGCGGTGTACCAGCCGACCTCGTTGAGCGCGTGCGCGCCGCTGACTGCCTGGAGCTCCTCGTACAGCGCCAGCGCAGCCTGCGAATGCGTCAGCGCCTGCTGGTAGTCCTTCAGCTGCGCCCAGGCCGAGGCCACCGCGCGGTGCGTGTGCGCCTGCCCGAGCCGATCGTCGGCTGCCTGGGCTGCTTCCAGACCCAGTTGCAGCTGTCGCAGCGCCTCATCGTGTTGCCCGAGCTGCGTGCAGGCCCGCCCCAGGTGCCGATGCGCCTGGATGCGGCAGGTCCAGTCGCTCAGGTGCGCCGCCGCCGCAGTCCCGGCCTGCCACATGGTGAGGTTGTCGCGCAGGTAGCCCTGGCTCAGGTTGTACGAGGTCAAGGTCCAGGCCAGCTGCCACACGGCCGCGTGCCAGTCCAGCTCCACCGCCAGCTGCTGGGCCGCCATCAGGTTGGCGTGCTCGGCGGCGAACCACTCCCCGGCCTCAGCCGCGGTCTCCGGCAGCACGGGCGCGCAGCCCTCCCGCAGACTGGGCAGCTCGATCGGCATGTGGTGCCGGTCGATCAGCACGTCCGCGCCGTGCGCCATGTGGCAGTAGAAGTCGAGCAGCCGCCGCTGGGCCTGCTCCCAGTCCTGCTCGGACAGGCGCTGCCGGGCGACCTCACCGGCGTACAACCGCACCAGGTCGTGCATCCGGTACCGCTCGTGTTCGCGCTGCACCAGCGACACGTCCACCAGCTCGTCGAGCAGCCGCTCGACCTCGGCCTCCGGCAACCCGGCCAGGCTGGCCGCGGCCGCAACGCTGATGTCCTGCCCCGGCGCCAGCCCCAGCAACGCGAACACCCTGGCCTCAGCGGCTGGCAACGCCTGGTAGGAGCAGGACAGCACGGTCCGCACGGAGTGCGACTTGCCGCCATCCAGGGCAACCAGCCGCCGGCTCTCCTCCCGCAGTTTCTTCGCCATCCGGGCCAGCGACGCTCTGCTGTCCAGCCGCGCGGCCACAATGCTCAACGCCAGCGGCAGTCCGGCACACCAGCGCAGCAGCTCCGCAGTCGCCTCCGGCTCAGCTGCCAGTTGCGCCGCATCCAGCCGCCTGGCCAGCAGCGCCCGCGCCGCCTCGTCATCAAGAACGGTGACTTCCAGCGGGTGGAAAGGCGTGCTCACCCGCAAGCCAGCCAGCCGGTCCCGGCTAGTGATCAACACGGTGCAGGTCGGATTCCCTGGCAGCAGGTCAACGACCTGGCCCCCGTCCCTGGCGTTGTCCAGCACGATGAGCATGCGCCGCCCGTGCAGCTCACTCCGGTACAGCCCGATCAGGGCGTGCTCTTCCGCCGGAATCCGTTCCGGCGGAACGTTCAGGGCGTTCAGGAATCCGCGCACCGCCTCCTGCGGGGACATCGGCTGCTCCCGCGGATCGAAGCCCCGCAGGTTCACGAACAGCTGCCCGTCCGGGAACCGGTGCGCGTTCTGGTGCGCCCAGTGCACCGCCAGCCAGGTCTTGCCCACGCCACCGGCGCCGTTCAACGCCGAGATGGCCACCGTGGCGCCTTCGGTCGCCGAGCCGGCAAGCGCGTCGTTCAGCGCCGCCAGCTCAGCTTCCCGGCCGGTGAACGCGCTGGGCGAGGGTGGTAGCTGCTGCGGCCGTGGCCACTCCCGATCGGCCGCGAACCAGACCCCGCCGTGGATGACCCCGGCTTGCACCGACGGCCCGAGCACCGGCCCGTTGACGGTGTTGCGAACCTCGCGGGCGGCTGACATGGCGCACAGTTTGCCCGACTGGCAACCACTATCGAAGGAACTCGCCAGTGTTGTCGCGGCCCGATCACCGCTACTTCGTGTACACCGCGTCGCTTCCGTACAGCTCACGGGTGAAGCTGGAGATGTAGGAAGCCGAGTCAGCCGCGCCCAGGTTGTAGGTCAGGAACACGCCGTACCCCTCGCTCACGGTGCGCCGGGCGAGGCCGGCCGCGGTGCCGGTGGCGGTGCGGCCGATCTCCACGGCCGCGGGGGAGAGGCGCTGCTTGGGCAGGGAGATGTTCGGCACGCCCCAGGAGCCGTAGTACGGGTTCCAGGCGTAGCTGAACTTCGGGCCGATGTTCACCCCGCCGTAGGAGAGCCGGGTGGCCGACGGGCCGATGTTGTACAGCGAGATGATCTTGTTGGGCAGGGTGTTCCGCAGCGCGGTGACCAGGTGCACGAACGAGCTGGCGTTGGGCTGGCCGGTGCCGTTCTCGCCGTACTTGGCGTACTCGTCGTCGAAGTCGATGCCGTCGAGCCCGTACCTGGTGACCGCGTCGGAGAGCTGCTTGGCGAAGGCCTCCGCCGCCGCCTTGGTCGGGAAGTTCGCGAAGCCCGCGCCCTGGTGGTTGCCGAGCACGGACAGCACCACCTTGATGCCCTTGGCCTGCAGCGGGCGGATCTGGGTCGCCGCGTTGTCCAGCACCCGCCGCACGTTCTCGTTGAAGTGCAGGTACGCCGCCTTCTTCGCCGCGTCGTAGTTGATGTTGGCGGCGAAGATGATGCCGATGTCGAAGACGTTCGCGCCGCCCTTGGCCAGCGTGTACTTGCCGACGTTGAGCATGCTGTGGTTGTTGACCTCGACGTAGGCCACGGAGACCGGCCCGTTCTTGGCCCGGGGCGCCGGGCTGCCCGACGCGGCGGCGGGGGTGGTCACGCCGACCGCGAGGGTGGCCGCGGCCAGTGCTGCGAGCGCGGCCGACCGCGCGGTGATCCGACCGAACTTGACCATCGTTGATCAAACTCCCGTCGACTGAGCTGCTGGGATCGCGTGCTGGTCCAGACAACTATCGGCCGCGAGAGCACACTGGTCCATCCGCCGAAGTGTGGGCGCCTGCCTTAGCCGGCGGCGGTGACCGCGGCCAGGCGACGGTGCTCCAGCACGGCCGCGACCAGGAAGCCGCCGGTGCCCGCGATGGCCAGCACCCAGAACAGGCCGGGCGCGCCGAGGAAGAGCGCGGCCGAGGAGATCAGGGTGAGGTAGCTGCCGAGCACGTAGTGCAGGACGTTGCGGCGCACCGCGCCCTCGCCCAGGTACAGCAGGCCGACCACAAATCCGGCCCCGGCCGGCCACAGCATCGAGTGCACGTTCGGCATGCCCGGCAGCGCGTGCAGCCCGTTGATGGTCAGCGCCAGCCCGGCCATGCCGATCACCCAGGCCGCGCCGATCAGCTTGCCGGAGAACGCTTCCGGCCCGCTCAGGCCCTTCTGGGCGCGCAGCGCGGCGAGGGTGGCGAAGACCGTGCCCGCGGCGAGCCCGGCGATCAGCAGCGCCATCGGCAGCCAGCCGGGCAGGGGGACCAGCGGGTTGTCGCCCTTGCTGAGCGCGGAGGCGCCGTGCCCGAACAGGTAGGCGAAGGCGAAACCGAGGTAGGCGGCGCGGCTGTCGACCTCACCGGCGCGGGCGGCGAGGCGGGGGGCCGTCGGGACGGCGAAGGTCGCGGTGGTCATGGCTGTGGCCTTCCGTTCGTGAGGTGGCACAAGGGGATGGTGATCCGCTGGTTGATGTCGGCAGGCCAGGGAAACGGCGTGCACATGGCGCGCTGGTGGGCAAGCCCGTGCAGGCCGAGCCACAGCGCGACCGCGTCGGCCGCCGGTGCGGTGCTGTCGCCATGGCCTCGGGTGACGCAGTCGCGCAGGAGCCCGGCGATGAGCTCCAGCGACGCCGCGCCCAGGGTGGCCACCATGTCGGCGATGAGCCCACCGCGGCCGAGCACGGGTTTCTGTGCGGCATACCTGGGCTTCGCCCGCGGCCACCCGGAGCGCTACCGCCTCATGTTCGACGGCGCGTGGAGGTAGATCGACGGGGCGGCGATGCCGGTGCGGCGAGCCACCGCGCGCAGGGTCACCGCCCGCTCGTCACCACCGTCGTTGATCAGGCCGGCGGCCGCGGCCAGGATCTCCGCGCGCAGCAGCGCCCTCGCCCCGGCGGTTCCTGGTGTGCGCGCGGATGGCGCTGGTCACGGGTGCGGCTGCGCGACGATGACCACCTTGCCCAGCACAGTCCGCGACTCCGCCAGCGCCAGCGCCGCACCGGCCTCCGACAGCGGGAACCGCCCGGCGATCTGCGCGGTGAGCACGCCCTCGGCCAGCAGCCGCAGCACCTGCGTGAGGTCCTCGGCCAGCCGGGCGCGGAAGTCGGCCAGGCGGCGCTTGCCCGCCCAGAAGTTGTAGAACGTCGCGCTCTTGCCGTTGGGCAGCAGGTTCCACACCAGCAGCCGCCCGAACGACTTCAGCACCGGCAGCCGCGAGTTCCCGTCCTCGTTCTTGGTGGCCGCGGTGCCGTAGGAGACGAGGGTGCCGCCGCGGCGCAACAACCGCCACGACTCCGCCAGCCCCGCCCCGCCCACGTGGTCGAACACCGCGTGCACGCCCTCCGGCGCGATCTCACGGATCCGCTGGTACATGTCCGGATCGCGGTAGTTGACCGGGATCGCGCCCAGCTCACGCACCGAGTCGTGGTGCTGAAGGGAGGCGGTGCCGATCACCCTGATCCCGGCATGCCGGGCCAGCTGCACCAGCGTGGACCCAACCCCGCCATTGGCGCCCAGCACCACGATCGTGCCGCCCTCGGGCACCTTGGCCGCCCGGTGCAGCATCTGCCAGGCGGTGATCCCGTTGACCACCACCGTTTCCGCCGCGGCGGGATCCACCCCGTCCGGCACCGGCACCAGATCGGCGGCCTCCAGCACCAGCGAACTGGCCCAGCCCCCGATCTTGGTCACCGCGGCGAACCGCCGCCCGGCCAACGCGCCGTCCACCCCAGGCCCGACCGCGGTGACCGTCCCGACCACGTCGTACCCGGGCACGAACGGAAACGGCGGCTGGTCGTAGTACTTGCCCCGCCGCATCTGCTGCTCGGCGAACGAGACCCCGGTCGCGTCCATCCGCAACACAACCTGCCCCGCGCCCGGCGCAGGCAGCTCCGAGGTCCGCACCTGGAGCCCACTGGAGTCGACCTTGCCAGGCAGAACAACCTGGGTGGCCTGGGTGGTGACAGTGCTACTGGCCATGGCGTGCTCTCCTCCAACGCTTGAACTTACGTCCGTAAGGCTACGCACGTTAGCTAGCTCAGCGCAACGGCTAACACCCGTAAGCCTTTGCTTGTAAGCTAACGCCCATGGAAGACGCCAAGGCCGCGCCCAAGCCCGCCCGCGCCCGCAACCGCCGCGGCGAAGGCGCCCGCCTGCGCGAGGAGATCGTGACCGCGGCAGTCGCCCTGCTCGACGAAACTGGCGACGAAAGCGCCGTCACCCTGCGCGCGGTGGCCCGCCAGGTGGGCATCGCCGCCCCGTCGATCTACCGCCACTTCCCCGACCAGCCGAGCATCATGCTGGCCGTGGTCCAACAGGCCTTCGCCGAACTGGAAACCCGCCTCAGCACCGCCAGAGACGCCGCCCCCCAGCACCCCCGAGCCCGCCTGACCGCCGTCTGCACCGCCTACCTGAACTTCGCCCAACAACACCCCGGCCGCTACCGCACCATGTTCGGCGGCCTGTGGATGCCCGACCTGGACAACAGCACCCTGACCGAATCCGACATGACCGAGCTCGGCCAAGCCGCCATGCGCCTACTCGCCGAGGTCTTGTCGTACTGCGTCACCGCTGGCCTGTCCACCAGCACCGATCCGGCTGCGGACGCGGTTGCCCTGTGGCTGGGGCTGCATGGCCTCGCGCACCAGCGCGCGGTGACCGTGGTCTTTCCGGGACCGGCGGACATCGCCGACCGCATGATCACCGCGCTCGCGCACCTGCGCGGTTAGCGGGGTTACGAGGGGTCTCCGTCTGGCGTGGACAGTGCGACTACGTCGAGCCCCGCGGCTCTGGCACGGAGCACCATGCCCAGGTCGGAAGTGACCAGTTTGATCTTGCGTCCGATCCAGGTCTCGACGACGAGGGCGCTGGCAACGATCTCGTCGTCGGCGCGGGCATGCCGTACGTGTCCAGGCGGGTCGAACAGCAACTCGATGGTGTCGTCAGGGTGGCCGACCGGAGGCGATGGTTGAGCGAGGTCCGCTACTTCGCGCAGCCTGCCAACCGAGTCCGGCTCGGTGAGTTCACGGCTCAGAACCGCAAGGGTGACCCTGGCTCTGCTTCGCGCGCCAGTGCGCTTGAGCCGGTCGAGTTCATCTACGACCACGAGGGGCACCACCACGTGTACGGGAGAGGCCGGAATGCCGATAGCCGCCGCGTAGTCGATGTGCCTGATGCTGTTGCTGTGATGGAGGTAGACGTTGGTGTCCGGCATGACGAACGTGCCGGAACGCTTCCATCTCGCTCGTTCGCGGACCAGTTCTGCGCAGGCCGCTTCGAGCGTGGCCACTCGCTCGTCGAGTTCGAGGGCGGCGATGTCCGCAAGCCGAGTAGCCTCCGAGATCGATCCGGGTTCGGTTAAAAGAAGAACATAGCGTTTTGTCATCACCAGTCGCGAGATGTCTTCCGCGTCGATCTGGGCTCGTAGCTTGCGGTAAGATTCAATTGCCCATTGATGGTAATCGCGGAGGTACTGCTTCGGGTCGGTTCCCCGGACCAAGTTCTGTGCCCCCATGCGTACCTGCTCCAGCGCCATATACAGGTTGGAGATGTTCGCGCCGGGGTGCGGAGTGATGTGCATCGGGTCATCGTTGCAGCAGTTTGTCCTCTGCTGGTCAAGGTGAGATTGCGACACCGGGTTGAGTTCGGTATCAACAGGTTGAGGGAAGCCCGCTGGGTCGATTCCATGCCCCTGGTCCTGGCAGTTTTCCGCCCAGGGGGCCGGGCTATCCGATTTCCGTCCCGATTGCCTCACCGCTCCCCGGGCGATATCCGAGTCGCCTCGAATTCGACTAGCCTGGCGAGGCTGGAAGACCTGTTTTCGACGCTTCAGTCAGAAACGCGCTAGCAGTCATGATCCGACTGTCCGAAGTGGCCTTGCGCGAAGAAGGCTCGGCATCGTCAGTTCCTGTGACGTGAGCCGCGTACGACGCGGCGTGCCTGCTGCCGTCACGTTGAAATTATGGCAAGCTCTGGTTATGAGTCACAAATCTGCCGCAGTCAGACGAGAAGAAGATGCAGAAGCCTTTGTCAGGGCAAGGATGGCTGCGCCCGTAATTGGCTATACGACCGCATTCTTGGCGCAGTCACCGTTGCCGTACAGAGCTCCGCGTGACGGGTTCATGTGGCGGCGCGATTTGTCGAACTCAACATTTGTAGCGAACTCTGGTTTTGTGGCTGATCGCCATGGCGATATGCAGCCGATCGGTCTCCCGTATGGCATTTACCCGCGTCTTCTTTTGATCTGGCTGTGCACCCAGGTGTATCGCAGTGGAAGTCTGCAGATCAAGTTCGACAGTAGTTTTGCGGAATTTGCTCGTGAATTGCGACCAGGGTTTCGATCCAGTGGAGGGCGCAATGGAAGTCTGACGCGTCTCAGGGACCAGAGGGCGAGGCTGTACGGCTCTTCCCTTTCTTTCTGTGGATTCGAGACAAATGCTACTGTCGACGCCAGGTACCTTGCGGGTATGACTCCGGTGGCAACAGAGAATATGGATGGATCGGTGACCGTTGCATCCGAACTTCTGCGGCAGGTGCAGGAGTACTGTGTTCCCCTTAATCTCAGGGTGCTCTGGGCTTTATCGAGGTCGCCTATGTGTATGGATCTGTATGTCTGGCTGGCGTACTTCCTCAGTCGGCGGCGTCATGATATCACTGTTACATGGGATTCTCTTCACAAGCGGTTTGGTGCGGAATTTAGAGACAATCATCAGGGTAGGTTTGCGTTTCGCAAGACGTTCAAAGAGTACCTTAACCAAGTGCTACTTGCTTGTCCCGATGTCAGGGCTGAGGTGTATGCGACCGGAGTTCATATAATGTCGGAATCAAACTCTCTCCCTGTCGGCGATCTAGCGGCAATAGATAGGTCTGCTGGAGATCGAACGCTACAGCTGGGAATTCACAATGAATTATCGGGAGTCATTTATGGTTCTGTAGTGCAAATTGGCAAATTGTGCCACTGTGTTAAGTTAGGGGATCGATGACTTTCTGTGCACCTTCTTAAGCAGGAGGCGTTGAGTTTGATGGAAGAGTTTTATGCCCCTTGGATCGGCCGGTGACAATCTGTCTCCGTTGCGGTGTGCGGCCCAGGATGCCTGGTCGATCTCTGCGAGATACCCTCGCCCGTGTGGCCAGGTTGTCGCCAGGTCGTCCTGGTTGTCCCAGGGAAGGTGAACTCGGGGCGCTCCAGCGAGGCGTCCACTCGGCGAGACGGTGCGACTCAACGGTTCCACGCCGTGTGGATCCCGCCAGAAGGGGGTGGGGCGCTGCACGGCGTGAAGTCGGAGCTTCTGGCGGATCTGTACGGCATGGTTGACCCGCAAATCCGCTACACACAAACGGCCCACGTGGCTGATGCGAGCATCAAGTCAGTAGGCCGTGTGAGTAGTGCTGGTGTCCGAGGGGGGACTTGAACCCCCACCCCCTTTCGGGGACTAGCACCTCAAGCTAGCGCGTCTGCCATTCCGCCACCCGGACCGGTGGTGACCCCCTGACCTGCGTCAGCGGGCTCATCCCGCTCAGCGTAGCGCACACCGCCCGTCCCCTGGTCCGCGGGTCGTTCAGACCGGCCGTGACGGGGCTGTCGGGGGTGGTGGTTACCCTCGCGGCCGTGCTGACCGTGTCGACCGTGAACGTCAACGGCCTGCGGGCCGCCGCCAAGAAGGGCTTTTTGCCCTGGCTCGCCGCTACCAAGGCCCAGGTGGTGTGCCTCCAGGAGGTGCGGGCCGAGCCGGGGCAGTTGAGCGATAAGGTGCGTGAGCCTGCGGGGTGGCATGTGGTGCACGCGCACAGTGAGCTCAAGGGCCGCGCCGGGGTCTCCCTGTTGACCCGGGAACAGCCCAGTGCGGTGCGGATCGGGTTCGGCGTGGCCGAGTTCGACAACAGTGGCCGCTACGCCGAGGTCGACCTGCCCGGGCTGACCGTGGCCAGCCTTTACCTGCCCAGTGGCGATGTGGGGACCGAGCGGCAGGACGAGAAGGAGCGGTTCATGGCCGCCTTCCTGCCCTACCTCATCGAGCGCCGGGAGAAGGCGGCGACCGAGGGGCGGGAGGTGCTGGTGTGTGGGGACTGGAACATCGCGCACCGGGAGATCGACCTCAAGAACTGGAAGAGCAACCAGAAGGAGTCCGGGTTCCTGCCCGAGGAGCGGGCGTGGCTGGGGCGGGTGCTGGACGAGGGGGGTTACGTCGACGTGCACCGTGGGCTGCAGCCGGAGGGGCCTGGGCCGTACACCTGGTGGTCCTACCGCGGCAAGGCCTATGACAACGACTCGGGCTGGCGGATCGACTACCACATGGCCACGCCCGGACTGGCCGAGCGGGCCCGGACCGCGGTGGTGGAGCGGGCCGCGACCTACGCCGAGCGCTGGTCCGACCACTCGCCGGTGACGGTGGAGTACGCCGCCTGATCCCCGGACCAGCTGGGTGTCTTATTCCCGAACTCTCGGTGATATTCGGAACGACCCGACCGGTCCGCGCGTCGTTCCCTCCGCTCACCGCACATGCCTAGGCTGCGGGAGTGACCGCGGATGATCAGCGACCCAGCCCATCGGCGATCCGGCGTGCGCTTCGGCGGGCCCGGGACGGTGTCAGCCTGGACGCGGCGGAGGCGGCCGTGTTGCTGGCCGCGCGGGATGAGGAGTTCGAGCAGCTGCTGGCCGCGGCGGCCACGGTGCGGGACGCGCACCTGCGGGCCGAGGGTCGGGAGGGCCTGGTCACCTACAGCCGCAAGGTGTTCATCCCGCTGACCCGGTTGTGCCGGGACCGCTGCCACTACTGCACCTTCGTCACCGTGCCGCACCGCGTGCCCGGCGCCTACCTGGAACGCGACGAGGTGCTGGAGATCGCCCGCCAGGGCGCGGCGATGGGCTGCAAGGAAGCGCTTTTCACCCTCGGGGACCGGCCGGAGGAGCGCTGGCCGCAGGCCAAGGAGTGGCTGGACGAGCGGGGCTATTCCTCCACCGTGGAATACCTGCGGGCCTGTGCGATCGCGGTGCTGGAGGAGACCGGGCTGCTGCCGCACCTCAACCCCGGCGTGCTCAGCTGGGAGGAGCTGCAGCGGCTCAAGCCGGTGGCGCCGAGCATGGGCATGATGCTGGAGACCACCGCGACCCGGCTGTGGAGCGAGCCGGGCGGTCCGCACTACGGCTCGCCGGACAAGGAACCCGCGGTCCGGCTGCGTTCGATCACCGACGCCGGCCGGGTCGGCGTGCCGTTCACCACCGGCATCCTGATCGGCATCGGCGAGAACCTCACCGAGCGCGCCGAGTCGCTGCTCGCGATTCGCCAGATCGCCCGCCAGTACGGGCACATCCAGGAAGTCATTGTGCAGAACTTCCTGGCCAAGCCGGGCACCGCGATGATGCACGCGCCCGACGCCGACCTGCGCGAACTGGCCGCCACGGTCGCGGTCGCCCGGCTGCTGATGCCCTCGGGGGTGAGCGTGCAGGCGCCGCCGAACCTGGTCGGCAACGAGCACCTGCTGATGCTGCGCGCCGGTATCGACGACTGGGGCGGGGTGTCGCCGCTGACCGCCGACCACGTCAACCCGGAGAAGCCCTGGCCGCAGATCGACTCGCTCGCCGCGACCACCGCCGAAGCCGGGTTCACGCTGGTGGAGCGGCTGACCGCGTACCCGAAGTTCGTCCGCCAGGGCCAGCCTTGGTTCGACGTCCGGGTGCTGCCGCACCTGAGCGCGCTGGCCCAGCCGGACGGCCTGGCCGACATGGCCGCGCCCGTGGTCGGCCGGGAGTGGCAGGAGCCGGACGGCGGGCTGGCCGGGACCGGCCGGGTCGACCTGCACACCAGCATCGACACCGAGGGCCGCACCGGCGACCGCCGCGGCGACTTCGACAGCGTCTACGGCGACTGGGACGAGCTGCGCGCCCAGGCCGGGGGAGCGGTCTCGCCGGAGCGGCTGGACGAGGACGTGCGGGCCGGGTTGCGGCTGGCCGAGTCCGACCCGGCCGCGCTGCTTGAGGAGCGCAACGCGGCCGCCGCGCTGGCCCTGTTCACCGCCGACGGCCCCGCGCTGGAGGCGATGACCAGGCTGGCCGACCAGCTGCGCGCGGACGTGGTCGGCGCGGACGTCACCTACGTGGTCAACCGCAACATCAACTTCTCCAACGTCTGCTACGTCGGCTGCCGGTTCTGCGCCTTCGCCCAGCGGGAGCGGGACGCCGACGCCTACCGGCTGTCCCCGGAACAGGTCGCCGACCGGGCCGAGGAGGCCTGGAACGAGGGCGCCACCGAGGTCTGCATGCAGGGCGGCATCGACCCGGAGATCCCGGTCACCGGCTACGCCGACCTGGTGCGCGCGATCAAGGCGCGGGTGCCGGGCATGCACGTGCACGCGTTCAGCCCGATGGAGATCGTCAGCGGCGCGACCAAGGCCGGGGTCAGCGTCACCGAGTGGCTGACCGAGCTGCGCGACGCCGGGCTGGACACCATCCCCGGCACCGCGGCGGAGATCCTGGACGACGAGGTCCGCTGGGTGCTGACCAAGGGCAAGCTGCCCACCGCCACCTGGCTGGAGGTGGTCGGCACCGCACACAAGCTGGGCATCCGCTCCAGCTCCACGATGATGTACGGCCACGTCGACCACCCCGGCCACTGGCTCGGCCACCTGCGCACGCTGGCCAGGCTGCAGGACGAGACCGGCGGCTTCACCGAGTTCGTGCCGCTGCCCTTCGTGCACCGCAACGCGCCGATCTACCTCGCCGGGGTGGCCAGGCCCGGCCCGACCCGGCGGGACAACCGGGCGGTGCACGCGATGGCGCGGCTGGCCCTGCACGGCCGGATCCCCAACATCCAGTGCTCCTGGGTCAAGCTCGGCGACGAGGGCACCGCGGACGTGCTCACCGGTGGCGCGAACGACCTCGGCGGCACGCTGATGGAGGAGACGATCAGCCGTATGGCCGGGTCAGAGCACGGTTCGGCGCGCACTGTCCAGCAGCTTCACTCGATCGCGGCCGCGGTGCACCGGCCCGCGCGACAGCGCACTACCACGTATGCCTAGGAGTTGATCAAGTAGCCGGGTGAAAGCGGGTTGTCACCAGCCCGCTACTCTTCCACCGGTAACGAAGGTGCAACCGGCGGCAAATATGAGCGGGTTGACACGTTCGGTAGCTTTTCCCCGCAGAACCACAGGTACCCTCACTCGAACGGGTTAAACCGTGCATTGGGAGGAACGCTCGTGAGCAGCCGCACCGCTCGTGCCGGTCAGCGCGTGGTCACCACGCTCGTGGCCGTCCCGGCAACCGGTCTTCTCGCCTCCGGAGTCGCCAGCGCAGGCGAGACCGCCCAGGCGGCCGTCGCCACCGTCGGCACCACCGGCCTGGTGCCGATCGTCGCGGTGGCCCTCGGCGTCGGCGGCATGGTCGCCGGCGTGGTGCGCGGCCTGCGCGGGCAGACCAAGGTCGACCCGGCGAACGAGCGAATCAACCCGTAGCGCGAACGCCGGTCGCGGCACCTGAGAGAATCCAGGCGTGCCAACCGACGCGTCCGCCCCCGTGACCGAGCCCCGGCCCAGGGTGCTCTCCGGAATCCAGCCCACCGCCGACTCCTTCCACCTCGGCAACTACCTCGGTGCGCTGCGGCAGTGGGTGGCCCTGCAGGACGACCACGACGCCTTCTACTGCGTCGTCGACCTGCACGCGATCACGGTCGAGCAGAACCCGGCCCAGCTGCGCCAGCGCACCCGCGTCTCGGTGGCCCAGCTGCTCGCCCTGGGCATCGACCCGGAGCGCGCCACCCTGTTCGTGCAGAGCCACGTGCCCGAGCACGCCCAGCTCGGCTGGGTGATGCAGTGCCTGACCGGCTTCGGCGAGGCCGGGCGGATGACCCAGTTCAAGGACAAGTCCGCCCGCCAGGCCGCCGAGCACGTCAGCGTCGGGCTGTTCACCTACCCGATCCTGCAGGCCGCGGACATCCTGCTCTACCAGGCAAACCGGGTCCCGGTGGGCGAGGACCAGCGCCAGCACCTGGAGCTGACCCGCGACCTGGCCAACCGGTTCAACTCCCGGTACAGCCCGACGTTCACCGTGCCGGAAGCGCACATCGTCAAGGGCACCGCCAAGATCTACGACCTGCAGGACCCGACGGCCAAGATGAGCAAGTCGGTCCCGGCTGGCGTGATCGAGCTGCTGGCCGACCCGAAGGCCTCGGCGAAGAAGATCCGCTCCGCGGTCACCGACACCGAGCGGGAGATCCGCTTCGACACCGAGCACAAGGCGGGCATCTCCAACCTGCTCACCATCTACTCCTCGCTCACCGGCAAGCCGGTCGCCGAGCTGGAGGCGGAGTACGCGGGCAAGGGCTACGGGGACTTCAAGTCCGACCTCGGCGAGGTCGTGGTGAACTGGGTGACCCCGATCCAGAGCAAGGTCAAGGCCTACCTGGACGACAAGGCCGAGCTGGACAAGATCATGCAGCGCGGCGCGGAGCGGGCCAGGCACGTGGCGAGCCGGACGCTGGCCAAGGTGTACAAGAAGGTCGGGTTCCTTCCGCTCGGGGGCTGACTCCGCCGCCAGGGTGAGTTGATCAAGCGACGGTGGCTCGCCCCGGTTAGCTTTCCGGGGTGAGCACCGACCAGCCCTCCTGGTTCACCAGGCAGCGTCAGCGATTTCCCTGGCTGGACCACCTGATCCGGTCCGCCCTGCGCTACCAGGAGCGCTACGGCGACCACTACGCGGCCGCGATCACCTACTTCAGCGTGCTGTCACTGGTGCCGGTGCTCATGGTCGCCTTCGCCGCCGCCGGCCTGGTGCTCTCCGGCAACCTCGAGCTGCTCGAACAGGTCAAGAACGAGCTGGCCGCGGCGGTGCCGGACAAGGCGCTCAGCGAGACGCTGACCCTGGCGGTGGACCAGGCCATCAAGCAGCGGTACGCGGTCGGCATCACCGGTCTGGCGGTCGCGCTGTACTCCGGCATCGGCTGGATGACCAACCTGCGGGACGCGATCACCGCGCAGTGGGGGCAGGCCCGCGAGGACCTGCCGATCGTGCGCACCTACGTGGTCGACTTCCTCGCCCTGATCACCCTCGGCCTGGCCCTGGTGCTCAGCTTCGGCCTGACCACCGTGGTGCAGGCCTTCGCCGAGGATCTGCTGGAGCTGGTCGGCCTGCACAACCAGGGCCTGCCCAAGGTGCTGTTCATCGGCCTCGGCCTGCTGCTGTCCGTGGCGGCCAACTGGGGTGTGTTCCTGTGGGTGCTGGCCTGGTTGCCGCGCAAGCGGGTCACCGTGCGCAGCGCGATCAAGGGCGCGCTGGCCGCGGCCATCGGTTTCGAGCTGCTCAAGCAGGTCGGCGGCATCTACCTGCGCAGCATCAGCGCCTCGCCGGCGGGCGCGGCCTTCGGTTCGCTGCTGGGCCTGCTGGTCTTCATCTACCTGGTCTCGCGCTTCCTGCTCTTCGTCACCGCCTGGACCGCCACCGCGCGGGAGAACCGGCAACCCGAGCCGGTCCAGCCGCCGCCGCCCGCGGTGATCCGGCCGGTGGTGGAGGTCCGCAGCGGACCCGCGCCCCGGCAGACCGCGACCCTGCTGGGCATCGGCGCCGCCGCCGGACTGCTGCTGCGCGCCCTGTTCCGCTCCCGCCGGGACTGAGGCGGAGAGCCCGGAAAAGCACTGTGCCGCCCTCCCGGCCAGGGGAGGGCGGCACAGTCAGCTCAACGCGTCAGCGGGCCGCTCAGACCGCCGCGGCGGCGGCTCTGGCCTTGGCCGCGGCCTTCGCGCGCTTCTTCCGCACGTACAGGAAGGCGAAGATGAGCACGAACACGCCCGCCGCGATGGTCAGCGGCAGGCCGACCGTGCCGAACGGGGTGATCGGCGCGGCCGAGGGGTTCTCCGGCACGTTGATGCCGTTGTTGCCGTCCTGCTTGGCCTGGGCCGCGCCGCCGTCGCCGCTGGACGCGGTCTCCGCGGGCGCCCGCTCCACCAGCTGGCCGATCGGCTCGGTCGAGGGCTTCAGGCTGAAGCCGTACTCCAGCAGCTTGGCCGCCTGCTGGTAGGGCGCCATGTTCGTCGCCTTCTCCGCCCTGATCAAGACCGCGACCAGGCGACGGCCGCTCTTCTCCGCGGCGCCGATGAAGGTGTGCCTGGCGTCGTCGGTGAAGCCGGTCTTGCCGCCGATCGCGCCGGCGTAGGCGGTCAGCAGCTGGTTGTCGTTGTTCACCCGGAACGCCGGCTTGCCCGCGAAGCCGGGGAAGTTCATCGACTTGGTGGCGACCGCCTTGGCGAACTCGGGGTTCTTCAGCGCGGCCTTGAAGATGACCGCCTGGTCGTAGGCCGAGGTGGACATGCCGGGGCCGTCCAGGCCGGACGGGGTGGCCGCGCGGGTGTCCAGCGCGCCCAGCTGGCGGGCCAGCTGGTTCATCTTGCGCACCGTCTCCTCCACGCCGCCGAGCTTGCGGGAGAGCGCGTGCGCGGCGTCGTTGCCGGAGTCCAACATCATGCCGGTGATCAGGTCCTTGACGGTGTACTTGCCACCGACCCCGATCCCGACCTTGCTGCCCTCCTGCTCGGTGTCGGACTTCTCGCCGGTGATCACCGTCGAGGGGTCCAGCTCCTTCAGGGCGACCAGCGCGGTCAGCACCTTGATGATGGAGGCCGGGCGGTGCCGGGCGTGCGGGTCCTTGGCCGCGATGACCGCACCCGAGTTCAGGTCGGCGATCAGCCAGGACTGGGCGTTGACGAGGTTCAGCCCTGGCGGGGCGGCCACGCCGTTGGGCGGGATCACCCCGCACTCGTACAGGCGGGGGCCGCCGACCGGCTTGGCCGGCACCGGCAGCGGGCCGGGCGCGGTCTTGCCGGGTTTGGGCTGCTCGGACATGTCCACCGCGGGCGGCGGGACACTGCGGTCCGGGCAGGAGGCAGCCTGGCTGGACGAGGTCGGCGACGTGTTGCCCGGGGTCTTCGACGGCTGGGCCTGCACGACCGGAGCGCTCAGCACCGCGGCAGCCAGCAGCGCGCAGACAGAGGCGACCAGCGCCGTTGCGGGGCGGTGGGCGGTAGAAGGCACAAGGGCAGGCTAGCCACCCCAGCCCGGGAACGGTATTCGGCCCACCGGATACTGCGGTGGTGACGCTGTCCCGCCGTGCCTCGCTGTTCCTGTTGGCCTTCGCCGTCTGGACCTGGTGGATCTGGCCGACGTTCCTGGTGAACATCTCCCGGGACGCTCGTTCCTGGGCGCCGGACGGCTCACCGACCGGCTTCTTCACCGTGCACCTGGTGCTGGTCGTCACGTCCCTGGTGCTCGGAACTGTGATCGGTGTCATGGGCTGGCGCGGGTTCCGTGCCATACGTAGGCAGACTACGGCATCCTGATCTGAAGAACTGCTGAATTCGTCCCACCACGAAGGAGACCGCCGTGGAGTTCGTGCGGCTTGTCCTGGTTTTCCTGCACCTGCTCGGCATGGCCATGCTGGTCGGGATGATCCTGCTCCAGCTCAAGACCGCCAAGGACGGCCCGCTGAACAAGGGCTGGCTGCACGGCGTGCTGCTGCAGCTGGTCACCGGCGTCGCCCTGGTCGGCATCCAGTACCCGCTCGGCCGGGACGTGGACAACATCAAGATCGGCGTGAAGCTGCTGGTGCTGATCGTCATCGGCGCGCTGGTCGCGGCGAACCTGAGCAAGCAGAAGATCGCTAGCTGGATGGTGCCGACGCTGGCGGCGCTGACCGTGCTGAACGTGGGTGTCGCGGTCTTCTGGCGGTGACCCGGCCCTGAAACGAAGAGAACCGGCGTGCGGATCGCACGCCGGTTCTCGTTCAGCTGGGTGAGCTCAGCGGCGGAACAGCAGCGCTCGCTTCACTTCCTGGATCGCCTTGGTGACCTGGATGCCACGCGGGCAGGCGTCGGTGCAGTTGAACGTGGTGCGGCAGCGCCAGACGCCGTCGACGTCGTTGAGGATGTCCAGGCGCTCCTCGGCGGCCTCGTCCCGGCTGTCGAAGATGAACCGGTGCGCGTTCACGATCGCGGCCGGGCCGAAGTAGGAGCCCTCCACCCAGTACACCGGGCAGCTGGTGGTGCAGCAGGCGCACAGGATGCACTTGGTGGTGTCGTCGAAGCGCTCGCGGTCGGCCGCGGACTGGATGCGCTCCTTGGTCGGGTCCTGGCCGTAGTTGATCAGGTACGGCTTGACCGCGCGGAAGGCCTCGAAGAAGGGCTCCATGTCCACCAGGAGGTCCTTGTGGACGGGCAGGCCCTTGATCGGCTCCAGGGTGATCGTGGTCGGCTTGCCCTTCTTCGCCATCAGGTCCTTGACCAGGACCTTGCAGGCCAGCCGGTTCACGCCGTTGATCCGCATCGCGTCCGAGCCGCACACGCCGTGCGCGCAGGAGCGGCGGAAGGTCAGCGACCCGTCCACGTACCACTTGATGTAGTGCATCAGGTTGAGCACTCGATCGGTGGGCAGCGCGGGCACCGAGAAGGACTCCCAGCGCGGCTCCGCGTCGGTCTCCGGGGTGAACCGGCGGATCCGGACGGTGACGAGCGTGGACCCCTCGGGGGCGGGGGGAAGGGCGCCGCGGGAACCAGCCGCGGGGGCCTCAGCAGTCGCGGTCATCAGTACTTGCGCTCCATCGGCTGGTAACGGGTGATGGTGACGGGCTTGTAGTCCAGGCGGATGTCCGCGGTCAGGCCGTCACCGTGCTTGTAGGCCATGGTGTGCCGCAGGAAGTTCACGTCGTCCCGCTGCTGGTAGTCCTCGCGGGCGTGCCCGCCGCGGGACTCCTTGCGGTTGAGCGCGCCCTGCACCAGCACCTCGGCCAGCTCCAGCAGGAAGCCCAGCTCGACCGCTTCCAGCAGGTCGGTGTTGAACCGCTTGCCCTTGTCCTGGATCGCCACGCCCGCGTACCGCTCCTTGAGCGCCTGCACGTCGTGCAGGGCCTGCTTGAGCGTCTCCTCGGTGCGGTAGACCGAGGCGTTGAGGTCCATCGTGGTCTGCAGCTCGCCGCGGATGTCGGCCACCCGCTCGCCGCCGGTGGACTCCAGCATGGTCGAGACCATGCTCTCCACCAGCGCGGCCGGGTTGGCCGGCAGCTCGGTGTGCTCGACCGTCTTGGCGTACTCCGCGGCGGCGATGCCCGCGCGGCGGCCGAAGACGTTGATGTCCAGCAGCGAGTTGGTGCCCAGCCGGTTCGCGCCGTGCACGGACACGCAGGCGCACTCACCGGCGGCGTAGAGGCCGGGGACCACGTTGTCGTTGTCCCGCAGCACCTCGCCGGTGATCTTGGTCGGGATGCCGCCCATCGCGTAGTGCGCGGTCGGGTACACCGGCACCTGCTCGGTCACCGGGTCGATGCCGAGGTAGGTGCGGGAGAACTCGGTGATGTCCGGCAGCTTCGCGTCCAGCACCTCGGCGCCCAGGTGGGTCAGGTCGAGGTAGACGTAGTCCTTGTGCGGGCCCGCGCCGCGGCCCTCGCGCACCTCGGTGGCCATCGCGCGGGCGACCATGTCCCGCGGCGCGAGGTCCTTGATGGTGGGCGCGTAGCGCTCCATGAACCGCTCGCCGGAGGCGTTGCGCAGGATGCCGCCCTCGCCGCGGGCGCCCTCGGTGAGCAGGATGCCCAGGCCGGCCAGACCGGTCGGGTGGAACTGGTAGAACTCCATGTCCTCCAGCGGCAGGCCCTTGCGGAAGACGATGCCCATGCCGTCGCCGGTGAGGGTGTGCGCGTTGGAGGTGGTCTTGAAGACCTTGCCGAACCCGCCGGAGGCGAAGACCACCGACTTGGCCTGGAAGACGTGGATCTCGCCGGTGGCCAGCTCCAGCGCCACCGCGCCGGAGCAGACCGGGCCGTTCTCGGTCTCGGTCAGGCAGATGTCGAGCACGTAGAACTCGTTGAAGAACTCGATCCCGTGCTTCACGCAGTTCTGGTACAGCGTCTGCAGGATCATGTGGCCGGTGCGGTCCGCGGCGTAGCAGGCCCTGCGCACCGCGGCCTCGCCGTGGTTGCGGGTGTGCCCGCCGAAGCGGCGCTGGTCGATCCGGCCCTCGGGCGTGCGGTTGAACGGCAGGCCCATCTTCTCCAGGTCGAGCACCGCGTCGATGGCCTCCTTGGCCATGATCTCCGCGGCGTCCTGGTCAACCAGGTAGTCGCCACCCTTGACCGTGTCGAAGGTGTGCCACTCCCAGTTGTCCTCCTCGACGTTGGCCAGCGCGGCACACATGCCGCCCTGGGCCGCGCCGGTGTGCGACCGGGTCGGGTAGAGCTTGGTCAGCACCGCGGTGCGAGCCCGCTGGCCGGACTCGATCGCGGCCCGCATCCCGGCGCCACCAGCGCCGACGATGACGACGTCGTACTTGTGGAACTGCATGGTGGGAGCCTCGCTCAGCCGAAGTTCGGGGTGAAGGTGAAGATCACGAACGTGCCGAGCGCGACTGTCAGGATCACGGACACGTACAGCAGCATGGTCAGCCAGAAGCGGGTGCTGTCCTTGCGCGAGTAGTCGTTGATGATCGTGCGCATGCCGTTGCCGCCGTGCAGCATGGCCAGCCACAGCATGGACAGGTCCCAGAACTGCCAGAACGGCGAGGCCCAGCGGCCGGCCACGAAGGCGAAGTTGACCTTGTGCACACCGCCGTCCAGGAACAGCATGATCAGCAGGTGGCCGAGCACCAGGAACACCAGCACCAGGCCGGACAGTCGCATGAACAGCCAGCTGGCCAGCTCGAAGTTGCTCCGGCGGGCCTGCTTGCGGCGCGGGTGCCGCGGCGGGGCCAGGTCGGGGGCGGACAGGCTCATGTCAGCGCTCATCTCACATCCCGCCCATCAGCATGCTGTAGGCCTTGGCCAGCAGGTGGTAGGAGCCCGGGATCATCAGCGCGGCCCAGATGACCAGCACGGTCCACATCATCGGGCGCTGGTAGCGCGGGCCCTTGCCCCAGAAGTCGACCAGCATGACCCGGATGCCGTTGAGCGCGTGGAAGAGCACCGCGGCGACCAGGCCCAGCTCGAACAGGACGAAGAACGGTTCCTTGTAGGTCGCGATGACCTTGTCGTACGCCTCCGGCGACACCCGCACCAGCGCGGTGTCCAGGACGTGCACGAACAGGAAGAAGAACGTGAGCACCCCGGTGATCCGGTGGGCGACCCACGACCACATCCCCAGGTCTCCCCGGTACAGCTTCCCACCGCCGCGGGAACCCCGCTGCTGGGTTGCCGCGGCCTCAGTGCTGGCCATGGTGGACGGCCTCCAACGTCATTGCTGGATCTCTGGCTACCGGTGTTCGGGTACCGGGGGCCTTGACCCACGGGATGCTAGCCGTGTAGGCGCTGCACGACCCACTTGGCGTAGCCCGCTGTGATCGACGAGACAGCCTGATGGGGGGAGTCGCGCGCACGTCGCAACGCGCGCGTAACTCGCGCGCGCGAACTCTCGGCGCGAACGGGGCGGCCTGTGGATGGAGCGCCCAACAATTCGGTCACGTCGGGCAGACTGCCTGCGGAGGGCGCCATACCGGCGGGTACGGTTCGGCGTTTGTAAGACGCCCCTGTCGATGGAGCCGGGGGTTGTGTCGGGCAGTCGCGAGGCTGTTCGGCGAGGCCATGTGAAGGAGACGAGAGCCGTGCGTCGGATGCGAAACGCCGCGGTGGCCGCGGTCGCGATCACCAGCGTCCTGTCGCTGGTCGCGTGCGCGAAGGACAGCGGACCGGGCGGCGCCCCTGGGGGCAACGCCACGGGCAACGGGTGCGAGAAGGCGGCCCCGCCCGCTGCCCCGGCCGGGTCCACCAGCAGCAGCACGACCGGGACCAAGCCCGACGCCAAGGCGCTCAAGGTCGGCCTGACCTTCGACATCGGCGGCCGGGGCGACGCGTCGTTCAACGACGCCGCCGCCGCGGGTGTCGACCGCGCGATCGCCGAGCTTGGCCTGCAGAAGAGCAACGTCAAGGAGGCCTCGGCCGCCGCGGGCGACACCGAGGACGTCAAGTCCAGCCGCCTGCGCCAGCTGGCCAGCGAGGGCTACAACCCGGTCATCGCGATCGGCTTCGCCTACGCCGACGCGCTCAAGGTGGTCGCCGCGCAGTTCCCGAACACCCGCTTCGCCATCGTGGACGCGGGCGTGGAGGGCGCGAAGAACGTCACCCCGCTGCTCTTCGCCGAGGAGCAGGGCTCCTTCCTGGCCGGCGTGATCGCCGCCTACAAGAGCAAGAAGTGCTCGGTCGGCTTCGTCGGCGGCGTGAACGTGCCGCTGATCCAGAAGTTCGAGGCCGGCTTCTACCAGGGCGCCAAGGCCGCCGCGCCGAACATCAAGGTCGAGAAGAAGTACCTCACCCCGGCGGGTGACCTCTCCGGCTTCAACGACCCGAACAAGGGCAAGGTCGCCTCGGACGGTCTGATCGACGGCGGCGCGGACGTGCTCTACCAGGCCGCGGGCGGCTCCGGTAAGGGCGTGTTCAGCGCGGCCAAGTCCCGGGGCGCGCTGGCCATCGGGGTGGACTCCGACCAGTACAAGCAGACCACCGTCGCGGACTCCAAGGACATCATCATCTCCTCGGTGCTCAAGCGGGTCGACGTGGCCGTCTACGACTACATCGCCGCCTCCGCCAAGAACGACCTGACCACCCTGCCGAAGGTCTTCGACCTGAGCGTGGACGGCGTCGGCTACTCCATCAGCGGCGGCAAGATCGACGACATCAAGGGCACGCTGGACGCCTACAAGGCCGCGATCGTGTCCGGTCAGATCAAGGTCTCGGACAAGCCGAGCAGCTGAGCAAGCAACAACACGCGATGGGCCTGGGCCGCATTCCCAGGCCCATCGCGCGTTAGCCGCCACCACTGGGAGACCTCGAAGATGAGCAGTTCCCCGGATGCCGCCCAGCACTCGCCGACCGCGGTCCGGCTTGCCGGCATCACCAAACGCTTCCCCGGCGTGATCGCCAACTCCGACGTGCACCTGAGCGTGGCGCGGGGCGAGGTGCACGCGCTGTGCGGGGAGAACGGCGCGGGCAAGTCCACGCTGATGAAGATCCTCTACGGCATGCAGCAGCCGGACGAGGGCACGATCGAGGTCAACGGCGAGCAGGTGCACTTCCGCTCACCCGCGGATGCGATCAAGGCCGGCATCGGCATGGTGCACCAGCACTTCATGCTCGCCGACAACCTCACCGTGCTGGAGAACGTGGTGCTGGGCGCCGAGGCGCTGCACGGCATCGGGGCCAAGGCGCGCAAGCGGATCGCCGAGCTGGCCGGGCAGACCGGGCTGCACGTCAGCCCGGACGTGCCGGTGGAGTACCTCGGCGTGGCCGACCGGCAGCGGGTGGAGATCCTCAAGGTCCTCTACCGCGGCGCGAAGATCGTCATCCTGGACGAGCCCACCGCGGTGCTGGTGCCGCAGGAGGTCGACGAGCTGTTCGTCACCCTGCGCGGCATGCGCGAGCAGGGCTACACGTTCCTGTTCATCTCGCACAAGCTGGACGAGGTCAGGGCCATCGCGGACAGCCTCACCGTGATCCGCCGCGGCAGCACGGTCGGCACTGCAGACCCCAAGACCGTCACCTCCCGCCAGCTCGGCGAGCTGATGGTCGGCAGCGAGCTGCCCAGCCCGGAGACCCGCGAGTCCACCGTCACCGACCGCCCGGTGCTCACCCTCACCGAGGTGCGGCTGTGCGCCGACGGCGGGCAGCGGCCGGTCCTGGACCACATCACCCTGACCGTGCACGCGGGCGAGGTGCTGGGCATCGCGGGCGTGGAGGGCAACGGCCAGACCGAGCTGGTCGAGGCCGTGATGGGCGTTCGCAAGATCGACAGTGGCTCGGTCGCCCTCGGCGGCGCGGACATCACCAAGGAGTCCACGCTGGCCAGGCGGGAGGCCGGGATCGGGTACGTGCCCGAGGACCGGCACCGGCAGGGCCTGCTGCTCACCCAGACCCTGTGGGCCAACCGCATCCTCGGCTACCAGACCCGCCGCCCGGTGGTCCGCGGCCGCTGGCTGGACCTGGAGGGCGCGCGGGAGGACACCCGGCGGATCGTCGAGCAGTTCGACGTGCGCACCCCCGGCATCGAGGTGCCCGCGGCCGCGCTTTCCGGCGGCAACCAGCAGAAGCTCGTGGTCGGCCGCGAGCTCTCCGGGGACCCGGTGCTGCTCATCGCCTCACACCCGACCAGGGGCGTGGACGTGGGCGCGCAGGCGGTGATCTGGGAGCAGATCCGCACCGCGCGGGCCAACGGCCTGGCCGTGCTGCTGATCTCGGCCGACCTGGACGAGCTGATCGGGCTCTCCGACTCGATCAAGGTCATGTCGCGCGGACGCCTGGTGGCCGACGCCGACCCGAACGTGGTGACGCCCGAGGACCTCGGTGCGGCCATGACCGGCGGCGAGGCGGCCGCCGGCGCACCGGAAGGGGACGAGCGGTGAAGCTGAACGCCCGCGCTGTCCTGCTGCCCCCGCTGCTGGCGATCGCCGCGGCCCTGCTGCTGTGCTCGATCGCGCTGATGATCTCCGGCGGCAACCCGCTGGAGGCCTTCGCCGCGATGATCGCCCAGGTCGGCCGGGGCACCACCGCGGTGGACATCGTCAACACCGGCAGCACCTACTACCTGGCCGCGCTCGCGGTGGCCATCGGCTTCCAGATGAAGCTGTTCAACATCGGCGTCGAGGGCCAGTACAAGATCGCCGCGATCATCGCGATGGTGGCCGGTGGCTCGGTCGTGCTGCCGCCGGTGCTGCACACGCTGTTCGTCCTGGTGGTCGCCGTGCTGGTGGGCGCGCTGTGGGCGGCCATCCCGGCCATCCTCAAGATCACCCGCGGGGTGAACGAGGTCATCTCCACGATCATGCTCAACGCGGTGGCCACCGGCATCGCCGCGTACCTGATCCAGGACTCGGTCTTCGGCGAGCTGCGCGGCAACAACCTGGGCACGCCGCTGGTGGCCGAGTCCGGCCGGGTGCCCGGCCTGTCCCTGGGCGAGGCCGGCACGGTCTTCGGCCTGGTCGTGCTCGCGGTGCTGGCCGGGGCCGGCTACTGGGTGCTGATGAACCGCACCCGGTTCGGCTTCGAGCTGCGCGCCTCCGGCGAGTCGGCCACCGCGGCCACCGCGGGCGGGGTCAACGCGAAGAAGATGATCCTGGTCGCGATGCTGCTCTCCGGCGGTATCGCCGGCCTGGTCGCGATGCCGGAGCTGCTCGGCCGGGACTACACCTACACGCTGAACTTCCCGGCCGCCTACGGCTTCACCGGTATCGCGGTGGCGCTGCTGGGCCGCAACCACCCGGTCGGCATCGCCTTCGGCGCGCTGCTGTGGGCCTTCCTGGACAAGTCCTCGGTCGCGCTGGAGAACGTGGGCGTGCCCAAGGAGATCGTGACCATCATGCAGGGCTCGATCGTGCTGTCGGTGGTGGTGGCTTACGAGGTGGTCCGGCGGATCACCCTGGCGGCCGAACAACGCAAGGTCGGGCAGCAGCTCGGCACGACGGACGAGGTGGCGGCATGAGTCCTGCTAGCAGGGACGAATCATCGACACAGGGCGCCAGCGTGACGAGCCTGCTCCCTCAACACCCAGGGAGCTCGGCCTTCCTGTCCGGGCCGCAGCAGCGCAAGCTGCCCAGCTGGGGCACCGGCCTGCTGCTGGTGGCCGCGGCGATCGTCGCGCTGTCCACCGCCTCCTACCTGACCGGTGTGCCGCAGCTGACCTCCTCCGGCACCTTCCAGACCGCGGTGCTGCTGGCCATGCCGATCCTGCTGGCCGGGCTCGGCGGGCTCTGGTCCGAACGCGCGGGCGTGGTCAACATCGGCCTCGAGGGCATGATGATCCTCGGCACCTGGGGCGGCGCCTGGGCCGGTTACCAGTGGGGCCCGTGGGCCGGGCTGGTCTCGGCCGCGGTCTTCGGCGCGCTGGGCGGCCTGCTGCACGCCATCGCCACGGTGACCTTCGGGGTCAACCACATCGTCTCCGGTGTGGCGATCAACCTGCTGGGCGCGGGCGTGACCAAGTACCTGTCCACGCTGCTGTTCCTGCCGGTGTCGAACAACCCGCGCGAGTCGCCGCCGGTGCCCAAGTTCGACACCTTCTCGCTGCAGCCGATCGGCGACTGGCTGGCCGCGCTGGAGAACGAGCAGCGGGTCGGCATCTCCGACGTGGCCGGCATCCTGCGCGGCCTGGTCACGCACGTGTCCCCGCTGACCATGCTGGCCCTGGTGCTGGTGCCGGTCACCTACCTGGTGCTCTGGCGCAGCCGGTTCGGCCTGCGGTTGCGCTCCTGCGGGGAGAACCCGGTGGCCGCCGAGTCGCTGGGCGTCAACGTCTACCTGCACAAGTACGCCGCAGTGATCATCTCCGGCGCGCTGGCCGGGCTGGGCGGGGCGGCGCTGCTGCTCAACCCCGGCCAGGCCGGTTACCTGGAGAACCAGACGAACGGCCGGGGCTACATCGGCCTGGCCGCGCTGATCTTCGGCAACTGGCGGCCCACCGGCCTGCTCGGCGGCGCCGCGCTGTTCGGCTACGCGGACGGGTTGCAGCTGCGCAGCGGCGGCGGCGCGGTGCTCGCGCTGCTGTACGCGGCGGTGCTGGCGCTGGGCGTGGTGGTCGTGGTGCAGCTGTGGCGGCGGCGCTGGGTGGCCACCGCGGTGACCGTCTCCGGCGCGCTGATCCTGTACTGGGTGTACTGGTCCTTCGACGAGCTGCCCAGCCAGCTGACCACCTACCTGCCGCACCTGGTGACGCTGGTGGTGCTGGCGGTGTCCGCGCAGCGACTGCGGCCACCGGCGGCGAACGGCGTCGAGTACCGGCGCGGCTGACAATGTCCACTGTGGACTGGGAACTGCTGCGCGAGACCGCGGTCAAGGCCGCCGGGCACGCCTACTGCCCCTACTCGGGGTTGCAGGTGGGCTCGGCGGCCGTCTGCGACGACGGCCGGATCGTCACCGGCTGCAACGTGGAGAACGCCTCCTACGGCCTCGGCCTGTGCGCCGAGTGCACGATGGCCGGGCAGCTCCGCCTGACCGGCGGCGGCCGCTTCATCGCGGTGACCTGCCGCTCCGGCGCCGGCGAGCTGCTGATGCCCTGCGGCCGCTGCCGTCAGGTGCTCTACGAGCTGGGCGGCCCGGACTGCCTGCTCGACACCCCGCGCGGGATCCTGCCGATGAGCGAGGTCCTGCCGGATGCCTTCGGACCCGACCAGCTGCCGGAGCCGCCAGCATGAGTCACAACGCCATTGACGTGATCCGCGCCAAGCGGGACGGAAATCGATTGACCGACGCCCAGATCGACTGGGTGATCGACGCCTACACCCGGGGCGCGGTGGCCGACGAGCAGATGTCCGCCCTGGCCATGGCGATCTTCCTGAACGGCATGACCGCCGAGGAGACCGCCCGCTGGACCGCCGCCATGGTGGCCTCCGGCGAGCACCTGGACCTGTCCGCGGTCACCAGGCCCACGGTGGACAAGCACTCCACCGGCGGCGTCGGCGACAAGATCACCCTGCCGCTGGCCCCGCTGGTCGCGGCCTGCGGCGCGGCCGTGCCGCAGCTCTCCGGCCGGGGCCTCGGCCACACCGGCGGCACCCTGGACAAGCTGGAGTCCATCCCCGGCTGGCGGGCGAACCTGTCCACCGCGGAGATCACCGCCCAGCTGAACTCGGTCGGCGCGGTGGTCTGCGCGGCCACCGAGGGCCTGGCGCCGGCCGACCGCAAGCTGTACGCGCTGCGCGATGTCACCGGCACGGTCGAGGCCATCCCGCTGATCGCCAGCTCGATCATGAGCAAGAAGATCGCCGAGGGCGCCCAGTCCCTGGTGCTCGACGTCAAGTCCGGCACCGGCGCGTTCATGAAGACCGAGGCCGACGCCCGCCGCCTGGCCGAGGCCCTGGTCGCCATCGGCAAGGCCAACGGCCTCAACATCAGCGCCCTGCTCACCGACATGTCCGTCCCGCTGGGCCGCGCGGTCGGCAACGCGGTGGAGGTGGCCGAGTCCGTCGAGGTGCTCAAGGGCAACGGCCCGGCCGACGTCACCGAGCTGACCATCGCCCTGGCCCGCGAGATGCTCGCACTGGCCGGCGTCGACACCGACCCGGCCCCGGTCCTCGCCTCCGGCCAGGCCTACGAGACCTGGTCCCGCATGATCAGCGCCCAGGGCGGCAACCCCGAGGCCCCTCTGCCCACCCCCGCGCACGTGCACCTGGTCGAGGCCCAGGAGGACGGCGTGTTGGCCGAGCTGGACGCCTACGCCGTCGGCGTCGCAGCCTGGCGCCTGGGCGCGGGCCGGGCCCGCAAGGAAGACCCCGTGCAGCACGCCGCGGGCATCCTCTGCCACGCCAAACCCGGCGACCGGGTCACCAAGGGCCAGCCCCTGCTGGAACTGCACACCAACACCGAGGACGCCATTCCCGCCGCACTCGCCGCCCTGGACGGCGGTTACCGCATCGCCGAATCGGCCCCCGAAACCAAGCCCCTGCTCCTGGACACCCTGCGCGGCTGAACCACCGAGACCGCGACTGGCCCGAGCGGCACACGTCTACCGGACCATGCGCATTGTCCCCGGCATTCTCGCCCTCGCGGTCGCGGCGACATCCGGCAAGCACTTCGTGCAAAGCTTCGAGACGACCACCCAGGGCGGTCCCTATTCCGAGCTGCCGCCGGCCCGGAATTCCCGGATCGTGAGCGCCAAGGGCAAGGCGAGCACAGAGCGGACATTCCTCATCGACCTCGCCCGAATCCCGCCCAAACAACGCGACGAGGGCTTCGACGTCACCGTCGACGACCAGGGCACGATCACTCAGGTGGACTGGCTGTACGTCCCGTCCTGGTAGCCCCGCGACGGTGGGGCGCCCGGTCGCACCGCAGGACAGCCCCGGCAACCCGATCGCCCGCGCTCCGCGCCACCGGGCAATGGGCCGCCCGACGGCTCGCGGCTCTGCGATGGTCCTCGCGGCTCGCGGCTCGCGGCTCGCGGCTCGCGGCTCGCGGCTCGCGGCTCGCGGCTCGCGGCCCGCGGCCCGGTGGTCCGATGCTCGGTGGTCCGGCGCCCGATGGTCTGGCGTGTGGCGCGCAGCGTCTTGTGGCGCGGTGCGGGGTGGCAGTGCGCATTGTGGCCCGGTGTCGATGCCGGTGCTCGGCAGTCGCGGTCCGGTGCTGTCGCAGCCTTTTCCTCGCTCCGGCCCGATTTTCCGTCCCCGGCCCAGTCGCCCCGCGCTGGCGGGACCGGCGTGGTCCTTGCCTCCACAGCACAGCGCCCCGGAAGCCTGGGCTCCCGGGGCGCTGTGGGCGGTGCTGGGTCAGCTGTCGATGTCGACGTCTACGCCGTCTGGGTCGACGGACTTCTCCGCGTCGCGGGACTTGCCGGAGCTCTTGGCGCGGCTGCGGCGCTGCTGCCGCGGCATCACCGCGGGCGGCGGGGGCGGGGTGGGCGCGCCGCCGCCGAGGATCAGCTCGGCGAAGGTGGCCATGGCCTCGTCCAGCTGGCCGGCGTGGCGCTGGTCGGACTCCTGGTTCGCCTGGCGGACCAGGCCGAGCAGGGCGTCGGTGTCCGGGCGCTCGGTGACCGCGCCGGTGACCCGGTTCAGGCCCTGCTTGACGTTGCCGTCCAGGTCGCCCAGGCGGCCGGAGACGTTGTCCTCGACCTCGTCGATGCGGCCGCCGACCTGCTCCAGGCGGGCGTTGAGGGCTTCCAGGCGCTCGGCCAGGCTCTGCAGGCGCTCGGTCGGGTCGACCGCGGGCCGGGAGAGCAGGTCGTCCAGCTTCTCGTTCTGCTCGTCGCGGGCCGAGGACAGCGCGTTGTGCAGGCTGTTGTTGCCGTCGTTGATGCTGTTGCGCAGGCCGGTGTTGCCCTCGGTGATGCTGGTCCGCAGGGTGTTGGTGCCCTCGGTGATCGCGCCGCGCAGCGAGTTGTTGCCGTTGTCGATCGAGCTGCGCAGGGTGTCGGTGCCCTCGTTGATCGAGCTGCGCAGGGTGTCGGTGCCCTCGGCGATCAGGCCGCGCAGGTTGTCGGTGCTCTCGGTCAGCGAGCGCTGCAGCGCCTCGCGGGTGCCGTCGAGGTGCTCGTGCACGCCCTCGTCCACCTCGTCGATCCGGCCGCGCAACACGGTCTCCAGCGCCTCGACGCGCTCGCGCACCGGGTTGGTGATCGCGGCGGGCAGCGACTCCAGGCGGGCGTCCTGCTTGTCCAGGTGCCGCTCGACATTGCCGCCGAGGTCGTCAAGTCGCTTGTGGATGTTGGACAGCTTGTCCTCGAGGCCGTCCATCTTGCCCTGGACACCCTCGAAGCGGCCGGCCACGCCGTCCAGGCGGCCGTCCAGCTGGGCGAAGGGCTTGGCCAGCTTGTCGACCAGGCTCTCCACCGCGCGGCCGAGACCGGCGATGGCGCCGTCCTGGGCCTCCAGCCGGGCGAGGGTCTCGTCCAGCCGCTCGGCCAGCACGCTGACCTCGGTGCGATCGGGCAGCTCGGAGAGGCGCTTGCGCACCGAGCCGAGCGACTCCAGCGGCGAGAGTCGAGCGTGGATCTCGTCCAGCGCGTCGAAGATCTGCTGCTGTTCGCTCTCACGGATCTCGGCTGCGCGAATCAGTGTGTTGCGCATCCGATCGAAAGACATTGTGGAGTGGTTGTTCTCGCTCACGGCAGGGACCTTCGTCGAAGGGAGGGGACCGACGGACGCGACTCTAGCCAGTCGCCCGAGTTGTTGTTCACCGCCCCCCGGCCGAACTTCGGCGGAAGTTGGCTAGGAGTACGCCATTCGGGTGACTGGCTGCAGGAAACGCCAGTGGTTTGATCTTCAGTGGTTGCTCAGCGCAGAACCGCGTTCCCCATTCGAGCTACATGCATCCCCGACCATGATCGACGTTGCGTGGCAATGCAGCCACAACGACGCCTCAGAACCATCCGACAGAGTGGACTTGCCACTAGTCGCACAAGTCAGATGATCATAGCGCTCGCTCTCCGGAACGGCCCGGCAACACGCCGGTCGACCTACCGACCGAGCGCCGGTTCACGTGTGTGGGTGCGGGTACCGTGTCGCCATGTCAACCCCGGTGACTCTGGAAACCATCCGCACCGCACCGAAGGTGCTTCTGCACGACCACCTCGATGGCGGCTTGCGACCGCAGACCGTCATCGACCTGGCCGACGCCGGCGGCTACGCCAACCTGCCCACCACGGACGCCGCTGAGCTCGGCGACTGGTTCGCCGAGGCCGCCGACTCCGGCTCCCTGGTCCGCTACCTCGAGACCTTCGCGCACACCGTCGGCGTCATGCAGAACACCGACGCGATCGTCCGGGTGGCCGCCGAGGCCGCCGAGGACCTCGCCGACGACGGTGTGGTCTACGCCGAGGTCCGCTACGCCCCCGAGCTGTTCACCGAGGGCGGCCTGGCCCTCGAGCAGATCGTCGAGGCGGTGCAGGAGGGCTTCCGGCAGGGCGAGGCCACCGCGGCCGCCCGCGGCAAGAAGGTCCGGATCGGCACCCTGCTGTGCGCGATGCGGCAGAACGCCCGCTCGCTGGAGATCGCCGAGCTGGCCGTCCGCTACCGCGACGCCGGTGTGGTCGGCTTCGACATCGCCGGGCCAGAGGCGGGCTTCCCGCCCACCCGCAACCTGGACGCCTTCGAGTACCTGCGCCAGCAGAACGCGCACTTCACCATCCACGCCGGTGAGGCCTTCGGCCTGCCGTCGATCTGGGAGGCCCTCCAGCACTGCGGCGCCGAGCGGCTCGGCCACGGCGTGCGGATCGTGGACGACATCAAGGTGGAGGAGGACGGCACCGTGCACCTGGGCCGCCTCGCCGCCTACGTCCGCGACCGGCGCATCCCGCTGGAGATGTGCCCCAGCTCCAACCTGCAGACCGGCGCCGCGGCCTCCATCGCCGAGCACCCGATCGGCCTGCTGCACCGGCTGCGCTTCCGGGTCACGGTCAACACCGACAACCGGCTGATGAGCCACTGCTCGATGTCGAGTGAGATGGCCGCGCTGGTGGAAGCCTTCGGCTACAGCTGGGCCGACCTGCAGTGGTTCACCGTCAACGCGATGAAGTCCGCCTTCATCGGCTTCGACGAGCGCCTGGCGATCATCAACGACGTGATCAAGCCGGGCTACGCCGCGCTCCAGGCCTGAGCCGCGACGACAGCGGGGCCGCACCGGCGATCCGGTGCGGCCCCGCTGTGCACAAGGGGTTCAGTGCGCGCGCAGGCGTTCCTCGAAGCCGGCGACCAGCTTCTCCCAGGACTCCACCTCGGCGGTGAACGGGGCGCTCGGCGCCAGCCGGTTCGGGTCCGGCCGGACCACGAAGGAGACCAGCCAGCCCAGGCTCTCCGACTTGGCCAGCGCCTTCTCCACCGAGTCGTCGCCAGCCCACTGCGCCGCGTCGGTGATCAGCTCGACGGCCAGCTCCAGCTGGTACGGGTCGACCTGCTCGACCCCGCCAGCCAGGTCCTCGGCCAGGCCGGTCAGCACGTAGGTGTTGTCCTGCTCGACCTCGATCTCCAGCTCGCCGTTGGTGGCCGCGGCCACCACGTCCTCCCAGGTGACCACGGCGGCCAGGTCGTTGTCGTGGTCCTCGGCCGAGTCGCCCTCGCCGGTGGCCAGGAAGCGGGCCAGCGCGCGCGGCGAGCCGAAGACGTCGATCCGGCCCTCCGAGCCGAGGAACACCGGCTTGTCATCGAGGTAGCAGCGCAGCGTGTAGTGCTCGCCGACGGAGGTGATGATCTTGATCGGGTCGATGCCGACCTCGGCCCAGAAGCCGGTCGGCTCCTCCTCGACCTCGGTCTCCTCGCCCTCCGCGGCGTCCTCTTCCTCGGTCTCCAGCTCGTCCAGCTCGGCCTGGGCCACGGTCAGCGCGGCCTCGTCCACCTCGGGCTGGGTGACCACGGCGTCGATCGCGTCCAGGACCTTGTCCCACTCGTCGATGACCACCCTGGCCAGGTCGTTCCAGCGGGCCTCGCCGTCGCGGCCCTGGAACGGGTAGGTGCCCTGGTTGAGCAGCGCGAACCCGTCCGCGGAGTCCAGCACCTCGTGCACGGCCTCCAGCTCGCACACCTCGGCCAGCGAGCGCACGATGGCCACCGTCTCGGCCAGCTCGCCGATGGTCCAGGTGTCCGGCTCCTCGGCGACCAGCTCGGGCACGCCGACCAGGTCGTAGCGGCGCTCGTCGTCCGGGATCAGCTCACCGGCGTGCAGGCCGGGCACCTGCGCCCAGGCCGGGTGGTCGGTGAGGTCGTGCTCGGTGGCCTTGCGCAGGTAGGCGGCCAGGTGCGCGGCGTCGGCGAAGCCGTAGAGGTCCTCCCCGTGGCCGAGGAAGGCCTCCCACTCCTCGCCGTCCTCACGCCATTTCGGCGCCCACAGTGTGACCAGGTCACCCTGCGGAAGACCGAGCTCGATGGGGACGATGTCCTGAGCCATTCCCTGCCTCCGGGTCGCCGACGGATTCGGCCGCAGCCTACGGGTTCACCACGGGTGCTGGATCACCGGTCCGAGCGAAGGCTCGACAGGTCGAAGGAGAACACGTCCTCGTCCTCCTCCGGCTGCGCCGCCTGCCTGCCGGTCGTGGCCGCCGGGCCGGTCACCGCGGCGCTGTCCCAGCCTGCCGCGCGGGCGGGCACGGTGCCGCCGACGGCTTCCACCACCGCGGTGAACTCATCGCCCAGCGCGCGGGCGAGCACGTTGTAGGAGCGCTGCACGGCGAACTCGGCGGCCTGCCGCGCGGTCTCGGTGATCGCCTGGCCGAGCCGGTCCGCGCCCAGGTTCACCGCGGCCGGGTCCAGCCACAGCTGCACCAGCTCACCGCTGGCGTTCACCGTGGCCGCGACCAGGCCGTCCTGGCTGCGCGCCTGGCCGATGACCCTGGCCATGTCCGCCGCCAGCCGCTGACTGGCCTCAAGCCGGTCCTCGGCCTCGCGGGTCTCATCGGGCTGGTACGGCTCGCTCATCGCGTCCTCCGCAGGAAAGACCCGCCATCCTCGTCATCATCGTCGGCCACCGGCTGCGGCGCCATGCCCAGCGCGCTCAGCCCGTCGGCGGCACGCGCGTCCAGCACCCCGTGCAGGGACCGGTGCAGCCGCCCGGCCGCGTCCCTGGTGGCCCGCTGGGCCTGCTTGAGCACCTCGGCGGCCAGCTGCGCGGAGCCCATCTGCAGTGCCCTCGGGTCGATCCGGACCTGCTGGACCTCCCCGCCGGGCGCCACGGTCACGCTGACCGCGCCGTCGCCGGAGGAGGCCTTGCCCAGCACCGGCCCGGTGCGGGCCAGCCGCTCCACCACCCGCTGCTCGGTGTCGGCGATCTTCGCCGCCGCCCGCGCGTTGTCCGCCTCGACGTAGTCCTCGTGCATCGACCTACCCCCGCTCAGCCGGTCGGCCGGAAGAAGCCCATGAACGGCATGCCGCTGTTGGTGGTGCGCAGCTTGCCGATCTGCACCGGGTCACCGGCCTCGATGATCTGCCCGTCGCCGATGAACATCGCCACGTGACCCTTCCACACCACCAGGTCGCCGGGCAGCAGCTCGCCCGGCGGCACCTGCGCGCCCATGGCCTGGGCCGCGGAGTGCCGGGGCAGCTCGAACCCGGCCGCCGCGTAGGACCACTTGGTCAGGCCGGAGCAGTCGGTGCCCTGCGGCGGGTTGGAGGCCGCCCAGACATACGGCGTGCCCAGCGCGGTGAGCGCCTTGCGCACCGCGGCCGCGGCGATCTCGTTGGGCGCTTGCACGGTCTTGCCGCCGGGCAGGTTCACGTCCACGCCGGAGCCGGGCTGCGGTGGGATGGCCACCGGCAGGTTCGACGCGGGCGCGCCACCCCCGCCACCGCCGCCGCCCCCACCGCCACCGGAACCAGAGCCAGAGCCGGAGCCGGAACCCGAGCCGCTGTTGTGGCTGCCGGAACCGTTGCGGCCGTTGGCCCCCGCGGTGTTCGTGCCGTCCACCCCGCCGCCGAGCGCGCCGCCCATGCCGCCGAGGGAGCCCACGTCCACCCCGGGGATGCCGCGCAGCTTGCCCGCGGCCTCGCTGAGCGCCTGCTTGGCCTTGGTGATCTCCTGGTTGCCCTTGAGGTGGTAGTTGGCCGCGGTGCACCAGCACTGCTGGATCGCCTGCGGCACGCTGGCCTTGTTGCCGCCGTGCTTGCCCGCCAGCGCCGCCTCGACCTGCGGGGTGACCGTGCCGCGCAGCTCGTTGACCAGCTTCTCGATGTTGCCCTTGGCCGTGGTGACCGCGTTGTGGGCGTTGTTCACCGCGTCCTGGGCGGTCTTGCAGTTGGCGGCCAGCTTGTCCAGCGAGCCCTCCAGGGTGGCGACCCGGCCCTGGAAGACGTTCGCGCGGTCGCCGTACCAGCCGTTCATCGCGCCCTTGAACGCGCCGTTGTGCTTGCCCTTGAGGTCGGCCAGCGCGGTGTTGGCCTGGCCGAAGGCGGTGGCCGCGCGCTGGGCCGCGCCGTGGTCGCCCTCCAGGTCCTTGAGGTTGTTGCGCAGTGGCTCGGTCAGCCCGTTGAGCACGGCTTCGACGTCGGACATGGCGTGGATCCCCCTGTGCTCAGCGCTGCGCGGAGCGCTTGACGTTGGCCGCGTGCTCGGCGTCCTGCTGGTGGTAGTCGGTCACCGTGCCGCTGACCGCCGCGCCCAGCTCGCCGAGGGCCTTGGCCGCGGCGCTGATGCCGTCCAAGATGCCCTGCGCCGCCGGGGTCAGCGCGCCGGAGACCTCCGCGCCGATCTTGCCGAAGGCGTTGCCCGGCACCGAGTTGGCCCCGGCGAGCGTGCCGGTGCCGACCTTGCCCAGGTCGCCGGACATGCCCTTGACCGCGTTGGCGTAGCTCGTCAACGCGGCCGGGTCGACCTTGAAACCCTTCTCGGCCATCGCTCCCCGTCTGCCTCTCCCCATGAGTCCCTGTGGCCGGTTCGACGCGGGGAGACCTCCCGCGGTTCCGGCCGATGCTCCAGCTTGCCGCACGTCAGCCCACCTGTGGGCGCGGATGGCCGGATTCACGCGACCGACTAGGTTGCACAGCCAGCTAGATGGCGATACCTTCTAGTCGTGAGTCCGGTCGAGGTGCGGCAGGCGCAGTGGCTGCGCGGCGTACTTGACCTGGCCGTGCTCGCCCTGCTCGCCGAGCACGGGGAGAGCTACGGCTACCTGATCTCCCAGCAGTTGGCCGAGTCCGGCCTTGGCGAGGTCAAGGGCGGCACGCTCTACCCGCTGCTCAACCGGCTGGAAGAGGGCGGGTTGCTCAACAGCTCCTGGCGGGCCGGCGACGGCGGGCCGGGGCGCAAGTTCTACGAGATCAGCCGGAGCGGCAGGCGGTTGCTGGCCGAGCACGCTCCACAGTGGACGGCCTTCGCGGGCGCGGCGACCACGGTCGTGCAGCGCGGCCTGCGCGAGGCGGCGCTGAGTCCCGGCTGACACTCGGGGAGAGTTCGGCGGGGCCGGCGTCGGGGGCCGGCTCCGCCGAGTTCGTTAGGACACTTGCTCCGGTCGGACCAACGATGATCACGGGTTGGCGGCACCGAACAGGCCCGTGAGCTGCGATCATGGCCTCATGGACGTTGCCGAGGGCTGGGGCCGGCTGTGGACCTGGCTGGCCGCGAGCGCGCCCACCACACACGAACTGCTCCGGCCGGGCGCGGCGCCCGCCGAGGTCGAGGAGCTGGAGCGCCGCCTGGGACTGAGCTTCCCGGCTGAGCTGCGCCGGTGGTGGACGCTGTGCGACGGCACCGTGCGCACCGACTTCGCGGAGATCTTCCCGCCCTTCTACACCCCGCACAGCACCCGCAGCGCCTTCGACGCCAGGGAGTGGCGCAGGCTGCGCTGGCGCGCCCAGTGGGCCGAGCCGGATGCCGAACCCGAGGCGGGCACCGCCGCCCGCAGCTTCCACCCGGCCTGGGTGCCGATCGCCTTCGACGGCTGCGGCGACGCGCTCGTGGTCGACCTGCGCCCCGGCCCGCTGCACGGCTGTGTGCTGGAGTGGGACCAGGATCGCTCCGAGGTGCACAAGCCGGAGTGGACCAGCCTGGGGGAGATGGTCTTCGCGGTGGCCGAGGCCCTGGAGACCGGCACGCCGGTCGGGCACAGCCACCCCACGGTCACGCCGGACGGCAGACTGGACTGGCGGATCCGCTGACGGTTCTCGCTTTTCCGCACAAGAGTGCTGGGGACAGATGTACAACGTTGAAAACGAGCCGGGGTTCGTGGTCTGGCAGGTGCTGGGCGGTGCCGGTGCTGCTGCTGGTCGCGGTGCTGCTGGTGTCCGGGGCGCTGACCTGGTCCGGGGTGTGGATGCACCGGGGGCCGGCGGTCCGGCGGGCGGCGAACACGGCCGTGGACCAGCGCTGGCTCATCCAGTCGCGCTGAGTGGTGGGGGCGGCCGGAAGCCGCCCCCACCACTGGCTCAGACGCCCGTCGGGTGCCAGACCGTCTTGTGCTCCAGGAACGCGCGCAGCCGGCTGATGTCCGGCTCGGCGGTCCAGTCCGGCTCCTTGGCTGGGACGCGCAGCACTCGCTTGACCGTGCCCGCGGCGGCGCGCTCCAGCTCGGTGCGCGCCTCCAGCGGCACGCCGGTGGGGTCGATCGCGTTCACGTCGGCGTGTGCGGCCAGCCACGGCGAGAGCTCCGCGGTGCCGCCGGTGAGCAGGTTGACCACACCGCCCGGCAGGTCGGAGGTGGCCAGCACCTCGGACAGGGTGATCGCGGGCAGCGGGCGCTGCTCGCTGGTGACCACCACGCAGGTGTTGCCCGCGGCGATCACCGGGGCGACCACGCTGACCAGGCCCAGCAGCGAGGAGGACTGCGGGGCGAACACCGCGACCACGCCGGTGGGCTCAGGGGTGGTGAAGGAGAAGTACGGGCCCGCCACCGGGTTGGCCGCGCCGAAGACGGTGGCCAGCTTGTCCGTCCAGCCCGCGTACCAGACCCAGCGGTCCACCGCGGCGTCCACCAGGGTCTCCGCCTTCTTGGCCGCGATTCCCTCGGCCGCGGCCACCTCGGCGGTGAACTGCTCCCGGCGGCCCTCCAGCATCTCGGCCACCCGGTAGAGCACCTGGCCGCGGTTGTAGGCGGTGGCGCCGGACCACTTGGCGAAGGCCGACCTGGCCGCGCCCACGGCGTCCCGCGCGTCCTTGCGCGAGGCCAGGGACGCGTTGGCGAGGAACTTCCCGCGTGCGTCGTTCACCGGGTACACCCGTCCGGACTCGGAGCGGGGGAACTTCCCGCCCACGTACAGCTTGTAGGTCTTGGCCACGCTGATCCGCTCAGACATCGAGGTACGCCTCCAGACCCGCCCGGCCGCCCTCGCGGCCGAAGCCCGACTCGCCGAACCCGCCGAAGGGCGCGGTCGGGTCGAACCGGTTGAACGTGTTGGCCCACACCACACCGGCCCGCAGCTGCTGCGCCATCCACAGGATGCGCGAGCCCTTCTCGGTCCAGATGCCCGCGGAGAGCCCGTACGGGGTGTTGTTGGCCTTGGCCACCGCCTCGGCCGGGGTGCGGAAGGTGAGCACCGAGAGCACCGGGCCGAAGATCTCCTCGCGGGCGATCCGCATGGCCTGCTGCACGCCGGAGAACACCGTGGGCGCGAAGTAGAAACCCTTGTCCGGCACCGGGCACGGGCTGGTCCAGCGCTCCGCGCCGTCCGCGTCACCGGAGGCGACCAGCTCGCGGATCCGCTCCAGCTGCGGCTTGGAGTTGATCGCGCCGATGTCGGTGTTCTTGTCCATCGGGTCGCCGAGGCGCAGCGTGGACACCCTGGCCCGCAGCTTGGCCATCAGCTCCTCGGCGATGGACTCCTGCACCAGCAGCCGGGAGCCCGCGCAGCACACGTGGCCCTGGTTGAAGAAGATGCCGTTGACGATGCCCTCGACCGCCTGGTCCAGCGGCGCGTCGTCGAAGACCACGTTCGCGGCCTTGCCACCGAGCTCCAGGGTGAGCTTGCGCCCGGTGCCGGCCAGCGACTTCTGGATCAGCTTGCCCACGTCGGTGGACCCGGTGAAGGCCACCTTGTCGATGCCGCCGTGGTTGACCAGCTCGCTGCCCACGTCACCGGCGCCGGGCAGGATGTTGACCACCCCGGCGGGCAGTCCGGCCTGCTGGCAGATCTCGCCGAAGACCAGCGCGGTCAGCGGGGTGGTCTCGGCCGGCTTGAGCACCACGGTGTTGCCGCAGGCCAGCGCGGGGGCGATCTTCCAGGCCAGCATCAGCAGCGGGAAGTTCCACGGGATGACCTGACCGGCCACGCCCAGCGGCCTGGGGTCCGGCCCGTAGCCCGCGTAGCCGAGCTTGTCCGCCCAGCCCGCGTGGTGGAAGAAGTGCGCGGCCGCGGTCGGCACGTCGACGTCCCGCGACTCCTTGATCGGCTTGCCGTTGTCCAGCGTCTCCAGCACGGCCAGCTCGCGGCCGCGCTCCTGCATGATCCGCGCGATCCGGAACAGGTACTTGGCCCGCTCGGCGCCGGGCATCCGGCCCCACACCTTGTCGTAGGCGCGCCTGGCCGCCTTGACCGCGGTGTCCACATCGGACGGCGCGGCGGTGCTCACCTCGGCGAGCACCTCCTCGGTGGCCGGGTTCACCGTCTTCAGCGGCTCGCCCGCACCGTCGACGAACTTGCCGTCGACGAACATCTGGTAGTTCGCCTTGAGGTTGGCGATCGCCCTGGACTCCGGGGCCGGGGCGTACTCCCACACGGGATTGCTCATCTCAGTCCACCGTCACGTAGTCGGGGCCGCTGTAGTGGCCCTCAAGCTGGGTCCGCCGCTGCATCAGCAGGTCGTTGAGCAGGCTGGAGGCGCCGAACCGGAACAGCGTGTTGGTCAGCCACTCCGGGCCCGCCACCTCGTGCACCGCGACCAGGTACCGGACCGCGTCCTTGGTGGTGCGGATGCCGCCGGCCGGCTTGACCCCGCGCAGCTCGCCGGTCTGGTCCCGCCAGTCCCGCACCGCCTGCAGCATCAGGTGCGTGGTGGGCAGGGTGGCGGCGGGGGAGACCTTGCCGGTGGAGGTCTTGATGAAGTCGCCACCGGCCAGCAGCGCCAGCCAGGAGGCCCGGCGGATGTTGTCGTAGGTGGCCAGCTCGCCGGTCTCCAGGATGACCTTGAGGTGGGCGTCGCCGCAGGCCGCCTTGACCGCCTTGATCTCCTCGAAGACCTGGCCGTAGCGCCCGGACAGGAACGCGCCCCGGTCGATCACCATGTCGATCTCGGTCGCGCCCGCCTCCACCGCCAGCTGCGTGTCGGCCAGCTTCACCATGCGGTTGGACCGCCCGGAGGGGAACGCGGTGGCCACACTGGCGATGCCGACCCCGCTGCCGGCCAGCGCCTCGACCGCGGTGGCCACCAGGTCGGGGTACACGCAGACCGCGCCGACCCTGGGCACCTCCGGGTAGTCCGGATCGGGCCTGCGCGCCTTCGCGCACAGCGTGCGCACCTTGCCCTGGGTGTCGGCGCCCTCCAGCGTGGTCAGGTCGACCATGCTGATGGCGGTGTCGATGGCCCAGAGCTTGGAGGCCTTCTTGATGCTCCGGGTGGCCAGGGTGGCGGCGCGCTGCTCGAGCCCGACCGCGTCCACGCCGGGCAGGCCGTGCAGGAACCGGCGCAGCGCGGTGTCGTCCCTGGTCGCGTCGGCCAGTGCAGGGGGGAGCGCCGGTCCACCGGAGGGGGCGGGTACGCCCGGTCCGGCAGCCGTCGCCGATGACGGTGCAGCCATGGACCTGAGTCTAGGGTCGTGACCGCGCTCACCCGGACAACCATCCACAACCGGCAGTTCAAGACCCAAATGGACCATCGCGCTACCGTCTTCGGTCATGGACGTTCTCGTCGTCGACCACCCGCTGACCCGCGCCCGGCTCACCACCATGCGCGACGCGAGGACCGACAGCGCCGCGTTCCGCGCCGCGCTCCAGGAACTCACCCAGATGCTGATCTACGAGGCCATGCGGGACGCGCCGGAGGCGGTGGAGCGCATCCACACGCCGGTGGCCCGCACCGACGGTTTCCGGCTGGCCAACCCGCCGCTGCTGGTGCCGGTGCTGCGCGCCGGGCTGGGCATGGCCGACCAGGCGCACAACCTGATCCCGGACGCGCAGATGGGCTTCGTCGGGCTGGCCCGCGACGAGGAGACCCTGCAACCGACCCCGTACCTGGAGTCGCTGCCGGCGAGCCTGGCCGGGCGCCCGGTGCTGGTGCTGGACCCGATGCTGGCCACCGGCGGGTCGATGATCTACACCATCCGGCTGCTGGTGGACCGGGGCGCCACCGACATCACCGCGGTGTGCGTGCTGGCCGCGCCCGAAGGGGTGGAGAAGCTGGCTTCCTCTGGCCTTCCGGTGCGCGTGGTCACCGCCAGCGTGGACGAACGGCTCAATGACTCCGGGTTCATCGTCCCCGGCCTCGGTGATGCCGGGGACCGCCTCTACGGGGCGGTGTAACCGCAGCTCGGCACCGGTCGACCCGACGAAGGGCCTGTCCACGACACCCGTGGGCAGGCCCTTCGGTTTGGTCCGATCGTGGGTCCATTTGGACCAGTGAACACCTCGCCACACGGCCCAATCGCTTGTGGCGGAACAACATTCACGTTTCGCTAGGCCGAACGAGTGACTGATTGGTCTAGACCTTGACGTTCTGTGGTCTGAACCACATGGTGTTGGCAAGCGCGCTGACACCGTGCCCGCACCACCTGAGTTTCGCCGCCGCCGCCTCGCACGTGCTCCACCCACGCCATGGGTCCGCCAACCCTGGGAGCCCTGAAGAGATGAGGTCGCGATGGCTGCCGCAGATCGCCACACCCGCGTCATGACTCCCTGTCCGCGGCGGATCGAGGTGACCGGCTTCCGGCCGGGACCTGGGTGCCACTGACCCCAGCCCGGCCGGTTTCACCCACCTCCACGCTCCACCCCCCTGCTGCGCCTTTCGCTCCTGACGCGAGGAGAGACATGCCCATCCGCCGATGGCGTGCCACCGCGATGCTGACCGCCCTGCTGCTCGCCCTGTTCGGCCTGTCCGCCCTGCCGGCGAACGCGGCCACCGGGGTGACCGCGAAGTTCACCAAGACCTCCGGCTGGGACACCGGCTACGAGGGCAAGTACACGATCACCAACAACGGACCGGCGGCGATCAGCAGCTGGACGGTGGAGTTCGACCTGCCTGCCGGGCACCGGCTGGGCTCGCTGTGGGAGGCCACGCACACCGTCAGCGGCCAGCGGGTGACCGCGAAGAGCCAGTCCTGGAACGGATCCCTGACCGCGGGCCAGTCCGCCAGCTTCGGCTTCGGCGTGCAGTTCACCGGCGCCTACCGCGACCCGGGCGGCTGCAAGGTCAACGGCGCCTCCTGTGACGGCGGCAGCGGCGAACCGGACACCCAGGCGCCCAGCGCGCCCGGCCAGCCCTCGATCACCAGTGTCAGCAGCTCCAGCCTCTCGCTGAGCTGGCCCGCCAGCACCGACAACGTCGGCGTCACCGGCTACGAGATCGTCGGCGACGGCGTGGTGGTGGCCACCGCGACCAGTACCTCGGCCACCGTGACCGGACTGGCCGCGGACACCTCCTACACCTTCACCGTGCGCGCCAAGGACGCCGCCGGGAACACCTCGGCGGCCAGCCCCGCGGTCACCGGCAAGACCGGCAAGGGCGGCGACCCCGGCCCCTCGGGCAACCGCAAGGTCGGCTACTTCACCCAGTGGAGCGTCTACGACCGCGCCTACCACGTGAAGAACCTGGACACCTCCGGCACCGCGGCCCGGCTGACCCACCTGAACTACGCCTTCGGCAACGTCAACGCCGAGGGCAAGTGCTTCCAGGTCAACCAGGCGGGCCAGGGCGACTCCTGGGCCGACTACCAGCGCCGCCTGCCCGCCGAGCAGGCCGTGGACGGGGTCGCCGACGTCTACAACCAGCCGCTGGCCGGCAACCTCAACCAGCTCAAGAAGCTCAAGGCCAAGTACCCGCACCTGCGGGTGCTGATCAGCCTCGGCGGCTGGACCTGGTCGAAGTACTTCTCCAACGCCGCGCTCACCGACGCCTCGCGCAAGGCGCACGTCAGCTCCTGCATCGACATGTGGATCAAGGGCAACCTGCCGGTCATCGGCGGCGACCCGCAGGGCGGGCCCGGCTCCGGCGCGGGCATCTTCGACGGCGTGGACCTGGACTGGGAGTGGCCCGGTTCCGAGGGCAACACCGGCAACATCGTCCGGCCCGAGGACAAGCGCAACTTCAGCCTGCTGGCCGCGGAGTACCGCGCCCAGCTGGACGCCCTCGGCGCGAGCACCGGCAAGAAGTACGACCTGACCGCGTTCCTGCCCGCCGACCCGCGCAAGGTCGACGCCGGGTTCGAGGTCGGCGAGGTGGTCAAGAACCTGACCTTCGGCAACGTGCAGGGCTACGACTTCCACGGTGGCTGGGAGAAGGTGGCCAACCAGCAGTCCTCGGTCAAGCACCCCGCCGGTGACCCGAGCCCGTTCGCCTACTCCGACGAGATCGCGGTGGACGCCTGGATCAGCCGGGGCGCGCCTGCCAACTGGGTCGTGCTCGGCGTGCCCTTCTACAGCAGGGGCTGGACCGGCGTGACCAACGCCAACAACGGCCTCTTCCAGGCCGCCACCGGTCCCGCGCCGGGCACCTACGAGGCGGGCATCGAGGACTACAAGAAGATCAAGAACCTGGTGAGCAGTGGCTACACCGTGCACCGGGACGCCGTGGCCGGGCACGCCTGGCTGTTCAACGGCAGCACCTTCTGGACCTTCGACGATCCCACCGAGATCACCAGGAAGGTCAACTGGGCCAAGAGCAAGGGCCTGGGCGGCGCGATGATCTGGTCCCTCGACGGCGACACCGCCGACGGTGAGCTG
>NZ_JAMHIV010000053.1 GCF_023897065.1 Crossiella sp. SN42
CACCGCCAGGTACCCGGGATAACCCAGGCCCTCCAACTGCCGGACAGCGCTTACCGCGTCCGGCAGTGCGAGATCGGCGCGCCCCTGCTGCAACGCCAGGCGGCACAAGGCGGTCCACACCCCCCCCCCCCCCCCCACCGCCCCGAACCGCCTCGAAAACGTCCCTGGGACGGCTCAAGCCGTCCCAAGCCCCCAAGCCGTCCCAGGGCTGACCTGCGATGGGACGCCTGGGACGGCTGGGACGGCTACCCCCCTCAGTTCGACCACCGGAGGTGCCGCATGAGTACGCACCCGTTGAGCTCGGTTGCTGCCTCCGCAGGCGGCAACCCGATCAAGCTGCTCTACCGGATCGATGAGGCCATTGCGGTGCTCGGACTGGGCAAGACCGCCCTGTACGAGCTGATTCGGTCCGGGCGGCTCAAGTCGGTGCAGGAAGGCCGGGCGCGGCTTATCCCGGCTCGCGCCATTCAGGAGTACGTGGCGCTGCTGGAACGAGAGGCGGGGGTGACCTATGGCAAAACGGCGTAGCCGCGGAGATGGTGGCCTGCACTACGACAAGACCCGACAGCGCTGGATTGCGTCGGTGACCGTCGGTTGGAAGCCGAACGGCAAGCGGGACGTCAAGAAGGCCAGCGGGGTCACCAAGACCGAGGCCAAGAACAAGCTCGATGACATCCTGCGCGATCTCAAGGACGGCCTTCCCGCGGCCGACGGCAAATTGACGGTTCAGGGGGTCATCGAGAACTGGCTGACCTACGGACTGGTCAAGCAGAGCGCCACCACTGTGGACAAGCTGAGGGCACTGTCCAAGAAGCACCTGTATCCCACGCTGGGGCGAAGAAAAGCCGTCGAGCTATCCGCGGACGAAATCGACGAGGTGCTGTTGGCCAAGGCGAAGGTTCTCAGCACGCGTACCTTGCAGGACCTCCGGGCAATCCTGGTTCGCTCGTTCAACCGTGCCTGGAAGCGGGACAAGGTGAAGCGGAACGTCGCGCTGTTGTGCGAGGTGCCCACCGGCCGTCCCGGGCGGCCGTCCCGATCCCTGGATTTCGACCAGGCCGAGGCTGTCCTCGTTGCGGCAGAACGGGACAACTCCACAATCGGCAACTACATCGTCGCCTCGCTCGTTTCCGGTGCTCGAACCGAAGAAGCTCGAGCGCTGATCTGGCGGGACGTGCATCTCAAGGGCAAGCCTGATGCGCAGCCGGAGCCGATACCGCCCACGATCGACGTGTGGCGGTCCGTGCGGGCCAGCGGTGACACGAAGACGACGAAGTCCCGAAGGTCGCTCGTGCTTGCCCACCGGGCCGTGTGCGCGCTGGAATCGCAGCGGAAGATCCAGCGGAAGCAGAAGCAGGAGGCAGGGAAGAACTGGCGGAATACCGGCATCGTGTTCGCCTCGGAAACGGGTACTCAGCTCGACGCCGCGAACGTCCGCCGCGGTTTCCGGCGCATCCTGAAGGCCGCTGGGCTCAACCCGTACGCCTGGTGCCCGCGCGAGCTGCGACACAGCTTCGTCTCGCTGCTGTCCGAGAGCGGGCTGTCGCTCGACCAGATCGCCCGGCTGCTGGGGCATTCCGGGACGGAGGTCACCGAGAAGGTCTACCGGCACCAGCTCCGGCCGGTGCTCCAGTGGGGCGCGGAGGTGATGGACGACATCTTCCCGTCCGACGCCGCGTAGCTCCGGCGGTGGGTGCCGGGCCGGATCGGAACCCGTAGTCACCCAGTTAGTCACTCAACAACGAATCAGGGCCGGTCCGCAGCGATGCGGACCGGCCCTGAGCTGGTCGGGGTGACAGGATTTGAACCTGCGACCTCTTCGTCCCGAACGAAGCGCGCTACCAAGCTGCGCCACACCCCGATTAAGCGGAACGAGAGAAATACTAGCGGATGTTCGCCCGTACTCCGAATCGGGGGTTCCCACCGGCCCTGAGCAGGCTCGGGTCGGTCTCCGCCGAGCGCGGCACCAGCGTCAACAGGCTCGCCTCCGGCGGGCAGGCGAACCGCGCGGGCGCGTACGGCGAGGTGCCCAGGCCGGCCGAGACATGCAGCCAGGTGCGCTCGCCCCAGCGGGAGGCGCCCTTGACCCTGGAGCGGTCCAGGCCGCAGTTGGTGACCAGGGCGCCGTAGCCGGGCACGCAGAGCTGGCCGCCGTGGGTGTGACCGGCCATGACCAGGTCGTAACCGTCCTCGGCGAAGGCGTCCAGCACGTGCGGTTCCGGTGAGTGGGTCAGGCCCAGGCGCAGGTCGGTGTGGTGATCCGGCCTGCCCGCGATCTCGCTGTACTGGTCGCGGTGCAGGTGCGGGTCGTCCACGCCCGCGGCCTGGATGGTCAGGCCGGCGATGGTCAGGTTGCGGCGGACGTGGGTGAGGTCCTGCCAGCCGCGTTCGGTCAGCGCGGCGCGCAGGTCGCGCCAGGGCAGCGGGACGCCGTGCACGCGCTTGGTCTTGCTGGAGGGCAGCAGGTAGCGGGCCGGGTTCTTCGGCCTCGGCCCGTAGTAGTCGTTGCTGCCCCAGACGAACAGGCCGGGCAGGTCCAGCAGCGGGCCCAGCGCGCGCAGCACCGCGGGCACCGCCTTGGGGTGGGCCAGGTTGTCGCCGGTGTTGACCACCAGGTCGGGCTCCAGCTCGGCCAGTGCGGCCACCCAGCGCTGCTTGGACTGCTGGCCGGGCAGCATGTGCAGGTCGGAGACGTGCAGCAGGCGTAGCGGGCGGGCGTTGTCGGAGAGCACCGGCAGCGTCGCGTGCCGTAGCGTCCACATCCGCCGTTCGATCGCGGTGGCGTAGCCCAGTGCCGCGCCGCCGAGTGCCGCCGTGCCGAGCAGGATCCGACCCAGGGTGTTCACCCTTACCAGGGTACGTAATGCGCCGTGGTGGCTTTTTCGCAGGAGTAACCTGCCTGGTCATGGCGGAGCTGAAGGCGAAACTACAGGCCGATCTGGCCGCGGCGATCAAGCAGAAGGAAACCCTGGTGGTGGCGTCGCTGCGGATGGCGCTCGCGGCGATCACCACCGAGGAGGTCTCCGGCAAGGCCGCCAGGGAGCTGACCGACGACGAGGTGCGCAAGGTGCTCACCCGCGAGGTGAAGAAGCGCAAGGAGGCCGCCGAGGCCTTCGCCGGCGCCGGGCGGGCCGAGCAGGCCGCGGCCGAGCGCGCCGAGGGCGAGGTGCTCTCGGCCTACCTGCCCGCGCAGCTCACCGACGAGGAGCTGACCGAGCTGGTCGGCCAGGTGGTGACCGAGCTCACCGCGCAGCTGGGCGAGAAGCCCGGCCCCAAGCAGATGGGCCAGGTCATGAAGGCGGCCAACGCGAAGGTGGCCGGCCGCGCCGAGGGCGGCCGGGTGGCCGCGCTGGTGAAGGCCAGCCTGCTCGGCTGAGTCCACCTGAGACGCCGAAACGGGGTCCGTCCACTGTGGACGGACCCCGTTTCGCTTGTGCGCCTTGGTCAGCCGCCGCCGGTCGGCTCGACCGGGTCGATGGTGACGCCGCCGCTGGGCGGCGGTTCGGTCTCACCGGGCGGCGGGTCGGTGGTGCCGGTGGGCGGCGGCACCACGCCGGTGCTCACCCACAGCGTGATCGTCTCCCCCGGCAGCGCGGCGCCGCGCGGGTTCTGCCCGATCACGGTGCCCTTGGGCTGGGCCCCGTTGCGGTTCTGGGTGGTCACCTTGTACCCGGCGGACTGGAGCTTCGAGGTGGCCTCGTTGACCATCATGCCCACCACGTTGGGCACCTTGGCCTCGTCGCCGCCGTTGAGGTAGCGCGGATCCGCCCCGGGCAGCTGCTGCACCGGCTGGTTGCCGTGGATGGCGCCCATCGCGTCGAACCAGGTCGGCGCGGAGACCGAGGAGCCGAAGATGCCGCCCTGGGTGTTGCCGCCGCACAGCCGGGGCGGGTTGCCCTTGCAGATCACCTGCGGCCGGTTGCCGTCGTTGAAGGTCAGCACCGCGCCCGCGTACTGCGGGGTGGCGCCGACGAACCCGGCGGACTTGTGGTCCTGGGTGGTGCCGGTCTTGCCCAGCATCGGCCGGTTCCACTCCTTGGGCCGCGCGCCGGCCGCGGTGCCACCGGGCAGGTCGTCCTTGCTCAGCCCCTGCACCATGCCGTTGGCCAGGCCCTCCGGCACCGCCTGCTCGCACGGGGCCTCGTTGAGCTGGAGCGGCTTGCCGTTGCGGTCCAGCACCTGCTCGATCGGGCTCGGCGGGCACCACACGCCGCCGCTGATCATCGTCGCGGACACGTTGGCCAGCTCCAGCGTGCTCACCGCGGCCGGGCCGAGGGTGAACGCGCCCTTGTTGTTGCGCCAGTAGTCCGATTGCGAGCGGTTCAGATCGTCCCGTTTGGACTTGGGGTCCGGCTTCACCCCGGCCACGTTGAGCTGCATGGTCTCCCGCAGCCCCAGCCTGCTGGCCATGTCGACCACCGGGCCCATGCCCACCCGCTCCTCCAGGATGACGAACCCGGTGTTCGGCGAGGTGGCCAGCGCGGTCTGCAGGGTCATCTGGGGCGGGTAGTTGTCCCCGGCGTTGCTCAGGCAGTACCAGCGCTCACCGCCACCGGCGGGCGGGCAGCGGGTGGCGCCGCCCTTGAACACCTTGGAGGTGTAGGAGGTCGGGGTGTCGATGGTGTTGTTGATGCCCATGCCGCGCTCCAGCGCCGCGGCCGCGGTGAAGATCTTGTAGATCGAGCCCGCGCCGAACTTGTTCGCCGCCGCGCTGGGCAGCGCGTAGGTGGTCTGCCCCTTGTCCTGGTCCAGGCCGTAGTCCCGGTTGGCCACCAGGGCCAGCACCTTGTGCTTGTCCTTGCCCGGCTGCACCACCGCCATCGTGTTGGCCACCCCGTTGGCGTCCTTGGGCACCCGGCCCTGCACCGCCTTCTTCGAGGCCTGGGTGACCCTGGGGTCCAGGGTGGTCTTGATGGTGAAACCGCCGCGCTTCAGCGTGTCCTCGGAGTACCCGATCTTGCTCAGGTAGTCGATGACGTACTTGCAGAAGAACCCGTTGTCCGGCCCCGCGCCGATGCAGCCGTAGGGCGGGTTGCGGAAGTCCGGGCTGGTGCCCAGCGGCTCCTTCTTGGCCGTCTCGGCCACGTCCACCGGGATCCGGCCCTGCCGCCCCATCTCGCCGATCACCAGGTTCCGCCTGGTCAGCGCGGCCTCGGGGTTGCGCTTGGGGTTCAGGCCGCTGGGCTCGTTGACCATGCCGGCCAGCAGCGCGGCCTGGGCGATGGTGAGCTTGTCCGGGGTGGTGTCGAAGTAGGTCTTGGCCGCCGCGGCCACCCCGTAGGTGCTCGCGCCGAAGGGCACGATGTTGAGGTACCTGGTGAGGATCTCGTCCTTGGTGAGCTTGCGCTCCAGCTGCAGCGCGATGCGCATCTCGCGCAGCTTGCGGGCCGGGGTCTGCTCCTGCGCCTTGGCCTGCTCGACCTTGTTCGTGGCCACCACGTGCGTCAGGTAGTTCTTCACGTACTGCTGGGTGAGCGTGGAACCACCCTGGGCGACCTTGCCCTCCACCGTGTTGGTCACCAGCGCGCGCATCGCGCCGCGCCAGTCCACGCCCTCGTGGTCGTAGAAGCGCTGGTCCTCAATGGACACGATCGCGGCCTTCATGGTGTCCGCGATCTTCTCCGGCCCGGCGAGCACCCGGTACTGGTCGAACAGGTAGGCGATCTGGTTGCCCTGGGCGTCGAGCACGGTGGTCAGCAGTGGCGGGTCCTTCTGGACCAGATCTGAAGAGATGCTGTCGACTGTGTCACTAGCGCGGTTGGAGACCACCCCCAGCGCGCCCACCGCAGGAAACAACATGCCGGCGAGTAGCACTCCAGCCAGCACACATAGCCCCAACAACTTGACCAAAGCCGCCCGCACGCCCACGCGGGACAGCGTACGCTTCACCCATTTTGGTGACCCGATTCACACACTTTCGAGTGCTGGGATGTAACGGGTAGGCAAACCCGTCTTGGACCTGGAACCAGAACCCTCTACAGTCCGTCAACGTCGAACGACAGCACACCGGCGGGTGCGCCACTCCCGTGGCACACCTCATGCGGACCTCGGAGCTGGGGAGCACCGAGCGTAGTCGCGACGACGCGTAGGAGCTGGGGGAACATGGAGTTCAACCAGGGGGACTGGCGAGTGCGGGCCTCGTGCAGGGATGAGGACCCGGACCAGCTTTTCGTCCGAGGTGCAGAGCAGCGCAAGGCCAAGCTCGTGTGCATGGGGTGCCCCGTGCGGACGGAATGCCTGGCCGAGGCGCTGGACAGTCGAATCGAGTTCGGTGTCTGGGGTGGCATGACCGAGCGGGAGCGCCGTGCTCTGCTCCGCCGCCGTCCGGACGTCGTGTCCTGGGCGGAGCTGCTGGAGTCCGCCCGCCGCAAACACCTTGACTTCGACGAGGTCGAGGAAGCCGACTACCGCGTGGGCCTGCCCGGCTGATCGCCTCCCGGTTGCCCGGTCACCGACCCTCCAGTCACCGACCGGCCAGCCGGGCGCCGATCTCCCGCAGTCCGTCGATGTCGTGCACATCGGCGGGCAGCGCGGGCACCCCGATCATCGCCACGCCCGGGTGAGCCTTGGTGAAGCGAGCGAGCAGCCTTCGCTCACGCTCCGCTACGGCCACCCGGTCCGCGTGCAACCGCAGCACGGCCGCGGCCAGCGGCGCCGAACCACCGCGTTCGAGGTCCTCGGCCGCGGCGAGCGCGCGCGAGGCCGGCAGGTCGGCGAACACCGGGTGGGTCCGGTTGGCGACCAGCCCGGCCAGTGGCATGCCCTCACCGGCCAGGCGGTCCACGAAGTAGGAGGCCTCGCGCAGCGCGTCCGGCTCCGGCGCGGCCACCACCAGGAACGCGGTGCCCGGCGAGCGGAGCAGCTCGTAGGTGGCCTGCGCGCGCTGCCGGAAGCCGCCGAACATGCTGTCGAAGGCCTGCACGAACGCCGAGGCGTCGTTGAGCAGCTGCCCGCCGATGATCGTCGAGATCACCTTGGTGAACAGGCCGAAGCCCGCGCCGACCAGCCGCCGGATGCCCCGCCCGCCCGCGCGGGCCGGTGCGGACAGCATCCGGATGATCTTGCCGTCGAGCACTGTGGACAGTCGCTGCGGCGCGTCCAGGAAGTCCAGCGCGGACCGGCTCGGCGGGGTGTCCACCACCACCAGGTCCCACTCGCCGGTGTGCGCCAGCTGTCCCAGCTTCTCCATCGCCATGTACTCCTGCGTGCCGGAGAACGAGGAGGAAATGGTCTGGTAGAAGGGATTGCGCAGGATCTGCTCGGCCCGGTCCGGCCCGGCGTGGGAGAGCACCATCTCGTCGAAGGTGCGCCGCATGTCCAGCATCATCGCGTGCAGCGAGCCCTCCGTCCCTTCCGGACGGTCCACCACGGTCACCTCGCGCGGGTGGTTGCCCAGCTCGGTCAGGCCGAGGGACTGGGCCAGCCTGCGCGCCGGGTCGATGGTGAGCACCACGGTGCGGCGGCCGCGCTCGGCCGCGCGCAGGGCCAGCGCCGCCGCGGTGGTGGTCTTGCCGACCCCGCCGGAGCCGCAGCACACCACCACCTTGGTCTGCGTGTCGTCCAGCAGGTCGTCGATGTCCAGCAACGGCGGACGGGCGTTCACCGGACCCCCTGCTCGATCAGCAGCTCGCTCAGCTCGTACAGCCCCGCGGTGTCCACCCCGTCGGTGAGATCGGGCAGCTCGACCACGGGCAGGTCAACCTCGGCCAGCTGGTTGCGGGCGCTGAGCTCGGCTCGCACCCGGATCGCGTGCTCCACCGTCTCGTCCACCAGACCGTCCACAATGGCCTCATCCAGGTTCAGGCCCGCCGCGAGCAGTCCCGACTTGATCCGGGCCGCGTCCACCCGGCCACCGGCCGCGGCGCCCACCGAGCGCGCGGGCAGCCGGGGCGGGCGCACCCTGTTCATGATCACCGCACCGGGCCGGAGGTCGGCGGCGTCCAGCTCGCCGACCGCGTCCATGGTCTCCCGCACCGGCATCTCCTCCAGCAGGGTCACCAGGTGCACGGCGGTGTCCCCGGAGTGCAGCAGCCGGATCACGCCCTCGCTCTGGTTGCGGATCGGGCCCACTTTCGCCAGATCGGCCATCGCCCTGGTCACGTCCAGGAACTTGACCACCCGGCCGGTCGGCGGCGCGTCCACCACCACCGCGTCGTACTCGTGCCGCCCGCGCTCGCCGGTGCGGCCGACGCACTCCTTGATCTTGCCGGTGAGCAGCACGTCCCGCAGGCCGGGCGCGAGCGTGGTGGCGAACTCCACCGCGCCCATCCGGCGCAGCGTCCGCCCGGCGAAGCCCAGGTTGTAGAACATGGACAGGTACTCCAGCAGCGCCGCCTCGGCGTCCACCGCCAGCGCCCGCACCTCGCCGCCACCGGGCGCGGCCGCGATCCGCTCCTCGGAGTAGGGCAGCGGCGCGCGGTCGAAGACCTGGGCGATGCCCTGCCTGCCCTCCACCTCCACCAGCAGCACCCGCCGCCCGCCGGTGGCCAGCGCGAGCGCCAGCGCGGCGGCGATCGTGGTCTTGCCGGTGCCGCCCTTGCCGGTGACTATGTGCAACCGGGCGCGGCTGAGCTCCTCGGTCCAGGCCATCACGTGATCAGCCTAGGTCGGCGGGCGCGCGCGTGCGGCTTCTAGCCCGCGAGCATGAGGAAAAGCACGGCGATGGCCTCGGCCGCGACCAGGGCCCAGGCCCAGGTGGAGGGCAGCGCGAAGGCCACCAGCAGGGCCAGTGCGGCGACCACCGCCACCGAGATCAGCCCAGCCTGCACCACGGCCGCGTGCGTGGTCCGCTTCCGGTCCCTGACCTGCGCCATGGCGACCAGGGTGAGGATGAGTCCGCCCACGATGAACAGGACGGTCGCGGTGATGCGCCAAGTCTCCACGTGATCACGGTATCCCGTCAGGCAACAGCTGGTCCCGCACTAGGCTCTGGTCCATGACGAAGTGGGAGTACGCCACGGTTCCGCTGCTGACCCACGCGACCAAGCAGATCCTCGACCAGTGGGGCGAGGACGGCTGGGAGCTGGTGTCTGTGCAGCCGGGACCCACCGGTGAGCAGCTGATCGCCTTCCTGAAGCGCCCGAAGGGCAACTGAGCATGGCCGGCTGGAAGCAGCGACTGGTCGAACTGGGCATCGAGCTGCCCGCGGTGGCCGCCCCGGTGGCCGCCTACGTGCCCGCCGTGCGCAGCGGTGCGCACGTCTACACCTCGGGCCAGCTGCCCATCGTGGCCGGCGCGCTGGCCGCGACCGGCAAGGTCGGCGCCGAGGTCAGCCCGGAGGAGGCCAAGCGGCACGCGCGCACCTGCGTGCTCAACGGCCTGGCCGCCATCGACGCGCTGGTCGGGCTGGACTCGATCGTCCAGGTGGTCAAGGTGGTCGGCTACGTGGCCTCCGCGGACGGCTTCACCGGCCAGCCCGCGGTGATCAACGGGGCCTCCGAGCTGCTCGGCGAGGTCTTCGGCGAGGCCGGGGTGCACGCACGGGCCGCGGTCGGGGTGTCCGAGCTGCCGCTCGGCGCGCCGGTCGAGGTCGAACTGATCGTCGAGATCGCCTGATCCGCTGACCCGCCGCCACCGGTGTGGCGGCGGGTCCCACCTCAGCCCGGCAGCGCGGCCAGCGCCTCCACGAGTGCGGCCCGCTGCTCCTTGGCCAGCAGCCGGTAGGGCCGGGCGGCCATCCGGTCCGCGCGGGTGTCGATCCGCTGCTTCACCGGGTCCTCGCCGGGCAACGCGGCCGCCTGCGCCGCGCTGAGCCCCTCCGCGCCCGCCGCCGCGGTGTGCGTGTCCACCCGGTGGTAGCGCAGCGCGCACAGCCCGTCGACCAGCCGGGCAGGCGCCGTGCGCGCCGAGCGGGCGCCCACCCAGGCGTCGAAGGCCGCGCCGTCGGAGGTGCCGACCGCGCCGCCCACCACCAGCTCCACCAGGGACAGCGCGAGCTCCGGCGCCGGCCACAGCTTCGCCGCGGTCCGGTCCACCACCTCCACCACCTCGCGCAGCATCGCCACACAGCGCGGCGCGGCCAGCACCGCCCGGCCCTGCCGGCACAGCCAGCCCTGCGCGGCCAGCTCGTCCAGCACCGCCTCCAGGTCCGGCGTCCGCGGGTGCACCGCGTGCGCCACCGGCAGCAGCACCGGCCCGGACAGCAGCAGGGTGCGCAGCTCCAGCAGCAGCTCCCCGCCGTCGGGCAGCCCGTGCTCGGCGGTCACCGCCGCCCCGCCGCCCTCGGCCGCGGCCTGGTAGATCGCGGTGAGCAACCGGTTCAGCTGCCGGTGCACCGCCCGCGCGGTGAGCACCGAGTCGGTGGCCTCCCAGGCCCACAGCTGCGGGTCACCCGGCTCGGCCCCGCCGCCGCGCAGCCGCAGCGCGGTGGCGAAGCAGTGCCGGGCCGCGGCCCACTCGCCCGCGTCGTAGTAGCACTGCCCGGCGTGCTGGAAGATGAAGTGGAAGTGCGTGCCCAGCTCCGGCGTGCGGCTGCCGTCGACCAGGCAGCGGTCGAACTCGGCCATCGCCTCGGCGAAGCGGCCCTGCCACTGGAACACGTGCGCCAGCCTGCTGCGCGCCAGCACCTCCGAGGCGGCCGGGCCGTGCTCCTCGGCCAGCCGCAGCGCGGTGGACAGGTGCCGCTCGGCCAGGTCCAGACGGCGCAGGATGCGCGCGGCCACCCCGATCATGGTGTGGTGCTGGCGGGCCACCGCCGGGTTGCCGGGCACCGGCTGCGCGGCGGCCCGGTCCAGCCAGGCGGTCAGCGCGGCCGGGTCGTCCGAGCGCTCCCACAGGGTTTCCGGGTCGATGTGGTAGGCGAACAGCGGACTCGCCATCGGGTCTGTCGGTTGTGCCGTCACGGTCTCAGGCGACCCACCCGGCGCGGCCGACGATGTCGTCGAGCACCCGTTGCAGGTGCAGTCCCCTGCGCACATCGCACGGGTGCTCGGTGGCGCCGCAGTCGATCAGCGCCAGGAACTCGTCCAGCAGCGCGGTGAAGCAGTCCTGCGCGCTGAACTCGCCACTGCCCAGCGCCCGGTGCCCGTGCTGCCCGTAGACCGCGATGTCGACCACGCTGGGCTGGATCGGCAGCCGCAGGGACAGGGTGAGCGTGCTGCTGGCGCCGCCGTCGTGGCCGAGCACCAGGTGGCACAGGTCGTCCTGGCCGCGGTGCGCGGCGATGACCTGTTCGACCGGGCCGAGCGCGGCGTCCAGCAGGTCGATGGCGTGCGGGCCGATGTCCAGCACCGCGCCGTCGGTCTGCCGCCACGGCGAGGCCGAGTAGGGGCCGCCGAGCACCGCGCCGGTCAGCCAGCGCACCGAGCCGCCGGTCCAGCCGCCCAGCCGGTGCAGCTCGGCCAGCCAGTTCCGGACCTCGGGGGAGTAGCGCCGGGTGAGCAGCAGCAGCGAGGCAAGGCCCCGCCCGGTCACCTCGTCGGTCAGCCGCTGGGCCTGTTCGACGTTGCCCGCCAACGGCTTCTCCAGGATCAGGTGCTTGCCCGCCCTGGCCGCCTGGAGCGCCAGCTCGCCCTGCACCGCCGGTGGCACCGCGAACGCGACGGCGTCCACAGTGGACAGAAGTTCGTCGAAGGAGTCCGCGGTCTCCGCGCCGTGCGGCTCGGCGAGCTCCTTGGCCGCCGCCCGCCGCCGGGCCCACACCGCGGCCAGCCGGGTGCCAGGGTGATCCGCGATTCCTGGCGCGTGCACCGCCCGCGCCCATGGACCCGCGCCGACCAAGCCGATCTTCAGCTGTTCGTCCACGGGCACATCCTGCCGGGTTTCACCGCGCGTCGCGGAACACCCTCACCGGAACTTCGATCCGGCCGCCCTCGGCGAACTCCAGCCGCACCGCCTCCCTGGCCCACCGCACGGTCATCCCGGTGTCGGTCCGCCAGCCCTGGGGCACCTCGACCACGTGCCCGCGCGGCACCTCGTCGCCGTTCCTGCGCCCCAGCCACACCTCGAACGACCGGCCCCCGGAGACCAGGGTGCCGACCCGCTTGACCGCCAGCGCGTGGCCCTCGTAGCCCCCGGCGGCGGCCACCGCGGTCGGCGGCGACTGGAGCTGCACCGTGGTGCGCACCGGCAGCACCAGCGCGAGCGTGACCACCACGGTCAGCACGGTGCCCAGCACCGCACCACCCAGCACCAGGCTCAGCTTGAGCAGGCAGCCCGCGCCACGCCACCGCGGCAGGCTGACGTCCGGTGGCTGGGATGGGACGTTCGGCACACTCACACCGGACATCCTGCCCCCCTACTCTGGATCACATGCCGCAGCTGCCCGAGGACATGGTCCTGCCGGAGGGATTTGTGCCGTCGCAGGCTCCCCAGCCGCCGGCCGAGCCCAGGGACTCGGCGACCGTGGCCCTGGTCAGGGACACCGACGGCGGCCCGGAGGTGTTCCTGCTGCGCCGGGTGCTCGGCATGGCCTTCGCCGGTGGCATGACCGTCTTCCCCGGCGGCGGGGTGGACAAGCGGGACGCGGACACCTCGGTGGCCTGGGCCGGGCCGACCCCGGCCTGGTGGGCGCGCGCGTTCGGCTGTTCCGCCGAGCTGGCGCGGGCGCTGGTGTGCGCGGCGGTCCGGGAGACCTTCGAGGAGGCCGGGGTGCTGCTGGCCGGGCCGGACGCGGACAGCGTGGTCGCCGACGCCACCCCGTACGCCGACGCCCGGCAGGAGCTGGTGGAGCGCAAGCTGTCGCTGGCGGAGTTCCTCACCGAGGCCGGGCTGGTGCTGCGCGCCGACCTGCTGCGGCCGCTGGGCAACTGGGTGACCCCGCCGGAGGAGCCGCGCCGCTACGACACCCGGTTCTTCCTGGCCGCGCTGCCCACCGGCCAGCGCGCCGACGGCAGCACCACCGAGGCCGACCACGCCGCCTGGCAGCGCCCCCAGGACGCCATCGCCGACTGGGCCGCCCGGCGCAGCGGCCTGATGCCGCCGACCTGGGTGACCCTGTCCCAGCTGGCCGAGCACCGCAGCGTGCGCGAACTGCTGGCCGCCGAGCGCCAGATCACCAAGATCACGCCGAGGGTGGTGCGCCGCAACGGGAACCTGCACGTGGCGCTGCCCGGCGACGCCGACTACCCGGAGGCATCGTGACCCACCCGGCCTACGGCACGCTGCGCCAGGTCACCGCGAACGCGGCCGTGCTGCTCGCGCCCAACCCGAACGTGATGACCCTGGACGGCACCAACACCTGGCTGCTGCGCGCCCCCGGCGTCACCGACTGCGTGGTGGTCGACCCCGGCCCACTCGACGAGGACCACCTGGCCAAGGTCGCCGCGCACGGACCGGTCTCCCAGGTGATCATCACCCACCACCACGGCGACCACACCGACGGCGCGGCCCGCTTCGCCGAGCTGACCGGCGCGCCCACCCACGCGGCCACCCCCGCGCACCGGCACAACGGCGGTGGCGACCTGGTGGACGGCCAGCTCATCGAGGCCGCAGGCCTGCGCCTGCGGATCTGGGCCACCCCCGGCCACACCGCCGACTCGGTCTGCGTGCTCGTCGAGGACGACGGCTCGATGCTCACCGGCGACACCGTCCTGGGCCGGGGCACCACCATCGTGGCGCACCCGGACGGCCAGCTCGGCCCGTACCTGGACACCCTGCGCCGCCTGATCACCCTGCCCGCGGGCACCAGGGCGCTGCCCGCGCACGGCCCGGAACTGCCCGACCTGGCGCAGGTCGCCGCCTACTACCTGACCCACCGCGAACAGCGCCTGGACCAGGTCCGCCAGGCCCTGGCCACCCTCGGCCAGGACGCCTCCGCCCGCGCCGTGGTCGAGCTGGTCTACGCCGATGTCGACAAGTCGCTGTGGCCGGCCGCCGAGTGGTCCGTGCTGGCCCAGCTGGCCTACCTGCGCGGCTAGTTCGGCTGCCGCAGCGGCACCACCAGGTACCGCAGCCGCACCGCCCCCGGCGTGACGTGGCTGAACATGGTGCCCCTGATGCCGGGCTGGATGTCGATCCGCACCTCGTCCCCGCCGAACCAGCGCAGCGTCTCCAGCAGGTACTTCGCCTGGTAGCCGCGGCTGACCCGGTTGCCGTGCACCCCGGCCTTGACCGTCTCCTCGGCCTCCCCGGCCTGCGGGTCGCTGCCACGCACCCGCAGCTCGCCGTCCCCGGTCTCCAGGGTCACCGCGCCGCGCGCCCCGGCGTACGGCGCGACCCGGCGCACCGCACCGGCCAGCGCGGCCCCGTCCAGGGTCAGCGAGCACTCGACGTCGCGGGGGAACAGCTTGTCCTCATCCGGCAGCACACTGGCCAGCACCGCGGTGGTGACCGTGGCCGAGCCCCAGGTCAGCGCGGCCCGGTCGGCATCGGCGTGCACCGTCACCCGCTCCGCGGTGCGCGCCTGCTTGGCCACCTCGGTGAACAGCGCGGCCGGGATCAGCACGTCCAGGTCCTCGTCCACCCCGAGCCAGGGCAGGTCGGCCGCCGCCATCCGGTACCGGTCGGTGGCCACCGCCACCAGCCGCCCGGCCTTGGCCCGCAGCCGCACCCCGGTGAACACCGGCAGCGCGTCGTCCCGGCTGGCCGCCGAGGCCACCGGCAGCACCGCCGCGTGCAGATCCGCCCCGCGCACACTGCCCGCCGCGGCGGGCGGCGCGGGCACCCCGGGATGGCTGTCCGCGGCCAGCAGCGGCAGCGCGAACCGGCCGCCGGGTGTGCGGATGGCCAGCCTGCTGCCCTCCACCACCAGCCGCACATCGGGCGAGTCCAGCGCGGCCAGCGTCTCGGCCAGCGGCTTCGCCGGCACCAGCACCTGCCCGTCGGTGTGTGCCACGGCCTCGGCGTGCAGCCGGACCCCGCGCTCCCGGTCGGTGCCTGCCAGCGTCACGCCGGTGGCGTCCGCGGTCAGCAGCAACCCGGCCAGCACCGGGTCGAGGGTGCGGCCGGGCAGCAGCCGGGACAGGTCGGCGGTGGCGGCGGCCAGCGCGGCGGTGGTCGCGGTCAGGTCCAGGGACATGCGGGCACGCTATGCCCCCGCACCGACACTTTTGGGCGAGCACGGAGAGTGATCAACTTATTACACTGCCCGCATGGGGGAGGAGAGTCAGCCGGGGCGGAAGAAGCGCGAACCGGCGATCACGGTGGCCATCCTGACCACGGCGGGGGCGCTGCTGGGCACGATCATCACCACCGGCGGCGGCCTGCTGACCGGCCTGCTCAAGCCGGGCGGCGAGACGGTCCGGACGGAGACGGTGACGGTCCACCCGGCCCCGGCCGGGGTCGTGAACGGCGAGCTGAGCCTGCTGGAGCTGGAACCGCTCAGCAGCGGGCCCTTCGCCAAGGAACCGGCCAAGGTCTCCGGCCAGGTGGTCGGCGAGGCGCTCAGCCAGAACTACGTGCAGTCGGGCGTGGTGTACGTGCAGCACTACCAGGCGCCCGCGGACTACCGCGGCTTCCACGCCCAGCTGGCCGTCGACGACCGCAGCGACCACGAGGGCCCGGTCCTGTTCGAGCTGCTGGACGAGGCGGGCAAGCCGGTGACCGGCAAGCGGGTGGCCAAGGGCAAGACCGAGGAGATCACCGCGCCGGTCGCGCCGGGCAAGAAGTTCTCCCTGCACGTCTCCGCGCAGACCGGGGGAGCCCAGGTGGCCTGGCTCCGCCCGGTGCTGCGCAGGTGACTCAGCGGGAGACGGCGACCTCGGCCGGGACCGCGCAGTCCGCGGCCGAGACCGAGGGCAGCGCGTCCCGCACGGTGCGCCGCCGCAGCCACACGCCACCGGCCAGCAGCAGACCGGCCACGGTCGCCGCGGCGAAGGCCAGCGGCGGGCCGGAGAGCTCGATCAGCTGGCCGCTGACCGACTGACCGGCGGCCAGGCCCAGCGTCACCGAGGTGATCACCCAGCCGAAGGCCTCGGTGGAGCTGCCCGCGGGGGCGACCTCGTCCACCGCCAGGGAGTGCGCGGTGGCCTGCGGGGTGATCAGGGTGCCGACCACCAGCAGCGCGATGGCCAGCCCGGCCAGCGAGGTCTGCCAGACCAGCAGCAGGATCAGCAGCGAGAACGCGCCGAGCAGCACCGGCAGGCGCAGGTACATCGGGCGCGGCACCGGGCGCAGGCCGTAGAGCACGCCCGCGACCACCGAGCTGACCGACCACAGGCTCAGCAGCATGCCGCCCACCGAGCTGGGGTGACCGGCCGCGGTGACCGCGGCCGGGACCGCGATCTCGACGAAGCCGATGGTCACGCCGAAGCCGAAGGCGGCCAGCGCCACCGTGCGCATGCCGGGGTTGAGCACGCCGAACAGGCCGGTCCCGCCACGGGGCTCGGTGTTGCGACGCCAGGCCCGCACGGCCGGGGTGAGCGCGAAGCCGACCGCGCCGATGACCATCGAGCCCGCGCCGATCACCACGCCGGTGCCCGCCCACGGCAGCGCCATGAGCAGACCGGCGATGGCCGGGCCGAGGATGAAGAAGACCTCCATGCTGATCGCCTCGTAGGAGTAGGCGGCCTGCCGGGCCGGGCCCGGCGGCAGCAGCCTGCTCCACAGGCTTCGCGAGGAGGAGCTGACCGAGGGCTGGCTCACGCCGAGCGCGAGCGCGATCGGCATCAGCAACCACACCGGCGCGCCCGCCTCCACCGCGGTCACGCCCATGGTGGTGAACAGGGCGAGCAGCGCGGCCGCGATGAGCAGCGGGCGGGTCGGGCCGAACCGGTCGACCAGGCGGCCCTGGACCACCGAGCCGATCGCGGCGCCGGTCAACGCCGAGGCGGAGACCAGGCCGGCCGCGGCGAAGGAGCCGGTGGCCTGCCGGACGTAGAGCATGAGCGCCAGCCCGACCATCGCGACCGGGAGGCGCCCGAGCAGCGCGGCCAGCACCGGGAGGCGGGCTGCCGGGGTGCTCAGGGCCGCGCGGTAGGACGCGAAAGACACAGACTGGGACATGTGTACCAGTCTGTCAGCTCTGGTACGCGGGTACCAGTTATTTTCCGGTGCGGTTGGTCACGACACGCTGAGTCACGATGTTGTAACGAACGTCCGGGTTTCGGGTGAATCCACGCAACTCCGGCAGGGACTTCGCCGTCCTTGAGGGTGACAGCGCTTGAACAAAACCGCTGGAAGACCCACTGTTGGCGCTGTGCCCGTCATAACTGGGCTGCTCAGGCATCCAACAGGCACATGCTTCACAATCGAACTTGAAAAAGTTCCCTCGGCGACCGGTTCGGGGCCGGGCCAAGGGACCGCGTGGCTGGTCGGGGGATTGGCCACGCACCAAAAGGAGGCTGGCGCGCCGCGTCGGGGGCGGCGTCCAGCCTCCTCTTGTGTCTTGCGTTCTTTGAAGTGCTACCGCGCCCGGCGCGCCATCCGCTCCGGGTCCAGGATCAGCACGCTCTTGCCCTCCAGCCGCAACCAGCCACGGTGGGCGAAGTCGGCCAGCGCCTTGTTCACGGTCTCCCGCGAGGCGCCGACGAACTGCGCGATCTCCTCCTGTGTCAGGTCGTGGGTGACCCGCAACAGGCCACCCTCCTGGCTGCCAAAACGCTGCGCGAACTGCAACAACGCCTTGGCAACCCGACCGGGCACATCGGTGAAGATCAGGTCGGCCAGCATGTTGTTCGTCCGGCGCAGCCTTCTGGCCAGCACCCGGAGCAGCTGCTCCGCGATCTCCGGCCGTTTGTTGATCCACTCGCGGAGCGCAGGCCGATCCATGGTCAGCGCACGCACCTCGGTCACCGTGGTGGCCGTGGAAGTCCTCGGTCCCGGATCGAAGATGGACATCTCGCCGAACATGTCGGAAGGCCCCATGATGGCCAGCAGGTTCTCCCTGCCGTCCGGCGACTTGCGCCCGAGCTTCACCTTTCCCGACTGCAGGATGTACAGCCGGTCGCCGGGCTCTCCTTCCGCGAAGATCACATGGCTGCGCGGGAAGTCCACAGCCTCCAAAGAACTGGCCAGCGCCTCAGCGGCAGCCTGATCCACGCCCTGGAAGATGCCCGCGCGGGCCAGGGTCTCGTCCACCTCGTCCCTCCTGTCGAGACGCGGCGGTCACGTGTTCTCGCCGTAGCCACTGGAGCGGGCCACGACGACGTGCCGCCGATCACTCCGAGCAGTCTAGGACGTCATCCGGCTAGGGTCGGCTACGGACACGGCGTGGCCGTCGCTGGGCCCCCCGTCCGCCGAGTCTCCGGAGCCGGAAAAGTTCCAGCGCCCGGCCGATGCCGTGCCCGTACAGGGCACGCACCTCATCCGGACGGGCCTTCTCCAGAAACTCCTCGACCTCGTCCTCTTGCACGGCAACATGCCGCAGCCGGTCCTCCACGCGCTCCATGAACAGCGCGAAGAACATCACCATCAGCGGAACGACGAGTACAAACCAGGCAGCCATGATGAGCCGATAGTGGCCCATACACCCTCCGTAAGCGCCACCGGGGTCCCCCACGGACGTAAACACCTTCGTGTGCAGTCCGTAGGCTGATGGGGTGGCAGCAGAGGTTTCCCGGCTGGCGTTGGTGCGACGAGTGCGGCGCATGGTGCGGGCGCTCGCCGAGGGCTACCCGGACGCGCACTGCGAGCTCGACTTCACCAACCCGCTGGAACTGGCCGTGGCCACCATCCTGTCCGCCCAGTGCACGGACAAGCGGGTGAACGAGGTCACACCCGCCCTGTTCGCCAGGTACCGCACCGCGGCGGACTACGCGGGCGCGGACCGCGCGGAGCTGGAGGAGTACATCCGGCCCACCGGCTTCTTCCGCAACAAGGCCGCCTCGATCATGGGCCTGGGCGCCGCGCTGGTGGAGAAACACGCTGGTCAGGTGCCCAAGCGGCTGGTCGACCTTGTGCAGCTGCCCGGGGTGGGCCGCAAGACCGCCAACGTCATCCTGGGCAACGCCTTCGGGGTGCCCGGCATCACCGTGGACACCCACTTCGGCCGGCTGGTGCGCCGCTGGGGCTGGACCACCGAAACCGACCCGGTGAAGGTCGAGAAGATCATCGGCGAGCTGGTCCCGCGCAAGGAGTGGACCATGCTCTCGCACTGGATCATCTTCCACGGCCGCCGCGTCTGCCACGCCCGCAAACCCGCCTGCGGGGCCTGCTTCCTGGCCAAGGAGTGCCCCTCCTACGGCGAGGGCGAGCTGGACCCGGTCAAGGCCGCCGAGCTGGTCAAGGGCCCGGAGGCGCCGCACCTGCTGGCCCTGGCCGAGCGGGAGCGGGCGCCGCGCCGGAAGACGGGTGCCGCTCGGTGATCCCCCGGGTGCGGTGGTTCGTGCTGATCGTGGTGCTGGTGGTGGCCGCGGTCATCGCGCTGTGGCCGCGAAACCCCGAGGTCCCGCAGGCAGGCGCCGAGCGGACCACGGCGGCCGAGCCCGACCTGGCCCCCTACCGGGACAAGGCCAAGCTCGCGCCCTGCCCGCAGCCGGGACCCACCGACGGCGTGGTCGCGCAGCTCTCCGGCGTCCGGGTGCCCTGCCTGGGCCAGGAGGGCGTCACCGACCTCGGCCACGCCCTCAGCGGCAAGGCCACCCTGGTCAACGTGTGGGCCACCTGGTGCACCCCGTGCCGCGACGAACTGCCCGTGCTGGCCGAGTACGCGGCGGGCGAGGGCGCGGTGCCGGTGCTCGGGCTTCAGGTGCGCAACGATGGCCGGGCCGCCGGGCTGGAGCTGCTGGCGGCGCTCAACGTCCGGCTGCCCTCGGTGGCCGACGCGGACGGCGCCGCGGCCGCCGCGCTCAAGCTGCCGCCGGTGCTGCCCGCCAGCTACCTGGTGCGCCCGGACGGCGAGATCCGCAGAATCACCGACCCGCTGCTGTTCACCTCGGCCGAGCAGGTGCGCAAGGCGGTCGCCGACAACCTGGGGGGCGCGTGAGTACCCACGGACCACTTGTCGACCCGGCCGAGCTGCCCGACTGGCTCGCCCCGCTGGTCAAGACGACCGCGGAGATCGACCACTCGGCGTTCACCCGGTTCAACCCCAAGGCCGGGCCGGACGTGCGCAAGGCCGCGGTGCTGATCCTGCTCGGCGAGGAACACCCCGGCGCGGGCCCGGACGTGCTGCTGATCCGCCGCGCGGACGGCCTCAACTCCCACCCCGGCCAGGTCAGCTTCCCCGGCGGCGCGGTCGACCCCACCGACGCCGACGTGGTCGAGGCGGCGCTGCGCGAGGCCCAGGAGGAGGCCGGGGTGCTGCCGGAGAGCGTGCGCCCGGTCGCGCTGCTGCCCGAGCTCTACATCACGCCCAGCGGGTTCATGGTCACCTCGGTGCTCGGGCACTGGGAGAAGCCCGGCCCGGTCGCCCCGGTGGACTTCGGCGAGACCGCCGCGGTGGCCAGGGTGCCCATCGCCTACCTGGCCGACCCGGCCAACCGGTTCAAGGTCCGGCACTCCTCCGGCTGGCTCGGTCCCGCCTTCGCCGTGCCGGGCATGCTGGTCTGGGGTTTCACCGCCGGACTGCTCGCCGGGGTCATCAAGCTGGCCGGCTGGGAGCAACCGTGGGACGAGAAGGACGTCAGAGACCTTGAGGCGTCCTGGCGGGCCGTCGAGCAGCTGGCAGGCGAGGAGAGCGCGTGAACTGGGTCGACCTCCTGGTGCTGCTGCTGGCACTCGTGGCGGCGTTGTCCGGGGCCAGGCAGGGCGTGATCATCGCCGCGCCCGCGATCCTGGGCGCGCTCGGCGGCGCGCTGCTCGGCCTGGTGCTGGCGCCGATCGCGGTCGCCCAGTTCACCAACGTCACCGTGCGGGTGGTGGTGCTGGTCGCGGTGATCGTGCTGCTCGCGGTGCTCGGTGAGACCCTGGGCGTGCTGATCGGGCGGCCACTGCGGGAGAAAATCCACCAGTCCCGGATCGTCTGGCTGGACAACACCCTGGGCGCGATCACCCAGGGCGCGGTGGTCTTCGTGGTGGCCTGGCTGCTCGCGGTGCCGCTGACCTCGGTGGCCGGCCTGCCCGGCCTGTCCTCGGCGGTCAAGGGCTCGGCCGTGCTGGGCACCGTGGACGAGGTGATGCCGCAGGCGGGCAAGGACCTCTCCGGCGAGCTGCGGCGGCTGCTCAACGTCTCCGGCTTCCCGACCATGCTCGACCCGTTCAGCACCACCCCGCGCACCGACGTCGGCCCCGCGGACGCCGCGCTGGGCAACAGCCCGGTGGCCAAGCAGGTCCAGGCCAGCGTGCTCAAGGTCAGGGCACAGGCCTCGTCCTGCTCCAGGGCGCTGGAGGGCACCGGCTTCGTGGTCGCCCGCGGCCGGGTGATGACCAACGCGCACGTGGTGGCCGGCGCGGACACGGTGGCCGTGGAGGTCGGCCGCGGGCAGTTCGACGCCACCGTGGTGCACTACGACCCGCAGACCGACCTGGCCGTGCTGGACGTGCCCGACCTGACCGCCGCGGCGCTGCCCTTCGCCCCCGCCGACGCCAAGTCCGGCCAGGACGGCATCGTGCTCGGCTACCCGCTGGACGGCCCGTACACCGCCACCGCGGCCCGCGTGCGGGACCGGATCCAGCTGCGCGGCCCGGACATCTACGAGTCCCGCACCGTGACCAGGGACGTCTACACCGTGCGCGGCACCGTGCGCAGCGGCAACTCCGGCGGCCCGCTGGTCGACCCGCAGGGCCGGGTGCTCGGCGTGGTCTTCGGCGCGGCCGTGGACGACCAGGAGACCGGGTTCGTGCTCACCGCGGACGAGGTCGCCGACGAGGTCAAGAACGCGCCGGGCATGACCCGGCGGGTCTCCACCGGGGCCTGCGCGCGCTGATCAGGCGCTCTGCTGCTGCTGTTCCTCCGCGCCGCCACCGCGGCGGGGGATCAGCTGCGAGGTGTCCTTGAGCGTCTCGATGGTCCGCTTGGGGCCGCGGATGGTGCGCACCCTGCGGTAACCGAGGAAGCCGAACAGGCCCGCGGTGACCAGCATCAGCACGAACACGATGCCGAACCCGCCCCAGCGCGGCAGCCACACCGACAGCAGCTCGCCAAGGGTGAAGAACAGGAAGAACAGGCTGAAGGCGAGCACGGCCAGGGCGAGGATGAAGTACACGCTGCCCTTGACGCCCTTCTTCACCTCCGCGCCCAGCTCGGTCTTGGCGAGCTCCAGCTCGCTGCGGATCAGTGTCGACAGGTGGGTGGTCGCCTCGCGGACCAGGCCGCCGATCGACTGCTCACCTGGCGCGGCCTCGAAGTCCGACAGCGGGATGGACGGGACGGGCGGCAGCCCGGCGCCGTCGGGGCTGCTGCCGCTGGCGTTGTGCTGGGCGCGGGTCACGCCGGACATGTTGCCATGCACCCGCTCAGTCCACAGTTTCCGTGTCCCGGTGCGCCTTGCTCCGGCGCACCAGCATCAGCGCGGCCAGCAGCGCGGCCGCCGCGGAGGCCACCAGCACCGCGGCCTTGGCCACCTCGGCCTCGGCCGGTGGCAGCGCCAGCTCGGCGATGAGCAGGCTCACGGTGAACCCGACCCCGCCGAGCATGGCCACCGCGGCCATGTCCCGCCAGGTCAGCTCGTCCGGCTTGGTGGCCAGCTTCAGCTTCACCGCGACGTAGGTGAAGCCGAAGATGCCCAGCAGCTTGCCCACCAGCAGCCCGGCGATCACCGCCAGCGCGATCGGGTCCTGGGTGAGCATCCGCAGCGCGTCCGCGCCGATCGGCACCCCGGCGGCGAAGAGCGCGAACACCGGCACCGCCAGCCCCGCCGACCACGGCTGCAACCGGTGCTCCAGCCGCAGCGCGGGCGCCTCCCGCTCGTACGGGTCGGGCCGGACCCTGGTCAGCAGGCCCAGCGCCACCCCGGCGATGGTGGCGTGGATGCCGCAGGCGTGCACCGCGTACCAGGTGAGCAGGCCGATCGGCACGTACAGCCAGGAGCTGCGGATCCGCTTGTGCTGCAGGTAGGCGTACAACGCGCACAGCAGGATCGCCGCGCCGAAGGCGAGCAGGTCGAACTTGGCGGTGAAGGCGACCGCGATCACCGCGATGGCGCCCAGGTCGTCCACCACGGCCAGGCTGAGCAGGAAGATCCGCGCGCTGCTGGGCATGCCGGAGCCGGTCAGCGCGAGCACGCCGAGGGCGAAGGCGATGTCGGTGGCCACCGGGATGGCCCAGGCCCCTTCGGCGCCGGGGGTGCCCGCGGAGATCGCCAGCGCGATCATGGCGGGCACCATCATGCCGCCCATCGCGGCGATCACCGGCAGCAGCGCCGAGCGCAGGTCGGCCAGCTCGCCCACCACCAGCTCGCGCTTGAGCTCAAGGCCGACCACGAAGAAGAACAGCGCGAGCAGCCCGTCCTTGGCCCACTCGCCCACGGTCAGGTTGAGGTGCAGGGCCGCCGGGCCGATCTCGAGGTCGCGCAGTGCCCGGAAGGACTCGCCCCACGGCGAGTTGGCCCACAGCAGGGCGATCGCGGTGGCGGCCAGCAGCACAAAACCACCGACGGTCTCGATGCGCAGGTAGCGGGCGAACTCGGCGGCGGCGGCCTTGGGGCGGGGCAGACGAGCAAGCACGGGCGGCTCCAGAGGGGTCGACGAAGACTGTCGCCGACCAGACTTCCCGGCACACCCTGACGGAATCTTAACGCCACGACCGGCCGGAATATAGGTGCTTAGCACAACGAAGTGACCCAAAGCACCAGGACAGAGCCGCCGCGGCCTGCCTAGGGTCGAGGCGTGCCGCCGAAGGAGTCCGAGCGCCCGCAGGCCCTGCGGCTGATCCTCATCGGCCTGGCCGCCGGGGTGCTCGCCGGGCTGTTCGGGGTGGGCGGCGGCATGGTGATCGTGCCCGCGCTGACCGCGCTGTGCGGCCGGGACCAGCGGCAGGCGGTGGGCACCTCGGTGATGGCCATCGGCCCGCTGGCCATCTCCGGCACGGTCGGCTACCTGGCCGCGGGCGAGGTGGACGTCTTCGTCGCGGTGCCGCTGGCGCTGGGCACCATGATCGGCGCCTGGCTGGGCGCGGCGCTGCTGGACCGCTTCCCGCTGGCCCTGCTGCGCTGGCTGTACGCGGTGCTCGCGCTGGTCACCGCGATCCGCTTCCTCACCGGCCCCGGCATCACCGCCGGTCAGGTCGAGCACGACCTGCTCGCGCTGTCCCTGCTCATCCCGATCGGCGTGCCCATCGGCGTGCTGGCCGGGCTGACCGGCATCGGCGGCAGCACCGCGATGGTGCCGGTGATGCAGCTGGGCTACGGCCTCGGCTCGGCCATGGCCAAGGGCACCTCGCTGCTGGTGGTGCTGCCCTCCTCGGTGCTGGGCGCCTGGCGCAACCTGCGCAACGGCAACGGCTCGCCGCGCGACGCCTGCTGGATCGGCGGCGCGGGCATGGCCACCGCGGTCGCCACCAGCTTCCTCTCGGTGGCACTTGATCCCAGAATGTCCGATTTGCTCTTCGGTGGGCTGCTGGTGCTGGTTGCGATTCGGACAGTTTGGCCGGATGTCCGGCGGATGTGCACTCGTTCGGGCTAGCCTGCGCGGCTGATGGGTTCGGTGGAACGGACGGGCGGTCCGCTGCGTCGACTCCTTCGACCGGGCCAGCGAGTGACTGGGGAAGACCAAGATGAAGAGCATTGTCCGCTGGGTCGTGGTGGCGGGAATCGGGTTCATCATGCTGATCGTGGGGATCAGCGAGATGAACGCGACCGAGGTCACCTGCGGCAGCAAGGTGATGAAGCCGGGTGACACCTGCACCACCACCGCTCGCCGCAGCCGCACCACGACCACCAGGACCTACGCCGAGCAGCGGGACTCCGACCGCACCTTCGGCCTGGTGATGACCATCATCGGCCCGATCCTGATCGTCGGCGGTGGCCTGATGACGCTGCTCGTGATCAACAAGAACAAGCGGCTCAAGGCCGAAGCGGCCGCCGGCGGCGCCTACCCGGCGCCCGGTCAGGGCGGGTTCCCGCCGCCGGACCAGCAGGGCTACCCGCAGCCCGGCTACCCGCCGCAGGGCTTCCCGCAGACCGGGGCCCAGCCGCAGCAGGGCTTCCCCCAGACCGGCCCGCAGCCGCAGCAGGGCTTTCCGCAGACCGGCCCGCAGCCGCAGCCCGGGTTCCAGCAGCCCGGCTACCCGCCGCAGCAGCCGCAGTGGGGCCAGCCCCAGCCCGGTTACCAGCCGCAGCCCGGCTTCCAGCCCCAGCCCGGCGGCTACCCGCCGCCCGGCCCGCAGGCGCCGCCCGCCTACCAGCAGCCGCAGCCCGGCCAGTACCCGCCCGGCTACCAGCCGCCCGCGCCGTACCAGTCCTCCTGAACAGCGCGAAGGCGCCGTTCCCCAGCCCGGGGAACGGCGCCTTCGGCGTTTTCTCAGTCCTCGCTGGCCGAGCCCTTCTGCAGGCCCGCGCTGATCAGGTTCATCACCGTGGAGTCCGCCAGCGTGGTGACGTCGCCGACCTGCCGGTTCTCCGCGACATCGCGCAGCAGTCGGCGCATGATCTTGCCGGAGCGGGTCTTGGGCAGCTCCGGCACGACCATGATCTGCCGCGGCTTGGCGATCGGGCCGATCTCCTTGGCCACGTGGTTGCGCAGCGCCTGCACGGCCTCGTCGCCACCGTCCACCGCGTCCCCGCGCAGGATCACGAAGGCCACGATGCCCTGGCCGGTGGTCGGGTCGGTCGCGCCCACCACCGCGGCCTCGGCCACGGTCGGGTGCGAGACCAGCGCCGACTCCACCTCGGTGGTGGAGATGCGGTGGCCGGAGACGTTCATGACGTCGTCCACCCGGCCGAGCAGCCAGATCGCGCCGTCGGCGTCGTACTTGGCGCCGTCACCGGCGAAGTAGAAGCCCTGGGACTCAAAGCGCGACCAGTAGGTCTCCCGGAAGCGCTGCTCGTCGCCCCAGATCCCGCGCAGCATGGACGGCCACGGCTGGTCCAGCACCAGGTAGCCGCCACCGCCCTTGCCGACCTCCTCGCCCTGGTCGTCGACCACCTTCGCGCCGATGCCGGGCAGCGGGCCCATCGCCGAACCGGGCTTGGTGCTGGTCACCCCGGGCAGCGGGGAGATCATGATCGCGCCGGTCTCGGTCTGCCACCAGGTGTCCACGATCGGCGCCTTGTTGCCGCCGACGTGCTCCCGGTACCACATCCAGGCCTCGGGGTTGATCGGCTCGCCGACGCTGCCCAGCACGCGCAGCGAGGACAGGTCGTACTTGGCCGGGATGTCCGCGCCCCACTTCATGAAGGTGCGGATCAGCGTCGGGGCGGTGTAGTAGATCGACACCCCGTACTTCTGCACGATCTCCCAGTGCCTGCCCTCGTGCGGGGTGTTCGGCGTGCCCTCGTAGACCACCTGGGTCGCGCGGTTGGCCAGCGGCCCGTAGACGATGTAGGAGTGCCCGGTCACCCAGCCGATGTCCGCGGTGCACCAGTAGACGTCGGTGTCCGGCTTGAGGTCGAAGACGTTGCGGTGGGTGTAGCTGGCCTGGGTGAGGTAGCCACCCGAGGTGTGCAGGATGCCCTTGGGCTTACCGGTGGTGCCCGAGGTGTAGAGGATGTAGAGCGGGTGCTCGGCGTCGAAGGCCTCCGCGGTGTGCTCGGTGGACTGGCTGTCCACCAGCTCGTGCCACCACAGGTCGCGGTCCTGCGTCCAGTCGATGTCCGAACCGGTGCGGCGCACCACCAGCACGTGCTCCACGCTGGGGTTGCTGGCCACCGCCTCGTCCACGGCCGGCTTGAGCGCGGCCGGGTTGCCCCGCCGGTACTGGCCGTCGGTGGTGATCACCAGGCGGGCCGAGGCGTCCTCGATCCGGGAGCGCAGCGCCTCGGCGGAGAAGCCGCCGAAGACCACGCTGTGGGTCAGGCCGAGGCGGGCGCAGGCGAGCATGGCGAAGATCGCCTCGGGCACCATCGGCATGTAGATGGCCACCCGGTCGCCGGCCACCAGGCCGAGCGAGGCCAGCGCGTTGGCCGCCTTGCTGACCTCGTCCTTGAGGTTGGCGTAGGTGATGGTGCGGGTGTCGCCGGGCTCGCCCTCCCAGTGGATGGCGACCTGCTCGCCGTGGCCGGACTCCACGTGCCGGTCCACGCAGTTGTAGGCGACGTTGAGCTTGCCGCCGGTGAACCACTGCGCGAACGGCGCGTTCGACCAGTCGAGGACCTGGGTGAACGGCGTGTGCCAGTGCAGCTGCTGGGCCTGCTCGGCCCAGAACGCCTCCCGGTCCGCCGCCGCCTGCTCGTACAGGGCGGGCGTGGCGTTGGCCTGGGCGGCGAACTCGTCGCTTGGCGGGAACGTCCTGCTTTCGGTGAGCAGGTTGTCCAAGGTGTTGCTCGATCCTGCGTCGCCGCTAGGCGGGGTCATCGCGTGCGCCCTCCCTGCATCGTCGGTGCTGGCTGCGGGGCAAACGGTAGTGTCCGCCGTCACCCGCGAGTAGCCCTGCCCCTAAAAAGGTTTAGACCACTCCAGCCATGCTCACTCAAAAGAGTGGCTAGTCAGACGGGTGCTGGGGCGTCCGCGAGCCGCTTGCGCAACGCCGCCCGCGCGTCCGGCCACTCTCCGGCGAGCATCGAGTACTGCACGGTGTCGCGCAAGGTCCCGTCCGGCCGGATCCGATGCTGGCGGAGCAGGCCCTCCCGTTGCGCGCCAAGGCGTTCGATCGCGCGCTGGGAGCGCTCGTTGCGCACGTCGGTGTGCCACACCACCCGCAACGCGGCCAGCTGCTCGAAGGCCCGGCCCAGCAGCAGCAGCTTGGCCTCGGTGTTCAGCGCGGTGCGCTGGAACTCCGTGCCGATCCAGGTGTGCCCGATGGCCAGCGCCCGGTGCGCGGGGGTGATCTCGTAGTAGGAGGTGACCCCGGCGACCCGGCCGGTGGGCAGCGCGATCTGCGCGTAGACCAGGCGGTCGCCGTCGGCCTGGGCGGCCAGGTGGCTTTCGATGTAGGCGGTGGTGGCGGCCAGGTCGCTGGGCCAGCGCGCGGACAGGTGCGTCCACACCGAGGGGCCGCGGCCCGCGGCGTGCAGGCCGGGCGCGTGCTCCAGGGTCAGCGGTTCCAGGCGCACGTGGTTGCCGGTCAGGGTCGGTTGGCGCCACCAGTCGATGTTGTCCACGTGATCGACGGTAGGAGCCCGCAGTGGCCTGCAAAACGGCCACCAGGAAGCGATTCTGGCAGGCCAATTCGAGTTGTCGGCTCAGCCGGGTACGCTCCGCCGTCGTGAGTCCGCTCGCCACCGATCCGTTGCGTCCACTGCTCGAACTGCCCGGCGTGGCCGAGGCGGTGGAGTCGTCGCGGTTCGCCATCGCCGAGGTGCACCGGCACCCGGCCAACCGGCGTGGCTGGCCCACCACGGCCGCCGAGGCCTCCGTGCGCGCGGCCAGGGCCTCGGCCGTGCTGGACGGCGGCAGCGCGGAGATCCCGGCCGCGGGCGAGGTGAGCGATCCGGTGCTGGCCGGTTCGCTGCGGGTGGCCGAGTCCGTCGGCCTGCTGCTGACCACCTGGCAGCGCGCCCCGCTGCAGGCGCTGGCCCGGATGCACGTGCTGGCCGCCACCGACCTGGTGCCGGGCTCCGACCCGGAGCTGCTCGGCCGCCCCACCGCCGACCCCGCGGTCACCGCCCGGCTGGACCTGCTGGCCCAGCTGGTGGCGGGAGGCAGCAAGGTGCCCGGCCCGGTGGTCGCCGCGGTGGTGCACGGCGAGCTGCTCACCCTGGTGCCCTTCGCCGAGGCCAACGGCGTGATCGCGCGCGCGGCCGCCCGGCTCACCTGCATCGCCACCGGCCTGGACATGAAGGGCCTCGGCGTGCCCGAGGTGTCCTGGATGCGGCACCAGGAGGCCTACCTGGCCGCCGCCCGCGGTTTCGCCTCCGGCGAGCCGGACGGGGTCGCGGCCTGGATCGTGCACTGCTGCCAGGCCCTGGAGGCCGGCGCCAGGGAAGCCACCTCGATCGCCGAGGCGGCCGCGGCTAACTAAGCCGCGGCCCCGGCGTTACGCGGTGGCCGCTCGCAGGCTGTCCAGCGCGTGCCGGACGTGCCCGCTGCTGGCCCGCAGCGCCTGGTTGGCCGCCGCGGTGTCCACCCCGGAGAGCAGGCACACCAGCGCGGTCTTCACCTCGCCGTCAGCGGCCAGCAGCGCCGCCGAACAGGTCTTCTCGTCCAGCCCGGTCGCCTCGCCGAGGATGACCAGCGAACGGCCGCGCAGCTTGGCGTTGGTGGCCTTCATGCTGACCATCAGGTTCGAGTAGGTCCGGCCCAGCCGCACCATCACCGCGGTGGAGAAGGCGGTCAGCACCAGCTTCTGCGCGGTGCCCGCCTTCATCCTGGTGGAGCCCGCGATGGCCTCCGGCCCGGTGTCCACGGCCAGCCGCACGTCCACGTCCACCCCAGCGATCGCCGCGGGGTTGGCCGAGACCAGCCCGGTGCGGGCGCCCAGCCGCCGGGCCGCGGCCAGTGCGGAGAGCACGAACGGGGTGCGGCCGGAGGCGGCCAGGCCGAGCACGAAGTCCTTGGGGGAGGCGTGTTCCTCGATCACCGCGGCCCCGGCCGCCACGTTGTCCTCGGCGTCCTCCACCGCCTGCCGCAGCGCGGCCGCGCCGCCGGCGTGGTGGGCCATGAACCAGTCCGGCGGGGTGCTGAAGGTGGGCACCAGCTCGGCCGCGTCCAGCGTGGCCAGCCTGCCCGAGGTGCCCGCGCCCACGTAGTGCACGCGGCCGCCCGAGCGCAGCGCCTCCACCGCGAAGTCCACCGCCCTGGCCAGCTCCGGCAGCACCTCCGCGACCGCGCCGGGCACCAGCTGGTCCTCGGCGTTGATCATGCGCAGCACGTCCACCGTGGGCAGCTGGTCGAGTTCGAGCGTGCGGGGGTTGCGGCGCTCCGTTGGCGAGTCCACCCGGACCGAGGGGCGCGGCTTGGGAAAGCTCATTTGCCGGTCTCCCGCTGACGGCGCCTGCCGTCGGGGCGCGGCCCGAGCCGGTGACCGCTGACCGCCTCGAAGGTGACCTCCAGGGCCGCCGTGGCCGACTCGTGGTGGCGCTGGGCCACCCCGACGAACAGGCAGTCGATCACGGTGAGCTGGGCGATCCGGCTCGCGGTCGCCCCGGAGCGGAAGGTGGTCTCCCTGGCCGCGGTGGTCAGCACGTAGTCGGCGACCTCGGCGATCGGCGAGCGCGGGAAGTTGGTCAGCGCGACCGTGGTCGCGCCCCGGCCCCTGGCCACCCGCAGCGCCTCCACGGTGTCCGCGGTGGCTCCGCTGTGCGAGATGCCCACCGCGACATCGCCCTTGGACAGCACCGCGGCCGAGGTCAGCGCTATGTGCGTGTCGCTCCAGGCGAAGCTGATCCGGCCGATCCGGTGCAGCTTCTGCTGCAGGTCCATCGCGACGAAGGCGCTGGCGCCCACGCCGTAGACGTCCACCCGGCCCGCCGCTGACATCGCCTCCACGACCTTCTCCAGCTCGACCACGTCCAGCTGGTCCGCGGTCTCCTCGACCGCGCGGGCGTCGGCGAAGGAGACCTTGCTGACCACCTGGCGCAGGTCGTCGCCCTGGCCGATGTCGCTGCCGAGGTCCCGGTCGGCACGGGCCGCGGTGCGCGCGGTGTCCGCGGCCAGCGCTATGCGCAGGTCCGGGTAGCCGCCGACGCCGATGGCCTTGCAGAAGCGGGTGACGGTGGTCTCGCTGGTGCCCGCGGCCTCAGCGACCTCCGTGATGGAGCGGTGCGCGACCACGGCGGGGTCGCCGAGCACCACCTGGGCCACTCGCTGCTCGGCCCGTGCGAGTCCCGGGAACAGGGAGCGGATCCGTACCAACGGACTCGCGTCAGCGATGTCCGGGGCCGAGCCAAGAGAAGAGGCCATGTCGGAAACTTACTAACAGTTAGGCGGAGAATCAACAGGTCATCTGGTGTCTTCCTGCCGTCTCAACCCACTGTAACCCCGTTACTGGCGGATGTTGAGGAAGAACTTTCGGTAACTGAAAAAGGGCAAAATGTCACCGATGTCCTTCGATCGAACGACATCGCGGATTCATGTTCAGCCGCAGGTCAGGGCCGCTGGCCGGGACATGGAATGTCAGATCTACCTTAAGTCTGCCAAGATCATCGGCTTGGTGCACACAATGCCCCGCCGGACTCCGTTCGGAGTAGTCGGCCAGCCGGATTAGGCCGTTCGTGACTCCGAATCGTTACGCCCCGGTGTCACCCCCGGGACCAGGGGTTGACGTGCCCGAACCCGTTCCGACACCGGTACGTGTTGTGCCCGGTGCGGACGGGTCCTGGAGAGTGGTGAGTGCTTCACCACATCGTCATCGGCTGACCGCGGTCCAGCCTCGCGCGGAGAGCTGTTCGGGGTGCCGTTCGCCGTCCAGCAGCAGGCCCCGGTGGTCGCTGACCCGGATGCCGTCCAGGAACACGCCCCGGCCGGTGTACTGCTTGTCGCTGGCGTAGCGCCAGCGCAGGGTCACCGAGGCGGCCTCGGGCAGCGTGGCGGAAACCCGCCACCAGGACCGGTGGCCCGAACCGGCCAGCGCGGTCACCGCCCCCTCCGGCGCGCCGGGACCGCTCGCGGTCAGGCTCAGCGGCTGCCAGCTCGCCCCGCCGTCCACGCTGGCCTCCACGGTCAGCTTGTCAGTGGCCTCGGTGTCGACGAACGCGCTGAAGCCCAGCCGGGCCGGGCCGCGCTGGTAGAGCGCCGGGCCGCGCAGCTCGGCGGACTGCTCCTCGTTGACTGCGGTGAACCAGGCCTCCGCGCCGTGTCTCGGCTTGACCGCCAGCGACTGGGCGAAGCCCTGGGCCAGCGCGCGGCGGGCCGGGTTGTTCGAACCCCAGGCCCGGGAGGGGTGCACCCGGTTGGACAGCAGCACCGCCACCGACCGGGACACCGGGTCGATGACCAGCGAGGTGCCGGTGAACCCGGTGTGCCCCGCGGTGCGCGGGCTGGACAGGCCCTCCATGTACCAGCGCTGGTCCAGCTCGAAGCCCAGGCCGTGCGCGTTGTCCGGGAAGCCGGTGTTGTGGTTGGTCATCATCTGCCGCAGCGTGCGCTCGCGCAGGATCCGGTGCCCCCGGTAGGTCCCGCCGTTGAGGATGGCCTGGCCGAGCACCGCGAGGTCGTCGGCGGTGCCGAACACCCCGGCGTGCCCGGCGACCCCGCCGAGGGACCAGGCGTTCTCGTCGTGCACCTCACCGCGCACCAGGCCGCGGGCCGGCACGGTCATGAACTCCGTGGCCGCGGTGCGCTCCTTGGCCGCCGGGTTGTAGCCGGTGTCCCGCATGCCCAGCGGCCCGGTGATCCCCTTGTGCACCAGCACATCGAGGGGGTCGCCGGTGACCTTCTCCACCAGCACGCCGAGGGCGATCAGGTTCAGGTCGGAGTAGATGTAGGCCTTGCCGGGCGGCTGCTGGAGCTTCGCGGTGAGCGCGCCCAGGATCCGGCTGGGCTTGTCCGGGTGGTCCCGCCACAGCGGCAGGAACGGCGGCAGCCCCGAGGTGTGCGTGAGCAGCTGCTCGACCGTGATCGCGGCCTTGCCGTTGGCCGCGAACTCGGGCAGGTAGCTGGCCACCGTGCGGGAGAGGTCCACCCGGCCGGCCTCGACCTGCTGCATCACCACGATCGAGGTGAACAGCTTGGAGATCGAGGCCAGGTCGAAGATCGTGTCGGTGCGCATCGGCGCCTGCTGCTCGGGCGGCAGCTCGGTCCCGGCGGCGTCGGCGTAGCGCAGCGCCTGGCCGGTGGCGGTCCTGGTGACGATCCGCCCGTCGTGCACCAGCAGCGTCACCGCGCCCGCGAACAGCGGTTTCGCCGCGCCCTGCGGCTGCGTCCAGCCCCTGATCTTGGCCAGCGCGGCGTTGATCGGCGCCGGGTCCAGCCCCGCGCGCTCCGGGGCAGACTCGCGCAGGGTGGTCCAGGCGGGCGCGAAGCCCGGGTGCGGGCGGTCGAAGCGGCCGGACACCCCGCCACTGTCGCCCACCGGCCCGGCCGAGGCCGGTAGACCCGCGGTGAGCAGCGCGAGCAACAGCGCGGGCACGATCATCCGGCGACGCATGGATCTCCCTCAGCGGTAGAGCAGGTACTGGGCGCGGTGCTTGCGGAACTCGGCCTGCTCCTGCGCGTAGGAGCCGACGATCTCCGCGGTGCCCGCGCCGCGGTCGACCATGTCCTTGAGCCGCTCGGTGCCCCAGAGCTTGTGGATGAAGTTGTCCGGCCGCCAGCCGAACAGCCCCGGGTACAGCCGCTTGGCCTCCACGATCATGGCCACCCCGGCCCGGATCGGGTCGAAGGCGCGCGGATCGGTGATGACCAGCTGCACGCCGCCGCAGCTGAGGTTGACGTGCTTGTTGAAGGTGGGCACGAAGTAGTTCTCGCGGAACACCACGCCGCGCAGGCCCAGCGCGTTGAGCGCCTCCGCCCACTTCCAGTCGATCTTGGGCAGGCCGATGGTCTCGAACGGCCGCGTGGTGCCCCTGCCCTCCGACAGCAGCGTGCCCTCGAACAGGCAGGTGCCCGGGTAGACCAGCGCGGTCTCCGGTGTGGGCATGTTCGGGCTGGGCGGCACCCAGGGCAGCCCGGTGCCGGCGAACAGCGTCTCCCGCCGCCAGTTCCGCACCTGGACCACGTCGAGCTGCTCGACCCGCTTGCCGGTCTCGGCGGGCAGGAAGGTGTCGTTGTACAGCCGGGCCAGCTCGCCCATGGTCATGCCGTGCCGCAGCGCGATCGGCTTGCGGCCCACCCCGGAGGCGTGCTTCGGGTCCAGCTGCGGGCCGTGCGCCTGGCCGCCGATCGGGTTGGGCCGGTCCAGCACCAGCACCGCCGCGCCGGTGAGCACGGCGGCGTGCATCGCGGTGTAGAGCATCCAGATGTAGGTGTAGAACCGCACCCCCACGTCGGCGATGTCGAAGACCACCACCTCGACGTTGGCCTTGCGGTACATCTCGGCCAGCTTCACCGCGGTCGCCCCGTAGGCGTCGTAGACCCGGACCCCGGTGCGCGGATCGTCGTACTCGCCCTCGGAGCCACCGGCCTGGGCGGTGCCGCGGAAACCGTGCTCGGGGCCGAACACGCCGACCAGGTTCACCGAACCCGAGGTCACCATGGCGTCCACCAGGTGCCCGAGCCCGTCGGAGAGCACCCCGGTCGGGTTGGTCACCACCCCGACCCTGCGCCCCTTCAGCTGCGCGAAGTCGTTGTCCGCCAACCGGTCCGCCCCGGTCCGCACCCGCCCCCGGCCGCCGCTCTCCGGCTCGGCCTGCGCGGATCCGGCGGTCAGCAGCGGCACCGACAGGGCCGAGGCGGCCAAGAAGCCGCGCCTGCTCACACCGTCCATTGTGGAGTTTTCTCCCGTCACCAGCTGAGGCCGAAACCGAACGGGTACTTGGTCTGCGCCGGGTCGCCGACCACCGGCACGCTCACCGGCAGCTTGCCGCTGGGCGCGAGCTCACCGAAGAGCACCTTGGTCAGCGACTCCATCGACACCGCGGTGGTCGAGTAGGTGGTCAGCCAGGTCTTGGCGTCCTCGATGGCCACGTCGTACGGGTCCCGCACGGCCACCCCGACCACCGGCTTCCCGGTCGCGGCAAGGCGTTTGACCAGCTCCCGCTGCTGCGCGTCGGTGGTCGCCCGGTTGGTCAGCACCACGATGAGGTCCTGGCCCTCGGCGGCGGCCACCGCCTTGGCGATGGTCGCCTCGGTCGGCTTCTCCCCGGTGACCTGCACCGTCGGCGTCACCCCGCGCGCGGCCAGCCGCGGCGCGAGCGCGTTCGCCGTGCTCCAGCCGGTGACCAGCACCTTGCCGGGCTTGGTTTTCAGCGGCAGCAGGTTCGCCTCGTTGCGCACCGCGGTCACCGTGCGGTCGGTGATCCGCTGCGCGGTGGCCAGGTGCTCGGGGATGCCCACGATCGAGTCCACCTTGGACTCATCCACCAGCGGGTGGGTCAGCGCGCCGCGCTTGAGCTTGAGCAGCAGCACCCGCAGCAGGCTCTCCTCGATCCGCCGCTCGCTGATCTCCCCGCTGCGCACGGCCTTGAGCACCGCGTTGATCGCCACGTCCAGGTTCTTCGGCATCAGCAGCACGTCCACGCCCGCCTTGAGCGCCATCACCGGGATCTCGGCGTCGGGGTGCTTGAGCCGCACCGCCTCCATCTGCAGTGAGTCGGTGATGATCACCCCGCGGTAGCCGAGCTTGCCGCGCAGGGTGTCGGTGAGCATCTTCTTCGACAGCGTGGCCGGCTCACCCGAGTCGTCCAGCTTCGGCGTCACGATGTGCGCGCTCATGATCGAGTCCACGCCCGCCTTGATCGCGGCCTGGAACGGCGGCGCGTCCAGCGCGGCCCACTGCTCCGGGGTGTGGTTGATCTCCGGCAGCACGTAGTGGCTGTCCTGGTTGGTGTCGCCGTGGCCGGGGAAGTGCTTCACCGTGGCCGAGACGTTCTGCCCGAGCCTGCCCTGCTGGTAGCCCTTGACCTGCGCGGTCACCTGCTGCGAGACCAGCTTCGGGTCGCTGGAGAAGCTGCGCACCCCGATCACCGGGTTGGCCGGGTTGACGTTGACGTCGGCATCCGGCGCGAAGTTCTGGTTGATTCCGACCGCGCGCAGCTCCCGGCCGGTGATCGCGGCGGCCTGCCTGGCCAGTTCGGTGTCCCTGGTCGCGCCCAGCGCCATGCTGCCGGGGAACAGCGTCGCAGGCGAGCCGAGGCGGGTGACCACACCCTGCTCCTGGTCGGTGGAGATCAGCAGCGGCAGCCGCGCCCCGCTGCTCATCGCCGCCCGCTGCAACCCGTTGGACAGCGCGGCGACCTGCTTCGGGTTGACGAAGCTGTCCGTCCAGTTGAAGTAGATGACCCCGCCCAGGTGGTACTTGCGCACCACCTCCGCCGGGGTGTCCACGCCGAACTCGGTCCGGTTCTTCGGGTGCGGCGAGTCCGCGTTCGGTCCGTAGGCGTAGGTGACGAAGAGCTGCCCGACCTTCTCCTCCAGGGACATGCCGCGCATCCGCGCCGCCGCGGCCTGTTCCCCGGTGGCCTGCGCCGAGTCCGGTGCCGCGCTCGCGGGGAAGACCCCCATGACGGTGACCGCGGTCAGCGCCGACAGCGCCGCCGCGAGGGGCCGGCGTACCTGGTGCACCGTTGCCTCCCTGGTCAGATCGAGTTTGGGAAACTCTTCACAAAAAGGACTGGATTGCCTGCAAGTTACTGACGTGATCTGGACGGGTCAACGCCCGTACGGCCTCATTTGAACCCGGTCTGCGCGATGCCCTGCACGATTTGCCGCTGCATCAACAGGAAAACCACCAACACGGGTGCCATTGTCACCACACTCATCGCCAAGATCAGGTTGGTCGGGACCACCTCCTCCGCGGCGAAGCGCGCCAGCGCCACCTGCAAGGTGTACGTGTGCTCGTCCTGGGCCACCACCAGCGGCCACAGGAAGTCGTTCCACCGCCACACCACCGAGAAGATCGCCACCACCGCCAGCGCCGGGCGGCACAGCGGCAGCACCACCCGCAGGAAGATCCGCGGCTCCCCGGCCCCGTCGATGCGCGCCGCCTCGATCAGCTCATCCGGGATGGTCAGCATGTACTGCCGCAGCAGGAACACCCCGGTCGGCGTGGCCACCGCCGGGATGATCAGGCCCCACAGCGAGTTCACCAGCCCCAGGTCGGCCACCACCTGGTAGACCGGGATGAAGATGACCTGCAACGGCACCATGATCGTGCCCAGGATGACCAGGAACAGCGTGGTCCGGCCGCGGAAGTTGTACTTGGCCAGCGCGTAGGCCGCCATCGTGTTGACCACCAGCGTCAGCACCGTGGCCGCCACCGTGACCAGCACGCTGTTGCGCAGGTAGATGACGAAGTTGAAGCGGCCCAGCGCGTCCACGTAGTTGTCCGGCCGGAAGCTCTCCGGCAGCAGCCGCGGCGGCCGCAACGCCAGCTCGGTGCTGGTCTTGAACGAGGACAACACCGTCCACACCACCGGCGCCAGCACCACCAGCGCCAGCGCGACCAGCCCCGCGTAGGCGAACACCCGCCCCACCGCAGGCGCGGGCCGCGCACCCACCCCGGTCCAGCGCGGCGGCCTGCTCACACCGCCTCCCTGCGCCGGGCCAGCCCGAACTGCACCAGCGTGACCAGCAGGATCACCAGGAACAACAGCACCGACCCGGCCGAGGCCAGCCCGTAGCTCACCGGCGGCTCGAACCCGCGCTGGTAGATGTACTGCACGATCAACGTGGTCGCGCCCAGCGGACCACCGCCGGTGAGGCTGTACAGGAAGTCGAAGGACTGGAACCCGGCGATGGTGGCCAGCACCAGCACCACCAGCGTGGTCGGCCGCAACAACGGCACCGTGAGCAGCCGGAACCGCTGCCAGGCCCCGGCCCCGTCCAGCGCGGCCGCCTCGTGCAGGTGCGGATCGATCGCCTGCAACCCGGCCAGCAGGATCAACGTGTAGAAGCCCAGGTGGATCCACACCCCGACACCGACCGCGGCGACCATCGCCAGCACCGGGTCGACCAGCCAGCCGCGCCCCTCCAGCAGCCAGCCCCACACCAGGCCGACCACCACCGGGGAGAGCACCATCGGCAGGAAGAAGGTGGCCCGGAAGAACCCCTTGCCGCGCAGCCGCCGGTTGAGCAGCACCGCCAGGCCCAGCGCGGCCAGCACCGAGATCAGCACGTAGGCCAGCACGAACACCACCGTGTTCTGCACCGCGGCCCAGAACTGCTCATCGGAGAGCAGCCGCCGGTAGTTCTCCAGGCCCACCGGGCGGAAGGTGCGGCCGTTGCGGCTGTCGTAGAAGCTGATGTTGACGCTGTTCAGCGCCGGGTAGATGGTGAAGACCCCGAAGATCAGCAGGTTCGGCAGCAGGAACAGGTACGGCGCGAGCCGCTGCCCCCACCCGACCCGCCGTCCGATCACCGCCCACTGACCTCCGCATGCGCTTGCTCACTCACCGCGCGCACGGTCCGCGCCGCGTCATCCGGCGAGCTCCGCCCGGCCAGCATCTTGCCGACCTCGTCCCGCAACGCGTTCGCGGTGCGCACGAACGCCGCGGAGGAGTTCGTCGTGTACGCCTCCGCGGGCACCAGTTTCGCCTCGGCCAGGAAGACCCGCATGTCGTCCACCCGCTCCGGATAGCTGATCCCCGGGGTCACCAGGTCCTTGCGGGTGGGCAGGAACTGGGCCTTGGCCGCCAGCTCCCGCTGCCGCTGCGCCCCGTTCATCCACTCGATGAACGCCACCGCCGCCGCCGGGTGCTTGGCCTGCTTGAACGAGACCATGAACTTCCCGCCGGGGAAGCCGCCGCACCGCGCCGCACACGGGTTCGGCGCCGCCGCCCAGCGGAACTGGCTGGTCTTGGCGAACTGGCTGACCTGCCAGTTCCCCGACAGGTACACCGGGGCGTGCTGGGCGAGGAAGATCTCGTTGGCGCCCTTGTACCGGGTGCCGGACTCCAGCCAGAAGTCCGTCGGCATCGAACCCCTGGCGTGCAGCTCGGCGAACAGCTTCAACGCCTCCGCCGCCCGCTCCACCGCCAGCGCGGGACGCCCCTCCAGGTCGAAGAAGGTGGTGCCGAACTGGCTGAGCATGGTGGAAAGGCGGTGCCCCGACTTGTCCATCGCGATGGCGTACGGCGTGCCGGTCGCCTTGCGCACCTTCTCCGCCGCGTCCACCAGCTCGGTCCAGGTCCACCGCTCCGGCACCGGCACCCCGGCCTTGGCGAACAGGTCCAGGTTGACGAACGGCCCGTTCAGCGTCAGGTCGCTGGGCGCGCCGAGGAACTCCCCGCCGGGACCGCGCACCGCACGGGCGGCATCGGGCAGGAACGCCTCCGGGAAGGTCGGATCGGCCAGGTAGGGCCGCAGGTCGAGCAGGTCCGCGCGGTAGGGGTTGAGGTCCTGGGTGCGCGCCACGTCGGGGGCGTTGCCGCCGGAGATCCGCGCCTGCAGCGTGCGCTCCAGATCGGCGTAGGCGACCAGCTGCAGGTTCACCCGCGCGCCGGTGGCCACCTCGAACTTCTCAATCGTTTGCCGAGTCGCGATCTCATCGGCCCCGTCGGTGAAGTACAGGTAGTCCAGCTCCACCCCGCGCAACTGGTCCGGACTCGCCGGCCGGGCGTCGGTGGGCGCGGTCGCCTCAGGCACGCCCGGCGCGCAGGCGCACAGCACGAGCAGCACCACGAACAGGGCGCCGATCCCGCGCACCGACCGCATACCGCCTCCCCCAGTCCCACCTGTCGTGGCGGACGCTAGAGAAGCCGCGGCGGTTGTGGCTACGCCCATCCGAGCGGTGTCCCCCGAATTCCGTTTTCCTTCGAACGCGATGGTGGCGCCCAACGGCTTCCGCCGAGGGCGCCACCAACTGCGTGAACAGTCAGGTTACCAAGCGTGCATCTCGTGTCGTACAAACCTGAGCTCGACGTCCGGCGTCCCGGTACGTAGCCCCTAGACGACAAGCCTCCCGCGGCGTGCTGCGCGTGGGTGCCCGCTGTTCACGCACGGAGCCCAGTGGGGTGGCTGGTACTTCTCTTCGTATCAGCCCTGGCCAGTTGAGGTCCGCACCTCCATGTGTAGTCCGTGAGGGCGGTCACAGCAAGGGCTCAGACGGGTGCACCGTTTCAGAGCCGGGGATAAACGGAAGGTGTCGGACACCAGGCCCGTTGCGGCCCTTCCGGCCGAGGTCAATCCCCGAGGCGGATCAGTCGCCGAACTCAGTATTGCCGCCCCGCCCACGCCGGTGCCGCCGTATCCCGTACCAGGCCGCACCCGCCGCCGCGACCACCCCGAGCCCCACCGCCGCGGCCGCCACCGTGGTGCCCGAAGGCGTCGGGATCCGGGCCCGCAACGACACCGGATCGGAGAAGGTCAACACCGGCCAGCCCCGCTGCGCGGCCAGTTTCCGCAGCGCACGGTCGGGGTTCACCACCGTCGGATGCCCCACGGCCTCCAGCAGCGGCAGATCGGTGATCGAGTCGGAGTACGCGTGACAGGCGCTCAGGTCGTACCCGTGCACCTCGGCCAGCTCCCGCACCGACACGGCCTTGTTCTCGCCGTAGCAGTAGAAGTCGACATCTCCAGAGTAGCGACCCTCGGTAACCACCATCCGGGTACCGACCGAGTGCGTCGCCCCCACCATCTTCGCGATCGGCGCCACGATCTCCGCGCCAGAAGCGGACACGACCACCACGTCATGCCCCTCCTGCTTGTGCTCCCCGATCAGCTGCGTCGCCTCGGCGTAGACCAGCGGATCGACGATGTCGTGCAAGGTCTCGTCCACGATCGACCGGACCTGCTCCACATCCCACCCGGTGCACAACGCGGTGATGTGCGCCCGCATCCGGTCCATCTGGTCCGCATCCGCCCCAGCCAGCATGAACACGAACTGCGCGTACGCGCTCTTGAGCACCGCCCGCCGATTGATCAACCCCTCCTGGAAGAAGGGCCTGCTGAAGGCAAGCGTGCTGGACTTCGCGATAACCGTCTTGTCCAGGTCGAAGAACGCGGCAACCCGCTTGCCAGCAGCGCTGATGCCATTGCCACGAGGTTCGGTCACCCGACCAGCATAGGTGTCAGCCAGATAGCGATGCGGTTGCGAGCCGTGTCGCTCGAACGGACGAGAAGCATCACCCACCCACGGGGGGATACAGTAGACGCGTCCGGCTGAGCCGGATGAGTTCAGTCCGACCCCCCGGGGCTGAACTCCTGACGACCCCCGTCCCTCCCCCCTGGCGGGGGTCGTCCCATGTCCGGACCCGGTTCCGCACAGTGACCACCCAAGTCACTCCCCAACTTGCCAGAACCCGGCCCCCACCGCACACTCGCGCCCCGCGCCCCGCGCCCCGCGCCCCGCGCCCCGCTGCGCCGCCTGACGTCACGCCGCGCTCCTGCGCCCGCCGTGCCTCACCACCCAGCGCCCCCGGCGCGTCTAGCCGCAGGCCGCCGTCACCACACGACGCGGCTCATCGCCCCGCGCTTCGTCACCGCCAGACCAACCGCCCCGTCACCACACCCGACCTGCCCCGTCTCACGCCACCACCGCCCCCGCCGCCTGCCATCACCCGCCTGCTTCACCCCGCCGCACGGCCCACCTAGCCTGCCCTGCCGCACGCCATCACCCCGCGGCCTCGCCCCACCGCCCGCCGCCCGTCCCGCACGCGCCCTCACCCGCGCCGCATTCGCCTACCCAGCGCCGCCCCCTCCCGTTCCGCCCTCCTGCTGCACCCGCCCCTCCTGCTCCGCTCCGCCCCTCCCGTTCCGCCCCTCCCGCCTCGCCTCGCCCTGCCTCGCCCTGCTCGGCCCCCATCCCGCCCCACCTCGTCCTGCTCGGGCCCCTCCCGTCTCGCTTCGCCCCACCCCGCCACCTCTCTCTGCCGCCCGCCCGCGCGCGAGGGGATCCCCCACTTCCAGCCTGCCCCATCCCACGCCCCCAACCAGCCAAAACCCCCTCCAAGATCGCGACTTATCCCCAACGCCCCACCTATCCACAGCCCCCACCCCACGCGCTGGATCCCACCCCCCAACCCCCGCCACGGTGGACCCACACCCGCAACCCGCGGCACCACCCCAGGGGGACACATGCCAGAAACCCGTCCATTGGTCATGGTCAACGAGGACACCCTGCTCGACGAGGTCCTCCGCGTGGCGGCCGCCGCCGGCCGCGACGTCGAATGCGTCCCCGACCTCACCGCCGCCCGCCAGCGCTGGGCCCGCGCCCCGCTGGTCGTGCTCGACGACGACGGCCTCACCCAGTGCGCCACCGCCGGCATGCCCCGCCGCAACGGCATCTACGTCCTCTGCCGCACCGACCCGCCGCCGGACATCTGGGCCCGCGCCCTGGCCGTCGGCGCCGAACAGGTCAGCTGCCTCACCGAAGCCGAACCCTGGCTCTCCGCCGCACTGGCCCGAGCCGACGAGGTCGAGGACGAACCGGACGGCCGCGTCATCGCCGTGCTCGGCGGCCGCGGCGGCGCAGGAGCCTCGGTGTTCGCCGCCGCCCTCGCCCTCACCGCCGCCGACCGCGGCAACCCGTCCATGCTGCTGGACTGCGACCCGCTCGGTGGCGGCCTGGAGCTCGTGCTCGGCGGCGAGAAACGCGAAGGCGTCCGCTGGTCCGGCATCACGGTGAACCGCGGCAACCTCGCCAGCACCACCCTCCGCAAAGCCCTGCCCCGCTTCGGCCGCAACCAGCTCACCGTGCTCTCCTGCGACGACCAGACCACCGAACTGGAACCACAGGCCGTCGACCAGGTGCTCGACGCTGGTCGCCGCGGTGGCGGCACTGTCGTCTGCGACCTGCCCCGCCAGTTCGACCAGCCCGCCCGCACCGTCCTGGACGCCGCCGACCTGGCCGTGCTCGTCGTACCCGCCGAGGTCCGCGCCTGCACCGCCGCCGCCCGTGTCGCCGAGCGCGCCAGGCAGCGCGGCACCCCGCTGGCCATGGTCGTCCGCGGCCCGGCGCCGACCGGGCTGTCCGTCCGCGACGTCGAAGCCGCCGTCCGGCTCCCCGCCCTGGTCACCATGCGGCCCTTCAGCGGCCTGGAAGCCGCCCTGGACACCGGCGGTCTGCCCCACCGGCCCCGCGGCCCACTGGCCCGCGCCGCCCGCCGGGTCCTCGACCGCGCCGAGGATGGCCGCGACTGACATGGAAGTCGATCCGGGCCTCATCGACCGGGTGCGCACCAGGATCGCCCGCCTCGGCGGCGCCCTCACCCCGGCCGCCCTCGCCGACGCCGTCCGCGCCGAGACCGGCGGTCTGGTCACCGACGCCGACCTGCTCGACACCCTCCGCCTGCTCGATCGCGAACTCATCGGCGCCGGCCCGCTGGAACCGTTGCTACGCCTGGAAGGCACCACCGACGTGCTGGTCACCGGCCCCGGCCGGGTGTGGGTCGACCGCGGCCACGGACTGACCCGCACCGAGGTCGTCCTTCACGACGAGGACGCCGTCCGCCGCCTGGCCCAGCGACTGGCGCTGGCCGCGGGCCGTCGGCTCGACGACGCCCAGCCATTCGTCGACGGCTGGCTCCCCGGCGGCGTCCGGCTGCACGCCGCCCTGTTCCCGATCGCCGCCGGCGGCACCTGCATCTCACTCCGCGCGCTGAAACCCGCCACGCACGACCTGACCACTCTGCGCGAGCTCGGCACCATCGACGAACCCACCGAGAACCTGTTGCGCCGCATGGTCAAAGCCCGCCTGAGCTTCCTCATCACCGGCGGCACCGGCTCCGGCAAGAGCACCCTGCTCAACGCGCTGCTGGGTTGCGTCGACCGAGGCGAACGAATAGTCACCGTCGAGGAGGCCGAAGAACTGCACCCCACCCATCCGCACGTGGTCCGCCTGGTCGCCCGACCACCCAACATCGAGGGAGCGGGCGAGATCACCCTGCACGAGCTGGTCCGCCAGGCCCTGCGCATGCGACCCGACCGCCTGGTCCTCGGCGAGGCCCGCGGCGCCGAAGTCGCCGACCTGCTCGCGGCCATGAACACCGGCCACGAAGGTTGTGCCGGCACCCTGCACGCCAACTCACCCACCGAGGTCCCCGCCCGCCTGGAAGCCCTCGCCGCGCTCGGCGGCCTGTCCCGCCCGGCCCTGCACAGCCAGCTGAGCGCCGCCCTCCAGGTGGTCCTGCACCTGCGTCGCGACGACCAGGGCAACCGGGTCCTCGCGGCCATCGGCGTCCTGGACCGCGCCGACGACTACATCCGCATAGTGCCCGCCTGGCAACAAAACCAGGGCTGGTCGGCCGCCAAAACCCGCCTCACCACCTTGCTCCGCACCCGAGAACCGGCAACCGCATGACCCCAGCCGCCGCCCTCTGCCTAGCCCTCGCCGTCCTGTTCTGGCCCCCCAGAACCAGCCACCACCGCCTGGCCCAACTCCACCCACCCCCACCCCGGCAACCCCGAAACCATCCCGCTCGCCCGCTCCTGCTGATCCCACCCGTCCTGGCAACCCTGCTCGCCGAAATCGGCGGCCTGCTGGCCGCAACAGCCCTCACCTGGACCCTGCACCGCCACCACACCCGCACCCGCGAACACCGCAAGGCCCGCCACGCCGACACCGCCCGAGCCGACACCCTCAACCTGCTGGTAACCCAGCTGCGCACCGGCACCCACCCGGCCCTGGCCGCCGAAGCAGTCGCCAAGGAAGCCGACCCAGCCGTCATCCCCACCCTGACCGCCCTGGCCACCGCCGCCCGGCTGGGCGCTCACCCCAGCCACACCGACAACCGCCTGCTCCGCGCCTGGAACACCGCCCACAACCACGGCATCCCACTGGCCGACCTACTGGACGCCGAACGCCGCGACCTGGAACAGCGAACCCGCTTCACCGCTCAGGTCGAGGCCCGCCTGGCAGGCGCCAGAGCAACCGCCACCATCCTCGCCACCCTGCCCGCGCTCGGAATCCTGTTGGGCGAAGCCATGAACGCCCATCCCCTGCACGTCCTCACCGCAACCCCAGCAGGCCAGTTCCTGCTCCCCATCGGCGCCCTGCTGATTTGCACCGGCCTGGAATGGAGCGCCCGCCTGACCGCCAACACCACCCACCCCACCCCGCCCCGACCCAGAAACCCACCATGCCAACCCACGCCGCAGCAGCACTCCTCCTCGCCCTCGCCCTCCTGACCCTGCCACCCCGCCCCAACCACCGAGCCCGCCTCAACCTCCCACCCACACCCCACCAAACCCGCAATTTCCCAGTCCTACCAACACTTCTAGCCCTCGTAACCGCAACCACGGCGCTCCTCATCAGCCTCCACCCAGCCCTGAGCCTCCTCCTGTCCGCCACGGTCGCGCTGATCAGCCACGCCCTCCACAACCGCGCCACCCAACCCCCACCTCAAGACCCCCTGTCCCTGGCCACCGCCTACGACCTGCTGGCCGCCTGCCTCCGCGCCGGCCTCCCCATCCCGCAAGCCCTGCGCCTCGCCGCCGCCGAGCTGACCGGCCCACCCGCCACCGCCCTCAACGACACCGCCGTCCTCCTCACCCTGGGCGCCACCCCCGCCCAGGCCTGGACCCCAGCCACCCACCTCCCAGCCCTGTCCCGCCTCGCCCGCGCCGCCCGCCACACCGCCCGCTCCGGCGCCGCCCTCGCCGACACGGCAACCAACCTCGCCACCCAAATCCGCACCGAAACCGAACACCAAGCCGAAGCCCGAGCCCAGCGCGCCACCGTCCTCATCACCGCCCCCCTGGCCCTCTGCTTCCTCCCCGCCTTCCTCTGCCTGGGCATAGCCCCCACCGTCCTAGGCCTAGCCCAAACCCTCTTCTCCCCTTAACTCCAAAGCCCCACCCGCACGGCCACACCGGACCAAGCCCAACTCCAGCGACCCTTCCCGTGGCGCTCGAGCTCCGCCAGGTAGTCCGTTGACACGTCGGTGGCCCCACACGTCACCTAGCGGGCACCCACCCGCCCAGCGCCGCGCCACAGCGTTCCCGGCAACACCAAGCCCCTACACCGGTCAGCACGCCGAGGCACACCCGCACACCGATGCCCGCGTCCAACTGCAACGTGCCCCCACTCGAACTCGCACCTACTCCCTAAGCCGAACCGCAAACCTCGCACCCCACACGCCCCAACCCTGGCGCTCCGGCCTCTGCGCCCTGGCCCGGCCCCACGTCTCTCGTCCGGGCCGCGCACCCCACGCACCGAGCCCACGCAAGGCGCTCCGCGCCCCAGAACTCGGGCCCAGACCCCAGGCGCTGCGCACAAAGTCCAGGCCCCACAATCACCCCCGCGCCCCGCGCCCCGCGCCCCGCGCCTCATGCGTCCGGCCCACGACCGCCGCCCTGCTCGCCGCAGCCCGTCCTGCCCTGGTTCGTCCGCCCCG
>NZ_JAMHIV010000054.1 GCF_023897065.1 Crossiella sp. SN42
CCGGTCCCGGGGGCGTTGTCGTGGGATCAGACCGGAACGCCGTCCCAGCGGATGGCGAAGGTGCCGGGGCCGACGTCCTGGGCGGTGGCGTGCACCGAGCCGGCAGGCGAGACGGTGAGGGCCCGGCGGCGGGTGCCGGTCGGCGAGCTGAGCGGGCTGGTGACCTGGTAGGCGCGTTGCGGCAGGGCGTCCGGGTGGAAGCGGATCTCGGCCAGGTAGTCGCGGACCGGGCGGCGGAACTTGCGGCAGAACATCTCGCCCTGGCGGGGCGGCGAGCCCGCCGGGCTGAGGATCTCGAACTCCATCATCACCGTCTCGCCCCTGGCCAGCGGGATGTCGAAGAGCAGCTCGGCGGCCATCAGCCCGCTCTCCGGATCGACCGCGACCGTGCCCAACCGGCAGTGCCGCAAGGGGACCAGGTCGGCGGCCAGGCCGCGCGGGTGCCGGGGGTCGAAGACCACCAGCCAGCGGTCCGCGCCGTCGGCGTCGGCGCGCAGCACCTGCTTGACCCGCAGGCTTCGCTGCCGCCCGTCCCGGCCGACCTCGACCAGGTCGTGCTGGCTCAGCCTGGTCAGCAGGCCGTCCGAGCTGGTGTCCACAGTGGACAGCAGAGCGCCGAGGCGGTCCGGGCGGGACCAGAGCTGTTCCACCGGCGGCGCGGGGACCGGGGTCATGGCGTGCCTGCCGCGCGGGCGGGGCGGGCCGACCAGGATGCGCAGCGCGGCCTCCGGCAGCCCGAGCACGGACTCCAGGTGCGCCAGCACCAGGAAGGAGTCCTCGCGTTCGGGCTGGCGGCGGCCGGACTGCCAGTTGCTCAGGGTCGCCACGCTCACCGCGGCGCCGCGGGTGCGTAATCGGTGCCGCACCCGGTCCAGGCTCAGGCCGCTGGCCTGGATCGCGGCGCGCAGCGCGGCCGGGAACGGTCCGGTGCGGAGCAGGGTGGGCAGGTCGGGGGAAACGGCCAGTGTCATGGAGTTGTCCCGTGGGTCTCTGGTGGCAGGGGAGACTTGCGCTACGGGATCAGCGACAGGCCGCGGAAGCCACCCGGACGAGGTCGATGTGACCCCGGGTGGTCAGGAATGCCTGCGGTGCCATGGGTTTGACGCTAGGGGCGATCGTTTTGTGGTGTCAACGGGCTCTCAGCCCCTGGACGCCTGGCCGCGTTCCTGGTGGCCAGGTACGCAGCCAGGCTCGCCAGACGGCCCAGTGGCGGCGGGAATGCGTTCTCCCGTGGCGGCGGGAGACTTGCAATCCTGGGCCAGCACACCGCCGATCGATGCGGGCCATCCGAGTGATGTGGTTACGCCATCAGCATCAGCCGCAGGTCAGCTTGGCCTCCGCCCAGTCCGCGTGGTCGTGGTTGATGTTGTCCCCGCCGTCGGTGACCACCAGCCGGAGTTGTTCCGCGCCACCGACATCCGCGGTGACCGTGGTCGGTCCGCCGGCCCCGGTGAGCACGCCGGTGGCCGCCTTCCGGACCCCGTCCGCGTGCACCTCGAAGACCACCGAGCTGGTGCCGCCGATGGTCAGCGGCTTGCCGTCACCGGCGGCGGGGTCTGCGCGCCGGCCCGGCTGACCCGGTACATCACCGTGCCGTGCGCGGGCACGGAGGCGCTGATCGCGCCGGTGCTGGTGCCGGTGGCCTTGGACCACAGGTCCTTGAGCCGGAAGTTGTTGCCGGACAGGCCGATCTCCGCGGCGGTGGTGCTGATGGTCCGGGCCGAGGAGTTCTCGTTGAACAGCGCCACCGCGACATCGCCGCCGGCCAGCGGCTTGGCGATCACATACGTGCCGCCGGATGCCTTGACCTGCCTGCCCTGCACGCCCTTGACGTCCTGGTCCACGTCGATGACGTCCTTGTTCAGCAGGGTGGCGAAGTTCTCCTGGCTGACCTTGCGCAGGTCCGCGCCGATCAGCAGCGGCGCGGCCATGATCGCCCACAGGCTGAAGTGCGAGCGGTACTCCGTCGGGGTCATGCCGCCGTTGCCGACCTCCAGCATGTCCGGGTCGTTCCACGCGCCGGGCTTGGCGTACTGGGCCAGTGGCAGGTTCTTCTTGAAGATCTGCACCATCTTGGCCCAGGTGTCGTTGATGTCACCGGTGGTGCGCCACAGGTTGCCGACGTCCTGCGCCCACTCCCAGGGCTTGTTCTGGCCCCACTCGCAGATGGAGAACACGATCGGGCGGCCGGTGGCCTTCAGCGCGTCGCGCATCTTGCGGTAGCGCTGTTTGGCGTCCACGCCCTGGTTGTTGCAGTTGTCATATTTGAGGTAGTCCACGCCCCAGGAGGCGAACAGCCTGGCGTCCTGCTCCTCGTGGCCGAGGCCGCCGGGGAAGCCGAGCGTGTTGCAGGTCTTGGTGCCCGCGCTGGTGTAGATGCCGAACTTCAGGCCCTTGCCGTGCACGTAGTCGGCGACGAACTTGATGCCGCGCGGGAACCGCTTCGGGTCGGGTTCCAGGTCGCCCTGGGCGTTGCGGGAGGTCTTGGCCCAGCAGTCGTCGATGTTGACGTACTGATAGCCCACGTCCTTGAGGCCCTTGCTGACGAAGATGTCGGCCATGTCCATGACCATCTTCTCGTTGAACTCCGCGCGGCAGTGCGTGGTGTTCCAGTTGTTGAAGCCCATCGGGGGTGTGCGGGCCAGTCCGTTCTCCAGCGCCTCGGCCTGCGGTGCGGCCACGGTGGTCAGCACGAGCCCGGTCGCGGCGACCACGGTGGACGCCGCGGCCAGCACGGCCGTCAGTCTTCTGCGCACGACAACTCCTTCCTCCGGCAACGGGTTTCGTGGCGGCGAGGTGACTAGGGCAGGCCCCAGGGCTGGCCGGGGCCGGAAATTTTGACCGGTGCGATGGTCAGGTCCGGCAGCGCGCCCTGCGGGTGCACCACCGCGGTGCCGCCGCGCGGCAGGTCGATCTCGACCACGCCGCCGGGCCGCTCGCCGAACCGGACCGGCGAGCCGTCCGGGCGGCTGACCTGGATCGGCCGCAGGATCCCGTGCCGCACCCGGCACGGCGAACCCGCCTTGCTGTGCAACACAATCCACCGCGTCCGCCCGCCCTTGCGGACCGCGCTGACCTCGAACGCACCCTCGGTGAGGAACTTGTCCACGGTGACCTCGGCCCAGCCGCGCGGCACCGCCGGGAAGATCCGGATGAGCTCGCCCCAGCTCTGCACCAGCATGTCGTGCAGGGACTGCGCAGCCGACAGCGGCGTCTCCACCACCGGGCTGCCCTCGCGGTACATGGTGTTCTCGGTGACCGGGTACCTGGTGCTGGGGTCGAAGAACTTCAGCAGGTAGGCCAGCGCCTCGTCGCCGCGGCCGAGCCCAGCCAGCATCGAGGCGGCCCCGGTGTAGCTGTAGCCGCGATGCGCGCCCTGCAAGGCGTGCCAGTGCTTGATGGAGGTCTCGATCAGCGCGCGCTGGGCCGGGTCCTCGCCGGTGATCTCGTAGAGCGGGTACACCATCAGCAGGTGCGAGTAGTGCCGGTGCGACTTCTCGTACGGCACCCCCGCGCCGATCATGAACCCGTTCGCGTCCTTCGGGTACGGCACCAGCTCGCGCAGCACCTGCCGCCACTTCGTCGCCAGCGGATCGTTGATGCCGAGCTTCTCGTTGGCGTACAACAAGGTTCGGCAGCCCCAGCGGATCAGCGCCAGGTCGTAGTTGCAGTCCGGCGCGTTGCCGTACTCGGGGGAGTGGGTCTCCGGCAGGTGCAGCTTGCCGTCGGTACCGGGCTTGAGGAAGTGCAGGTAGTAGTTGATGGCCCGGCGCAGGATCGGGAAGATCGTCTCCCGCAGGATCGAGACGTCCATGGTGTGCCGGTAGGTCAGCCACACGTTGTGCAGCGCCCAGGTCAGGTTGCCGACCTCGGGGCTGCCGCCGCCGTCGCCGGGCCGGGCTACGTAGCTGCCCTTGAGCGTGGTGCGGTCCGTGCTGCGGCCGACCCCGGCCGAATCATGTTGGTACTCCGGCCGAACGTTCTTGATCAGCTGCGCCTGGTTGTCCCGCAGCGTGCTGGTGATCGCGTCCAGCTCGACGTGGTTGCTGCCGTGGATGAGCCAGTACTCCAGCTGCACGTTGAGGTTCCACCACACCGCCGGCCAGCCGGTCGGCTCGAACCACGGCCCGCAGGTGGCCATCACGGTGCCGCCGGCCCTGGTGCCGGCGGCGGTCTTGTACAGCTGGATCCACCAGAAGCTCTGCAACCGCTGGTCCGGCAGCGAGACAAAGCTCCTGCGGTAGAAGGCATGCCACCACTCCCGGTGGCTGGCGACCAGTCCGGCGACCCCGGTCGAGGCCGCCTCGCGGACCAGCTTGAGCGCCTCGGCCTCGGCGGTGCGCGCCGGGAAGCTGTGCGCCACCGCGAGCAGCAGGGTGTGCTCGCCGGAGGTCCAGGCCGGGTTCCGGTAGGCGGTCGCGGTCTGCCCACCGGCCAGCATCTCCTGCCGCACCACGCTTTCCGCGCCGCTGGTGTCCAGCACCGGGTCCGGGTTGGGGGTGTAGCCCGACGGCGGGTCGGGCCGGGTGCTGACCGCGGGTTCGGGGTGGAAGACCCAGCGCACCCGCTCACCACCGCTGGGCGTCACCTGGGCCAGCAGCACCGAGCGGGTGGTGTGCACAAACGCGCGCAGCCTCAGCGTGCCCGCGGAGGTGGTCACGGTGCCGGTGAACTCGCCGTGCCACAGGTCCAGCCGCCAGTCCACGCCGGTGATCGTGCCCGCCGGTTCCAGGGTCAGGTGGCCCACCGGCAGGCGGCACACGCCGTGCCCGCTGCCGAACCGCGGCCGGTGGTCCTGCACCTCGGCGTGCTGCACGCTGAACCGGATCGCGTTGCGGCCCGGCTCCTTGCGGATGATCGAGCCCAGCCTGCCGTCGCCGAGGAACGGCCCCTGCCACCACTCGGCGGGCATCCTCCGCCACACCGGGTCCTGCGCCGCCAGGAACTTCGCCCAGTCCACTTCGGACAGTCCGGTGATCCCGGTGCGGTCGGCTGCCGCCGCGACTCCCGGCACGGCCGCACCAGCCACTCCGGCCGCGGCGGTGGCCACCAGGAAGGTCCGCCGAGAAAGATCCCATCTCTGCTCATCCATCGACAAGCCTCTTCCGCTGACGTGGATGGGACGATGGCGGCTTCGACCCCGTTGTCGTGCACGAAGTTAGGAGTGGCGGCCCCGGCGAGTCAATGCGCCGACCAGGTAAGAGATCGGATGTATAGGTTTTCGAAGCGGGCTTTGGCAGACAAAAAAGACCCCCGGTCCGCAGTGGACCGGGGGTCTAGCTGTCGCTGGTCAGCGGCTCGCGAGGGAGTCCTCGGCGGCGGCCAGCCACTCGCGCCACTGCGCGGCCTGGGCCTCGGCCTCCTTGGCCTTGCGGTCGTTGCCCGCCGAGCGCGCCTTGGCCGCCTGGGACTCGAACTGCTCGACCCGCTCGCGGAACTGGGCGACCCTGGCCTCGGCCTCCGGGTCGGAGCGGCGCCACTGCGCGTCCACCGCGCCGCGCACCTTCTCCTCGACCGCGCGCAGCCGGCCCTCCAGCTCGCGGACCCGCTCCCTGGGCACCTTGCCGATCTCGTCCCAGCGCTCCTGCAGCTTGTACAGCTGGGCGCGCGCGGCCTCCAGCCCACCGGGACCGGCCGGGTCGATCTGCTCGGCCTCGGCCAGCAGCTCTTCCTTGCGCCGGGCGTTCTCGCCGAACTCGGCGTCCCGCTCGGAGAAGGCCTCGGAGCGGCGGGCGAAGAACCGGTCCTGCGCGCCGCGGAAACGCTGCCAGAGCGCGTCATCGGCGTCCTTCGGAGCCCGGCCCGCGGCCTTCCACTCCGTCATCAGGTCCTTGTAGCGGGTGGCCGTGTCGCCCCAGTCGTCGGAGTCGGCGATCCGCTCGGCCTCCTCCACGATCTCCTGCTTGCGCTGCTTCGCGGTGGCCCGCTGCCGGTCCAGGTCCGCGAAGTGCGAGCCGCGCCGCCGGTTGAAGGCGTCGCGGGCCTTGGCGAAGCGCCGCCACAGCTGCTCGTCGGTCTTGCGGTCGACCCCGCGCACGGCCTTCCACTCGTCCAGCATCTGGCGCAGCCGGTCCCCGGCCACCTTCCACTGGGTGGAGTCCTCGGCGATCTGCTCGGCCTCGTCGACCAGCGCCTGCTTCTTGGCCACCGCCTCGATCCGGGCGGCCTCCTTGGCGGCCTTGCCCGCCTCGACCGCGGCCTCGGCCTTGACGATCAGCGTCTCCAGCTTCGCGGCCAGCGAGGCCAGGTCGCCGACCACGTGCGCCTCGGCCAGGCTGTCCTTGATCGTGCGCACGCTGGCCAGCGCCTGCTTCGGGTCACCGGCGCCGGAGGTCAGCCGGGTGTCCAGCAGCTCGACCTCGGTGCGCACGTCGTCGAAGCGGCGCGCGAAGTGCGCCAGCCCCTCGGCGGGCTCGCCCGCCTGCCACGACCCGACCGAACGCTCGCCCTCTTCGGTGCGCACGTACACGGTGCCATCGGCATCGACCCTGCCCCAGCGGCCTGGATCGTCGGACGCGACCGGCACCGATGGTGCCGGGCCCGCGCCGCCTGGGTGCTGCGCCGGTGTGGCCGCAGCTACAGTCGCCAGGTTCGTGTCCTGGTCCGTCATCGCCGGCTCCTCCTTGACTGCCCGCCTCGCTCGCCCGCGTCTGATCGCGGGCGCCCCGCAGCAGCGGGGCCAGTGCACGTCGCCGAGGACCGGCACTCGCGGTCCTCGACGCCGCATTCAAACAGGTCAGGGCCGCTCGTGGTACTCCTGGGCCAGGTTGTGACCTTGCTTTTGCCTACGGTCGGCCCTCGCCGAGCCCCACTAGCCTTGATGCTCGTGATCGCCCGAGTCGCCTTCGCGCCCCATCCACCCCTGTTGGTACCCGAACTGGTGACCGGCGCCGCCACCGAGACCGAAGCGTTGCGCCAAGCCTGCCTGCGCGCCGCCCGCACCCTCACCGAAGTGGCCGAGGACTGGCTGGTGATAGCGGTTGACCAGGCCGGACCCGCCACCCTCGGACCCGCCTCCAGGGGCACCTTCGCCGGGTTCGGCGTCGAGCTGGAGGTCGACCTGGGCGCGGGGGAGGGCCCGGCCGATCCGCTGCTGCCGGTCCCGGCGCTGGTCGCGGGCTGGCTGCGCGCGCACGCGGGCGCACGCTCCGCGCAGGTGCGCCTGTTACCGCCGGACCTGTCCCCGGCCGAATGCCACGAAATGGGGACCCGGCTGGCCGACGGACCGGCCCGGACCGGCCTGTTCGTGCTCGCCGACTCCTCGGCCCGGCTCACCCCGCGCTCCCCGGTCCCGCCGGATGAGCGCGCGCCCGCCTTCGACGCGGCCATTTCCGGCGCGCTGGCCGGGGGCGATCCGGCCCCGCTGGCCGCGCTGGACCCGGAGCTGGCCGTCGAGCTGTGGGCGCACGGCCGGGCCGCCTACCAGGTGGCCGCGGCCGCCACCGCCGGGCGGGACTGGCGGGCCGAGCTGCTCTACTCCGACTGTCCCTACGGCGTCGGCTACCACGTGGCGACCTGGGTCTAGGCGGCTCGCGAACACCCGGCGCAGCGGGAATTACGCTGTCCGGGTGCCTCCACTGCGTCCGCTCGCGATCGTCGGCCCCACCGCCTCCGGCAAGTCCGGGCTGGGCGTGCGGCTGGCTCAGCGACTGGGCGGCGAGGTGGTCAACGCGGACGCTTCCCAGCTCTACCGGGGCATGGACATCGGCACCGCCAAGCTCACCGAGGCCGAGCGGGAGGGCGTGCCGCACCACCTGCTCGACGTCCTGGAGGTCACCGAGACCGCCGCGGTGGCCGCCTACCAGCGCGCGGCCAGAGCCTGTGTGGAGCAGCTGCTGGCGGCGGGCCGGGTGCCGATCCTGGTCGGCGGGTCCGGGCTGTACGTGCAGTCGGTGCTGGACGACCTGGAGTTCCCCGGCACCGACCCGGACCTGCGCGCCGAGCTGGAGGCCGAGCTGGCCGAGGTCGGTTCGGCGGTGCTGCACGACCGGCTGGCCGAGCGGGACCCGGTGGCCGCCGCGGCCATCCTGCCCAGCAACGGGCGCCGGGTGGTGCGCGCGCTGGAGGTCATCCGGCTCACCGGGCAGCCGTTCTCCGCGACCCTGCCCACGCCAGGGCCGCCCCGCTACGACACGGTGATCATCGGCTTGGCCCCGGAGTTACCCGCGCTGGACGCCCGGATCGAGCAGCGCACGGCCGGGATGTTCGCGGGCGGGCTGGTCGAGGAGGTGCGCAAGCTGGAGGCGGCCGGGCTGCGGGACGGACTCACCGCGTCCAGGGCGCTGGGCTACCAGCAGGTGCTGGCCGCCTTCGACGGTGAGCACGACCTGGCGACCGCGGCCGAGCTCACCACCCGGGCCACCCGGCGGTTCGTCCGGCGGCAGCGTTCCTGGTTCCGCAGGGACAAGCGCACGCACTGGTTCGACCCGGCGGACCCCGGCCTTGACCGGGCCGTGCTGGACGTAGTCTGAACTGGTGGCTGGTGTGGAGTTCGCCAAGTGGCACGGCACTGAGAACGACTTCGTGGTCCTGCCCGATGAGGACGGGGAGCTGGCGCTGACCGAGGCGCTGGTGCGCGCGCTGTGTGACCGGCAGCGCGGGCTGGGCGCGGACGGGGTGCTGCGCGTGGTGCGCACCGCCAAGCTCGCCGACGCCCCGGCCGGGGTCGAGGCCGCCGAGTGGTTCATGGACTACCGCAACGCCGACGGCTCCATCGCCGAGATGTGCGGCAACGGCGTCCGGGTCTTCGCCCGCTACCTGGTGGACCAGGGCCTGGCCGAGGCAGGCGAATTCGCGGTGGGCACCAGGGCCGGGATCCGGCCGGTGCGCACGCACGCCGACGGCACGGTCACCGTGGACATGGGCCCGGTCACCGTGTTCGGCCGCTCCACCGCCACCCTGGGCGGCCGGGAGTACCCGGGGGTCGCGGTCGACGTGGGCAACCCGCACCTGGTCTGCCCGCTGGACGGCGGGCTGGACGAGCTCGACCTGAGCACCGCGCCCGGCCACGACCCGGCGGTGTTCCCGCGCGGGGTCAACGTGGAGTTCGTGCGCACCCTGGGTCCTGGCGCGCTGCGCATGCGGGTCTACGAGCGCGGCGTGGGGGAGACCCGCTCCTGCGGCACCGGCACGGTGGCCACCGCGGCCGCCGCGCTGCACCTGACCGGGCGCGGCACCGGCGAGGTCACCGTGGACATCCCCGGCGGCCAGGTCAGGGTCGCGGTGCAGGCCCAGCGGGCCACGCTCACCGGCCCCGCGGTCGAGGTCGCCAGGGGTGTGCTGGCTCAGTCCTGGTGGGACTCGGTCCGCGCGTCGTAACCCGCGCGGGCCAGGTACACCTCGTCCATGTTGGCCTCGGCCCACAGCTTGAGCTGCTGCACGGTGGCGCGCAGGCTCGCGCCCAGCGGCGTCAGCGCGTAGTCGACCCGCACCGGCACCGACGGGGTCACCTCGCGGGTGACCAGGCCGTCGCGTTCCAGCGTGCGCAGGGTCTGGGTGAGCATCTTCTGGCTGATCCCGGCCAGTTTGCGGGAGAGCTCGTTGTACCGGCGCGGCCCGTCCTCCAGCGCGCACAGCAGCAGGGTGACCCACTTGTCGCTGATCCGGTCCAGCAGGTTCCGGGTCGGGCAGGCCGCCAGGTAGGCGTCGTAGGCCTCGCGCTCGGCTTCTCTGCGCTGGGCCGCGGTCAGCGTGGCCATCGCTCTCCTTCGGGTTAGGTACGCACTTCCAGGTACGTACTTCCCGATGGAGAGTAGCTCACTCTAGGTTTTGGGTCATGCGAGCGATTCTGATCAAGAAGTTCGGCGGCCCCGAGGTGCTGGAGGTCGCGGAGGTGGCCGTGCCCGAGCCCGGCGCGGGCCAGGTGCGGATCAAGGTGGAGGCGGCCGCCCTCAACCCGGTGGACCTGCTCAGCGCGAGCGGGTACTTCGTCAAGCTGAACCGGCTGGCGCAGCTGGATGCCTACGGCGTGGGCTGGGACGTGGCCGGTGTGGTGGACGCGGTCGGCGAGGGCGTCACCGGCTACGCGGCAGGCGACCGGGTGATCGGCCTGTCCGACCAGCTGGACCGGGTGCCGGACGTGCAAGCCGAGTACGCGGTGCTGCCCGCGACCGACCTGGCCCCGTTCCCGGCGGGCAAGACCGCCGCGGAGGCGGCCAGCCTGCCGCTGAACTCGCTGACCGCGGACCAGGCCATCGACCTGCTGGAGCTGGCAGAGGGCAGCACGCTGCTGGTCACCGGCGCGGCGGGCGGGGTCGGTGGGTACGCGGTGGAGCTGGGCAAGGCGCGCGGGCTGCGGGTGATCGCCACCGCCGGCGCGGCCGACGAGGAGCTGGTGCGCGGTTTCGGCGCGGCCGAGTTCATCCCGCGCGGCGCCTCGCTGACCACGTTCGGGCAGGTGGACGGCGTGATCGACGCGGCGAAGGTGGGGGAGGCCGCGCTGGCCGCGGTGCGTGACGGGGGCGGTTTTGTCAGCGTGGACGGCAGCAAGCCGGCGAGCGACCGGGACGTGCGGCTGCTCGCGGTGCTGGTCACCGCGGACGGGGCCCGGCTGACCGAGCTGTCCGAGCTGGTGGCCAAGGGCGAGCTGAGCGTGCGGGTGGCCGAGGTGCTGCCGTTCGAGCAGGTCACCGAGGCCTACACCAAGCTGGCCGCCGGTGGGTACCGCGGCCGGATCGTGCTGGCCCCCTGACTCTCACCCGTTCGGGTCACCCATCCGGTGGTGGGTGACCCGAAACCCTCGCTTCGCCCCGGAAATCACTGGCGGAACGTGGGACACTGGGTGGCGTATGACGGACTTCATGACACAGGCCGACGAGACGGACATCCTCTCGACCGGCGAGATGGAACTGGCCGACCGTGCCGCACTCCGCAGGGTCGCCGGGCTGTCCACCGAACTCGCGGACATCAGCGAGGTCGAGTACCGGCAGCTCCGGCTCGAGCGGGTAGTGCTGGTCGGCGTGTGGACCGAGGGCGACGCCGAGGAGGCGGAAGCCTCGCTCGCGGAGCTGGCCCGGCTGGCCGAGACCGCGGGCGCGGAGGTCCTGGAAGGACTCATCCAGCGCCGCCAGAAACCGGACCCGGCCACCTACATCGGCTCGGGCAAGGTCCTGGAGCTGCGCGAGTCGGTCATCGCGACCGGCGCCGACACGGTCATCTGCGACGGTGAGCTCTCACCCGGCCAGCTGCGTCAGCTGGAGGAGAAGCTCAAGGTCAAGGTGGTCGACCGGACCGCGCTGATCCTGGACATCTTCGCCCAGCACGCCAGCTCACGGGCCGGCAAGGTGCAGGTCGAGCTGGCCCAGTTGCAGTACCTGCTGCCCAGGCTGCGCGGCTGGGGTGAGTCGCTGTCCAGGCAGGCCGGTGGCCGCGCCGGTGGCAACGCCGGTGTGGGTCTGCGTGGTCCCGGTGAGACCAAGCTGGAGACCGACCGCAGGCGGATCACCAAGCGGATGGCCAAGCTGCGCAAGGAGATCCGTGCGATGGGCACGGTCAGGGAGACCAAACGCGGCATGCGGGTGGCCAACCTGGTGCCGAACGTGGCCATCGCCGGGTACACCAACGCGGGCAAGTCCAGCCTGCTCAACGCGCTCACCAACGCCGGTGTGCTGGTCGAGGACGCGCTGTTCGCGACCCTGGACCCGACCACCCGGCGCGCGGTGACCCCGGACGGCCGCGGCTTCACCCTGACCGACACGGTCGGCTTCGTGCGGCACCTGCCGCACCAGCTGGTCGAGTCCTTCCGCTCCACCCTGGAGGAGGTTGCCGACGCGGACCTCATCCTGCACGTGGTGGACGGTTCGGACCCGCTGCCGGAACGTCAGGTCTCCGCGGTGCGCGAGGTCTTCACCGAGATCATCGCCAACCGGGACACGCCGATGCCGCCGGAGATCCTGGTGGTGAACAAGCTGGACCAGGCCGATGAACTGACCGCGACCCGGCTGCGCCACCTGTTCCCGGACGCGGTGTTCGTCTCCGCGCACACCGGAGCGGGCATCGACTCCCTGCGCGCCCTGCTCGCCGACCGCATCCCGCGGCCGGAGGTCCTGGTGGAGCTGCTCATCCCGTACAGCAGGGGCGAGCTGGTCTCCCGGGTGCACACCGAGGGCGAGGTGCTGACCGAGAAGCACACCGAGGACGGCACCGAGCTGCGCGCCAGGGTCAAGCCGGAACTGGCAGGTCAACTCGGCGAGTTCGCGGACCACCGGGCGTGATCAGAAGGCTGCTGACCCGCACAACAGCGCTGCTGGCAACAACGGCAGCGCTGTTGTGCATGTCGGCGGCCCCCGCACTGGCCGCCGCCGACCCACCGGCCCCGGTCGAGAAGTGCCGCTACACCGACAAACGCCTCAAGGAGCTCAGCGGCCTGGCCAGCGACGGCAAACGCTGGTACGCCATGGCCGACGGCGGTTCCCGCCTGCAAGTCCTGGTCCTCACCCCGGACTGCAAGGTCGAACGCACCATCACCAACGCCACCGACCCCTTCGACGTCGAAGACCTGGCCAGAGCCGCCGACGGCACCCTCTGGCTCGCCGACACCGGCGACAACGGCAAAAAACGCGACAACATCGCCCTGCACGCCCTGACCCCCAACGGCAAGGCGACCCTCTACCGCCTGACCTACCCAGACGGCCCCCACGACGCCGAAGCCCTGCTGCTGGACCGCAAAGGCACCCCGTACATCGTCACCAAGGAGCCCTTCGCCCCGGCTGGCATCTACCGCCCCAGCAAGGCACTGACGGCGCCCGGCCCCACGGCGCTGGAGAAGGTCGGCACCATCCGCATCACCACCACCAGCACCCCCGGCGGCCCAGTAGGCGGCATCGGCTCAGTCCTGGTAACCGGCGGCGCGGTAAACCAAGACGGCACCATGGCCGCCCTGCGCACTTACACCGACGCCCTCCTGTTCCCAGCCCCCGACGGCGACCTGGCCGAAGCCCTCAAACGCGACCCGGTGCGAATCCCCCTGCCAAACGAGTCCCAGGGCGAAGCCATCGCATTCGACCCAGACGGCACCCTGTTGTCCGGCTCCGAGGAAATGGACCCCATCAGAGCGGTCCCCGGCGCGGTGAAGTTCGCCAGCGGCAACGCCCCAGCCCCAGCCCAGAAGTCGGAGACGAAGGCACCGAACGGCACCGGGAACCAGGCAGCGGGCCAACCCACAGACGAAGGCAGCGGAGGCGGCACGTCCTGGGGCGCGATCCTGCTGGCCGGAGTTGGCGTAGTCGCAGTGGTTTTCCTCGTCAGCCGCACGCGAAAAGCAAAGCGCTAGCGAGCAACCAGCGACGGGCTGGCTTTTCAAAACTTGTCCGAAGTCTTGAGGTTCCCCATGCCCGTCAACCTGGAGACATCGCACCACATCCCAGCGAGCAGACGCTCACAGCAACCGCCGCCAAAGCCACGCCACGTGACGGCGGCTGCTCGCTGGGATGTGGTTCGATTTCGGAAGGTTGACGGGCATGGGGAATCTCAAGACCCGCTTGCGTCTCTGCCTGTGACTTTCCCCCCATGCTTTGATCTCTGCCCGTCCGGCGAGGACGCTCTTGACTTTGATCTTCGACTGAAACCCCGAAGATCAAAAGAAGTGTCCTCGCCGGACGGGCAGACCCCCGGAGGGGTTGACAAGTCAAAAGCCGGGACAAGCAGGTTGCGGGGCGGGGTTCGGGTTGCCGGGGCCGATTCCAGCGTGCTCGCGAGCCTCTCGTCTTCTCCGCACGACCTTCCGACAGCAAACCACACCTCCCCACCCGGCCCCCGTCACGTTGCGAAGCTAGGGCGGCGGCAGGTTGCAGGGGCCGGGCGGGGAGGCGCGGTTAGCGGTCTCCAGGCCGTACGGAGAAGACGAGAGGCTCGCTTTGTGGGTTTTCAACCCCGGGCTGCGCCCGAACCCCGGTGCATCAGTGCTCCTAACATGGCGTCAATGACGACGCGCATGGAGACCGTCACCGTCTCTGACGGCACCTTTGACCTCACCGTCTGGCTTCCGGACGCTCCCGAGACTCCGCGGCCCGGCATCCTGCTCGTCCAGGAGGTCTTCGGCGTCGGCCCCTACATCCGTGCCGTGGCTGAGGACCTGGCCGCCCTCGGTTACGTGGTCGCCGCCCCCGACCTCTTCTGGCGGCAGCACCGCAACTGGGCCGCCGACCATGACGACGCCGGTCTGCAAGCCTCCATGGCGCTCGTCGGCCAGTACGACTTCCCCCGTGGCGTCCTCGACTGCCAGGCCTCCCTCGACGTCCTGCGCGGACTGCCTGAAGTCGCCGGGCAGCCCGTCGGCGCGCTGGGCTTCTGCTTCGGGGGTTCGATGACCTTCTTCCTTGGTGCGCAAGGAAACCCGGACGCCGTGGTCTCCTTCTACGGCTCGGTTGTGCCGGACAGTGCGGCCCTGCTCGACAAGATCAGCGTGCCCACCCTGATGCACTTCGGCGGCGACGACCCCTACATCGCCCGTGAGGACATCGCCAAGGTGGAAGCCGCGGCCGAGGGCAAGCCGCATGTCGAGCTGCACGTCCAGGAGGACGCCGGTCACGCCTTCCACAACCGCATGGCCCCGGCGTTCCACCACCCGGAGGCGGCGGCCAGGGCCTGGCGGTTGACGGAGGAGTTCCTGGGGCGGGTGTTGCCGGTCTAGCTCACGGTGAACTCCGGCGACGTGCCCGTGAACGCGGTGACCTTGGTGGACAAGGCTTTCGCGTCGCCGGAGTACACGATCCGGTACTTCCCGGGCTGGGCGTTGGCCGGGATGTCCCAGGTCACCGTGACGCGGGAGGCGGCCGCGCCCCAGCGGGCCCAGTGGAACTTGGTGGACCAGTCGCCGTCGTCGGCGACCCGCTTCCAGGTGCTGCCCTCCTGGCGCTGGACCTCCAGGTAGCTGCCGCCGCGGTGCAGGTTGTTGTTCGGGTGCGCGCCGGCGAACTCGACCTTCACCTGCTGGCCCTTGGTGTAGGAGGCCGACGGAGGAGTGACCGTGTCGCCGAAGTTGTGGCCGGTGGGCGGGGCGTCCAGGACCACGCCGGGCTGCACGGTCCACTTCGAGCCGGACAGGTCCGGCACCGCGGGGCCGGGGTTGGTGCCGCGCCCTGCCTTCAGGTCGCCTGCGACCCTGGCGAACTCCTGCTGGTAGGCGGGCAGCGCCCAGCGGCCGAACATGGTGTGGCCGCCCTCGTAGTCCTGCTGGTCGTACTCCTCCGGCGTGGTCAGGTAGCCCGAGTAGTCGTTGGTGTAGCCGGAGACCAGCACGTTCTCCAGCGGGGCCCCGGTCGCCGCGGCCACCGTCCTGCGCAGCCGCAGACCGGCCACGATGGTGGTCTCCTTGGACATGGTGGCCAGGTAGAACTGGCCGATCTTGAGCACCTGCACCGGCAGGATCTTCGGGGTCAGGCCCAGCGAGCCGGTGTCCAGCAGGATGTCCTTGGGCGCCTGGCAGGCCCGCAGCTCCGGCGAGGCCTGGTAGCGGGCCTTGGTGACCAGTTCGATCAGCGGGTTGTTGCCGACCCCCTCCTTGAAGATGTCCGGGCCCGGCCCGTCCTCGGTGCTGCCCGCGGCGAAGGACGCGCCCATGGCCGCGCCACAGGTCTGGTGCGTTGCGCCGTCGCCGGTGAACTCCGGGCGCACCGAGACGTTGCTGAAGTCCACGAAGGACATCCGGGAGCCGATGCTGCCGGTGACCGCGGTGCCGCCGCCGTCCAGCAGCCGCTTGGCCGCGGCGAACTGGCGCTCACCGATGATCTTGGTGTTCGCGATGTGGTCGCCGGTGGGACCGGTGCCCGGCTTCAGCGCCAGGTTCGGGCTCATGTCACCGGCGCTGGTCTGGGCGAAGGCGGCGACAAAACCGGGCGAGCCGCTGAGGTAGTCCACCCCGCTGACATCGCGCTCCCAGTGGTAGGACGCGTAACCCTTGTTGTCACCGGAGATCAGCTTGTGGTCCCCGCGCAAGCTGGTGCCGTGGGTGGCGAAGAAGTTCAGCGCGCCCACCGGCTTGCCGCCGCGCTCGAAGCGCAGCAACGTGGTCTGCGGGTCGATGCCCTGCGGGAAGTACGCCTTGTCCGCGGCCGGGTTCCGGTCGAAGGCCCGCCGCGACCGGTTCACGCTGGCATCCCGCAGCTCGCCCTTGCCCAGCCGCACCGTGCCCGGCGCCAGGTCCTGGTGCGCCAGCTTCACCGACTGCACGATGCCGTCCACGATCGCCTTGAACGTGTCGTCGTGGTAGCCGAAAGTCGTGATGTTGTAGAGCGAGTAGTGCGAGTACCCGCCCGGCCCGGAATGGGTGTGCGTGGCCGAGAGCGACAGGTTCGCGTCGGTGTACTGCCCGCCCAGCTCCTGTCCGAGCCGCTTGAGCACCGCCTGCCGGACGCTGGCGAAGATCTGCCCCACGTCCACCGTGACCAGCGCGACCCGTTGCGCCCCACCGGAGTCGGCCACCACGAACGCCCTGGACCGCTGCCGCTGGTGGATCCCGGCGGTCTGCTGGTCCAGCTTGGCGTAGCCCATCATGCCGCGCTCGGCCGGCTCACCCGTCACGTCGGCGATGCCCCGGCCCACCAGGTAGGTGTCCGCGGGCTCCGCCGACGCCGGGTCCAGCTGGGTCAGCACCCCGGCGCCGAGCAGGGCGGCCAGGACGAGGGTCAGGGCAGGTCTGATGCGGTGCAGGCGCATGGGAATCAGCCCTTCCGGCCAGTGGTGGCTGTGACCTGGGACACGGCAAGCGTTCGCTTGAAGGTAGCGAGGGTCACGGCGAATGTGAACCCATCTCACGTATGGCGGCGGTGGATCACGCCGGGCGGTGTCTGGTGGATCTCGGTCGATGAGCGCCGGAGTCCAGGTCGCCCCTGGCGGTGCTGCCGAGGCGGCCTCGTACTGGGCGTACTTGGTCGTCTCGGCAGCGCCGCCAGGGGTGAGCTGGGCCCGGCGATCGCGGCCGAGATCCACCAGACACCGCCTAGCACAGCAAGGCCGTGCTAGGCCACTCAGCGCACGCCGGTAGCCTCTCGCGCGTGCCATCAGTGGTCGCTACAGCCCCGCCTCGTCCCTCGCTGACCGAGCCGGTCCGACTGGACGAGCTAGCCGGCATGGTCGGCGCCGTTCTCGCTGGTGACAACGGACGCGAGCACGCGGCGGTCCGGGTCACCGGCGCCACCCTGCGCGCCCAGCAGGCCCAGCCAGGAGATCTTTTCGCCGGTCTGCCCGGCGCCCGCGCGCACGGGGCCGCGTTCACCGCCCAGGCGGTCGAGGGCGGCGCGGTCGCGGTGCTCACCGACGCCGCGGGCGCGGAACTGCCCGAGGTGCGCGAGTCCGGCCTGCCCGTGCTGGTGCACCCCGATCCGCGGGCGGTGCTGGGCGCGCTGGCCGCGCGGATCTACGGCAACCCCTCCGACCGGCTGTCCATCATCGGCATCACCGGCACCTCGGGGAAAACCACCGTCAGCACGCTGATCGAGGCCGGGCTGCGCGCCGCGGGCCGCACCACCGGGCTGATCGGCACCGTCGCCACCGTGATCGCCGGGCAGCGCCTGGACAGCGCGTTCACCACCCCGGAAGCCCCCGACCTGCAAGCCCTGTTCGCGCTGATGCTGGAGCGCGGGGTCAGCGACGTGGCCATGGAGGTCTCCAGCCACGCGCTCGCCCTCGGCCGGGTCGCCGGCACCCACTTCGCGGTCGGCGCCTTCACCAACCTGTCCCAGGACCACCTGGACTTCCACGCCGACATGGAGGACTACTTCGCCGCCAAGGCCAAGCTGTTCGACGGCCGCGCGGACAAGGCGGTCGTGGTGGTGGACAACGAGTGGGGCCGCAGGCTGGTCACCGAGGACACCGTCACCGTCTCCCTCGGCGGCGAGGCGACCTGGCGGGCACTGGAGATCAGCACCGAGACCACCGGCATCCAGCGCTTCCGCGCCCTCGGCCCGGACGGCATCGAGCTGAAGCTGGCCATCCGGCTGCCCGGCGACTTCAACGTGTCCAACGCGCTGCTGGCCGCCGCCTGCCTGCACGCGGCCGGGGTGCCGGACGCGGCCATCATCGAGGGCCTCTCCAGCGTGGACGTGCCCGGCCGGATGGAACGGGTGGTGCGCGGCCAGGACTTCACCGCCGTGGTCGACTACTCGCACAAGCCCGGCGCGGTGGCCGCGGTGCTGGACTCGGTGCGCGAACAGGCCAAGGACAGCCGGATCATCCTGGTGCTGGGCTGCGGCGGCGACCGGGACAGCGCCAAGCGCCCGCTGATGGGCGAGGCCGCGGCCCGCCGCGCCGAGCTGACCATCGTCACCGACGACAACCCGCGCACCGAGGACCCGGCCGCGATCAGGGCCGCCATGCTGGCCGGCGCGCGCGCCGTGCCGGAGAGCGAGCGCGGCGAGGTCGTCGAGGTCGGCGACCGCGGCGCGGCCATCCGCGAGGCGGTCCGCCGTGCAGGCCCCGGCGACGTGGTGGTGGTCGCGGGCAAGGGCCACGAGACGGGGCAGGAGATCAACGGGGTCGTGCATCCGTTCGACGACCGCCAGGTACTGGCCGAGGCCATTGACGCGCGGCTGACTGACAACCCGGGCGCCGCTTCCGGCGTCCACCCCACGGAGGGTTCATGATTCCGCTCAGTCTCGCCGAGATCGCCGAGGCGGTCGGCGGGCGCCTGCACAACACTGACGGCAGCCCGAAGATCACCGGCAGCGTGGAGTTCGACTCCCGCCAGTTGACCGAGGGCGGCCTGTTCCTGGCGCTGCCCGGTCAGCAGGTGGACGGCCACGACTTCGCCGCCGCCGCGGTCAAGGCCGGCGCGGCCGGGGTGCTGGCGGCCAGGGAGGTGGACGCGCCCGCGGTGATCGTGCCGCCGGTGGCCGAGGCCAACCACAGCTCCTACGTGCTCACCGGCGACACCGACGGCTCCGGCGCCGCGGTACTTGCCGCGCTCAGCAAGCTCGCCCGGCTCTCCGTGGACACCCTGGCCCGCGAGGGCCTGGCCGTGGTCGGGGTGACCGGCTCCTCCGGCAAGACCTCGACCAAGGACCTCATCGCCCAGGTCCTGGAGCCGATGGGCCCCACGGTCGCGCCGCCCGGCTCGTTCAACAACGAGCTCGGCCACCCGTGGACCGCGCTGCGCGCCGAGGCGGCCACCCGCTTCCTGGTGCTGGAGCTCTCCGCCCGCGGCGTCGGCCACATCGGCCAGCTGTGCCGGACCGCGCCGCCGCGGATCGGCGTGGTGACCAACGTGGGCTCCGCGCACCTCGGCGAGTTCGGCTCCCAGGAGGCGGTCGCCCAGACCAAGGGCGAGCTGCCCGAGTCGCTGCCCTCGGCCGAGGAGGGCGGGGTCGCCGTGCTCAACGCCGACGACCCGCTGGTCGCCGCGATGGCCGGGCGCAGCAAAGCCAAGATCGTCTTCTTCGGGACCGACCCGAAAGCCACCGTGCGCGCCGAGGACGTCGACCTCGACGAGCAGGCCCGCGCCACCTTCCGCCTGGTCTCCCCGCAGGGGGAGGCGGAGGTCAAGCTCGGCCTGCACGGCGTGCACCACGTGTCCAACGCGCTGGCCGCCGCCGCGGTCGCGCTGGAGCTGGGCGCGACACCCGCGGAGGTCGCCGAGCGGCTCTCCGCGGCGCGACGGGTCTCCGCCCGCCGCATGGAGGTCACCACCCGCGACGACGGCGTCACGGTGGTCAACGATTCGTACAACGCCAACCCGGAGTCGGTGCGCGCCGCGCTCAAGACCCTGGCCGCCATGAGCCGCACGGAGCCGCGCCGCCGCAGCTGGGCCGTGCTCGGCGTGATGGCCGAACTGGGCGAGGACAGCATCGCCGCGCACGACGCGATCGGCCGGTACGCGGTCCGGTTGGACGTCAACCGGCTCGTCGTGATCGGCGAGCAGGCGGCCGCGATGCACCAGGGCGCGTACCTCGAAGGGTCATGGGGAGAGGAGTCCGTACTCGTGCCGGACGTCGACGCCGCCATCGCGCTGCTGCGCGAACAGGTGCGGCCAGGGGACGTCGTGCTGGTGAAGGCGAGCAAGGCGGCCGCGCTGTGGCGGGTCGCCGACGCGCTGCTCGATGGCGGTGACACCGCGTGAAGGGCATTCTCGTCGCGGCCGCGATCGCGCTGATGGTCTCCATCCTGCTCACCCCCTACCTGATCAAGGTCTTCTCCCGGCAGGGCTTCGGCCAGGAGATCAGGGAAGAGGGTCCCCAGCACCACCAGACCAAGCGCGGCACCCCCACCATGGGCGGTATCGCGATCCTGCTGGCCATGTGGGCCGGCTACGGCACCAGCCACCTGTTCGTCTACCTGACCAGGGGAGCGAACGAGCAGGTCGGCCCGACCGCCTCCGGCATCCTGGTGCTGTTCCTGACCACCGGCCTCGGCCTGGTCGGCTTCCTGGACGACTTCATCAAGATCCGCAAGGCCCGCAACCTGGGCCTGTCCGGCACCGCGAAGATCGTCGGCCAGGTGCTCACCGCGACCGTCTTCGGCTACCTCGTCTTGCAGTTCCCGGACGCCAGCGACTACCACCTCACCCCTGCCTCGGTGAACCTGTCCTTCGTCCGGGACATCTCGATCATCTCCTTCGGCGCCATCGGGTTCATCATCTTCTGCAACCTGCTGGTGGCGGGCTGGTCCAACGCGGTCAACCTGACCGACGGCCTGGACGGCCTGGCCGCTGGCACCGCGGCGATGGTGCTGGGCACCTACGTGGTCATCTCGTTCTGGCAGTTCCGGCTGGACTGCTCCGAGCGCCTCAACCCGGCCTGCTACTACGTCCGCGACCCGCTGGACCTGGCGATCGTGGCCGCCGCGGCGATGGCCGGCTGCGTCGGCTTCCTCTGGTGGAACGCGGCTCCCGCCAAGATCTTCATGGGCGACACCGGCTCGCTGGCCCTCGGCGGCCTGGTCGCCGGCCTGGCCATCACCACCCGCACCGAGCTGCTGATGTTCGTCGTCGGCGGCCTGTTCGTGGTCGAGGTGCTCTCGGTCAGCCTGCAGATCATGGTCTTCCGCACCACAAAACGAAGACTGTTCCGGATGGCCCCGTTCCACCACCACTTCGAGCTAGCGGGCTGGGCGGAAACCACGGTGATCATCAGGTTCTGGCTGATGGGCGGCATCTGCTGCATGATCGGCCTCGGCCTGTTCTACAGCGAGTGGCTGGCCTCGGGCGGATGAGCCCGTCCCAGTTCAGCGGCGCCTCGGTCCTCGTCGCGGGGGCCGGGGTGTCCGGTCTGTCCGCCGCCCAGGCCCTGGCCGACCTCGGCGCCAAGGTCACCGTCACCGACGGCAACGCCGCCCGGCTGGCCGCCATCACCGAGTTCGCCACCGCGCTTTCGCTCACCGAGCCGCCGCCGGGCACCGACCTGGTGGTCACCAGCCCCGGCTGGCGGCCGGACACCCCGCTGCTGGCCGCGGCCGCCGACGCGGGCATCGAGGTCATCGGCGAGGTCGAGCTGGCCTGGCGGCTGGACCAGGAGGCCCCGGACGGCCCGCGCGAGTGGCTGGTGGTCACCGGCACCAACGGCAAGACCACCACCGTCGGCATGCTGGAGCACATCCTGCGCGCGGCCGGCGCGGACGCGGTGGCCTGCGGCAACGTCGGGCTGCCGGTGGTGGACGCGGTCCGCGCCGGGCACCGGGTGCTCGCCGTGGAGCTGTCCAGCTTCCAGCTGCACTGGTCGCCCTCGGTGCGGCCCAGCGCGGGCGCGCTGCTCAACATCGCCGAGGACCACCTGGACTGGCACGGCTCCCTGGCGGCCTACGCGGGCGCCAAGGCCGCGGTGCTCACCGGCAAGGTGGCCATCGGCAACCTGGACGACCCGATCGTGGCCGGGCTGCTGGCCGAGTGCCCGGCCCCGCGCAAGATCGGCGTCACCCTGGGCGAGCCGGAGCCGGGCCAGTTCGGCGTCTCCGGCGGCAACCTGGTGGACCGGGTCACCGAGCCCACTCCCACCGGGGCCGTGCTCACCGAGGCCGCCGCGATCCGCCCGCCGGGACCGCCCGGCATCGCCGACGCGCTCATCGCCGCCGCGCTGGCCCGCGCGCACGGCGTCCCCGCCGGGGCCGTGCGCACCGGACTGGCGAACTTCCAGCCGATCGTGCACCGGGCCAGCCCGGTCGCCGAGGTCAACGGCGTGCGCTACATCGACGACTCCAAGGCCACCAACCCGCACGCGGCCGCCTCCTCCCTGCACGCCCACGACCGGGTGATCTGGGTGGCCGGCGGCCTGCTCAAGGGCGCCTCGGTGGAGCAGCTGGTGGCCGAGGCCGCGCCCCGGCTGGCCGGGGTGGTGCTGATCGGCCAGGACCGGGAGGTGATCGCCGCCGCGCTGGCGCGACACGCCCCCGAGGTCCCCGTGCACACGGTGACGGAGGGGGACGATAAGGCCATGGTGTCGGTGGTGAGAGCGGCGAGCGCAATGGCACGACCGGGTGATGTTGTCCTACTGGCGCCCGCGGCTGCCTCGATGGACATGTTCACCGACTACACCCACCGGGGCCGCGCCTTCGCGCAGGCCGTGCGAGAGGTGCTCCAAGCTCCTGAGGCGGGGTGAAGCCGGGATGCCCCGACGGACCCGCCGGACCTCCCGGGTCTCCTGGCGCTCGGCGCTGACCGCCTGGCTGAGCAGGCCGCTGGCCGACTTCCACCTGGTGCTGGCGATCTTCGGCCTGCTCACCATCCTCGGCCTGGTCATGGTGCTGTCGGCCTCGATCCCGGACAGCCTGAACAAGTTCAACTCCGGCTACGTGATCTTTGCCAAGCAGCTGGCCTACGTGGTGGTCGGCCTTGGCCTGTTCTGGATCGCGCTGCGGCTGCCCGCCAGAACCCTGCGCCGGCTGAGCATCCCGGCCATGGTGGTCAGCCTGCTGCTGCTGATCCTGGTGCTGGTGCCGGGCATCGGCGCCGAGCTGAACAAGGCGCGCAGCTGGTTCAAGCTCGGCCCGCTGTCCTTCCAGCCGGTGGAACCGGCCAAGGTCGCGCTGGTGCTCTGGGGCGCGCACGTGCTGGCCACCAAACGCGCCATGCTGCACCAGTGGCGGCACCTGCTGGTGCCCCTGGTGCCCGCGGCGCTGATGATGTTCGCCCTGCTCATGCTGCAACCCGACCTCGGCTCCACCATCACCCTCGCGGTGATCGTGCTGTCCCTGCTGTGGTTCGCCGGCGCGCCGCTGCGGCTGTTCGGCGTGATCGCCCTGGGCGCGGTCACCGGCGCGATCGCGCTGGCCATGTCCGCGGCCTACCGGCTGGAACGCCTGACCTCCTTCTTCGACCCCACCGCGGACCCGACCGCCTCCTACCAGTCCACGCAGGCGCTCTACGCCCTCGGCGACGGCGGCATCTTCGGGGTCGGCCTCGGCCAGGGCAAGGCCAAGTGGAGCTACCTGCCCAACGTGCACAACGACTTCATCTACGCGGTGATCGGCGAGGAGCTCGGCCTGATCGGCGCGCTGCTGGTGCTGGTGCTCTTCGGCCTGCTCGCCTACGTCGGCCTGCGCATCTCCCAGCGCAACACCGACCCGTGGATCCGGCTGGTCTCGGCCACCCTCACGGTGTGGCTGGTGGCCCAGGCCGCGATCAACATCGGCTATGTGGTCGGCCTGCTCCCGGTCACCGGCCTGACCCTGCCGATGATCTCCTCCGGCGGCACCTCGGCCGCGGTGACCATGCTGGTCTTCGGCATCCTGGCCAACAACACCCGGCACGAGCCGGAGGCCGTGGCCGCGCTGCGCACCCTCGGCCCCGGCCGGGTCGGCAAGCTGCTCCGGCTGCCCGCCCCCGAGCCCTACCGGCCGCCTGCCAAGCGCAAGCCGGTCCGCCCGTCCACCCCGCCCCGCCAGGCAGGCCGCCCGGTGCGCGCGGCCGCCCACCAGGCCGCCACGGCCCAGGACGACCGCCGGCGCACCAGGCGCAACACCGGCAGCCCGGATCCACGGCGCAGAGCGGGATACCCGAACAGCAGAGAAGGCCGCATCCGCTGATCGGCACCGGCCATGGCACTGCGTAGCGCCCCGGGCGCACGCAGTGTCACAGGCCGATTTTGTTACCCTCGCGGCCATCCGCATCCCCATGTCGACGCCTGGGATACCGGGCTGGAGGACTTCCGCAGTGTCTGGTGAAACCGTCCGAAGTGGACCCTGTGTCGTCGTCGCCGGAGGCGGCACCGCCGGGCACATCGAGCCCGCGCTGGCCCTGGCCGACGCGGTGCGCCGGATCCGGCCCGATGCCAGGGTGATCGCACTGGGCACCGAGCGGGGCCTGGAGACCAAGATCGTGCCGGCCCGCGGCTACCAGCTGGAGCTGATCCCCCCGGTGCCGATGCCGCGCAAGCCCACCCCCGAGCTGCTCCGGCTGCCGCTGAAGGTCAGGGACGCGGTCCGCCGCACCCGCGAGGTCCTCGACCGGCACGGCGCGGACGTGGTGGTCGGCTTCGGCGGCTACGTGGCGCTGCCCGCCTACCTGGCCGCCCGCGGCCGGGTGCCGATCGTGGTGCACGAGGCCAACGCGCGCACCGGCCTGGCCAACAAGGTCGGTGCCCGCTTCGCCGCCGCGGTGGCCGCCGCGGTGCCCGGCAGCGGCCTGCCCGGCGCCAAGGTCATCGGCATCCCGCTGCGCCAGTCCATCACCACCCTGGACCGGGCCGCGCTGCGCGACGAGGCCCGCCGGTTCTTCGGCCTGCACCCCACCGCCCCCTGCCTGCTGGTGGTCGGCGGCTCCCAGGGCGCGCGCTCGATCAACACCGCGGTCTCCGCCTCGGCCAGCCAGTTCGCCGCGGCCGGCATCGGCGTGCTGCACGCGCACGGGCCCAAGAACACCGTGGCCGTGCAGCAGGTGCCGCACGCGCCCGCCTACGTGCCGGTGCCCTACCTGGAGCGGATGGACCTGGCCTACGCCGCCGCGGACGCGGTGCTCTGCCGCTCCGGCGCGATGACCGTGGCCGAGGTCTCCGCGCTCGGCCTGCCCGCGGTGTTCGTGCCGCTGCCGATCGGCAACGGCGAGCAGGCGCTCAACGCCAACCCGGTGGTGGACAACGGCGGCGGCCTGCTCATCCCGGACAGCGAGCTGACCGCCCAGCGGATCTCCGAGCAGGTCATCCCGATGCTGCGGGACCCGGAGCGGCTGGCCAAGATGGGCGCGGCGGCCCAGTCCGGCGGACACCGCGAGGCCGACATGGTGCTGGCCCGCATGGTGCTGGACCAGGTGCGCCGGTGAGCGCCCCCGAGGTCGGCCCGCTGGACGAGCGCCTGGCCCGCACCCACCTGGTGGGCATCGGCGGCGCCGGGATGAGCGGCATCGCCCGGATCCTGCTGGCCCGCGGCGCGCGGGTGTCCGGCTCCGACGCCAAGGACTCGCCCACCGTGCTGGCCCTGCGCGCGCAGGGCGCGGAGATCAGCACCGGGCACCTGGCGGAGAACCTGGACCAGCTCGACGGCGGGCCGACCGCGGTGGTCGTCTCCACCGCGATCCGGCCGAGCAACCCGGAGCTGGCCGCGGCCCAGGAGCGCGGCATCACCGTGCTGCGCAGGGCGGAGGCGCTGGGCGCGCTGATGGCCGGGCACCGGGTGGCCTGCATCGCGGGCACGCACGGCAAGACCTCGACCACCTCGATGCTCACCGTGGCCCTGCAGCACTGCCGGCTGGACCCCTCCTTCGCCATCGGCGGCGACCTCAACGAGTCCGGCGCCAACGCCCACCACGGCAGCGGCGGCGCGTTCGTGGCCGAGGCCGATGAGTCCGACGGCTCGTTCCTGGTGTTCAGCCCCTCGGTCGCGGTGGTCACCAACGTGGAGGCCGACCACCTGGACCACCACGGCACGGTCGAGGCCTACGTGGCGGTCTTCGACGAGTTCGTCACCCGGATCGAGCCCGGCGGCGTGCTGATCGCCAACATCGACGACCCGGGCTCGGCCGCGCTGGCCGAGCGCGCCACCGCCCAGGGCGTGCGGGTGCTGCGCTACGGCCGCGCTGAGGGCGCGGACGCCCGCATCCTGGTGCACCGGCCCACCGCGGCCGGTGGCGAGGTGGACATCGAGCTGGGCGGCGAGCAGGTCACCGTCACGGTGGCCGTGCCAGGCGAGCACATGGCGGGCAACGCGGTCGCCGCGCTGCTGGCCGGGCTGGAGCTGGGCGCGCCGCTGGACGGCCTGCTGGACGGCCTGGCCGCCTTCGGTGGCGTCCGGCGGCGGTTCGAGTTCAAGGGCCAAGCCGCCGGAGTTCGGGTCTACGACGACTACGCCCACCACCCCACCGAGGTGGACGCCCAGCTGCGCGCCGCCCGGCCGGTGGTCGGCGGCACGGGCAGGCTGGTGGTGGTCTTCCAGCCGCACCTGTACTCGCGCACCAAGGCCTTCTGCGCCGAGTTCGCCCAGGCGCTGGCGCTGGCCGACGAGGTGGTGGTGCTCGACGTCTACGGCGCTCGCGAGGAGCCCGAGCCCGGCGTGACCGGCGAGCTGGTGGCCGAGAGCGTGCCGCTGCCGCAGGGCAGGGTGCACTACGAGTCCTCGATCAGCCACGCGCCCAAGCTGGTGGCCAGCCTGGTCCGCGCCGGTGACCTGGTGATCACCATGGGCGCGGGCGATGTCACCATGCTCGGCCCGGAGATCCTCGGCGAGCTGGCCGGCGGCGAGGACGCCGGACGATGAGCGCGACGCCGCAGCGCGGCAAGCGGTACAGCGACCCCCGCAGGGCCGCCCGGCCGCGCCCGGCGTCCGTGCGGGGCCGCCGTCCGGCCGGGCGGCGGCGGGTGGCCAAGCTGCGCAGGCTGCTGCGGCCCTGGGTGCTGATGTCGGTGGTGACCGTGCTGGTCGGCCTCGGCTACCTGCTCTACTACACCGGGCTGTTCGCGGTCAGGGAGGTGCGGATCGACGGCCTCAAGGCGCTCAGCGCCGAGGAGATCCGCACCGCGGCCAACGTGCCGGAAGGCACCCCGCTGCTCCAGGTGGACACCGCCGAGGTGGCCGCCAGGATCGGCGCCGTGCCCAGGGTGTTCACGGTGAACGTGGAGCGCTCCTTCCCGGGCAGCCTGGTGGTCACCGTGGACGAGCGCACCCCGGTCGGGGTGTTCAACGGCGCCGAGGGCCCGCAGCTGGTGGACGGCACCGGCCGGGCCTACGCCACCGTGCCCAAGCCGCCGGACGGCCTGCCGGTGGTCAAGGTGCGCAGCGCCGCGCCGGACGACCCGGCGGCCAAGGCCGCGGTGGACGTGCTGGCCGCGGTGCCGGACAAGCTCAAGCCGGAGGTGCTGGAGGTCGCCGCCGAGGTGCCCGGCGACGTCCGGCTACAGCTGATCGGCGGCCGGGAGGTGCGCTGGGGCAGCACCGCCGACTCCGGCCGCAAGGCGCAGGTGCTGGAGCCGTTGCTGGGCCGGCCTGGGAAAATCTTTAACATCTCCAGCCCGGACCTGCCTACTGTCGTCTGATGACTGACACCCGTCCCGAACCGCCGCTGATCGCCGACGAGCGCGACACCCTGTGCGGCTTCCTGGACTTCTTGCGCGCCACCGTGGTCATGAAGGCCACCGGACTGTCCGAAGTGGACGCTCGGAAACCGCTGATCCCCAGCTCACCGCTGATGACGGTGGTCGGACTGGTCAACCACCTGCGCTGGGTGGAGTGGGCCTGGTTCAGCAACCGGGTGGACGACCAGCCCGGCGAACCGCCCTGGGCGGGCGACGATCCGGACGCCGAGTTCCGGGTGCCGGCCGAGCAGTCGCTGGCCGATGTGCTGGCCGGGTACGAGCGGGAATGCGCGGTCAGCCGGGAGGTCCTGGCCCGAAAGGACCTGTCGGCGACATTCGTTCATCCGCGACTCGGTAACGTAAGCGTGCGCTGGGTGCTGACCCACATGATCGAGGAGACCGGACGCCATGCCGGTCATCTCGACCTCATTCGCGAGCTGCTCGACGGTGTGACCGGAGAGTGACGGAGGGGTGGGGGCGTGCCTACAAGTTTCCTTCGTGGGTTACGTGTGCGGGTTCACTCGGCGTGGCTGCTGGACGGAGAACACCGACGGTGCATAACGTCCCGTTCGATGGTCAGGGGTTGACATAACTCTCAACCGACAGTTGAGGCTGAGGGTTTCGAGACGGGGCTGGCGCCGGGTGGCGACGGTCCAGACCCGCGAGCCACAGCACTGGAACACACAGCCACGATCAGGAAGGCGGACCCGATGACGCCCCCGCACAACTACCTCGCGGTGATCAAGGTCGTCGGAATCGGCGGCGGCGGCGTCAACGCGGTGAACCGCATGATCGAGGTTGGGCTCAAGGGAGTCGAGTTCATCGCGGTGAACACCGACGCCCAGGCTTTGCTGATGTCAGACGCCGACGTGAAGCTCGACATCGGCCGCGAGCTGACCCGCGGTCTCGGCGCAGGCGCCAACCCCGAGGTCGGCCAGCGCGCCGCCGAGGACCACCGGGAAGAGATCGAAGAGGTCATCAAGGGCGCCGACATGGTCTTCGTGACCGCGGGCGAGGGCGGTGGCACGGGTACCGGCGGCGCGCCGGTGGTCGCCTCGATCGCCCGCAAGCTCGGCGCGCTGACCATCGGCGTGGTCACCCGCCCGTTCTCCTTCGAGGGCAAGCGGCGGGCCAAGCAGGCCGAGGACGGCATCCAGGCGCTGCGCAACGAGTGCGACACCTTGATCGTCATCCCGAACGACCGGCTGCTGCAGCTGGGCGACATCGGCGTCAGCCTGATGGACGCCTTCCGCTCGGCCGATGAGGTGCTGCTCTCCGGTGTGCAGGGCATCACCGACCTGATCACCACCCCCGGTCTGATCAACCTGGACTTCGCCGACGTCAAGAGCGTCATGTCCGGCGCGGGCAGCGCGCTGATGGGCATCGGCTCGGCCAGGGGCGAGGGCCGCGCGGTGCAGGCCGCGGGCAAGGCGATCAACTCGCCGCTGCTGGAAGCCTCGATGGAGGGCGCGCACGGCGTGCTGCTGTCCATCGCGGGTGGCTCGGACCTCGGCCTGTTCGAGATCAACGAGGCCGCCTCGCTGGTCCAGGAGGCCGCGCACCCCGAGGCCAACATCATCTTCGGTACGGTCATCGACGACTCGCTCGGCGACGAGGTCAGGGTCACCGTGATAGCCGCTGGGTTCGACGGCGGCACGCCGACGCACAAGAAGCTGGAGCCCGCCCCGGTCACCTCGCGTGCCCCGGTGGCCCCGGCCCAGGCCGGCCAGGTCGGCGGCAACCCCCAGCAGCAGCCCGAGCAACCGCAGCAGGCGGCTCCCCAGCCGCCGCCTCAGCAGCAGACCTACCAGCCGGCTCCGCAGCCGCAGACCTACCAGCAGCCGCAGGCCCAGCCCGCGCCGCAGCCGGTCGTGCAGCAGCCCCCGGCCCCGCAGCCGCCGCAGGCCAACCCGATGAACCCGCTGCCGCCGCGCACCTCCTCCGGCCTGCCCCCGGTCAGCTCCGGTCTCGGCGGCAGCCTGCCGTCCCGCTCGGTCCCGATCACCGACGAGCCGGATGACGACGAGGTCGACGTCCCGCCGTTCATGCGCCGCTGACCAACCCTCGCCAGCACGCCGTGCCGCCCAGCGACACGGCGTGTTCGCTTTTCCGGGTTCGGCCAACACGGCGGTGGGGGACGGGGTGCGGCGCGCTAACGTTCGGGCGTGCGCATTCGTCGGGTCATCACCACGCGGGCGGGCGGGGCTTCGCTTGCGCCGTACGAGTCCTTCAACCTCGGCGACCACGTCGGGGACGCGCCGGAGGCGGTGAGCGCGAACCGGAAGCGGCTGGCCGAGGGGATCGGGCTGTCCGCGGACCGGCTGGTCTGGATGGAGCAGGTGCACGGCCGCACGGTCACCACCGTGGACGGGCCGGGTGACACCCCCGCCGAGGCCACCGACGCGCTGGTCACCGCGACGCCGGGGCTGGCGCTGGTGGCGCTGACCGCGGACTGCGTGCCGGTGCTGCTCGGCGACGCCGAGGCCGGGGTGGTCGCCGCGGTGCACGCGGGCCGGGTGGGCGCCAGGGTCGGCGTGCTGCCCGCGGCGCTGCGCGCGATGGACGCGGCAGGCGCCCGGATCGACCGGGTGGAGGCGTTGCTCGGGCCCTCGGTGTGCGGGGAGTGCTACGAGGTGCCGCAGGCCATGCAGGACGACGTGGCCGCGCACCTGCCCGGCGCGGCCTGCAAGACGCGCAAGGGCACGCCGGGGCTGGACCTGCGGGCCGGGCTCTGGCAGCAGCTCGCCGACGCCGGGGTGGCCAAGGTCGGGCTGGACCCGCGCTGCACGGTGGAGGACAAGACCCTGTTCAGCCACCGCCGGGACGGCCAGACCGGTCGGCTGGCCTCGGTGGTCTGGGTGGAGGCGGAATGAGCGGCGCGCTGAGCAGGGAGGAGCGCAAGGCCGAGCTGGCCGCGGCGCTGGCCGAGATCCAGGAGCGGATCGCCACCGCCTGCGCCAAGGCCGGGCGGGACCCTGCCGAGGTCCAGCTGCTGCCCATCACCAAGAACTTCCCGGCCTCCGACGTGGCCCTGCTGACCGAGCTGGGCTGCACCGAGTTCGGCGAGTCCAGGGAGCAGGAGGCCAGCGCCAAGGCCGCCGAGCTGGCCGAGGCCGGCATCCACCCGCGCTGGCACCTGATCGGCAGGCTCCAGCGCAACAAGGCCCGCGCGGTGCTCCGCTGGGCCGGAGTCATCCAGACGGTGGACAGCGTCCGGCTGGCCGAGGCGCTCGCCAAGGCGGTGGCCAAGGCCCGCGCCGAGGGCGAGCGGGAGGACCCGCTGGACGTGCTCGTTCAGCTGAGCCTGGACGGTGATCCACAGCGTGGCGGGGTCCCGCAAGATCAACTCGCTGAACTGGTGGCAAAGATCACGCGATCGGGTGAACTGAACCTGAAAGGTGTGATGGCCGTCGCACCCCTAGGTAGTAATCCCCATGACGCTTTCGGGGAACTCGCTGAGGTGTCCGCGCGTCTAAGGAACGAGCATGCAGGTGCCGTCGTGGTGTCCGCAGGCATGAGCGGGGACTTGGAAGCGGCGATTGACCACGGCTCGACCTGTGTGCGTGTCGGAACCTCGTTGCTCGGCGGACGGCGGCTAACCTCGCCATAGCCCGTGGAGCGGAGGCCACGGTGGGTGAGGTCGACCAGAAGTAGGAAGGGCTGGCGATGAGCGCGCTCCAGAAGCTGAAGGCCTACTTCGGAATGGTCCCTGCCGACGAAGTCGACCGGTACGCCACCGAAGAGGACGACCGCTACCACGGCCGCAGCCGGGAGTACGCGGACGACTACGGCGACCGGGACTACGGAGACCGCCGCTACGCCGAGGCCGACTACGAGTCCTACCCCGAGCGGGGCTCGCGCCGGCGCCGGTTCGGCACCTACCGCCCTGAACTGGTCGAAGACGTCGACGACTACGAGCCGGAACCCGAGCCCGCGCGCACGCGCAGGCCGTGGGCGGCCACCACGTCGACGCCGAGCGTCTCCAGTGTGCCGCCCACCCGCGGCGCGCTGGCCGTCGACCCGCAGACCCAGCACGAGCCGACCCCGCGGACCCGTGCCGTCATCGAGCACCCCTCGCACCCGCTCAGCCGGATCACCACCCTGGCCCCGCGCAGCTACCTGGAGGCGCGGACCATCGGCGAGCACTACCGCGAGGGCACCCCGGTGATCATCAACCTGACCGGCATGGCGGACGCCGACGCACGTCGTCTGGTGGACTTCGCGGCCGGTCTGGCCTTCGCGCTGCGGGGCGACATCGACAAGGTCACCAACAAGGTGTTCCTTCTCTCACCACCCAACGTCGACGTCACGGCGGAAGATCGCCGGCGGTTGGCGGAGGGTGGCTACTTCAGTCAGAGCTAGAAAGTGGCAGAGTGGAGGCGTGCAACCGGTCTGGGTCATCGCCTATTACCTGCTTTTCGCCTTCTGGCTGCTGCTGACCGCCAGGGTGGTCGTCGAGCTCGTCCGATCGTTCGCCAGAGAGTGGCGGCCGGCGGGCGGGGTTGCGGTGACGCTGGAGACCATCTACACAGTGACCGACCCCCCGGTCTCCCTGGCTCGTCGGGTGATCCCGATGGTCCGGATCGGGGGCATCGGACTGGACTTGTCGATTATGGTGCTGCTGCTGGTCGTGTTCATCCTGATGCGGCTGGTGCCGATCTCGTGACGGGGAACGAGATCAAAAAGCTGCCCCGAGTGCGTGAGGTGATCTGATGGGCTTGACCCCCGCCGACGTTCATAATGTGGCGTTCAGTAAGCCGCCGATAGGCAAGCGGGGCTACAACGAGGACGAGGTCGATGCCTTCCTCGACCTCATCGAGGCCGAGCTCGCCAGGCTGATCGAGGAGAACAACGACCTGCGCCAGCAGGTCGAACAGCTCGACAGCCAGCTGAGCAACGCCCGCGTTGAGCTCGAGGACGCGCGGACCAAGACCGTCGCGGGCGGGCACTCCCCGGTCCGCTCGGTCGACGAGCCGCGTCGCCTCACCCCCGTGCCCCCGCCCAGCGTGATGGAGCAGACCTCCCCTGGAGGCGACCACCACGTGCAGGCAGCCAAGGTCCTCGGCCTGGCTCAGGAGATGGCCGACCGGCTCACCGGTGAGGCCAAGGCAGAGTCCGACGGCATGCTGTCGGAAGCCCGGACCAAGTCCGAGCAGCTGCTCTCCGAGGCCCGTGCCAAGGCCGACAGCATGGTCAACGAGGCCCGTACCAGGGCGGAGACCATGCTCAACGACGCGCGTACCCGTGCCGAGACCCTGGAGCGTCAGGCCAGGGAGAAGGCTTCGGCCCTCGAACGGGACGCCCAGCGCAAGCACACCGAGGTGATGGGCTCCATCACCCAGGAGAAGAACGCGCTGGAGAAGAAGCTCGACACGCTGCGCACCTTCGAGCGTGAGTACCGCACCAGGTTGAAGACCTTCCTGGAGTCCCGCCTGCAGGAACTGATCGACCAGGGTTCGGCCGCACCCGCGGCGCCGACGGAGAGCCGGGCCAACCAGTCCGGGTACACCTTCGGCACCCGTGCGGCAGAGGCCGGCTGATCCCGGGCAGTAGGGAGTAGGTCAGGTGCTGTACCTGGTCCTGCTGCTGGTGCTGGCCGCCTTCGGGCTGCTGGTCACCGCCCTGGTCTCCGGGGTGACCGCCTGGGCGTGGGGTTCGGTCGTCGCGAGCGTGGCAGCCGCGCTGCTGCTGTTCGCGGACTGGATCCTGCGCCGACGCCGGGCGCTCGCCACGGATCCGGAGCCGGCTGCTGATGGGGAAGTCGGCCGTCCGGATGCTGGAGAACACGCCGAGGCGGTCAGCACCGCGCGGGAGAAGGTCGCAACCGGGCCTGAGGACGACGTGCACGCCGGGGATGCCGCCGAGAAGGCGGCATCCCCGGCCAAGCCGTCCACGGGCGCCGCGGCCGAACCTGGCGAGGAGGACACCGACGCGGCCGACCTGCTGGTCGTCAGCTCGCTGGCCGAGGAGGTCAGGGTGGTCGACGAGCACCCGCGCTACCACCTGGCCGAGTGCACCTGGCTCACCGGCTCGGCCACGCTGCGCCTGCCCGTGCGGGAGGCCCGCGAGCTGGGCTTCACCCCCTGCGGGCGCTGCACCCCGGACCGCAGCCTCGCGGCAGCACACCGGGCCGGACGCACCCGCTGAGCCGGCCGCACGGTCCAAGTCGCATCCCGTCTGATCACTCTCAAGTTGCCTAAGTAGTACCAACTCACCCACAGTGACCCCATTCGGGGGAGCACAACGGGGTCCGCAACCTGTATGGCCTAACGGGCGCTCAGCCCGGCCAGGGCGGCAACCGATTTGCCTGCCCGGTTACTCTTGACAACACAGGCACCGATCCGGCCATCACCGGGGAGCCTCCGGAAGAACAGGCGGTCCGCCGCCCCAGTAGAACCGGACGGGACGGCCCGTCACAGCCGACAAACGAGTGGCCAGACCCGCGAGGGCCTGGCAAGCGGGGTGGTACCGCGGAGCGCCGGCCACGGCGCGTCGTCCCCGTGTGGGCGCGAGCCCGTACGACGCCGGACGAACCGCACGCGAGGAGCACCCCTCCCATGGCTTACCCCAAGGTCCAACTCGACAGCGCGCCGGGCGTGCCAGCCCAGCCGTCCTTCCCCGTGCTGGAGCAGGACGTGCTGGCCTACTGGGCCGCCGACCGGACCTTCGAGGCGAGCATCGACAACCGCCCGGCCGGGGAGAACGGCCGCAACGAGTTCGTCTTCTACGACGGCCCGCCCTTCGCCAACGGCCTGCCGCACTACGGGCACCTGCTCACCGGCTACGTCAAGGACGTGGTGCCGCGCTACCAGACCATGCTGGGCCGCCGGGTCGAGCGCCGCTTCGGCTGGGACTGCCACGGCATGCCCGCCGAGGTCGCGGTGGAGAAGGAACTCGGCATCACGCACAAGTCCGAGATCGAGCAGCTGGGCATCGAGAAGTTCAACGACGCCTGCCGCACCTCGGTGCTGCGCTTCACCGGCGACTGGCGGGACTACGTCACCCGGCAGGCCCGCTGGGTGGACTTCGACAACGACTACAAGACCCTGGACCTCCCGTACATGGAGAGCGTCATGTGGGCCTTCAAGTCGCTGTGGGACAAGGGCCTGGTCTACGAGGGCTTCCGGGTGCTCTGGTACTGCTGGCGCTGCGAGACGCCGCTGTCCAACACCGAGACCAAGATGGACGACGTCTACCGCGACCGGCAGGACCCCGCGGTCACCGTGGGCATGCGGCTGGAGTCCGGCGAGCTGGCCCTGGTCTGGACGACCACGCCGTGGACGCTGCCCAGCAACCTGGCCATGGCCGTGCACCCGGACGTGGACTACGTGGTGGTCGAGCACGAGGGCGAGCAGTACCTGCTGGCCGAGGCCAGGCTGGCCGCCTACGCCCGCGAGCTGGGCGAGGACGCCGCCGAGCACGTGGTGCGCCGCTACACCGGGGCCGAGCTGCTCGGCCGCAAGTACACCCCGGTGTTCCCGTTCTTCGCCGGGCGGGAGAACGCGCACCAGATCCTCGGCGCGGACTACGTGACCACCGAGGACGGCACCGGCATCGTGCACATCGCGCCCGCCTTCGGTGAGGACGACAAGGCCGTCACCGACGCCGCGGGCATCGAGGTGGTCGTCCCGGTCGACGCCAGGGGCGAGTTCACCTCCGAGGTGCCGCCGTACGCGGGCACGCACGTCTTCGAGGCGAACAAGCAGATCATCCGCGACCTCAAGGCCGCGGGCGTGCTGCTGCGCCACGAGACCTACGACCACCCGTACCCGCACTGCTGGCGCTGCGACAGCCCGCTGATCCAGCGCGCGGTGACCTCCTGGTTCGTCGCGGTCAGCCAGTTCAAGGACCGGATGGTCGAGCTGAACCAGCAGATCAACTGGGTGCCCGAGCACATCAAGGACGGGCAGTTCGGCAAGTGGCTGGAGAACGCCCGCGACTGGTCGATCTCGCGCAACCGGTACTGGGGCTCGCCGATCCCGGTGTGGGTCTCCGACGACCCGGCCTACCCGAGGATGGACGTCTACGGCTCGCTGGATGAGCTGGAGCGCGACTTCGGCGTGCGCCCGACCGAGCTGCACCGCCCGGTGGTGGACGACCTGGTGCGGCCGAACCCGGACGACCCGACCGGCAAGTCGATGATGCGCCGGGTGCCGGAGGTGCTGGACTGCTGGTTCGAGTCCGGCTCGATGTCCTTCGCCCAGGTGCACTACCCGTTCGAGAACCGCGAGTGGTTCGACGACCACTACCCGGGTGACTTCATCGTGGAGTACACCGCGCAGACCCGCGGCTGGTTCTACACCATGCACGTGCTGGCCACCGCGCTGTTCGACCGGCCTGCCTTCCGCAACTGCCTGGTGCACGGCACCGTGCTGGGCGACGACGGGCAGAAGATGTCCAAGTCGAAGCAGAACTACCCGGACGTCCGGGAGGTCTTCGACCGGGACGGCTCCGACGCCATGCGCTGGTTCCTGCTGGCCAGCCCGGTCTCCCGGGGCGGCGACCTGAGCGTGACCGAGCGCGGCATCAGGGACGCGGTGCGCCAGGCCGTGCTGCCGCTGTGGAACTCCTGGTACTTCCTCTCCCTCTACGCCAACGCGGCCGGGGTGGAAGGGAAGTGGCGGGTCGACAGCGCGCACGTGCTGGACCGGTACGTGCTGGCCAAGACGCACGACCTGGTCAAGGCGGTGCGCACCTCGCTGGACGGCTACGACCTGTCCACCGCGCACCAGGCGGTCCGGGAGTTCCTGGAGGTGCTGACCAACTGGTACGTGCGCCGTTCCCGGGAGCGGTTCTGGGCCGGTGAGCAGGACGCGGTGGACACCCTGCACACGGTGCTGGAGGTGGTCTGCCGGACGGTGGCGCCGCTGCTGCCGCTGACCACCGAGGCGGTCTGGCGCGGGCTGACCGGCGAGCGCTCGGTGCACCTCACCGACTTCCCCGAGGTGGCCGACCTGCCCGCCGATGACAAGCTGGTCGCGGCCATGGACGAGGTGCGGCAGGTCTGCTCCACCGCGCTGTCGTTGCGCAAGGCGAACAAGCTGCGGGTCCGGCTGCCGCTGGCCAAGCTCGTGGTGGCCGCGCCGTACGCGGCGGACCTGGCCCCGTTCCTGGAGCTGATCCGGGACGAGGTCAACGTCAAGGACGTGGTGCTGACCACCGACGTGGCCGCGCACGGCCGGGTCGAGCTGGCGGTCAACGCCCGCGTCTGCGGCCCCCGGCTGGGCAAGGACGTGCAGAAGGTGATCAAGGCGGTCAAGGCCGGGGAGTGGACCACCAGCGAGACCGGCGCGGTGGTGGCGGCCGGGATCGAGCTGCTGCCCGCGGAGTACGAGCAGCGGCTGGTCTCCTCCGATCCCGGCGCGGCGGCCGCGCTGCCCGGCGGCTCCGGCCTGGTCGTGCTGGACACCGAGGTGACCGCGGAGCTGGCCGCCGAGGGCCTGGCCCGCGACCTGGTCCGGGTGATCCAGCAGGCCCGCAGGGAGGCGGCGCTGGACGTCTCGGACCGGATCGCGCTGACCGTGGAGGTGCCGGATGAGGTGCGTCCCGCGGTGGAGCGCTTCGCCGAGTTCATCGCGGCGGAGACGCTGGCCGTGGCGCTGACCCACGGTCCGGCCGGGGACGCCGGGTTCGGCGGCTCGGTGGGCGAGGGCACCGCGGTGCGGGTCGCGGTCGCCAAGTCCTGACGGTGCTTGGCCGGCACGACCGTACGGTACCGTACGGTCGTGCCAGCCAAGATCAGGAAGACCCGCGCGGACTGGACCACCGCCGCGCTGGCCGCACTCGCCGAGGGCGGCCTCGCCGCGGTGGCCATCGAACCGCTGGCCGTCCGGGTCGGCGCCACCAAAGGCAGTGCCTACTGGCATTTCGCCAACCGGGAGGCGCTGCTGGTGGCCACCCTGGAGCGCTGGGAGCAGGAGCACACCGAGGCCGTGATCGCGCTGGCCGAACAGGAAACCGATCCGGCGCACCGGTTGCGGCTGCTCTTCGCCAGCGTGCTGGACCGGCCGGAGGGCAACGCGGTCGAGCTGGCCCTGCTGGCCGCGGGCGACGATCCGGTCATCCGTCCGGTGCTGGACCGGGTGACCGACCGCCGGATCGCTTACCTGTCAACGCTTTTCGCCCAGTGCGGCTTCGGTAAGGCGGATGCCAGGCGGCGCGCGGTGCTGGCCTACAGCGCCTACCTCGGGCACGCGCACCTGTTCCGGATGGCCCCGGCCGCGATGCCCCGTTCGCGCGCGCAGCGGCGGGCGCACCTGGACGCCTCGATGGCGGCATTGCTCAGCAAGGAGAACGGTTCGGGGTGATTCCCCAAGCTTATCCCGGCCAGCGCCTCTGGGTACAGAGTCATGCACGATTCATCGCAATTACCGAAAAATGGGTTCTGAGCAGCCACAATGGACACGCCAGAGTTTTAGTCTGATGTCCGGAGGCGCCGTATGACCGACCTGACGACCGTGCTCGGAATCGGCGCCGGGGTGCTCCTGGTGGCGGTGCTCGCCGTGCGCGTGTCCGTCCGGCTCGGCCTACCGTCTCTGTTGCTGTACCTCGGAATCGGGCTTGTCATCGGCGAGTCCGGCTTCGGCATCCAGTTCTCCGACGCCGACCTCACCCAGTCCCTCGGCATCGCCGCGCTGGTGCTGATCCTGGCCGAGGGTGGCCTCACCACCCGCTGGTCTGCGGTGAAACCCGCGCTGGGCCTGGGGATCGCACTGTCCACAGTGGCCGTCGCGGTGAGCATCGCGGTCACCGGCGGGCTGCTGCACCTGATCCTGGACCTGGAGTGGCGCACCGCGCTGCTGTGGGGCGCGGTGCTCTCCTCCACCGACGCGGCCGCGGTGTTCAGCGTGCTGCGCGGAGTCGGGGTGAGCAAACGGCTGGCCGGCGCGCTGGAACTGGAGTCCGGGCTCAACGACGCGCCGGTGTACCTGGCCGTGGTGCTGCTGGCCGGCACCGACCCGTTCACCTGGTGGACACCGGCGCTGGTGGTCTACGAGCTGGTGATCGGCGCCGCGCTGGGCATCGGGATGGGCTGGCTGGGCGCGGCCGCGTTGCGCCGGGCGGCGCTGCCGGCCACCGGTCTCTATCCACTCGCGACGGTCGGGGTGTGCGTGCTGGCCTACGCCGCCGCCCAGGGCGTGCACGGCGCGGGCCTGCTCTCGGCCTACGTGGCGGGGCTGGTGCTGGGCAACGCCCGGCTGCCACACCGCGCGGACACACTGTCCTTCGCCGAGGGCCTCGGCTGGCTGGCCCAGATCGGCCTGTTCGTGCTGCTGGGCCTGTACGCTTCGCCGTCCCGGCTGTTCGACGTGCTGGTCCCGGCCCTGGTCGCCGGTGGCGTGCTGCTGCTGGTGGCCCGCCCGCTGTCGGTGATGCTCTCGGCCACCCCGTTCCGCCTGCCCTGGCGGGAACAGACCTTCCTGGCCTGGTCCGGCCTGCGCGGCGCGGTGCCCATCGTGCTGGCGATGATCCCGGTTACCCAGGGCGTGGAGGGCGCGCAGACCCTGGTGGACGTGGTGTTCGTGCTGGTGGTGCTGCTGACCCTGATCCAGGGCAGCACGCTGCCGGTGCTGGCCCGCTGGCTGGGGCTGGTGCGCAGGGGCGAGATGCAGGAGGTCCAGGTGGACGCCGGCCCGCTGGACGAGCTGGGCGCGGAGCTGCTGCAGATCCGCATCCCGAAGGGCTCCAAGCTGCACGGCGTCTACGTCTCCGAGCTGCGCCTGCCCGGGGGCGCCACGGTGAGCCTGGTGGTCCGCGCGGGCAAGGGCTTCACCCCGCAGCCGGTGACCCGCCTCCAGTTCGACGACCAGCTGCTGGTGGTCACCACCGAGACCGCGCGGGACGAGGCGGAGAAACGCATCCGCGCCATCGACCGGGCCGGCCGCTACGCGCACTGGCGCGGCGAGCGCGGCGACGGTTAGCCGGTGCAGTCGGTGGGCACCCACTCCGCGATCACGTCCGCGGCGACCACCACGATGCTCCCGGTCAGGCAGACGATCTCGTGCCGCACCCCGCGCTCGTGCGGCAGCAGCTCGTCCAGGAACACCTCCCTGGGCAGCTCGCCCGGCGGGTCGAAGGTGTGCTCGGTGACGCCGGTGTAGCGCAGCACCAGGTCCGCGTCGTGCTTCCAGCAGCTGTGCCGCAGCTCCAGCACGAGCCGGTCACCGTCGGCGCGGAGCTCGGCGGGCTTGAGGTCCTTCACGCACCGCTTGCCGAAGAAGTCGTAGTGCTCGGCCTCGGTGGCGAAGGCTCGCGCGCCCGGCGGCAGCTGGGGCGCGAGCGTGGGCAGCAGCTCAAGGTAGGGCTCGGGGTCGCTGTAGGTGGCGTTCTCGTCGAAGCGCACGATCACGTGTTCCATCGGGGCCGAGTCTGCCACCCGGGCCAAGCCGTTTCCTGGCCGGTTCCAGCAGGCCGACCGCGGCTGGCCAACGGCTGGCGTCCTGGGTCGGCAGAATGGCGGCATGTCCCGCACCGTGCTGATCACCGGGGCCAACCGCGGCATCGGCCTGGCCACCGCCCGGCTGCTGGCCGCCGAGGGCGACCGGGTGATCATGACCGCCCGCCGCCCGGAAACCCTGTCGGCGGACGGCTTCGCCGCTGACACCCGCCGGCTCGACGTCACCGATCCGGTCTCGATCGTCCGCCTGGCCGAGGAGCTGCGCGCGGACTACGGCCACCTGGACGTCCTGGTCAACAACGCCGCCATCGACTACGACACCGACGCGCTGGCCAGCGCCGCCGACCTGGACCGCGTCCGGAAAGCCTTCGACACCAACCTCTTCGGCGCTTGGCAGGTCACCCTCGCTCTGCTGCCGCTGTTGCGGGAGAGCGCGCACCCGCGGATCGTGAACGTCTCCAGCGAGGCCGGCTCGATCAGCCGGCTCGGCGCGGGCACGCCCGGCTACAGCACCAGCAAGGCCGCCCTGAACGCCCTCACCCGGATTTTGGCCGCCGAGCTCGGCCGGCAGAACTTCCTGGTCAACGCGGTCTGCCCGGGCTGGGTGGCCACCGACATGGGCGGCGCGGGCGGCGGCCCGGTGTCCGAGGGCGCGGCCAGCGTGGCCTGGGCCGTCCGACTGCCCGATGGTGGTCCCACCGGCGGCTTCTTCCGGCACGGCGAGCCTTTGCCCTGGTAGCGACCCCGGTTAGACCATTTGTCCGACATCGTTTGGGGCCTGACGGCTCGCGCCCGACTGGCTAACTTCATGGCTCCTTCGCCCGAAAGGGTGCCCCTGTAAGGAGTCCACGATGTCGGGGAACCGCCGTCCCACCTGGCTGCTCGCCGCCGCCGCGCTGCTCTCCGGCGGCCTGCTGCTCGCACCCACCGCGGTGGCCATGCCGCTCGCGGACCCGGTGCTCGCCCTGCCCTTCGCCACCGGCCAGCAGACCTACTCGGCCGGGGTGCACTCGGACAACGGGCAGAGCGGGGTCAAGAACGCGATCGACTTCTCGCCCAGCGACGGCGTCGCCCGCTCGGCGGCCGAGGGCACAGTGCGGATCCAGCGCTGCGCCGGCGGCGACTGGGTCACCGTGGACCACGCGGGCGGCTGGCGCACCGGCTACTACCACCTGGAGGACATCCAGGTCCGCGACGGGCAGTCCGTCTCGGCCGGGACCCCGTTGGGGCGCACCGGGAACGCGCTGCCCTGCGGCGGGTCCAGCAGTGGCGCGCACGTGCACTTCACGCTGTGGCAGCTGGGCGCGGCGCCCAGCGCGGACTGGAGTGGACTGTCCTATGCGGACGTGAGCACCAAGGTCGCGGCCGAGGTCGGCGTGCCGGTGGACGGGAAGGTGCTGGGCGCCTGGCGGTTCCGCGCCGGGGCGCAGCAGTACTCCGGGCGCGCGGAGCGGGTCGGTGACGGGTTCAGCGTGTCGCTGCCCGGCCGGTTCCAGGTCTGAGCGCGGCGACGGGACGGCCCGTGGCGGAGCCGTCCCGGTGTTGTGCGTCACTGCGCGCTCAGCCGCGGTGGAACCATTCCTGCACTTCGTAGTCCGGTCGGTTCGGGTCGACGAAATCAGTTCGCCAGGCAATCCACAGCTGGCCCGGACGGTATTGCGACATCTTCGCCCAGACGTGCCGCTTGGCGTATCCCTGGTCGTAGAAGGCGTGGATGTGACCGGTGGACTGGCGGAACTCGGAATTGCTCCAGCCCCAGTCGCAGTTGGTCGGTGAGCACTTCCCGAACAGGCGCATGGTCCAGCCCGCGTCGTGCACGATGCGGCAGATCGAGCCCTCGCAGACGGTGACCGACTGGCAGTCCCGCAGTTCGGCCCTGGCGATGCCGGTGGCGTTCGGGTCCGCGTTGTTCCAGTTGCCGTGCTCGACCGCGTGGCCACTGCAAAGCAGCGGGGCGGCGACTCCGTTGGGGGCCGCGAGCTTGGTTGTGACCCCGGCCGGCGCGGTCTCGGCCGGGATCGGCGGTTCGGCGGGTGCGGCCTGGGCCGCGGCCGTCGCGCCCAGGATCGCGCTGCTCATCATCATCGTCGCCACGGCTAATCGCACGAAGCCGCGCCGGATTCTGCTCGTGCTGGTTCTCTCCATGAAAGCCCCCTGGTGCGGAATTCCCGGGTGGATTCACCCGTCCGGTCAGGTTAGGGCGAATGGAAATATCAACTCGGCCTCGCCCGGGAATGCGCCCCAACCGGTGCCCGGCCAGCTGCCCGTTCGGCGAAGCCGGGTGGACCAGCGGCTTCCCGGTATCTGGAAAGGGGACTTCCCAAGTCGCCGGTCCGTCGGCTAACTTCGGGGCCAAGGTCATGAGTACCAGCGCACAGCCCCGGCTTGCTGGTCGGCAACCCTCCTACCGCGGTGGGGTGCTCCGGGTGAGGACCTGGTCCGTCGCGAGGTGCGGCGGGCAAGCGCGGACCTCCTGGCAGGTCCGATCAGGACCCCGGAGGGTTGTATGTCGCTCGCTGTCATCCCCGCGCAGGCCACCGCCACCACCGCGACCACCACTGCCGCCGTGCCCGCCGTTGTCGGCGCGCACACCGCGGTGCCGCTGGTCACCGGCGAGCGGGTGGCCTACGCCAACCTCGACCACGCGGCCAGCGCGCCGTGCCTGGCCGCGGTGCGCGACGCGGTGGACGAGCTGCTGCCCTACTACGCCAGCGTGCACCGCGGCGCCGGGTTCGCCTCGCAGGTGTGCACCAAGGTGTACGAGCAGGCCAGGGACGTGGTGCGGCGGTTCGTCGGGGCGCACGCCAGCGACGTGGTGGTCTTCACCCGCAACAGCACCGACGCGCTGAACCTGCTGGCCCGCAGTGTGCCCAGGGGCACCAGCGTGGTCACCTTCGACACCGACCACCATGCCGCGCTGCTGCCGTGGCGGGGTCCCAGGGTCACCCGGATCGCCACCCCGGACACCCCGCAGGGCGCCATCGGCGCGCTGGCCGAGGCGCTGCGGAACACGCCGGAGGGCGCGCGGCTGGTGGTGCTGACCGGGGCGTCCAACGTGACCGGTGAGCTGTGGCCGGTGCGCGAGCTGGCCGCGGTGGCCCGCCGCTTCGGCGCGCGGATCGTGCTGGACGCCGCGCAGCTGGCCCCGCACCGCCCGGTGGACATCCAGCAGCTCGACGTGGACTACGTGGTGCTCTCCGCGCACAAGCTCTACGCCCCCTACGGCAGCGGCGCGCTGGTCGGCCGGGCGGACTGGCTGCACCAGGCCGAGCCGTACCTGGTCGGCGGCGGCGCCACCAAGCACGTGGTGGACTGGGGCGACCACCTGGGCGTGGGCTGGGCGCCCGCGCCGGAGCGGCACGAGGCCGGTTCACCGAACGTGGTCGGCGTGCACGCCTTCGCCAGCGCCTGCCAGGCCATCACCCAGCACGGCTGGGACGCGATCATCGCGCACGAGGCCGAGCTGTTCGCCCGGCTGCGCGCCGGACTCAAGGCCATCCCCGGCCTGCGGGAGCTGTCGATCTTCGGCGCGGGGCAGGACCGGGTCGGTGTGGTGAGCTTCACGGTGGACGGCCAGGACCCCGGTCTGCTGGCCGCCGCGCTGTCCGCCGAGTACGGGATCGGGGTGCGCGACGGCGCGTTCTGCGCGCACATCGCCACCCGGCGGCTGCTCGGCCAGGCCGGGTCGGACAGCGACCGCGCGCTGCGGGTCAGCCTGGGTCTGGGCACCACCGCCGAGCACGTGGACCGGGTGCTGCTGGCGCTGCGCGAGCTGGTCGAGCACGGGCCGGGCTGGAAGTACGAGATCGTGGACGGCCGGTGGGCCCCGGTGAACGACCCGAGGCCGCTGCCGCCGTTCATCAACGCCTGAGGTCAGGGGTCGTCCCGGCGTACGGGACAATGGGGCGGTGAGCACCGACGACAAGCCGCCCCGCCGCCTGGTGCCGTTCGCCCTGGTGGCGCTGGCGGCCTTCGCGGCGGACCTGATCACCAAGGACCTCGCGGTCGCCGCGCTCGACGGGCAGCCGCCGGTCCGGGTGGCCGGTGGCGCGCTGTACCTGGTGCTGCTGCACAACCCCGGCGCGGCGTTCTCGCTGTTCCCCGGCCAGACCTGGCTGCTGACGCTGATCACCACGCTGGTCGTGCTGGCCATCCTGATCTTCGCGCCCCGGCTGCGCTCCACCGGCTGGGCCGTGGGCATCAGCCTGGTGCTGGGCGGCGCCCTGGGCAACCTGGCCGACCGGCTGACCCGCCCGCCCGGCTTCGCCGAGGGACATGTGGTGGACTTCCTGTCACTGTTCGCCCCCGACGGCAGCGTGTGGCCGGTGTTCAACATCGCCGACGCGGCCATCGTCAGCGGCGGCGTGCTCCTGGTGCTGCTGGCCCTCTTCGGCGTCGACTACGACGGCAGACGGGCCGGGCGCGGAGCAGATCAGACGAAGGCTGAGGCCACGGTGGAGGAAAACGCGTGAGTGACCAGAGGACCCTGCCGGTGCCGGACGGCCTGGACGGCATGCGAGTGGACGCGGGCCTGTCCAAACTGCTGGGCCTGTCCCGCACGGTCGCGGCCGGCCTGGCCGAGACCGGCGGAGTCCTGCTCGACGGCCAGCCCGCGGGCAAGTCCGACCGCCTGGTCGCCGGCTCCTGGCTGGAGGTCACCCTCCCCGAACCGGAACACCCCGCCCCGATGCTCGCCGCCCCGGTGGACGGCCTGGTCGTGCTGCACGAGGACGACGACATCGTGGTCATCGACAAACCGGTAGGCGTCGCCGTGCACCCCAGCCCCGGCTGGACCGGCCCCACGGTCGTCGCGGGCCTGGCCGCCGCGGGCATCCAGATCGCCACCTCCGGCGCGGCCGAGCGCCAGGGCGTGGTGCACCGGCTGGACGTGGGCACCACCGGCGTGATGGTGGTGGCCAAGAGCGAACACGCGTACTCGGTGCTGAAGCGGGCGTTCAAGGAACGGACCGTGGAGAAGCGGTACCACGCGTTGGTGCAAGGACATCCGGATCCCAGCCGGGGCACCATCGACGCCCCGATCGACCGGCACCCGCGACAGGACTACAAGTTCGCGGTGGTCGCCAGCGGCAAGCCGAGCGTCACGCACTACGAGGTGATGGAGGCGTTCCGGGCGGCGTCGCTGGTGGACGTGCGGCTGGAGACCGGCCGGACCCACCAGATCCGGGTGCACTTCTCGGCATTGCGGCATCCCTGCGTGGGGGATTTGACGTATGGCGCGGATCCGGTGCTGGCGAAGAAGCTCAACTTGACGCGGCAGTGGTTGCAGGCGCGGTCATTGGGCTTCCACCACCCGGCGCATGAGGGATGGGTGGAGTTCACCAGCGAGTACCCGGCGGACTTGCAGACGGCTTTGGACTCACTGCGCGCGGACAGCTGGTAAGCGAAAAGCCTTTGCCGAGGGGTGACAACCCACAAAGCGGGGCTCTCGTCTTCTCCGTACGGCCTGGAGACTGCTAACCGCATCCCCACCAGCGGACGCTCACAGCAACCGCCGCCGAGGCCACGCCACGCAACGGTGGCCGTTGGTGGGGATGTGGTTCGCTGTCGGAAGGTCGTGCGGAGAAGACGAGAGGCCCGCGAGCACGCTGGGTCTTGAGTCGGCAGCCTGCCCCGCCCCGCAACCTGCTCGTCCCGGCTTTTGACTTGTCCCCACCTCCGGGGGTCTGCCCGTCCGGCGAGGACATTCTTTTGATCTTCGGGGTTTCAGGCGAAGAGCGAAGATCAAAGTCAAGAGCGTCCTCGCCGGACGGGCAGAGATCAAAGCATGGGGGGAAAGTCAAAGTCAAAGGCCAAGACGCAGGCGGGTCTTGAGGTTCCCCA
>NZ_JAMHIV010000055.1 GCF_023897065.1 Crossiella sp. SN42
GGCGGTCGCGTGCGAGGCTCGGCGGACACGCCCTAGGGTCTGGTGTGGGGTGCTACGCGCGAGTGGCGGCAGGGAGGCCGGGGTGATCTTCAAGGACGTCCGGGACGGGCGGCCGTACCCGGACCACGGGCTGAGTACCAGGGAGTGGGCGAAGATCCCGCCCCGGCCGGTCCGGCTGGACGAGCTGGTGACCACGAAGAAGGTGCTGGAGCTGGACCGCCTGCTCAGCTCCGACTCCACCTTCTTCGGCGACCTGTTCGCCCACGCGGTCCAGTGGCGCGGGGAGATGTTCCTGGAGGACGGGCTGCACCGGGCGGTGCGGGCGGCGCTCCAGCAGCGCAACTTCATCCACGTCCGGGTGCTGGCGCTGGGTTAGTCAGTAGCCTTGGGGTGCCCGGTGCCGGCCGCCTGCACCCAGACGGTGTGCCGGTCCTCGTCGAGCAGGTACCAGATCCGGCCGCCGCCGGTGACCTCGATCTGCCACTGCGGCAGGGTGCGGCCGCCGTGGCTGCCGGTGGCCAGCGAGCGGCGGAGCTGGTGGTGCCTGCTGGTCGGCTTGCCCGGTCCCGGACCGGGTTCCGCGCGCATCGTCTCCCAGGCCTTGCGCAGGTTGCCGGGGGCGGTGTTCTCCAGGTCCTGCCAGCCCTTGACCGCCTCGGTGGTGCTGAACCGGATCTGCCACTCCGCGCCGATCGCCGGGGGTGCGACCGGATCGCCTTTCTTCGGACTCACGCCCGCGTCGCCTCCGGTGCCGGGACTTCGCCCAGGTCCTCTCCGTCCTTGCGCAGGGTGGCCAGCAGTTCGGGGTCGGCGTGCACCTCGGCGGTGTGCCGCCATTCGGTGATCAGCTGGACCACCGGGGCGGGATTGCCGAGGGAGTTCGCCGCTTCCAGGATGTCGACCAGCTCGACCACGAAGGCCCGCACGTCCTCCCTCGGCAGGAAGCGCACCCACGGGAAGGCGGTCGGCATCACCTCGGTGACCAGGTCCCTGACCTCGGCGCTGTGCTGCATGAGCGCGACGAACAGGGCAGTGGTGGTGGAGACGACCTCCCGCACCTCGGCGGCCCGGCTGGCGGTGACCAGCACCAGGTCTTCCTCATCGCCCCTGCGGTGGACGCGCACCGACCGGCTCGGCGACTCCTGCAGCTTGCGCACGGTGTCGACCGGCTTGTTGGAGAGGTCCGAGAAGTTGACCTCCGGCGCGCTTGTGGTCATAGCTGCAAACTACTTTAAAACTTGGGGCGACGCCAGCTCACGGCACCAGTCGCCGGACCACCGCGTCGGCCAGCAGGCGGCCCTGGTCGGTGAGCACGCAGCGCCCATCGGCCAGGCTGGCCGGGTCGAGCAGGCCGTCCGCGGCGGCCACCCGCGCCTCGCGGCGGCCCGCCTCGTCCAGCACCGTCACCGGCAGGCCCTCGACCAGCCGCAGCTCCAGCAGGATGCGCTCCACGTCCCGGTCCTGCGCGGTCAGCGTCTCCCGGCCCGCCGCCGGTGAACGGCCCTCGGCGAGCAGGGCGGCGTAGCGGCTGGGGTGCTTGACGTTCCACCAGCGCACCCCGCCGACGTGGCTGTGCGCGCCCGGTCCCGCGCCCCACCAGTCGCCGCCGAGCCAGTAGCCCAGGTTGTGGCGGCAGCGGGCGGCCTCGTCGGTGGCCCAGTTGGAGACCTCGTACCAGGTCAGACCGGCCCGCTGGAGGGTCTGGTCGACCTGTTCGTAGCGTTCGGCCAGCACGTCGTCGTCCGGGCTGGGCAGCTCGCCCCGGTTGATCCGGCGGGCCAGCGCGGTGCCCTCCTCGACGATCAGCGCGTACGCCGAGACGTGGTCGACGCCGCCGGCCAGGACCACGTCCAGGGACTCGGCCAGGTCCTGCGGGCGTTCGCCGGGGGTGCCGTAGATCAGGTCCAGGTTCACGTGCTCGAACCCGGCGGCCCTGGCTTCCTTCGCCGCGGCGCGGGCGCGGCCGGGTGTGTGCGTGCGGTCCAGGATCTGGAGCACGTGCGGGGCGGCGGACTGCATGCCGAGGGAGACCCTGGTGTAGCCGGCGGCCAGGATGCCGGCGAAGAACTCCGGGGAGGTGGACTCCGGGTTGGACTCGGTGGTCACCTCGGCGCCGGGGGCCAGGCCGAAGGTGTCCCGGACCGCGCCGAGCACCGCGGCCAGGCCGTCCGCGCCGAGCAGGGACGGGGTGCCGCCGCCGACGAAGACGGTGTCCGCGGCCGGTGGGCTGCCCAGCACCCGGGCGGCCAGCTCCAGCTCCTGGCGCAGCCCGGTCAGCCAGGACTGCGGGGAGGCGGAGCTGCCCAGCTCACCGGGGGTGTAGGTGTTGAAGTCGCAGTAGCCGCAGCGGGTCGCGCAGAACGGCACGTGCACGTACAGCCCGAACGGTCGGGTGCCGAGGCCGGTCAGGGCGGTGGCGGGCAGCGCGCCGTCCTGGGGCGCCGGGTCGCCGTCGGGAAGTACGGAAGGCATAGCAGCAGTCTCTCAATCCGTCTCACCATCCCACTATGCGGATGGCGGTAGACCCATCCCGGGACGCGTGGCACGCTGGTCGTCGTGACCTCGCCTGGACGACGCCTGTTCCTCGTGGCCCGCCGCCACGTGGACTACCTGCGTGTCTCCAGCGCGCTCTGCCGACGGTACGTCTAGTCGGCCGCTGCATTTCTCTTTGCCAGCCGGCGACGGGCGTCCCGGCTGAAGATCCCCATCCCACCATGTGAACCCTGGGGCTTCGACGGTGCGCACGGCCGCCTCGAATCCCGGAGGTCGGACCATGGTCCCCCCAACCTCTCCCCCGGCGCGGGCCGTGAAACAGCGCCGCGGCGAAGGGCAGTGGGCGCTGGGCTACCGCGAGCCGCTGAACCCGAACGAGCGCTCGAAGAAGGACGACAACCCGCTCAACGTGCGGGCCCGGATCGAGAACATCTACGCCCGCGGTGGCTTCGACTCCATTGACCCGGCCGACCTTCGCGGACGTTTCCGCTGGTACGGCCTCTACACCCAGCGCAAGCCCGGTATCGACGGCGGCCGCACGGCCGTGCTGGAACCGGAGGAGCTCGACGACGAGTACTTCATGCTGCGGGTGCGCGTCGACGGTGGCGCGCTGAGCACCGAGCAGCTGCGGGTGCTGGGCGAGATCTCCCAGACCTACGCCCGCGACACCGCCGACATCACCGACCGGCAGAACATCCAGTACCACTGGATCCAGATCGAGGACGTGCCCACGATCTGGGAGAAGATCGAGGCGGTCGGCCTGAGCACCACCGAGGCCTGCGGGGACAGCCCGCGGGTGGTGCTCGGCTCGCCGGTCGCCGGGATCTCCGCCGATGAGGTCATCGACGGCACCCCGGCCATCCAGGAGATCGTCAAGCGCTACATCGGCGACCCGGCCTACTCGAACCTGCCACGCAAGTTCAAGAGCGCCATCTCCGGGTTGCAGGACGTGGCGCACGAGGTCAACGACATCTCCTTCGTCGGCGTCGACCACCCCGAGCACGGGCCCGGCTTCGACCTGTTCGTCGGCGGCGGCCTGTCCACCAACCCGATGCTGGCCAAGCGGCTCGGCGTGTGGGTGCCCCTGAACGAGGTGCCCGATGTCTGGGAAGGCGTGATCAGCGTCTTCCGCGACTACGGCTACCGGCGGCTGCGGCACCGGGCGCGGATCAAGTTCCTGGTCGCCGACTGGGGCGTGGAGAAGTTCCGCGAGGTGCTGGAGACCGAGTACCTCAAGCGGAAGCTGCTCGACGGGGTCGCGCCCGAAGCCACCGCGCCGATCGACCACGTGGGCGTGCACCGGCAGAAGGACGGCAAGTTCTACATCGGGGTCGCGCCGGTCGCCGGGCGGGTGTCCGGCTCGATCCTGCTGGACGTGGCCAAGGCGGTGGAGCGGGCCGGGTCCCGCCGGATCCGGCTGACCGCGCAGCAGAAGCTGGTCGTGCTGGACGTGGCAGAGTCCGAAGTGGACAGTCTGGTGGACGAGCTGGCCGCGCTGGGCCTGCACGCCAAGCCCTCGCCGTGGCGGCGCACCACCATGGCCTGCACCGGCATCGAGTTCTGCAAGCTGGCCATCGTGGAGACCAAGGCCCGCGCCGCGCGCCTGGTCGAGGAGCTGGAGCGGCAGCTCGCCGACGTCCAGGACACCCTGGCCGAGGCGGCGATCAGCGTGCACATCAACGGCTGCCCCAACTCCTGCGCCCGGATCCAGACCGCGGACATCGGGCTCAAGGGCCAGATCGTGACCAACGGCGAGGGCCAGCAGGTCGAGGGCTACCAGGTGCACCTGGGCGGCGGGCTCGGCCTGGACGCAGGCTTCGGCCGGAAACTGCGCGGGCACAAGGTGACCGCGGCCGAGCTGGGTGAGTACGTGGCGCGGGTCGCGCGCAACTTCGTGGCCCAGCGCACCGAGGGAGAGCGGTTCGCCCAGTGGGCGGCCCGCGCCGAGGAGGCCGATCTGCGATGAGCGAACGAGCGACGCCGTTCTACTGCCCCTACTGCGGGGACGAGGACCTGCGACCGGAGGAGGAGCCGCACGGCGCGTGGGGCTGCACCGCCTGCCAGCGGGTGTTCTCGCTGAAGTTCGCCGGCCTGCGACGCCCGGTGGAGGTGACCCGGTGAGCACCACGACCGATCTCCAGGCCCTCGCCGAGCGGGCCGGTCAGGAACTGGCCGAGGCCACCGCGACCGAGGCGCTGACCTGGGTCGCGGAGACCTTCCCGCTGGAGCGCTGGATCCTGGCCTCGAACATGCAGGACGCGGTGCTGATCGACCTGGCGGCCAAGGTCACCAGCGGTTTCGACGTGCTGTTCCTGGAGACCGGGTACCACTTCCCGGAGACCATCGGCACCCGAGACGCGGTTGCCACGGTGTACCCCGTGAACATCGTCAACGCGCTGCCGGACCTGACCGTGGCCGAGCAGGACGCCGAGCACGGGCCGAACCTGTTCGAGCGCGCGGCCGACCGCTGCTGCGCGATGCGCAAGGTGATCCCGCTGCGGCGCACGCTGTCCCGCTACGACGCCTGGGTCACCGGCGTGCGCAGGGTGGACGCGCCGACGCGGGCGAACACGCCGATCGTGGGCTGGGACGAGCGCAACGGGCTGGTCAAGATCAACCCGATCGCGGCCTGGACCGACGAGGAGTTCAACGCCTACATCGCCGAGCACGGCATCCTGGAGAACCCGTTGGTGGGCGCGGGATATCCGTCCATCGGCTGCGCACCCTGCACGGCCAAGCCGTTGCCGGGCGCGGACCCGCGCAGCGGTCGCTGGGCGGGCAAGGCCAAGACCGAGTGCGGACTGCACGGGTGAGGGCGGGGGGAATGACGAGCACGCTGCGACCGGCCCAGGACAACTTGACTGCCCTGGAGTCCGAAGCGATCCACATCTTCCGGGAGGTGGCCGGGGAGTTCGACCGGCCGGTGATCCTGTTCTCCGGCGGCAAGGACTCCACGGTGCTGGTGCACCTGGCGCTCAAGGCCTTCTGGCCGGCGCCGGTGCCGTTCACCCTGCTGCACGTGGACACCGGCCACAACTTCGAGGAGGTCATCACCTTCCGGGACGAGCTCGTCGCCCGGCACGGGCTGCGGCTGGAGGTCGCGCACGTGCAGGACTGGATCGACGACGGCCGCCTGCAGGAACGCCCGGACGGCACCCGCAACCCGCTGCAGACCGTGCCGCTGCTGGACTCCATCACCGCGCACAAGTTCGACGCGGTCTTCGGCGGCGGCCGCCGGGACGAGGAACGCGCCCGCGCCAAGGAGCGCATCTTCAGCCTGCGCAACGCCTTCGGTCAGTGGGAGCCCAAGCGGCAGCGGCCCGAGCTGTGGAACCTCTACAACGGACGGCACCGGCCGGGCGAGCACGTCCGGGTGTTCCCGCTGTCCAACTGGACCGAGCTGGACATCTGGCGCTACATCGAGCGGGAGCACATCGAGCTGCCCTCGATCTACTTCGCGCACCAGCGCGATGTCTACCTGCGCGACGGCATGTGGCTCACCGAAGGCCCGTGGGGCGGCCCACAGCCGGGCGAGACCGTGCTGCACAAGACCATCCGGTACCGCACGGTCGGCGACGGCTCGTGCACCGGGGCGGTGGAGTCGCAGGCGAGCGACCTCGCCGCGGTGATCGCCGAGGTCTCCGCCTCCCGGCTCACCGAACGCGGCGCCACCCGCGCCGACGACCGGCTCAGCGAAGCGGCCATGGAAGACCGGAAGCGAGAGGGTTACTTCTGATGACCGACCTGCTGAGGCTGGCCACCGCCGGATCCGTCGACGACGGCAAGTCCACGCTGGTCGGCCGCCTGTTGTACGACACCAAGTCCGTGCTCGCCGACCAGCTGGAAGCAGTGCAGCGGGCCAGCGTCGACCGCGGGCTGTCCACACCGGACCTGTCCCTGCTGGTGGACGGCCTGCGCTCGGAACGCGAGCAGGGCATCACCATCGACGTGGCCTACCGCTACTTCGCCACCCCCCGGCGCAGCTACGTGCTCGCCGACACCCCCGGACACGTGCAGTACACCCGCAACACGGTCACCGGCGCGTCCACCGCGCAGCTGGCCATCCTGCTGGTGGACGCGCGCAAGGGCGTGATCGAGCAGACCAGGCGGCACGCGGCCGTGCTGGCCATGCTCGGCGTGCCGCAGCTGGTGCTGGCGGTCAACAAGATCGACCTCATCGACTACGACGAGGCCAAGTTCGGGCTGATCGCCAAGGAGTTCCTGGCGCACGCCAACGCGTTGGGCTATCCCGAGGAGTCGGTGCTGTCCGTGCCGGTCTCCGCGCTGGTCGGCGACAACGTGGTGGACCGCTCCGAGCGCACCCCCTGGTACACCGGACCGACCCTGCTGGAGCACCTGGAAACCGTGCCGGTGCAACCGGATCCGCACGACGCGCCGTTCCGCTTCCCGGTGCAGTACGTGATCCGGCCGCGCACGCCCGAGTACCCCGACTACCGGGGCTACGCGGGCCAGGTGGCGGCCGGGGTGGTGCGGCCGGGCGATGAGGTCGTGGTGCTGCCCGCCGGGCTGCGCAGCACCGTGGTGCGCATCGACACCGCGGACGGCGAACTCACCGAAGCGGGGGCCGGGCAGTCGGTGACCCTGTTGCTGGACAACGATTTGGACATCTCCCGTGGCGACCTGATCGCCAGTGCGGAACACTCTCCCTCAGTCAGCGACGAGCTCAACGCCACCGTCTGCTGGCTGGCGGAGAAACCGTTGCGCGCCAACGCCAGGGTCCTGATCAAACACGGCACCCGCACCGTCCCCGCCATCGTCACCGAGCTGTCCGACCGCTTCGACGAACAGCGCCTGTCCACTGTGGACACGCCGGACTCGCTGGAGCTCAACCAGATCGGCCGGGTGCTCATCCGCACCGCGGAGCCGCTCCCGGTCGACGAGTACACCAGCAGCAGGCGCACCGGGTCCTTCCTGGTGATCGACCCGAACGACGGCGGCACCCTGGCCGCCGGCCTCATCGGCGCCCCCCTGCCCATCCCGGATGTCCACGAGGACGCCGGACTCGGCGACGCGACCGCCGACGACCGAGCCCTCGTCTCCCCCGGCCCCTAGCCATCTCTGCCTTGTCTCCCAGGAGGAATCCCGTGCGCACCCCGCGACGCCGCCATCGCGTCCTGCCCGCAGTGCTCGCCGCCACCGCGCTGGTCGCCGCGGTGAGCGGCTGCACCAGGGCCGCCGAGTCGACCGCCCAGGCGAGCGACTCCGGACCGGCGGCGGAACTGCGACTCGGCTTCTTCCCCAACGTCACGCACGCCCCGGCCCTGGTCGGCATCGACGAGGACCGCAAGTTCATCGCCAAGGAGCTGGGCGGCACCAAGCTCAGCACCCAGGCGTTCAACGCCGGACCCTCGGCGGTGGAGGCGCTGCTGGCCGGGTCGCTGGACGCGACCTTCATCGGGCCCAACCCGACCATCAACGCCTTCACCAAGTCCAACGGCAAGGCGATCCGGTTGATCGCGGGCGCGGCCACCGGCGGCGCGCAGCTGGTGGTGCGCAAGGAGATCACCGGCCCGCAACAGCTCAAGGACAAGACCATCGCCACCCCGCAGCTGGGCGGCACCCAGGACGTGGCGCTGCGGGCCTACCTGGCCCAGCAGGGGCTGAAGGTGGAGACCACCGGCGGCAAGGACGTCAAGATCGCCAACACGGAGAACCCGCAGACCTTCGACGCCTTCCGCACCGGCCAGCTCGACGGCGGCTGGCTGCCCGAGCCCTGGGCCTCCCGCCTGGTGCTGGAGGCAGGCGGCAAGGTGCTGGTGGACGAGCGGGACCTGTGGCCGGGCGGCAAGTTCCCCACCACGGTGCTGATCGTGCGCACCGAGTTCGCGCAGAAGCACCCGGCGACGGTGCGGGCACTGTTACGTGGACATGTTGCCGCGACCAAGTTCCTCAACGACAGCCCGGCCGAGGCCAAGAAGACGGTCAACGCCGCGCTGGGCAGGTACGCGGGCAAGCCGCTGCCGGAACCGGTGCTGGAGCGCTCGTTCAGCCAGATCGCCTTCAGCACCGACCCGGCCGCGAGCACCTTCCCCAAGCTGTCCAAGGACGCCGTGGCCGCCGGGGTGGCCAAGCAGGAGTTCGACCTCAAGGGACTCGTCGACCTGACCGCGCTGAACGAGGCGCTACGGGCCGCCGGGCTGCCCACCGCTGACGCATCCGGACTTGACGGAAAGTGAGGGCACGGTCATGACCGCGACTCTGGAACACCTTCGCCCGTCCGGCCACCTCGCCGAGGCGGTGGTGCACCTGGACAACGTGACCAAGTCCTTCGGCCGCGGCGCGAACACCGTGGTGGCCCTGGACGGGGTCGAGCTGACCGTGCGGCCGGGCGAGTTCGTCTGCCTGCTCGGCGCCTCCGGCTGCGGCAAGTCCACCCTGCTCAACCTGGTGGCCGGCCTGGACAAGCCGACCGCGGGCACCGTGTCCGTCCACAGTGGACGGCCCGCGGTGGTCTTCCAGGAGCCCGCGCTGATGCCCTGGCTCACCGCGGCCCGCAACGTCGAGCTGCCGCTGCGGCTGCGCGGCCTGGGCCGGGCCGAGCGCGCGGCCACCGCGACCAAGCTGCTGGACCTGGTGCGGCTGGCCGAGGTCGGCCGCAAGCGCCCGCACGAGCTCTCCGGCGGCATGCGCCAGCGGGTCGCGCTGGCCCGCGCGCTGGCCACCACCCTGGACGAGGCCGAGGGCGGCAACCCGTTGCTGCTCATGGACGAGCCCTTCGCCGCGCTGGACGCGATCACCAGGGACGCGCTGCAGGGCGAGCTGCGCCGGATCTGGGAGCGCACCGGCACCGCGGTGCTCTTCGTCACCCACGACGTGCGCGAGGCGGTCCGGCTCGGCCAGCGGGTGGTGCTGCTGTCCTCCCGGCCGGGCCGGGTGGTGCGCGAGTGGGCGATCAACGAACAGGACACCGGCAAGCTGACCGAGGAGATCACCGGCCACCTCCGGGAGGTGATCTCCAGCCATGGCCGTTCCTGAGGCCAAATCCGGCGAGGACCTGGCCGCGCTGGAAGCCGGGCTGGACGCCCTCGACGCGCCGACGACTGCCCGCTCCCGCGGCGGCTGGCTCCGGTTCGCCCGCACGGTGCTGCCGCCGCTGGTGGCGCTGGCGCTGATCCTGGTGGTGTGGCAGGTGTTGTGGGCCTCGGCGATCGAGCCGGAGTACAAGCTGCCCGCCCCGCTCACCGTGGCCGGGGTGCTGTGGGAGCGGATGCTGGACGGCCAGGCCTGGGAGACGCTGTGGGTCTCCACCCACCGCGCGGTGCTGGGCTTCCTGGCCGCGGTGGCCATCGGCACCCCGCTGGGCCTGGTGGTGGCCCGGATCTCGTTGGTGCGCGCGGCGATCGGGCCGTTGCTGAGCGGGTTGCAGAGCCTGCCCTCGGTGGCCTGGGTGCCGGCCGCGCTGCTGTGGCTGGGCCTCAACGACTCGATGATCTACGCCGTGGTGCTGCTGGGCGCGGTGCCCTCCATCGCCAACGGCCTGGTCGCCGGGATCGACCAGGTGCCGCCGCTGCTGCTGCGGGTGGGCACGGTGCTGGGCGCGGGCCGGTTGCAGTCCGCCCGGCACGTGCTGCTGCCCGCCGCGCTGCCCGGCTACCTGGCCGGGCTCAAGCAGGGCTGGGCGTTCTCCTGGCGTTCGCTGATGGCCGCGGAGATCATCGCCCGCTCGCCGGACCTGGGCATCGGCCTCGGGCAGATGCTGGAGGAGGGCCGCCAGCTCACCGACATGTCGCTGGTGATCGCGGCGATCCTGTTGATCCTGCTGGTCGGCATCGGCGTGGAGCTGCTGTTCTTCCGTCCCTTGGAGCGCGTGGTGCTGCGCGCCCGCGGCCTGGCCACGGCGGTGTGATGGACCACGGGATCCCGCTGGTCGCGGTGGCGCACGGCAGCCGCGACCCGCGTTCGGCGGCCACCGTGCACGAGCTGCTCACCGTGGTCCGCGCGCTGGCCCCCGGCCTGGACGTGCGCTCGGCCTTCCTGGAGTTGTCCGCGCCGCGCCTGGGCGAGGTGCTGACCGGCCTGTACGAGCAGGGCCATCGCGAGGTGGTGGTGGCCCCGCTGCTGCTGGGCCGGGCCTACCACGCCAAGGTGGACCTGCCCGGCGCGGTGTCCGAGGTGGTCACCCGGCTGCCCAGGCTGTCGGTGCGGATCGCCGACGTGCTCGGCCCGGACCCCCGGCTGGAGTCGGCCGCGCTGCGCAGGCTGGCCGAGGCCGGCGCGGCGCCCGGCGACCGGGAGCTCGGCGTGGTGCTGGCCGGGGCGGGCTCCTCGCACGAACCGGCCAACGCCACCGTGCGCGCGCTGGCCCGCCGCTGGTCGATGAACGCGGGCTGGGCCGGGGTGGAGGCCGCCTTCGCGGCCAGCGCGCAACCGGAGGTCGCCACCGTGGTCGAGCGACTGAAAGCCCTTGGCGCGCAACGGATCGCGCTGGCCTCCTGGTTCCTGGCCCCCGGCCTGCTGCCGGACCGGGTGATCGCCGCGGCGCGGGCTTCGGGGCTGGACACCGTAGTGGCGCGGCCGCTCGGGGACGACCCCGAGGTGGCCGAGCTGGTGCTGCACCGCTATGCCGAGGCGTGTGCGGCCGAACGGCGCAACCTCACGACTTTAGTGGGTTAACAACAGAATGATCGTCGTGTGAGAATCACCTCTGCCGCCGCCGTGTCGGGAGGAATTTTCTACAGCGAGGTGGGATATGGCCCCTGCACGACGCTCCACCGCTCGACTGTTGCTAGCCGCGACCGCGGTCGTCGCCCCCCTGCTCACCCTTGCCGGTCCCGCCGTGGCCACCCCTGCGGCCGCGGTGAACTTCGCCTGTCAGGCCAGCAGTCCACTCGGTCCGGTTGACGCCACCTTCAGCCAGGACCTGACCGCCACCGCACCGGCCACCGTCGCCCCCGGCGGCGAGGTCACCGCGGTGTTCGACCCCGCGCCGAACAAGGTGCCGGACAAGGTCGGCAACTACACCCTGCGCGAGATCAAGAACTTCCTGCTGACCGTCCCGGTGCCGGCGAACTCCACCTACGTCTCGGCCACCCTCTCCGGCGGCTCCGGCGTGGGCACGCCGACGATCACCAAGGTCGGCAACAACCTGGAGGTCAAGCTGAGCGCGGCGCTCGCCGGCGGCGCGGCCTTCGAGATCCCCACCATCACCGTCAAGCTCACCGCAGGCGCCAGCGGCACCATCGAGACCAAGCTCGGCGGCTCCAGCTTCGCCAACCCCGGCCTGACCTTCACCGCCACCGCGGTCGCGCTCGGGATCCCGGTCGACGCCCCCACCAAGTGCTACCCCAGCCCCAACCCGGCGTTGACCACCACGACGATCGGCTGAACTGCCTCCTTTCAGCCGGTTCCCGACCGCATCGGGGAGAACCGCCCGTCTCCCCGATGCGGTCACTTTTATGTTTAGGGTGCGTGCATGGCTGACGAACTCGTCCACTACGCGGTCGACCGCGGCATCGCCGAGATCACCCTCGACTCCCCGCACAACCGCAACGCCCTCTCCGCCCAGCTCCGCCGCGAGCTGCGCGCGCACCTGAGCACCGCCATCGCCGACGAGGCGGTGCGGGTGGTCGTGCTGGGCCACACCGGCACCGTGTTCTGCTCCGGCATGGACCTCAAGGAGTCCCGCGGCGCCGGTGCGGGCGACCAGGGCGTGAACGAGTTCCCGGCGATCCTGGAACAGATCTGGACCAGCCCGAAACCGGTGGTGGCCAAGGTCGCGGGCCCGGCCCGCGCCGGTGGCGTCGGCATCGTGGCCGCCTGTGACATCGCGGTGGCCACCCACGCGGCCAGCTTCGCCTTCACCGAGGTCCGCATCGGCGTGGTCCCGGCGGTCATCTCGGTCACCGTGCTGCCCCGGCTGCTGCCGCGCGCCGCGCACGAGCTGTTCCTCACCGGCGAGAAGTTCGACGCCCAGCGCGCCGCGGCCATCGGCCTGATCAACTCCGCGGTCGCCGCCGAAGACCTGGACACCGAGGTCCGCCGCTACACCGACATGCTCGCCCTGGGCGGCCCGAACGCGCTGGCCGCCACCAAGGCCATGCTCCGCCGCCCCCCGGCCGCGGGCCTGGGCGAGGACTTCGCGGACATGCTGGAGCTCTCCGCGGCGCACTTCGCCAGCGCCGAGGGCCAGGAGGGCATCCGCGCCTTCGCCGAGAAGCGCCCGGCCTCCTGGGTGCCCGCGGCCGAGTGAGTCCCGGCCGCGGGCGCACCGGCTAGGACTTGAACGGGGCGGTCAGGCAGGCCAGGCGCTCACCGGCGGTGCCCGCCTTGCCGTGGTCGTGGTGGTTGGTGGGGTCGATGTGCAGCACCACCGAGTTGGCCTCGTTCGGCCGCCACTTCCACTCCACCGTGGCCGAGACCTTGGCCGCGCCCGCGGCGTCGGTCTCGAAGTCCAGCCAGACCTCGTTCTTCGGGTTGGCGAAGGCCGGGTCCACCGAGGGCTGCACCGGGTCCAGCTTGTCCTGGTAGTGCGGTCCGGAGTCCGCGGGCTTCGGGCCGCACACCTTGGTGTGCACGTGCGAGCCGTACTTGCGGTTGGGGCGCAGACCGGTGACGTCAAGGGTCACCGTGGTGCGGCCGTCGGCGGAGGCGCCGGTGACCGTGCCCGCCGCGCCCGCGGGCACCAGCTCGGTGTTGTAGACCACGGCGGGTGGCTGGGCGCCGGTGGCCGCCGGTGGGGCGAAGGTCGCCGACACCAGCGGGGCCGGGGCCGCGCTGCTGGTCGCGCTGGAGGTCTGTGGGGAGCCGGTCCCGCCGGACGAGCACGCCGTGAGACCGAGGATCGCCACCGCGGTCAGCACGGCCGGGGTCATTCGTCGCATGCCAGCCGATTCTGGCCCTGCGCCAGGGATCTCGCCAAACCGGGTGCCTCTTTGGTGTCGCTACCGCAGTGCGTGCTCGGTGAACTGCCCGCAGACCTGGAAGCCCAGCCGCCGGTACACCGGCTCGCCCTCGGCCGAGGCCTGGAGCACCGCGGTCCGGTAGCCGGCGTCGCGGGCCAGGTGCAGGGCCGCGTCGGTGATCGCGCCGCCGAAGCCGCGGCGGCGGTGGCTGCTCGCGGTGCAGACGTTGTAGAGCCCGGCGACCCCGGCGTGCAGGGTCACCTCGGCGGTGCACACCGGCTGCCCGTCGGCGTAGCCCACCAGGAACTTCGCCGCGCGGTCCAGTGCGACGGGCTGGGCGTAGTAGGCGCGGACCGTGGCCGAGGGCGGGTCCCACAGCGTGGCCAGCACCCCGGCGTAGTCGGCCAGCTGTTCCGGCGTGCGCGCCACCACCACGTCCAGGCCCTCGGCCCCGCGCGGCGCGGCCAGCTCGTCCAGGCTGGCCCACATCGCGGTCTCGGACTCGGTGGCGGACAGCCCGGCCGCGCTCAGCCGCGCGGACAGGTCACCCGGCGTCGAGGCCGGGCCGACCCACCAGGAGAACGGGCGGCCGGTGCGGCGCAGCGCCTCGATGGTCTCGGCGATCCGGCGGTCCGCGGTCGCCTCGGTGAACCGGGCCCCGGCGATGATGTTGAAGGTGTCATCGGCCAGGCCGCTGTCGGCGTAGAACAGGTCCGCGGCCCGCACCACCCGCGCCGGGTCGTGCAACAGGCTCGCGTGCCGGGCGAGATTGGCCTCCATCTGGTCCAGCGACTCCATGTTCCACACCATAGGCTCGATCTCCGTGCCGAAGATCTTCGCCAGGCGGTTGTGCTCGCTGCCCGAGGCGCGCGAGGGCCTGACCTACGGCAGCCCCGAGCTGGAGGCGGTCCGCGCCGCGACCCGCGCCGGGGACCGGACCGCGGTGGCCGCGCTGATCGCCTGCGCGCACGACTCCGACGACCGCTCCGACGCCGTGCTGGTCGCCGCGGCCACGGTGCGCGCCGGGCACGGGACCTCGGTGCCGCAGTGGCTGCTGGAGTGGGTGACCAGCGAACCGGGCGACCCGATCGGGTGGATCGTGCGCGGTGCGGTGGAGGTGCTGCGGGCCGAGACCTTGCCGAGCGCGCTGCCTTCGGCCGAGGTGATGTGCGCCCGCGCCGCCGAACTGGACCCGGCCGACCCGACGCCGTGGGTGTGGCTGGTGCAGCTGGCCCGCGGCCAGCGGCTCGGTCCGGCGGAGACCGCGCGGCGCTGGCACCGGCTGCGCGCGCTGGCCCCGCAGCACCTGCGCGGCCACGAGCAGCTGCTCGCCTCGCTCTCGCCCAGGTGGGGCCACCCGCCGGAGGCCAGGATCGCCTTCGTCACCGAGGCCGCGGCCACCGCGCCGGTCGGCTCCGCGCTGAACCTGCTGGTCTTACGCGGCCACATCGAGCAGTGGGCGGAGTTACCCGGCCGCGCGCGCCGCCGGTACCTCGACCGCGCCGACGTGCGCGAGCAGGCGCGGGCGGCGGTGGCGCGCTGGCAGCACCCGCACGGCGTGGACCCCAGGGCCAAGATCAGCGGGCACAACCTGGTCGCGTTCTGGCTCTCGCTGTGCGGTGAGCACCAGCTGGCCCGCCCGCACTTCGAGGCCACCAGGGGGCACGCCGACCGGTACCCGTGGTCCTACCTGCGCACCGACTTCTTACGCGCCTACCTGCGCGGCAGGCGACGCTCTGGCCTGGTCTAGGCGCTGACCTGGACGGTGAGCCGGGGGTTGGCCGCGACCGCGTCCGCGAGCACCTCGCTGATCCCGGCGAAGGCGGCCGGATCGCTGCGCCGCAACACTTCCGCGTGCGTCCAGTGCAGCCGGTGCTCGCCGGGCGGCAGCCAGGACAGGTCGGTGAGGCAGTCGTAGAGGGCGTCCAGGTTGACGCCGAAGTAGTCCGGGAAGGACAGCGCCCGCGCGAAGGCCTGCAGGACGGCCCGCTTGGTGCGCAGCTCGCTGCCGTCGACCACGTGCTCCACCGCTGTCATCGGTTCGGGTCCACCTTCACGAAGGTCTCGTAGTGGTCGCCGGTGTAGTACAGCTCCTTGCCGGACCCGGTCACCAGCCGCCGCGCGCCGCGGGTGCGCTCGCCCGGCGTGGGCACGGTGTACTCGCGGTAGTAGCCCTTGCCCTGCGCGGGCAGCCGCTTCTCCCGGTTCTGGAACTCCACCCCGTCCCGGTCCGGGTACGGGAACGGCCCGTTGCTCTGGATCAGCTTCCAGGTCTTGGCCGCCTCCGCGGGCAGCTTGGACAGCGCCTCGGTGACGTCCCCGCCGGCGCGGGTGGCCTTTCCGGCGCTGGTGGAGACCGCCGAGCCCGTGCTAGTGGACGGCGGCGCGGCCGAGTTCCCGCCGAGCAGGTCGCGGCCGAGCCAGCCGAGGAGCACCAGGGCGATCAGTCCGGCCAGGGCCAGGGTGATGCGCTTACGAGAGGTCACTGTTGCGGCCCCGGATCTTGGAGAGTCCAGCGGAGACCTGGTCGACGCCCCGGTCGATTCCCCAGGCCAGCGCCCAGCACACGGGCAGCAGCACGGCCATCACGAGCAAGAACTGGAACGGGAACCACTGCTGGGCGAGCCACAGCCCGACCGCGTCCCAGGAGTCCGCCAACCACTGCACGGCCCCGAGCCTACGCCGGAGGGCCGCCGTGACCGGCATCACGGGCGGGTGAGAGGGACAGGCGATAGGTTTCGGTCATGTTCGCCGTATACGCCGACAAGCCGAATCCCGAGGATCCCCTGGCCGGCCTGGTGGTCGGCGAACGCCCCGAGCCCGAGGTGCCCGCGGGCTGGGTCGCGGTCAACGTCAAGGCCGCCAGCCTGAACATGCACGACCTGTGGACGCTGCGCGGGGTCGGCATCAAGGCCGAGCAGTTCCCGATGATCCTGGGCTGCGACGGCGCGGGCACCCTGGCCGACGGGTCCGAGGTGGTCATCCACGGGGTGATCAACGACGAGGACTGGCGCGGGGACGAGACCATGGACCCCAAGCGCACCCTGCTGACCGAGAAGCTGCAGGGCTCCTTCGCCGAGACCATCGTGCTGCCCAAGCGCAACGTGCTGCCCAAGCCTGCCGGGCTGTCCTTCACCGACGCGGCCTGCCTGGGCACCGCCTGGCTGACCGCCTACCGGATGCTGTTCACCAAGGCCGCCGCCCGCCCCGGTCAGACCGTCCTGGTGCAGGGCGCCTCCGGCGGGGTGGCCACCGCGCTGGTGCAGCTGGGCCGGGCCGCGGGTCTGCGGGTGTGGGCCACCGGCCGCTCGGCGGAGAAGCGCGCGCTGGCCGAACGCCTTGGCGCGCACGAGGTTTTCGAGCCCGGCGCCCGGTTGCCCGGCAAGGTGGACGCGGTGTTCGAGACCGTGGGCGAGGCCAGCTGGTCGCACTCCATGCGCAGCCTCAAGCCCGGCGGCGTGGTGGTCTGCTCCGGCGCCACCACCGGCGGCAACCCGCCTGCGGAGCTGCAGCGCCTGTTCTTCTTCCAGCTGCACGTGGTCGGCTCGATGATGGGCACCCGCGACGAGCTGGCCGACCTGGTGTCCTTCCTGGACCTCACCGGCCTGCGCCCGCAGATCGGCCTGGAGCTGCCGCTGGAGCGGGCCGAGGAGGGCTTCCGCGCCATGCTCGGCGGCGAGACCGCAGGAAAGATCGTCTTCACCCGCTGACAACCGGTGCGCGGGGACCGCGGGGCGGTTCCCGCGCACTGTTGTCAGGCGTACTCGCGCACCCAGCCCTGCACCTTCGGCGGCAGGTCGGCCAGGGCGGGCAGCAGCGTGGGCACCCGCTCGCGGCTGTTGCGGCCGACGAAGTCGAACACGTCCGCGATGGTCACCCCGTGCTCCGGCGTGGACAGCGTCTCGATCGCATCGCCCGCCCGCACCTCGCCCTCCTCCTCCACCGCGAAGTAGGCGCCGGTGCGGCCGACGACGGTGAACTTCTTCACCAGCCCGCGCACGTCCCAGAACCCGGCGAAGACCTGGCAGGGCACCCGGGGCGCGGTCGCCCGCAGCACCGCGCCGCCGACCCGCAGCCGCTGGCCGATCACCAGCGCCTGGGTGTCCACTCCGGACACCGACAGGTTCTCCCCCGCGTTGCCCGGCTCCAGCGTCCGGCCCAGCTCGGCGGACCAGAACGCCAGGTCCTCCACCGCGTAGGCGTAGACGGCCTGGTACTCGCCACCGTGGTGCTCCAGGTCGCTGATCTCGTCCCCGGCCAGGCCGAGCTTGCCGATCTTCGCCTCGGCCACCGGCCGTTTGTCGATCGCGGTCTTGCCCTTGCGCCCGGCCCACTCGGCGGGCTGGATGGCTCCGACATTGACCGACACGACACTCCCTGCACCCATGCCACCAACCTAGTCGGCGCGGATCTCCCGGGGCTGGCGATTTTCTGGTCTTGGACGGTGTACTGACGCTGCCGAGTGCCCCGCCGGTCGTCTACGGTGACCGCGGCACAGCGGCGTGCCGTGGGTGGAGGGAGCAGGAGATGACAAGGGCGCAGAGTCCGTCCGGCGGCCGGAGCGTGTTCCGGCGCAAACCGATCGAGCAGGTGACCGGCGAGTCCGAGAGCGGCGGACTGGCCAAGTCGCTGGGGCTGTGGCAGCTGACCGCGATCGGCGTCGGCGGCATCATCGGCGCCGGCATCTTCTCCCTCGCCGGCGCGGTGGCCAACAAGACCGCGGGCCCGGCGGTGCTGATCTCCTTCCTGATCGCGGGCATCGCCAGCGCGGCCGCGGCCTTCTCCTACGCCGAGTTCGCCGGGCTGATCCCCAAGGCCGGGTCCGCCTACACCTACGGCTACGTGGTGCTCGGCGAGCTGGCCGGCTGGCTGATCGGCTGGGACCTGCTGCTGGAGTACACCGCGATCGTGGCGGTGGTGGCCATCGGCATCTCCGGCTACTTCAACAACCTGCTCGGCATGCTCGGCATCGAACTGCCTGCCTGGATGCTCGGCGCGCCGGGCACCGAGGGCGAGGGCGTGGCGCCGGGCAGCTACAGCGTGAACCTCTTCGCCGCGCTGCTCTGCCTGCTGATCGCCTACGTGCTCAACCTGGGCATGAAGAACGCGGCCCGGTTCGAGAGCGCGCTGGTCTGGCTCAAGGTCGGCGTGGTGCTGCTGGTGATCGTGGTCGGCGTCTTCCACATCAACACCGGCAACTACAGCAACTTCTTCCCCTTCGGCTTCGGCGGCGCGGTCACCGGCGCGGCCACGGTGTTCTTCGCGGTGTTCGGCTACGACGCGATGAGCACCGCGGCCGAGGAGTCCAAGGACTCGCAGAAGCACATGCCCAAGGCGATCATCTACTCGCTGGCCATCTCGATGGTGCTCTACGTGCTGGCCTGCCTGGTGCTGACCGGCATGGTGCACTACACCAAGATCGACGGTGAGGCGGCCTTCGCCAGCGCGTTCGCCGACGTCGGCCTGCCCGCCCTCGGCATGATCATCTCCGTCGGCGCGATCCTGGGCATCCTCACCGTGATGTTCACCTTCATGCTCGGCGTGACCAGGGTCGGCTTCGCGATGAGCCGGGACGGCCTGCTGCCCCAGTTCCTGGCCAAGACCAGCAAGAAGCACCAGGTGCCCAGCCGGATCACCTGGATCGTCGGCGTCTGCTCGGCCTTCATCGCCGGGTTCCTGGACATCAGCGCGGCGGCCGAGCTGACCAACATCGGCATCCTGCTGGCCTTCGTGGTGGTCTGCGTCGCGGTGATCGTGCTGCGCTACCGGCGGCCGGACCTGCCGCGGACCTTCCGCACGCCCGGCATGCCGGTGGTGCCGATCATCGGCGTGGTGTTCTCCATCTGGCTGATCACCTTCCTGCAGCCGGAGACCTGGCTGCGGTTCGCGATCTGGTTCGGCATCGGCCTGGCCGTCTACTTCGCCTACTCCTACCGCAAGTCCAAGCTCAACCAGCCCGCCGCCGCGTCCACTCAGGACTGATCGAGCCACCTGCCGCAGGCCCGGGACCACGCGTCCCGGGCCTGTGCCATGAGCAGCTCCACCAGCTCGGCCGCGGGCAGCTCAGGGGCCAGCGGGTAGGTCTGCCCGGCCCACAGCGACATCGCCTCCGGATCGCCCGCCTTGGCCGCGGCCGCGCGCAGCGGCCTGGTCAGGTGGTGCAGCTGCGGGTAGGCGGCCGGGGCCTGCGCGCTGTGCTCGGTGAGCACCCGGTTGACCAGCCCGCGCGCGGGACGGCCGGTGAAGGCGCGGGTCAGCGCGGTCTCCCGGTCCGCGGCGGCCAGCGCGGCCCGCTGGGCGGGCTGGGTGCCGGCCTCGGGGCAGCGCAGGAACGCGGTGCCCAGCTGCGCGGCGGCCGCGCCCGCGGTGAGCACCGCGGCGATGTCCGCGCCGTGCACCAGCCCGCCGGTGGCCACCAGCGGCAGCTCGGTGGCCGCGCCGATCAGCCGCAGCGCGGCCAGCAGCCCGTACAGCGGCGCGGCCCCGGGCCTCGCCGGGTCGTTGGCGAAGGTCCCCCGGTGCCCACCGGCCTCCATGCCCTGCACCACCAGCACGTCCGCGCCCACGCCCGCGGCGATCCGCGCTTCTTCCGGCGTGGTGACCGTGACCCACACCTCGGTGCCCACGTCCTTGAACCTGGTGACCAGCTCCGGCGCGGGGTGACCAAAGGTGAACGACACCACCGGCACCCGCCGGGCCAGCACCAGCTCAGCCTTGGCCGGGTACTCGTCGTCCTCCCAGCGCGGCTGCCCCAGTTCGGCCCCGTACCGCCGCGCCTCCGCCGCCAGCCGCTCGGCGTACCCGGCCACCGGCGCGCCGGAGTCAGCGGTGGGCACGAACAGGTTGACCCCGAAGGAGGCCACCCCCAGCGCCCTGGTCCGCTCGATCTGCCCGTCCAGCGCCTCGGTGCTGAGGTAACCGGCCCCCAGGAATCCGGAGGCCCCCGCCGTCGCGGCGGCGGCGAGCAGTTCCGGGGTGGACGGCCCACCGGCCATCGGCGCGACGATCAGCGGCACCCGCGAGGCAAGCATCATGTGCTCGAATCTAGCCATGCCAAGCGAATCCGAGGGCTTCACACTCGCCCGTGCGGTGGAGATCGCGACGCGGGCGCACGAGGGCCAGGTGGACAAGGCGGGCCTGCCCTACATCCGGCACCCGCTGCGGGTGATGGACCAGGTCGAGGGCGAGTGGACCAAGATGGCCGCGGTGCTGCACGACGTGGTCGAGGACACCGGCGTGACCGCCGACGACCTGCGCGCGGCCGGCTGCCCGGAGCGGGTGGTGACCGCGGTGCTGGCGCTGAGCAAGGGCCCGGACGAGCCGATGGAGAGCTACCTGCGCCGGGCCGCCGAGGACGACATCGCGATCGTGGTCAAGCACGCCGACATCGCCGACAACAGCGGCCCGGAGCGGCTTGGCCGCCTCGAACCGGCCACCCAGGACCGCCTACGCGCCAAGTACGCCCGCGCCCTGTCCCTGCTGGCCAGGTACCGCGCCGAACAAACTTGAGCCTAATCCACTCAGGCTAGTTGCGCCGACCACACTCAAGCTGCCACAGTGCCCTGGTGACCAAGGACACCGCCCGGCGGCCCGGCGGGCTGCTCCGGCAACGCGACTTCCGGCACCTGTGGGCCGCTGACGTGCTCAGCCAGCTCGGCACCCGGGTCAGCCACCTGGCGCTACCCCTGCTCGCGGCCGAGACCCTGCGCGCCAGCGCCTTCGAGGTCGCCGCGATCCAGACCACGCAGACCGCGGCCTTCCTGGTGCTCGGCCTGCTGGTCGGCGCCTGGTGCGACCGGCTGCGCGCGCTGCCGGTGCTGGTGGTGGCCGACCTGGTGCGCGCGGCGGCGTTCTGCTCCATCCCGCTGGCCGCGGCCTTCGGTCTGCTCACCCTGACCCAGGTCTACCTGGCGGTGCTGGTGGCCGGGATCTTCTCGGTCTTCTTCGAGGTCGCCCACCAGACCTACCTGCCCCGCCTGGTCGCCGCCCCGGACCTGGTGGAGGCCAACGCCAAGCTGCGCGGCAACCACGCGGTCGCCGCCACCGCCGCCCCCACCGTCGCCGGCCTGTGCTTCCAGTTCTTCGGCGCCCCCGCCACCGTCCTGGTCAACGCCGCGGGCTACCTCTGGTCCGCCCTCTGGCTACGCGGCATCCGGCACCGCGAACCCCAGCCACCCCGCCCGGAAAACCGTCACCTGGGCCGCGAGATCGCCGAGGGCCTGCGCCTGGTCTTCGGCCACCCCCTGCTGCGCGCCTTCGGCCTGCACGGCGCCACCTTCGTCCTGTTCCAGTCCATGCAGACCGCCCTCGGCGTGCTCTTCCTGCTCCGCGAGATCCACCTCTCCCCCACCGCCATCGGCCTGCTCAGCAGCCTCGGCCTCACCGGAGCCCTGGCCGCCGCCCTGGTGGCCCGCCGCATCGCCACCCACCTCGGCCAGGACCGCACCGTCCTGCTCGCCGGCCTCACCCTGGGCGTCCTGTTCCTCGGCTTCCCCCTGACCACCCCCGGCTACGGCCTGCTCTGGTGGGCGGCGGGCGCCTTCGGCAGCGCGTTCAGCCTGATCGTGCTCACGGTGTCGATGACCAGCCGACAGCAGGCGGTCTGCCCGCCGGAGCTGCTGGGACGGATGAACGCCACGATGCTGTTCCTGGTGTGGGGCGCGATTCCGCTGGGGAGCCTGCTGGGCGGGGTGCTGGGGGAGACGATCGGGCTGCGCGGGACGCTGTGGGTGTCGGCGACGGGAGCGCTGCTGTCCACGCTGTGGCTGATCTGCTCGCCGCTGCGGAAGGCGGCGAGGTAGCGGCTCAGGCAGGCCGCTTGGCCGCGCCGGGTGCGCGCACGGTCAGGCCCGCCTTGGCCGCCGCCTCGTTCAGCCGCCGGTCGTAGCTGACGAACCGGGTGGTCGGCACGCGCAGCGCGGTGGCCAGGTGCAGGGCGTCCAGGCTGCGCAGGTAGCGGTCGGGCAGGGCCGCGGCGGCGCGGACCACCGGGGCCAGCGGCAGCTGGGTGATGTTGTCCAGGATCTCCTCCGCCAAGGCGCGGGCCTCGTCGCCGGCTTCGACGCGGGTGAGCGCGCGGTGCACCTCGACCACGGCCAGCTCGGAGCTGACCAGGGGTTCGGGGCGGCTGTCCAGGTAGGTGAACAGGTCCTCGGACAGGGGTTCCGGCAGGATCAGCTTGATCAGGGCGCAGCTGTCGAGGTAGATCACCGATCGGTGTCCTCGCGGTCGGCGAGCACCGCCGCCGAGCCGCGGTCGTCCCCGGCCCGCGCGGTGCGGGCGGGCAGGGTGCGGAGCAGACCGCGCAAGGTGTTCTGGCGGTCGCGCCAGTCGGCGGCGACCTGGCCCGAGGCGGCCAGCTCGTCCAGGGCGACCTCGTCCGGGTCGGGGGCGGTGAGCACCGCGACGACCTTGCCGTTGCGGGTGACCTGGACCCGTTCGCCCTCGGTGATCCGGCCGAGCACGCTGGGCCAGTCGTGCAGAAGGGTGCCCACGGGGACCTGGATGGTCACCGCGGCAGGCGCGCTGACCAGCAGCGGGTATTCCTTCCGCTTTCCCATGTCACCAGGGTAACGCAAAAATGACTGCACGCACGGCTTGGTGACCGAACCACCCGGTCCGGTCACCGCCGCGACTACTTCTTCTTCTTGTCCCCGGCCTCGTCGGTGGACAGCGCGGCCACGAACGCCTCCTGGGGCACCTCGACGCGGCCGACCATCTTCATCCGCTTCTTGCCTTCCTTCTGCTTCTCCAGCAGCTTGCGCTTACGGGTGATGTCACCGCCGTAGCACTTGGCCAGCACGTCCTTGCGGATCGCGCGGATGGTCTCGCGGGCGATCACCCTGGACCCGACCGCGGCCTGGATCGGCACCTCGAACTGCTGCCGCGGGATCAGCTCGCGCAGCTTGCTGGCCATCCGGGTGCCGTAGGCGTAGGCGGCGTCCTTGTGCACGATCGCGCTGAAGGCGTCCACCGGCTCGCCCTGCAACAGGATGTCCACCTTGACCAGGTCGGAGGCCTGCTGGCCCGCCTCCTCGTAGTCGAGGGAGGCGTAGCCGCGGGTGCGGGACTTCAGCGAGTCGAAGAAGTCGTAGATGATCTCGGCCAGCGGCATGGTGTAGCGCAGCTCGACCCTGGTCTCGGAGATGTAGTCCATGCCGCCGAGCTGGCCGCGCCTGGCCTGGCACAGCTCCATGATCGTGCCGACGAACTCCGAGGGCGCGATCACCGTGCACTTGGTGATCGGCTCGTAGATCTCGCTGATCTTGCCGCCCGGCCAGTCGGAGGGGTTGGTCACGATGTGCTCGGTGCCGTCCTCCATCACCACCCGGTTGACCACGTTGGGCGCGGTGGAGATGAGTTCGAGGCCGAACTCGCGCTCCAGCCGGTCGCGGGTGATCTCCAGGTGCAGCAGGCCGAGGAAGCCACAGCGGAAGCCGAAGCCGAGCGCGGCGGAGGTCTCCGGCTCGTAGGTCAGCGCGGCGTCGTTGAGCCGCAGCTTGTCCAGCGCCTCGCGCAGGTCCGGGTAGTCCGAGCCGTCCAGCGGGTAGAGCCCGGCGTAGACCATCGGCTGCGGCTCGCGGTAGCCCGAGAGCGCCTGGGTGGCGCCCTTACGCTCGGAGGTGATGGTGTCGCCGACCTTGGACTGGCGGACGTCCTTCACCCCGGTGATCAGGTAGCCCACCTCGCCGACGCCGAGGCCGACCGAGACCTTGGGCTCCGGCGAGATGATGCCGACTTCCAGCAGCTCGTGGGTGGCGTTGGTGGACATCATCCGGATCCGCTCGCGCGGGGTGATCTTGCCGTCCACCACGCGGATGTAGGTGACCACGCCGCGGTAGATGTCGTAGACCGAGTCGAAGATCATCGCGCGGGCGGGCGCGTCCGGGTCGCCGACCGGGGCCGGGATGGTCCGCACGACCTTGTCCAGCAACTCCTTGATGCCCACGCCGGTCTTGGCCGAGACCCGCAGCACGTCGTCGGGCTCGCAGCCGATGATGTGCGCGATCTCCGCGGCGTAGCGGTCCGGGTCGGCCGCGGGCAGGTCGATCTTGTTCAGCACCGGGATGATGGTGAGGTCGTTCTCCAGCGCCAGGTACAGGTTGGCCAGCGTCTGCGCCTCGATCCCCTGCGCCGCGTCGACCAGCAGGATCGCGCCCTCACACGCCTCCAGCGCACGGGAGACCTCGTAGGTGAAGTCGACGTGCCCCGGGGTGTCGATCAGGTGCAGCACGTACTCAGTGCCCTCGTGCACCCACGGCAGGCGCACGTTCTGCGCCTTGATGGTGATGCCGCGCTCGCGCTCGATGTCCATCCGGTCCAGGTACTGGGCGCGCATGGAACGGTCGTCGACGACGCCGGTGAGCTGCAACACCCGGTCGGCCAGCGTGGACTTGCCGTGGTCGATGTGGGCGATGATGCAGAAGTTCCGGATGCGCTCCGGCGGCGTGAAGGTCGTGTCGGCGAACGTGGCCACTGATTCCCTCGCTGAAACGGACGGGTGACGACCTATCGTCCCATGCCGGAGGGAGTGCCCCGCACAAGTCCCGGTGATCTGCGTCTCGACCCCGCACGAGGGCCTGGTCGCCGGCGCCCGCCGCGGTGTCCCAGCAGAACGGCCGGGGTGAAGGAATTTCAGGGATGACCCCGATGCGAACAGCGAGGATGCGAGCTGTTCTGGAGTCATGGCTACTTCCTTCCCGCGGATCGTGGACTCCGCGTTCGGGCATCCCCGCGGCCTCGCCGGCCGGATCGGTGGCGCGATCATGGCGCGCGCCGGCGCCGCCACCGAGCGGGAACTGGTGGCCGAGGCGGGTTTACGGCCCACCGACACGGTGCTCGTGCTCGGCCCGGGACCGGGTGTCGGGCTGGCCGAGGCGGCCAGGGTGGCCGCGGCCGGGCGGGTGATCGGGGTCGACCCGGCCGAGGAGATGCTGCGCCAGTGCCGTCAGCGCTGCGCCGAACAGGCCAGGACCGGGCACGTGCGGCTGCACCGGGGCGACGCCGAGGACACCGGGCAGCCGGCGGCCAGCGTGGACGTGCTGCTGACGGTGAACACGGTGCACCTGTGGCGGGACCGGACCAGGGCGCTGGCCGAGCTGTACCGGGTGCTGCGGCCGGGCGGCCGGTTGATCATGTCCACGCACCGGATGCTGCTCGACGACAGCCCGGCCACGCTGCGGCTGGACGTGGAGTGCGCCGGGTTCGCCAGGGTGCTGCTGCGACTCAACGACCGCCGTGGCCTGCTCGGTCCCAGTTACGAGCTGACCGCCTGCCGCCCCGAGAACCGGTAGCCGCCCTCCCCTGACGTCATCTCGGGGTTGTCATAGTCATGATCTAACTAGTAGGTTTATGGCTATGACAGCCCCGATTCGCCGTTCTCCGCTCGCGCTGACCGTGTTGTGCTTGGTCATCGAGGCTCCGCTGCACGCGTACCGGATGCAGCAGCTGATCAAGGAGCGCGGCAAGGACCGGGTTGTCAACGTCCGGCAGCGGGCCAGCGTCTACCAGACGATCGAGCGCCTGCTGAAGGCCGGACTGATCAAGGTCAAGGAGACCGAACGCGCCGACAACCGGCCGGAACGCACCGTCTACGAGATCGGCCCGCACGGGCTGGAGACGGCCCGCACCTGGCTGCGCGAGATGTTCACCGCCACCGGCAACGAGTTCCCGGAGTTCCCGGCCGCGGTGGCCTTCATGCCGCTGCTGGAGCCGGAGGAGATCCGCGCGCTGCTGGAGGTGCGCGCGGCCAAGCTCGCCGAGGCGGTCCAGGAGATCGACACGGTGGTGGCGGAGGCATCGGCCGGTGGCCTGCCCCGGCTGTTCCTGCTGGAGGAGGAGTACCAGCGGGCCACCCTGGGCGCCCAGCTCGACTGGTGCCGGGCCACGGTCGCCGAGCTGGCCGACGGCCGGATCACCTGGAGCGAGGACTGGCTGCGCGAGATCGGCGCGAACTTCATCTCAGCACCCGACGAGGGGGAATCGTCATGAGCAGCAACGAGGAACGGACGCCGGTGCTCATCACCGGTGGTGGCCTGGCCGGCCTGACCGCCTCGCTTTTCCTGTCCTCCCACGGGATCGACTCGATCCTGGTGGACAAGCACCCCGGCCCGTCGCCGCAGGGCAGGGCGCGCGGGATCAACGTACGGACCATGGAGATCTACCGCGCCTTCGGCATCGCGGAGGCGGTGTACCAGGCGGGCAAGCCGTTCGAGCGGGACGAGGGCGGGGTGCACTGCCAGTCCATCGCGGGCGAGTGGCACTGGCTGTTCCGCGGCGGCACCGCGGTGAGCTACGACGAGCTGAGCGCGGGCAGGATGTGCCTGGCCGACCAGAGCTCGGTGGAGCCGGTGCTGACCGAGGCCGCCCGCGCCCGCGGCGCGGACCAGCGGTTCAGCACCGAGCTGTTGTCCTTCACCGAGACCGCCGACGGCGTGCACGCGGTGACCAAGGACCGGACCACCGGCGTGGAACGGCGGATCCACGCGGACTACCTGATCGGCGCGGACGGCAACCGCAGCACGGTCCGCGGCCGGCTGGGCATCCACCGCGACGGCCCGGGGGCGGCGGGTGACTACCTCAGCGTGCTCTTCGACGCCGACCTGTCCGAGCTGATCCCCGAACGCGCCATCCTGTGGTTCGTGGTCAACCCGGAGGCCCCGCCGGCCTTCCTGACCACCACCGCGAGCCCGAACCGCTGGGCGGCCGCCTTCAGCTACGACGCGGCCACCCAGGACCCTGCCGGGTTCACCCCGGAGCGGCTGACCGCCATGGTGCACACCTTGCTGGGCCGCACGGACATCCCGTTCGACATCGTCGACGTGGCCCCGTGGCAGCAGTTCATCGGTGTGGCGGAGCGTTTCCGCCAGGGCCGGGTGTTCCTGGCCGGGGACAGCGCGCACGTGTGGCCCCCGGCAGGCGCCTACGGCGCGAACACCGGCGTCCAGGACTCGCACAACCTGACCTGGAAGCTCGCCGCGGTGCTCAAGGGCTGGGCCAGCCCCGCCCTGCTGGACAGCTACGAACCGGAACGCCGCCCCCTGGCCCAGGCGTTCATGGACATCACGGTCGCCCGCCAGGCCCACCGCACCAGCTCCAACCCGGAGCAGGAGGTCAAGGACGACCTGCGCTGGATGTTCGGCCAGCGCTACACCTCCCCCGCCATCCTGGGCCGGCCCTTCGACACCCCCTTCGCCGACGACCACCTGCCACCGGCCACCCCCGGCCACCGCGCCCCGCACCTGTGGCTGGACCGCGACGGCACCCGCGTCGCCCTGCACGACCTGCCCAGCACCGGCTTCACCCTCCTCACCGGCCCCGACGGCGAGGCCTGGTCGCAAGCCGCCAAGGAAGTCGCCGCGGACCTCGACGTCCCGATCACCGCACACCGCATCGGCACCGACCTGCTCGACCCGGAAAACCAGTGGCCACCCCGCTACGCCCTCCCCGAAGGCGCGGTCCTGCTCCGCCCAGACGGCTACATCGCCTGGCGCACCGACACCGGCACGGACCCCCACCACCAGCTCCACGACGCCCTGCGCCGCCTGCTGCACCGCTGACCGGCGCACTGTCACCGCTCCAACACGACCGCACCGCGCGCGACGGCTCCTCCTCGCGCGCGGTGCGCCCGCGCGGGCGGGTTCGGGTGGCGGAGGCCGTCGCCGCCGGGCGGGTTCGGGTGGCGCAGGCTGGGACCGGGGCGTTCTGGTGGCGCAGGCTGGGACCGGGGCGTTCTGGTGGCGCAGGCTGGGATCGGCGCGTTCGGGTGGCGCAGGCCGCCGCCGGGCGGATTCGGGTAGAGCGGGCTGCAGCCGGGCGGATTCGGGTAGCACGGGCTGCCGTCGGGCGAGCTCCGCTGGCGCGGCCTGCCGCCGCCCGGCACGCGAGGCCACATCAGCCGCGGAGTGACCAAGACCACGCAGACCAGATCGTTACCTCGCCCGAGCCGCGTCCAACCGCCCGCAACCCCCTGACCAGGCATCCAGCCCCGCCGCGCCCCGGCCCCGCGCCGTCCACGTCGCTGGGCACCGGACCGGCGCGCCCCTGGGCTGCGGCAAAAGTGGGGACCCGCACGGACGCTGCGAACCCCTCATCAGCACTGAACGTGACCGGTGCCGCGCTGGCTGCACCCGAAAGTTGCCGGGAATGCTCTGTTCGGCGTAACGCCAACGAGTCCTAAGGCACTATTTTCGCCGACCTAACGCTCACCAACCCCCTCCGGCGCGTCAATTAGGGTGGACGCGTCTGGCAGACGGCGAGGGGCCGTCACCACTCATCAGGACGAGGAGCGATCGGCCATCGACAGGGGCCAGGTGATCGCCGGGAACTACCGGCTGGTCGAGCACATCGGCAGCGGCGGCATGGGCGCGGTGTGGCAGGCGTACGACGAGCGCCTTCAGCGCCCCGTCGCCATCAAGCAGCTGCTCCTACAGCCGGGCCAGTCCGAGGAACAGACCTTGGACGCGCGGCGCAGGGCGATGCGGGAGGCGCGGATCGCCGCCCGGCTGTCCCACCCCAACGCGATCACCATCTTCGACGTGGTGCAGCACCACGGGGACCCCTGCCTGGTCATGGAGTTCCTGCGCTCGCGCAGCCTGGCCGACCTGCTGGACGAGCGCGGCACGCTGCCGATCCGCGAGGTCGCCGCGATCGGCGGCCAGGTGGCGGGCGCGCTGGCCGCCGCGCACCAGGCCGGGATCGTGCACCGGGACATCAAGCCAGCCAACATCCTGGTCAGCGACTCCGGCATCGCCAAGATCACCGACTTCGGCATCTCCAGGGCCGCGGGCGACGTCACCGTCACCCAGACCGGCATGATGGCGGGCACCCCCGCGTACCTGTCCCCAGAGATCGCCAAGGGCCACGACCCGGCGCCACCCTCGGACGTCTTCTCCCTCGGCGCGACGCTCTACACCGCGATCGAGGGCAGGCCGCCCTTCGGCAACAACCCGAACCCGCTGGCGCTGCTGCACCTGGTCGCCGCGGGCAAGGTCGACCCGCCCCGGCAGGCGGGCCCGATGACCGCGGTGCTCATGAGCCTGCTCCGCGAAGAGCCCTCCGACCGGCCCAGCATGTCCCAGGCCGCCGCCACTCTCACCTCCCTCGCCAATGATCCGAACCTGGCCAACGCGCAGCCCACGCCGCTGCGGCCCGCGCCGGCCACCCAGGTGCTCGGCGGCAACACACCGCCGCCGCCGTACCGCCCGCCGACCCAGCCACACCTGAACCGGCCGGCCGCGACACCAACCCCGACCATGGCCAACTCCCGGCCCGCGGCCTACGTCCGCGACCCGAACCGGCCGCCGCGCAAGAAGTCCAAGCGCGGCCTGGTGATCGGCATGCTGGCCGCCGTGGCGCTGGTCGCCGGCGGCGTCAGCTTCTACCTCGCGAGCCGCGAGGCGCCCAAGGGCAACGCGGGCAGCCAGACGACCAGCTCCACCGCGGCCCCGCCGACCTCCTCAGTGGTGGACAAGCCGACGCCGCCGGATGACTCGGCCCCGATCGGCTTCCGCGAGGCCGGGCAGTACGTCGTCGACTACTACAGCGCGGCAGGCCGGGCAGGCGAGCGCGCCCAGGCCTTCGCCATGCTGACCGACAACGCCAAGGCGCTGATGGGCGGCGAGTCCGGGTTCAACGACTACTGGTCGCAGTACAAGCAGGTGTACAGCCAGAAGGCGACCGCCAAGAAGACCCAGGACGTGGCGGTGGACGTCACCCTCACCGTCATCTACGGCACGAAGACCGAGCAGCGCACGGTGCGGGTGACCCGGTCCGGCGGCGGGCTGAAGATCGACAGCGATGCCCGCTGACCGAGGACACGACCTAATCGGTCTCCTCGTCCAGTAACTTCGCCAGCGCGACGGCCACACCGGAGCTCCAGCCGCTGGCCATGAACTTGCGGGACAGCTGCTGGAACTCGTTGTCCGGGTCGAAGCCGTCGTGCACCAGGAACAGCCGGGTGCCGCGGCCCTCGGGTGCCAGGGTCCAGGTGATGGTGGTGCGCATGCCGTTGTCCGGACCGCTGTCGTTGAAACTGATGCGCAGCAGGCGTTCCGGCTGGATCTCCAGCACCTCGCAGTGCGCGATGCCGTCGGTGCGGACCGCGGGCAGCGGTTCGCCCCGGTTGAAGGTGAAGCGGTGGCCGACCACGGGCTGGAAGTCGTTGGGCATCAGCCAGCGGGCCAGCCTGGCCGGGTCGGTGAGCGCCCGCCAGACCTTGGCCGGCGGGTGGGCCAGGAACTGGTCTGCCTTGACGGTGGTGAACTCGGTGGTCATTCGTCTTCCTCCTCGTCGAGCAGGTCGGACAGCGCGGACAACCGCTCCCGCCAGAACCGCTCGTACGGTGTGAGCCAGTCCCGAAGCTCCTGCAGGGGCTCGGGTTCGAGCTGGTAGTGCCGTTCCCGGCCGCGCCTGGCCTCCGCGACCAGCCCCGCGTCCTTGAGCACGCGCAGGTGCTCGGAGACGCTCGGGCGGCTCATGTCGAAATGCTCCGCGAGGGACTGCACCGGCCGCGGCCCGGTCAGGAGCAACCCCAAGAGCTCCCGGCGGGTCGGGTTGGCCAACGCAGCGAACACATCCATGAGGAGGAGAATAGGTAGGAAATCTCCTACGGGTCAAGTTCGGACGGCGGCGAGCAGCTCGGGTCCGCGCTCGCTCAGCCGCCGGGCCGCCAGCGCGCCCCACCACCAGCCGAACAGCACGCCCGAACCGATGCCCACCGGCAGCGCCAGCCAGGTCAGCACCGCGTTCCCGGTCAGGTAGCCGCCGAGCAGCAGCAACCCCGGCGGCAGCGCGGCGAGCACCAGCAGCAGCCCGATCACCAGTTGCAGCAGGGCCTTGGCACAGCCGGGACTACCGCTGCCGGAGAACGGGTTCCCGCGCTGGGCGGGCACCGGGAACGGCGCGAACACCGACAGGACCACCAGCAGCCCGGCCCCGCCGCCGAGCAGCGCGGGCAGCAGCGCGAGCACGAACGGATAGGTCTCCGGCCGGCCGGTCACCCCCGGCAACACCAGCACCGCGAGCAGGGACACCGGCGCCACGTAGACCAGCCAGCCGAGTTGCCTGCCCCGGATGTCGGCGCGGGCGGCCGAGGGCTGCACCAGGGTGTGCCACAGCGCGGTGCCGTCGAAGCCGTACAGGTTGCCCGCGTTGAGCGCGCCGAAGGCCACCACCAGCAGCCCGCCCGCCGGGGCGAGCGCCGCGGCCACCGGGTTGAAGCCGGAGATCACCAGCGGCAGCACCAGCCCGATCACCAAGGCGGGCAACAACACCGCCCGCCGCCGAGGATCGCGCCACCAGGTGCGCACCTCCTTGGCGGCCACCGCGCCCACCGGCCCGGCGGGCAGGAACCGTTCCAGCGCACCGCCGCCGGCCCGCACGTCCGCGCCGCGCAGTCCCGCGCTGGGCCTGGTCATCCTGCGGCGCAACAGGATCGCCCACCACTGCGCCAGCAACACGATCAGCAGCACCAGCCCGGTCAGCGCCGCGGCCACCGTGGCCCACTCCCCCCTGGCCGCGGCGGCGACCGCGACCGGCGCCCAGCCCGTGGGCAGCCAGCGCAGGAACTCGCCCAGCTCCGGCGGAAAACCCAGCACCAGCCCGGCGGAGACCGAGTTCATCAGGTACTGGAACGGCAGCACCAGCAGACCGACACACGCCGCGAGCAGCACCCCCAGGTCCTGCCCGCGACGCGAGCGCAGCACATCGCCGAGCGCGCCGATCACCACGCGGGACAACGTGATCACCACCGCCAGCTGCAACAGCGCGCCGACGATCGCGACCAGCACCGGCCCTGCCCCGTCCGCGGTGGCGCGCAGCACCAGCCCGCCGAAGGCAAGGAGGCTGACCACCGCGGGCACGCCGACCGCGGCGGCGACCAGCAGCCCGGCAGCCAGCTTGCGCGAGCTCACCGGCAGCAGCCGGAAGTGTTCGGGTTGCAGGGTTTCGTCGCTGCCGGCCACGAACACCGGTCCGATCACCCAGCCCAGCGTCCACACCGCGAACAGCCCCGCGGTCAGGTCGTAGCCGGGCACCGGCGCGCCGAGCCGGTCGAGGTTCATCAGGAACACCGACAACCCGGCCGCGAGCAGTCCGACCACCGCGCCGCCGATGAGCGTGGCGGCCCGCGCCGCGCCGTGCAGCCCGTGGCTGAGCAGGCGCAGCTTCATCCGGATCAGGACGCCAACCACGACAGCCCCTCCCCGCCGCCGGTGCGCCCGCCGACCAGGTGCACGAACCGCTCCTCCAGGCTGCCCTCGCCGCGCACCTGCGCCAGCGGACCGGCCGCGACCACCCGGCCCCCGGCGATCACCGCGACGTGGTCGCAGAGCCGTTCCACCAGGTCCATCACGTGGCTGGAGAGCACCACCGCGCCTCCGGCGGCCACGAAGCGCTGCAGGATGACCCGGATGGTGCTGGCCGAGACCGGGTCCACCGCCTCGAACGGCTCGTCCAGCACCAGCAGCCGCGGCCCGTGCAGCAGCGCGGTGGCCAGCGCGATCTTCTTGCGCATGCCTGCCGAGTAGTCCACCACCAGGGTGCGCTCGGCTCCGGTGAGCTCCAGCACGCCGAGCAGCTCGGCCACCCTGGCCGCGACGGTGGCCTCGTCGAGGCCGCGCAGCAGTCCCATGTAGGTCAACAGTTCCCGGCCGGTGAGCCGCTCGGGCAGGGACAGCCCGTCCGGCAGCACGCCGACCAAAGCCTTGGCGCGCACCGGGTCCTCCCACACCTCCACGCCGAAGACGCGCGCGGTGCCCGCGTCCGGCCGCAACAGGCCCACCGCCATGGACAGCGAGGTGGTCTTGCCGGCCCCGTTCGGCCCGACCAGCCCGAAGAAGGAGCCGCGCGGCACCGCGAGGTCCACGTGGTCCACCGCGACCGTCTCGCCGAACCGTTTGCACAACCCGGACAGCCGCAGCGCCGGTCCCTCGGTCTCCACCGGTTCCCCCTTCCGGCCGGCGCGTTGCCGGTTCCGCATTTAAGTGATATCACTTTGCTAGGCACCGCGGAAGAGCGGCGCCCAGGGGAGAGTGGACCAGAGATGACGACGTCGACGCTTGTCAAACCGCCCGTTGCGGGCGTTCGGGAACGGGTGCCCTTCACCCTGCCGGGGGTCCCGTCCGCCCTCATCGGCCTGCTGCTGAGCCTCGGCTCGCTCGGCGGGATCGCGCTGGGCGTGCTGACCTACCAGTTCTGGCTGATCGTGGTCAGCGCGGTGCTGCTGGTGCTCGTGCTCACCCTGTCCCGCGGGCTGATCATGGTCTCGCCGGGCGAGGCGCGGGTGCTGCAGTTCCTCGGCCGGTACAGCGGCACGCTCCGCCAGGACGGCCTGAGCTGGGTGAACCCGTTCACCGAGCGCACCGCCGTGTCGACCAGGATCCGCAACCACGAGTCCGCGGTGCTCAAGGTCAACGACGCCGAGGGCAACCCGATCGAGATCGCCGCCGTGGTGGTGTGGCAGGTCGAGGACACCGCGAAGGCCGTCTTCGACGTGGACAACTTCGTCGGCTTCGTCGGTATCCAGACCGAGACCGCGGTGCGGCACATCGCCACCAGCTACCCCTATGACAACCACGGCGAGACCGGCTTGTCCCTGCGCGAGAACGCCGATGAGATCACCGAGAAGCTCAGCGCGGAGATCTCCGCCCGGATCACCTCCGCGGGCGTGCACGTGATCGAGTCCCGGATCACGCACCTGGCCTACGCTCCGGAGATCGCGCACGCGATGTTGCAGCGGCAGCAGGCCAGCGCGATGGTCGCGGCCCGGCAGCGGATCGTGGAGGGCGCGGTCGGCATGGTCGAGCTGGCCCTGGACCGGCTGGCCGAGCACAACGTGGTGGAACTGGACGAGGAGCGGAAGGCGGCGATGGTGAGCAACCTCCTGGTGGTGCTGTGCGGGGATCGTGCGACCCAGCCGGTCGTCAACGCGGGTTCGCTGTACCACTAGCGGAACGCCGTCGTGGCTGAACGCAAGAGCTTCCTGCTCCGCCTGGACCCGGCCGTGCACGACGCGCTGACCAGGTGGGCCGGGGACGAGCTGCGCAGTGTCAACGCGCAGATCGAGTTCCTGTTGCGCCGGGCGCTGAGCGAGCAGGGGCGGATGCCCAGCGAGGCCGGGAAACCGGCCAAGCGGGGCCGCCCGCGCAAGCCGGCCCCCGCGGAGGACCAAACGGAAGATCAGCAGGGCGACCGTTCGGCGGAGTGACCGCCGTTGTGACGCAGCTTACATTGGGTTCTCCCAGGTTACCGCCAGGTAATAGCGGAGGAACCCATGCGCCGGACACTCGCCCTGCTGGTCATCGCGCTGTTCGCGCTGCTCGGACTTCCACTGGCGGCTGCCGCCGCCCCGGCGCAATCGTTGGCGGACGTCGCGGGCTGCCAGTCCACCAAGCGGCCGGTGGTGCTGCTGCACGGCACGTTCAAGAAGTCCGGCTGGAGCTGGGGCAACCTGGCGCCGGAACTGGCCCGCACCGGCTACTGCAGCTACACGCTGGACTACGGCAACGGCGGGCTGAACCCGGTCGCGGACTCCGCCGCCGAACTGGCCCGTTATGTGGACCAGGTCAGGGCGAGCAGCGGATGGTCCACTGTGGACATCGTCGGATACAGCCAGGGCGGGATGATGCCCCGGTACTACCTGAAGTTCCTCGGCGGCGCGGCGAAGGTCAACGCGCTCATCGGGATCGCGCCGTCCAACCACGGCACCACCCAGCCGCTGGCCAAGCTGCTCGGCGCCACCTTCTGCCCGGCCTGCGGCGACCAGGCGGCGAACTCGGCCTTCATCCGGCGGCTCAACGAGGGCGGCGACCTGGTGGGCGCGGTGAAGTACACGACGATCACCACCCGCTACGACGAGGTGGTCACCCCCTTCGCCAGCCAGCACCTGGCCGGTCCGGCGAACCGGGTGACCAACGTGGTGCTGCAGGACGCCTGCCCGGCCAACCTGAGCGAGCACCTCTACATCCCGCACTCCTCGGCCACCATCAAGTGGGTGCTCAACGCCCTGGGCCGCGGTGGCTTGGCCGACCCGCGCTACCGGCCCTGCGGCTGAGTTCGCCCGCTTAATTCAAGCCAAAAATAATGGCTGTACTTCATCTGCATGAAAGCGCTCCCACATTCGGCCGTTCAGCCGATGGACGTGGCCGCAACCGGGCATCAGGGCCGTTTCCTGACACCGGTCCCACGCCAATGGAGGCTTTGTGCTGCGGACACGTCCCACCCTCGCGTTAACGGCCGTCGCGGCCTTGATGCTCGGCTCAGCCCACGCCAGCACGGCGCAGGAACCGGGTGAGGACCGCGGCCCCGCGGTCTACCTGGACGCCGCCGCGCCGGTGGAGCGGCGGGTCAGCGACCTGCTCCGGCGGATGACGCTGGAGGAGAAGGTCGGGCAGATGGCCCAGATCCGCCTCGGCAAGCTGCGCGGCAACTGCGACTACGGGCCAGGACCGCTGGTCGAGTCCTGCATGAAGGCCGTGCTCGGCGATGCCAAGGTCGGCTCGATCCTCTCCGGCGGCGGCGACAACCCGGCGCCCGACCCCAGCCCCAAGGCGTGGGCGGAGATGACCAACGCGATCCAGAAGTACGCGCTGGAGCACCAGCGGCTGCGGATCCCGATCATCTACGGCGCGGACGGCGTGCACGGGCACAGCAACCTGCCCGCCGCGGTGATGTTCCCGCACCAGATCGGCCTGGGCGCGACCTGGAACCCGGAGCTGATCCAGCAGGCGGGCAAGGCCACCGGCGAGGCGATGCGCGCCACCGGCGTGTTCTGGAACTTCGCCCCGGTCTCCGACATCGCGCGGGACACCCGGTGGGGCCGCTACTACGAGGCCTACAGCGAGGACCCGTTCCTGGCAGGTTCGCTGGCCGCCGCGGCGGTCAAGGGCATGCAGACCCCGGCCTCGGACACCGCGCAGCTGACCGCGACGGCCAAGCACTTCGCCGGGTACTCCCAGCCGTTCAACGGGCACGACCGGGCCAACGCGTTCATCCCGGTGCGCCAACTGCAGGACACCGTGCTGCCGCCGTTCCAGGCGCAGTTCGACGCGGGCGTGAAGACGGTGATGATCAACTCGGGAGCGATCAACGGCATCCCGGTGCACGCCTCCCGGCACATGTTGGTGGAGCAGCTGCGGGAGCGGATGGGCTTCCAGGGTGTCGCGGTCAGCGACTGGGAGGACATGAAGAAGCTGGTCACCGACCACAAGGTCGCGGCGGACTACCCGAGTGCGATCGCCATGTCGGTGAAGGCGGGTGTGGACATGGCGATGGAGCCCTCCGACGCGCAGGCCTTCACCCAGGGCCTGCTCACCGTGGTCCGGGACGGGCGGGTCAGCCAGCGTCGGATCGACGAGGCGGTGCGGCGGATCCTCAAGCTGAAGTTCGAGCTGGGGCTGTTCGAGAAGCCGTTCGTGGACCCGGCCAAGGCGGAGCAGGCGGTGCGCGGCAACGGCGCGGACCTCTCCCGCAAGGCCGCGACCGAGTCGATGGTGCTGCTGCGCAACGAGAAGTCCACGCTGCCGCTGTCGAGTTCGGCCAAGAAGCTGGTGGTCACCGGCGACACCGCGAACGACGTGAGCCGTCAGCTCGGCGGCTGGACCGTGGAGTGGCAGGGCGTGCCGGCGGCGGGCCCGTTCCCGGACACCACCACGGTGCTGGAGGGCCTGAAGGCCGCGGCCCCGCAGACCGAGATCAGCCACGCCCAGGACCAGGCCACCGCGGTCGCGGAGGCGAAGACGGCGGACGCGGTCGTGGTCGTGCTGGGTGAGAAGGAGGGCGCGGAGGGCACCGCCGACACCGAGGACCCCTCGCTGAGCCCGGCGCAGCAGCAGCTGGTGGACGCGGTGCAGGCGACCGGCAAGCCGGTCGTGGTGGTGCTGCTGACCGGCCGTGGCCGGGTGCTGGGGTCGGTGGCCGACGCGGACGCGCTGCTCTCCGGCTGGCTGCCGGGCACCGAGGGCGGGCACGCGGTGGCCGACGTGCTCTTCGGCAAGGTCAACCCCAGCGGCAAGCTGCCGGTGTCCTGGCCCAAGACCGTCGGCGACCAGCCGATGTCCTACGACCAGCTGCCCGGCGCCAACGCGGGCGTCAGCTCGAAGTACGACCCGGCCTACCCGTTCGGCTTCGGCCTGTCGTACACCAGCTTCGAGGTCGGCGCGCCGGTCGCGCCGGGCATCGTCAAGGCCAGGGACAACGTGAAGGTCTCGGTCACCGTGCGCAACACCGGGTCCCGGGCGGGCACCGAGATCGTGCCGGTCTACGTCCAGCAGCCGGTGAGCCTGGTGCAGGTGCCGGAGCGGCGCCTGGTCGGGTTCACCAAGGTCACGCTGAACCCCGGCGAGCAGAAGTCGGTGGAGGTGACCTTCGACACCGACCAGCTGGCGCTGACCGTGGGCGATGTGGACGGCGCCGGCCGTCGCGAGGTGCCCAAGGGCGGTTACCTGGTGGAGGTGGGCGGCAAGACCACCCCGCTGACCCTGCGCTGAACCCCGGCTTGACCTGCCTCGATTGGGAGTCCGCACGGCACGGCTGCTAGCATCTCCAGCCGTGCCGTGCGGCATTTCCGCCCTGGAGGAAGGCTGCGCACGTCTGGCAGCGCCATCAAGCGCGGCACGACTTCCGATCAGATGAGACCGAGGTAGGACCATGGCCAACATCAAGTCGCAGATGAAGCGCATCCTGACCAACGAGAAGGCGCGCCTGCGCAACAAGTCCGTCAAGTCGGAGGTCAAGACCGCCGTCCGCAAGTTCCGCGAGGCCGCCGAGGCCGGGGACAAGGACAAGGCGCTTGAGCTGCTCCGCGTGGCCAACCGCAAGCTGGACAAGGCCGCGAGCAAGGGCGTGATCCACGCCAACCAGGCCGCGAACAAGAAGTCGGCCCTCGCGCTGCGCGCCAACAAGATCTGACCTCGCCGCTCCCCCGCGGAGCGAGCAGGGCCGCAACGCTGAACGACGAAGGCGCCGCCCCACCGGAAGGTGAGGCGGCGCCTTCGTCGTATCGGGTCCCCGGTGCGGTGCCCTGCACACCGCACCGGGGTCCCTATTTAGTAGCCGGCTCGCTCCCCTGCTGAGCGGAGCCGACGAGCCATCCACCGGCGAACCCGGCATCGCGCCCTGCTCGCGATGCACTCGGTCGCCCTGCGGGTGGTACCGAGCAGACGAGAGATCTCCTCATGTGGAAGCCCCTGGTCCAGCCACAGCAGGACGAGCCATTCGCGCTGACTCAATTTCCCACACCTGGCCAGCAACCAGCGAGCCTCATGGCGATCCGTCACCACATCGGCGGGATCGATCACCTGCATGGGCAAAAGTCTGGGGTGGGTGCACACTTGCTGTGCTGATGCCCGCCGCCGCAACTCGTCCACGCACAGGCGTTTGACCACCGCGACCAGGAAGGGCATCAGCCTTCCGGGGTCGAGCTGCGTGTACTGAGCGGCACGAAGGAACGCGTCGTGCACCACGTCCTCCGCCTCGGCCGGGCTCACCCCTTGCCGCCGGGCCACCCGGATCAGCGATGGCCGCAGCCGCAGGCACTCCCGCCAGAAGTTCTGCCGCGTCGCCACGGCAGACGTCTCACCATCCAAACCACCTTTGTCCTTCACCAACTGCCCCTTCGCCCCGTCAGAAATCAACCCGGTAGATCCTGGGGTAATCACCGGTGTTTCCTTTCGAGGCGCGGCCCGGCCATGGGGGCGGTCATCCGGAAGTGCGTTACTCCCTGATGACACCGCAGAACCGGCGCGTTGGCAAGCTTCGTTGCTTTCAGGGACAAGCTTCGTATGTTTCGGGCCTGCTGCGTACCGCCATTCGTGGGACAGGAATGGGTGTTACCCGGCAGTCATGTGACCACAGTCACCGTGCGCCGCAATGGCTGTATTCGTATTCATCATGGCGGCCGGAACAGGTCGCCACAAACGGACTCATTCCTTGAAAGGCGAACAATGTCTCGCAAGCGACTTCTGCCGTTGGCACTCGGGCTGGCAGCGACCCTGCTGCCCCTTGCCGTGGCCGCCGCGCCGACCGCGGCCGCCACCGCGGCGACTCCGCGAGCTGCAGGCTGGCTGGTGCTGACCGTCAACCCAGGCGAGGCTCCCACCAGGGACGCCCGCTCCAGCACGCTGACCTGCGACCCCATCGGCGGCAGCCACCCGAAGCCCACCTGGTCCTGCCGCGAGCTGAAGAAAGCGGGCGGCGACCCCCGCCGCGTGGACACCGGCCGCGAGGAGCCGTGTTACCTGATCTACGCACCGATCACGGTCACCGCCCGCGGCGTCTGGAACGGACGCGCCATCAGCTATCAGGAAACGTTCCCCAACGATTGCGTGCTGTATCTGGAAAAGGGCGAGCTCTTCCGTTTCTGATTCCGCCACCGGGTATCACCCGGTCGTCGTATTGACAGAAATAGGAGAACCGAGCGCCACCCGCCGCACAGATCCTTTCCAGGCGGGCAACCGATTGCCAGGCACACCATCAGCAATCCCCGGTCTGCAATACTCACCACCGTTCTACGCGCCCACTCACCCAAGCGGCAGACCAATGACAAACAACACTCGTACCCACGGTGACAAACACTTCCGGCAACCCCAATAGGCCGGGGCGCCAAACCCATCCCAGCCGCCGCCACCCACCCAGGTCCTGGCGGCCAACTCCAGTAAAACCACCCATAAGTTACCTAGAGATCTGACGGGTGACGGCCCGCTGATCCCAGCCCAGGCCTGACCCACCACCAACCGCCTGCCACCCGGCAGGCCCCGGCGAGGTTCCTCGGCGCGCCGCTAGCCGAGGAACCTCGCCAGCCACGTCTCCAGACATTCCGGCCGGCACACGCCTCGCGCCTCGGTCCAGGACACCGCCGCCTGCGGCCTCCTGGCCACTACCGGCCCCGGCCACTGCCGTCTGCCGCCCCCGGCGACTGCCGTCCGCAGCATCCCGGCGACAGCCGTTCGCGGCACCCGAGCCGCAGCCAGCTCCGGCCCTGGGTTCAGCGCCCTCGTCGCGCCAAGATCAATCGCAGCACGGCTCGCTCCAGCGCGTATCCGGCGTCCGCGGCGACGCCCTTCACGTCCGCGTTCAACCCGGCCACCAGGTTCATCGCCTCGGCCAAGCCCTCGGGCTCCCAGCCGCGGGACTGACCCAGCGCCTTCTTCACCTTCCACGGCGGCATGCCCAACTGACTGGCCAGCGCGAACGGATCGGCCCGCCCGCCGGCCGAGACCCGCGCGATGGTCCGGACCGCGTCGGCCAGCGCGTCCGCGACCAGCACCGGCGGCACCCCGGTCTGCAGCGCCCAGCGCAACGCCTCCAGCGCCCCGGCCCGGTCGCCGGTCACCGCTTTCTCCGCGACCACGAACCCGGTCACCTCGGCGCGGCCCCGGTGGTAGCGGCGCACCGCCTGCTCGTCGACCGAGCCGCCGGTGTCGGCCACCAACTGGGAGGCGGCCGCGGCCAGCTCCCGCAGGTCCGATCCCACGGTCTCGATCAGCGCGGCCAGCCCGGCCGGGTCGACCCGCCCGCCCGCCCGGCGGAACTCTTCCTTGACGAAGGCCTCGCGGTCGGCGGGCTTGGTCAGCTTCGCGCAGGTGGTGATCTTGGCGCCCGCCTTGCGCAGGGCGTCCGGCAGTTCCTTGGCGAGCTTGCCCCGCCCGCCGCCGCTGTGCACGACCACCAGCACCACGCCCTCGCTGGGCGCCTTGCAGTAGGAGCCGATCGCCTCCGCGATCTCCTTGCCCGCCTCCTGCGCGGCCTCCAGCACGATGACCCGGCCCTCGGCGAACAGGGAGGGACTCACCAGCTCGATCAGCTCCGGCGGCGTGAGGTCGGTCACCCGGACCTTGGTCAGCTCGGCCTGCGGATCGGCCAGCCGCGCCGCGTCGAATGACGCCTTCACAGCTCGCTCGACCAGCAGTTCCTCTTCCCCGATCACCAGGTGCAGCGGCTCGGGGGTGACGGCTGGGGCGCTCACACCGGCAATCCTTTCACGGGGGTCTGACAGCCCTGCGGCCTCCCGCATACTGGGCTGGCGGTAGCTCTCAGTGGCGACCGTGCCGTACGGTGAGCCACAGACAACTGAATACAGCTCATCCAGAGGGGTAGAGGGATCGGCCCTACGACACCCCGGCAACCGGCACAGGCTCGACGCGAATTCCGCGAGGGAGCAGGTGAACACGGTGCCAAATCCGCCCCGCGACAGCGGGAAAGATGAGGAGATACCTCGCGATGACGACCATCGAGGCGCCCAGCAGCGCCCAGCAGACCCTTGACCTCGGCCCGGCGCGCAGCCTGGTCTGCCGGGAGTGCGGCCACCAGGTCCCACTCGCCGCCGAGTTCGCCTGTGCCGAGTGTTTTGGTCCCCTTGAGGTCGGCTACGACTTCGGGACCGTCCGCCGGGAGGACATCGAGGCGGGCCCGCAGTCGATCTGGCGCTACCGCAACCTGCTCCCCGTGCCGTCCACTGTGGACGCCCACCCGAACACCGACCCCGGCTGTACCAGGCTGGTCCGCGCGGACCGCCTGGCCAAGGCGCTGGGCGTCCGCCGGATCTGGGTGAAGGACGACACCGGCAACCCCACCCACTCGTTCAAGGACCGCGTGGTCGCGGTGGCCCTGGCCGCCGCCCGCGAACTGGGCTTCAAGGTCCTGGCCTGCCCCTCCACCGGCAACCTGGCCAACGCCGTGGCCGCGGCCGCCGCCCGCGCCGGCTGGGAGTCGGTGGTGCTGATCCCGTCCTCGCTGGAACGGGCCAAGATCCTCACCACCGCCGTGTACGACGGCGCCCTGATCGCCGTCGACGGCAACTACGACGACGTGAACCGCCTGGCCACCGAGCTGGCCGCGGACCACGAGGACTGGGCGTTCGTCAACGTCAACGTCCGGCCCTACTACGCCGAGGGCTCCAAGACCCTGGGCTACGAGGTCGCCGAGCAGCTCGGCTGGCGGCTGCCGGACCAGATCGTGGTGCCCATCGCCTCCGGCTCCCAGCTGACCAAGGTCGACAAGGGCTTCCGCGAACTGGGCGAACTCGGCCTGGTCGAGCAGAGCCCGTACCGCGTCTTCGGCGCCCAGGCCACCGGCTGCTCCCCCGTCGCCGCCGCCTTCAAGGCAGGTCACGACGTGGTGACCCCGGTCAAGCCGGACACCATCGCCCGCTCCCTGGCCATCGGCGCCCCCGCCGACGGCCCGTACGTGCTCGACACCGTCCGCCGCACCAACGGCGCCATTGAGAACGTCTCCGATGAAGAGGTGGTCGAGGGCATCCGGCTGCTGGCCCGCACCGAGGGCATCTTCGCCGAGACCGCGGGCGGCGTGACCGTCGCGACGGCCAAGAAGCTCATCGAGACCGGCCAGCTCGACCCGGACGCCGAGACCGTGCTGCTGATCACCGGCGACGGCCTGAAGACCCTGGACGCGGTGCAGGACCGGATCGGCCCCCGCGCCACCGTCCCGCCGTCGGCCGCGGCGGTCCGCGAGGCCCTCGGCCTCTGATCCCACGCTTCACCGCACGGCGTGCCGGCCGGTTCTTGTGACCGGGGTGGCACGCCGTGCGTGTTTGTGGCGGACGGCGCGCGGACGGCTCGGACGGCTCGGACGGCGAGCGTTCGTGGCGGATTGGCGTGCGGGTACCGCAGGCTGCCATGCGGGCATCGCGGGTTGGCGCGCGGGTGCGGCAGGTCGGCGTGCGGGCGTCGCGAGTTGGCGTGCGGGTGCCGCGGGTTGGCTGGGTCATCTGGGTGTCCGGGATTTTTCTTTGCCGTGGCGGGAGATCACCGGGCCTTGTGGGCTGGGGGCGATGGCCAGGTCGCCGTCTTGGTCGGTGCGCAGCACCTGGGTGCCCTGGGTGTCCAGGGTGTCCAGGATCAGTGGGCTGGGGTGGCCGTAGTCGTTGTCCGCGCCGACGCTGATCAGCGCGACCCGGGGCCGGACGGTGGCCAGGAACCTGGGCAGGCTGTAGCGGGAGCCGTGGTGCGGGACCTTGAGTATGTCGGCGGACAGCTCGGATCCCTTGTCCGCCAACAGGTCTGCTTGACCGGCTAGTTCGATGTCGCCGGTGAGCAGGACCCGGCCCGCGGTGGTGTGCGCGCGGATGACCAGTGAGGCGTCGTTGAGGGCGGTGCCGCTGGCGCGTTCGCCGGTGGCACCCAGCGCGGTGGGGCTGCGGGGGCCGAGGATGTCGACGGTCAGTGCGGGCCAGGTGGTGCTGGTGCCCGGGTGGAGCTCGACCAGGGGCACGTCCGCGGCCTCGGTGGCGCGGCGGATTTCCTTGACGGCCCAAGGTGGTTGCTGGACGGAGCTGATGCCGACCGCGCCCACCGCGTGCTCGGCGAGGACCTCGGCCAAGCCGCCGATGTGGTCGGCGTGCAGGTGGGTGAGAACCAGCAGCGGAATCCGGTCGATGTCCAGGTCGCGGAGGCAGGCGATGATGGCGATCGGGTCGGGGCCGGTGTCGATCAGCACCGCGCGGCCCGGATCGGCGGTGGCGAGGACGATGGCATCGCCTTGGCCGACGTCGCAGGCCACCACGGCCCAGCCGGGTAGCGGCCAGCCGGGGCGCAGCACGCGGATGGGCACCAGGACCAGGATCGCGAGCAGGACCGCCGCCAGGAACAGGACGCGGAACCGGCGTCGCCGTAGCAGCAGGGCGAGCACTAGCAGCACGCCGATGAGGAGGAAGGCGCCGCCGACACCACTCGGCCAGGGCAAGGTGGACATGGGCACGGCGGCCGCGTGGTGGGCGACGGTGACCAGCCACCACATCGCCGGGCCGGTGACGTGGACCAGGAGCTCGGCGGCGCCGGGATGGATCACCGACAGGACGGCGGCCAGCACACCGAGGACCGTGGCCAGGGCGACCACCGGGGCGGCGAGCAGATTGGCCAGGATGGCGATGAGGCTGAGTTCGCCGGTCATGCCGACCACCACCGGGGCGGTGAACAGGTGGGCCGCGGCGGGGATGGCCAGCGCTTCGGCCAGACCGCCGGGGACGCGGCGTTGACGCAGGTTGTCCGACCAGCGTGGGGCCAGCAGCACCAGGGCCGTGGTGGCCAGTACGGACAGCAGGAAGCCCAGGTCGCCGGCGAGTTCGGGATCGGCGAGCAGCAGGATCGTGATGGTGCCAGCCAGGGCGGGGATCGCGGCTCGTTCCCGTCCGGAGGTCAGGGCGTAGAGGCCGATGGCGGCCATGACCGCGGCGCGGAGGACGCTCGGCTGGGGCCGGGCCAGGATCACGAATCCCAGTAGTGCCAAGGCCGCTGCCGCTGTCGCCGTGCGGGGACCCGCGCGGAGGGCTTGGCACAGCAGGAGAACCGCGCCGCAGACGATCGCCAGGTTGGTGCCGCTGACGGCCAGCAGGTGCGACAGGCCAGCGGCACGGAAGTCGGCGACGACCCTGGGGGCGAGGGTCGTGGTGTCGCCGACCACCAGGGAGGGCAACAGGCCCGCCTGGTCGGCGGGGAGGACGGAGCTGGCCTGGCGGAGGCCGGTGCGGATGTCGGTGGCGGCGCGTTGCCAGAACGGTGGTGTGCCAAGGAGTTCTGGCGATTTGTGCACCCGGAGCACGGCGGCTGTCAGGTCGCCGGGGCGGGCTGGGGCCAGTTTTCCGGTGGTGCGCAGGCGTTGGCCGGGTGAGACCGCGGACCAGGAGTCGTGCAGGGCGAGCAGGAGGACGGTGCCGCCGGTGGACATCTGGTCGCCGGTGGTGTGCGCGGATTCGAGTTCGAGGGTGAGGACAGTGCCGTTGCTGTTGGTGGGACGGCCGCCGTAGGCCGGGGTGCGCATGGGGCGGGGGTCGCCGGTGACGGTGCCGGTGAGGGTCGCGGTGGCGCCTCGTTCGGCGAGGGCGTGCAGGGGGTGGGTGGCGGTGGCGTGGGTTCTGAGGGCGATGCCGATGGCGGCGGCTCCGGCCAGGGCGCAGGTGGTGAGGG
>NZ_JAMHIV010000056.1 GCF_023897065.1 Crossiella sp. SN42
GCCGGAGGGCGAGGCGCGGTGGTCGCCGAGCCCGGCGCGGTGGGAGCCGCCGGGATAACGGCCGCCGCTGGTCGTGCGAGACGGGGCGGCTCGGCTCGGCTCGGCGCGATGCGGGGTCGGGCGACGAGGGACTGGGTGGCGTGAGCCTCGTGCGGGATGCCGGCGGTTTCGGAGGCGGCGGCGCTTGCGGTCTTGGTCGTGGTGGAGCGTCTAGGCTCTGGGCGATCTTGTGAGGTGAGGAAGGGTTATGTCCCTGCGTCATGCGCTGCTCGGCATGCTGGCGTTGCGTCCCGAGGCCAGTGGGTACGACCTGGCCAAGCACTTCGAGGGCAGCATTGGCCGGTACGCGTGGAGCGCGCGGCACAACCAGATCTACACCGAGCTGAACAAGCTGGCTGACGACGGCCTGGTCGAGGCGGTGGCGGAGGGGGCCCGGGGGCGGCGGGACTACGTGGTCACCGAGGCGGGGCGGGCGGAGCTCCAGGCGTGGCTGGGGGAGGGGCCGCTGGAGACGGTGAACACCGTGCGGAACAAGGCGTTGTTGCGGATCTTCTTGATCACCGCGTTGGAGCCGGGGGCGGCGCAGGCGTTGTTGCGGGCCGAGATCGCGCACAGTGAGCGGGAGATCGCCGAGATCGGGGCCGACATCGAGAAGATGGAGGAGGCCTCGGGGCCGGGGAGTGCGGCGTTTGGGCGGATCGCGGCGGAGTTGGGGCGGCGGCATTTCGCGGCGATTCGGGACTGGGCGGAGTGGGCGGTTGAGCAGCTTGACGCCCAGGGGGATGGGGACGAGGGGTCGGCTGGCTGAGTGGGCGGCGGGCTGCGCCAGGAGCTGGGCGGAGGCTATGGGAGTGGAGGGGGAGCGGCTGGCACCGGGGGACAGTGGGGGAGTGGCTGGTCGTGGGGGTCGTCGGGGTCGTGGGAGCCGTGGGGAGTGGGCGGGGGCTGGGGCTGGGGCGCCCGGGCAACGTGGGGCGGGGTGTCGTGGGCGGTGGGTGAGGCTTGAAGCTCGGCGGGGCTGGTGCTCGGCGGCGGGCGTGAGGCTGGATGGGGGTTGAGGTGGATTGAGGCGGGCGGACGACTCGCCTGCGCAAGATGACCGGTCATATTCGAGGGCGTTCGAGGCTGGGGCGGGGCTGCGGGCGGGCGGTGGGTGAGCCCAGGTTTCCGGTGCTCGGGTCGCCGATGCTCGGTTGGGTGGTGCTCGGCTAGGTGGTGCTCGGCTGGGTGGTGCTCGGTTGGGTGGTGCTCGGTTGGGTGGTGCTTGAGTCGGTTGCGTTCGAGCCGGTTGCGTTCGAGTTGGTGGGCAGGGTGGGGTGCGGCTGCCGGGTCTATGGGGGCTGGTCGCGGGTGAGATGACTGGCGGGGCGGGCTGACGGCGGGGCTCCGGTCGATGGGCGGCGCGGCCGGAGGTGGACTGGGTGGGGGCCTGGTGGGGGAGTTCGGTAGCTGGGAGTGGTGACTTGGGGTTACGGAGGGTTAACTTTGGGTGACGTGTGGGCCATTCGACGTAAGAAATTCGCTCAAATCGTCAAATTGATGACGGGTTGAGGGTGGTTTGCTGGGAAAGTGGAAATAACGGACAGGTGAACAGAAGGAGGCCCGTGGACGCCGAGTTGGCCGCACTTGCCGAGGCGCACGGGGTGTCCACCTGGTATGAGGGCAGTGGGCGGCGGCGGGTTGACATCGAGGCGGATGTTGTCGTTGCCGTGTTGGCCCAGCTTGGGGTGGATGCCTCTTCGCCGGAGGCGGTTCGGGCGGGGCTGGCCGCGGCGCGGGCTGAGCGCGCGGCTGGTGCGTTGCCCGGCACGATTGTGTTGCGGGAAGGGCAGGAGCGGGCGTTGGACCGCACCGCCGAACTGATTCTGGAGGACGGGACTCGGCGGGTTTTGCCGGATGGGCTTCCTGGGGACTTGCCGTTGGGGTGGCACACGTTGCGCGTCGACGGGTCCGAGGTCACCGTCGTCGTGGCGCCGCGGTCGTTGCCCCGGCCGCCGCGGAGCTGGGGCTGGATGGTGCAGCTGTACGCGTTGCGGTCCAACGGGTCTTGGGGGATTGGGGACCTTGCTGACCTTGGCGAGTTCGCGGGGTTGGCGGGGGCGGGTGGGGCGGATGTGGTTCTGCTCAATCCGTTGCACGCCATGACGCCGGTGCGGCCGGTGGAGGCTTCTCCTTATTCCCCCTCGAGCCGGCGGTTTGCCAATCCGTTGTACCTGCGGGTGGAGGACACCGAGGAGTACCTCGCCGCCGAACCTGGTGTGCGGCTTGAGGTTGACGCGGTGCGGCCGGCCTCGGACGTTGAGCTGATCAACTACGACGCGGTGTGGGAGAGCAAGCTCGCGGCGTTGGAGTTGTTGTGGCCGTTGGCTCAGGGGCGTGATGAGCCGGTTGAACCTGGGTTGCTGGACTTCGCGACCTTCTGCGCGCTGGCCGAGCGGCACGGCGCGCGGTGGCGGAGCTGGCCGGTGGAGCTTCAGCATCCGTCCTCGCCCGCGGTGGCCGCGGCGCGGGTGGAACTGGCTGAGCGGGTGTCGTTTCACGTGTGGCTGCAACGGTTGTGTGATCGGCAGTTGGCCGGGGCGCAGGCGGCCGCGCGGGATGCCGGGATGTCCGTGGGGCTGGTGCACGACCTCGCCGTGGGGGTGGCGGCTGAGGGGGCTGACTCGTGGGCGTTGCAGGACGTGCTGGCCGCGGGGGTCACCGTGGGGGCGCCGCCGGACGCGTTCAATCAACAAGGTCAGGACTGGGCTTTGCCGCCGTGGCGACCGGATCGGTTGGTGGCCACCGGGTACGCCGCCTACCGGGACATGTTGCGGGCGGTGTTGCGGCATTCCGACGGGATCCGGATCGACCACATCCTGGGACTGTGGCGGCTGTGGTGGGTGCCGCCGGGTGAGTCGCCGAAGCGTGGCGCGTACGTGCACTATGATGCGGAGGCGATGCTCGGCATCCTCGCGCTGGAGGCGGTGCGGGCAGGCGCGGTGGTGATCGGCGAGGATCTCGGCACCGTGCTGCCGCAGGTCACCGAATCGCTGCGAGAGCACAACATCCTGGGTTCGGCGGTGCTGTGGTTCCAGCGGGACGCCGATGCCGAGGGCGAGCCGATGTTGCCGAGCGCGCGCTGGCCGGCCGAGGCCGCGGCGAGCGTGTCCACCCATGACCTGCCGACGGCGGCGGGGTTCCTGCGTGGCGAACAGGTCCGGGTGCGGGCGGAGCTGGGTGTGCTGGCCGGGTCCGTCGAGGACGAGCGGGCGCGGGCCGAGGCGGACCGGGACGAGCTGATCGGACTGTTGCGGAGCGAGGGATTCCTTGGCAGGCAAGGAGATCCGGACGAGGAGGAGGTGGTGGTGGCGATGCACGCCTTCCTCGCCGCGACTCCCTCCCGGTTCGTGTTGATCTCGCCCTACGACGTGTTGCGTGAGCCACGCCAGCCCAACCTGCCGGGCACCGTGGACGTCTATCCCAACTGGCGGATTCCGCTGCCGGTGACGGTGGCGGAGCTGTTCCGCGATCCGGTCGTCAACCGGATCGTCGCTGTGGTGAAGGAGGGTGTGGGTGCGCAAGACGACTGACCAATCGATGCCCGCGCTGTCCCAGGCCGTGCGCCTAGGGGTGCTGGACGTCGGGTCCAACACCGCGCATCTCCAGGTCGTCGACGTCTACCCCGGCGGCTCGCCGGACCCGCTGCACTCGGTGAAGGCGCAGATCGGGCTGTCGGAGGACATCGACCGGCACGGGGTGATCAGTCCGGAAGGCATGGAGCGGCTGGTGCGCGCGGTGCGCCGGTGCGTGGCCGAGGCCGAGGCCTACGGGGTCGCCGAACTGGTGCCCTTCGGCACCTCCTCGGTGCGCGACGCGCCGAACCGGACCGAGGCGTGCAAGCAGATCCGCCGGGCCACCGGCGTCGACATGGCCTTCTTCAGCGGCGAGGCCGAGGCCGGGCTGACCTTCCTGGCCGCGCGCCGCTGGTACGGCTGGCAGGTTGGCCGGATGCTGATGCTCGACATCGGCGGCGGCACCGTGGAGCTGGCCGCCGGGCGTGGCGAGGAGCCGGAGCTGGCCGTGTCGCTGCCGTTGGGCGCGTGGCGGCTGACCCGCCGCTACCTCAGCCAGGACCCGCCGACCGCGCAGGAGGTCAAGAAGCTGCGGCGGCGGCTGCGCGAGGTGCTCACGCCGACCATCGCCGCCTTCCGCGAGCAGCCCGATCCGCAGCGGGTGGTCGCGGTGTCCAAGATCTTCACCCAGCTGGCCAAGCTGACCAGCGGGCCGGAGGCCGGGGAACCGCTGGCCCTGGAGTACCGGGAGCTGCGGCGCTGGATCCCGAAGCTGGCCAGGATGCCCGCGGCCGAACGCGCGCAGCTGCCGGGGATCTCGGCGGCCCGCGCCCGCAACATCGTCGCGGGCGCGGTGCTCGCGCGGACCCTGATGGAGCTACTGGACGTTCCCCGCGTGGAGATCTGCCCGTGGGGCATCCGGGAGGGGATCCTGTTGCGGCACCTCGACGACAGCGGCGGGACGGCCGCCAACGGCGAGAGCGGCGAGTAGCGTCGTCAGCGGCACCGCGGCGATGATGCCCAGGCTGCCGACCAGCGCGCGCACCACCTCCTCGGCGATCGGGGCGCTGGAGAGCACGTGCTGGATCGGCAGGCCGCGGATGGCGAAGAGCATCAGCAGCGGCAGCGCGACACCCGCGTAGGCCAGCACCAGGGTGTTCACCGTGGAGGCCACGTGCGCGCGGCCGACCCGCAGGCCCGCGCTGAACAGCTTGGCGCGACTGGCCGTGGGGTCGGCCGCGGCCAGCTCCCACACCACGGTGGCCTGGGTGACGGTGACGTCGTCGAGCACGCCGAGCGCGCCGATCACCAAGCCCGCCAGCAACAATCCCTGGAGGTCGACGCCGTCCAGGTAGCCGCTGAGGAAGCCGACGTTGTCGCTGCCCAGACCGGTGATCCCGGCCAGCTCCAGTGATCCGTAGCCGAGCACGCCGGTCAGGGTGAGGCCGGCCGCGGTGCCCAGCACGGCGACCGCGGTGCGCGCGTTGAAGCCGTGCGTGATGAACAGCGCGGCCACCATGATCACCGTGCCGCCGACCACCGCGACCAGCAACGGGTTGGCGCCCTGGATGATCGCCGGCATCACGAACTCGGTGAGCCCGGCCAGGCACAGGCCCAGCGCGCCGAGCGCGGCCAGCCCGCGCCAGCGGGACAGCGCCAGCACCGCGATGGCGAACACCAGCGCCAGCAGGGCCAGCGGCAGCGACCGGTCAGGGGCCTCGATCTCGTAGCGCTCCCACTCGACCAGCCGGGTCGGGTAGTGCGCGGCGAGCACGGTCTGGCCGACGAAGACCTTGACGCCGCTGCTGGTCGGCACCACCGCCTTCACCGTGCTGCCCGCGCCGGGACCGTCGGTGAGCGCGAGGGTGGCGACCTGGCAGTCGGTGGGGGCCACTGGGCAGGGGATCAGCTCCTGCACCGTGCCCGCGCCGCGCGGGGCGTCCAGCACGTCCTGCACGATGCCGCCGCGCTCCGGCCACAGCAGCACCATCGCGGTGACCGCGACGGCGATCACCGGGGCGAGCACCCAGGCGACCACCAGGCGCACCCGGCGGGCCACCCGGGCGTCGGTGTCCACAGTGGACAGGTCGGGTTCTGTCGCATGCTGTCCCATGGGCAGGAGTATGCGGGGCGGTGCGACCGGGGTTTGTTCGGCGAACTGGGAAAACCGCGTTCCGCGCGGCCGGGCAATTCTCGGAACGGTCCGGGTTTCCGGCCGGTTCCCGCTGGTCGGCGCGGTGGGTGTTCCGAGAACAGCGGGGGTGGGTGTTCAGCCCGTTGAAAGTGCGCGAGCGGGCAATACCGTGCGGTGGGGAAAGCACCTCCCACCATCAGAATGAGGAGCTGACGTTCATGCGCCATCCCCTGGCTGCCTACGCGTTAGGTGGCGCCCTGTTGCTGGGCCTGGGCGCGTTTTCCACTGCGCCACAAGCCGTTCTGCCCGTTGCCGCGCCGGTCGCGGCGCAGTCCCCTGCGGCGGATGTGACCGTGGTCGCCGCCGGTGACATCTGCGGTTCCAACTGCAAGGCTACCGCCGCGGTGGTCGGGCAGATCAACCCCGCGGCGGTGCTGACCGCCGGCGACAACGCCTACGACAGCGGCACCCTGTCGGAGTACCGCACCAGGTACGACCCGACCTGGGGCAAGTACAAGACCATCACCTATCCCAGTGCGGGCAACCACGAGTACAACACGTCCAAGGCCTCCGGCTACTTCGACTACTTCAACGGCGTCGGTGTCCAGAGTGGACGGGCCGGTGAGCGCGGGAAGGGTTACTACGACTGGGAAATCGGGTCGTGGAAGTTCTTCGCGCTGAACAGCAACTTCAGCAAGATCGACAGCTCGGCGCAGCTGAGCTGGCTGAAGGAGAAGCTGCGCACCAACACCAAGCCGTGCGTGGCGGCCTACTGGCACCACCCGCTGTTCACCCTGGGTTCGCACAGCGGTGAGACGCAGGCCAGGCCGCTGTGGCAGGCGCTCTACGACGCGCACGCCGACCTGGTGCTGGTCGGGCACGACCACAACTACCAGCGGTTCGCGCCGCAGAACCCGCAGGGCAAGGCCGACCCGGCCGGGCTGCGGCAGGTGCTGGTGGGGACCGGTGGGAAGTCGAACTACAACTTCAGCCGGACGCTGCCGAACGTGGAGGCGAAGGACGCCAAGTCGCACGGCGTGCTGAAGCTGACGCTGTCCGGGTCGGGTTACCGCGGTGACTTCGTGCCGGTGAGTGGGCAGTCTTACCAGGATTCTTTCAACGGCAGCTGCCACGCGAAGGGCTAGTCCCAGTCCCAGCGGACCCGGTAGATGCCGGGCACCGGGTCGACCTCGGTCAGTTGGGCGGTGCGGGACGCGCCGACCCAGAGCTCGGCCACGGTGTCCGGCTCGCTGACTGAACGCCGGTAGCCGCGCACGACCCGGGCAGGCAGGGCGCCCGGCGCGAACTGCACCTGAAGGGAGAGGTCCCGGACGGCCTCGCCCACCCGGATGGTCTGTTCCGCGTCGGGCAACCCGCCCGGCAGCACGGTGTAGTCGAGCACGGTCAGCTCGCCCGCGCGCAGGGGGCGGTCGAGCAGCAGCTCGAGGACCCGGAAGCCGGTGGCCTCGTCGGCGCGCTGCCTGCCCACCCGGCAGCCGCGGGACTCCGGGATGTGCAGTGGGCCGTGCGCGTGGTCGCTGCGGAAGGCGACCAGGTAGCGGTCGGTGTCCCGTTCGGCGCGCAGCAGCTGGTGGTAGGCGATCGCGGCGATGCGGCGGGAGGCGTCGACCGAGACGGTGAGGTGGGTGCCGACCCGGCTGAGGTCGTGCAGGGACTCCGGGCGGGCGTCGAGGCGGTCCAGGGCGCGGGCCAGGCCGTCGGGGCGGGCCCAGGCGCGGTCGGCGGGGAGGACGCCGGCGTGGTGGCGCAGCCAGCGGCCCCTGGGGCGGCGGGGGCCGAGCAGGGAGGTGAGCGAGTCCGGGGGGAGGTTGAGGATGTGTTCGAGGCTGGTGACGGCGCGGAGGGACTCGGGGCGTTCGGGGCGGGTGTGGCCGTGTTGCCAGTAGCTGAGGGCGGTTTTGCTGGCGGGGGTGCCTCGGGAGTGGAGGCGGGCTTGGAGGCGGTCGAGGCTTAGGCCGCTGGATTTGACTGCCAGGCGGAGGGCGAGGCTGAAGGGGCCGTTGTGGAGGGCGGCGGTTAGGCGGGCTTCGGTGGCGCGGTCTGTGGTGTTGCGGGTGGTGGCCTTGCGGGTTGTGGTGGCCTGGGTGGTGGGCATGACCCCTCCGCAGGGTGGCGGGTTGGCGCGGCAGGCTGGGTCATTGTGCTGGGCGAATGCTTAATAGGCAACGGCTGGATGTCGGTGATTTTCCACAGGGGGTGTTTTCTTTTTTACCCAGTGGCGTCGGGGTACTCTGGTCGGTCCGGTTTTACTTGCGATCAGTCGCTGGGGGCGGTGGATTGTGTGATTTGGTTTGGGGCCCCTAGGCCATCCCTGATTGAGCTGACGGGGCAGGCGGTGAGGCCTGCCCAATCGCTGGGCTAGCTTATGGGATGGCCTCCCCCCAAACAAAATCACACAATCCACCGCGCGCTAATTGTTAGTGAACGCTCGGTTTACTCTTCGCGATGTTTCGCTGGCCGTTGGCCTTTGTCAGCTCAGCTCCGCTGTCGTCATTGGGGCTGCTTGGACTGCCAGTAGCGCGATGTCGTCGTGGTCTCGGCCGTCCAGCCAGGCGTCGATGCGTTGTTCTACCCGGTGGATGAGGGTGCTTGCCGGGAGGCCGGCGAATTCTCGTAGGGCGGCGCGGAGTCTTTCGCTGCCGAAGAGTTCTCGGCCGGTTTTGCCGCCTCGGGCTTCGGTCACGCCGTCGCTGTACAGGACGCAGACTTCGCTGGGGGCCAGGGTTACCGTGGCTTCGCCGAATCTGGCGTCGGGGAGGATGCCTACCAGGGCTCCGGGGACGTCGATTTCGTCTACGGTGCCGTTGGTTCTGACGACCATGGGGTTGGGGTGGCCGCCGCCGCCCAGGACGAGTTCCAGTTCGCCGCTGGGTTCTGGGGTCATGGAGCCGACCAGCATTGTGGTGAAGCGGTTGCCGCCGTGGGAGAGGACCGCTTGGTTCACCAGGTGCAGTAGGCGAGCCGGGGCTTCTTCGACCAGGCGGAGGGCGTGCAGGGAGTGGCGGACGCGGCCTGCCAGTGCGGCCGCTTCCACGCCGTTTCCGCAGACGTCGCCGAGCATGAACATGGCGCTGCCGTCGGTGCGGGGGTGGACCTCGTAGAAGTCGCCGCCTACCCGGAGGGGTTCCCTGGCTGGGCGGTAGCAGGCGGAGAGGACCGCGCCGGGGACAGTCGGCAGCGGGGGTGGGACGAGTTCGGCTTGCAGGGTGGCGGCGGTGTCGACCTGTTCGGCGTAGCTGGCCGCTTGGGACAGGGCCAGGGCGGCTCGGGTGGTGAAGTCCTCGATCAGGGCGAGCTCTTCGGGCTGGAAGCCGCCTCTGGCCTTGTAGCGGGACAGGGCCAGGACGCCGACGGTGCGGTTCTCGTGGGTCATGGGCGCCAGGAGGATCTGGCCGAAGCCTTCCGGGGAGTCCGGGAGGGCCCAGGCGGCGTCCGCGGGGAGGCGGGCCGGGTCCAGTTCGGTGAGGGTGCCGGTGAGGGCTTCGGCCAGGCCGGGGACGGTGCGCAGGACTCGGCGGCCTGCGCGGCCCCGGTCGGGTGGGCTGGCGGCGGCGGAGCAGCGCCACCACTCGTACAGGCCCCGCCTGGCCGGGATGAGGACGGTGGCGGAGTCGGCCAGGGTGGGGACCGCGAGCTGGGCGATGGAGCGCAGGGTGCGGCCGCGTTGCAGGGAGCTGCCCAGCTGGCGGCTGGCCTCGGCCAGGAAGCTGACCTGGGAGCGCTGGATGAGCAGCTCGTTGACGTGGTCGATCTCGTCGGTGACGTTCTGGATGTACCAGGCGTAGAGGGCCTCGCCCAGGCGACGGTGCCGGGCGCGCAGTCGCCGGCCATCGTGTTGCAGCTCGACCAGCTCGGTGTCCATGGCCTGACCCGCACCCAAAGCCCTGATGTCCAGGTCTTCGAGTGAGCCGCCCACGTTGAGCTTGGGGAACAGGGCGGCGGCCGCGTGGTTGAGCAGGCGGATGGCGTTGTGCTCGTCGTGGACCAGCACCGCGTCCTCGACCCCGTCCAGCAGCGCCTGCCACATCCCCGTTTCCACGGTGGGGACGTGCGCCGGAGGCGGGCGTTCCGGGTAGCTCACGGCGAGCACTTCCCGTTCGCTGGAGGACAGGGATCGGGTGATCAGTCTAGCCGCGCCTGGCGAGCGCGCACCGCTCGGTCGTGAGCAAACGCTCGGCATGGGAGGCTAGGCACTCGGGGATGATGACCAACGGCGAGCGACACAGGACCAGGAGGCCGGCGTGGACGAGCCGTTCCTCGAGCGACTGCTCGATGCGATGGAAGACCTGCGGGATGGGAACTTCCGTCGACGTCTGGTGGCGGGCAGCAACGGCACCTCCGCCCGCATCGCCGAGGTGTTCAACCAGATCGCCGCGCGCAAGCAGTGGGTGATCGGGGAACTGGTCAGGGTCCGGCAGGCGGTGGCCGAGGAGGGGCGCCTCTCCGAGCGGCTCTCCAGCGGTGACGGTGGTCCCCAGGGTGGCTGGGCGCAGGCGATCGACGAGGTCAACGGCCTGATCGAGGACCTCATGCAGCCCACCGAGGAACTGAGCCGGGTGCTGGCCGCGGCCTCCCAGGGCGACCTGTCGCTGCGGATGACCGAGCAGACCGACCGGCGGCCGCTGCGCGGGGAGTTCGCGCACCTGGCGACCACGGTGAACGGGCTGCTCACCCAGCTCTCGCTGTTCGCCTCCGAGGTCACCCGGGTGGCCCGCGAGGTGGGCACCGAGGGCAAGCTCGGCGGCCAGGCCGACGTGCCGGGAGCCGCGGGGCAGTGGCGGGCGCTCACCGACTCGGTGAACCTGATGGCCTCCAACCTGACCAGCCAGGTCCGCGACATCTCCAAGATGGCCGCGGCGGTGGCCAACGGCGACCTGACCCAGCAGATCACGGTCAACGCCTCGGGTGAGGTCGCGGCGCTGGCCGACACGTTGAACTCGATGACCGGCACCCTGCGCACCTTCGCCGGTGAGGTCACCAGGGTGGCCCGCGAGATCGGCACCGAGGGCCGCCTCGGCGGTCAGGCCCAGGTGCCCGGCGTGGCCGGGACCTGGAAGGACCTGACCGAGAACGTCAACTTCATGGCGCAGAACCTGACCTCGCAGATGCGCAACATCGCCGAGGTGACCACGGCGGTGGCCACCGGCGACCTGAGCCGCAAGATCACCGTCGAGGTCTCCGGCGAGCTGCTCGGGCTGAAGAACACCGTGAACACGATGGTGGACCAGTTGTCATCGTTCGCCGATGAGGTCACGCGTGTGGCGCGCGAGGTGGGCACCGAGGGCATTCTGGGTGGTCAGGCGCAGGTTCCCGGGGTGGCTGGCACCTGGCGGGACCTGACCGAGTCGGTGAACTTCATGGCGAACAACCTGACTTCTCAGGTGCGTTCGATCGCCGAGGTCACGACGGCGGTGGCCAAGGGCGACCTGGGCAAGAAGATCACGGTCGATGCTCGTGGGGAGATCCAGGAGCTGAAGAACACCGTGAACACGATGGTGGACCAGCTGTCGTCGTTCGCGGACGAGGTCACGCGTGTCGCTCGTGAGGTGGGCGGGGACGGGCGGCTGGGTGGTCAGGCGCAGGTGGCCGGGGTCGCGGGCACCTGGCGCGACCTGACCGACAACGTGAACTTCATGGCGAACAACCTGACCTCGCAGGTGCGTTCGATCGCCGAGGTGACCACGGCGGTCGCGAAGGGCGACCTCACCCAGAAGATCACCGTGGACGCGCGCGGGGAGATCCTGGAGCTGAAGAACACCATCAACACGATGGTGGACCAGTTGTCCGCGTTCGCCGACGAGGTCACCCGAGTCGCCCGTGAGGTCGGCACCGACGGCAAACTGGGTGGTCAGGCGCAGGTCCGCGGGGTGGCGGGCACCTGGAAGAACCTGACCGACAACGTGAACGTGATGGCCGACAACCTGACCGTGCAGGTCCGCTCGATCGCCACGGTGGCCACCGCGGTGGCCGGTGGCGACCTGTCGAAGAAGATCGCGGTCGAGGCCAAGGGCGAGGTGGCCGCGCTGGCCTCCACCATCAACGGCATGGTGGACACGCTGCGCGCCTTCGCCGACGAGGTCACCCGGGTGGCCCGCGAGGTCGGCACCGAGGGCATCCTCGGCGGCCAGGCCACCGTGCCCAACGTGGCCGGGACCTGGAAGGACCTCACCGAGAACGTCAACTTCATGGCGGACAACCTGACCGCCCAGGTCCGCAACATCGCCACCGTGACCACCGCGGTGGCCAAGGGCGACCTGTCCAAGAAGATCGACGTGGACGCGCGCGGGGAGATCCTGGAGCTCAAGACCACCGTCAACACCATGGTCGACCAGCTGTCCTCCTTCGCCGCGGAGGTCACCCGGGTCGCCAGGGAGGTCGGCACCGACGGCAAGCTCGGTGGTCAGGCCCAGGTGGAAGGCGTGGCCGGCACCTGGCGGCGGCTGACCGAGAACGTGAACCAGCTGGCCGGGAACCTGACCACCCAGGTGCGGGCCATCGCCGCGGTGGCCACCGCGGTCACCGCGGGCGACCTGACCAGGCAGATCACCGTCGACGCCGAGGGCGAGATGGCCGATCTGAAGGACAACATCAACCAGATGATCGGCAACCTGAAGGCCACCACCACGGCCAACCGGGACCAGGACTGGCTCAAGACCAACCTGGCCAGGATCACCTCGCTGATGCAGGGCCAGCGCGACCTGGCCACCGTGGCCCAGCTGATCATGAGCGAGCTGACCCCGGTGGTCTCCGCGCAGCAGGGCGCGTTCTTCCTGGCCAAGCAGCTGGACGACGGCCAGACCGTGCTGGAGCTGACCGCGGGCTACGGCTACCGGGCCGCCGACGACCAGCCGCAGCGGTTCGGCCTCGGCGAGTCGCTGATCGGCCAGGTCGCGGTGGAGAAGAAGACCATCAAGGTCAACGGGGCGCCGCCGGACTACCTGCGGATCAGCTCGGGGCTCGGGTCCACCGCGCCGGTCAACGTGGCCGTGCTGCCGGTGCTGTTCGAGGGCAGCACGCTCGGGGTGATCGAACTGGCCTCGGTCAGCGAGTTCACCGGCGTGCACGAGGACCTGCTGGAACAGCTCAAGGACCTGATCGGCGTCAACGTCAACACCATCCTGGCCAACTCGCGCACCGACGCGCTGCTGGCCGAGTCCCAGCGGCTGGCCCAGGAGCTGCGCGCCCGCTCCGAGCAGCTCCAGGCCCAGCAGGAGGAGCTCCAGCGCTCCAACACCGAGCTGGCCGAGAAGGCCACCCTGCTGGCCACCCAGAACCGCGACATCGAGATCAAGAACATCGAGATCGAGCGCGGCCGCCAGGAGCTGGAGGAACGCGCCCAGCAGCTGTCGCTGGCCTCCAAGTACAAGTCGGAGTTCATGGCCAACATGAGCCACGAGCTGCGCACCCCGCTGAACAGCCTGCTCATCCTGGCCAAGCTGCTCGCCGACAACCTGGAGAACAACCTCACCGACAAGCAGGTCGACTACGCCCGCACCATCCACGACGCGGGCAGCGACCTGCTCCAGCTGATCAACGACATCCTGGACCTGACCAAGGTCGAGGCCGGGCACCTGCTGCTCCAGCCCGCCGCGGTCGCGGTCACCGAGCTGGTCCGCTACGTCGAGGCGCTGTGCCGCCCGCTGTCCACGGAGAAGGGCCTGGACTTCGCGGTCCTGGTCGACCCCGCGGTGCCCGAGGTGCTGCACACCGACGAGCACCGGCTGCAGCAGATCCTGCGCAACCTGCTCTCCAACGCGGTCAAGTTCACCCACGAGGGCCGGATCCGGCTGGAGATCCGCAACGCCGACCCGGCCGAGGTGCGCCGCTCCGCGCTGCGCGGGCAGTCCTCGCTGGTGGCCTTCGCGGTGCAGGACACCGGCATCGGCATCGCCGCGGACAAGCTGGGCGTGATCTTCGAGGCGTTCCAGCAGGCCGACGGCACCACCAGCCGCAAGTACGGCGGCACCGGCCTGGGCCTGTCCATCAGCCGCGAGCTGACCGACCTGCTCGGCGGCGAGCTCCAGGTGCGCAGCGCGCCCGGCCACGGCTCCACGTTCACGCTGATCCTGCCGGTGGAGGCGCCGAACGAGGCCACCGTGCCGGACGTGCGGGACGAGCCGCCGCTGGAGCCGGTGATCGACCAGGCCACCGCGGGCGGCCAGGAGCCCGAGCCCCCGGCCCCGCAGCGGGCGCCGCTGCCGGTGCAGGTGCACCTGCCGCAGGAGGACGGGGCCGAGGCGCCGGTGCGCTTCCACGGCGAGAAGGTGCTGGTCGTGGACGACGACCTGCGCAACGTCTTCGCGCTGACCAGCGTGCTCGAACTGCACGGCCTGCACGTGGTCTACGCCGACAACGGGGTGGCCGGGGTGCGCGCGCTGGAGCAGTACGACGACATCGCGCTGGTGCTGATGGACATCATGATGCCGGAGCTGGACGGCAACGCGACCATGGCCGCGATCCGGGAGATGTCGGCCTACGAGGACCTGCCGATCATCGCGGTCACCGCCAAGGCGATGAAGGGCGACCGGGAGAAGAGCCTGGCCTCCGGGGCCACCGACTACGTGACCAAGCCGGTGGACACCGAGCACCTGATCCGGCTGATCGCCAGCTACCTCGACACGGACACCGATCCGCTCGGAATTGAGGCTTAGCATCGGAACCCAGTGGGTAGGAGACACTGGGGAACGTGCACGCACCACCTTTGGGGCACTGAACGTGACAGAGCAACTGGGCGACCCTCGTGAAGGGGTGTCCCGGAACGTAGGGCTGACCGCGCTCGCCGCATTCGAGTCGGCCCCCTTGCTGGTTTGGCTGGTCGACGGGCTGCGCAACGAGCCCCTCGGCGCGAACGCGGCCGCTCGCGCGCACGGGGCCGCGGCCTTCGGCGGCCCGGAGGTGCGCGCCGCGGTCACCGAGGCCGCGCTGACCGGGCAGGCCTCCAAGATCACCCTGGAACAGCACGCCGGCGCGGTGACCCCGCTGCTGGGCGGTGACTCCGCGGTGCTGGTCGTGCTGACCGACCTGAGCGAGGCGCTGCGCACCGGCGGCGAGGCCCCGGAGGCGCACACCGTGCCCGGGGTGGCGGTGGCCGGGGTGCACCGGGTCAACGCCAGCCACTCCGCCGCGGCAGGCGACTTCTACGAGGCCATCCCGCTCGACGGCGGCCGGATCGCGCTGGCCGTCGGCGACGTCGGCGCCACCGAGGACACCGCGGGCGCGATGGCCCGGCTGCGCGGCGCGCTGCTGGCCTACCTGCTGGCCGGGATGGGCGTGGAAGAGGTGATGGCCAACCTGGGCCGCTTCGCCGGGCGCAGCGCGGGCGCGGCGGGCAGCACCGCCAGCCTGGCCGTGCTCGACCCCGGCAGCCTGCGCCTGGACTACGTCACCGCCGGTCACCCGCCGCCGCTGCTGATCGGCGCGAACGGGACCAGCCGCGCGCTGGCCCGCACCGGCGGCGCCCCGCTGGGCTACGGCGACGGCGGCTACCGGGCGCAGACCGCCCAGCTCAGCGACGCCGACACCGTGCTGCTGCACACCAACGGCCTGCTCTGGCTGCCCGGCCCGGACGCCGAGCGCAACGCGCACCTGCTGCTGCGCTCGGCCGGGCAGCGGCTCACCGAGACCGGGCTGACCGTGGAGCAGGCCGGTCGCTCGATCATCGAGGACCTGGCCGGGCCCGGTCAGCTGCGGGACGAGGCGGTGCTGCTGGCCGCCCGGTTGCAGCCCAGCTCGCTGGCCCCGCTGGCGCTGGTGGTGCCCGCCCGGCCGGAGCAGCTGCGGCCGGTGCGCAGGCAGTTCCAGGAGTGGCTGGCCGCGGCCGGGGCCAGCCAGCAGGACGTGGAGATCCTGCAGCTCACCTCGGGTGAGGCGATGACCAACGCGATCGAGCACGCCTACCCGCCCGGCACGGACGGCCAGGTCGAGTTCCGGGCCAGCCTGGACCCCGACGGCACCGTGCAGGTCGACATCGCCGACCACGGCGGCTGGGTCGCGCCCAGGCACGACCGGGGCTCCCGCGGCCGCGGCCTGCTGCTGATGCGGCAGTGCGTGGACGAGCTGCGGGTCTCGCCCAGCGAGCACGGCACCTCGGTCTGCCTGCGGCACCGGCTGCGCGGGCTGGACGTGGCCGAGGAGGACGACAACGGCCTGCTCTCGGCCTTCGGCGTGCCGCAGGACGGCAACCGGCTGCCCTCGGGCGCGGACCTGCGCACCGCCTACGTGGGTGAGCGGGTGCACGCCTGGCTTTCCGGCGAGCTGGACGTGGCCGCCGCCGAGGTGCTCGGCCGCCAGCTGGCCAACCTGACCTGCGGCGGCACCGTGCCGCTCTCGGTGGACCTGTCCCAGGTCGGGCACCTCTCCAGCGCCGGGGTGACCCTGCTGTTCGAGCTGGCGCACCAGGCCAGCACCGCGGGCTGCCGGCTGCACGTGCACGCGGCCACCGGCAGCTCGGCGGCCTACGTGCTGGCCAACACCGGGCTGCACGCGGTGGCCGAGGTGATGGTGGTGGCCAGCCAGCCGGATGAGTCCCAACCCAGCCCCGCGACCGGTATTCCCCCGAGTTGACGAGCAGGGCCTTCTGCCGACGCGTGGCGCGGCGGTCTAGGGTGGCAATCAGCGCGCGCGAGTTCGCGAGTTAGGGACAGGGGAAGCGGAGTGGAGCAGCCGGACGTCGTGGAGCCGCACGGCTCCAACGCCACGGGCAGTGGCGCGCCGATCGCGCCCCCGTACGCCGAAGGCGAACCGGAAGAGCTGATCGGCCTGGAAGTGTCGAGCCGGGACGCCGACACCGCGGTGGTCTCGGTCAGCGGCGAGGTCGACATGTACACCGCGCCGCTGCTGGAGGACTGCCTCCGCGAGGAGTCGGTGGCGGGCAGCAGGCGCCTGGTGGTGGACCTGTCCCAGGTCGACTTCCTGGACTCCAGCGGCCTGGCGCTGCTCGTGCAGGTGCACCAGCAGGCCAAGGAGCAGGAGCGCGAGCTGCGGGTGGTCTGCGTGGAGGGCATCGTGAAGCGGGCGATCACCAGCACCGGCCTGGACGCCACCCTGGCGCTGTACGCGGACGTGACCTCGGCCAGCGACTGACCGCTCGCCCGCTGTGACGGTTGTCACAACGAATGGTGTGGTTCGGTCACGTGTGGTCGCGGCCGATAACAAGCACCCCAGGCAGGCGACGGACCGGGCATGACTACCCGATCCGTTGTCGCGGCAACGCTGACCTGCGTACTCGCGGGCGCGTTGCTCCTGCCCGGTGGCGTCGCGACGGCCGATCCGGCAGCCACCTGCGTCCAGCACGACGTGGACGCGGTGCTGGTCACCGGCGCCTCGCACGACGCCTGCGACCCGGATGACGGAAGCGCCTCGGACGCACCGGGATCAACGGTTCCAGCCGAGCCCACAGCTCGTCGGCCAGGACCTCCTCGCGCATCCCATGATCTGGAAACGTCCTGCCCTGCCAGCACAGCCGACACGCCAGCTCATTCTGAACTGATCACTTAAACCAACGCACGATCAGTGGCAGAAGAGTGCGTTGCGTAGGAAAGGGCACGGTTGCCCTGGGATTACGGGTTTGTGGTGTGGAGGGTGAGCCCCAGTGCTCGGATGAGGTGGCCGATCTCATTGCGGTACAGCTTGTCCGGGTTGGTCGTTTGGGTGCGTAGGTGGCCGAGGATTTCCAGCGACACCAGGCCGTGAAGGTGGCCCCAGATGCGCAGCGCGATCGCCACCGCGGCGGGCGGCAGGCCCGGAAACTCCTCCTGCACCTCGGCCACGAGTTTCGGGTCGAAGTCCGACCACTCGAAGCCGGTGTCGGCGTACATGGCTTCGGCGTGCGACCACGCACCGGCGGCCAGTCCGGTCAAACCGGCGCAGACTCGGTGTTCGGCTTCCGGGGCGGCACCGCCCTCGGGTGCCCGATAGCCGGGCACCGGGTCGCCGTAGATGAGCCGGAATCCTTCGGGGTTCTGTAGTGCCCAGTATCGGAAAGCGCACGCCCAGGCCAGGATCCGCCCTGCGGCATCCTCGGCGGGGAGCGCGTCTCGCGCGGTCACCAATGCGTCGGCGAGGTCGGAGTACACGTCGCGGATCAGCGCCGTGATCAGATCGTCGCGGGCCGGGAAGTAGCTGTAGACCGCATTGGCGGTCATGGCCATCTCTCGGGCGATCGCCCGCAACGTGATCGCACCCGGACCGCCCTCGGCCATCAGCCGAAGCGCCACCTCCTTGATCTCCACCGTCGTCTCGGAACGGCGCCGTTCTCGCCGCGTCGGCGTCGCACTACCCATACCAGCACCCTACATTGACGTGACATAATCACACGCCGCACACATACTTCACGGTGTATAGTTTACTCACGCCGTACCGACGGCATCAGGAGGAAGCCAGTGTTCATCGGCATCATCGGCGCAACGGGCAACATCGGTCAGCGTGTGGTCGGCGAAGCCCTCGCCCGCGGGCATCACGTCAAGGCGTTCACCAGGGACATCGCCCGCGCTACCGCCACCCACCAGCAGTTGACATGGGTCGGGCTGGATGTGTTCGACAGCGACGCCGTCGCCGCTCAACTGCCAGGTCTGGACGTGCTGATCAGCTGCTACCAACCCGGTAACGCAGCAGCGGATCTCGAGGACACGGTCGCGAAATCGATCGCGGACCCCACCGCATACGCCACCGTGGCACGAGCGCTACTGAAGGCTCTCGACAGCCACCCCCGCACCCGTCTCATCGTCGTCGGCGGCGCCGGCAGTCTGGAATACGCCCCCGGACAGGTCACCGCCGACAACGACAACCGGCTGCACACGGCCCTCGACAGCCTCGGGCTGCCCCGCGGCTACGCCGCCGCTGTGCGGGGGCACCGGGACGCGTTGAACGTGCTGCGGACCTCGAACCGCTGGTGGACCTACCTCAGTCCCGCCGAACAGATCGCTCCCGGCGAGCGCACCGCCCGCTTCCGCATCGGCAGTGACCAACCGGTCCTCGACGCAGACGGCCGCAGCCGCATCTCGTTCGAAGACGCCGCCGTCGCATTGCTCGACGAGACCGAGAATCCCCGCTTCGTACAACGGCGTTTCACCATTGGTTACTGACTCCGCCTAACGTTCCTTAGTACGACAACGACAGATCACAACCTGTCGTTGTCGTACTAAGCGCCCAGCAGCACCTCGACCCCGCGCGGGAACTCCGCCTCCCGGACGTAGGCCAGCACGGTGTCCCGGAAGGCGGCGGCCGCGTTGGTCAGCGCCACGTCGGTGCGGTGCGCCAGCGCGATGGTGCGCGGAATCCCCGGCGGGGCAAGGGGAGTGGACCGCAGGCCCGGCCGGTTGGCCAGCACCAGGCTGGGCACCAGGGCCAGGCCGAGACCGGCTTCCACGAACCGGAGCACCGCGTCCATCTCGCCGCCCTCCACCGCGAACCGGGGCTCGACGCCGGCCCGGCGGCAGGCGGCCAGGGTGGCCTCGCGCAGGTCGTAGCCGGGCCGGAACATGACCAGCTCGCGGGCGGCCAGCTCCTCGATCTTGAGGTGGGTCCAGCGGGTCAGCGGCTTCGCCTCGGCCGGGCTGGCCACCACCAGGGGTTCGCGCAGGATCGAGGTGGTGGTCAGCGCGGGTTCTGCTCCGCTGCCGGGCACGATCACCAGGGCCAGGTCCAGCTCACCGCGGGTCAGGTCGCGCACCAGGTCCTGCGAGCCGCTTTCCTGCACCTGCAACCGGATGCCGGGGTAGCGGTCGCGGAAGCGGCGCAGCACCTCGGCGACCAGGCTCACGCACATGCTCGGCGTCGCGCCCAGGCGGACCCGGCCGCGGCGCAGGCCGACCAGCTCCTGGACCTCCAGGCGGGCGGTGTCCACATCGGCCAGGATGCGGCGGGCCAGCGGCAGCAGCGCCTCGCCCGCCGGGGTGAGCGCGATGTTGCCGCGGGCCCGGCTGAACAGCGGCGCGCCCAGCTCCTCCTCCAGCACCCTGATCTGCTTGCTGAGTGAGGGTTGCGCCACATTCTGCTGGTCGGCGGCCTGGGTGAAGTGCCGGGTGCGGGCAACCGCCAAGAAGTACGCGAGCTGCTGCAAGTTCACTTCGATAGCGTACGGCTATCGAGTCGAGCCGTTCCATATATTGGACGACTTGTCGCGACGCTCCTACCGTCGGGTCATGGCTGTTCCCAGCTTGACCACCACCGTCCCACCACGGACGCCGACCGGCCGTGCCCGCCGGTCGCCACGGATCTCCTCGGTGCTCCTCAAGGCCGTCATGGCGGTGACCGGGCTGCTGCTCTTCGGCTTCGTCGTCGCGCACATGCTCGGCAACCTCAAGATCTTCTTCGGCGCCGAGTCCTTCGACAGCTACGCCCGGTTCCTGCGCACCGTCGGCGAGCCGCTGCTGCCCGAGCGCGGGCTGCTGTGGATCATGCGGATCGGCCTGCTGGTCGCGGTGTTCGCGCACATCATCGCCGCCACCGTGCTGGCCCGCCGCGCCCGCAAGGCCCGGCCGGTGCGCTACCACCACCGGCCCAAGGTGCAGGGCAGCTACGCCGCGCGCACCATGCGCTGGGGCGGGGTGATCATCGCGCTGTTCGTGGTCTACCACCTGATGGACCTGACCCTGCTGTGGGCCAACCCGAACGGCGTGCACGGACAGGCCTACAACAACGTCACCGCCGACTTCACCCTGGAGCGCTGGCCGGTGGTGCTGGTCTACACCGTCGCGGTGCTGACCCTGGGCTTCCACCTGCGGCACGGGGTGTGGAGCGCGCTGCGCAGCCTCGGCCGCGGCCGGGCCCGCACCGAGGCGCGGCTCAAGGTCCTCGCGCTGGTGGTGGCCGTGCTGGTCTGCGCCGGTTACCTGTCCGTCCCCTTCGCTGTGCTGACCGGGTTGGTGAGCTGACATGAGCTACTTCGTCGAGGGCGACCCGATCGCCGACACCAGGGCGCCGGACGGGCCGATCGAGACCCGCTGGGAACGCCGCCGCTTCGGCGCGCGGCTGGTCAACCCGGCCAACAAGCGCAAGCTGAGCGTGATCGTGGTCGGCACCGGCCTGGCAGGCGGCTCGGCCGCGGCCACCCTGGCCGAGCTGGGCTACCGGGTCAGCTCCTTCTGCTACCAGGACAGCCCGCGCCGGGCGCACAGCATCGCCGCGCAGGGCGGGATCAACGCGGCCAAGAACTACCGCAACGACGGCGACAGCGTGCACCGGCTGTTCTACGACACGGTCAAGGGCGGGGACTTCCGGGCGCGGGAGTCCAACGTGCACCGGCTGGCCGAGATCAGCACCCAGATCATCGACCAGTGCGTGGCCCAGGGCGTGCCCTTCGCCCGCGAGTACGGCGGGCTGCTGGACACCCGCTCCTTCGGCGGCGCGCAGGTCGCCCGCACCTTCTACGCCCGCGGCCAGACCGGCCAGCAGCTGCTGCTGGGCGCCTACCAGGCGCTGTCCCGGCAGATCAGCGCCGGGCGGGTGACCATGCACCCGCGCACCGAGATGCTGGACCTGATCGTGGTCGACGGCAAGGCCCGCGGCATCGTGGTGCGCGACCTGGTCTCCGGCGAGGTCTCCACCCACTTCGCCGACGCGGTGGTGCTGGCCACCGGCGGCTACGGCAACGCCTTCTACCTCTCCACCAACGCCAAGGGCTGCAACACCACCGCGATCTGGCGGGCGCACCGCCGCGGCGCGCTGTTCGCCAACCCCTGCTACACCCAGATCCACCCGACCTGCATCCCGGTCAGCGGCGACCACCAGTCCAAGCTGACCCTGATGAGCGAGTCGCTGCGCAACGACGGCCGGGTGTGGGTGCCGAAGCAGGCCGGGGACACCAGACCGCCCAACGAGATCCCCGAGGACGAGCGGGACTACTACCTGGAGCGGATCTACCCCAGCTTCGGCAACCTGGTGCCGCGCGACATCGCCTCCAGGGCGGCCAAGAACGTCTGCGACGCCGGCCGCGGGGTCGGGCCGGGCGGGCTGGGCGTGTACCTGGACTTCGCCGACGCGATCCGCCGCCTCGGCCGGGACGCGGTCTCGGCCAGCTACGGCAACCTCTTCGAGATGTACCAGCGCATCACCGGCGAGGACCCGTACCAGGTGCCGATGCGCATCTACCCCGCCGTGCACTACACCATGGGCGGGCTGTGGGTGGACTACGACCTGCGCAGCACCATCCCCGGGCTGTTCGTCATCGGCGAGGCCAACTTCTCCGACCACGGCGCGAACCGGCTCGGCGCCAGCGCGCTGATGCAGGGCCTGGCCGACGGCTACTTCGTGCTGCCCAACACCATCGGCGACTACCTCGCCGACGGGCCGTTCGAGGCCGTGGACGCCGAGCACCCGGCCGCGGTCGAGGCGGTCGCCGGGGTGAAGTCCACTGTGGACAAACTGCTGGCGGTGAACGGCACGCGGACGGTGGATGACTTCCACCGCGAGCTCGGCCGCCTGATGTGGGACCACTGCGGGATGGAGCGCAGCGAGGAGGGCCTGCGCAAGGCCCTGGAGCGGATTCCGGAGCTGCGCGCGGAGTTCTGGCGCGAGGTCAAGGTGCCCGGCACCGGCGAGGGCCTCAACCAGGCGCTGGAGAAGGCAGGCCGGGTGGCCGACTTCTTCGAGCTGGCCGAGCTGATGTGCGTGGACGCGCTGCACCGCACCGAGTCCTGCGGCGGGCACTTCCGCGCCGAGAGCCAGACCCCCGACGGCGAGGCCCGCCGCGACGACGAGCACTTCAGCTACGTCGCCGCCTGGGAGTTCGCCGGGCCCGGCCAGGCGCCGGTGCTGCACAAGGAAAACCTCACCTTCGACTACGTCACCCCCAGCCAGCGGAGCTACAAGTGAGACTGACCCTCAACATCTGGCGCCAGAGCGGGCCCGAGGACAAGGGCAGGATGGTCCGCTACCAGCTCGAAGAGGTCTCCGAGGACATGTCCTTCCTGGAGATGCTCGACGTGCTCAACGAGAAGCTCACCCTGGCCGGGGACGAGCCGGTGGCCTTCGACCACGACTGCCGCGAGGGCATCTGCGGCATGTGCGGCATGATGATCAACGGCGTCGCGCACGGCCCGGAGAAGGCGACCACCGCCTGCCAGCTGCACATGCGGCACTTCGACGACGGTGACTCCATCACCATCGAGCCGTGGCGGGCCGCGCCGTTCCCGGTGGTCAAGGACCTGGTGGTGGACCGCAGCTCGTTCGACGCGATCATCTCCGCCGGTGGCTACATCAGCGCGCCCACCGGCAGCGCGCCGGACGCGCACGCCACCCCGGTGCCCAAGCCGGACGCCGACACCGCCTTCGAGGCCGCCGCCTGCATCGGCTGCGGCGCCTGTGTGGCGGCCTGCCCCAACGGTTCCGGCATGCTGTTCACCGCGGCCAAGGTCACCCACCTCGGCCTGCTGCCCCAGGGCCAGCCGGAACGCGACACCCGCGTGATCAACATGCTCACCACGCACGACGACCTGGGCTTCGGCGGCTGCACCAACGCCGGCGAGTGCACCACGGTGTGCCCCAAGGGAATCCCCCTGGAAACGATTGCCCGGCTCAACTCCGACTACCTGCACGCCACGGTCTCCAGCAGGGGTCGCAAGCCCTGATCGCGGTGCCCCGGGCCGGCGGACGTCCGGTTCGTCCGGCTCGGGGCAGCCGCGTGGTTCACATAATTCACAGCGTGGAACAAGGCGACCGGTCGGTCGGTTCTTGTGGTTATGCTGCGCTTGGAGGATGGCCGGATGCCTGGCTGGGGGCTCCAGGAGCACCGGAAGAACGAGGAAAGACCGATGAAGGTTGTCTGCCCGGGGGGTAAGGGCTTTCCGTGGTGGGCCGGCCCGCCGGACCTGCCGCCGCCGTGGTTCCAGGGAGCCGCGCGGTGACCGAGGTCCTGGCGACCACCTCCAGCGGCCGGGTCCGTGGTCGGCAGGACGGCGGCGTCGTCCGTTTCCTGGGTATTCCTTACGCGGCCGCGCCACGGGGCGCCGGGCGGTTCGCCGCGCCGGAACCGGTGCGGCCGTGGCCCGGGGTGCGGGAGGCCACCGAGTTCGGTGCCACCGCGCCCTCGGCCAGCCTGCGCCGGACGGGACTGGAGTTGCTGGTCGAACCGGCCATCGCGGGCGCGGAGTACCTCAACCTCAACGTGTGGACGCCGGGCGCGGACGACGCGCGGCGGCCGGTGCTGGTGTGGATCCACGGTGGCGCGCACGTCACCGGGTCCTCGGCCCAGCCGATCTACGACGGCCGCGCGTTCGCCGCGCGCGGCCTGGTGTTCGTCTCCCTCAACCACCGGCTCGGCGCGGAGGGTTACGCCCAGCTGCCAGGGGCGCCGGCCAACCGGGGCCTGCTGGACCAGTTGGCCGCGCTGGACTGGGTCCGCCGGGAGATCGCCGGCTTCGGCGGCGACCCGGACCGGATCACCATCAGCGGCAGCTCCGCGGGCGCCGGTTCGGTGCTGGCCCTGCTGTCCCTGGACACCGGGTTGTTCCGGCGGGCGGTGGCGCAGAGCGCGACCCCCCGGTCGGCTCTGTCCACTGTGGACGCTGAGCGGATGGCCAAGGAGCTGGCCGGCCTGGCCGGGGTCCCGGCCACCGTGGCGGGACTGGCCGAGGTCGAACCGGCGCGGCTGGCCGAGCTCGCCACCGACCTGACCCTGGCGGTGCTGGCCGATCCGGATCCGCTGCGCTGGGGCGAGACCGTGGTCGCCTCCTCGATGGCCTTCGGGCCGGTGGTGGACGGCCAGGTGCTGCCCGGGCATCCCTTCGACGCGCTGCTGGCCGGCGCGGGCCGGGACGTGGAGCTGTTGCTGGGCACCAACTCCGACGAGCTGAGCCTGCTCGTCCGGGACGAGGGCGTGGCGGCCGCGCTGACCGAGCAGCTGTTCCGGGAACCGGCCTACACCCTCGCCGAGTCCAGGACCGGCGCCGCGGCCACCTACCTCTACGAGTTCGGCTGGCGCTCGCCACTGCCGGGCGTGGGGGCGGCGCACGGGCTGGAGCTCGGGTTCGTCTTCGACAACCTGGGGCACTCCGGCCTGGAGGGCGAGCGACCGCCTGCCGAGCTGGCCCGCGAGGTCAACGGCAACTGGGTTTCCTTTGCCACGCACGGGGATCCGGGCTGGCCGCGGTTCACCGCGGAGACGCCGTTCGTGCGGTGGCTGGGCGGTTAGGCCGGGACACGGTCTAACCCTTGGCGAAGAGCTGAAGTCGTTCCAGGGAGCCGTTGAACTCGTTCTGGTCACCGGGGAACGTGCCCTTGTCGTTGAACTGCCAGAAGGTGTGCCAGTCCCAGCCGGCCGGCCGTTCCCCCGGCGCGTCGGCGTACCTGGCCAGCCACAGCGGGTTCGTCTTGCCGAACTCCGCGCTGTTGCCGGTGCAGGTCTTCCACCAGTTGGTCGTGGTGTAGATGGTCGGGTGCCGCTTGGCGCGCTGGGCGTAGGTTTGGCTGAAGTCGCGGATCCAGGCCACCATGTCCGCCGGGCTCTTGCCGTAACACGCTGGGCCGTAAGGGTTGTACTCGATGTCCAGCGCGCCGGGCAGGGTCCGCCCGTCACCGGACCAGCCGCCGCCGTTGCCGAGGAAGTAGCTCGCCTGCGCCGCGCCGCTGGAGCGGTCCGGCAGCGCGAAGTGGTAGGAACCGCGGATCAGGCCGACGTCGTAGGAACCCTGGTACTGCTGGGCGAAGCGCGGGTTCTTGAAGCCGGTGCCCTCGGTCGCCTTCACGTAGGCGAAGGTCGCGCCCTTGCGCTTCACCTCGGCCCAGTTGACCTCGCCCTGATGGCCGCTGACATCCAGTCCGAGCGGTTTGCCGCTGGGCTGGAACTCGGTGCCGTCCCTGGCCTCGGCGGCCGCGCCCGCCCCGGCGAACGCGCGTTCCGCGCCGGACTCCTCGGCCAGGGCCGGGACGGAACCGGTGAGCAGTAGTACCGCGAGGGTGGCCAGCGTCAACGACCTTGCACCCAGGGTTGAGAAGGTCATGTCGCGGACGGTAAGCGCTCATGTCCGATTCCGCGTGGCGGCACCACGGCGAATCACCCGATCTTGGTGCCGCGTTGTCCCCCCTTCCGGGGACGTGGTGTCAGAACGTAGAGCGGATGGAGACCCGCAGCGCCGGGGTGGAGTAGCGACTGGTCCTCGTCTGCTCCAACAGCTGCACGATCTGTGCCGCTACGCTCCGGTGATGGCTGTCGTGCAGGACGTCGTGCCTGCTCTCGGCCACGGTGACGAAGCGTGATCGGCGCAGCCGCAGGGCCAGCGTCCGGGCGGTCAGCGGCGGGCACAGCACGTCCGAGTCGCCGTGCAGCACCAGCACCGGCAGGTCCGGCCCACCGGCCAGCGCGGACTCGGCCAGCGCGGGCGGCACCGGGGTGCGCAGCAGCTCGCCACGCCGCAGCCCCGCGTCGGCGGCCAGCTCGGCGCGCTGGTCCTCGCCGTGCAGCCGCAGTCGCAGCTCGTCGTCGAAGTCCAGCGTCTCGCCGCCGGCGGGCAGCGCGCCGCCGGGCACCCCGGCGGCCACGACCGCGCGCACCGAGGGCTCGAACCGCGCCACGTGCAGCGCGAGCAGCCCGCCGGTGTCCGCGCCCAGCAGGTACAGCGGACCCTCGGTTTCGGTGGCCGCCGCGTGCACGCGGGCCAGGGCGAGGGCCGGTTCTGGCTCGGGCAGGTCCACGACCCGCACCTGGTAGCCGTCGACCGCCAGCCGCGCGGTCAACCTCGAATAGCGGTCCGCGTGCTCGCCGCGGCCAGGCAGGACCACCAGGGTTCCCCGGTTCATGATTCGCACGCTAGGAATGGCGCGGCGGCCGGTCAATCACGTCCCAGGGAACGGGATTCCCGCAAATGCGGCGTTGACAGCGGTCGGCGAACCTGTTGCCATCATTGGCGTGTCCCATTCGACGCCTCTCGTCCGGCGCCGGCACGTCGACCTCGTCCGTGTCGCCGCTCAAGGCTGTCCGAACTCTCTCAGCTAGTCCCTGACCAGGACATCTTCACCTCAACCCGTTGGCGTGCCGTCCTTTTTCGGCCTGCCCGGGAATTCTTGATCTTTCTTTTCCGACCGGCTGGAGAGAGCTGTGTCCCTATCCACTCCCGAATCGTTGAAGTTCGCCTACTGGGTGCCGAATGTGAGCGGTGGCCTGGTCACCAGCGACATCGAACAACGCACCGACTGGGGCTATGAGTACAACCGGAAACTGGCCGTCCTCGCCGAGGACAACGGCTTCGAGTACGCGCTGAGCCAGGTCCGCTACATCGCCAGCTACGGCGCCGCCTACCAGCACGAGTCCACCAGCTTCAGCCTCGCCCTGCTGCTGGCCACCCAGCGGCTCAAGGTGATCGCCGCGGTGCACCCCGGGCTCTGGCAGCCGGGCGTGCTGGCCAAGCTGATCGCCACCGCCGACCACCTCTCCGGCGGCCGGGCCGCGGTGAACGTGGTCAGCGGCTGGTTCAAGGACGAGTTCACCAAGCTCGGCGAACCCTGGCTGGAGCACGACGAGCGCTACCGCCGCTCGGAGGAGTTCATCCGGGTGCTGCGCGAGATCTGGACCTCCGAGGCCGCGGAGTTCCGCGGTGACTTCTACCGCCTGCACGACTTCGACCTCAAACCCAAACCCGTGGACGTGCCGGACCGGCCGCATCCGGAGATCTTCCAGGGCGGCAACTCCACCGCCGCCCGCGCCATGGCCGGTCGGGTCTCGGACTGGTACTTCAGCAACGGCAAGGACTTCGACGGGGTGACCGAGCAGGTCAGCGAGGTCAAGGGCGCGGCGGCGGCCAACGGGCGCACCGTCCGCTTTGGACTCAACGCCTTCCTCATCGCCAGGGACACCGAGGCCGAGGCCAAGGAGGTGCTGCGCGAGATCATCGCCAAGGCCAACGTCGAGGCCGTGCACGGGTTCCGGGACGCGGTCGCCCAGGCCGGTCAGTCCACTTCGGACAAACGCGGGATGTGGGCGGACTCCAGCTTCGAGGACCTGGTGCAGTACAACGACGGCTTCCGCAGCAAGCTGATCGGCACCCCGGAGCAGATCGCGCACCGGATCGTGGAGTACAAGCGGCGCGGGGTGGATCTGCTGCTGCTCGGATTCCTGCACTACCTGGAAGAAGTCGAGTACTTCGGCAAGAACGTGCTGCCCATCGTCCGTGAGCTGGAAGCCGAGGCCGCCCACCAGGGATCCCCACTGGGCGAGCCGGTTGGAACGGGAGTCTGAGTCATGACCAACACCGAAGCGCGCCCTGTGGCATCTTCCGCGGCCACCTTCGACAACCGTCCCCAGCCGCGCACCCCCGCGGAGTGGCTCGAGCGCGCCAGTGAGGTGGCCGCCATCCTCGCCGTGGACGCGGTCGCCCGCGACAAGGCCGGGGCCACACCGTACGCGGAAGTCCAGCTGCTCAAGGACTCCGGCCTGGTCACCCTGCTCGCTCTGGCCGAACACGGTGGCGGCGGCCAGAACTGGGTCACCGCCTACCAGGTGATCCGCGAGGTGGCCAAGGCCGACGGCTCGATCGGCCAGCTGCTCGGCTACCACTACCTGTGGGCCTGGGCCGCCCGGCTGGTCGGCACCCCGGCGCAGATCGCCGCGGTGGAGGAGGCCGCGGCCAAGCACCGCTGGTTCTTCGGCGGCGCGGTCAACCCGCGCGACAACGACCTGGTGATCACCGACAACGGCGACACCATCGTCTACAACGGACGCAAGTCCTTCTCCACCGGCAGCAAGGTCTCCGACGTCACCGTGCTGGAAGGGGTGTTGCAGGGCACTGACACGCACATCTTCGCCATCGTGCCCTCCGACCAGCCCGGCATCGTCTTCGGCGACGACTGGGACAACCTCGGGCAGCGGCTCACCGAGAGCGGCAGCGTGGAGATCCGGGACGTGCACGTGGACTGGGCCTCGGCCGCCGGGTTCGAGAACAAGGTGTTCCAGCCCAGGGTCTACAACACGATCAACGTGCCCGCCATCCAGCTGGTGTTCGTCAACTTCTACCTCGGCATCGCCAAGGGCGCGCTGGAGACCGCGGCCACCTACACCCGCGAGCACAGCCGGTCCTGGCTGTACTCCCCCTACGAGCGGGCGGTGGACGAGCCGCACGTGATCGACACCTACGGCGACCTGGCCAGCAAACTCTGGGCGGTGGAAGCCCTCGCCGACCAGGTGGCCGTTGAGGCGCAACACATCCACGACGACCCGGACGCGCTCACCGAACGGCGGCGCGGCGAGCACGAGGTGCGGGTGGCCGCGGTGAAGGCCAGGGCGACCGAGGTCGCGCTGGAGGTGACCAACCGGATCTTCGAGGTGACCGGGGCGCGGGCCACCGCGTCCAGCCAGGGCCTGGACCGGTTCTGGCGCAACGTGCGCACGCACACCTTGCACGACCCGGTGGCCTACAAGCGGGCCGAGGTCGGGGTGTACCTGCTCCGCGACGAGATCCCCGCGCCCACCTGGTACTCATGACCACCATCCCAGCCTCGGCGTCGGTGCGGGTGATCCGCGGCGACGCCGAGGCGCTGGCGGTGGCGGCCCAGCTCGCGGCGAAGTTCGCCGCCGGGGCCGCCGACCGCGACGCGCACCGCAGGCTGCCCGAGGCCGAACTGGCCGAGCTGTCGGCCAGCGGACTGCTCGGCCTCACCGTGCCCGCCGCCCACGGTGGCGCCGACGTGGCCACCACCACGCTGTCCGAGGTGTTCCGGCTGCTGGCCGCCGCGGACCCCAACCTGGCGCAGATCCCGCAGAGCCACTTCGCCTACGTCAACGTGCTGCGCGCCCAGGGCACCCCGGAACAGCAGCGGTTCTTCTTCGCCGAACTGCTGGCGGGCAAGCGATTCGGCAACGCGCAGTCCGAAGCCGGGACCAAGCACGTGCAGGACTACCGGACCCGGCTGACCCCGGCCGGGCCGGCGGAGTTCACGCTGAACGGGGTCAAGCACTACAGCACCGGCGCGCTGTTCGCGCACTGGATCCCGGTGCTGGCCAAGGATCCCGAGGACAAGTTGCAGGTCGCCTACGTGCCAGCGGACGCACCTGGACTGTCCATTGTGGATGACTGGAACGGCATGGGACAGCGCACCACCGCCAGCGGCACCGTGCGGCTGGCGGAGGTGCGGGTGCCTGCCGGGCACGTGGTGCCGCACCACCGGACCTTCACCGGTCCGCAGCTGCACGGCGCGGTGGCCCAGCTGCTGCACGCGGCCATCGACGCCGGTATCGCCGGTGGCGCGCTGGCCGAGGCCGCGGAGTTCGTGCGCACCCGCAGCCGCCCGTGGTTCGAGAGCGGGGCCGAGCGGGCGGATCAGGACCCGTTGACCATCCAGCGCTTCGGCGAGCTGACCGTGGCGGTGCGCGGCGCGGAGGCGCTGCTGGCCACGGCGGCCGCCGAGGTCGACCGGGCCAGGGCGAACCTGGCCGACACCACCGCGGCCGCCGCCTCGGTCGCGGTGGCGGTGGCCAAGGTGGCCGCCGACCGGGCCGCCATCGAGGTGACCAACGCCCTGTTCGAGGTCGCCGGCACCCGCTCGGCGCTGGACGAGCTGAACCTGCACCGGCACTGGCGCAACGCCCGCACGCACACCCTGCACGACCCGGTGCGCTGGAAGATCCAGCACATCGGCCGCCACACCCTGACCGGCGAGCACCCGCCCCGGCACGGACTCATCTAGGGAGACCCGATGACCTCGATCCTGGTGATCTCCGGCAGTCCTTCCGCCACCTCAAGAACCGCCGCACTGGTGGAGCGGCTCGCCGACCGGCTGGCCGGGCAGGAGCACCGGGTGCGCACGGTCGCGGTCCGCGAGCTGCCCGCCGAGTCGCTGCTGGCCGCCGACGCCGCCGAACCCCGGATCGCCGAGGTGGTCGCGGAGATCGCGCGGGCGGACGGGCTGGTGGTGGCCTCGCCGGTGTACAAGGCGGCCTACACCGGCGTGCTCAAGTCGCTGCTGGACCTGTTGCCGCAGTTCGCCTTCACCGGCAAGGTGGTGCTGCCGCTGCTCACCGGCGGCAGCCCCGCGCACGTGCTGGCCCTGGACTACGCGCTGCGCCCGGTGCTCAACTCCCTCGGCGCGCACCACGTCACCCAAGGTTATTTCGTGCTGGACAAGCTCATCCAGCGCACCGACACCGGCATCACCCTCGCGCCGGAGGCGGAAAGCACCCTGCTGTCCATTGTGGACACCTTCTCCGCCGCGGTGCACCGCCGCCACGGCGAACTCCTCGCCGCTAGCTGACGGGAACTTCGATGACCCTGACCTTCCACTGGTTCCTGCCCACCTACGGCGACAGCCGCTACCTGGTCGGCGGCGGCCACGGCGTGCACACCAGCACCGCCGGTGGCGCCCGCCCGGCCACCCTGGCCTACCTCGGGCAGATCGCGCGCAGCGCCGAACAGCTCGGCTTCGCCGGCGCGCTCACCCCGACCGGGGCCTGGTGCGAGGACGCCTGGCTGTCCACCGCGATGCTCACCGAGGTCACCGAGCGGCTGAAGTTCCTGGTCGCCTTCCGGCCGGGGCTGCTCTCACCGACCCTGGCCGCGCAGATGGCCGCCACCTACCAGCGGCACTCCGGCGGACGGTTGCTGCTCAACGTGGTCACCGGCGGCGAGAGCCAGGAACAGCGCGCGCACGGCGACTTCCTGACCAAGGACCAGCGGTACGCCCGCACCGGCGAGTTCCTGGATATCGTGGGCCGGTTGTGGCGCGGGGAACGGGTCACCCACACCGGAACCCACCTCGCGGTGGAGGGCGCGGAGCTGACCAGGGTGCCGGATCCGGTGCCGCCCATCTACTTCGGCGGCTCCTCGCCCGCCGCGGGCCAGGTCGCGGCCCGGCACGCCGAGGTGTACCTCACCTGGGGCGAGCCGCCGGAGCAGGTCGCGGAGAAGGTCGCCTGGATCCGTTCCCTCGCCGAGGCGCAGGGACGGGTGGTGCGCTTCGGCGTCCGGCTGCACGTGATCGCCAGGGACACCGCGCGGCAGGCCTGGGCCGAGGCGCAGCGGCTGCTGGACGCGCTGGACCCGGCCACCATCGCCTCGGTGCAGGAAGGCCTGGCGCGCAGCGAGTCCGAGGGGCAGCGGCGGATGCGCGCGCTGCACGGCGGCTCCACCGACGGGCTGGAGATCTCGCCGAACCTGTGGGCCGGGGTCGGGCTGGTGCGCGGGGGAGCGGGCACCGCGCTGGTGGGCAGCCACGAGGAGGTCGCCGACCGGATCGCCGAGTACCACGCCCTGGGCATCGAGGAGTTCGTGCTCTCCGGCCACCCGCACCTGGAGGAGGCCTACTGGTTCGGCGAGGGGGTGCTGCCGGTGCTGGCTCGCAGAGGCCTGTGGCGCAACCCGTTCGGCCGATCGGAGCAGCACGCCGCCGCGATCCCGTTCGCCCAACAGGGAGTTGCGCGATGAGGTGATCTGTTCACACTCTTGACATGCCGAGTGGTCTAGTCCATTTTGGGTGCACGCCGGTCTCGGTGTGACCCGGATGACAGGGTCCGCGCCGAGAGCAACAACACCGCCGCCAAACGGTTGTCCGTTGCTCTTGAGGTGTGGAGGTTGTTGTGACGCGCAGACGTCGGCAACTGCTGGTGGGACTGGTAGCCGTGGCCACGGCCGCGCTGGGGCTGGGCGTCCCGGCCGCCGCGGCCGAGCCGAACCTGGTGGCCAACCCAGGGTTCGAGCAGAGCACCGCGGGCTGGACCTGCACCGCGGGCGGCGGCACCGTGACCACCCCGGTCCGGTCCGGCTCGGCCGCGCTGACCAGCACGCCCTCCGGGCAGGACAACGCCCGCTGCGCGCAGTCGGTGGCGGTGAAGCCGAACTCCAGCTACACGCTCTCGGCCTGGGTGCAGGGCAGCTACACCTACCTCGGCGCCAGCGGCACCGGCACCACCGATGTGAGCACCTGGACCCACGGCGGCAGCTCCTGGAGCCAGCTCACCACCAAGTTCACCACCGGCGCGAACACCAGCCGGGTCACCGTGTACACGCACGGCTGGTACGGCACCGGCGCCTACTTCGTCGACGACGTGACGCTGACCGGCCCGCCCGGCAGCGGCGACCCCGACCCGCAGGCCCCGGCCAGCCCGAGCGGCCTGACCGCCGGGTCGGCCACCAACTCCTCGCTCTCGCTGAGCTGGACCGCGGTCAGCGGCGCGGCCGGGTACCACGTCTACCGCGGCGGCAGCCGGGTCGGCAGCGTCACCGGCACCTCCTACACCGACACCGGCCTGAGCCCGTCGACCAGCTACACCTACCAGGTCAGCGCCTACAACACCGCCGGTGAGTCGGCCCGCTCGGCCACCGTCACCGGCACCACCACCGCCGACAGCGGCAACCCCGGTGGCGCGCTGCCCAAGCGGATCCTCACCGGCTACTGGCAGAACTTCGTCAACGGCGCGGCCAACCTGCGGATCAGGGACATCGACCCGCAGTACGACCTGATCGCGATCGCCTTCGCCGACGCGCTCACCACCAGGCCCGGCGCGGTCGGCTTCAGCGTGGACCCCGGCCTCTCCAGCGCGCTGGGCGGCTACTCCGACGCGGACCTGATCGCCGACATCGCGGCGAAACGGGCCCAGGGCAAGCGGTTCGTCTTCTCCATCGGCGGCGAGAAGGGCAACGTCGACTTCAGCAGCGCGGCCAACGTGAGCGCGTTCGTGGAGACGATGACCGGGCTGCTGCGCAAGTTCGGCGTGGACGGGGTGGACATCGACCTGGAGCACGGGCTGCACGCGCAGAACGTGGCCAGCGCGGTCCGCCAGCTGCGCAACACCTTCGGCGCGAACTTCATCTACACCATGGCGCCGCAGACCCTGGACGTGCAGCCCAGCGGCCGGTACATGCCGCTGATCGAGGCCACCAAGGACATCCTGACCGTGGTGCACACCCAGTACTACAACTCCGGGTCGATGAACGACTGCAACGGCGGCGTGGTGAGCCAGGGCAGCGTCGACTTCATCACCGGCCAGGCCTGCATCCTGCTCAAGGTGCTGCGCCCGGACCAGGTGGCCCTCGGCCTGCCAGCCTCGACGCGGGGTGCGGGCAGCGGGTACGTCGCGCCCTCGGTGGTGAACAACGCGGTCAGCTGCCTGGCCAAGCTGCAGAACTGCGGCAGCTTCAAGCCGGCCAGCGCGGCGGCGAACCTGCGCGGCGTGATGACCTGGTCGATCAACTGGGACCACAGCAACGGCAAGCAGTTCGCCAACACGGTCAAGCCGCACCTGAACTCACTCGGCTGACCCGCCACTGACCGGCGGTCCGCGCAGCCGCACCTCCCATCCGGGTGCGCGGACCGCCCCTCACTCCCGCCACGCCACCAGGGGGAACCCCATGCGCCTGCGCACGCTGCTACTCAGCTTCGCCTTGCTGCTCAACGTCTTCCTCGCCGTCCCGGCCACCGCGGCGGAGACCGGCGCGCGGATCATCCGCTCCACCACGCTCTCCGAGCGCCTGGTGGAGCTAGCGGTGCGCTCGGACGCCCTGGGTGGCAAGGAGGTTGGCGTCCGCGTCCTGCTGCCCGCCGGCTACCGGGAACAGCCGGGACGGCGCTGGCCGACGCTGTTCCTGCTGCACGGCTGCTGCGAGGGCGAGACCGGGTACCGGTCCTGGACGGTCAACATGGACGGCGCGGCGGCCACCGCGGCGGCGCGGGCGCTGGTGGTGATGCCCGAGGGCGGGGCGGCTGGGTTCTACTCGAACTGGATTTCCGGCGGTCCGGCGTGGGAGCGGTTCCACCTGGTGGAGCTGAAACGCTTGCTGGAGAAGGAGTTCCGGGTGAACCAGCGTCGCGCGGTGGCCGGGCTGTCCATGGGCGGCTTCGGCGCACTCTCTTACGCGGCAAGGCATCCCGGCTTCTTCAGCTACGCCGCGGCCTACAGCGGCGTGGTGCACACCCGCTACCAGGGCGCGCGCAGCACCGACCTGGTGCAGCGGATCCTCACCGAGCGCGGCTTCGACAAGAACGTGCTGTGGGGCGATCCCGTTGCCCAGGAACGACTCTGGCGCGCGCACAACCCGTTCGACCTGGCCGCCCGGCTGCGCCACACCCCGGTTCATCTGTCCACAGGGGACGGTCGGCCAGGACCGCTCGACCCACCGGGGTCGGGTCGCGACTGGGTGGAGGAGCTGCTCGGCGAGCAGACCGTGTCGCTGGCGGAAGAGCTGCGGCGCAACGGTGTGCGGGTGAGCACGGACCTCTACGGGGCCGGTCGCCACACCTGGCCCTACTGGGAACGCGCCCTGAAGCGTTCCCTGCCGATGCTGCTCCGCGCCATCGGCGGCTGACTCTGATCCCTGCGCAGAGCTTGAAGGAGCCACCATGAAACGTCTCATCGGACTCGCCCTGGCCGCGGTGGTCGCGGGCGCGCTCGCCCTGTTCGCCCCAGCCCCGCAAGCCGAAGCCGCGGCCTGTGCCGCCGCCTGGAACGCCGGCCAGCAGTACAACGGCGGCGCCCAGGTCTCGCACAACGGCCGCAACTATTCCGCCAAGTGGTGGACCCAGAACGAAACCCCTGGCGGCGCCCAGGTCTGGGCCGACCAGGGCGCCTGTGACGGCGGCGGCGGTCCGGGCACCCCGGCCTGCAACCACCCGAACTGGGTGGCCGGCCAGTTCTACGCCGCGGGCTCGATCGTGCGCTACACCGACGGAAAGTACTACCGCGCCAAGCACGAGAACCCGGGCTACGACCCGGTGATCAGCACCTGGTACTGGGAGCCGTACGCCTGCGGCGGCGACCCCGGCCCCGGCAACCCCGGCGCGTTCGTGGTCAGCGAGGCCCAGTTCAACCAGATGTTCCCGAGCCGGAACCCCTTCTACACCTACCAGGGCCTGCTCAACGCGGTCGCCGCCTTCCCCGGTTTCGCCAAGACCGGCACCGACGAGGTCCGCAAGCAGGAGGCCGCGGCCTTCCTGGCCAACGCCAACCACGAGACCGGTGGCCTGGTGCACATCGTGGAGCAGAACACCGCGAACTACCCGCACTACTGCGACCGCGGCCAGCCCTACGGCTGCCCGGCAGGCCAGGCCGCTTATTACGGTCGCGGCCCGATCCAGCTCAGCTGGAACTTCAACTACAAGGCGGCGGGCGACGCGCTCGGCATCGACCTGCTGAACAACCCGTACCTGGTGCAGAACGACCCGGCGGTGGCCTGGAAGACCGCGCTCTGGTACTGGAACACGCAGAACGGACCGGGCACCATGACGCCGCACAACGCGATGGTCAACGGCCACGGGTTCGGGCAGACGATCCGGAGCATCAACGGATCCCTGGAGTGCGATGGCAAGAACCCGGCGCAGGTGCAGAGCCGGGTCAGCGCCTACCAGCGCTTCACCGGGATCGTCGGAGTCGCTCCGGGCGGGAACCTGTACTGCTGACCGTGCGGTGACGCCCCGTCCCGGCGATCGCGGTCGCCGGGCCGGGGCTGGTCAGTCGCCGTCGGCCACCGTCGCCGGGCCGGGGGCGGATCGGTCGTCACTGGCCACCGTCGCCGAGCCGGGGGCAGATCGGTCGCCACCGGCCATCGCGGCCAGCCGGGTGGCCAGCCGCCCCATGGCCGCGCGCAGCTCCGGCGGTTCCAGGACCTCGGCGGGAAAACCCAGCCGCGCCACGTGCACCGCGATCCAGTCCAGGTCCACGCCGCCGACCACCAGCACGCAACACCCCTCCCCGTCCTCCTCCACCCGTCCCACCTGCGGCGGCACCAGCTCGCGGATCCGCCCGGCCGGCGCGTGCACCCGCACCCTGGCCAGATGCCGGTACGGCGCCTCGGCCACCGAGTGCTGCACGTAGGCGGCCGGATCCGGGTGTTCCCTTGGCCGGAAGCGCCAGGTGGTGGCGACCAGCTCGCGCATGCGGTCCAGGCGGAAGGTGCGCCAGTCCGCGCGGTCGGTGTCCCAGGCCATCAGGTACCAGCGGCGCTGGGTGGCCACCAGGCGGACCGGCTCGACCGTGCGTTCGGCTTCCGCGCCCCCGCGGGCGGCGTAGCGGAACCGGACCCGGACGGCGTCCCGGCAGGCGCGGGCCAGCGTCATCAGCAGCTCGGCGTCGATCTCGATCCCCGGCCCCAGCAGGAGGTCGGTGGCCAGCTGCACCGCGCGCACCTCGGCCCGCAACCGGGGCGGCATCACCTGGTCCAGCTTGGCCAGCGCGCGCAACGCCGCCTCACCCGCCCCGGCCACCGTGCCACCCGCGGCCAGCCGCAGGGACACCGCGGTGGCGATCGCCTCCTCGTCGTTGAACAGCAGCGGCGGCAGCCGGGTGCCCGCGCCGAGCTGGTAGCCGCCGCCGACCCCGGAGGTGGCCAGCACCGGGTAGCCGATGGCGCGCAGCCGCTCCACATCACGCCGGACCGAACGGTCGGTGACCCCGAGTTCGGCGGCCAGCTCGGTGGCGGTCCAGGACGGCCTGCGCTGCAACAGCTCCAGCAGCCGCAGCACTCGCTCGGTGGTCGCCTCCACGGACACCCACCCATCGTGGCACGAATCGCGGAAGGCAGCTGTCCGCTATCTGCGGCAGGCTGACCGCCATGACCGAGACCTGGAACCACCTGCTCCGCGACCAGCTCAGCTGGCACTGGACCCAGCAGCTGCGCCCACGCCTCGACGGCCTCACCGACGAGGAGTACTTCTGGGAGCCCGCGCCCGGCTGCTGGAACGTGCGCCCGCGCGGCACCGGCACCGCGTCGATGCCGGGCGGTTCCGGCGCGATGACCATCGACTTCGCCGTGCCCGAGCCCGGCCCGCCGCCGCTGACCACCATCGCCTGGCGGCTCGCGCACGTCATCGTCGGCGTGTTCGCGATGCGCAACGCCGCGCACTTCGGCGGCCCGCCTGCCGACTACTTCGCCTTCGACTACGCCCCGACCGCGGCCACCGCGCTGGAGCAGCTCGACGCGGAGTACACCAGGTGGCTGGCCGGGGTCGAGTCCCTCGGCGAAGCCGGTCTCGCCCGCCCGTGCGGCGAGGCCGAGGGCCCGTACGCCGAGCACCCGCTGGCCGCGCTGGTCCTGCACATCAACCGTGAAGCGATCCACCACCTGGCCGAGGTCTGCCTGCTCCGCGACCTCTACCGGCACACCCGACAGGAGACGAGCTGACATGGCCCGCGACGTCCAGATCACCTTCGACTGCGCCGACCCGGCCGCACTGGCCGCGTTCTGGGCCGACGCCCTCGGCTACCGCGTCCAGGGCCCGCCGCAGGGCTTCGACTCCTGGCCGCAGGCGCTGACCGCGTTCGGCATCCCGCCCGAGCGGCACAACGACGCCTCCGCGGTGATCGACCCGGATGGCGCGGGACCGCGGCTGTTCTTCCAGCGCGTGCCGGAAGGAAAGCAGGCGAAGAACCGGGTGCACCTTGACGTGCGCGCCGCGCCAGGCCTGGTGGGGGAGGAACGGATGGCGGCGTTGGAGGAAGCGGCCGAGCGGCTCGTCGCCCGCGGGGCCACCCGGGTGTCCCGGCACGAGCCCGAGCCGCCGCTGGCCGGAGGTCACCTCATCATGACCGACCCCGAGGGCAACGAGTTCTGCCTGGACTGACCGGTCGCTCCGGAGTCGCGGCCGCCCGCCGCGACTCCGCTACGCCGTTCTCGCCCTGAGCGCGACCGCCTTGCGCGCCAACGGTTCCACCACGCGCGCGGCCACCGGCCCGAACACCGCCATCAGCAGCACGTAGGCCGTGGCCAGTGGCGCCAGCTGTGAGTCCACCGCCCCGGAGGCCACCGCCAGCCCGGCGATCACGATGGAGAACTCACCGCGGGCCACCAGCGCCGAGCCCGCTCTGAGCCTGCCGAGTCTGGCGATGCCCTGCTGCCCGGCGGCGAACCAGCCGGTGAGCATCTTCGTCGCCGTGGTCACCACTGCCAGCGCCACCGCCACGCCGAGCACCGGGGGGACGTCGCGCGGGTCGGTGTTCAGGCCGAAGACCACGAAGAAGACCGCGGCGAACAGGTCGCGCAGGGGTTCCAGCAGCTTGGTGGCGTTCTCCGCGGTGGAGCCGGAGATGGCGATGCCGAGCAGGAAGGCGCCGACCGCGGCGGAGACCTGGAGCTGCGAGGCGAGGCCCGCGACCAGCAGGGCCAGGCCCAGCACCCGGAGCAGGAAGACCTCGGGGTCGGGGCTGTCGACCATGGCCGAGACGTAGCGGCCGAACTTGATCGCGATGAGCAGCACCACGGTGACCGCGAACAGGGCGATGCCCACTGTGGACAGTCCGCCCCAGAAGCTGACCCCGGCCAGCAGCGCGGTCAGGACCGGCAGGTAGACCGCCATCGCCAGGTCCTCGAAGACCAGGATGGACAGCACCACCGGGGTCTCCCGGTTGCCGAGGCGGCCGAGGTCGCCCAGCACCTTGGCCACGATGCCGGAGCTGGAGATGTAGGTGACCCCGCCCATGGCCAGCGCGCCGATCGGGCCCCAGCCGAGGATCAGCGCGGCCGCGACCCCGGGGGTGGCGTTGAGCACCAGGTCGACCACACCGGCCAGCCAGGACCGTTTGAGTCCGGTGACCAGCTCGTTCGCCGAGTACTCCAGGCCGAGCAGTAACAGCAGCAACACCACGCCGATCTCGGCGGCGATGCCGGTGAACTCCTCGATGCCGGTCAGCGGGATCAGGCCGCCCTTGCCGAAGGCGACCCCGCCGATCAGGTACAACGGGATGGGGGAGACGCCGATCTTCCAGGCCAGCCTGCCGAGCAGGCCGAGGCCGAAGAACACCGCGCCCAGCTCGATCAGGGCCAACGCCGTGTGGTGCATGCGGCTCAGCCCTTGTCGAGGATGTCCGCCGCGGCCTTCAGGCCCGGACCGGTGCCCACGACCACGAGCAGGTCGCCGCCGCCGAGGATGAAGTCCGGTTTGGGGGAGGGGTGCACGGTGCCCGCGCGCACCACCGCGACGATGGACACGCCGGTGCGGCTGCGCAGCTGGGTGTCGCCCATGGGCCGCCCGTCGAACGGCGTGCCCGGCGCGAGCGGCAGCTGCCTGGTGGTGACCCCGGCGAGCTCGTTCTGCTCCGCGCGCAGCTGCGCCACCAGCTGCGGGGCGCCCAGCAGGCTGGCCAGCGCGCCGGCCTCCTCGGTGGAGAGCGGGATGGAGGCGACACAGGAGTCCGGATCGTCCGACTTCGACGCGATCAGCTCGAAGTGGCCGTCCCGGTGGGTGATCACCCCGATCCGGCGGCCGGTCTTGGTCAGGAAGTCCTGACGAGTGCCGATTCCAGGCAGGGGCGTGACCTCGACATGCACGTTTCCACCCTAACTCTTCCGGTGCTCGCGCCGGTGCTTGCGTAATCCATAGTCGGCTATATATCTTTACCATCGCCAGGTGAGCCTCCGACGGCACGACTCCTATCAGCTGCTCGCCGCCTTCAAGCGGTGGCGGCGGCCGCTGGACTCGTTGCTGGGGGAGGCTGGCCTGTCCGCGGGGCAGGACTTCCTGCTCGACGAGCTGTGGCAGGAGGACGGCCTGTGTCAGGCGGAACTGGTGCGACGGCTGGGCGTCGAGCAGCCCACGGTGGCCAAGGCGGTAAAACGCCTGGAGGCCGCGGGGTTCCTGCGCCGCGGCGCGCACGAGCGGGACGCGCGCAAGGTCCGGATCTGGCTCACCGAACGCGGCCGCGCGGCCCGTCCGGCGGTCGAGGCAGCCTGGCAGGAGGCGGAACAACGCCTCGGCACCGGGCTGACCCCGGCTGAACGAACGGAACTGGTGCGGCTGCTGAAACGCAGCTTCGGCGGTGATTGATCAACCACTCATGGTCACGGTGACGCTGGCCGTGTCGCATGTCCTGTGAGTGGTCGACCACTCTATGCCGTGCTGCTCACTACCTCTCACTCCGGCCGCAATGAGTGGTCAGCCACTCACACCGGAGCCGAGGTGAGTGACTGACCACTCACAGTTCGACACCTTGCTCACGGTCCCGCGGATGCTCGCGGTTCTGCGCCTAGCTCGGATCCAAGCTTTGCGCGGATCCGTCCTCACTCGCGGAGCCACGCTTTACTCGGATCCGTGCCTGGCTTGCGGCCTCACGCCATGCGCGAACACGTGCCTCGCCGAAGAGGCTCGCGCTCGCTTGCGGGGCTGGGGCCGCGCTCGGGCTTGTGTCTTGCCTGCGGGGCTGGGGCCGTAGTCGGACCTGTGCCTCGCTTGCGGGATTCGGGCCGTGGCCGGACTCGTGCCTCGCTTGCAGGGTTCGCGCTGTGGTCAGGCTTGTGTCTTGCTTGCGGGGGCTGCGCCCGCGCGCGGGCTTGCGTCTCGCCTGCGGGGTTGGGGCCGTGGCCGGACCTGTGTCTCGCTTGCGGGGTTGGGGCCGTGGTCGGGCTTGCGTCTCGCTTGCGGGGTTCGCGCTGCGGTCGGACTTGTGCCTCGCTTGCGGAACTCGGGCTGTGGCTGGACCTGTGTCTCTCGTGCGGGGTTCGGGTTGCGGGCGGGCTCGTATCTCGCTTGCGGCCTCGGGTCGCCGTTGGACTCGCGTCCCGTTCGCGGGACTCGAGCCGTACTTGGATCGGTACCGCCTGCGGCCACGCCGTGCCGGATTCGTGCCTCGCCTACGCGGCACGGGCCGTGCCCGGATTCGTGCTCCGCTCGCGGCCTGTGCCGTGCTCGGATCCGCGCCCGGTGCGTGAACCCGCGCCGTGCTCGCAACTATGTGTCACCCCGGCCGAACGGTGATTGATTGACCACTCACCAACATCCATGAGTGGTCAATCAATCACAACCGCGCACGCCACTGACTAATTACATAGCCGACTATCTATCTGGGGAGATCACCATGACAAAACACACCACAACAGCGCTGGTCACCGGAGGCGCAGGGCTCCTGGGAGCAGCCATCACCCGGACGCTTAGCGAGGCTGGCCACCGAGTCGTCATCACCTACCAGCGCGACGCCGCCCGAGCCGAAGCACTCGCCGCCGAGCTCCGCGCCAACGGCACCCCCGCACTCGCCCTGCCCTTCGACCTGGCCGACCCCTCCGCCGCCCGCACCCTCCTCCACACCATCGACCAGTCCGGGTTCGCCCCCGTCAACATCCTGGTCAACAACGCGGTCCCCCAGACCGACGCCCGCCGCCCCGACTTCGCCACCTTCACCGAAGCCGAGGACACCAGCTGGCGAAACCTGGTGCGGCACAACGTCGAGGGCACCCTCGACCTGATCCGCGCCGTCCTGCCCGGCATGCGCGCCGCCGGTCCCGGCCGCATCGTGTCCATCTCCTCCAACCTGGTGCACGCGGGCATGCCCGGCGCGGTCGCCTACACCGCCGCCAAGGCCGCTCTGCACGGTGCCTCGCGCAGCCTGGCCTGGGAGGTTGGGCGGGACGGGGTCACGGTCAACTTGGTCACGCCTGGGCTGATCGCCTCCGAACGGGCTGAGCGGATGCTCGGCGACGCCATTGCCGGGGTGACGGCGGGCACGCCGATCGGCAGACTGGTCACCGCGGCCGAGGTCGCCGCGGCGGTGGGATTCCTGGTCTCGCCGGGCGCGGCCGGCATCACCGCGGTCGAGATCGTGGTGGACGGCGGCAAGAACTGACGCCGGGGATGTGACCGCTGCCACCTCCGCCCGGATCCGGGATCCGTGCTGGCAGACCGATTTCCGTGTCGCGGCAACGGCATCGGGACTACCTGGACCGGCAGTTCCGTTGTGGCTGGTGCGGGCGGGTCCGGGCGGAGGCGGCACAATATCCGGCGGACCTTTGTTGGGGTAGGCGAGGAGGGCTCACGGTGACACAGGGCGTGCGTGGCGTGGTGGCAGTGGACGGTCCTGCGGGCACCGGCAAGTCCACGGTCACCCGGCGGCTCGCGACCGCGCTCGGCGCCCGGTACCTGGACACCGGCGCGATGTACCGCGCCGCCACCCTCGCCGTGCTGCGCGCCGGAGTCGACCCGAACGACGCGGAGAAGGTGCTCGCCGTGGTCGAGTCCACCCGCATGCTGGTGGGCACCGACCCGCTCGCGCCGACCATCGAGCTGGCCGATCCCGACCCGGCCGACCTGGAGCGCACCGAGGACGTGGCCGCCGAGATCCGCGGCCCCGAGGTCACCCTCGCGGTGTCCCCGGTCTCCGCGGTGCCCGAGGTGCGCGCGCTGATCGTGGGCGAGCAGCAGCGGATCATCGCCGAGACGGTGGCCGGCGGCGGCCGGATCGTGGCCGAGGGCCGCGACATCGGCACCACGGTCGCCCCCGACGCCGACCTCAAGGTCTACCTGACCGCCTCGGCCGAGGCCCGCGCCCAGCGCCGGGTCGACCAGGACGCCCGCGCGGGCCGGGCCGTCTCGGTGGAGGCGACGTTGGCCGACGTGCGGCGCCGGGACACCTACGACTCGACCCGCAAGGCCTCGCCGCTGCGCAAGGCCGAGGACGCGGTCGAGGTCGACACCACGGAACTGGACATCGACGGCGTGGTCACCCGCCTCGTCGAGCTGGCCGAGGCACACGGACTGAGCGCGGTGCCGGAGCGGACCGGGCCGTGACCGAACACCCCAGCGGCCTGCCCGAAGGCGCCTGGCCCTGGTTCAACGACCTGTGCCGCGGCATCGGCACCGTGGTCGCGCGCACCCCGTTCCGGCTGCACCTGCACCACCGGGAGCGGATCCCGCGCACCGGAGCGGTGGTCATGGTGGCCAACCACACCGCCTTCCTGGACGGTCCCGTACTGTTCTGTGTGCTCGGTCGTCGATCGGTGTTCCTGGTCAAGCACGAACAGTTCCAGGGCCCGCTCGGCAAGTTCCTGCGGCGGCTCGGCCAGCTGCCGGTGCGCCGCGGCGCCCCGGACCGGACGCCGCTGCTGACCGCGGTGCGGCTGCTGCGTGAGGGCGAAGGCCTGGTCGGCGTGTTCCCGGAGGGCACCAGGGGCACCGGCGAGGTGGTCAAGGCGGCCAACGGCGCGGCCTGGCTCGCCCGATCGGGTGGCGCTCTGGTGCTGCCCGTGGCCTGCCGGGGTTTCCGTCGTCCGGAAGGATCGGGTCGCCGGTTCCGGCCGCGGGTGGACGTGCTCTTCGGCACGCCGTTCGCGCTGCCGCCCGGCAAGGGCAAGACCGCCCTGACCGAGGCGACCGAGTTGGTCCGCGGCCGGCTGGCCGAACTGGTCGCGGAGTTGGACGTGATGCGTGCCGGGTACCCGGGCAACGCCGAGCAGCAAGAAGGAGACAGCGCGTGAGCCTGGACGGCACATGGACTGATGAGGCCGACTGGGCCGCGGTGGAGAACGCGGCCGAGGACGGCGACCTGGCCGACGGCGCCAAGCCGTTGCCGGTGCTGGCCGTGGTCGGCCGCCCCAACGTGGGCAAGTCGACCCTGGTCAACCGCATCCTGGGCCGCCGCGAGGCGGTCGTGCAGGACGTGCCAGGGGTGACCCGCGACCGGGTGACCTACGAGGCGATGTGGAACGGCCGCAAGTTCAACGTGGTCGACACCGGCGGCTGGGAGCCCGACGCCAGTGGCCTGCAGGCCGCGGTGGCCGCGCAGGCCGAGTACGCCATGCGCACCGCGGACGCGATCATGCTGGTGGTGGACGCCACCGTCGGCGCCACCACCACCGAGGAGACCGTGGCCCGGCTGCTCCGCCGCGCCGACCGCCCGGTGATCCTGGTGGCCACCAAGGTCGACGACGACCGCCTCAACGCCGACGTGGCCTCGCTGTGGTCGCTGGGCCTCGGCGAGCCGTTCCCGGTCAGCGGTCTGCACGGCCGGGGCAGCGGTGACCTGCTGGACAAGGTCCTGGAGACCCTGCCGGAGAGCCCGCGCGACGACTTCCGCGCCCCCGTCGGCGGCCCGCGCCGGGTCGCCCTGGTGGGCAGGCCGAACGTGGGCAAGTCGAGCCTGCTGAACAAGCTGGCCGGCGAGCAGCGCTCGGTGGTGCACGACGTCGCGGGCACCACGGTCGACCCGGTGGACTCCCTGATCGAGCTGGACGACGAGGTCTGGCGCTTCGTCGACACCGCGGGTCTGCGCAAGCGGGTGAACTTCGCCCAGGGCGCCGAGTACTACGCGTCACTGCGAACGCACTCGGCCATCGAGACCGCCGAGGTCGCCATCGTGCTGCTGGACGCCAGCACCCCGATCAGCGAGCAGGACCAGCGCGTCATCACCATGGTCGTCGAAGCCGGCCGCGCCCTGGTGCTGGCCTTCAACAAGTGGGACCTGGTCGACGAGGACCGCCGCCTGGCCATGACCAGGGAGCTCGAACGCGACCTCAAGCGCATCCCGTGGGCCGAGCGGGTCAACATCTCCGCGCACACCGGCCGCGCGGTGGCCAAGCTGGCCCCCGCCCTGCGCACCGCGCTGAACTCCTGGGAACGCCGCATCCCGACCGGCCAGCTCAACTCCTGGCTGGCGGACCTGATCGCGGCCACCCCGCCCCCGGTCCGCAGCGGCAAGCAGCCCAAGGTGCTCTTCGCCACCCAGGCCGGGGTGCGCCCGCCGACGCTGGTGCTGTTCACCTCCGGGTTCCTGGAGGCGAGCTACCGCCGGTTCATCGAGCGCAAGTTCCGCGAGCAGTTCGGCTTCACCGGCACCCCGGTGCAGGTCTCGGTCCGG
>NZ_JAMHIV010000057.1 GCF_023897065.1 Crossiella sp. SN42
TGGCGGGGCCGGGGGAGCGGCGGTCGGGGCGGAGGCGGCTGGCGTGGTGGGGACGGGCGGAGCTGGCGCGGCGGGGGTAAAGGCGACTGGGGTGGCTGGCGAGGGCGGGGGAGGCGCGGCTGGTGTGGCGGTGGGCGCTGCTGGGGTGGCGCTGGCGGGGGTGGGCGGATGGGTGGCCTTGGCGGGGTTGGCGGGGCGGGTCATGCGGCGGCCTCGGGCTCGCGTTCGGTGAGGGGGTGGCCGGTGAGGGTGAGGAAGGCGTCGTCCAGGGTGGCGCGGTCCAGGCGGAGGTCGATCGGGATGACCTGTTGGGCGGCCAGGGCGGCGGTCAAGGTGTGCAACAGGTTGCCGTGGCCGGTGACGATGACCTCCGGGCCTTCCTGGCGTACCGCGTGCACCTCCGGCAGGGTGGTCAGCGGGTGTGGGTCCAGTGGCGCGGAGGGGCGGAATCGCACGGTCTGCTCATTGTCCACTGTGGACATGAGTCCGGCTGGGGTGTCGATCGCGGCGACCCGGCCTGCGGCCAGCACCGCGATCCGGTCGCAGAGCCGTTCCGCCTCGGCCATGAAGTGGGTGACCAGCAGCACCGTGACGCCCCGGTCCCGGATGCCCTCGATCAGCGCCCAGGTGTCCTTGCGCGCCTGGGGGTCCAGGCCGGTGGTGAGCTCGTCCAGGATGGCGATCTCCGGGTTGCCGATCAGGGCCAGTGCGATGGACAGGCGTTGCTGCTGGCCGCCGGAGAGCTTCTCGAAGCGGGTGTTCGCCTGTTTGGTCAGGCCGAGTTCGGCGAGTAACTGCTGCCAGGGCAGGGGATTGGGGTAGAAGGTGGCGTAGAGCTGGAGCGCCTCGCGGACGGTGATCCGGTCAGGCAGGCGGCACTGCTGGAGCTGGGCGCCGAGCTTGGCGCGCAGGGCGGGGCCGTCGCGCTGGGGATCCAGGCCCAGTACGGAGATCCGGCCGCGGTCGGGGCGGCGCAGGCCCTCCACGCACTCCACCGTGGTGGTCTTGCCCGCGCCGTTGCGGCCCACGACGCCGAAGATCTCGCCGCGCTCGACGGTGAAGGATACCTCGGCCACGGCCACGTGGTTCCGGTAGCGCTTGTGCAGGGAGTCGACCTCGATGACTGGCATGGGATGAGCTTGTCCTGTGCCAGTGCGGCACGACATCACTCGGATCGGTGGACCGGGAGGGCGGCTGGTTGACCGGGAATCAGCTGATCGGTTGATGCGCCAGGCCGTACAGTCGGTGGGGTGGGGGCGAGACTGGCGATCATCGGCGCGGGTCCGGCGGGACTGGCCACGGCACGGGCGGCGCGCGCGGCCGGGCTGGAGCCGGTGCTGTTCGAGCGGAAGACCGAGCTGGGCGGGGTGTGGCGGCCGGGCGACGGCGCGGCCTGGGCCGGTATGACGACCAACCTGTCGCACCAGCTGTGCTCGTTCTCCGAGCAGGCCTGGCCGGAGCGGACCCGGGACTACCCGTTCCAGGGCGAGGTGCACGGGTACCTGTCCGCCTACGCGAGTGGGCTGAGCCCGCGTTATGGCTGTGCGGTCAGCGAGGTCGCGCCCTCGGGTGACGGGTGGGCGGTGACCTGGACCGAGGCGGGGCGGGAGCATCGCGAGGTCTTCGCCGCGGCGGTGCTCGCCTCCGGGGTGTTCTCCCGGCCCTGGATGCCCGAGCTGCCGGGGAGTTTTGCCGGGGAGTCACTGCACAGCAGCCAGTACCGCGGCGCGGAACGGTTCGCCGGGAAGCGGGTCGCGGTGGTGGGGATGTCCTTCAGCGGCACCGAGATCGCGGCCGAGCTGGCCGGGGCGGGGGTGGCGACCACGGCGGTGACCGGCAGGCCGTTCTGGATCCTGCCGCGCTACGAGGGCGGTGTGCCACGCGACCTGCGGGGCATGACCCGCCGGCGTCAGCAGGAGCGGACCCGGTTGCCGAGGGCGGCGGCCAACCGGGCGGCGAACACCCGTTACGACGCCCTCGGCGGCAACCCGGGCCGGTTCGACTCCCGGCTCGCCCTGGACCCGTCCTCGACCGAGCCGCCGCACCTGGTCACCTCCGACCGGCTGCCCGGCCTGCTCGCCGGCGGCGCGCTGCGGATCGCGGTCGGCCACGTGACCGCCTTGTCGCCCAAGGGGTTGGTGCTCGCCGATGGGTCCGCTGTGGACTGTGACGCGGTGGTCTGGTGTACCGGGTACCGGCCCGAGCTGCCGCTGCCCGCGCCGCTACTGGCGGAGATCTCCTTCGCCGACGACTGTTTGCAGCCGATCCTGTTGCACGGCTGCACCTTCCACCCCGCGCTGCCGGGACTGGCCTTCGTCGGCGTGTACCGTGGGCCGTTCTTCGCGGTGATCGAGCTCCAGGCCCGCTGGGCGGTCGAGGTGCTCGCCGGGGCGATGCCGCCGCCCGCGCCGGAGGTGATGCGGGCCGGAATCCAGTCAGAGCTGGACATCCGGCTGGCCCGGCCGCGGCCGCAGTTCCCGCACGGCGACTACGTGGGTTTCGCCGATCGGCTGGCCGCCGAGTTCGGCGTGCTGCCCTCGCTGGATCCGGCGGGGGAGTGGTACGAGCAGCTCTGGCACGGGCCGGTGGTCGCCGGGCACTACCGGCTGCGCGGGCCTGGCGCGAACCCGGAGCTGGCCGCGCGGCAGTTACGATCGGCGTGGGAACGGGTCGGGAGGAGGCCGGGGTGAACGTCAGCGCGCAGCAGCTGTTCGCCACGCTGCCCGGCGAATGGCGGTTCAGCCGGGTGATCACCGGGCAGGGCACCGCGAGCGGCCTCGCCCGGTTCCGGCCCGCCGGGCCAGGGGAGCTGCACTACCGCGAGGACGGCACGCTCACCCTGGACACCGGCTACACCGGGCCCGCCTACCGCGAGTACCGCTACCGGCTCGACGGCGAGGCGCTCCAGGTGTGCTTCCCGGACGGCCGGATCATGCACACCCTGCGCCCGGACGCCGAGGCGGCCACCCACCTGTGCGGCGCGGACGTCTATACCGGCCACTACCGGCTGGCCGACCCGGACACCTTCCACATCTCCTACGAGGTGGCCGGGCCGCACAAGGACTTCACCATCGCCACCGTGTTCCGGCGGGTCACCGGCTGAGCCTGCGCCGGACCTCCTTGGCCGCCAGGTACTCGGCCACGTCGGAGTAGCGCTCGGACTGGTTGGCGAACTCCACGTACGCCTTGGCCCGCACCAGCCAGTCCACAGTGGACGGACGAACCTGGGCGAGGGCCTGTTCCAGGTGCGCCATCCGCAGTGGCGGCTCCGCGCCGGTGCGCAGCGCCTCGTCGATCACCGCGTCGATCGCGCGCTCGGTGACCGCGCGCAGGTCCGCGCCGCTGAACAACGCGGTCGGCTCGGCCAGCCTGCCGGGGTCCACGCCCTCGGTGGGCGCGGCGGCCAGCAGCACGCGCAGGATCTCCGCGCGGGCCGGGGCATCCGGCGGCGGCACGAACACCACCCGGTCGAACCGGCCGGGCCGCAGCATCGCCTCGTCCACGTCCCACGGCGCGTTGGTGGCGGCCAGCACCAGCACCCCGTCGTTGTCCGAGCCGATCGCGTCCAGCTCCTGCAACAGCACGTCCACCAGGCGGCGGGCGTCGGAGCCGTGGTGCTTGTGCCGGGCGAAGGCCAGCGCGTCCAGCTCGTCCAGGAACAGCACGCAGGGCGCCTGGGCGCGGGCGTTCTCGAAGGCGGCGTGCAGGTTCTGCTCGGACACCCCGAGGTAGGGGTCCATCACGTCCTCGATCCGGACGTTGACGAACGGCAGCCCGCACTCCCCGGCGGTGGCGCGGGCCATCATGGTCTTGCCGCAGCCGGGCGGCCCGTACAGCAGCACGCCGCCACCGGTGCGGCGGCCGTACTTGGCGTAGAGCTCCGGCCGGGACAGCGGCAGGATGATCATGCGGTGGATCAGCTGCTTGACCTCGGTCATGCCGCCGATCTGGTCGAAGGTCAGCGTTTCCGCCCGCGCGGGCGGACCCTCCGGCCGCTCGCCGGAGCGACCCTCGGCGGTGACCCTGATCGCGCCGCGCGCGGTGAGCAGCTCGTCGACCAGCCGCTGGAGCTTGCCGACACCCTCCACGATCCCGGCCTGTCTGGCGTGTTCCAGGCAGGCGCGCAGCAGCGGCAGCCGCTGCTCGGCCGCGGCCAACTCGCCGATGTGCACCAGCGACTCGGTGAGGTCGGCGTCGTGGTGCAGCAGCCAGTCGTACTCATCCAGCGCCGCCGCGGTCTGACCGGCGCCGGCCAGCTCCTCGGCCAGCATCAGTCGCAGCATGGGGTCATCCGGGCTGGCCGCGACCGCGCGGCGCAGCGACTCGATCCGGTGCTCGCTCATCGGTTTCGCTCCAGCCAGCGGCGCACCAGCGGCGGCGCCACCCACGAGTAGACGCAGTACAGGACCCAGATCACGGTCAGCCCCAGGGCCAGCGGCAGCAACCCGGCCGCGCGCAGGCCCAGCAGCACCAGCATGAAGCCCAGCCACAGCTTCATCGGCCCGATCCGGTACATCAGCCGCAGCGGCCGCAGCGCCGGGTGCGCGGCCACCCTGGCCTCGCGGGCGGCCGCGACGTAGGCGGCGTTGCCGGGTTCGGCGGCCGCGGCCGCCCGGAACGACCGGTACGCCTGGTCGACGTCCCCGGTCTGGGCCGCGGCGTTGCCGTGCATGGCCCGCGCCGCGGTGGAGTCCGGGTCCTGCGCCAGGGTGTCCGCGCTGTGCCGCACCGCCTCGGCGTCCTGGCCGCGGGCCAGCGCGATCATCGACCGGACCTGGCCGACCGACTCCAGGTGCGGATCGTGGTGTGCGGCCCGGGCGACCAGCCGCTCCGCCTTGTCCACCTGCCCGGCGGACAGGCACAGCCGCGCGTAGTCGCAGAGCAGCTGCGGCTGTTCCGGGTCCTGGTGCAGCGCGGCCAGCAGCGCCTCCTCGGCCGCCGGCCACTGGCCCAGCTCGTGCCGGGTGTTGCCGAGCACCTGCAGCAGCGGCAGGTCCGGCCCGAACCGGCTGATGCCGTCCGCGGCGACCTGGGCCGCCTCCTCGTTGCGGTCCAGCATCCACAGCGCGCTGGCCCGGAACACCGTGGCCGGGTAGCCGACCGCGTCCTCCCCGGGCAGCTGGGCCAGCGCGTCGAGCGCGCGCTCGGGCTGGCGCACCGACATCCAGTGCCGCACCAGCGCGAAGGTCTCCTCGCTCATGCCGTCCACACCACCACGGCCACCAGCAGCGCCTCCGGGATGCCGCAGCCGAACAGCGCGCCGAAACCGGGTCCCCACAGCGAGGCGTGCTCGCCGCCGCGCAGCTGGAACACCCGTTCCGCGGTGTGCTGCAAGCGGGCCTGGGCGAAGTAGCCGAGCAGCGCCACCGCGCGGATGATCAGCCGCAGCGCGTTGATCGCCACCAGGTCCGCGATCAGGTGCGCGAGCACGAGCTCCGCGGCCAGCGCCACCCCGCCGATCAGCAGCACCAGCCGCCGCTCGCGGGCGGCCATGCCCAGCTTGCCGGAGTTGAGAAAGGCGATGGTGGTGACCGCCAGCACGCCGCCGAAGAACGCGACATAGGCCTGGCTGCTCACCCGCCACGGCCGTGCGGTCCCGGCTGACGTGCGAATCGTCGGCCGGAGAAGATCGTCGGACACCCTGCCCCCTCCAGTTCCGCCGAAAGCGTAGTCGACGGCTCTACCCTGTTCCGGTGACGCGGCGAAGTGCGGGCATCCTGGTCCACCGCAGGGGCGAGAACGGGGTGGAAGTCCTGCTCGGACACATGGGCGGCCCGTTCTGGGCGAGCAAGGACGAGGCGGCCTGGTCCATCCCCAAGGGCGAGCACACCGAGGACGAGGCGCCGGAGGCCGCGGCCCGGCGGGAGTTCCTGGAGGAGCTCGGGCTGCCCGCGCCGGAGGGGGAGCTGCTGCCGCTGGGACAGGCGCGGCAGTCGGCGAAGGTGGTCGCGGTGTGGGCGGTGGAGGGGTCGGTGGACCTGGAGCGGGTGGTGCCGGGGACCTTCCGGATGGAGTGGCCGCCGCGGTCGGGGAAGTTCGCGGAGTTCCCGGAGCTGGACCGGGTGGCGTGGTTCGACCTGGAGACCGCGGCGGTGAAGCTGGTCAAGGGACAGCGGGTGTTCCTGGCGCGGTTGGCCGAGCTGCTGGCTCAGAGCTGATCAGCGGGTGCCCGCAGGCCCTGCTCAGTGCGTGCGCCAGAAGACGACCATGATCACGATCTGGAGGGTGAGGACGCCCACGATGATCGACCACTGCCTGCCGAAGCTCCAGCGCCGCGCGACCGCCAGCAGCACCAGCACCACACCGGCGACAGCGGCGACGACGCAGCCCACTGTCCACCACACGTCCCCAGAGCTGCCGCCGATGAAACCGACGATGACCGAGAACAGCACCGCTCCGACGATCATCCAGTCGCGGAGGAAGCCCTCGGCCAGCGCCACCACCGCTCTGGGCAGAAAACCGGCCCACGCGCGGCGGCGCTGGGTCGATCCCTCAGCCTTGTCCACCGCATCGGCGTGCTCGTAGGCCGAACGAAACAGCGGACCGTCCTCATCGGTCGGACCGGGCCGGTCGGCAACCATGGCGTTCACCCTAGACCCAGCGTCGCCGCTGGGCTGAACGGCAGCTTGCTGTCACGAGTTGGCCAAAACCGGGAGGGCTCCCCAGGCTGGTGCCGACAATCAGTGACGGCAACAGCCCGATCCGCGACGGAGGAGCCCGATGGACTACCCGACACTCCCGGTGCCGGAGCCAGCCCCCGCGCCGGAACCGGGCTGGACGCCGCCCCCGCCCCGCCCGCAGGACCCGTTGGCGGTGGCGCTGGGCAACGCCTCCCTGCTGAGCGTCGGCTACTTCCTGATGCGCAAGGTCAGGCTCGGCGTGATCACACTGCTGATCACCCTGGCCCTGGTCGCGGCGCAGACCGGGACGGTCCGGGAGACCTGGCTGGAGTTCACGCTGCTCGGCTGGTGGCTGCTGATGGTCTGGCACGGCTGGTTCCTGGCCCGCCGCGCCGAGCAGGCGGTCCGCAAGGGGCAGCGGCTGTGGGCGCTGGCGGCCGCGCTGGTGGTGCTGCTGGTGGTTGGGTTCCTGCGGTTCGACGCGGCTGGGATCGAGCGGGAGGTCACCGCGGCCAAGGAACGCGGGGACTGTGGGCAGGCGCTGTCCGCGCTGGACCAGGTCGGGTTCGGGCACCGGGTGGCCGACGCGCCGCTGACCGTGCGCGGGGAGCAGACCGCGGACGCCTGTCAGCGGTTGCGGCGCTCCGCTGACAAGCTCACCGCGGCGCTGACCGGGAACACCGAGGCGCTCAAGGCCGGATTTGACGAGCTGGCCAACGTGCTGGCCAACCTGCCCGGCCACGAGAAGATGACCGACACCGTGCTCAACGCCTTCCTCGGCGGCCTGCCCGCCAAGAGCCCCTGCCACACCGTGGTGGTCACCACCTGGCTGCGGCAGCGGCAGGCCACCAAGAACACCCTGGACCGCGCCGCCGAGGTGGTGGACAAGCACGCGCCGCTCGCGCTGGCCGAGTGCGGGGACCTGATCATGGACGGCAAGCAGTGGGAGCAGGCCAAGGCGCAGTACCAGCAGCTGATCGACCAGTACCCCGGCCACGAGCTCATCGGCCGGGCCGAGGAGGGCGTGCGCAAGGCGACCCTGGCCATCGAGCTGGACAACGTGCGCGGCCTGCTCCGCGGCTCCAAGTCCGCCTACTGCGCCAGCCCCGCGAAGTACAGCGCGGCCCCGCCCTACGGCAAGGGCACCAACCGGGCGATCATGGCCGGTGAGGGCGAGTACACCGGCAGGCTGCCCGGGGAGTGGAAGACCGAGGACCCCACCCAGGCGGTGCTGGTGGTCTGCGCGGGCCGGAAGGAGTACGGCGCGATGGTGCGCAGCTGCCTGTACCAGAACAAGATGCTGCCCCGGGTCCCGCACAGCGTGGCCTTCCACAAGATCGCCATCCCGGTGCGGGCCTACGAGCTGCGCACCGGCAAGCGGGTGGTGGACGCCAAGGTCGAGGTCGGCGGCTCGGTCTGCCCCAGGGTGCTGCACTACCGGACCATCTTCAACGACGGCCCGCCGCCCTCCCAGGTCTACGTCACCGAGTCCGACAAAGAGGTGCACGCCGCCTTCGGCTGGTTCATCAACCAGTGACCCGCCGGGCCAGCAGCCAGTCCACCAGCACCGTCAGCCCAAGTCCGAGCCCGCCGACCAGGCCGAGCGGGATGGTCTCCAGGCCGTTGACCAGCCCCAGCAGGTCGATCGGCAGCCACAGCAGCACCGACAGCGCCGCCGCGGCCGGGGCGATCAGCAGTGCCCAGCCGCGGCGGCCCGCCGGGGTCGCGGTGCGCGGGGTGACCGTGGGCGTGGCGGCGGCCAGCGCCCAGCACAGCAGCCACAGCACGGCCAGGGCCAGCGCGCCGAGCACGGCCACCCACAGCCAGACGGTGTCCGCGAACAGCCCCACCAGCACCGTGGTGACCAGGGGCGCGGCCGCGAAGCCGCCGAGTAGCACGGCCAGGGCGAGGCGGGCGTAGAGCGGGATGTGCCGCGCCGGGTCAGCCATTGAGGTAGGCCAGCACCGCGAGCACCCTGCGGTTGTCGTCCTCGGCTGGCAACAGGCCGAGTTTGCTGAAGATGTTGTTGGTGTGCTTGGAGACCGCCTTCTCGGTGATGAACAACCGGGCGGCCACGGCGGCGTTGGACCGGCCCTCGGCCATCAGGCTGAGCACCTCGCGCTCGCGCGGGGTGAGCGCGGTGACCGGCTTGTCCCTGGCGTGCCTGGCCAGCAGCTGGGCGATCACGTCCGGGTCCATCGCGGTGCCGCCCGCGGCGACCCGCCTGACCGCGTCCACGAACTGCCCGACGTCGGCCACCCGGTCCTTGAGCAGGTAGCCGACGCCGCCCGCGGAGTCCGACAGCAGTTCGCGGGCGTAGAGCTGTTCGACGTACTGGGACAGGATCAGCACCGGCAGGCCGGGCAGCCTGCGCCGGGCCTCGATTGCGGCGCGGAGGCCCTCGTCAGTGAACGTCGGTGGCAGTCGCACATCGCAGACCGCCACGTCCGGTCGATGCCTGACGAGGGCTTCCAGCAGGTCACGGCCGTTGTCCACGGCGGCGACCACCTCGAAGTCGTGCGCCTGGAGCAGCCTGATCAGGCCGTCGCGGAGCAGGACGAGGTCTTCAGCGATGACGACACGCACGGGGCCATTCTGGATCACCGCCCCGCCGGGCCGAGATGGAACACCGCAAACTCGTCCAAAGACAGCTCTTCCGCGACGCCACCGATCGCCCGGCGCAGCCCGACCCAGCTGTCCCCGGAGCTGGACGCGGTGAACTCCACCGTGTGCGTGCCGGGCTCGGCGCGGGCCGGCAGCGGGGTCACCGTGACGTCCCTCGGCTTGCCGTCGGCTGGATCCTCGCCGACCACCCAGCTGTAGGCGCCGCCCGCGGCCGCGTACGTGAAGCTCACCCGGTAGCGGTGGCCCGGCTCGAAGCGGACCGTGGCCGGGGTGGTCCGGTAGACCAGGTGCGCGACGTACTCGAAGGACTTCAGGCTCCAGTCGCCCTCAATCACGTCGTCCACTGCCTTGCCGTTCCAGCCGCGCTGAGTGAACGGGGCGTGCTTCTCGGCCAGGTGGGTGCGGGCGTCGGTGGGCGCGATCTCGCCGCCGGGCACGAACGGGCCCCAGCCCTGGTCGACCCGCTCGAAGTCCCAGCGGCTGCCGGGATCGGGAGCCGGGGTGACCCGCAGGTCGTCGATCCGGACCGCCGCGTCACCCTCGCCGACCCGGACGCCGACCTCGGTGCCGCCGGTGCTGGTGAAGAACACCCGGATCCGCTGTGACTTGGTGCCCTTCTTCTCCTCGGAGGCCACGATGTTGGTCACCGTGGAGCGGTCCAGCCGGGTTTCCTTGCCGTCAGCGAACACGGTGACCGGCCTGGACTTGCCGGGCTCGACCTCCACCATCAGCGAGGCCGCGTACTCACCCGGCGGCAGCTGCACCCGCTGGCTCAGGCTGGCCGATCCGCCGCGCACCACGGCCTCCCGCTGCCCGCGGTCGTTGGCCTCCACCGCGACCGCGCCGTTGTGCCGCCAGCCGGTGAGGTCGCCGGAGTCGAAGCCGGGGTTCGTGGTCGGCGTGCCCTCGCCGTAGCCGGCCTTCGGCGCGGGCGCGGGGGCCTGCGCGGTGACCAGGTACGGGGTGCGCGCGTCGGCGGTGATGGTCACCTTTCCGTCGCGCACCGGCAGCGCGCCGACGTGCGCACGGCCGTCGTCGGTGAGCCGGTAGAGCTGGAGGCTGGGCCACTTGGCCAGTGCCGGCGGCAGTGCCCAGGTGCTGGTGCCACCGGCGGGATTCCAGTGGTAGGCCTTGTCCGGCGCGGCAGGCGACCAGGGCAGCAGATAGGCGCCGTTGTCATAGATCAGCCTGCCGTCCTGGTGGAACTGGCGTTTGCCGCCGGGCGCGGTCACCTTGAGCCCGCCGTCCAGCACAGCCTCCACAGTGGACAGTCGCTGCACCGGGAAGTGCTGGAGGTACTTGGTGGGCAGGTTCTGCTCGAAGGTGTTGGCCAGGAACGCCCGGTAGTCGGTCTCGCCGGTCCAGCCCTCGAACTCCACGATCCGCGCGCCCATCAGCAGCGGGTGGTGCACGAAGACGTCCTTCTGGTGGTTGCGGGCCAGCCGGATGATGGTGGAGTTGATGCCGCGGTGGGTCTCACTGCTGTAGTCGATGTCGGTGGCCCAGTGCGTCCACAGCGTCTCCCGCTCCAGCCGGTGCGACCACTCGGTGGCCATCTCCCAGCCCAGCTGCCGCACCTCGCGCTGTAACCGGTCCGCGGTCCAGCCCGTCTCCCGGAACACGTCGAAGTACAGGAAGTCCAAGCCGCCCTTGGTCTCCCGCTGGAGCTGGGCCAGCCTGCGCTGGAGGTCGCCGGAGGCCAGGTCGCGGCGCTGGTTGATCCGGTAGGACTGGTCCATCCAGGCCCACTGCTTGTTGCTCTTGTCCACCAGCGTCTCGGAGAAGGCCTTCGCCTCCGGGTAGGACTCGGTCGCGTTGACGTGCACGCCGAAGTCGGCGTTCCAGCGCTTTCCCTTTTCCAGCAAGGTGTTCAGCCCGCGCAGGCCGCCAGCTCGCTCGTTGTAGTGGCCGCCGTAGTCCGGGTGCGCGGCGTCGTGGCCCTCCGACTGGTAGCCCTTGAGCAGCACGAACTGGCCGAGGCCGTCGGTGGCCAGGTTGACCCGCTTGGTGTCGTCCAGGGTGCGGGTGAACGGGTGCGTGGCCGAGGAGGCGATGTTGAACGGGATCCGCTGCACCACCCGGTCCTTGGTCCGCTGCCAGCCCTTCGGCTGCCACATGATGTCCCGGAAGGCGATCGCCGCGTCCTGCCAGTCCAGCACGCCGTCGCCGTTGCGCTCCCCGGTCAGCGTGACCTTGGCCCAGGGCGCGGGCTCGGTGTCCGGCGCGTCCTTGGCCCGGTGCGTCCACCGTCCACTCCAGACACTCACCGCGGGGCCGTCCGCGGTGGCCCTGGCCTGCCGCCAGATCCGGCCGTTCTCATCCGCGCCCGGACCGCCGTCCTGGTCGTAGGTGGAGTTGGTCTCGATCGCGGCGGCCAGCTTGCCGGTGCTGACCATGCCATAAGCCGAGCCCTGCGGCTGCGCGTCCGGCGCGGTGGCGGCGTTGACCGGGTAGATCCGGTCGCCGTTGCCGTTCTTGTTCAGCTCCACCCTGGCCGCGGCCACCTGCGCGGCCGGATCGGCGGCACGCACGGTGAGCAGGTCGTGGCCGGGGATGTCGATGGTGCCCACCCGGAAGGCCGGGGTGTCGCGCACCTGGTCGATCCGGAAGGTCACGGTGCGCCCGCGCAGCGCCAGGCTGGTCTCCAGGCGCACGCCGGGCAGGTCGGGGAAGGTCAGCGCGTACCGCACCGCGCCACCGGCCGGGCGGGCGGCGGCGCTGGTCCGGTACTCGGTTCCGTTGAGCCGCAGCGAGGTCAGCGGCGCGGACCGGCCGTGCAGCACCGCGCCGGAGCGGCGGTCGGTGTAGCTGACCACCCGGGGGAACTCCGCGCCGATGGCCACGCTCAGCTCGGCCGAGCGCAGGGTCAGCTCGGGTTGGGCAACAGCCGGTAGCGCGGGGGCGAGCAGGGTCAGGGCGGCGGCTAACACCACGGGGGACAGGCGGGTCGACACGGGCACCTCCACGATCGACTGCGCGAATGTGCTTGTTCTATGGCGCTAAACATCATTAGTCAACACTCAATCAATCAGGACTGAACAGTCCGGGGTTGGGACATGTGTACTGGCCAACCGTGGACAAAGCACTCTTACCTGCGGAAACGCCGGTAAATACGGTTGGTGCCATGAACGAGGCAGTCCAGCTGACCGCGGTGACAAGGGCCTACGGGCCGGTCCGCGCGGTCAACGGCGTCGACCTGACCGTGCCCACGGGGCAGACGGTCGCGCTGCTCGGCCCCAACGGCGCCGGCAAGTCGACCACGATCAACCTGATGCTCGGGTTGCTGGCCCCGGACTCCGGGCAGGTCAGGTTGTTCGGCGGCACCCCGGAGTCGGCGATCAGGGCCGGCCGGGTCGGCGTGCTGCCTCAGGATGCCAAGCTCATCCCCCGGGTCACCGTGGGCGAGCTTGTCGACTTCGTCCGGCGCGGCTATCCCTCCCCGCTGCCGCTGGCCGAAGTGCTGGGACTCGCCGGGCTCACCGACCTGGCCACGCGCAAGGCCGACGCCCTGTCCGGGGGGCAGGCGCGCCGGGTGCAGTTCGCGCTGGCCATGGCCGGTGACCCGGAGCTGGTGGTGCTCGACGAACCCACCACCGCGCTGGACGTCGAGCACCGCCGCGAGTTCTGGTCCTACCTGCGGGCCTTCGCCGCCCGCGGCCGGACCGTGCTGTTCTCCAGCCACTACCTGGAGGAGGTGCAGGAGAACGCGGACCGGGTGGTGGTGATCTCGGCGGGCCGCACGCTGGCCGATGCCACGCCGGACGAGCTGCGCCGCCAGGTCGGCGGGACCACGGTGTCCCTCGACCCGCGCGGGCTCAGCCCGGTCCAGCTGCACCGGCTGCCCGGGGTGCTCTCGGTGGCCATGCGCGGCGGCCGCGCCTACCTCAGCTGCGCCGACTCCGACGCCACCGTGCGCGGACTGGCCGAGATCGGCGCGATCCACGAGCTGGAAGTGACCGGAGCCGGACTGGAGGAGGCCTTCATGGCTCTCACCGCACAAGATCGGACGGCTGTCTGATGCTGGGCTACATCATCATCGAGTGCAAGCGGCTGGGCCGGGACACCGGGTTCCTGATCATGAGCGTGCTCACCCCGCTGGTCATGTACGTGGTGTTCAACAACCTCAACGTGGCCATCGGCCAGGACCCCCGGCACGCCGCGCTCTACACCATGATCAGCATGTCCGCCTTCGGCGCGATCAGCGGCGTGCTCAACAGCAGCGTCGGCGTCGCCGAGGACCGGGCCATGGGCTGGCTGCGGCAACTGCGGCTGACCCCGTTGTCCCCGTTGCGGATCGTGCTGGCCAGGGTGCTGATCTCGATGCTGCTGGCGCTGCCGCCGGTGCTCTCGGTCTGCCTGGCCGGGGTGCTGGTCAACGACGTGCAGCTCTCCGCGGGCCGCTGGCTGACCGTGGTGGGCCTGCTGTGGCTGGGCACCGCGCCCTTCGCCGCGGCCGGCATCGCCATTGGCTACCTGCTCTCGGTCCGGGTGGCCCAGCTGGCCAGCATCTTCGTCTACTTCGGACTGTCACTGGTGGGCGGACTGTGGATCCCGCTGGCCGCCTTCCCGGACTGGCTGGCCGAGCTGGCCCGCTACACCCCGACGAACCGCTACGCCGACCTGTCCTGGCGGGTGGTCTTCGAGCAGGGGCCGTCGGCGGCCGGGATCGGCATCCTGATCGGGTGGTTGGCGCTGGCCGCGGGCTTCGCGGTCTACGCATACCAGCGTGGGGGACGGCGGGCATGATCAGGCCGTGTCCCGTGGGTCTCGCACGTGAGCGCCGGAGTCCAGGTCGTTCCTGGCGGTGCCGCCGAGGCGGCCTCGTACTTGGGCGTACTTGGTCGTCTCGGCGGTGCCGCCAGGAACGGGCTGGGCCCGGCGCTCGCGTGCGAGACCCGCGGGACACGGCCTAGGGTGCGGGAATGCGGACGAGGCCGGTGACCGATCCGATCCACGGTCAGCTGCCGCCGGTGGTGATGCTGCCCTGGCTGGCCTCCCTGCTCATGCCCGCACTGCGCGCCGACACCCTGGGCGCCACCGCGCTCGGGGTGTTCGCGCTGGCCTACGCGGCCGCGGTGTGGCTGCTGCTGGGCACGCGCGGCCCGCGCTGGCCGTCCATCGCGCTGGCCGTGCTGCTCACCGCGATCGCGCTGGTGTTCGCGGCGAAGCTCGGCGAGTTCTGGTACCTGCCGATGCCGTTCGTGTTCGCGGTCTGGTCGCTGATCACCGTCGAGTACGGCGCGCCGCTGGTGAACGTGGCCGGTGTGGTGGTGGTGCACCTGCTCGGGGTGTGGGTGGGCAGCGACGCCCCGCAGATCGTGATCGGCGCCTTCCTCACCTTCCTGGCCGGCATGCTGACCTTCGTGGTGCTGCGACTGGGCGGCGCGGTCCGTGAGCTGGAGGCGGCCAGGGAGGAGCTGGCGCACACCGCGGTCGCCAGGGAACGGCTGCGCTTCGCCAGGGACCTGCACGACCTGCTCGGCCACACGCTCTCGTTGGTGGTGGTCAAGGCGGAGGCGGTGCGGCGGCTGATCCCGCGCGATCCGGCCGCGGCGGGGGAGCAGGCGGCCGACATCGAGACGGTGGGGCGGCGGGCGCTTTCGGAGGTGCGGCAGGCGGTCACCGGTTACCGCGAGCCGAGCCTGGCCGAGGAGCTGGCCGGAGCGCGGGCGGCGCTCACCGCGGCCGGGGTGGTCGCGGAGCTGCCGGAGCCGGGGGAGCTGCCGGGGGAGGTGGGCGCGCTGCTGGGCTGGGTGGTGCGGGAAGGTGTCACCAACGTGCTCCGGCACGCGCGGGCCCGGCGGTGCGTGATCGAGCTGCGGCAACTGGAGGAGCGGGTGGAGCTGAGCATCACCGACGACGGCGACGGCTGGGTGGGTGGCCCAGGGAGTGGGCCGCACGAGCAGGGCGGCCCGGTCGCCGAGGGCAACGGGCTGCGCGGCCTGGCCGAACGGGTGCGCGCCGCCGGTGGTGAGCTGCTCGCCCAGGGCACTGCCGCCGGTTTCACGCTGCGGGTGAGCCTGCCTGCCGGGGAGGCGTCGTGATCAGGGTGCTGCTGGCCGAGGACCAGGGCATGATGCGCGGCGCACTGGCCCTGCTGCTCGGCCTTGAGGAGGACATCGAGGTGGTGGCCGAGGCCGCCACCGGCGACGAGGTGCTGCCCAAGGCGCTGGAGACCCAACCGGACATCGCCGTGCTGGACATCGAGATGCCCGGCCGCAGCGGTCTGGAGGCCGCCGCTGACCTGCGCGAACAGCTACCGTCCTGCCGGGTCTTGATCGTCACCACCTTCGGCCGCCCCGGCTACCTGCGCCGGGCCATGGAGGCGGGGGCCAGCGGGTTCCTGGTCAAGGACGGCCCGGTGGAGCAGCTGGCCGTCGCGATCCGCCGGATCCTGGCCGGTGAGCAGGTCATCGACCCCGGACTGGCCGCCGCGGCGCTGCGCTCGGGCCCGAACCCGCTCACCGAGCGGGAACGCGAGCTGCTGGCCGCCGCCGCGGACGGGGCCACCGTGGCCGATCTGGCCGCTCAGCTGTTCCTCTCGGAGAGCACGGTGCGCAACTACCTGTCCTCGGCGATCCAGAAGACCGGCACCCGCAACCGGATCGAGGCGGTGCGTGCCGCGGCCGACCGCGGCTGGCTGTGAAGGATACGCAGAGTGCCCGGCCGGGCAGGCAGGAAGTCCGAGTTGGACGGTCCCCGCGGGGTTTCGCTTGGCCCGCAACGGGAACCCGGGTTCGCGACGCGAACGGGTCCGGACAAAGCCGGGAGATTCCTAACCGAGACCGGGCAAACCCTGGCGAAACCTGCCCGGCGCGAGTGAGAATCCGGGGAGATGATCGGCCCCCGACCCCCTGCGAGGAGCCTGGCATGACGACGGTCAGTCTGGACCACACCGCCGCGTTGACCAACAGCGCGTTCCGGACCACCGCCGCCCGCCGCGGACACTCCGCGCGCACCCCGAGTGCGGAGCGGCTGGCCCACCTGCGACACCGAGCCACCACCGTCGACGCCCTCGGCGACGGCCTGGTCGCGATGATGCACCGGCTCAAGGGTGAGGGCCGCGAGCTGTTCACCCGGGCCTGCCAGGACGGCATCGACTCGATCGAGAACCCGCCGGAGGAGCTGGTCGCGTTCTTCCGCGCGGTGGAGCGCACCCCCGCCTGGGTGGACCAGCAGCGACTGCGCCGCGGCGCGGAGGCGATCAGCCGCGGCGGCAAGCTGGCCGCGTTCACCCTGTGCGATGTCTACCTGGTGGTCGGCTTCCACTCCTTACGGGTGTGCAAGACGCTGACCTCCACCGGCCAGACCGGCAAGGCCACCAGCCGCCGGGTGCTCAACACCGCCAGCTGGTGGCTGGACGTGAGCACCCCGGGCAGCCTGGTCCGCGGTGGCGTCGGCTACGCGGCCGCGCTGCGGGTCCGCCTGGTGCACGCGCACATCCGCGACGTGCTGCTGCGCCGCGGCGACTGGGACCTGGCCGCCTGGGACCAGCCGCTCAACGACGCCCAGGCCAACCAGCTCACCCTGATGTTCTCCCTGGGCGTCATGGAAGCCACCCAGGTCCTCGGTATTCGTTACACCGCACAGGAACGCGCCGACATCCTGCACCTGTGGCGCTACGTCGGCTGGCTGGTCGGCATCCAGGAGGACATGCTCCCCGCGGACGAAGCCGAAGCCTGGCAACACCTCTGGGAACAGGCCGCCACCGAGCTGATCCCGGACGAGGACTCCCGCACCCTGGCCGCCGACCTGCGCGCGGCCTACCAGCGCCCCCGCCCCGACCAGAGCGCCCTGCGTGCCCGCTGGGCCGAACGCGTGCACACCGCGATCAGCCGGATCGTGATCGGCCCGGCCAGCGCCGACTCCCTCGGCATGCCCGACGACCCGACCGCTCGCGCGCTGGTCCGGGTGGCGGGCGCGCTGAACACCCTGGCCGAGCTGACCTACCGGCGCATCCCGGCCTTCCGCACCGCGCAGGCCGTGCACGGCCACGCCGCCCGCAAGGCCTACGTCGAGGTGCTCCGCGCCGCCCACGGCGACGGCGCTGGTGGCGGCAAGCCGTGACCCCGCAGGAGATGCTGGCGGTCGCGGTCGAGGAGGCCCGCGCCGGCCTGGCCGAGGGCGGCATCCCGATCGGGGCCGCCCTCTTCGGCGCGGACGGCACCCTGCTCGGCCGCGGCCACAACCGCCGCGTCCAGGACGGCGACGCCTCCACCCACGGCGAGACCGCCGCCTTCCGCAACGCCGGCCGCCAGTCCAGCTACCGCGGCACCACCATGGTCACCACACTGTCCCCGTGCTGGTACTGCTCAGGCCTGATCCGCCAGTTCGGCATCAGCAACCTGGTGGTCGGCGAGTCCCGCACCTTCACCGGTCAGCACGAGTGGCTGGCCGGGCACGGGGTGCGGGTGATGCTGCTGGACGATCCGGAGTGCGTGGCGCTGATGACGGAGTTCATCGCGGCGAACCCGGAGCTGTGGCACGAGGACATCGGGGTGGACTAGCAAGGGGGTCGCGTGCCGGGGACGGATGGTCCGGTGCCGCTGTTCACCGGCCGGGCAACAGTGCTGTCGGAGTACGGGTTCTTCCTGATCGCCGCCGAGGAGCGCGAGCTCCCGGCACCTGACGACGACGCCTTCTGCTCCCCGCTCAAGGTGTGCCACCCGATGCGGGACGCCGTGTACTTCCTCAGCTATCCGTCGATGCAGGAGGTCTGCTGCACCGTCGAGTCGTGGTCGGCCGCGCCACCGATGGACGACGGCGAGGAGCCGTACGACGAACAAGTCGAGGTCGACGTCCTGTTGACCGGAGAACAGTGTTCGGTCACCGGGTTCGAGGACTACCTCACCTCGATCCCGGTCGCCGTTCCCGGAAGGCAGCGCATGCGGGTCCGGGTGTCGGGGCGCGCGGCCTCGAAACGGCTGTACCAGTCGGATCCCCGGACGAACACCGACGGTCTCGAACGCTGGCGGATCCAGTTCTGGCCCTCGCCCGCCGTCTGAAGTTCCCAACACCTCTGGCAGTTGACGCGTAACGTTCGGCCCCGGCTTCGCGACGCACTGCCGGGACTGTCGAATCCCTGGGGGAGTTCGTGGTGGCGAACCAGACAACGACCGACGACCCGGCCCTGCGCATTGTCGATCCACCCCGCTCGGCCTTCCGCAGGCGCCGGTTCCTGCTGCCCTTCTGGGCGGCCGCGCTGATCGCCCTTTCGGGCACCGTCTCGCTGGTGGTCTCCGGCACGATCACGCTGCCGTTCAACCGGACGGTGGTGCTGGAGGGCAAGCTCGCCTCCAAGTCGGAGTTCTTCGCCGACGAACAGGTCCGGCGGATCCTGATGCGGCACGGCATCCAGGTGCACCTGACCAAGGCCGGTTCGCGGGACATCGCCAACAACGACGTCAGCGCCTACGACTTCGTCTTCCCCTCCGGCCAGCCCGCGGCCAAGATCATCCGCGACCAGCGGCAGCGGGACCGGCAGTACTTCAAGGTGTACAAGCCGTTCTTCAGCCCGCTGGTGCTGGCGACCTTCCGCAACTACGCCGAGGGCCTGGCCACCCGCAAGGCCGCGAGCAAACAGGACAGTGCGGACGGCAAGCAGGACTACTACTACAACCTGGTCATGCCGGAGTTCGTCCGGCTGATGGACTCCGGCACCAGCTGGCGGGAGCTCGGACCGGCCAACGGCAACCGGGTGCTCGCGCAGAGCTCGGATGTGTGCTGGTCCAACTCGGCCGGGGTCTACCTCGGCCTGATCGCCTTCGTGGCCAACAACAACCAGGTGCCGGTGACCGAGGCCGAGGCGCTGCGGCTGGCCGACCGGATCAAACCTTGGCTGACCAGCCAGGGCCTGGCCAACGAGGAGGTCGCCCGGCTGTACTTCGCCCCTGAGGGCCGAGGGCTGGCCCCGGTGGCGGTGATCTACGAGCACCAGTTCCTGGCCCACCAGCTGCGGGTCAAGGAGCAGACCGGTCAGCCGGACCACCAGCGGGTGCTGCTCTACCCGGAGGCGCAGCTGCAGACCGTGCCCGAGCTGATCGCGCTCACCGCGGGCGGCGCCCGGCTCGGCGACCTGATCACCACCCACCCCGAACTGCGCGCCCGCGCGCTGGCGCTGGGCCTGCGGGTGCTCGAACCCGACGGCACCCTGGCCACCGGGCAGCTCTCGGAGCTGTTGCACCGCAACGGGTTGCCGGTGCCGCAGACCGGGATCGGCGACACCGAGACCTTCCTGCCCTCGGTCCCGCTGCTGGAGAAGATGATCACCAGGGTGGGCGAGTGCCCCGAGGTGCCCCGATGAGACGCCTGGCCGCCGGCGCGCTCGTGCTGGCGCTGGCCGCCGCGTGCACCGGGAGCCCGCCGGAGCCGGTGCGGCTGTCCGTGCTGGCCAGCTCGGAGCTGGCCGACCTGGCCCCGGTGCTGGCGGAGCTGAAGCGGGACACCGGGATCGAGCTGGCCATGGACCACCGGGGCACGGTCGAGGCCAGCAAGGCGCTCAACCCCGGCGAGTACCGGCACGACCTGGCCTGGCTGTCCTCCGACCGCTACTTCCAGCTGCGCACCCGCAAGGCCGGTCAGCCCGGCCCGGCCCCGATCAGCACCCGCACCATGCTCTCCCCGCTGGTGGTCGGCGTCAAAGCGAGCAAAGCCAAGCAGTTGCGGGCGAGCGTGCCCGGCGGGCAGCCGACCTGGGCCGACCTGGCCGCCAAGGCCGCCGCCGGTGAGCTCACCTTCGGCATGGCCGATCCGCACGTCACCGGCAGCGGCCTGTCCGCGCTGATCGGGGTGGCCACCGCGGCCGCGGGCACCGGGGTCTCGCTGCGGCCGGAGGACGTGGCCTGCGACAAGCTGCGCGGCTTCTTCACCGGCCAGGCCTTCACCGCGAACAGCACCACCGGCCTGGCCGCGGAGTACGTCAAACGCCAGGACCAGGTCGACGCGCTGGTCAACCACGAGTCGGTGCTGCTGTCCCTGCAAGCCGGCGGACAGCTCAGGGAACCACTGGAGATCCTCTACCCGCGAGACGGCATCGTCCTGTCGGACTACCCGCTGCTGTTGCTGGACAACGGCAAACGCGCCGCCTACGACAAGGTGGCCGAATGGCTGCGGTCCGAACGCGCGCAGCGGATGATCATGGAGCGGACCGCGCGGCGGCCGATCGACCCCGCGCTGCCGCGCACCGAGGCGCTGCGCCCGGAGATCGGCAACTCGCTGTACTTCCCGGACCGGCAGGAGGTGGTGGACACCCTGCTCGCCGCCTACGACCGGGCCACCTCCGGCGCGGGCAGGCAGGTGGTGTTCGTGCTGGACTTCTCCGCCTCCATGGCGGGCAGCCGGATCGAGGAGCTGCGGGCGGCGTTCCGGGAGCTCAGCGGCGCGGGCGGGTTCGACCGCTTCCACCGCGGCGAGACCATCACCGTGCTCCGCTTCGCCGGGCAGGTGCTGGAGGAGCAGACGGTCACCGTCTCCGGCCCCGGCGACCTGGACCCGGTCAACCGCGTGCTGGCCACCGGCGGGCTGGGCAAGGGCACCGCGATCTGGTCCGCGCTGGCCCAGGCCTACCGCACGGTCAAGGGCCCGGCCTCGATCGTGCTGATGACCGACGGCGAGAACAACACCGGCATCGGCCTTGACCAGTTCCTGCGCGAGCGGGAAACCCTGCCGGCCGAGGCGAAATCGGCGCCCACGTTCGCGATCCGCTTCGGCTCGGCCGACCCGGCGGAGCTGACCAAGGCGGCGCGGGCCACCGGCGGCCGCCTGGTCGAGGCCGCCCAGACCTCGCTGCTCGCGGCGGTGAAGGAGATCCGTGGCTGTGGATAACGAGCTCTGGTGGTCGGTCTGGGGTTTCTGGGCCGTGGTCTGGCTGGTCACCGCGCTGGCCGTGCTCACCATGCTGGTCACCCTGGTGCTGGCGGTGCGCGCGAACCGCCGCCCCGCGGTCTTCCCCGACCTGGCCTTCTACCTGCACGAGAAGTCGGTGATGAACCTCTACCTCTCCGGCGGCTACGGCGACGCGCTGCGCCGGGAGGTGCAGGAGAAGGTGGACACCGCCAAGTCCCGCTGGTTCGGCCTCAAGGTCTTCCGCGCCGGCGCGGGCGCGGGCCACAGCGCCGGCCGCGAGGTGGTCGTCCGCTACATCGCGCAGAACCAGCCCATCGCGGTCATCGGCGACGTGCTCCGCGCCCTGGAGTCCGCCGACGGCGTCGTGCACGTGGACCTGCGCCGCCGCACCATCCGCCGCAACCCCGCGCTGACCAAGGCCCTGGCCAGCCTCGACCCCGACACCAGCCCCGAGCACGCGCAGCTGCGCCACCTGGACCGCTACGTCTCCATCCGCGGCCAGTTCCGCCTGCTCAACCGCACCGGCGCGCCCGCGACCTTCCAAGCCGCCTACGGCACCCCGGAGTCCCCGGCGACCACCGCCACCATCCGCCTGGACTGCCACCCCGACGACCTGCGCTACGACCAGGTCCCCGACGGCTGGTTCCAGGCCCGCTGCCTCGGCAAGGTCCAGTCCTGGCAACACGACACCCAGGAGCTGGTCGTGCTGCCGATCGCGATCTTCCAGTAGCTCAGACCGCGGCCAGCGCGCGCCGGATGCGGGTGAACGGCTTGGCGCGGTTGAGGGCGAGGGCGGCCACGGTCTGGCCCTCGCGTTCGTAGACGGCCAGGAAGCTGCGCGAGTCCGGTTCGCCCTCGGCGATGCGGACCTGGTCACCCGGCCGGGTGTGCCCGGCGAACTGGATGCGCACCCCGTACTGGTCGGACCAGAAGTACGGCGCGCTGCGCCCGGTGTGCACGGTCCGCCCGGCCAACAGGTTGGCCACCGCGACGGTGGGCTGTTCGGCGGCGTTGGTCCAGTGCTCGACCCGGCGGCCGGCCAGGTTGGCCACGTCGCCGACCGCGACCACGTTGGGCAGCCTGGTCACCCCGCCCGCGTCGCAGCTGACGCCGTTGTCCAGGGGCAGCCCGGAACCGTGCAGCCAGCCGGTGTTGGGCCGCACGCCGATGCCGACCACCACCACGTCGGCGGGCAGGCGGCGGCCGTCGGCCAGCGCCACCCCGGTGACCCGGCCCGGCCCGAGCAGGCCGGCCACGCCGACCCCACAGAGCAGCCGGACGCCGTGGTCGGCGTGCAGGCCGAGGCAGTGCGCGGCCATCTCCTGGCCGAGCACCGGGGCCAGCGGCAGGGACGCGGCTTCCACGATGGTCACGTGCAGGCCGAGCGCGGCGCAGCTGGCCGCGACCTCCGCGCCAATGAAGCCCGCGCCGACCACCACCACCCTCGGCGAGCCCTCGACCAGGTCGGCGCGCAGCGCGACGGCGTCGTCCAGGGTGCGCAGCACGTGCACCCCGGCCAGGAACTCCGCGCCGGGCAGGCTGCGCGGGGTCGCGCCGGTGGCGATCACCGCGCCGTCGCAGCGCAGCCGCCTGCCATCGGCCAGCTCCAGCGCGCCCAGGCCGGGGGAGAGGTGGCTGACGGTCTGGCCGAGCAGCCATTCGGCGTCCAACTCGGCCAGCTCGGACTCCTCGGCCAGCGCGAGGTCGTCCGGGCCGATGGTGCCGAGCAGGAAGTTCTTCGACAGCGGCGGCCGGTCGTAGGGCCGGTGGGCTTCCGCGCCGATGATGGTGAGCCGGCCCTGGAAACCCTGGTCCCGCAACGCCCGCGCGGCCGACAGGCCGGCCAGCGCGGCGCCGATGACCGCCACGGATCTCATGCGACGCCCTGCTCGGCCGGTCTGTGCAGGTAGATCACCCCGTCCGCGACGCTGACCCGGTGCGTGCGCACCGGCTTCTTCGCGGGCAGGCAGGTCGGGCGGCCGGTGCGCAGGTCGAAGCTGGCCGCGTGCAGCGGGCACTCCACGAAGCAGCCCTCCAGGTAGCCCTCGGCGAGGCTGGCGTCCTGGTGGGAGCAGGTGTCGTCGATGGCGTACAGCTCGCCGTCGACGTTGAACACGGCGACCGGCACATCGGCCAGCAGCCGCACGGCCTCTCCTGGTGGCAGGTCGTCGAGGCGGCAGACGGCGATCATCACGCCCTCCATGGCGGGGTAACGGAGTGGGAGTTGTTGCGTAGTGCGCGACGCGATGTGCTATGCGCAACAGCGTCCGTCCCGGTGCCCGGTCCCGTCAAGAGGTGAAACCGGCGAAATGTGTTGCCAACGCGTTGCGCGTTTGGACGGCGGCCGTTCGGCAGAGTGGTTACCGTGGGGTTCATGCCCAGCGATTGCGACCGCGAACCCCGTGCCGCCGGTTCGGTGCAGTCCGTCGACCGGGCGGTGAGCGTGCTGGAGATCCTGGCCAGGGACGGCGAGGTCGGGGTCACCGAGATCGCCGCTGAGCTGGGCGTGCACAAGTCCACCGCCTTCCGGCTGCTCGGCGTGCTGGAGGACCGGGGACTGGTCGCGCAGACCGAGGACCGCGGCAAGTACCACCTGGGCCTGGGCATCATCCGGCTGGCCGGGGCCACCGCGGCCCGGCTGGACATCACCCAGCAGAGCCGCCAGGTGTGCGCGGAGCTGGCGCAGGAGGTGGGCGAGACGGTCAACGTGGCCATCTCCGACCTGGAGGCCGCGGCCGCGGTCAACGTCACCCAGGCCCGCGGCACCGCGGCGGTGAGCAGCCAGAACTGGGTCGGCAGGCGCACCCCGCTGCACGCCACCTCCAGCGGCAAGGTGCTGCTGGCGCACATGCGCCCTGACGAGGTGCGCCGGGTGCTGGGCCGCCGCCTGGAGGGCTTCACCGACCACACCATCACCTCCACCCGCAGGCTCCGCGAGGAGCTGGTCGTGGTCGCGCAACGCGGCTTCGCCTCCTGTGTCGAGGAGCTGGAGATCGGGCTCAACGCCCTCGCCGCCCCGATCCGGTCCTACGAGGGCGCGGTGATCGCCGCGATCAGCATCTCCGGCCCGTCCTATCGACTCACCGAAGAGCGCCTGCCGGAAGTCGCCGAACAGGTGGTGGCCGCCGGCGCCGAGGTGTCCAGGCGGATGGGCTGGGCCTGAGCCCGGATCCCTTGTCGTAACAGCGAGTTCACCTGCCTGGGCACCGCTGCGCCATCAGCGGGATCCGGTCTTGACAAGGCTGCCCGCACGGCCGCACCGTGTTTCGCATCGCACAACCGGGTGCGCCATACGCAACTCCATCCACCACCCCGCCACCGGGCGGAGAGGAGTCGGCCGTGCAGCCGAACGTGGTCGTCATCGGGGCCGGGATCGTCGGCTGCGCCCTCGCGGACGAGCTGACCGAGCGGGGCTGGACCTCGGTGACCGTGCTGGAGCAGGGACCGCTGTTCGCCGCGGGCGGCTCCAGCTCGCACGCCCCGGGCCTGGTGTTCCAGACCAACCCGTCGAAGACGATGACCGCCTTCGCCGCCTACACCGTGCGCAAGTACGACCAGCTGACCCTGGACGACCGCTGGTGCTTCCGCAAGGTCGGCGGCCTGGAGGTCGCCACCACCCCGCAGCGCTGGACCGACCTGCACCGCAAGCACGGCTGGGCCACCTCCTGGGGTGTGGCAGCCAGGCTGCTGGATGCGGCCGAATGCCTGAAGTTGTGGCCGATGCTGAACCCGGACCTGGTGCTCGGCGGCCTGCACGTGCCCGAGGACGGCCTGGCCAGCGCCCTGCGCGCCGGGGAGGCCCAGGCCAACCGGGCGATCGCCCGGGGCGCGCGGTTCCTGGCTCACCACCAGGTTCTGGACATCCTCACCACCGGCGACCGGGTGAGCGGCGTGCGCACTGATCAAGGCGACTTCCCGGCCGACATCGTGGTCTGCGCCGCCGGGTTCTGGGGCCCGAAGATCGGCGCGCTCGTGGGTCTCACCGTGCCGCTGCTTCCGTTGGCGCACCAGTACGTCCGCACCAGCACCTTGCCCGAGCTGGGGACCATCGACCCCGCGCTGGAGGCGGTCCGGCCGATCCTGCGCCACCAGGACCGCGACCTGTACTTCCGCGAGCACACCGACCACCTCGGCATCGGCTCCTACGCGCACCGCCCCATGCCGGTGAGCCTGGACGAACTGCCCGGAGCCGAAGACTCGGCGATGCCGTCCATGCTGGCCTTCACCAAGGAGGACTTCGACCCCGCCTGGGCCGACGCGACTGACCTGCTGCCCGCGCTCGGTCAGTCCACAGTGGACGAAGGTTTCAACGGAATCTTCTCCTTCACCCCGGACGGCTTCCCGCTGATCGGCGAACACCGCGAGGTCAAGGGATTCTGGACCGCCGAGGCGGTCTGGGTGACCCACTCCGCCGGCGTCGCCCGCGCGCTGGCCCAGTGGCTGGTGGACGGCAGGTCCGAGCTGGACCTGCACGAGTGCGACCTGCACCGCTTCGAGGAGGTCCAGCTCAGCCCGGAGTTCGTGCAGGCCCGCGGCGCGCAGAACTTCGTCGAGGTCTACGACGTGCTGCACCCCTTGCAGCCCATGGCATACCCGCGCCCCATGCGCACCAGCCCGTTCTACCCCAGGCAACAGGAGCTGGGCGCGTACTTCCTGGAGGCCGCGGCCTGGGAACGCCCGCACTGGTACGAGGCCAACGCCCACCTCGCCGAAGGCATCGAGCTGCCCGAGCGCGATGACTGGACCGCCCGCTACTGGTCGCCGATCGCCGCCGCCGAGGCCAGGCACACCCGCGAACGCGTGGCCCTCTACGACATGACCCCGTTGAAACGACTGGAGGTCAGCGGCCCCGGCGCGCTGGATCTGTTGCAGCGCCTGACCACCAACCAGCTGGACAAGAAGCCCGGCGCGGTCACCTACACCCTGCTGCTGGACCACACCGGCGGCGTGCGCAGCGACCTCACCGTGGCCCGCCTCGGCCCGGACCACTTCCAGGTCGGCGCCAACGGCAACCTGGACCTGGACTGGCTGCTCCGCCAGAACACCGACCCGGCCACCCACATCCGGGACATCACCGGCGGCACTTGCTGCATCGGCCTGTGGGGTCCTTTGGCTCGCGATCTGCTCCAGCCACTGGTCCCGGAGAACCTGGCGCACAAGGCTTTCGGCTACTTCCGGGCCAAGCGCATCCACGTCGGCCTGATCCCGGTCACCGCCATGCGACTGTCCTATGTGGGCGAACTGGGCTGGGAGCTCTACACCAGCGCCGAGCTCGGCCTCCGGCTATGGGACGAGCTCTGGCAGGCAGGCCAGCAACACGGCGTGATCGCCGCCGGGCGCAGCGCCTTCAACAGCCTGCGCCTGGAGAAGGGCTACCGCGCCTGGGGCACCGACATGACCGACGAGCACAACCCCTACGAGTCCGGCCTCGGCTTCGCCGTCCGGATGGACAAGGGCGAGTTCCTCGGCCGCGACGCCCTGGCCAAGCTTGACCCGGACAACCCGGCCCGACGCCTGTCCTGCCTCACCCTGGACGACCGCAGCACCAACGTCCTGGGCAAGGAACCCGTGTTCCACCAAGGAAAACCGGTCGGCTACGTCACCTCGGCCGCCTACGGGTACACAGTGGACAGACCCATCGCCTACGCCTGGCTACCCGCCGAGGCCGCCACCCCCGGCACCGCGGTGCAGATCGAGTACTTCGGCCGCAAGCTCAACGCCACCGTGGCCGCCGAACCGCTGTTCGACCCCGAGATGGCCCGCATCCGCCGCTGAAGGAGACCAGCCCGATGTACGACGTGATCGTGATCGGCCTCGGCGGCATGGGCAGCGCCGCCGCCAGCCACCTGGCCGCCCGCGGCAGCCGGGTGCTCGGCCTGGACCGCTTCGGACCCGCCCACCACAACGGATCCAGCCACGGCGGCTCCCGGATCATCCGCCAGTCCTACTTCGAGGACCCGGCCTACGTGCCGCTGCTGCTGCGCTCCTACGAGCTCTTCGACCGGCTCACCGCCGACTCCGGCCGCGACGTGCTCACCGTCACCGGCGGCGTGATGATCGGCCGCCCGGACAGCCTCACCGTCAAGGGCAGCCGGCTGTCGGCGGAAACCTGGGACCTGCCGCACGAGATGCTGGACGCGCTGGAGATCCGCCGCCGCTTCCCGACCATGACCCCGGTCGAGGACGAGATCGCGCTCTACGAAACGAAAGCCGGGTTCGTCCGCCCGGAAGCCACCGTCACCGCCCACCTCGAACTGGCCGGCAAGGCCGGTGCGCACCTGCGCTACCACGAACCCGTGCTGGACTGGACCAGCGACGGCAACGGCGTCCGCGTGCGCACCGGAGCGGGGGAGTACCGCGCGGAGAAACTGGTGATCTGCCCAGGAGCCTGGGCACCCGAGCTGCTCGCCGACCTCGGCATCCCGTTCGTGATCGAACGCCAGGTGCAGTACTGGTTCGCCCCCACCGGCGGCACCGGCCCCTTCCAGCCCGAGGTGCACCCCATCTACATCTGGGAGGCCGCCGACGGCGTGCAGGCCTACGGCTTCCCCGCCAGCGACGGCCCGGAGGACGGGGCCAAGGTCGCCTTCTTCCGCGGCGGCCAGACCTGCACCCCCGACACCATCGACCGCACCGTGCACCCGCACGAGGTCGAGGCCATGCGCGCGCAGATGTTGCCGCGCATCCCCAGCCTGCCCGGCAGGTTCCTGCGCGCGGCCACCTGCATGTACACCAACACCGCCGACGAGCACTTCGTGATCGCCACCCACCCCGCGCACGAGCGGGTCACCGTGGCCTGCGGGTTCTCCGGGCACGGCTTCAAGTTCGTGCCCGTGGTGGGCGAGATCCTCGCCGACCTCGCGCTCACCGGCGCCACCGCGCACCCCATCGACCTGTTCCGCCCCGAACGGCTCTCCGAGGTGACCCCGTGACCGCAACCGGTCTGCCCCCGAGCCTGCTGGCCACCCTGCCCGGCAGCGCCTACACCGACCCCGAGGTCTTCACCGCCGAGCAGCAGCACCTGTTCGAGGCCATGTGGTTCTGCGCCGTGCGGCTGTCCGATCTGGACGGTCCGGGAGCCTACCGCACCGTCCAGATCGGACGGGAGAGCGTCATCCTCACCCGCAACCGCGCCGGACAGCCGCGCGCCTTTCTCAACATCTGCCGCCACCGCGGCGCGCGGATCTGTACCCAGGACAGCGGTGCGGTCAAACGCAACTTCCAATGTTCCTATCACGCCTGGACCTACGACCTGGACGGCAAGCTCATCGCCGCGCCCAACCTGACCAAGATGCCCGACCTGGACCGCGTCGAGTACGGCCTGGTCACCGCGCACGTCAAGGAATGGCTGGGCTACCTCTGGGTCTGCCTCGCACCGGAACCGCCGTCCTTCGCCGACACCGTGCAGCAGGTGGTCACCGAACGCCTCGGTTCCCTGGCAGCCATCGACTCCTACACCATCGGCCAGTTGACGGTGGGCCGCCGCATCGTCTACGACGTGCGCGCCAACTGGAAGCTGATCGTGGAGAACTTCATGGAGTGCTACCACTGCGCCACGATCCACCCCGAGCTCACCGAGGTGCTGCCCGAGTTCGCCGACGGCTACGCCGCCCAGTACTACGTCGGCCACGGGGCCGAGTTCGGACCGGATATCCAGGGCTTCACCGTCGACGGCAGCCCCGGCTTCGAACCCCTGCCCGGCCTGCGCGAGGACCAGGACCGGCGCTACTACGCGATCACCGTGAAACCGCAGGTCTTCATCAACCTGGTGCCCGACCACATCATCTTCCACCGCATGTTCCCGCTGGCCCCCGACCGCACCGTGGTGGAGTGCGACTGGCTCTACACCAACGAGGTGGTGGCCACGGGCAAGGACGTCTCCCGCTCGGTCGAGCTGTTCCACCGGGTGAACGAGCAGGATTTCCAGGCCTGCGAGCGGACACAACCTGCCATGTCCTCCCGCGCCTACCGAGATGGTGGTGTACTCGTACCCAGCGAACATCACATCGGTGCGTTTCACCAGTGGGTTCAGGAGGCAACGGGCAGGTTCGTGCCCACTTCGGGGTGCGCGAAACCGGAAGATTGAATTAGATAGCGGCCAGACATACCTAGGAGGTTGTATGGCCGAGCTGTTCATCGGCGGCAGATGGCTGGCGGCACAGGAGGGCGGCCAGCGGGAGATCCGCTGCCCCGCGGACGGTTCGGTCGTGGCCACCGTGGCCGAGGCGACCCGCGTGGACACCGAGGCGGCGATCGCGGCCGCGCGCACCGCCTTCGACACCGGCCCCTGGCCGCGCACCCCCGCGGCCGAACGCGGGCGGCTGCTGCTCCGGGTGGCCGAACTGTTGCAGCGGGACAAGGTCGCGCTGGCCCGCGCCGAGGCCATGGACACCGGAAAGCGCTTGGTCGAAGCCGAGTACGACATCGACGACGTGACCGCCTGCTTCCGCTACTACGCCTCGATCGCGGCCACCGACGCCGGCCGGGTGGTCGACACCGGCAACCCGGAGGCCACCAGCAAGGTGGTCTACGAGCCGGTCGGCGTGTGCGGGCTGATCACCCCGTGGAACTACCCGCTGCTGCAGACCGCGTGGAAGGTCGCCCCGGCGCTGGCCGCGGGCAACACCTTTGTGCTCAAGCCCAGCGAGCTGACTCCCAGCAGCGCGATCATCCTGATGCGCCTGCTGGTGGAGGCCGGACTGCCGCACGGCGCGGGCAACCTGGTCCTCGGCGCGGGCCCCGAAGCCGGTGCGCCGCTGTCCGAGCACCCCGACGTCGACCTGGTCTCCTTCACCGGCGGCCTGTCCACCGGGCAGCGGATCATGACCTCCGCCGCGGGCACGGTGAAGAAGATCGCCCTGGAGCTGGGCGGCAAGAACCCCAACATCGTCTTCGCCGACGCCGACTTCGACACCGCGCTGGACTACGCGCTCACCGCGGTCTTCCTGCACTCCGGCCAGGTCTGCTCCGCCGGAGCGCGCCTGATCATCCAGCAGGAGTGGCACGACCGGTTCGTGGACGCGCTGGTCGAGCGCGCGCAGAAGATCCGCCTCGGCGGGCCCTTCGACGAGCGCGCCGAGACCGGTCCGCTGATCTCGGCCGCGCACCGGGAGAAGGTCGAGGCCTACGTGGCCGCCGGGATCGCCGAGGGCGCGGTGCTGCGCTGCGGCGGCAAGCGGCCCGAGGACCCCGCGCTGGCCGACGGGTTCTACTACCCACCGACCATTTTGGACGGTTGCCGGTCCGGGATGACCGTGCTGCGCGAGGAGTCCTTCGGCCCGGTCCTCACGGTGGAGACCTTCACCGACGAGGAGGACGCGATCCGGATCGGCAACGACACCGACTACGGCCTGGCCGGCGCGGTGTGGACGGGCGACGCGGGCCGGGCCGAGCGGGTGGCCGGGCGGTTGCGGCACGGCACCATCTGGATCAACGACTACCACCCGTACCTGCCCCAGGCGGAATGGGGTGGTTTCAAGCGGTCCGGCATCGGCCGTGAGCTAGGCCCGAGCGGGCTCAACGAGTACCGCGAGGCCAAGCACATCTGGCACAACCTTCGGCCGGCGCCGCAGAAGTGGTTCTCCGGCGAGTGACCCTGCCCTTGCACCCCACCACGCTCGGAGGTTGCCATGACGACCGTCCGCTCGGACGACGCTGAGCTCCAGGAGTTCGGCTACCGCCAGGAACTGAAGAGGACCCTCGGAAACTTCCACACCTTCGCCGCCGGGATCAGCTACATCTCCATCCTCACCGGCACTTTCCAACTGTTCTACCTCGGCTTCGCCCAGGGCGGCCCGGCCTACTGGTGGTCCTGGCCGATGGTCTTCGCCGGCCAGCTCATGGTCGCGCTCTGCTTCGCCGAGCTCGCCGCCCGCTACCCGATCGCGGGCTCGATCTACAACTGGGCCAAACGGCTCAGCAACCCGCACGTGTCCTGGCTGGCCGGCTGGCTGATGCTGGCCGCCTCCGCCACCACGGTCGCCGCGACCGCGCTGGCGCTGCAGATCACGCTGCCGCAGATCTGGGACGGCTTCCAGCTGGTGCCGGACAACCCGACCAACGCGGTGATCCTGGCCAGCATCCTGATCGTGTTCACCACCGTGATCAACGCCTGCGGGGTCAAGCTGATGGCCCGGATCAACAGCGCGGGCGTGCTGATCGAGCTGATCGCGGCGGTGATCATGGTGGTGGTGCTGGCCGCCTTCGCCGTGCGCGGACCCTCGGTGGTGCTGGAGACCCACGGCACCGGCGAGGGCAACCCGCTCGGCTACATGGGCGCGTTCCTGGCCGCCTCGCTGGCCTCGCTGTACGTGATGTACGGCTTCGACACCGCGGCCTCCCTCGGCGAGGAGTCCAAGGACCCCTGCCGCAACGCGCCCAAGTCCATCCTGCGCGCGGTGACCGCCTCCTTCGTCATCGGCGGCCTGCTGCTGCTGTTCGCGCTGATGGCGGTGCGCGACATCAACGCGCCGGAACTGGGCACGATCGGCCTGCAGTACATCGTGCTGGACGTGCTCGGCCCGGTGGTCGGCAAGATCTTCCTGGTATCCGTGGCCATCGCGATCGTGGTGTGCGTGCTCGCGGTGCACACCGCGGCGATCCGGATGATGTTCGCCATGGCCAGGGACAACAACCTGCCCGGCGGCGCGAAGCTGGCCAAGGTCAGCGCCCGGTTCCAGACCCCGGTGCTGCCCGCGCTGCTCATCGGCGCCTTCGGCATCGCCTTCCTGATGATCAACATCGGTCAGCCGCAGATCTTCTCGGTGGTCACCAGCATCGCGATCATCCTGATCTACCTGGCCTACCTGCTCGTCACCGTGCCGCTGCTGATCGCCAGGTTCCGCGGTCGCTGGCCACTGTCCACAGTGGAGGGTGCGGAGTCCCGATTCGGGCTCGGCAAGTGGGGTCTGCCGGTCAACATCGTGGCCGTGCTGTGGGGCGCGGCCATGGTGGTCAACCTGCTGTGGCCACGGCAGGCGATCTACAACCCGAGCCCGCCGTTCCACTGGTACCTGCAGTGGGGCGCGGTCCTGTTCGTGGGCGCCGTCACGATCATCGGCTTCGCGTACTACTGGTTCGTCCAGCGCCACCGCAGCGGTGTGCTGGCCGACCACGCGCACACGCCTGCCGAGGCGGCCCCGATGCCGGAGGTGCGTTGATGGAGGAGTTCGACTACGTGGTCGCCGGCGGCGGCACAGCGGGCGCGGTGGTCGCCGCGCGGCTGTCGGAGGACCCGGACGTGCGGGTCTGCCTGCTGGAGGCCGGACCGTCCGATGTGGACGATCAGGCGATCCTGCGGCTGGACAAGTGGATGGCGCTGCTGGAGTCCGGCTACGACTGGGACTACCCGGTCGAACCCCAGGCCACCGGCAACTCCTTCCTCCGGCACGCCCGCGCCCGCGTGCTCGGCGGCTGCTCCTCGCACAACTCCTGCATCGCTTTCTGGGCGCCCGCTGAGGATCTGGACGAGTGGGCCTCGATGGGCTGCACCGGCTGGAGCGCGGCCGAGGTCTTCCCGCTGTACCAACGGCTGGAGACCAACGACGCGCCCGGCGAGCACCACGGCCGCTCCGGCCCGGTCAACATCATGACCGTGCCCGGCGAGGATCCCTGCGGCGCGGCGCTGCTGGAAGCCTGTGCGCAGCAAGGCATTCCGACCACCCCGTTCAACAGCGGCACCACCGTGGTCAACGGCGCCAACTGGTTCCAGATCAACGCCACCAAGGAAGGCGTGCGCTCCTCCTCCTCGGTGTCCTACCTGCACCCGATCATCGGGCAGCGGCCGAACCTGGAGATCCGCACCGGGGTCCGGGTCAAGCGGCTGCTCATCGACGAGCACAAGCGGTGCACCGGGGTGGAGTACCTGGCCGCGGACCTGCACCACAGCCTGGAAGTGCGGGCCAGGCGGGAGGTGGTGGTCAGCTGCGGCTCGATCGACACCCCGAAGCTGCTCATGCTCTCCGGCATCGGCCCGGCACAACACCTGCGCCAGCACGGGATCGACGTCGTGGTCGACTCGCCCGGTGTGGGGGAGAACCTGCAGGACCACCCCGAGGGCGTGATCCAGTGGCAGGCCAAGCAGCCCATGTCGCGCAAGTCCACCCAGTGGTGGGAGATCGGCATCTTCACCACCACCCAGGAGGGCCTGGACCGCCCGGACCTGATGTTCCACTACGGTTCGGTGCCCTTCGACCTGAACACCCTGCGGCACGGCTACCCGACCACGGAGAACGGCTTCTGCCTGACCCCGAACGTCACCCGCAGCCGCTCGCTGGGCACGGTCCGGTTGCGCAGCAGGGACTACCGGGACAAGCCCATGGTCGACCCGCGCTACTTCAGCCACCCGCACGACGAGCGGGTGATGACCCACGGCCTGCGGCTGGCCCGCAAGATCGTCGCCCAGCCCGCGATGGCGGAGTGGGCCGGTCCCGAACTGTTCCCCGGCCCGGAGGCCACCACCGACGAGGAGCTGCTGGACTACATCCGCCGCACCCACAACACCGTCTACCACCCCTCCAGCACCGTCCGGATGGGCGCGCCCGGCGACGCCCAGGCCCCGCTCGACCCGCAGCTGCGGGTCAAGGGGATCGACGGCCTGCGGGTGGCCGACGGCTCGGTGATGCCGTTCCTGGTCACCGTGAACCCGTGCATCACCACCATGATGATCGGCGAGAAGTGCGCCGACCTGATCAAGGCGAGCTGACCGGATAACCGGCGGCGCCTGCCAGCGCCGCCGGTTACCCTGCCCGCCATGATCACCGAACGCCCCGAGCCGCCCTACCGGGGCAGCGAACGCGAGACCCTGCGCGTCTACCTGGACTTCCACCGCGCCACCCTGGCCATGAAGTGCGCGGGCCTGTCCACCGAAGACCTGCGCCGCCAGTCCTCACCGCCCTCCACGCTGTCCCTGCTCGGCCTGGTCCGGCACATGGCCGAGGTCGAGCGCACCTGGTTCCGCCGGGTGATCAACGCCGAGGACATCCCGCTGGTCTGGTCGGACAGCTTCGACTTCCAGGCCGCCTACGACGCCACGAACTGCACCCGCGAGCAGGCATTCGCCGCCTGGGAGGCCGAGGTCGAGCACTCCCGGCGGATCGAGCTGGCGGCGGAGTCGCTGGAGGTGACCGGCTACCAGCCGCGCTGGGGCGAGCACGTCTCGCTGCGGCTGGTGATGCTGCACCTGATCCACGAGTACGCCCGGCACAACGGTCACGCCGACCTCCTACGCGAGGGCATCGACGGCGTCACCGGGGCGTGAACCAGACACGCACATCCCGTGATCTCGGCGGCGCTTCGTCATCACCCGCCAACTCTCCGTCTTGTTGCTGGGCGGAGAAGGGGGAAACAAATTCAATAAGGGGGGACTATGTTCCTACGGGAACGTCCATGGCGGCATGCGCTGGTTCTGGTGCTTGCCGCTGGTTCTATTGTCGGCTCCGCAGGCTCTGCGGTAGCCTTGGCCAGCGATGTCGAGAAGGACCGTTCGCGGATTCAGCGACTGCTGACGGACTATCTCACTGATCGGGCGAACCGGGTCACGGAAAGCAGTACTCTCGCGGTGCCAGCCGACCCTGTAAAACTGACTTCGGTAGCGGTCAGCCGGGGCCTTGCTGGCAAGTTCGCAGCTGAGGCTGCCGAGTTGGACGCTCGGCGTGACAGATATTCTGATCTTGGTGGCGCTTCAAATACGCCGAAGTGCAAGTCCGCGACGTTTTTGTTGATCACCGGGGCGCAGCGGCTGGTGTCGCACTGGTCGAGCAGACCCGGCTGCACTATCGGAATCCCAGCAGCGACCAGGCTCCCCAGTACCTGGACTACACGCTGAGCCACAAATTCTCCCTCGTTCGCAACGGTGCCATGTGGGTGCTGGACGCCGACTCCGTCCAGTTGCCCAGCGGACCGCTCTCGCCGTTCACCTACGTGGCGCAGAGCAGGGCCACACCGTTGGCGTAGCGGTCGGCCGCACCAGCCATCACCGATCAGTCGATGGGTCTGTGGAACCACTCCACCTCGGCTGCGCCGCCGACGGGTCGAGCTAAACTGGGATACGACTACACGGCCATGGTGAACTACGCTCGCCAGTGGGCGTACGCCAGGAACCCGCAGTATCCGAATTTCAACAACGACTGTGCGAATTTCGTGTCTCAGGCGTTGCGTGCCGGCGGCTGGGAGATCGTGCTCGACGCGTCCTCGGGATATCCGGCGAGAGATCCCAAGAATTGGTATCACTATCAAGTCCAGGCCATCCATCACTGGAGCCGTACGTGGTCCATCTCGCATGAGTTCTACTTCTTTGCTCGCGACGAATCGCGCCGGGCGACTCCTTTGCGCTACTTCGAGGAGCTGTCGATCGGTGATATCCTCCAGGCTGACTGGAATACTGCAGAAGGAGAACCTGCTCCCGACGGTCACCTTGACCACACGATGATGGTCAGCCGAAAGGATGGCACATCGCCGAATCAGATCCTGCTGACATATCACACCGAAGACCGATTCGATCATCCACTCGCCCTGGTGCTGGCTGCCGCACCGCTGAGCCGGGCGAACTATTACGGCCTCCGAACGTGAGCATTACCGGTACCGTGTCTCACGAGGCATCATGACGTTCTAGGACAGGTGGTCATGTCGTTTACCCGGGTCGGGATCGCACTTGCTTCCGTCGTCGCGTTGGCGGCTTGCACGAGCCCCGACCCGGGGAGCGTGACCCGTACGACCGTACGCGCCATGTCCGAATCGGCTGCCGTTCGGCCGTCCACCTCCGCCCCGTGGCCCACGGCTGTTGTTGACGTGCGGCCGGTGCCGGACTCTGCTCGTGCCGAGTGGTTGGAGGCCCGGCTCCGCACCGTGCTCGAACCCATGGTCCGGGTGCAGAAGCTGGCCTCGGCCGTGCAGCGGGCAGGCGGCTCGATGAATTACCAGGTTGCTGCTCTGGTGGGCGACGCCGAGAGTGGATTCGGTTCGGTAGCAGTGTATTTTGCCGCGCCGCCGTTCACCCGCGGCACGCCGGGCTGTCCGCCACCGGACGAGCGCACGTGCCGGATCCTTGATCACCCCGAGGGTGCGGTGGCGCTCGCTGACCGCAGCGCACCCGGCGCGGATCCGGCCGGCCTGACCATCTCGGCTGAACGGTTCAACGCCGAGTCCTACCTCGTGGCCAGCGTTCGGGCCACCGATCGCGCCGACTCCACCCGAGCCGTCTTCTGGCACGGCGGCAAGCCCATGGGCCGAGTGCCGCTGACCGCGGATCAGGTCGTCGATCTGGTGACCCGGCCCGAATTCCGGCCGAGCTAGATGTATTGCGCGCCAACAGGGCCCGGCCACCGCTGGCCCAGCAGTGGCCCTCACTTGTAACGGGCAGCACAGTCCCGGTCACCCGGGCGGCGGTTTCCGGCGCCCGCGTGAGCCCGAAAGCGACGGTCCGGTCTCGCGCCGCTTTCCCCATGGCCCGGACACAGGCCTCATGGCTCGATCGCCGCGGCAGCATCGCCAAGGTGGTCTGGACACCGACCCGCGGCGCAAGCGATTTCGGGCATACCTGAAAGGCTTCTGCCGCCGCGATGGCGCTGACCAGACTCATCCCGTTGAGGTTTTCCCCATCGGAGGTCGAGTTGACTTCTCGTCTTGCCCGCACTGACCTGGCGCTCGCGGCCGCGGCCACCCTGACCGCCGGCCTGGCCACCCCCGCCTCGGCGGCCCCCGCGCCCAAGCCCTTCCCGGACTGCTCCGTCGGCTGGGCCTGCGGTCGGTCGGCGGCTACTGACCCAGCCGAGGAGTCGCGCGTGGCAGGCGCCCGGAGCTTGTCACGCGCAGCACTCAGGACAACACTCCTCCAGGCTCAAAGATGACGGTCCGATCTCGTCGCGCTTTCCCTATGACCCGACCCCGGGCTCCCCGGCCGATAACGCGGTAACACTGGAGCCGTGCCCACACCCACGCCGCCCGTCCCGCGCCCCGGCCGCCGTCCCGGCCCGCGCGCCTTCGTGGCGGTGTTGTGCGCACTCCTGCTCGCCGGCTGCGCCGGGCTCACCGAACTGGTCAAACTTGGTGGCAGACTGGAACAAGCCGGTCTGGCGCAGGTCTCCACCCAGCACTCCAGCGACAACGGCCTGGTCCGGCTGCGCGTCCAGGCGCAGCTGAAGGACCCCAGGGCCGATGCCGAAGCGGCCGGGCAGAGCGCGGCCAAGGTGGTGTGGGACACCTACCCGCGGCGGGTCGACGAGCTCGAGATCGCCCTCAACGGCCGGCTGGTCCTGCGCGCCAGCCACGCCGAGCTGACCGACCGGCTCGGCGAGCGCAACCCCCAGCTCGAGGAGACCACCGGAGACGGCGACCTCGGGTTCTGGCTGCCGGTCGTGCTCATCCTGCTCGCGGTGCTGCTCGCCGGCGGGCTGACCGGTTTGTTGCTGTGGCTGCGCCACCGGCGTCAGCGCCGGGCCGCCGTGGCGGCGCAGCGACCACCTCCTTGTCCATCCGCGGTGGCCTGGCCGCCGTACCAGGGACCGCCACCCCCGTCCGGAAGGGGACGCACCCACTGATGTACGTCTACCTGTTGTGGCACACCAGTCATCTCGGTGGCCGGGACGAGAAGCTGCTGGGCGTCTACGCGACCCGCACCGAGGCCGAGGCGCGTGTGCGGCGCTCCCGCGCGCTACCCGGCTTCCGGGAGGAGCCCAACGGCTTCCACATCGCCGAGTACCGGGTCAACGCCGACCAGTGGGCGGAGGGCTTCCTCACCGTCTGAGCCGGCGGGGCACACTCCGCTGGTGCGTGTTGACCTTGGGCCGTCACTTGCGGTCGTGCTGTTGCTGCTGGCCGTGTTCGCCGCCGCCGTGGTCCGCCTCGGCGGGCTCGGCCCAGCCCGCCCGGTGCTCACCGCCGCCGCCCGCGCGGTGCTCCAGCTGACGCTGATCTCGTTGGTGCTGCTGGGTGTGCTGCGCTCGGCCGGATGGACCGCGGTGTTCATCACGCTGATGTGCGCGGTCGCCGTGCTCACCGCCGCCCGCCGGGTCAGCTCACCGCGGGACAGCGGCTGGCTCGCCCTGGCGATCGCTGGCGGCGCGCTCCCGGTGCTGCTGCTGTTGACCGCCAGCGGGGTGGTGCCCCTCGCACCGGTCGCGGTGCTGCCGGTGGCGGGCATCCTCATCGGCGGCGCGATGACCGCCACCAGCCTGGCCGGTCGCCGCGCGCTGGACGAGTGGCACGCCCGGCACGGCGAGTACGAAGGCGCACTGGCCCTGGGCCTGTCCCACCGGGACGCGGTGCTGGAACTGTGCCGCCCCACCGCGGGCCAGGCCCTGGTGCCCGCCCTGGACCAGACCCGCACCGTCGGGCTGGTCACCCTGCCCGGCGCCTTCGTCGGCATGCTGCTCGGCGGCGCCACCCCGCTGGCCGCCGGTGCCACCCAACTGGTTGTGCTCATCGGACTACTGGCGGTGCAAGCGGTCGCGGTGCTGGTCACCGTGGAGCTGATCGCCCGGGGTCGCATCGGCGGCCCCCGCAGGAGAGGTTAGGCTTTCCTAAGCTCGTCACTGGGAGGAAAGCGCATGTCCATGAGAACTCGGCTGCCCGGCGTGGCCATCGCCCTGGCCGCCACCCTGGTGCTCACCGCCTGCGGCTCGGGCGGCACGGTGCCGGCCGCCGGGCCGGGCGGGGGAGACGGCGTCTTCCCGGTGAAGATCGACCACAAGTACGGCAGCACCGAGATCACCAAGCGCCCGCAGCGGGTGGTCACCCTCGGCCTGTCCGACCACGAGACCGCGCTGGCCCTGGACGTCAAGCCGGTCGGCGTCGTGGACTGGTTCAAGGAACGCCCCTTCGGCAAGTTCCCGTGGCAGGCGGAGAAGTGGGCGGGCACCGAGCCTGCCATCGTCGGTGAGCGCGACGACATCAACATGGAGAAGGTCGCCTCGCTGCGCCCGGACCTGGTGATCGCCCAGTACTCCGGCATCACCAAGGAGCAGTACGAGACGCTGACCAAGCTCAACATCCCGGTGGTGGCCCAGTCCGGCAAGCACCCGGACTACGCCACCCCGTGGGAGGAGATGGCCCGCACCATCGGCAAGGCGCTGGGCAAGGACAAGGAGCTCGACGCCAAGATCGCCGACCTGAAGGCCCAGTTCGCCAAGGCCCGCGCCGAACACCCCGAGTGGGCCAAGCAGACCGCGCTGGTCGCCGACAACTTCCAGCCCGGCATCTTCGCCGCCTTCGCCGCGCACGACCCGAAGCTGGCCTTCCTGCTCGACCTCGGCTTCCAGACCCCGGATCGGCTGCGCCAGGCGCCCAAGGAGCAGAACATCATCGAGGTCGGCTCCGAGGGCCTGCCGGAGTTGTTCGAGGTGGACCGCCTGGTCTGGCTGACCAGCGACGCGACCAGCGAGCCGAAGGTCAAGGCCGACCCGGTGTACCAGCGCCTCAAGGTGGCCAAGGAGAAGCGGGACCTGTTCGTCTCCTACTACGAGCCGCCCATCGGCGCGGCCATCTCGTTCAACACCGTGCTGAGCATGCCGTTCGCGCTGAAGAACCTGGTGCCGATCCTCGCCGCCAAGTGACCTGAGCCGGGCAGGCGCGCACCCCGCCCCTGCCCGGCAGCGAGGAGTCCCGTTCCGCGGATGGAGATCCACATGGTCCAGGTGCCCGGCGCGCGGGGGAGCGCGCCATCGCGCCCGGCCCGCCTGCGCGGCGTGCCGCTGCGCGCGGGCGGGCTGCTGCTCGCGCTGGCCGCGCTCGCCCTGGTGTGCCTGCTCAGCGTGTGGCTGGGGCTGAAGTCGATCCCCTTCGCCGACACCTGGTCGGTGTTGTGGCACAACGACGGCAGCGCCGAGGCGGTGATCGTGCACGAGCTGCGGATCCCGCGCACCCTGCTCGGCCTGCTGGTCGGCGCCGCGCTGGGGCTCTCCGGCGCGCTGATGCAGGCGTTGTCCCGCAACGCCCTGGCCGAACCCGGCCTGCTCGGCGTGACCATGGGCGCCTCCTCGGCGGTGGTCATCGGCATCGCTTTCCTCGGTGTGTCCGGCACCTCCGGTTCCGTCTGGCTCGCCTTCGCCGGGGCGGCCTTCGCCTCGGTCGTGGTCTACGTGCTCGGCTCCACCGGCCGCGCCGCGGTCACCCCGGACCGGCTGATCATGGCCGGGGCGGCGATCACCGCGGTGCTGCTGGCGTTCAACTCCGCGGTGCTGCTGCTCGACCCCGGCGCCTTCAACCAGTACCGCTTCTGGCACGTGGGCTCGCTGGCAGGCCGCCGCATGGACGTGGTGACCGCGGTCGCCCCGTTCCTGCTCGGCGGCACCCTGCTCGCCCTCGGGCTGGCCCGTCCGCTCAACGGACTCGCCCTCGGCGAGGAGACCGGCCGCGCCCTCGGTGTCCACATCGGACGGACCCGCTGGCTCGGCGCGCTGGCCATCACCGTGCTCTGCGGCGCGGCCACCGCGGCGGCGGGCCCGATCGGCTTCCTCGGCCTGGCCGTGCCGCACATCGCCCGGCTGCTGGTCGGCGCCGACCAGCGCTGGGTGCTGCCCTACTCCGCGGTGCTCGCGCCGATGTTGTTGCTGGGCGCGGACATTCTCGGCCGCCTGCTGGTGGCGCCCGCCGAGCTCGCGGTCGGGATCGTGACGGCGGTCCTGGGCGCGCCCGTGTTCCTCGCCCTGTGCCGCCGCCGGAAGCTGGTGCACTCGTGACCCGTGTCCAGGAACGTACCACGCCGATCAGGGGCCGGGTGCTGCGTGTGCACAGGGGCTGGCTGTCCCTGCGCCTGGACCCCAGGGCGCTGACGGTCTGCCTGCTGCTGGCCCTCGGCGCGGCCACGGCGGGCGTGTTCGGCATGACCACCGGGGACTTCCCGCTCACCCCCGGCGAGGTGGTCAACGTCTTGCTGGGCCTGGGTGACGGGCCCACCGAGTTCATCGTGCTCACCCTGCGCCTGCCCAGGGTGGTGGCCGGACTCGTCATCGGCGCCGCGCTCGCGGTCAGCGGCGCGGTGCTGCAGAGCCTGACCCGCAACCCCTTGGGCAGCCCCGACTTCCTCGGCTTCACGCACGGCTCGGCCACCGGCGCGATCGTGGTGATCGTCTGGTACCAGGGCAGCATGGCCGAGATCTCCCTCGGCGCGCTGGCCGGCGGCACGCTGACCATGGTGCTGACCTACCTGCTCGCCTTCTCCAGGGGAGTGCAGGGCTTCCGGCTGGTGCTGGTCGGCATCGGCGTGAGCAGCCTGCTCATCGCGGTCAACCTGTACCTGGTCACCCAGGCCAACATCTACGACGCGCTGCAGGCGCAGGCCTGGCAGACCGGCTCGCTCAACGGCCGTACCTGGGGCCACCTGCTGCCGCTGGGCGCGGCCATGGCGCTGCTGCTGCCACTGGCCCTGCACTACGGGCGCAGGCTGGCCGTGCTGGAGATGGGCGATGAGGCCGCGGCCGCGCTGGGGGTGCGGGTGGAGCCGACCAGGCTGGTGCTCATCGCGATCAGCGTCACCCTGTGCTCGCTGGCCACCGCCGCGGCAGGCCCCATCGCCTTCCTCGCGCTGGCCGCCCCGCAGCTGGCCCGCAGGCTCACCGGCGCGACCGGCCCGAACCTGGCCGCCTCCGCGCTCATGGGCTCGCTGCTGCTGGTGGTCAGCGACCTTGCCGTGCAACGGATCTTCGCCCCGGTGCAGCTGCCGGTGGGCATCGTCACCGGCGCGATCGGCGGGCTGTACCTGGTGTGGCTGCTGGCCCACGAGTGGCGGCGCGGCCGGTAGAAACGACACCGTTTTCGCACAACAGCCAACAGCATCCGGACAGTGGCGGACACAACCGCGCCCGCAGGCTGCGCGGCCGCCTCGATCAGGACACGAACGTGTTGCGGGAGCAATCATCCGCGCGGTTCACCAGGCATGGTCTACCCAGCGTTTCCGCACGTCGCCAACGATTGCGGAACCTCTGGCCCAGGTGGCGCCCCGCGCCCGCGCCCCCGTCTCGCGGGGCGCCACCTTCCTGCACCGAACAGGTGACCGCCCCCGAACGAGGCGAGCAGGGCCGATGTCTCCGGTACCGCCATTTGTCTGGCATCCCCGGCCACAAAACCCGGACAACCGAACCCCCGATCCGGCACCTTCCGTCATCCTCCCCGCCCCCGGTTGGGCTGGTCGAGCGATGACCACTCCCTAAAGTGTGCAACCACCCTGGAGTGGTTGAGCCCCCCGATATCGCCTGGTTGCCTGGCCCCAGCGACCCCTGCGTCGCCCGGCCCGACATCCCCGCGAGAAGGCACAGGTGCGAGGTTATGCAGCCATTCGAGCTGCCCGAGTTCTACATGCCCTACCCGGCCAGGCTGAACCCCAACCTGGAGGCGGCGCGCGTCCACAGCAAGGCGTGGGCGTACGAGATGGACATGATCGACGTGCCCCAGCACGGCGTGCCCATCTGGGACGAGCACGACCTCGACTCGCACGACTACGCCCTGCTGTGCGCCTACACCCACCCCGACTGCGACACCGCGACGCTCAACCTCATCACCGACTGGTACGTCTGGGTCTTCTACTTCGACGACCACTTCCTGGAGATGTACAAGCGCACCCGCGACATGGGCAGCGCGGTCGGCTACCTGGACCGGCTGCGCCTGTTCATGCCGGTCACCGGGCACATCACCGAGGAAGCGACCAACCCGGTGGAGAAGGGCCTGGCGGACCTGTGGAACCGCACCGTGCCCTCGCATTCGGCGGACTGGCGACGGCGGTTCGTGGAGAGCACCAAGAACCTGCTCGACGAGTCGCTGTGGGAACTGTCCAACATCAACGCCGAACGGGTGTCCAACCCGATCGAGTACATCGAGATGCGCCGCAAGGTCGGCGGCGCGCCCTGGTCGGCCAACCTGATCGAACACGCCACCGGCGCCGAGGTGCCGGAGAGCATCGCCGCCGCCCGTCCGCTTGAGGTGCTGCGCGACACCTTCGCCGACGCCGTGCACCTGCGCAACGACCTGTTCTCCTACGAGCGCGAGGTGCTCGACGAGGGCGAGCTGAGCAACGGCGTGCTGGTGTTCGAGAAGTTCCTGGACATCCCCACCCAGCAGGCCGCCGAGGCCGTCAACGACCTGCTGACCTCCCGCCTGCACCAGTTCGAGCACACCACCCTGACCGAGCTGCCCCCGCTGTTCGAACGCTTCGCGGTCACCCCGGAGCAGCGCCTGGCCGTGCTGGCCTACGTGAAGGGCTTGCAGGACTGGCAGTCCGGCGGCCACGAGTGGCACCTGCGCTCCAGCCGCTACATGAACAAGGGCGGCAAAGCCGCACCCACGGCCCTGTCCGGCCCCAACGGCCTCGGTACCTCAGCCGCCCAGATCCTCCCGTCCATCCTGCGCACCATGCCGCAACGCCTGCGCAGCTTCACCAACCTCCCCTTCCGCCAGTGCGGCCCCCTGCCCCGCCCCGACTTCTACCTCCCCTACACCACCACCCTCAGCCCACACCTGGACCAGGCCAGGGAGAACGTGGTGGTGTGGGCCAAGGAAATGGGCATCCTCGACGAGCCCCACCCCGCCGCACCCGACCGCACCATCTGGTCAGAGCAAAAGATCCGCGACTACGACGTCCCCCTGTGCGCCGCGGGCATCCACCCCAACGCCACCCCCGAGGGCCTCGACCTCAGCTCGGCCTGGCTGGCCTGGGGCACCTACGGCGACGACGCCTACCCCCTGATCTTCGGCCACCCCCGCAACCTGGCCGCCGCCCGCCTGCAAACCGAACGCTTCAAGCTCTTCATGCCCCTGGACGCCACCCAGACCGAAACCCCGCTCAACGCCATGGAACGCGCCCTGGCCGACCTGTGGAACCGCACCGCGGGCCCGATGACCGACGCGCACCGCAAGATCTTCCGCAAGGCCAACGAGGACATGACCGAAAGCTGGGTGTGGGAACTGGAGAACCAGTTCAACAACCGCATCCCAGACCCGGTGGACTACATCGAGATGCGCCGCGCCACCTTCGGCTCAGACATGACGATGGCACTGTGCCGCCTGCAACTGGGCCAGTCCGTGCCGCCGGAGATCTACCGCTCCCGCCCGGTCCAGTCCCTGGAGAAGTCCGCCCAGGACTACTCGATGCTGATGAACGACATCTACTCCTACCAAAAGGAGATCCAGTTCGAGGGCGAGCTCCACAACGCCGTCCTGGTAACCCAGAACTTCCTCGACTGCGACCTCCCCCGCGCCGCCCACCTGGTCAACAAACTCATGACCGAACGCATGCGCCAGTTCGAACACATCCTCGCCGTCGAGTTCCCGGCCCTGTTCCGCGACTACAACCTCGACCGCAAGGCCCAGCAAACCCTGCTCCACTACGCCGAAGACCTCAAACACTGGATGGCCGGCATCCACATCTGGCACGAGGACTGCACCCGCTACAACGAACCCGCCCTCCACCGCCACAACCCCACCACCCCATCCCCCCACCCCGCACCCACCCCATCCGCACCCACCCCACCTCTCCCAACCGGCCCCACCGGCCTAGGCACCGCAGCCACTCGCCTAAACCCCCTCTCCACCCCAACCCCCACCTAACCCCCAAAAAACCCGCGCACCCCAACGCCGACCATGTCCCCCCAGACGTGGTCGGCGTC
>NZ_JAMHIV010000058.1 GCF_023897065.1 Crossiella sp. SN42
GCGAGGCAGCTGATCCTTTTCCCGACTTACAGGCCCTCGATGCTGAGATGACCGGTCACTTTGGGGACGAGCAGGCCGCCAGGCTTGAGATGACCGGTCATCTTGCGGGTCAGCAGGCCGTCGAGCATGAGATGACCGGTCGCTTTGCGGGCGAGCAGCTGACCGAACTCGAGAAGGCCGGTCACTTTGGGGATGGTCAGGCCACCGAGCTTGAGGCGACCGGTTGCTTTCCCAGTGAGCAGACGGCCGAGCTCAAGATGACCGGTCGGTTTGAGGACGAGCGGGCCGCTGGACTTGAGGCGACTGGTCACTTTGTGGGTGAGAAGGCACGCCCGTCTGAGATGACTGGTCACCTTCAGGCGGGTCAGACACGAGCGTCTGAGACGACCGGTCATATTCGCGACACGCAAATGCGCGCTTCCAAGACGGCTGGTCACGCTCGCGCTGAGCAGGTACGCGAACTTGAGACGACCGGTCACATTGGCGAGGAACAGGTCAGCGAGTCTGAGACGACCGGTCACATTCGCGATGGTCAGCTTCGCCGCCACCAGCAAGCCGGCCCACCCACCCAGCCGGACCTCACTGCCCTCGGCGCCCTGCTCGACCTCTCCCTAGCCGGCGACCCGGCCCGCAAGGTCGGTGGTGTCCGGCTCCGCCGAGTCCCCTCCGCGGGCGGCCGCTACCCGGTCAACGCCCACCTCGGCTCCGCCTACTACGACCCCATCGCCCACGAGCTCCACGGCCCCCCAGCCGCCACGATCACCCTTGCCCTGCAACCACAACGCACCACCTGGCGCTACGGCCCCCGCTCCCTCCCGGTCCTCCTGCTCGACCTCGGTCACGCCCTGGCCGCGATCCTCACCGCCGCGCGCACCCTCGCCATCCCCGCCACCGCCGCCTTCACCCCGCAACCCCCGCGGCACGGCGAGTACCCCCTCGCCACCGTCCACCTAGGACTGTCCACAAAGGAACCAGCTGGCAAATCCCCAGATCCGCTCCCGGATCCACCGGGCCTACCGCTGATCGAAGCCGCCCTGACCGAGCTGAGCACCCGCCCGCCGGCCCCGCTGCCCTGGGACCCACCGCGGGTCACCCCGGAAACCCTGCTCGCCCGGCACACCGCCGCCTGGCCTTCTCGCGGCCCGATCTCCTTGCCGGATCACGGTCTTACCGAAGTCCGCCCGACCCCGGACCTGGCCGCCAGCTCCTGTGGGCAACCCGAGCTCGCCCAGGCCGAGCGGCTGCTCCTGGCCACCGGTGAGCCCGAGCCGCTGAACTTCGTCCGGGCCGGCATGGCCGTGCACCGGGCCTGGTTGCTGGCCACCGCCGCTGGGTTGTCCGTGCGGCCGGTCGGCTGCTGGATCCGTGCGCGCTACAACGGCCAGCGCGTGTTGCACGCGCTGGCCGTCGGTCCTTAGCGCCCCACCAGGTCCGCGTGCCGGACCCCGGGCTCCCACACCGCGATCGAGCCGCCGCCGCTGAGCGCGGTCGGCAGCTTCAGCGCGCCGCACAGCCGCTTGGTCGCGGTGTCCACCACGTCCACCCGGCCCTGGCCGCCCGCGGTCACGAACGCGGTGCCGCCGTTGTCGGTCAGCGCGACCCGCCGGCCCTGCGCGGCGAACGGGTCCGTTCCGCCCTGCGGGCCGCCGGGCAGCGTGCCCAGGTCAAGACGACCAGTCACCTTCGCGGTGCGCACGTCCACCAGCACCAGCTCGTCGGTGCGCCCGCCCTGCACCAGGTAACCGGCCAGGGTGTCCGACAGGCCGAAGCGGTACAGGTAGCCCGTGCCCAGCGGCACCCGGTGGGCGGCGCCGGTGGCCGCGTTCACCAGGTAGGCGTCCTCGGTCCACTGGGTCCAGTCGGTGGCCCGGTCGTCGCGGACGTAGCTGGCCACGGTGCCGCCGTCATCACCGAGTCGCACGTAGAACGCGCGGCCGCCGGTGCGCCCGGAGATGTCCCAGGGGACCGTGCGGGCGGTGCCGAAGGATCCGTCGGCGCGCACCGGCAGCAGGTCGAAACCGCGTTCGGTGGCGACGGCGACCACCCGGTGCCGGGCGGAGAACGCCTCGCCGTGGCCGTGCTCGCCGATCGCCGCCGTCCTGGCCGGCGCCAGCGGCTCGGTGCCGGTGTGCGCCAGCAGGTCCCGGCGCGGGAACGCCTGCACCGCCGCGGGCTCGTCGTTGCGCAGCAGCACCGAGTCGGTCGCGGCGTCGATGAGCACCCCCGGCTCACCGGCGGCCACCGGCACCTCCTTGGTCTGCCAGGTCTTGAGGTCCACCACGATGAGGTGCGCGCCCTCCTCGTGCGGCGCGGCCGGCTCCTCGTGCTCGTGGTGCTCGGCGGTGGTGATCACCGCGTAGCTGCCGGTCGGGTCCACGGTCAGGTGCGCGACCTCGCCGTCCACCGGCGCGCTGCCGATCACCTTGGGCGTCCCGGAGAGCTGCAGTGCGACCAGCGAGTGGCTGCGGTCGTCGACGAAGATCGCCCGGCCGTCCGGCAGCGTCACCACACCCGCGTGGTCGTTGAGCACCCGGTCGGCGACCGATCCGGTCACCCGCCCGGTGACCGGATCAAGCACGTGCACGGTGGCCGCGTGCTGGTCGGCCACCAGCACGCGGGTTCCTGATGTGGTCGCATTCGCCGCCGGGGCCAACGCGAACAGGGATAACACCGTGGTCGCGACCGCGGTGAGGGATCGAAGCATGCTGTCCTACCTCCTGAAGTGACACTCAGGAGGAGACGATAACCATTTTCAATTAGCCTGCCAACGGGTCAGCGGTCACGATTCAGAGGTACTGCCCACCGCCGCCCAGGTGCCCGCCATCGGCCTCGCCGCCCTTGCCCGGCGGCAGCGCGCCCCTGCGCATCTGCTCCAGCTGCACCCGCGCGGCCATCTGCTGGGCGAACAGCGCGGTCTGGATGCCGTGGAACAGGCCCTCCAGCCAGCCGACCAGCTGGGCCTGGGCGATCCGCAGCTCCGCGTCGGAGGGGGTCACCTCGTCGTTGAACGGCAGCGACAGCCGCTCCAGCTCGTCCCGCAGTTCGGGCGCGAGGCCCTGTTCCAGCTCGGTGATCGAGGACTTGTGGATCTCGCGCAGGCGGTTGCGGCTGGCCTCGTCCAGCGGCGCGGCGCGCACCTCCTCCAGCAGCTGTTTGATCATGGTGCCGATCCGCATCACCTTGGCCGGCTGCTCGACCATGTCGCTGACATCGTTCCCGGAGTTCTCTCCGTCACCTTCCGTGACCGGGTTGCCGAACGGGAGGGCGGTGCCGATGGGGGTGCCGTCCGGTCCGATGACCACGACCTGCTGCTCGCTGTCGCTGGGCTGGTTCATGGGTCCATCCTCGCTCCCCTTGGTGGCCGAATGCGACTCGGATACCCCGAACCGCCGCCTACCCGCGGTCACCAGGCAACCCCGGGGTTCAGGCGATTTGGCGTCCTCCGTACGGTGTCTTTCATGGCGTACGACGTCGCTCGGGTACGGGGCTTGTTCCCCGCGCTGGGCGACGGGTGGGTCCACCTCGATTCACCAGCGGGTATGCAGGTACCCGAACAGGTGGCGACCGCGGTCTCGACCGCGTTGCGCGCTCCGGTGTCCGGGCCGGGCGGAATATTTCCGGCCTCACAGCGGGCAGAGGCGATCGTGGACGCGGCCCGTCGCTCCGTAGCCGACCTGGTCGGCTGTGACCCGGCCGGCGTGGTCCTCGGACCCAGTTCCGCCGCCCTGCTGCAACGCCTCGCCGACGCCCTCGGCGAGGCCTGGATGCTGGGTGACGAAGTGGTCGTCTCCCGGCTCGACCACCCCGGCAACGTCTCACCCTGGGTACGCGCCGCGCAGCGCGCCGGGGGCAGCGTGCGCTGGGGCGAGATCGACATCGAGACCTGCGAGCTGCCCGCCTGGCAGTACGACGGGCTGATCACCGGCAGCACCAAGGCGGTGGCCATCACCGCGGCCTCCGGCGCGGTCGGCACCCGACCGGACGTCCGGCACGTCTCCGACGTCGCCCGCAAGCACGGCGCCCTGGTCGTGGTGGACGCCTCCTCGGCCGCCCCGTTCGTGCCGCTGGACGTGCTGTCCATGGGCGCGGACGTGGTCGCGGTCTCCGCCTCGGCCTGGGGCGGCCCGCCGGTCGGCGCGCTCGCCTTCCGGGACGCCAGCCTGCTCGACCGGCTGCCCTCGGCCGCACTCGAACACGGCGCCCGCGGCCCGGAGCGGCTGGAGCTCGGCCCGCACGCCTACCCGCTGCTGGCCGGACTGGTCGCCTCGGTGGACTACCTGGCCGGACTGGACGACGCGGCCATCGGCCCGCGCCGGGAGCGGCTGCTCACCTCGCTCGGCTCGGTCAAGGCCTACCAGGCCGGCCTGCTGGCCAACCTGATCAACGAGCTGCGCGCGATGCGGCACGTGATGGTCATCGGCGACGCCATGCGCAGGGTCCCCTCGCTGGCCTTCACCATCACCGGCGCGAAGGCCTGGGAAGCGGTGGAACATCTGGCCGAACGCGGGGTGTGCGCCTTCCACGACTCCGGGCACAATGGCGTCTTCGCCGCACTCGGGGTCGGCGAGGTCGGTGGCGCGATCCGGGTCGGTCTGGCCCACTACACCAACGCGGCCGAGGTCGACCAGCTCGTGCGCGCGGTGGCCGAACTGCGCTGAGTCAGCAGCAGTGGAGGGTGGTTGAACGACTCGCTCGCCAGGGCGATGGCCGATCTGGCCGCCTGGCACAAGCTCGCGCCGCTGCTCACCGAGTACCTGCCCTTCGGCGATGCCTCCCTGCGCCCGTCCGGGCTGACCACCGTGCTGGACGAGGCCATGGTCGGCAACCGCACCGTGCTGCTGGAATGCGGCAGCGGCTCCTCCTCGGTGGTGGTGGCCAGGATGCTGGCCCGCCGCGGCTTCGGCCACCTGCTCTCCCTTGAGCACGACGAGCGCTGGGCCGCCTTCGTCAACACCCAGCTGCGCCGCGAGGGCCTGCACCAGATCGCCAGGGCGGTGCACTGCCCGCTCAGCGGCCACCCGGCCGCGGTCGGCACGCTGGACTGGTACTCCCCGCAGCTGGTGCACGACGAGGTGATGGCCTACGTGGACCGCTTCGGCCTGGTCGACCTGCTGCTGGTGGACGGCCCGCCCGCGTTCGAGCCGGGCAAGGACCTGGCCCGCTACCCGGCGCTGCCGGTGCTGCGCTGGGCGCTCGCGCCGGGCGCGACCATCCTGCTCGACGACGTGGACCGGCCGGGCGAGCTGACCGTGCTCACCCGCTGGCAGGAGCAGTTCGGCCTGCGCTTCCGGGCCGACCCGACCGGCACCCGGCTGGCCGTCGGCATGCTCGACCCCGGCTAGTCCGCGAAGTCCAGCCCGCCGGACTCGCACACCGCGCCCGGGACCGCGGAAGCTGCCGGTGACCAGCCAGATCTTGTTCATGCCACCAGCGAACACCCGCGGCGCCCGACTGTCTGCCAACTAGTTGGTTACCTCGCCCGGAAGGGCCGGCTTCCGTTCACTTGCGCACCAGCAGGATCTTGCCGACCACGCCGCCCGCTTCCAGCAGCCGGTGCGCCTCGGCCGCCTCCTGCATCGGCACCCTGGCGTGCTCGACCACGCTGACCTTGCCCTCCTCGACCAGCGGCCACAGTCGTTCGCGCACGTCCGCGACCACCTCAGCCTTGCTGCCCGGACCCTCCACCGGCCGGCCGCGCAGCCCGGTCGCGGCCACGCTGGCCCGCTTGGCCAGCAGCTTGCTCAGGTCCAGCTCGGCCTTGCGGCCGCCCTGCATGCCGATCACCACGAGCCGGCCGCCCGCCGCCAGCACATCGATGTTGCGCGCCAGGTAGGAGGCGCCCATGTTGTCCAGCACCACGTCCGCGCCCTTGCCGCCGGTGGCCTCCTTGACCACCTCGACGAAGTCCTGCTCGCGGTAGTTCACCGTGATGTCCGCGCCGAGGCGGGTGCACTCGGCAAGGCCCTCCGGCGTGCCGGCGGTCACCGCGACCGTCGCGCCGAGCGCCTTGCCGATCTGGATCGCGCAGGTCCCGATGCCACCGGCGCCGCCGTGCGCGAGGAAGGTGTCGCCCGCGGTCAGCCCGGCCAGCATCACCACGTTCGACCAGACCGTGCAGGTCACCTCGGGCAGCCCGGCCGCGGTCACCAGGTCGACGCCCTTGGGCACCGGCAGCACCTGCACCGCGGGCACGGTTACGCGTTCGGCGTAACCGCCACCGGCCAGCAGCGCGCACACCTCGTCGCCGACCTGCCACTGCGTCACGCCCTTGCCGACCTTGGCGATCCGGCCGGAGCACTCCAGCCCCGGCACGGTGGTCACCCCGGGCGGCGGCGGGTAGAAACCCTGGCGCTGCAACAGGTCGGCGCGGTTCACCGCGGCCGCGACAATGTCGATCACGACCTCGCCCTTGCCCGGCTCCGGATCGGGCCTCGGCGTCCAGCGCAGCACCTCTGGACCACCGGGCTCGCGGATACTGATCGCGTACATGCCCTGAAGCTAGACCCAATTCGGTGGCGTGGCAGCCCGCCATCCCGGACGATCGGCTGGCATGGACCCCTGGCCATTGCGCCACCTGGTGTTGCGCACCCCGCGCCTGGAGCTGCGCCCGGATGACGACGCGGGCCTGCTGGAGATGGCCGAGGTGGCGCTGTCCGGGGTGCACTCGCCGGAGCAGATGCCCTTCTCCATGCCGTGGACCGAGATGTCGCCTGCCGAGCTCGGCCGGGGGTCGGTGCAGAGCCGGTGGCGCAAGCGGGCCGAGCACAGCCCGGAGAGCTGGGACGTCGGCTTCCTGGTCCGGCATCAGGGCCGGGTGATCGGCACCCAGGGGCTGATGGCGGAGAACTTCGGGGTGCTGCGCGAGGTGAGCTGCGGTTCCTGGTTCGGCATGGCCCACCAGGGGCAGGGCTTCGGCACCGAGGCGTGGGCCGCGGTGCTGCTGCTGGCCTTCGACCACCTCGGCGCGGAGCTGGGGCACGCGCTGGCCTTCGCGGACAACACCGCCTCCCGCGCGGTCAGCCGCAAGCTGGGCTACCAGGACACCGGGACCAGGCGCGTCGTCCGCCGTGGCGAGCCTGCCGTCCAGGTGGAGCAGCGGGTGACCCCGGGCGGCTTCAAACGCCCGGACTGGACCCTCGAAGTCGACGGCCTGGACGCCTGCCGAGAGATGTTGGGAGCCTGACATGGACCCCTGGCCACTGCGCCACCTGGTGTTGCGCACCCCGCGCCTGGAGCTGCGCCCCGACGACGACGCCGGCCTGCTGGAGCTGGCCGGACTTGCCGGGCAGGGCATCCACCCACCAGCGGAGATGCCGTTCATCGTGCCGTTCACCGACCGGGCTCCCGGCGAGCTGGAACGCGGTGTGGCCCAGTACAACTGGCGGCAGCGCGCCGAGCTCAGCCCGGCGAAGTGGACCATCGGCTTCCTGGTCCGGCACCAGGGCCGGGTGATCGGCAACCAGTCCCTCTCCGCCGAAGAGTTCGCGATCACCCGCGAGGTGCGCACCGGCTCCTGGCTCGGCATGGCGCACCAGGGCAAGGGCTTCGGCACTGAGATGCGCGCGGCGGTGCTGGCCTTCGCCTTCGACCACCTGGGCGCGGTGCAGGCCCGCTCGGAGGCCTTCGCGGACAACCACGCCTCGCTCGGGGTCAGCCGCAGGCTCGGCTACCGGGACAACGGCAGCAAGCTGGTGGCCCGGCGCGGCCAGGTGGCCACCGAGATGGGGCTGCGGCTGCCCGCCGCCGAGTTCGTCCGGCCGGACTGGACCCTGGACGTCGAGGGCCTGGACGCCTGCCGGGAGCTGCTCGGCGTCTAACCCAGGTCCACGTTCCGGTCGAAGGTGTTGCAGGAGGCCGGGTTGCCGGTCTTCAGGCCGGTGCTGAACCACTTCTGCCGCTGCTTGGAGCTGCCGTGGCTGAACTGGCTCGGGTCCGGCTTGCGCCCGTTGAGCTGGGACTGGATGAAGTCGTCGCCGATCCGCGCTGCCGCGTCCAGCGCCCGCTTGATGTCGTCGTCGGTGATCTCGGCGATCAGCGGTTTGCCGGAGGGCGTGGGCACCGTGGTGGCGTGCTTGGCCCAGGCCCCGGCGTAGCAGTCGGCCTGGAGCTCCAGCCGCACCGAGCCCGACTCCGGACCGGTGGCGTTGCCGCGCACCTGGTCGGAGGTGCCGAGCAGGTTCTGCACGTGGTGGCCGTACTCGTGCGCGAGCACGTAGGCCTCCACGAAGGTGCCGCCCGCCGCGCCGAAGCGGTCCTGCAGCTCCTTGAAGAAGCTCAGGTCGATGTAGACCTCGTTGTCGGCGGGGCAGTAGAACGGGCCGACCGCGGAGTCGGCGTTGCCGCAGCCGGTGCGCACCGCGCCGTTGAAGAAGTTCGTGGTCGCCTTGCGGTAGGTGCGGCCGGAGCGGGCGAACACGTCGGTCCAGTAGCCCTGGATGGAGTTGATCGAGGCGATCGCCGCGCAGTCCTGGCTGCGGTTGGCGTCCGCGCCCGTCCTGCACTTCTCCGCGAGCTTGCCGCTGTTGACCATCTCGCCGCGCGGCACCGAGTCCCGGTCCGCGGCCCCGCCCGGCACGCTGGGCAGCGCACCCCCGCCGAACTGCGACAACAGGAACCAGATCAGCAACCCGACCACGCCGAGCCCGCCACCGCCGATGGCCACCCGGCTGCCCACGCCACCGCCGCCGGACCCGCCGAGGTCCTCGACCTGGGAAACATCAAGCTCGGCGTCCTCGTTGAAACGCACCACAACTCCCGCTCGTCGCCGAAGATAGGCCAGCTGCTGTTCATCCTGCGCTCAACCACCGGTCGCGCGCGACTGGAAGGGTGCCCGAGGAGAAAGGGAGGTGTCCGTGATCCGGATGCGTCGACTGCTGGGGCTGGCGACTTCGCTGGTCGTGGCGACGGGGGTGCTCGCGCCAACCGCGCAGGCCACCGAGGACCGTGCCCAGACCCATGGCGCGGTCCGCTTCGCCACGTTCAACGCCTCGCTCAACCGCAACGCCGACGGCGAGCTGCTCGCGCACCTGTCCACCCCGGACAACGCGCAGGCCCGCAAGGTCGCCGAGGTCATCCAGCGGACCCGGCCGGACGTGCTGCTGCTCAACGAGTTCGACTACGTCAGCGGCAACCGCGCGGTCGACCTCTTCCGCCGGAACTACCTGGCCCTCGGCCAGCAGGGCGCGCGGGCGATCGACTACCCGTACGCCTACACCGCGCCGGTCAACACCGGTGTGCCCTCCGGGTTCGACCTGAACAACGACGGCAAGGTCGGCGGCGGGGACGACGCGTTCGGCTTCGGCCTCTTCCCCGGCCAGTACGGCATGGCGGTGCTGTCCAAGTTCCCGATCGACACCGCCGCGGTGCGCACCTTCCAGAACTTCCGCTGGCAGGACATGCCCGGCGCGGTGCTGCCCGAGGGCTGGTACTCCGCGGCGGAGCTGGCCGCCTTCCGGCTGTCCTCCAAGTCGCACTGGGACCTGCCGATCCGGATCGGCCGCAAGACCACGCACTTCCTGGTCTCGCACCCGACCCCGCCCACCTTCGACGGCCCCGAGGACCGCAACGGCCGCCGCAACCACGACGAGATCCGGCTGTGGGCCGACTACGTCACCCCTGGCAAGGGCGGCTACCTCTACGACGACGCGGGCCGGCGCGGCGGACTGAAGCCGGGGGAGCGGTTCGTGCTCGCGGGCGACCAGAACGCCGACCCGGTGGACGGCGACAGCTACGCCAACGCGATCAACCAGATCCTCAAGGCGCCCAAGGTGATCGACCCGAAGCCGGGCAGCCTGGGCGCGATCGAGGCGGCCCGCGACCAGGGCGGCGCGAACGTGGGCCAGCGCGGGAAGTCCTGGCTGGACACCGGGGACTTCAACGACAAGGCCCCCGGCAACCTGCGCATCGACTACGTGCTGCCCTCCCGGCCGCTGTTCCCGCTGGCCGCCGGCGTCTTCTGGCCGACCGCGCGCTCGCCGCTGGCCCGCCTGAACGACACCTCCGACCACCACTTGGTCTGGGTAGACCTCTTGACCTGACCGGAGCTGCTCGGCGCGGGCCCCTCACCTGGCCTCGACCGCACCACGACGCGACCGGCGGCGTTGCCGGAACACCCACGTACCACCAGTACGCGGGCGCCCCGGCGCCTTGCCGGACGCGCCGTGGCACGGCCGATGCCAGGCAAGGGGCCCGCGCCGAGCAGCTACCACCGACCCCAGGACCAGCGCCCCGCCGAGCAGCTGCCAGCCGGTGAGGCGCTGGTCCAGCACGGCCCAGCCGAGCAGGGTCGCGGTGAGCGGGGTCAGCAGGCTGATCAGCGCCACCGCGCCTGCCGGGATCCGGCGCAGCCCGGCGAAGTAGAGCGTGTGCGCCAGCGCGGTGGCCACCAGCGACAGCCAGAGCAGCCCGCCGAGCGCCCCGCCGTCCAGCGCGGGCGGCGCGCCTTCCACCAGCACCGCCACCGGCAGCAGGACCAGCGCGCCGCCGAGCAGCTGCCAGGCGGTCAGCGTCAGCCCGGACACCCCCGGCGGCAGGCCCCAGCGGCGGCTGAGCACGATCCCGGCGGACACGCTCACCGCGCCGGCCAGCCCGGCCAGCACGCCCACGGTGTCCAGCGCCGCCTCGCCGTTGAGCACCAGCAGCGCCACCCCGCCGATCCCGATCACCGCGGCCAGCAGCTGGGCCGCCCGCACCGGTTCGGCCAGCACCAGCGCGGCCAGGCCGATGACCAGCACGGTCTGCACCGAGTTCAGCGTCCCGGCCACCCCGCCGGGCAGTCGCTGCGCCGCGATGAACAGCAGTGTGAAGAACACCCCGATGTGCAGCGCGCCCAGCACCAGCGCCCGCCACCACCAGTCCCCGCGCGGGCGGCCGGGGCGCAGCGCGAGCAGCACCAGCCCCGCGGGCAGCGCGCGGAACAGCGCGTTCCACAGCGGGCTGACCGGCAGCAGCTCCGAGGTCACCAGGAAGGTCGTGCCCCACAGCACCGGGGCGATCGCGGTCCGGGCCAGCAGTGCGGACAAGTGCGCCCCAGGTATCTCGACGTCAAGTATCTCGACATCGAGATTTGTACGGCAGCAGGTGTCTCGACGTCAAGATAGAGTTCCGCGGATGCGGGACGCGGTGGATGTGATCATCGAGCAGTGGGCGCGGGAGAAGCCGGGCTTCGACGTCAGCCCGGTGGGCATCGTCGGCCGGACCGCACGGCTGCACGCCTTGCTGGACAAGGGGATCGGCCGCAACTTCGCCCGCTTCGGACTGGCGCACTGGGAGTACGACGTGCTCGCCTCGCTGCGCAGGGCGGGCGCGCCCTACCGGCTCACCGTGGGGCAGCTGCTGACCTCGATGATGATCAGCTCAGGCGCGATGACCAACCGGATCGACCGGATGGCCGCGCGCGGACTGCTGGTGCGCGAGGCCGATCCGGCCGACCGGCGGGGCGTGCTGGTGCGGCTCACCGAGGCCGGGGTGGCGCTGGCCGAAGAGGTGCTGGTGCCGCACATCGAGACCGAGCGGGAGCTGCTCTCCGGGCTCTCGGCCACCGAACAGCAGCAGCTGGCCGCCCTGCTGCGCAAGGCCCTGCTGTCGCTGGAGGGCCCTGCGCCGCAGCCGTGATCAGGGCTTGGCGGTGATCCGGTCGGTGGCCGGGGGCGCCAGGTTCGGGTGCGCGGCCAGGTAGTCGGTGAAGGCGTCCAGGTCGATCGCGCCGCCGACCAGCTCGGTGCCCTTGGTCAGCTCGGTGAAGCCGTCGCCACCGCCGCCGAGGAAGTTGTTCACCGTGACCCGGTACTTGGCCGCCGGGTCCACCGGCTGCCCGGCCACCGTGATGCCGCTGACCCGGTTGCCCAGCGGGGCCGAGGCCGACCAGGCGTACTTCAGCGTGCTGGAGGGCTGGAGCACCCTGGTCACGATGCCGGCCGGGCCCTGCTGCCACTGCTGCTCCAGCACCGCTTTGAGCTGGGCGCCGGTCAGCGAGATGGTCTGCAGGATGTTGCCGAAGGGCTGCACCGCGTACGCCTCGCCGTAGGTGACCACGCCGTTGCCCTCACCGGCAGGCGAGGAGGCGAAGGTCAGGTCGGTGCGCACGCCACCGGGGTTCATCAGCGCCAACTGCGCGCCGGCCACCGTGGACGCCGCCAGCTGCGAGTCCGCGATCAGGTTGCCCAGCTGGGACTCGCCGGAAGCGGCCGCGGTCCGGCCGACATCGGCGGTGACCGAGCCGACCGGCCGGTTCGCGATCGGCGCGGCCTTGGTCTTGGCCTCCTCCACCAGCGCCTTGGTCTTGGCGTCCTCGGCCACGTCTCGGGTCACCACGGTGTTGAACGCCTTCACCGAGGACCGCACGACGTCCCTGGTGCGCCAGTCGATCCGGGCGTCCACCGCGGACAGGATCCGGCCGAAGGAGGCGCCCTGCAGCACCGGTCGCGAGCTGCCCGCCGGGTCGTTGATCGAGCAGACGTACTGCTGGTGGCTGTGCCCGGTGAAGATCATGTCCACCTTGGCCGAGGCCTTCTGCGCGATCTCCCGCGCGGGGCCCGGCGTGGTGCGGCAGTCGTTGGGGCCGCCGCCCTCGGTGTTGTCGCCCTGGTGCAGCAGCACCGCGATCGCCTTGACCCCGAAGCGGTCCAGCGTGTCCGCGGTCCGGTTGATCGCCTCGACCTCGTCGCCGAACTTCAGGCCCTTGATCGCCTCGGCGGAGACCACGCTGGGCAGGTCCTCCAGCGGCACCCCGATCACCCCGACCGGCATGCCACCGGCCCAGGTGATGGTGAACGGCAGCGCGGCGGGCCGGTTGTCCTTCTCGAAGGTCATGTTCGCGGCCAGGATCGGGAACCGGGCGCCGCGGAAGCGGTCGCGGAACTGGCAGCCGTCCTTGGGGTGGCAGCCGCCGCGCTGCATGCGCAGCAGCTCGGCGTAGCCCTCGTCCAGCTCGTGGTTGCCCACCGCGCTGGCGGCCACCCCGATGTTGTTCAGGAACTCGATGGTCGGCTCGTCGTGGAAGAGCGCCGAGGTGGTGGGCGAGGCGCCCACGTTGTCGCCCGCGGAGAGCACGATCGAGTTGCGGGCCTGCGCGCGCAGGTTCTTCAGGTGGGTGGCGAAGTAGGCCGCGCCACCGGCTTCCACCTGCTTGCCGTCGGAGAGGGTGATCCGCCCTGACGACCCGGCAGGCGGTTCCAGGTTGCCGTGGAAGTCGTTGAAGGCGATCAACCGGACGTCCGTGCCGCCCCAACCGGCAGGCGCGGCCGCCGCGGTGCCGGCGGTGAGCCCGGCCACGGCCAGTACGGCCACCGCGAGGCTGCCCGCCCGGCGGAGCAGCCGTGTGGGATTGGTCATGTGTCGCTGTCCCTCCTCCGGGCCTGCCGCGGAGTGCGGAGCCCGGCCGAGCAGTCTGCCTCGTGTCAATGGCGGTACACCAGTGGTGTGGTCGCGTCGTGATGAACAGCGGCGGAGGAAGAAACCAATAGCCTGGACCGGTGACACCCGAGCCGCGACCCGAACCCAGGTGGCTGACCGAACCGGAGATGCGGGCCTGGCGCACCTACATCGTGGGCAGCCAGCTGCTGGCCTACCAGCTCAACCGGGAACTGCAGGACGAGCACAACCTCACCCTGGCCGACTACGAGATCCTGGTCCGCCTCTCCGAGCAGCCGGAGCAGCGGATGCGGATGAGCCAGCTGGCAGGCGAGGTGGCCAGCTCCAAGAGCCGCCTGTCCCACCAGATCACCAGGATGGAACGCGCGGGCCTGGTGACCAGGGTGGACTGCCCCAGCGACGGCCGGGGCGTGTTCGCCCAGCTCACCGAGACCGGCACCACCCGCCTGAAGACCGCGGCCCCGACCCACCTGGACGGCGTGCGCAGCCACCTGGTCGACCTGCTCACCCCGGCCGAGCACGCCGCGCTGACCACGATCTTCGCCAAGGTCCAGGACCACCTGGCCGGTCGCTAGCACGCGAGCAGCGGCGACCGACTAATCTTTCCTCTCGGAAGCGTGGCAGAGCGGCCGAATGCACCCGCCTTGAAAGCGGGAGACCTTAACGGGTCCGGGGGTTCAAATCCCTCCGCTTCCGCAGTGCTGACCAGCGAAAACGGGGCGGTTCCGGACATCACCGGAGCCGCCCCGTTGCTGTCGGCAGGTGCAGGGTCTCAGTCTGGGTCTCAGTTGTCCTTCCACAACAGGTCCCCGACGAGATCCGCCACCCCGGCCCGCAGGTCGTCCGACACGTGCACGTAGCGGGTCAGCATCGAGATCGAGGACCAGCCCATGATGTCCATGATCACGCGGTGCGGGACCTTGAGCACCATCAGCATGGTCGCCGCGGTGTGCCGCGAGTCGTGCAGCCTGGCGTCCCGAACCCCAGCTTCGGCGAGCAGCGTCTTCCACTCATCGTGATCGGTCCTGGGGTCGATGGGTCGGCCGTTCGGCTGGGTGAAGAGCCAGCCCCCGTCGATCCACTGGTCACCAGCTGCTTCCCGTTCACCGTCCTGCACCTTCCGGTGGTCGACAAGCGCGCGGACAAGCGGTCCTGGGATGGGCACGGTCCGTTTCCCGGCCCGGGACTTCACTTCTACCCAGTGCAGCCCGCCTCCGTGTCGCTGCGGGCAGCGAGCGGCGTGCTCTTCACAGTCGGGGGGACAGACACTTGGGCACTTCTTGTGCTTTGTGCAGTTCTTCGGGCACGGCTTCCGCTTGTGGTGTTCTCGGCCGCACTCATGTGGGTTGTCGCATCCGTGTTGCCACTTGCGCCGCTGAAGTTGACGCGGTGTCCGAAGCGAACCCGACCACTGTGCACGAGGGCAGTCCTCTGGACTTCCTTCTCCGCATGGCTGGTCGCATCCGTGTTCGACGGAAATCGCGACCCGGGACCACTTCAGGCCCAGACATTCACCCTTGCGCATCCCCAGTGCGAGCGCGAGCGCGAAACGCACTCCGTTCCGCCGCTGTGCCAACGCCTTGAGTAGTAGCTGAGCCTCTGCCCCGGTGAATGGCTCGATCTCCTTGTCCTCTAGCTTCGGAGCTTTCGCCACCTTGGCCGGGTTCTTCACCAGACGGTCCCGTTTGAAGGCTTCATTCAGGGCGGTCTTGACAGTTCGGTGTACTTGGTGGACGTTGCCGGGTGCGTGCCCGTCTGCGTGCATCCTGGCATAGAGGCTTTCGAGGTGTTCTGCTCGCAACCTGTTCAGCTTGTGCGCCCCGATGCCTGGAATGAGGTGCTTGTAGACCGCATTCCGATAACCCTCAATTGTCTTGTATCGCACCGATGGGGCAGCGACCTTTTCGACCCAGTGGGTAAGCCACTGTTCGACCGTCCAGACCCGCCCCGGCTTCGTGACATTTCCGTTCTCGCGCTGCCGCTCAAGCTCACGTACTGCCGCGATTACGTCCTTTTCTTCTTTGCGCTTGACGTGTCGCCGGTCGGGCTTGCCGTTGTCGAGCGTGCCCATGGTGACCCGGCCGTGCCACAGGCCGTCGTACTCGCTGAAGTAGATGCTGGACGCGCCATTGGGGGCGCGGGTGCCTTCCGGGCGCTTCTTGCTGGGCATGGTTGGTCTCCGCTACTGATCGTGCTCGTACGAGGGCGAGCGGGGTCGCGCGGCCGGAGGGGTGGAACCGGCCGCTGGGGGGTTTCAGCGGGTGCTGAGCCGCGGGGCGCTAGGCGCTAGACCTGCCGGGGAGGGAGGCCCGGCGCGGGCTGGAAAGCCTCCGTTCTGGGGCTTCTCGGCGGTTGTGGGGAGTGGGTCCCTGGCCTCCCTCGGCTGTTGTCGCTGCTGGTGAGCCGAGGGAGGCAGGTCAGGGACCGGGTGAGGGAGAACTCCCTCGGTTCACGGCGGGTCCCTGGGTGGGTCCCTCGCGTGAGATTCGGCCGGCGGTGCTAGCGCGGGTGCTAGGTCTAGCGGCCTTGGCCGCTAGGAGATGAGTCGGCCGAAGGCCGTCGTTTCGTCACTGGGGGTGAGCAGCCCCGCGCGGTCGCTGACGTCAGAACAGCGTTACGGGCCACGTCTCGCGCGCGCGTACACACGCGCGCGCGTTGGGCCGGGGTTCGGCTGCGTCTGACGTCAGACGTTAGGCGCGGCTGGCCCTGACGTCAGCTCACGCTGCGTGGCCCTGTCCGCGTGCCAGCCGGGCCGTGAAGTCGACAAGCGCCTGGAGAGGAACGCGGCGGCTTCGGCCGATCTGCACGGAGTCGACCTGGCCGGTCTTGAGGAGGGCGAACATCCGGGTGCGGCCGATGGACAGCTGCGCGGCGGCCTGTTCGACGGTGAGCAGAATCCGGGGCGTGGTGGCCGGTTGGGTGGTCATCGGGCCTCCTTGGCGGTGGTGGTGTGGCAGGTCGGGCAGAGTCCGTAGGTGAGCAGGATCGGTCCGGCGGCGGTGATGGTGCTGTGCAGCGTGGTGGCGGGCTTGCGGCAGCGGTCGCAGGTGCTGTCCTCGGCCGGGCTGGGGGCGAGCTGGGGGAAGCAGGCGGGGCAGACCAGGTGGCCGGGTGCCCAGGCCGCGGCCATGGCGATTTGGGGTGCGGCGCCCAGGTGCCGGCATGCCTTGACGGTGCCGGTGACGATGCCGTGCACCAGGTCGGTGAACTGGTCGGCCAGCCACGGGGACGGGATGGAGCGGGTCAGGGTCATGGACCGGTGGCGGGCGGCGTCGTGCAGCACGCGCTTGGCGTCGGCGCTGGCGGCCTGCACCTGGTCCAGCAGTGCGGTGCGGTCGGTGATGGCGACCATGGCAGTGGGTTCCTTCCCTGCGGGCCGATGAACTTGACGAAATGACGTACTTTGGGCTTGACCTGCGTTTTTAGGTTCGACCTAAGTTCGTCATGACGGAATTAGGTCGGAGCGTTTGCCCTGGTCAGGGCTTAAGTTCGTCATTTCGTCAACTTCGTCAGGAGACGGCGGTGTAGACCTCGGTGCCCCTGCCGGGGCGACCATCGGGACGCGGGCGTTTGGACTGGACGATGCGTCCGGCGGTCACGAGCTGATCCAGCAGCGCGGACGGGTCGATCCCGTCACGGCGGGCATTGGGGAACAGCTGGGTCGTGATCTCGGTCCGGGTCCGGCCGGTGGGTCCGGCTTCGGTGATAAAGGCGGCCAACCGGCGCAGCGTGTCGTCGGGTGCGATGACGGCGCGGGCGGAGGCGATGGAGTAGCGGACCAGCGCGGCTGCGGCCTCCAGGTGGGTCGGGCCGATCTGGTCGGTGCCTTCCAGCGCGGCGTAGATCGCGGCGATGCGCAGGCAGTGCGGTGCGGCCCGGGAGACGAACTCCTCTACTGGGGAGTCGTCGCCGTGGTGGCTGCCGAATTCGACGTAGAGCCCTTGCCAGGCAAGGGCTCCGGCGTCGGTGAACCCAACCGGGCCGAACTCGGCGGCCTGCTGCAACCGGCGGGCCAGCCCGGCCCCCAGCTCGACCAGCAGCGCCGGATCGGCGGCGGCGGGGTTGGGCAGGTACTTGGACTGGGCGACCGCGATCGGCAGGAACCGGTTGTAGGTGCCCCCGGCCATGTCGGCGGCGGTGACCTTGGCCCGGAACTCCTTCGGGGTGATGTGGGCCAGGATGCCGACGTGGGACTGCCGGGCCACCCGGGCATCGACGTTGAGGGTGGAGAGGTTCCCGCCCTCCCACGCCGCCCGCAGAACGGCGGACAGGGTGTTGCCCTCCCGGCGCATGCGGGCCATGACCGAAGCCCACTCTGGTTCGTAGGCCACCAGGCGGCAGTCCCCCTCGGGCAGCAGCCGGGCCTTGCGCCCCGGCTTGCCGCTGCCGTCCTCGGAGTCGACGGCGAAGACCGCCGACAGGCCCTCACCGCTGGACAGTCCGGAGTGGACGTTCATGGCCACGAACTCGTTGTCGGCGTGGGTAAGCAGGGCCTTGGCGGCGTTGTAGGCGGTGCCCTTCTTGCCGACCCCGGTCGCCCCGATGAGCATCGGCCAGATCAGCAGCCGGTGCCGTTCGTAGCCGATCTGGAGGTGCGGACCCGGACCCAGGTGGACCCCCACTACCCCCAGCAGCGAGGCCATAACCCCCACGGGGTCGGCTTCGGTGTTGGGGTCGAGCTGGGCGGCCAGGGTGCCGAGGTAGCAGTCGAAGACCGCGGGCTCTACCGGCGGCAGCCACGCCCGGACCCGGGCGAGCTGTTCACCGGCCTGAGCGGTGAAGGTCTCCAGTGCGGTCCTCTCGGCCGGACTGCCGCTGCCTGCCGCGCTGGCCAGCCCTGCCGCGAACCCGGGTTCATGAACGCTGCCGTGAACGGGTTCGCTGCCGTTGCCGCCGGGCGCGGCGGCAGCCGGGGACACCTCGGCTGGACCCGGTGGGGGGACCGCTTGTAGGTGGCGTAGGCCCGGTGCCGGGCCGGTGGTGTTGAGGGTGTTCATGAACGCTCCCCATCAGGTGTGCGGGGTCTGGTACGGGGTGCCGGGGTCCGGCAGGCCCAGCCGGGCGGAATGCGGCTGGGACTGCCGGTCCGGCAGGGTTCGGCAGTGCCGTTGGGCAGGGCGGTCCCTGCCGGAAGAGGGGGTTACTGCGGCCTTACTCCCCTGAAGTGCAGGCACAACGTCCCCGGCGAAGATCCGGTGGCCGTTAGTCCAGTAAGGGGAGGTAGGGCTGCCGGGCGGCTGCCGTTTCGGCAGCCGTCAGCGCATCCCGCGCCGTGCGCGGCACTGCCGGGCTGGGCGCAGTGCGAAGGCGGCGTACTCCGGTGCCGGACGGAACTCGATCTCCACTGCCAGGCCGCAGCAGGCGGTGAAGAACGGCTGCGGCAGCGGCACGCTCACCGGTGCCGGTTCCCGTCCGGCGGTCAGGGCCTGGCTGTGTTCGTGGATCTCGCGGGCGATCTGCCGGATGCGGTCGGTGCCGTGCCGGGCGAGGGCGCCCAGCACCAGCGCGGCAGCGTCCTGGGTGCTGGTGCGGCCGGAGATGGTCACGTCCCCGGCCAGCAGCAGCGCGGCAGCGACTTCGAGGTAGCCGCGGAGCTCGGCCAGCGTTCGGCCGGCGGGGGCGTCGGTGAAGGTGAAGCGCGCCCCGTGCGGGTCGATGCTGCGCACCACGTCCACCCGGATCGCGGACGGGGCGAGCGTGGCGGTCATCGGACTGCCGCCTTGGCGCGGGTCCGGGGCTTCCGGGCCGGGGTGACCGGGGGCAGGGCGTACAGCTGCGCGACCCGGTCGCGGGAGTAGGCCAGGACCTCGGCCTGGTTGGCGTCCAGGCCGCCGTTCTCGATCTCGTACTGGGCGTTCTCGATCTCGGCAGTGGCGTTGACCAGGGTGTCCAGGACCAGCTCGTGGGCAGTGGCGTCCTCGGCCAGGTCGGCGTACTCGATCCCGCCGCACAGCAGCGTGTAGAGGGCGGCCACCAGGTCCTCATAGGAGAGGGTGAAAGTCACCGCGACCTGCACGGTGGAGGGGGTGGGGTTGAACTGGCGGAGGCGGTGCAGGCAGTGGGTGGCGTGCCCGCCGATGGTGCCGAAAACGTGGGAGTGGGTGTTCATCTCAGGCCACCTCTCCGGCCTCGGTGCCGTTCAGGAACGCGCTGCTGGCGGCCTTGGCCTGGGGGTGGGTGATGCACACGAACACCTGGGACCCGGTGGCGGAGCGTCCTACCGGCAGGTGGGAGACCCCGGTGGTGAGGAAGTCCGCCCCGCACCACAGGCAGGCGCGGCCGTCAGCGGCGGCGTTGTGGCGGATCTCCGCCGTGGTGTCGTCGGTGTCCAGGTCGGAGGCGGAAGCGTTGTGCCCCAAGGCGTTGAGTGCCTGCCGGGCAGCCTCGGCCGCCTCGATCTCGAACAGGGGAAGGGCGCTTTCGGGGATGCGCAGGGACTTGCCGATCAGCAAGGCGTCGATCTTCCCGGCCTTGATGGCGCGGTAGATGGTGGCCTTGGAGATGTCATACCGTTCGGCGACTGCGTTAACCCGCAGGTAGCGGGTAGTCTCGTCATGCATCTTTGTGGCTCCAACCGTTGAGGTGCGCGCCCCGGCCGGTGTTCCAGCACCGCCGGGGCTTCTTGTCGTCTGCCGCAGCAGCTGAGCTTGCTGCGACAGGAGGAACGCTAGACGTCATAGGCAGCATAGACAAGACATAGGTTGACTATGCCACCCAGTTGGCCTAGCTGTAGGCTTGTGACATGGGAAAACTTGACCCGAACGATTCCCGCGCTCCGTATATCCAGGTCGCGAGCGACCTGCGCGACGCCATAGCTCGTGGGCAGTTCGCCCCGGGAGCGCAGCTGCCAAGTCATCAGGCCGTGGCCGACGAGTACGGGGTATCAGTCGGAACGGTCAAGAGCGCGTTTGGCGTCCTTCGGCAGCACGCCGTGATCGTCAGCCGTCAAGGCGTTGGTGCCTTCGTCCGAACCGACCTGGACGTGAGCAGCGTGGGCGAACTTGATCTCACTGCGTCCGGCGAACAGCCCGTGACGATGCGAGATCTCCAAGATCTTCGCGACTCCGTTGCGCAGCTTGCGGAACAGCTTGCGACTGTGGAGAAACGGTTGAGTGCCAACGGTTTCTAGCTGCCTGCTTTGCTGATGTTGCCTGCGTTGCTCTGTTTGCATGTCACAACCATCGGCCTCGAAGCCGCGCCACGGAAGAGGATTGGTGTCTCCAACGCTGGTCGCGGCGAGTTGGAGACACCGGACGGGGGACGGTCCACAGTGGAAACCGCAGCTCAGACACGTTTTGCAAAGCTGATCACCGAGCTTCGTGGTCAGCGTGCCATGTCGCTGGCCGCGCTCGGTGCCGCCACGTACGTCTCACGTGGATGGATCAACAACGTAGAAGCCGGTAGGCGCTGGCCTGCACGTTCGTGGGCCGAGCAGGCTGACGTAGCCCTGAATTCTGACGGCGTAATCATCTGCGCGTGGGATGCAGGTCAAGAGGAACGTGAGCATTCCGAGGGCACCCGGAGCCTGCTGGTTGCTTCTGTGAAAGATTCACAGAAGCTGATCGTGTCCAATGTCCACGAGCGGGACCTTGACTCTCTCCAAGACGTCGTTGAGCAGCTTGCAGTTGCCTATCTCGCAAGCCCTGCGCGACCAATGCTCACGCAAGGCGTCGAACTCCATCAAGAATTGATGTCTCGCGCCAAGATAGGTGCAATTCGGCCTCGTGAACTGGCCGATCTCTACCTGGCGCTTGGCCGCGTGTCTGGAATCATGGCGTACGCAGCGCTTGACCTAGGTCGTCCGGACATCGCACGTCAGCATATTGACGCTGCTTGGCATATGGCTGAAATGGCTGAGGTCGACGAACTCAAGGCGTGGGTGCGCGGAACCCAATCTCTTGTTGCTCGGTTCGATCAAAACTGGGTTGATGCAACTTTCTATATCGAGGACGGTTTGCGTCACTCTGGTGCGGGAACGTCTACTCTCCGCCTGTTGAGTGGTGCTGCTCAGTGTGCTGCCAATCTTGGGGACACTGAACGGGCTATTGAGTACTTGGACCGGGCGGAACGCGAACGCGAGACAGCAGCACAGGACTCGCTCGAAGGACTCTTCGGTTTCTCGCGTGCCAAACAGTGGTACTACGGCGGCTCGTCCCTTATGTGGCTTCCGGAGCGCCATGCCCTCGAACGTGCCGAAAAGAACGCGGAATTGGCGATTGCCACGTGGGAACATGAGCCACCAGCGCAGAGGTCACTGGATGACGAAGCTCTCGCGCACGTCTATCTCGCAACCGCCCGCATTCGGCTGCATGACCTGGACGGTGCAATGGAGGCGGTCCGTCCGATTTTGCAGCTTCCGCCAGAAAGGCAAATCTCTTGGATCTCAAAACGAGTCGCTAATCTCGCTGACCTACTGGACTCGAAGACATACAGCAAATCGCCACAGGCTGCGGAGGCTCGCGAAGAGCTTCGAGCTTATGGTGCTTGACGCCCGAAGGAACACCTATCCTGTCCGGGGGTGTCCCCGTAGGTGGGGTCTGAGCTGGACAAACGGCGGGGACACGTTGTCCCTGGGGTGTCTCCGAGCGGTCTACTGCGGGCGGTAGGCGTCTCGGCGGTGGCGGACGTCCCGGACGGAGACTCGTCGGGCCTGGTCATCGATGGTGTAGAGCACGCGCCATTCCTGCATGACCCGGGCGGAGTAAACGCCCTCGTACGGGGCTTCCAGGGGCTTGCCGACCCGACGGGGGTTGGCAGCGAGGGCGCCGGTGAAGAACTCGGCGACGGCGAAGGCGACTTCGGCCGGCAGCTGTTCGGCCAGGGCGCGGCGGGTGGTGCGGTTGATGCCGATCTCGTACGGGGTCTCGGTCACCGCGGCTCGTAGTCGGTCCGCTGGGTGACCAGGGCGCGGATGGCGTCAGCACCGATCACGACGTCTTCGTCATCGTCCAGGGCCTGCCTGGCGGCCGGGTCGGACAGCACGGCGAGGGTCTCGCGGAGGCGGTCGAGCACGGCGATGGTGTCGCGGAGGCGGGCGAGCTCGCCGGAGGGAACGACGTCGGCGACGTGTTCGCCGTGGGCGATGACGGCGATGGTTTCGCCTAGTTCGGCGCGGCGTACGGCCTCTTCCCAGCGGGCTGCCTGCTGGGCGGCGGCTTGCTGGTAGGTGTGCAGGTCGTCTGCGGAGACGCTGACGGGCTGCTCGCTCACTGGGCCTCCTTCCTGGGCGTGCTGGCGGATGTCACGTCCCCAGGGTAGCTGGGGCCGGGGTGGCGCGGACAGGCTCTGGAGCTGCCGAAGCGGGGCCGGTTCGAGGTGGCCCTAGGCTGCTAGTTGCCTGGTCACCGGGGCGCTGAGCCTCTAGAGGAGGGCCTAGGCCTAGGGGTGGCAGGGTCTAGACCTAGAGGGTCGGCCGACGGCGGCAGGGACGCTCTGGCGGGCCGCTGAGAGCGCCGTAGAGCGCCGAACGGGAGCCGGTTGGGGTGAGGGGCGGGCGGGTTAGGTCGGGGGTTAAGCCGGTCGGGCCGGATTAGGTTTCTAACCCGGGGGTTAACTCGGCCTTAATGCCCTCTGAGCTGTGGAAAGTTAAGAAGTTAGCTGGGTTAGGTCAGCTGCTGAGCCTGCGTTGATCATGCGTTTCCGGGGTGGGGTGAGGGGGCCGGGTGAGCTAACTCAGCTGGGAAGGGCGGGACGTGACCAGCTTGGCCGGCCGGACACGCCCCGCCGGTTCCAGCCGGTGTGAGCACGGCTGGAACCGGGGGGTGGGCGGCACGTCCCCGGCGTGAGTGGGCGCGTGAGTCAGCGTCGGGGACGTGAATACTCACTGCCGGGCTGGTGAGCGGCGTTCACGCGGGGTGAGCTGGGCAAGCACTCCGGGAGTGAACGAGCGAGCGAGGCGGGCCAGCAGCCCCGTGAGGGCCAGGACGGGGGAGGTGGCCGGGACTGGCCTGTTCACTCACTGGCTGGCTGCGCGGGCAGGAACAGCAGCCCCACTAGCCCCGCGGGGGTAGTAGGGCCAGGGTCTCAGTCTGGGTCTCAGTTCGGGTCCGTCCAAACTGTCCCGGTCGTTGCAGTAGATGCGCTGACCAGCGGAAACGTCCAGGATGGACGCTGCTGAACAGCTGGCCCTAGAACTTGAAAGCGGGAGACCTTAACGGGTCCGGGGGTTCAAATCCCTCCGCTTCCGCGATGGGCGGACTGTGCCCGCGGAGAGCGCGGGCCGGTCGCGTCCGCCGATCTTGTGGGGGCCGAGCCCCCACGCCCCAGCCGGGGGGCTCTGCCCCCGGACCCCCGCGCGCTGTCTTTGCTCTCTCAGGTCGTGATGCTGGGGTCTGTCAGCACTGCGGAGCAGCGGGCCAGCAGGGCTCGTAGGGTGTCTCGTTCTTTTGCGGTGAACTCCTCGGACAGGCGGCGTTCCACCGCGCTGGCGCGTTTGTCCGCCTGCTCGAAGGTGTCCCGACCCGCCTCGGTCAGCCGGGTCTCCAGGACGTTGCGGTGCAGCTCGTGGGGGGCGCGCTCGATCAGGCCCGCGGACTCCAGGTTGCGCAGGATGGTGGTCATCGTCTGCGGGGTGACCCGGCAGCGGCGGGCCAGTTCGGCGGCGGAGATGCCCGGCTGCTCGGCGAGCACCAGCAGCGCCGCGTACTGCGCGACGGTCAGGCCGACCGGCCGCAGGACCGCCTGCTTGACGCCCATCAGCTCGTGCTCGACGCGCTTGACGTCTCCGCCGAGGCGCTCATCCAACGGCATGCCCATGAGCTGATCGTACGAGCATCAGATACCTGTTCGTCTGTTGACGAGTATCAGGGTACTGATTACATTCCGAACCCTGATGAACAACAGCGATCGGAGCAACATGAGCAAGCTGATTACTGGCCGGCGCGCGCTGCTCGCCTTGGCGATGGCCGCCGCGTCCGTCGTGGCCGTGACACCGGCGGCCGGAGCCGCGCCCGGCCGCTTACCCGAGGTGATCTCGGCCAGTGCCCCGCAGCTGCACCCCGAGGGCGTCGCCTGGGATCCGCTGCGCCGGTCCTTCCTGGTCAGCTCGATGCGCTACGGCACCGTGTCGGTGGTCCGCCCGGACGGCGCGGTCCGCACCCTGGCCGCCGACCCGCGGATGGTCTCCACCTTCGGCGTGCACACCGACCCCGCCCGCGGCCGGGTGCTGACCACCTACGGCGACTTCGGCGTTGGCGTGCGCTCCACACCGGAGACCGTCCGCAAGTCCTCCGGCCTCGGCATCTTCGACCTGCGCACCGGCCGCCTGCGGCACCTGGTCGACCTGGCCATCGGCGCGGGTGACCACGCCGCCAACGACCTGGCCATCGACAGCGCGGGCAACGCCTACGTCACCGACCCGTTCAGCGACGCGATCTACCGGGTGGACGTGCACGGCCGCGCCTCGGTGCTGATCCGCGACCCGCGCCTGCTCAGCAACGGCATCGGCATGAACGGCATCGTCTGGCACCCCAGCGGCCACCTGCTCGCGGTCAACTACGCCACCGGCGCGCTGTGGCGGATCCCGGTGGCCCACCCGGAGCGCCTGGCCCAGGTCAGCCTGTCCGAGCCGCTGGTCGGCGGCGACGGCCTGGACCTGCGCCCGGACGGCTCGCTCACCGTGGTCACCAACAAGCTCTCCGCCCCCGGCCGGGTCGCGGTCCGGGCGCTGCGCTCCGCCGACGGCTGGCACTCGGCCAGGGTCACCCACCGCGCCGAGCCCTGGGCCGACACCGAGCCGACCACCGTGGCCCGCACCCCGCACGGCAGCTACGTGCTCGACGGCCGCCTCTCCGCCCTGCTCGCGGGCCGGCCGGTGCACACCTTCACCCTGCGTCGCGTCTAGAACCGCCTGCGTGAGCGGGCGATCGTCCTGGCCCGGCGGCAGAGGTCGTCCACGATCTCGGCCGCCGCGGTCGGGGTGGTCCCGGTGCCGGGGTCGCAGCAGCTCGGCTTGGTCCGCTTGGTGCTGTCCGAGGGACGCACACCGACCAGTCGGTACAGCAGCTCGTAGACGTCCAGGCCCGGATCGGCGTCGTGCGGCCCGACCAGCAGCACGTAGGCGGAGTCGGCCTGGTTGAAGGCGACCACCACCCGGTCCGCGCCGCGCAGGTGCCGCACGCACAGCCGGGGCAGCGGCTCCGGCCCGGTGACCCGGTAGGACAGCGCGGCACAGCCCCTGTGACTCAGCTCGTCCAGGAAGTGCTCGTAGGCCCGCCGCGACGGCCCGCGCAACGCGGCGACCTGGGCGATCGCGACCGGTGTCTCGACAACGGTGATGGGCATGGACTGCGGCCACTCACCCCCGCCGGACGACGCGTCCCTCGCCGCGGTTCATCTGCTCCAGGCTCTCCGCCAGGTCCAGCCGGTCCAGCAACGCCTGGTCCCGCAACCGCCGGTGCACCTCATCCAGCAGCCCCCTGCTCCGCCCGGCCTGTCGCAGGTCCTCCACCAGCACTCGCACCTGGTGCAACCGCCGCACGTCGATCCGCAACGTCGGATCCACCTGCGCGATGGTCAGCACGCCCTCACTGGCCCAGGCCCGCACGGTCTTCTCGGTCAGCTCCAGCAGCTCCCCGGCCACCGCGGGCCGCACCGGCAGCGCCCCCGCCAGCCGCTTCTCCGCAAGGCTCAACAACCGCTGCCGCCGATCGTCGTTGCGCGGCAACGTCTCCGCGACCTCGGAGATCACCTCGACCTCGGCGAAGAGATCCCGCAGCTGCTGGGTCTCGGTCACGATCGACATGGCCAGCCCCTTCCCTCAGCTACCGATTATTCGCCTATTTTCCGGTAGTGGTCAATAGCCTGCTTGACCTTCACGTGACCACCGGATGGCCGTTGCCCACTGGGAAGACACCGCGCAGTCGGGAAATGGTTGTCACCTGGTGAACACGCGGTCTCGCCGGAATTGCTCCGTATGGTTGGTCACGTTGACTGGTGTTCACCCTCGCGTGGTTGGCTGAGCCCATGACGCAGACCCGAACCGAGACGCTCCTGCTGACCGACGGCAGCGAACTGCGCTGCACCGTGGCCGCGCCGGACGGAGTGGTACGGGGCGGGCTGGTGCTGCTGCACGAGGCCCGCGGGGTCACCGACGCGGTACGCGGGCTGGCCACCAGTCTCGCCGAGGAGGGCTGGCTGACCGTCGCCCCACATCTCTACCACCGCGACGGCGACGACGAGCAGATCGACTCCGATGACGACCACCGGGTGGCGGACAAGGTGAGCCGCCTCTCCGGTGACTCGGTGCTGGCCGACACCGACGCCGCCTTCGCCTGGCTGGCCCAGCAGGGCGTGGCCGCGGACCGGATGGGCATCGTGGGCTTCGGCCTCGGCGGGTCGGTCGCCCTGGTGGTCGCGGCCAGCCGCACCCTGGGCGCGGCGGTCACCATCAGCGGCGGCGGCATCGTCGCGCCGCTGTCGGAGGGGCTGCCCTCGCTGGTCGAGGTGGCAGGCGAGCTGACCTGTCCGTGGCTGGGCATCTACAGCGACGCGGTCAAGGCCATCCCCGCCGAGGACGTGGCCAAACTGCGGGACGCGGCGGCCGGCGCGGGGGTGGCCACCGACGTGGTCCGCTACCCCGGACCGGTCGAGGGCGAGGGCGAGCAGGACCCGGCCGCGGTCTCCGACGCCTGGCAGCGCACCCTCAACTGGTTCGACGCGCACCTGCGCTGACACCCGTTCCGCATGTCCTCACCCTGTGTGAACACTGGTTTTTCCGGGTGACGATTTTCCTGGGAACCGCACAGGCCCCCCGGTGCGTCTGACACCATGTCGGCGGGTTCCCACTCCGAGGGGCTCCCGAATACCACTGAACTGGTCGTAAGGGGAGAGCGCACATGAGTTACGGCGCTTCACTGGAGGAGATGCGGCGCGCCGCCCAGGACGTCCGCAAGGTCAACGGCGATGTCGACAACCAGCTGCGGCTGCTGCGTCAGCAGGTGCAGGACGTCAAGTCGTTCTGGCGCGGCGAGGCGGCCAAGGCGTTCGACACGCTCATGGAGCAGTGGGACCGGGACGCCCTGAAGCTGAACCTCGCGCTGAGCGACATCGCAGGCAACCTGGACAACATGCACAAGGGCTACGCCCAGCAGGAAGAGCAGCACCAGCAGGGCATGAGCAAGATCCAGAACGAGCTGGGCTGAGCGCGGGACAACGGGGAGCGAAGACGATGAGCGGCGAAATCGAAGTCAGTTTCGAGCAGCTGGGCAACACCGCGGAGAAGGTCCGCAGCACCTCCGGTGAGCTGGAGCGGCTGCTCGGCGACCTGAAGGCCAACCTGGCCCCGACCGCGGCCACCTGGTCCGGCAAGGCGGCCGAGGCGTGGCAGGTGCACCAGCAGCGCTGGGACTCCTCCTACGAGGACCTCAAGAGCGTGCTGGCCCAGATCGGCCGGGCGCTGGAGAGCGCCAACCAGAACTACCAGGACGCGGAGTCCCGCAACGTCAAGCGCTGGGGCTGATCCCGCACGCTGCGGTGGGTGTGTCCGCCCGGTCGCGTCTGCGAGAGTCGTGATCGGTTCGGCCGCTGACGGCGCGGCCGGGACGCCCTCATACCGGGCGTATTCGGGTGTTCCGGCCGTGCCGTCAGCGGCCGAACCGGCGCGGCTATCGCAGATGCGACCGGGCGGACACACCCTCAGCCACGCGACCCCGGCCGGAGACCTCGGCGCGGGGTCGTTCGGCGTTCTGGGACGCTGCTCACCACACCTGGCCTGATCGGCGGCGATCGGCTAGGAACTCAAGACATGACCGACACCACGCCCGGCAATGGCGCCGGAGTGCCGGACCTGTTGTGGCAACCCGAACCCGGTCGGGTCGGAGCCAGCAGGCTGGCCGCCTTCCGCGGCTGGCTGCGCACCCAGCACGGACTGGACCTGGCCGACTACTCCGCGCTGTGGCAGTGGTCCACCACCGACCTGCCCGCGTTCTGGGGCGCGCTGGCCGACTTCCTGGACGTCAAGTTCCACCAGCGGCCCAGCGCGGTGCTCGGCTCGGCCGAGATGCCCGGCGCGGAGTGGTTCCCCGGCAGCACGCTCAACTACGCCGAGCACGCGCTGCGGCCCGGTCCGGGCAAGGGTGAGGCCGACCCCGCGGTGGAGTTCGTCCGCGAGGACGGCCTGAGCGCCCGCCTGAGCTACGGCGAGCTGCGCGCCAGGGTTGCTGCCGCGCGGGCAGGTCTGCGCGAGCTGGGCGTGCGCCAGGGCGACCGGGTGGCCGCGCTGGTGCCGAACTCGCCGGACACCCTGATCGCCTTCCTGGCCGCGGCCAGCCTCGGCGCGGTGTGGTCCTCCTGCTCGCCGGACTTCGGCGCGCGGGCCATCTCCGACCGGTTCACCCAGATCGAGCCGACCGTGCTCATCGCGGTCAACGGCTACGTCTACAACGGACGGTCCTTCGACACCAGGCCGACCGTGGAGCGGCTGCGCGAGGAGATCCCGGGGCTGCGCGCCACCGTCCTGGTGGACTACCTGGGCAACGGCGCCACCGTGCCGGAGACCCAGGACTGGGCCGAGTTGCTGGCGCGGCACCAGGGCGCGCCGCTGGAGTTCGACCCGGTGCCCTTCGACCATCCACTGTGGATCCTCTACTCCTCCGGCACCACCGGCCTGCCCAAGGGCATCGTGCACGGCCACGGCGGCATCGTGCTGGAACACCTCAAAGCCCTTGCCCTGCACGGGGACCTGGGGCCGGGCGAGCGGTTCCTGTGGTTCACCACCACCGGCTGGATGATGTGGAACTACCTCGTCTCCGGGTTGCTGGTGGGCTGCACCGTGGTGCTCTTCGACGGCAGCCCCGGCCACCCCGACCTCGGCGCGCTGTGGCGGATCGTGGAGCAGCTCAAGGTCACCTACTTCGGCACCTCCGCGCCGTACGTGCAGTCCTGCCTCAAGCAGGGCCTGCGCCCGGCCGAGCAGCACGACCTGTCCGCGCTGCGGGTGATCGGCTCCACCGGCGCCCCGCTGAGCCCCGAGGGCTTCGCCTGGCTGGCCGAGCACGTCGGTGAGCGGATCCAGATCGCCAGCGTCTCCGGCGGCACCGACCTGTGCACCGCCTTCGTCGGCGCGGCGCCGGACGTGCCGGTGTGGCTGGGCGAGATCTCCTGCCGGATGCTCGGCGCCGCGGTGGCCGCCTACGACGAGGCGGGCAACCCGGTGCTGGACGAGGTCGGCGAGCTGGTGATCACGCAGCCGATGCCGTCCATGCCGGTGTTCTTCTGGCGGGACGCCGACGGCAGCCGGCTGCGCGAGGCCTACTTCGAGACCTACCCGGGCATCTGGCGGCACGGCGACTGGATCAAGATCACACCCCGCGGGTCCTGCGTGATCTACGGCCGGAGTGACTCCACGCTCAACCGCGGCGGCGTGCGGATGGGCACCAGCGAGTTCTACCGGGTGGTCGAGGGCTTCGAGGAGGTGCTCGACTCGCTCGTCATCGACACCTCCGGCGCTGGTCAGACCGATGGCGAGCTGCTGTGCTTCCTGGTGCTGGCGCCGGGGGCCGAGCTGGCCGAGGTGGAGCCGAGGCTGCGCGCGGAGCTGCGTGGCGCGCTCTCGCCCAGGCACGTGCCCAACCGGTTCCTGGCCATCACCGACGTGCCGCGCACGCTCAACGGCAAGAAGTGCGAGGTGCCGGTGAAGAAGATCCTGGCCGGCATGCCGCCGGAGCGTGCGGTCAGCCGGGACGCGCTGACCAACCCCGAGGCGCTGCGGCCGTTCGAGGAGCTGGCCGCCAGGGCCGCCGGAACCACCCCGTGACGTGGGCTGACGGCTTCGGTAAGGGAATTACCGAAGTGTCATCCGATCGAGTGTTGCCAAGCCTGCGCGGCGGGTGAAACCGTCTCGGCGTGTCCACCGGACGTGGGACCGGGTGGACGCAGGGGATGGTCCGGACGCACGGGTCGTCCGCGATCATGGGAATCCGCGATGGACAGCCGGGGCAGGGCGGTAAACGCCCTGCTCCGGCCCCTGATGACCCCCCGTTTTGGCGGATGGCTCGGGGGTGTGTAAAGTACTGATCCGGCGGCCCCACAAGGCCCCGGGAGGCTTCGCCTAGTCTGGTCTATGGCGCCGCACTGCTAATGCGGTTGGGGGCTTCAACCCCCTCCCGGGTTCAAATCCCGGAGCCTCCGCAGTGCTTGGCTTCGGTCAGGCCACAACTGAAGAATGATGCGCTCGTAGCTCAACGGATAGAGCACTTGACTACGGATCAAGAGGTTGCAGGTTCGAATCCTGCCGAGCGCGCCACGCTGAGAACTGCCGCCTGTCGGCAGTTCTTTGCTTTCTGTGGTAGACTGGTCCCATCAGTTGGATGCAGTCATCTTTTCCTCGAACGTTGTGAAGCGCCCGCAGGAATTTTGACCGGCGGGCTCGCGCGTTCGGGAGGCATCTCTCCCTTCATCGCACCGGCCTGCCTGCGGCAGCTGTTGGCCTGCGAGGTGTAGGTCGTGAAGAGTGCAATCAGGGAGAGCAGATGGCTAAGGGCACTGTGAAGTGGTTCAACGGCGAGAAGGGCTTCGGCTTCATCGCGCAGGCTGATGGCGGTCCGGACGTCTTCGTCCACTTCAGTGCTATCCAGGGCAACGGTTACCGGACCCTGGAAGAGAACCAGCCGGTAGAGTTCGAGATCACCCAGGGCCCCAAGGGCCCGCAGGCGGAGCAGGTTCGCGCCCTCTGAGGCGTACCGCCACGCGAATCTGACGCGAAGCCCACACCGCTGGCCGGTGTGGGCTTCGCCGCATTCGCGGTAGGTAACGCGGATGACTTCGCTAACGGATTGATCTCGGTGAGATCCCGAAATCGTAACTGTGGTCGCGGCGAGGTTTAGCGTCTGCCGGTCCAGCCAGTTTCGCACTGTAGCGGACTTTCTTCTGTTCAGAAGTAACGCTACCCCATAATGCGAGGTCAAATGGCTGTGATAGGGCCGCTGGCAAGACCAATGAATTAGGCCGAATGGCGTAATGTTTGATTGCGCTCGGTAAGGGATTGTGTACCCACCCCTGGGGGAGACCCATTGGACCCCGGCGGTACTGTCCGTCGCGTTCTCGCCCCGATCGCGCCCCGATGCGGCCCACGTCCGGGTGAGTACCAGCGCTGACACCTCGTATCCCCACATGCCCGTTCTGGGAGTTCCCACACTTCCGGCGGGAAGGAGAGTTATGACATCTCGGTTGCGCGCCGCGCGCCTTGGCGCGGTGCTCCTCACTGCGACCGCGATTTCGCTGGTTTCCGCACTCCCGGCCATGGCGCAGACGAAGGCCAAGGTCGACAAGTCCGCCAACGAGGGCACGATGCACGTGCGCCTCAACGACGGCAGCTCCATCCCCACCCTGCTGATCGGCCTCCGGCTGGCCGACGGCACCGCGCTCAAGACCTACTGCGTCGAGCTGACCGTCGGCGTGCGCGACAACGCGCAGATGATCGAGGCCCCGTGGAGCAAGTACCCGGGCGCCGACAGCAAGGGCCACGACAACCAGTCGGACTTCAAGTCCAGCCCTGACAAGGTCAACTGGATCCTGCACCACTCCTACCCGACCATCGGGCTGGCCGAGCTGGGCAAGACCGTCGGCGCCGACCTCGACAACAACGAGGCCATCGCGGGCACCCAGGCCGCGATCTGGCACTACAGCAACAAGGTCAGCCTGCACGCGAACAACACCGATGACGTCAAGGCGGTGTACAAGTACCTGACCGGCGAGAAGAACGTCGGCATGAAGGAGCAGCCCAAGCCCTCGCTTGAGCTGACCCCGGACCAGCTCGCCGGTGCCGCCGGCAGCAAGCTCGGCCCGTTCACGGTCAAGTCCACCGCGGAGAAGATCAAGCTCACCGCGGACGCGCCCAAGGGCGTCAAGGTCGTGGACAAGGCCGGCAAGGAGCTCACCGAGGCCGCCAACGGCCAGGAGATCTTCGTCGACGTGCCGGCTGACGCCGCCGCCGGCAAGGCGAGCTTCAAGCTGGAAGCCACCACCAAGATCGACAAGGGTCGGCTGTTCGTCGCCAACGACGGCAAGCCCTCGCAGACCCTGATCCTGGCCCAGGCGACCAACGCCAAGCTGGCCGCGCAGGCCAACGTGACGTGGAAGGCCGGTCAGCCGACCACCAAGCCGACCACCAGCACCACCACCCCGGCTCCGACCACGACCACGTCGAAGGCGGAGATCCCGGCCACCACCACCAGCCCGGTGCCCCCGGTGAAGAACACCGGCGGCCTGGCCAACACCGGCGCCTCGGTGATCACCCTGTCGCTGGTCGGCGTGGTGCTCCTCGGCGGCGGTGCGCTCGCCCTGGTGCTCCAGCGCCGCAGGAAGCGCGCCTGAGCAACTGACTAGCTAGACCGGCTGCGCCGGGCTCCCAACGGGGGAGCCCGGCGCAGCTTCTCCTTGTGCCTCAGGACTTTCGCAGGACACAGCCCAGGATCGGCAGCTCCAGGCGGCAGCGCGCCGGGGGCGGTCCGGCCACGTAGATGTCGCCGTCGGCCACGGCCACGTTGCGGTCGCTGGCGGCGCCGGTGGCCAGGATCCGGGCCGGATCGCGGAACCCGGTCACCACCTCGACCCGCTGCACCGGCTTCGGCGTGCGGATCACCGTCTCCGGGCTCCAGTGCTTTCCGCCGCGCAGCAGGAAGGTCTCGATGTCCGGCTTGGCGTCCCTGGTGGCGTAGACCCGCCAGGTGTTGCCGTCCAGCCGCTCGATCTCCCTGGTGCGGTAGCCGGTGGCCACCTCGGTGACCACCCACTTTCCGCCCTCGAACACCGCGGCCTTGTTGTGCCACAGCCCGGTGTTGTCGGTCTCGAACCACAGCGTGAACGGCTTGCCGCCGGCGACGCCGACCTGCTGGATGTAGTCCGGCGACTTGATCCCGCCGGGCAGTGCCAGCGGGGTCTCCACGATCTTGAGCCGCTGCTCCTGGTCCGCGTCGTCGATCTGGGTGCCCAGGTCGCGGCCGGAGGCGGAGTAGAAGTGCCGGTTCGCCGGATCGAACCAGGCGTAGTAGATGTTGCGGTGGTAGCGGTCGTGCTTGTGGCCCTCCGGCCCGCCGCCGGCCAGCGTGTAGACGATGTGCACCCGCTCGCGGTTGCCCAGCGAGGCGGGCTCGTAGCGCAGCTGGCCGATGTAGATCTCGTCCATGTGGTCCGCGCGGCTGGTCGAGCCGATGGCGAACCGCTGCCCGGTCAGCTGTTCGGAGTTGCGCCAGCTGCGGCCGTTGTCGGTGGAGACCACGTAGCGCATCGGGCGGAAGTCGGTGGGCTTGCTCGGGTCCAGCTCCTGCGAGGTCTCCCGGAAGAAGACGTAGATGGTGCCGTTGGCGGTCTTGAACGGCATCGGGTAGCTGGCCGCGGCGCCCTCGGCGATGGTGGCCTGGGTCCAGTCGCCCTCGACCGAGCGCGGTTTGGGGGAGCGGGTCAGCCGCAGGGACTTGTTGTGCATGCCCTGGAAGACCAGCAGGTAGCCGTCGTCGGCCTGGATGATGGTCGGGTAGTTGTGCGGGTCGGACTCGCCGTCGGCGATCTGCCGCGGCGCGGTCCAGGTCTTCTTCTTGTGGTCGTAGGCCTGCACGTAGTTGTGCGCGTGCTGACCGGACCAGGTGGCGATGGTCTGGTCGGTGACCTTGTCGTACACCGCGCCGGCCATCGGGCGGCGGTCGGTGCGGGATGCCACCGTGGCGGCCGGTGTCATCACGTCGAACCGCGGCGCGGCCTTGCTCAGGTTCGCCTCCGGGGCAGCGGCGGCCACGGGGGTGGTCACCAGCGCGGCTGCGATCAGCGGCACGGGCAACAGGGCGCGAAGTGTTCGCGTCATGGGCGGGGACCTCCTGGTTACCAGCGGTATCCAGGCGGCGGCAGCGACTACTTAACCATAGGAGGGCCGTTCAAGGTCGAGTACGCTCGATCGCGTGCAGGAACAGGTGAACTCCACAGCTACCGTCCGGCGGCAGAAGATGGTCACCTGGCGGGGTCATGACCTGCCGAGCCTGGAGTCCGCGCGACTGGTGCTGGCCGAGGGCCTGCGCTTCCGCGGCACCGGCCGCCTCATCGTCGCCGCCAACGCCGAGACCGGGGCGTTCAGCGCCTCCTACGAGGTCGGGGTGAACGAGGCGGGCGAGGTCAAGCGCCTACTCGTGCGCAGCACCACCGCCGAGCACGAGCGCCAGATCTCCTTCAGCCGCTCGCACGACGGCTTCTGGCTCTACGACCGCGGCCAGGGCCCGCAGCGGGATGAGTTCCAGGGCGCGGCCGAGGTGGACGTGCAGTTCTGCGTGCTGTTCAACACCCTGCCGATCCGCCGCCACCAGCTGCACCGGGAGGCCGGCGAGGCGACCATGCCGGTGCTCTGGGTGTCCCTGCCGGAGCTGGAGCTCAAGGTCGTGCACCAGACCTACCGCACGGTGAGCGTGAGCGAGCAGGAGTCGGTGGTCAACTTCTCCCACCTCGGCTTCACCGCGGACATCACCGTCTGCGAGGACGCCGTGGTGCTCGACTACCCAGGTATTTCCGGCCGGATTTAGACCCGGACCGCGATCGCCACTCCCTGGCCGACGCCGACGCAGGCCGCCGCGATCCCCAGGCCGCCGCCGCGCTGACGCAGGTGGCGGCACAGGTCGATGATCACCCTGGGCATGGAGGCGCCCAGCGGGTGGCCGTAGGCGATCGCGCCGCCGTGCACGTTGACCCGGTCCCGGTCCACCTCGGGCAGGTGGTGCAGCACGGACAGCGCCATCGCGGCGAAGGCCTCGTTGATCTCCCACAGGTCCACGTTCTCCGCGCGCACGCCCAGCCGCAGCAGCAGGCGGCGGATCGCGGGCACCGGGGCCAGGGTGAACCGGTGCGGCTCGTCCGCGGCCACCGTGCCGGCCACGATCTCACCCAGCGGCTGCACGCCCAGCTCGGTGGCGGCGGCCTCGGTGCCGACCAGCGCGGCCACCGCGCCGTCGCTCAGCGGTGAGGAGTTGCCCGCGGTGACCGGGCCGTCGGCGGAGAAGGCCGACTTGAGCTGGGCCAGCTTCTTCTCCGAGGTGTCCGAGCGGACCGACTCGTCCCTGCGCACGATCTGGGTGGAGCGCGGGCCTTCCGGGGCCAGCACCGGGAAGACGAAGCCGTCGTGCACCCCGGCGTCCCAGGCGGCCGCGGCCCTGCGGTGCGAGCGCAGCGCGAACAGGTCCATCTCCTCGCGGGTGATGTTCAGCCCGGTGGCCACCTGCTCGGCGGCCAGGCCCAGCGGCACCGTCCACTCCGCGCGCATCCTCGGGTTGACCAGCCGCCAGCCCAGCGCGGTGGAGACCACCTCCATCCGGTCCGGCAGCCCCTTGTCCGGGCGCGGCATGACAAACGGGGCCCGGCTCATGCCCTCCACGCCGCCGACCACCACCAGGTCCGCGTCCCCGGCCACGATGGCCCGCCTGGCCTGCACGAACGTCTCGCCGCCGGAGGCGCACAGCCGGTTGAGGGTCACCCCCGGCACGGTCACCGGCAGCCCGGCCAGCAGCGCGGCCATCCTGGCCACGTTCCGGTTGTCCTCACCGGCGCCGTTGGCATCGCCGTAGATCACGTCGTCGATGCGCGCCGGATCCAGCTGCCCGCTGCCGTCCGGCCCGTGCCGCCGGAGCAGCTCGGTGATCGGCAACGTCGCCAGGTCGTCCACCCGGACCTCGGACAGGCCACCGCGGTAGCGGCCGAACGGGGTGCGAGCGGCATCCAGGATCAGTGCGGGCATACCCCCCATGCTGGACCATGCGAGCCGTTCTCGCGTCGCCGCTGTGAGATCACCGACGAGCGGAGATCACTGGCGGGCGACCGAGAACGGCACGTACGCGTAGGAAGCCGGGGTGTCCCAGCTGGTGCCCACCGCGCGCACCTCGATGGTGTGCGGGCCGGTGGCGATGGCGCCGGCCAGGCTCAGCGCGATCCGCCAGGACCCGGCCACGCCAGGACCGTCCTTGGCGGTGGGCAGCGCGGCCAGCCGGTCCCCGTCCAGCCGCACCTCCAGCCCGGCCAGTCCGGCCAGCTCCCCGGCGGCGACCTGCCCGGCCAGGCCGTCCAGCCGGATGTCCAGCACGATCCGGCCCCGGCTCACCGGCTCCCCGGCAGGCACCGGCCGGCCCGCGGCGTCCAGCAGGGTCGCGTTCGGCTCGGCCAGCACCGGGCCAGGTCGCGGCAGCCGCTGGTCGGCGCGGTTGGGCGGTGGCTGGTCCGCGGCCAGCCCGGCGGCCGGGCGCAGGTCGAGCGAGGCCGGGCCGTGCTCCACCTTGAGCTCCGGGTTGTCCTGGCGCAGCTGGACGGCCAGCAGGTAGCGGTCCCGGTCGACCGCCAGCGCGGCCGCCGGTAGGTCCGCCACCAGCGGGAACCAGCTGTGCCGGTCGGGCGGCAGGTCGGGGAACACCGGCCGCAGCGGGTAGTCGGCGCCGTTGACCGAGGCGGTGAACCTCGGCAGCACCGGCGGGTCGGCGGCCGGCCGCACCGCCACCCGCAGCAGCGCGCCCTCGGTGCCCAGCAGCTGCCTGGTGCCCTCCGGCGCGCCGCCGCCCGCCGGACGCGGATGGTCGGTCAGCACCCTCGGGGTGACCCTCAGCGGCGGGCTGGGAGCGGGCTCGCCGTCGAAGGCGATGAGGTCCAGCAACACGTCGGTGACCCCGCTGCCGCGCCCGGCGAAGCCGAGCAGCACGGTGGCCTCCTGCCAGGACCGGACCACCGGCGTGCGACCCAGCAGGTTGCCGTCCCGCAGCACCCGCAGCTCGGTCGCGGTGAACACCAGCTCCCAGCGCTGCGAGCGCCCGATCGGCGGTGCGGGCAGGCCGGGCAGCCGCGCCTCACCGCCCGGATGCCGCACCAGTACGCCCTCGGTGGTCAGCTCCACCCTGATCGAGCCCGGTGGCAGCCGCCGTTCGCCGACGACGTCCACCGGTCCCGGCACGAAGTCCACGGTCAGCCGGTCCCTCGGCTCCGGCGCGTCGGTCTCCAGCACCACCCCGCCCCCGTCGGCGCGCAGCCGCAGCGGGGTCCGCGCGCGCAGGCCGGTGGGCCGCTCGCCGCAGTTGGCGCTGACCACCAGCCGGCCCGTGGCCAGCCCGGTCCACGCGCAGCCGGGCCGCTGCACCAGCTGCCAGCGCGAGGCGACCTCGTCCTCGGTGCCGTCGAACCGGTCCACGAAGCTGAAGCCGTCCTCGGCCGTACGCGGTGTGCCCGCGCCGCGCACCGGGTCGGAGCGCTGCCCGAAGGCGTCCACCGCGCGCACCTCGACCGGGTGGGCCAGGCCGTCGGTGAGCCCGTCCAACTGCGCCGAGCGCTCCGCGACCAGCCTGGTCCGCCGCTCGTGGCCCCAGGTCACCTCGTATCCGGCGGCCTCGCCCTGCCAGCTCAGCTGGAGCCGCCGCGACCCCGGCTGGACGTTCAACCCGGTCGGCGCCTGCGGTTTCGCCTGCGGTCCCGGCAGCAGCACGCCGTCGGCCCGGAACTCGGTCATCGTGCGGTACGGCGGTAACGCGGGCTCCTCGCCCTGCTCCTCGCCGGTGCCCCGCATCACCACGACCGCCCCGGCCAGCAGCACAACGGCGCCCAACACCACCGCCACCCGCGACCGAGGTTCCATCCGCCCACGTTAGGCGTGGGAGGCGGCTCAGTACAGGCGTTGCACCACCGCGGTGTAACTGCTCCACTCCGGACCGCCCAGCTCGTCGGCGACCAAGCGGACCACCCGGCAGCCCACGTGCTCCAGCAAGTCGCGGAAAAGCTCGGCGGGCAGCGGGAACATCTCGATGCCGCTGGGGTCCGGCTCGACCAGCGGCGCCTCGTCGCCGACCTCCTCGGCGGCCGGTGGCGCGACCGGCTGGGCCACCTGTGCGCTGACCTCGACCGGGACCCGCACGGTCGCCGAGCCGAGGCCGTGGAACCAGGCCACCTGCTCCAGCACCAGGTCCAGCTCCAGCTCGTAGTCGCCGGTCTCGGCCGGCGCGGTGACGGTCAGCGTGACGACCGCCGACTGGCCTGCGGGCACGCCGGACATCGGCAGCGGGGTCCGGCCGTCATCGCTGACCACGGTCGCGCCGTCGGCGAGCCAGTGGTTGCCGAGCTGGAGGTTCGGTGAGAAGTGCCAGGGGTGCTCGCTCAGGTTGCTGACCCTGACCCGCACCTCGGCCTGCTGGCCCGGCCGCAGCTGGGCAGGCGCGGCCAGCACCTCCAGCCCGGCCTGGCAGCCCTCCGGCACCGGCAGCGGACTGGTGCGGTGGCTGGGCAGCTGGAGCACCAGCACCCCGCCCGGCCGGACCACCCTGACCAGTTCCAGCAGGCTGGCCACCTTGGGCAGCGGCGGGATGTGCTGGAGCACGATCAGGCTCAGCACCCCGTCAAAGCTGGCGTCCGGGAACGGCAGCGCGCGGCCGTCGTAGGCGATGAACTCGGTGCGCTCCGGGAACCGGCTCATCGCCTTGGCCTGCTCGACCATGGAGGGCGCGATGTCCACGCCCACCACCTGGCAGCCGGTCTCGGCCAGCGCGTTGCTCAACCGGCCCAGCCCGCAGCCGAAGTCCAGCACCCGGCCGCCCAGCTCCAGGTCCAGCCCGGCCAGCCAGCCGCCGACGGCCTCGACGTGGCGGCGCCCGGTGGCCATGAACTCGTCGTGGTCCCACTGGTTGTGCCTGCGCTCCGGATCGGAGAGCACCGCCCAGTAGGGATCTTCCTTACCCAGGTTGTCCCAGGTGGCTTGCAGGCCGGGCAGGTCGGTCACGTGCTCCCCAGTTCCGTTCCGATGGCCATCTCGTCCTCGATCGAGGTGATCCGGCCACCCAGTGTGCCAAGGTCGAGCAACTCGTCCAGGGCATTGGGGTCCTTCAGGTCGATCCGCACCTCGATCGGCGCGCTCTCCGGGGCCCTGGTGAAGCCGCGGCGGGCCTCGAACCCGGCGTCCACGGTGACCGCAAGGCCGCCGGTGGAGGCCAGCGAGCCGCGGGCCGCGCCCAGCCTGCCCAGCGCCTCGTCCAGCGCCTCCAGCAGCGCGCCCCGGTTGCCCTCGCACATCGCCCTGACCAGCTCGGGCCGGGTGCCGGCCACCCTGGTGCCGTCGGCGAAGGAACCGGCGGCCAGCGACCAGGCCAGCGGCCCGCCCTCGGCGCCGACCGCGGCCAGCACCGCGGCGAACAGGTGCGGCAGGTGCGAGATCCGGGCCACCGTGGCGTCGTGCTGCTCAGGGGTGGCCGGCACCACGTGCGCACCGCAGGCGATGGCCAGCCTGGCCACCTGCGCCCACCTGGTCAGGTCGGTCTCCTCCTCGGCGGTGACCACCCAGGGCGCGCCGCGGAACAGCTCGGCCGAGCCCGCCGCCCAGCCGGACTCGGTGGACCCGGCCATCGGGTGCCCGCCGACGTAGCGGGCCGAGGGCAGGATGCGGCCCACCGCCTCGGCCACCGGCCCCTTGACGCTGACCACGTCGGTCAGCGGGCAGGACGGGGCGAGCGCGCGGACCTGCCGCAGCACCTCCTCCAGCGCGGTCAGCGGCACCGCCAGGACGATCAGCGCACCCTCGTCCTCGGCCCGGCGCAGCGCGTCCGCCACGCTCGCCTCGGCCTGGTAGCCGTCGGCCAGCGCCGCGGCTGTGTCCACCTCGGACTTGGTCGCGCCCCACGCCGGGTACCCGGCCGACCGGACCGCCCGTAGCACCGAGCCGCCGATCAGCCCGAGCCCGAGCACACACACCGAATGCATTCGCCCATCCTTCCGCTGCCCACGTCCGCAGCGTTTGCTACCCCGGGTTCCCCGCGCTGTCTGCCTGGTTCGCGGGAGAGGCGCTCGGCCGCAGCTCCTCGTCGGTCAGCGCCCACACCGGTGTGACCTCCGGTCCAGGACCGGCGGTGACCTGGAGCTCGCCGATCCGGTACTCGTCGCGGCTGGGCTGAACGGTGTACCCGGCCTCCCGCAGGATGGCGGTCATCGCCGCGACCATCGCCGCACCGATCCGGTACGAGTAGCCGATCGCCGGATCGTCCAACCGGCCGCTGTTCACCGCTCGCCGGGCACAGGCGCGCAGCCGGGGGCTGACCACCCAGTCCACGTGCACCCCGCCGATCTCGTCCCGGCCGGGGTCCACGCTGACCTCGGCGCCGGGGTACAGGTCGCCGGAGAATGTCTTCGGCACCACCGCCAGTCCGGCCGCGGCCAGCTCGTCGCGCACGCAGACGGCCAGGAACTCCCGCCGGGCCAGCTCCTCCGGCTCGGCCTTCTGGGGGAAGGTCACCGCAGCGCGTCCAGCGCGAACCCGGCGTACATGGCCACCCCGTGCGCCATCGCGGCCTCGTCGAAGATCACCCGGTTGGAGTGGTTCGGCGCGGCCTCGGCCACCGGCGTGCCGGGCGGGCAGGCGCCGAGGAAGGCCATCGCGCCCGGCACCTCGTTCAGCACGTAGGACCAGTCCTCCGCGCCCATCAGCGGGTCCAGCATCGGCGCGGCGTGCGCGGGGCCGAGCACCGCGGCGGCCAGGTCCACCACGCCGGGACCGACCACCTCGTCGTTGACCGTCACCCCGTAGCCGAGCACCACCTCGACCTCGGCGGTGCAGCCGTGCGCGGCGGCCACATGCTCGCAGACCCGGCGGACCTCCTCGTGCACCAGCTTGCGGGTGGGCTCCGACAGCGCCCTGATGGTGCCCTGCAGGTGCGCGACCTCGGGAATGATGTTGCTGGTGGTGCCCGCCTTGATGTGCGCCACGGTGACCACGGCCGGGTCGAACACGCTGACCTTGCGGGTGATCATGGTCTGCAAGGCGCCGACCATGGCCGCGGCCGCCGGGATCGGGTCCAGCGCGTCGTGCGGGGCCGAGGCGTGCCCGCCGCGGCCGGTGACGGTCACGTTCAGGATGTCCGAGGAGGCCATGATCGGCCCCGGCCGGGACTGGAACATGCCGCTGTCCAGGGTCGAGGTGATGTGGATGGCCAGCGCCCGCTCCGGCCTGCTGCCGGTGACCTCCAGCAGCCCCTCGTCCAGCATGTACTTCGCCCCGTGGTGACCCTCCTCACCGGGCTGGAACATGAACACCACCTGCCCGGCCAGCTCCGCGCGGCGGGCGCTGAGCAGGCGCGCGGCCGAGGCGAGCATCGCCACGTGCGTGTCGTGGCCGCAGGCGTGCATGGTGCCGGGGGTCTCGGAGGCGAACTCCAGGCCGGTGTCCTCGGTCAGCGGCAGCGCGTCCATGTCCGCGCGCAGCAGCACCGTCCGGCCCGGCTTGCCGCCCTCCAGCACCCCCACCACCGAGGTGGTGGACTCGCCGGTGTGCGTGCTCAGCGGCAGGTCGGCCAGCTCGGCCAGCACCGCGGCCTGGGTGCTCGGCAGGCGCAGGCCCTGCTCGGGGTGGCGGTGGATCCGGCGGCGCAGCGCGACCGTCCTCGGCTGGAGTTCGCGGGCCTGGTGCAGGACGCCGGCGAGCCGGGCGTCCGCGGGGTGCACGGGGGCGCTCATGGGGACAGTGTCGCCTGTCAGCGGGACGCGCGGACACCGTCATTTGCCACGCCACGCCGCGTACGCGGGATAGTGCTTTCGGGTTAAGCGTTATGCGCATAACGTGTGCCCCATGGCGGTGCAGGAGCCGGTTATCGGCTTCGCGGTTGCGGTGGTGCGTGAGGAAGGCCGTTGGCGGTGTACGCCGATGGACAGTGCGGCGCTGGCTGACCTGGACGCGGCGATCACCGAGTTGCGCAGGATCAGGTCGACGGGTGCCGTCTTCGGCATGCTCGCCGTCGACGACGAGTTCTTCGTGCTGATCAGACCGGCGCCGACCGGAGTGGCGCTGCTGCTCTCCGACGCGGGCTCCGGACTCGACTACGACGTGGCCGCGGACGTGCTCGACCTGCTCAGGGTCGAGCCGCCGGACCCCGACGACGAGGACATCTGGCCGGCCGGCGACTTCACCATCCTCACCGACCTCGGCCTGCCCGAACCCGAGTTGCAGCTGATCGTCGACGACATCGACCTGTACCCGGACGAGCAGCTCACCATGATCGCCCAGCGCTGCGGGTTCGCCGACGAGCTGAGCAAGATCACCGAGCGGCTGCAGCAGTGACCCTGCCGCCATCGGCGGCGGACCTGGCAGCCATGCGCACCGCGCTAGAGGTCGCACGAGGTGCCCTGACCAGCGGAGACGTCCCCATCGGCGCGGTGGTGCTGGACCAGCACGGCCGGGAGCTGGCCCGCGCGCACAACGCCCGCGAAGCCAGCGCCGACCCCACCGCACACGCCGAGGTCCTCGCCCTGCGCGCCGCCGCGGCGGCCCACGGCGACGGCTGGCGCCTGGACGGCTGCACCCTGGTGGTCACCCTGGAGCCCTGCACCATGTGCGCGGGCGCGATCGTGCTGGCCAGGGTCGCCAGAGTGGTCTTCGGCGCCTGGGAACCCAAGACCGGCGCGGCAGGCTCGCTGTGGGACGTGCTGCGCGACCGCAGGCTCAACCACCGCCCCGAAGTGCGTGGTGACGTGCTCGCCGAGGAGTCCGCGGCCCTGCTCGAAAAGTTCTTCCGGGACCACCGGTACGGGTGAGGCCGCTCACATCGGCGTGACGCGAACGGAATTCGGGCACTCCGTACGAGGTGAGTGGCCCGGTGCGGGGCCGGTGCCACCACAGCGCGAAGGGAGCCGCCATGAGCGTGTTCGACAAGGCCAAGGACAAGGCCGAGCAGCTGGTCGGCCAGGCCAAGGAGAAGATCGGCCAGGTCACCGGCAACGAGGAGCTGGAGGCCGCGGGCAAGCGCGACCAGCTCGCCGGCGAGGCCAAGGAGACCGCGCACGACGTCCGCGACAAGGCGGCCGACGCGGTCAAGGACATCAAGGACAAGTTCCAGAAGTAGCAGCTCAGAGGCCTGCGGAACCCGATTGCGGTTTCCCCGTGGTCGTTCGGTATTGTTCTCGGCGGTGGCGTGTCCGAGCGGCCGAAGGAGCACGCCTCGAAAGCGTGTGAGGGTTCACGCCCTCCGTGGGTTCAAATCCCACCGCCACCGCTGGCTGATGGCCCCGTGCTCGCGCTTTGTGCGCTCGCCGGGGCCATCGGTTTGTCGACCCGGGGGGCCGAGCCCCCCGGACCCCCACGGTGCGTACTTGTTGCGGGACCAGCGTGGTGCGGGTTCCGCTTTCTCCCGGCCTCCCGGCCTCCCGGCCTCCCGGCCTCCCGGCCTCCCGGCCTCCCGGCCTCCCGG
>NZ_JAMHIV010000059.1 GCF_023897065.1 Crossiella sp. SN42
ACCCGCGGGCGCAAAGGCGGAGGCGGGGGAAGCGGGGGCGGGGGCGGTGGAGGCGGGGCCAGCGGGCGCAGGGGCAGGCCCGGCTGGAGCAAGGCCAGGCCCGGCGGCGGCGGGGCCAGGCGTGGCGGCGGGGGCAAGTGTGGCGGCGGGGGCAGGCGTAGCGATTTCCGGGGCTAGGTCGGTGGTTTCCGGGGCTGGGACGGCGGTTTCCGGGGCTGAGGCGGCGGGCTCGGCGGCCGCGGACAGCGGACCGGCGGGCTCCGGAGCGGAGGTCGCCGGGGCTGCGGCGACCGGCGAGCGGGTCTCGGCAACGAGGGGCTCGGCGACGGATGGTGCCGCGGCGGGCGTTCCCGGGATCGCGGGTTCTGCCGCCGCGGGCTCCTGTTCCGCCATGGGCGTCGCCGGATCGACGGTCGGCTGCTCGGGCTCTGGATCGTCCACTTCGGACGGTTCGGGAGTCTGCTCCGCCTTGGTCGGCGGCGGTGCGGGGAAGCTCGGAACCGGCGGCGTCCCGCTCGCGGACAGCGTCACCTGATCCGCCGTCGGCACCCGGGAGACATCCAGGTCAGCCGCTGGAAGGTGGTCCTCCGGCTTCAGCTCGGGCTCGACCGGTTCCGGGGGCGGCTCGGGGTCCGGGGTGTCCACTTCGGACTCGGCGTCCGGTTCGAGGCCGAGGGGTTTTTCCTGTTCCGGGGGCTCTTCGCGGTCGAGCAGGCCGTGGCGGGCCAGGGGGCTGTCGGGGCCGGTCACAGCGGCTTCGACGCGTTCCGGCTCGGCCGGGGGTTGCTGGGGTTCGGCTCGGGGCGCGATGGGGGCCGGGGTGGCGCCTGCCGGGGGCGCGGAGGCGGCCGGAAGCTGGGCCGCGGGCTGGGGGACGGCTTCCTGCGCCGGGGCGGGTTGTTCGGCTGGGGGCGTCTCCTGCTTCGCGACGTCTTCCTGCTCGGCGTCCTCCTTCTTCTCCTCTTCAGGCTCCTTCTCCGGCTCCTCGGGCTTGGGCTCCTCGGGACGCGGCTCCGGCTCGGGTTCCGGTTCCGGTTCCGGCTCCACTTCCGGCTCAGGCTCCGGTTCCGGTTGCGGCTCCGGGGTTTCCACCACCGGCTCGGGGACGGCACCGGTCTCCACCTCCGGAGCCGCCGCCGACTGGTCGACCTCCGCCAGCAGCGCCAGCACCCGCCGGTACTCCGGGGACGGCAACCGGTTCTCCAGCCGCGCCAGCACCGTCTCCCGCAGCTCCGGCGTGAACCGGCCCAGCTGCGCGCGCACCCGCCCCGCCGCGTCCGTCGGGTCCCCGCGCAGGCTCCGCAGCACCGCCGCCACCAAGCGGTCCACCAGCGTCGCCGGGTCCAGCTGCTCGGTGCGCAGCTGGTCGGCGGTGACCGTGGCATACCGCATCCAGCCCGCCGCCCTGGACTTCTCCCTGACCTCACCGGGAGCTTCCGCCAGGGACTCGGCCTCGCGTTCGGCCGGTTGGTCCGGGGTGCTGACGGCGCCGGGATCGCGGCCCGCGGCCAGGTCGCCGAGGGGGTGCGGGGTCTGGATGGTGTGCAGGAGCTCGTGGGTGAGCAGGTGCCTGCCCTCGACGGTTTCCGGGCGGTAGCGGCCTTTGGCGAAGAAGATGTCCTGGCCGACGGTCACCGCCTCGGCCCCGACCAGCTCGGCGACCGTGGCGGCGTCGGTGTCGGTGTGCACCCGGACGCGGCTGAGGTCGTGGCCCAGGCGGGACTCCAGCTCTCGGCGCAGGGCCGGGTCGACCGGGTGGCCGGGTGCGGCGAGCACCTCGCGTAGCTCGCGGGGCACACGAGTGGCGGTGGCGTCCGGTTTCTTCCGCTCCGAGGGCTTGGGCCCGCGGTCCAGCGACCTGGTCATGGGGCCGCCTCGATTAGTCCACTGTGGACTGCTCTGGCCAGCGCCTGGCCCAGCCCGCGGGCGGACCTGGTGGGCGGCAGCGGCGGCACCCCGCCCACCAGGTCGATCTCCCGGCCGGTGAACCGGACGGGATGTTCGGTGAGCAGCCTGGTCAGCTCGCGCTGGAAGGACTCGGCGACCCGCTCGGTGTCCACCCGGCCGAAGCCGGTGAAGGACAGCTCGCCGATCTCGATGTTCACACCCATCCGGCCACCTCCGGCGGGGTGAGCGCGCGCTCCAGCTTCAGGTACTCGGTGCGCGCGGCGGCCAGCAGGTGCCGCATGCCCAGCGCGGCGCCCTCCTCGGCGGCCAGGAAGGCCGCGGACAGCGCGACGTTGCGGATGCTGCCGCCCGCCACCGTCAGCTGGGCCAGCCGGGCCACGTCCAGGCCATCGGTCGGAGTGGCGGCCGGGATCACGCGGCGCCAGATCTCGGCGCGTTCGGCCGGGCCGGGGAACGGGAAGTCGACCACGAACCGGATGCGCCGCAGGAAGGCCGAGTCCAGGGCCTTCTTCATGTTGGTGGTCAGGATGGCCAGGCCGCGGTAGGACTCCATCCGCATCAGCAGGTAGCTGACCTCGATGTTGGCGTAGCGGTCGTGGCTGTCCTTGATCTCGCTGCGCTTGCCGAACAGGGCGTCCGCCTCGTCGAAGAGCAGCAGCGCGCCGCCGCGCTCGGCCGCGTCGAAGACCCGGCGCAGGTTCTTCTCGGTCTCGCCGATGTACTTGCTGACCACCTGGGACAGGTCCACCACGAACAGGTCCAGGCCCAGCTGACCGGCCAGCACCTCGGCGGCCAGCGTCTTCCCGGTGCCACTGCCCCCGGCGAAGAGCGCGGTGACGCCCAGCCCCCGGCGCAGCACCCGCTCGAAGCCCCAGTCCTGGTGCACCACCGCGCGCTGCCGGACGTGCGCGATGATCTCGGTGAGGATGGTGCGCTGTGCCTGTGGCAGCACCAGGTCCGCCCACTCCGCGCGCGGCGCCACCCGCCGCCCCAGCTCCTCCAGCGCAACCCTGGCCTGGTCCAGACCGGCCTGCCAGGCCAGCGCCGCCGGATCCCCGCCCTCGCCCGCGCCCCGGCGCACCGACTCACCGGCGGCCCTGATCACGTGGCCGGGCAAGGAGAACTGGGCGGTCAGCCGGCGCAGATCAGTGCCGGACATGGCCGCGCCGGAGCCGTTGAGCGCACCGGCCCACAGCTCCCGCTGCTCCTCCTCGGTGGGCGCGGGCACCGTGATCCGGACCCCGATGTGGTCGCCGGAGACCGGGTCGGTGCTGGAGACCACCACCGGCGCGCCGAGGCCAGCGGTGAACCGCGCCACCGCCGCCCGCCGGTTCGGACTCGGCTCGGCGACCTCCAGCAGCAGTGCGCCCGGCAGCAGCAACGCTTCCCGCTCCCACAGCCGCCCCAGCAGCTCCCGCTCGGCGGGGTCGCCCGGCAGGTCCTCCGCGCGCAGCACGTGCAGGGACAGCCCGCCCTGTTCGGCGGCGGCCGCGGCGACCTCCCAGCGAGTGCGTTCGTCCGCGCCGACCAGCTCCGCCGGTGGCCGGCCGCCGGGCTCGTGCCAGTGCGCGAGCAGCTCCCGCGCCGCCTGCCACTGCGAGTCCGGCAGCTCCGCCTCCGCGCCGACCCGGCGCAGCAGGCCGTGCAGCCGACTGTCCACATAGGGCAGTCCGACCAGGAAGTGCAGCACCCGCTCGCTGATCCGCAACCGCGCCGTGGTCAGCGAGCCCGGGTCCAGCTCCAGGAGCAGCCAGCGGCGTAACGGCGCGACCGGCGGCAGCGCGCTCCAGTGCGGTTCGGCCAGCGCGGCCAGGGCCAGGGAGAAGGTCGGGTAGCCGCGTTCCGGATCACCGGCCGCGGCGGCGCAGCGGGCCGCGGTGCTGGGGTCCAGCTCCATCGCCGCGCACAGCAGCAGCACGTCCCGCTCGAAGCCGGACAGGCCGAAGCACACGCACAGGGCATCCAGCGTGGTCAGTTCCCCTGACGCGGCAACGGGTTCGACCGCTGGGCCGAGACCGGCGGCGTGCGCGTCCAGGCGCGCGAGCACCCGGCGCACCGCCGTGACCACCGCGTCCTGATGCACCCGCCGACCCCCTCTCCTCAGCCGGTGATCTCCACGCTCGGTCCGGTGAACGCGCCGTCGGCGAACTCCAGCGGGCTCTGCGCGCCGTCCACCTGCACCCGCACCAGGTAGCGGCCCGGCGCCACCTCGTTGATCGGCACGGTGAACTCGTGCCCCGGCGCACTGCCGCTGAACAGCGGGAACGGCGCGGTGAACTGGTAGCCGCCCGCGTCGCTGCCGTCCAGCAGCAGCACCGCGCGCTGCTCCGGCCGCACCGGCAGGTCCACCCGGACCCGCACCTCACCCGGTTGCTGTTCCGCGCGCACCACCTTGGGCCTGCGCACGTACGGCGCGGCGTTGGACTCCAGCAGCGGCCTCGGCTCGCCTGCCGGATCGAGCTGGACCGGGTAGCGCAGCTGCACGGTGTGCACGCCAGGCGGCAGGTTCGCCGGCTGGCCCAGCACCACCTGGGCCTCGGCGATCCGGCGCACCGGCGCGGGCAGCCCGCCGACCAGCGCCACCGGGTCGGGACGGCCCAGGTTGAGGCCGGTCAGCACCAGGTCCCGGTCGCCGGTGATCGGCGCGGTGTCCGGCTGGGCGCCCGGCGCGGCCCCGGCCGGCAGCGAGAGCACCTGCTCGATCACCGGCCGCACGAACGGCTCGACCTGGATGTGCCTGCGCAGCACCGGTTTCCCGGTCTGCGGAACGCTGCGCCCGTCCACCAGCACCACCGAGGCCAGGTAGTACAGCGAGAGCGCGTACGGGGTCTGGAACAACATCGACCACAACTTCGACTGATCGTCCAGGTCCAGCTGGGCCGGGGTGAAGCGCACCTTGTGCGGCGCGGCGGCCAGGTCGCTGCCCGCCAGGTGCGGGTGGAACAGCGCGGCGTCCTCGATGTCCTTGCGGGACAGGATCGGCCCCTCGTGCAGCGCGCGCACCACGCTGCCCAGCAACCGCTGCGGCAGCGAACTGGCCTCCTCGCCGTGGAAGCTGACCAGGTAGTGCAGGTCGAGCGCGGCCTGTGGCCTGCGCAACACCGCGCCGTCCGGGTCCCTGGTGGGCGCGTCCGCGTTGCGCAGCGAGCCGTTCGGCGTGACCTGGTACAGGAAGACCGAGATCAGCGGGTCCGACGGCGGCTCGGTGGGCGGCTTCCGCGGATGCACGTTGACCGCGACGTCGATGTCCAGCGAGCGGGCCAGGTAGGCGCACAGCGCGTGCGTGACGTGCGCGACGGCGAGGGTGTTGCTCATCGGTCACCGCCGAGGTACTCGGCCAGGCCGACCGCCGGTTCCGCCCGCCGGGGCTGCTCCCGTTGCCGCGCCGGGGTTTCCGGCAGCGCGGCGGTGACCTCGACCCGGCCGATGGTGACCGTCACCGACGGCGCGGCCGGTTCCGGCGCGCGCCCCCGGCGGGAGGTCACCGCGGCCCGGAGCCGGGGTCCGGGCCGCGGTGGGGCTGCGGGGCCGGCCGACGCGGCTGGGGATTCCACATCGGCCGGCCCGTGGACAGGAGCGGCGGTAACCGGGATCCGCCGCTCCGTGATGGTCTTCTCGTGCACAGAACGGATCTCGTGGCGCACCGGTTCAACCACGGTGCGCACCGGCGGCAGCGCCGGCGTCGGCACCGGCCCGGCCCCGGCGGACGCGGTCGCCGACGGGCCTGCCGTCGGCGAGTGCGCCGGAACCGGTTCCGCCGAGGGTGCGGCGGCCGGTGGTGGGACGGCGCTCGGCGCTGCCGCCGGGCTCCCCGGGCCTACGACGCCCGGGGTGGTGGCCCGCGGCGGCTCGGCGGAGCCGGGTTCCGCCGCCGCGGGTTCACCGCGTTCGAACAGCTGGGCCAGCCGGGGTCGCACCGGCGTGGCGTCGGTGGGCAGGCCCGCGCCGGGCAGGCAGCGGGCGAGCAGGCGGTCGAGGAAGTCGGGCTCACTCATGGCCCACCAGCTCCAGGTAGTGGCGGCGGCGGGCCGGGCTCAGCGCGAGCACCTCCGGCTCGGTCCAGCCGTAGGCGCAGGCCAGCGCGTGCACCTCCAGGAGCAGGCCGCGGGCCCAGGAGTCCAGCTCGGCCCACAGGTAGCCGGCGATGTCCAGCAGCGCCCTGGCCCGGCTGCCGCAGGCCACACACGGCACGTCCAGCAGCACCTCGGCGGCCGGGTCCAGCTCGGCGGCGGCCGAGGCCACCGCGGCCCGCGCCGGCGGCGGCAGCTCGTCCGCGCCAACCGGTTTCCCGTTGTGGGTGGCGATCAGCACGATCCGGCGCAGCAGCTCCCCGCGCACGTCCCGGCCCGCCTGCCCCGCGGCCAGCACGTCGGCGGGCGTGGGTGGCCGCACCCGCACCCGGTAACCGCCGTGTTCCACCCAGACCGGTTCAGCGGCCGGGTCGATGGCCAGCACCGCGCCCGCGGTGAAGTCGAACTCCAGCTCCTCGGCGCAGCCCGGGCAGCACAGCCGTCCGTTGAGCCGGTCGCCGAAGAGCTCGCGGCGCAGGCCGAACAGCTCCCGGTCCCGCTGCCCGACCGGCACGCCGAGCAGCTCCTCCGCACCGGCAGCCGGGCGGGCCATCCGGTGCAGCAGCAGCGCCCGCTGGGTGTGCCCGGACGGCAGTCCGTGCTCCCAGGCCGCCAGCAGCTCGCTCGCCGAGGTCATCGGATCAGGCCGGGTTGCTGAGCGAGGGTTCCTCGGGCTCGGCGACCTCGTAGTCCCGTTCCCAGCCCTCGCACTCCAGCTTCAGGCTCTGGATGGCCACCGCGTTGGCGTTCGCGTCCAGCTCGCCCAGCACCTGGTACTCACTCGGCCACGCCCGGTAGACCTTGTACGCCAAGGCCACCTGACCTGCCTCGTTGAGCACCTGGATGACGATGTCCTTGCGGAAGTCGCGCAGTGAGACCTCCGCGCCCCTGCCCTGGCCGACCAGCCAGACCTTGTTCGCCCAGCGGTCGAAGTCCGGGTCGTGGGTGACCCCGCGCTCCAGGGTGATCGCCTCGAACTCGGTGCGGCCCGCGGACTTGCGCGGTGAGCTGGCGTCGCCGCCGCTGCGGTGCTTGACCACCTCGGTGGTGCGCTTGAGCGGGCTGATCTTGGACACGCCTGCCACCACGCGGCCGTCGCAGACCACCAGGAACTTGAAGTTCTTGTACGGGTCGAACCGCTGTGGGTTGACGGTGAACTCGGCCATCCCTACACCTCGATCTGTCCGGCGAGCTGTTCGATCTTGATGATCACGAACTCCGCCGGTTTCAACGGGGCGAAGCCGACCAGGACATTCACCACGCCGCTGTTGATGTCGTTCTGCGTCGTGGTGTCCTTGTCGCATTTCACGAAGTAGGCATCCCGGGCCGAGGTGCCCTGGAATGCGCTGCGCTCGAACAGCGAGTGCATGAATGCGCCGACATTCAGCCGAATTTGCGCCCACAAGCGTTCGTCGTTGGGTTCGAAAACGACCCACTTCGTGCCGCGGTAGAGACTTTCCTCGATCATCAGCGCGGTGCGCCGGACCGGCACGTACTTCCACTGCGAGGCGATCGCGTCCGCCCCGTCCAGGGTGCGCGCGCCCCAGACCACCGGGCCGATCACCGGGAAGGACCGCACGCAGTTCACCGCGAGCGGGTTGAGCAGGCCGTTCTCCGGATCGGTCATCGGCACGGTCAGGCCCTGCACCGCGCTGAGCCTGGTCTCGGTGCCCGCGGGCGCCTTCCACACGCCGCGTTCGGCGTCGGTGCGGGCCATCACCCCGGCGACCGCGCCGGAGGGCGGGAACGCGCGCAGCCTGCCGCTGAGCGGGTCGAGCAGCTGGAGGCGGGGGAAGTAGAGCGCGGCGTGGTCGCTGCGGATCGAGCCGAGGCGGTGCAGGTTCGCCCGCACGTCGTCCACACTCCGCCACGCCGCCGGGCTGTCCACCAGCAGGAACATCCGTTTGGTCCGGCACAGCCTGCTGGCGTGGCCGAGCACGTCGACCATCCGGGTCAGGCCGGTGTCGCCGGGCAGCGCGGCCGCCTCGGGCAGCGCGAGCAGACCCACGTCCTCGATGTCGCGCAGCGCGTATAGCCCGGTCTTGGCGCCCTCGTTGCCGATCAGCTCGGTGTGTCCGGGCAGGTCGCCGTCGCCGCCGGGGGTGCCGGGCGCCTGGCTCTCGTTCTCCGCGCCACCGAAGGCGTAGGCGGTGACGTTGCGCCCGCCGCCGAAGCCGAGGTTGTTGCCCACCGCGCCTTCCAGCTTGAGCACCACACCCGCGTCAGCCGCGCCGGAGACGACCTGCAGGCGCTGCCCGCGCACGGTGACCGTGGCCGCGCCGAAGGTCCGCTCACCAGGCGCGTCCGGCAGCGTGCGCAGCCGGTTCTCCAGCAGCAGCGCCAGCTCGATCAGGTTGGCGGGCTTGGGATCGCCCTGTTTAACCAGGGTCAGCTTGTGCACCGTCGACCCGCCGAGCACCGAGACCTCCAGCTCGCCGGAGGGGTCGGGCGGCCCGTCGGGGAACTTCGCCGAGGAGGTGCCGACCTGGTCCGGCCGCTGACCGGCCGCCGGGCTGCCCTCGACGGTGACCGTGACCAGCCGCGAGCTGCCGTTGACCACCTCGGCCACGTGCCGCTCGTGCTCGGCGTCCATGGACAGGTCGGTGAAGGACTCCCGCTGCCCGCTGGGGTGGGACAGGTGCAGGTTGAAGGTGGCATCCGGCGTCGGGGTGCCGTGGTCAACAGCGACGCGGAGCCCGTTTCCCCAGGTCCCGGGCTCGCGGGCGCGCAAGGTCAGCACGTGCTTCTTGCCGCCCTCGCCGCGGTTGTAGATCCCGGCGGTGGCGTGCTCGGCGCCCTTGGCGACCCGGACGACCACGGCGGTGCTGCCACCGTTGAGGAAGAACTGCTGCACCGCGTAGCTGACCGCGCTGGCGCCGGCCAGGCCGCCGAACCGGCGCTCGAAGCCGGCGAAGCTGGTGATCGTGACGGCCTCGTTGACCGGGCCGCGGCTGGTGTAGCCGACGAAGGCGGTCACCGAGGTCGACACCGCGGTGACCGTGCGGACGCGGCTGGGCAGCTCCTCGATGTAGACGCCTGGATAGGTCGGCGTGACGGGCATGCCACCTCCATTCCTCGAAACAGCGGCGTTCAAGGAAAAGAGCACATGCCGAAACAAGGCCCCCAGAAACCACGGCGAAAACGATCAACAGCACATCGCGATTGATCGCCTCAGCACGTGGAACGCGTCGGGATCCCCACCCCTTTTCCCCTCACACAACGGCCACACAAGGACCGTGGCCCAGTTTTGTGCCGCCCGCGGACGGGTGTCAACCGGTTCTGTGCTTATGCTGCCCGGAAGACCCGAGGATGACTCGAACGGCCCAACCGCGGCCATTTGGCCCATTCCCGGTAACTTAATCAAGTAAGTCCAGGTAACCGATCTTGGGGTGAATACGGGGAATTCCCGGAGGTCCACGCCGGACCGAAGAGCGCACCGCCGACCGGCCACACCGATCCTGACCCAGGCACCGCCCACCGACGACCCAGTTGCGCTTGCTTCGCCTGTTGCGGATAATTCGTTTAGCGGAGGTGCCCATGACAACACTGCTGAACGACCAGGTCCAGCCCGGTGAGGACGACGTCCGCACCGCCGACGTCGCCCTGGCCCGGGTCACCGACTACCTGACCCGGCACCCGGACGGCCCGAGGGAGGTCCGCCTGCGGGTGGCCGAGGACGGCGAGGAGCTCGTCGTGCCCCGCGGCGCGGTCGAGCTGTTCGCCCGCATCCTGGCGCACATGGCCGCCGGCCAGGGCGTTTCCGTGGTGCCCACCAACGCCGAGCTCACCACCCAGCAGGCCGCCGACCTGCTGAACGTGTCCCGCCCGTACCTGATCGGCCTGCTCGACGCCGGCGAGATCGACTACCGCAAGGTGGGCAAGCACCGCCGGATCCGGGTCACCTCACTGCTGGCCTACCTGCGCCGCGATGACCAACGTCGACGCGAGGCAGCCGACGAGCTGACCGCGTTGACCCAGGAGATGGGTCTGACCTGAGTGTCGTTCGTTGTGGTCTACGACGCGTGTGTGCGGTACCCCGGCACCTCTCACGGCTCGAAGCGGTACCCCATGCCGGGTTCGGTGAGCAGGTGCCGCGGGTGCGCGGGCTCCGGCTCGAGCTTGCGGCGCAGCTGCGCCAGGTACACGCGCAGATAATGCGTCTCCGTCGCGTAGTTCGGCCCCCACACCTCCTGCAACAGCTGCCGCTGCGCGACCAGCCGCCCGCGCCCGCGCACCAGCACCTCCAGCACCCCCCACTCGGTGGGCGTCAGGTGCACCTCCGCCCCATCCTTGAGCACCTTCTTCGCCGCCAGGTCCACCGAGAAGGAAGCCGTCTGCACCACGGGTTCCTCCTCCTCGCCGGTGTTGCTGGCGCGGCGGACCGCGGCGCGCAGGCGGGCCAGCAGCTCGTCCATGCCGAAGGGTTTGGTGACGTAGTCGTCCGCGCCGGCGTCCAGGGCCTCGACCTTGTCGGTGGAGTCGGTGCGGGCGGAGAGGACCAGGATGGGGACCCTGGTCCAGCCGCGGAGGCCGGAGATGACCTCGGTGCCGTCGATGTCGGGCAGGCCCAGGTCCAGCACCACCACGTCGGGTTTGCCCTCGGCGGCGGCCTTGAGCGCGGTGGCGCCGTCGTGCGCGGTCAGCACCTGGTAGCCGCGGGCGGTCAGGTTGATCCGCAACGCCCGCACGATCTGCGGTTCGTCGTCGACGACCAGGACCTTGGTCATCCGGCTGTCTCCTCTTCGGCCATCCGGTAGGCGGGCAGCGAGATCACCACGGTGAGCCCACCGCCCGGGGTGTCCTCGGCATGGATGCTGCCACCCATCGCCTCGGTGAATCCCTTCGCCACGCTCAACCCCAGGCCGACGCCCCGGGTGTCGCGGTCGTTCAAGCGCTGGAACGGCTGGAACACGGTGGCCGCGGCGCCCTTGGGCAGACCCGCGCCCTGGTCGACCACGCGCAGCTCGACCCGGTCGGCGTGCGCGCTGGCCCGCACCGCCACCACGGGGCCGTCCCGCCCGGCCCGCCTGCCGTGCCGCAGCGCGTTGTCCACCACGTTCGCGATCACCCGTTCCAGCAGGCCGACGTCGGCGCACACCGGGGCCAGGCTCTCGTCCACCTCGACCTCGACCTTGGCCGGGTCGTCCACGCCGCGCAGCGCCCGCGCCACCACCTCGTAGTAGCCGACCGCGCGCAGCTGCGGGGTCACCGCGCCGGTGGCCAGCCGGGAGGAGTCGAGCAGGTTGTCCACCAGTCCGACCAGCCGGTCCGCCGACTCCTCCACCGTGGCCAGCAGGTCAGCGGTGTCCACTTCGGACAGTCTGAGCTCGGGGTCGCGCAGGCTGCTGATCGCGGCCTTGATCGAGGTGAGCGGGGTGCGCAGGTCGTGGCCCACCGCGGACAGCAGCGCGGTGCGCAGTTCGGTGGTGGCCGCCTTGCGCTCGGCGGCCGCGGTCTTCACGGTGAGCCGCTGCTGCCGCAACGCCAGCAGCGCCTGCCCGGCCACCGCCTCCAGCAGGCCCCGGTCGGCCGCGGGCAGCGCGCGGCCCTTGAGCGCCAGGTGCACCTCGCTGCTGATCAGCACGTCCACGTCGGCCTGGTCCGGGTCAGTGGCCGGGTCGGGGCCCGCCGCGGCGACCACGTACCACTCGTCGTCCGCGCGCTCCTCCAGCATCGCCGCCGAGGTCAGCCCGAAGTTCTCGATGATCTTCTCCAGCAGCCGTTGCAGCGGCTCGGGATGGGTGAGCACGGTGCGCGCGTAGGAGGCCAGCAGCGCGGCCTCGGTGCGCGCCTTGGCCGCCTGCTCGGCCCGCCGCCCTGCCCGGTCCACCACCAGCGCGACCAGCACCGCGACCACCACCATCGCGATGATGGTGATCACGTTCTCCTCGTTGGCGATGTCCAGGGTGTACAGCGGCGGGCTGAAGAAGAAGTTCAGCTGCAACCCGCTGAGCACCGCGGTCAGCACCGCTGGGCCGACCCCGCCGATCAGCGCCACCACCACCACGGCCAGGAAGTAGCCGACCACGTCGGTGGAGATGCTCAGCGTCTCCTGCGCCACCACCCCGATCATGGTGACCAGCGCGGGCAGCAGCAGCGCGGCGACCCAGCCGAGGGCCTTGCGCCACGGCGTGATCACGCTGCGCGGCACGGTGCCGTGCCGCCGCAGCACGCCGCCTGCCTCGTCGTGGGTGACCATGTGCACGTCGATCGGCCCCGACTGCTGCACCACCCTGGACCCGACGCCCTCGTCGAAGGCGCGGGCCGCCCGGCTGCGCCGCGAGGTGCCCAGCACCAGCTGGGTCGCGTTGACCCCCCTGGCGAAGTCCAGCAGCGCGGTGGGCACGTCGTCGCCGACCACGGTGTGGAAGGTGGCGCCCACGTCGTCGGCCAGCTTCCGGCAGCGCGTCACCGCCTGCGCGGGCACCCCGGCCAGCCCGTCGCCGCGCAGGATGTGCAGCGCCAGGAGTTCCGCGCCTGCCCGGTTGGCGATCCGGCTGGCCCGGCGGATCAGCGTCTCGCTCTCCGGCCCGCCGGTCACCGCGACCACCACCCGCTCCCTGGTCTCCCAGGTGTCGGTGATCTCGTGCTCGGCCCGGTAGCGCTGCAACGCCACGTCGACCTGGTCGGCCACCCACAGCAGCGCCAGCTCGCGCAGCGCGGTCAGGTTGCCTGGCCGGAAGTAGTTGCCCAGCGCGGCGTCGATCTTGTGCGCGGGGTAGATGTTGCCGTGCGCCATCCGCCGCCGCAGCGCCTCCGGGGTGACGTCGACCAGCTCGACCTGCTCGGCCCGGCGCACCACCTCATCCGGCACGGTCTCCCGCTGCGGCACCCCGGTGATCCGCTGCACCACGTCGTTGAGCGACTCCAGGTGCTGCACGTTCACCGTGGACAGCACGTCGATCCCGGCCTCGAGGAGCTCCTCGATGTCCTGCCAGCGCTTGGTGTTGCGCGAGCCGGGCGCGTTGGTGTGCGCCAGCTCGTCGACCACCGCGACCTCGGGCGCGCGGGCCAGCAGCCCGTCGATGTCCAGCTCGGTCAGCTCCACCCCGCGGTGGCTCATCTCCTTGCGCGGCAACACTTCCAGCCCGCGCACCAGCGCCGCGGTCTTCTCCCTGCCGTGCGTCTCAAGGTAACCGACCACCACGTCGGTGCCGCGCTCCAGCCGCCGGTGCGCCTCGCACAGCATGTCGTAGGTCTTGCCGACGCCCGGCGCGGCGCCGAGGTAGATGCGCAGCTCACCCCGGCGCCGCCGCCTGCCGTACTCCTGGCTCACCGGTTCAGTCTGCACCTGGACCAGCCGGATCCTGGGCATCAACGCCGCGCGGCCTGCACGGCGAGGTTGAGCTTGAGCACGTTGACACCGGGATCACCGACTCCTCTGCTGGTGTTCTCCTCGACCAGCCGCCGCACCAAGGCCAGGTCAACCCCGTTCTCCCTGGCCACCCTGGCCGCCTGGAGCTCGGCGTAGGCGGGGCTGATGTGCGGGTCCAGCCCGGAGGCCGAGGCGGTCACCGCGTCCGCGGGCACCCGCTCCGGGTCGACCTGCTCGCGCAGCACGATCAGCGCCTTGCGCTCCTCGACCGCCTTGCGCAGGTCCAGGTTGTCGCCTGCCTTGTTGGAGCCGCCGGAGGTGGCGCTGTCCGCGGCGGCGGAGGGCCGGTTGTGGAACCAGCGGTCCTTGGCCGGGTCGTCCTTGGCTCGTTCATCGACCAGGTCGATGCCGATCAGCTCCGAGCCGACCGGCTTGCCGTCCTGGTAGATCAGCGAGCCTTCCGCGTTGGCCGACAAACCGGGCAGCCTGCCGACACCCCAGATGACCAGCGGGTACAGCACGCCCAGCAGTACGGTGAGCACGAGCAGGACGCGCAGACCGGCCATGGTCTGCTTCCAGAGGGTTCCGATGGTGTGCACGTTCAGCCCCCGAATCCCGGGATGAGAGCGACCAGCAGGTCGATCAGCTTGATGCCGAGGAACGGCGTGACGATGCCGCCGAGGCCGTAGATCAGCAGGTTGCGCCGCAGCAGCGCGGAGGCGCTGGACGGGGTGTAGCGGACGCCGCGCAGGGCCAGCGGGATCAGCGCGATGATGATCAACGCGTTGAAGATGACCGCGGACATGATGGCCGACTGCGGGGTGGCCAGCCGCATGATGTTGATCGAGTCCAGCTGCGGGTAGATGGCCATGAACATGGCAGGCAGGATGGCGAAGTACTTGGCCAGGTCGTTGGCGATGCTGAAGGTGGTCAGCGCGCCCCGGGTGATCAGCATCTGCTTGCCGATCTCCACGATCTCGATCAGCTTGGTCGGGTCGGAGTCCAGGTCGACCATGTTCCCGGCCTCCTTGGCCGCGGCCGTCCCGGTGTTCATCGCCACGCCGACGTCGGCCTGGGCCAGCGCGGGCGCGTCGTTGGTGCCGTCGCCGGTCATCGCGACCAGCCGCCCGCCCTCCTGCTCCTTGCGGATCAGCGCCATCTTGTCCTCGGGCTTGGCCTCGGCGAGGAAGTCGTCCACCCCGGCCTCGGCCGCGATCGCCTTGGCGGTCAACGGGTTGTCCCCGGTGACCATGACCGTGCGGATGCCCATCGCGCGCAGTTCGGCGAACCGCTCGCTCATGCCCGGCTTGACCACGTCGGACAGGCGGATCACCCCGCGCACCAACGCGTTCCCGCCGACGGCCTCGGCCACCACCAGCGGCGTGCCGCCCTCGGCCGAGATCCGGTCCACGATCTCCTGGACGTCATCCGGGACCTCGCCGCCGTGCTCGCTCACCCAGGCCCGCACCGCGCTGCCCGCGCCCTTGCGCACCAACCGGTTCCCGATGTCGATACCGCTCATCCGGGTCTGCGCGGTGAACGGCACCGACTCGGCCGCCGCCTCCATCGCACTGGCCTCGGGGTTGAGCCCGAACTCCTGGACGCACAGCTCGACGATGCTGCGCCCCTCCGGCGTCTGGTCGGCCAGGCTGGCCAGCCGCGCGGCCGCGGCCAGCTCGTCCACAGTGGACCCGGCCACCGGCAGCAGCTCGGTGGCCCGCCGGTTGCCGAAGGTGATGGTGCCGGTCTTGTCCAGTAGCAGCACGTCGATGTCGCCTGCCGCCTCCACCGCACGCCCGGACTTGGCCAGCACGTTGCGCTGCACCAGCCGGTCCATGCCCGCGATGCCGATCGCGGACAGCAGCGCGCCGATGGTGGTCGGGATCAGGCAGACCAGCAGCGCGACCAGCACGATCACCGACTGCTGCGAGCCGGAGTAGGCCGCCATCGGCTGGAGCGCCACGACCACCAGCAGGAAGATGATGGTCAGCACGGACAGCAGGATGGTCAGCGCCACCTCGTTCGGCGTCTTCTGCCGCTGCGCGCCCTCCACCAGCGCGATCATCCGGTCGACGAAGGTCTCCCCCGGCTTGGAGGTGATCTTGACGATGATCCGGTCGGAGAGCACGGTGGTGCCGCCGGTGACCGCGGACCGGTCGCCGCCGGACTCCCTGATCACCGGCGCGGACTCACCGGTGATGGCCGACTCGTCCACGGTGGCGATGCCGTCCACGATGTCGCCGTCGCCAGGGATGACCTGACCGGCCTCCACCAGCACCAGGTCACCCGGCGCCAGCCGGTTGGCGGCCAGCTCCTCCACGGTCAGGCTGGTCGCCTTGGCCGCGCCCGCCACCTTGAGCCCCGGCAGCAGCCGGTAGGCGACGGTGTCGGTCTTCATCTTGCGCAGCGACTCCGCCTGCGCCTTGCCCCTGCCCTCGGCCACCGCCTCGGCCAGGTTGGCGAAGACCACGGTGAACCACAGCCAGGCCGCGGTGGCCACGCTGAACACGTCCGGCTGCACGATGGCGAAGATGGTGCTGAGCACGGATCCGGCCCAGACCACGAACATCACCGGGTTGCGCAGCTGGTGCCGGGGGTCGAGCTTGCGCAGCGCGTCCGGCAGCGAGACCAGCAGCTGGCGCGGGTTGAACACCCCGGCCGAGACCCGGCCGGTGCGCTCGGCGTGCACGTGCTGTGCCTGCGCCGGGGTGCGCTGGGGCTGTTCGGTGGTGGGTGCGGTCATGACAGGGCCTCCGCGATGGGACCGAGGGCCAGCGCGGGCAGGAAGGTCAGCGCGGCGACGAGGACGACGGTGCCGGTGAGCATCCCGGCGAACAGCGGGCCCGAGGTGGGCAGGGTGCCCGCCGAGGGCGGCACCTTACGTTGCTGGGCAAGGGCTCCGGCCAGGGTGAGCACGGCCAGGATGGGCACGAACCGGCCGAAGAGCATGGCCAGTCCCAGCGCCACCTGGAAGAAGTCGCTGGTGACGGTGAGCCCGCCGAAGGCACTGCCGTTGTTGTTGCCCGCCGAGGCGAAGGCGTAGAGCACCTCGGAGAGCCCGTGCGCGCCGGGGTTGCCCAGCGCGCCCTGGGTGTCCGGCAGCGCCAGCGCGAGGCCGGCCCCGATCAGCACCACGGTCGGCATGGCCAGCATGGCGATGGCCGCGGCGGTGATCTCCTTGCGCCCCAGCTTCTTGCCCAGGTACTCCGGGGTGCGGCCGACCATCAGCCCGGCCAGGAACACCGCGATCACCGCGAGCACCAGGATGCCGTACAGGCCGGCCCCGACCCCGCCCGGCGCGACCTCGCCGAGCAGCATGTTCAGCAGGGCCACCCCGCCGCCGAGCCCGGTCATGCTGTCGTGCAGCGAGTTCACCGCGCCGGTGGAGGTGCCGGTGGTGGCCACCGCGAACAACGAGGAGCCCGGGATGCCGAAGCGGACCTCCTTGCCCTCCATCGCGCCCCCGGCGGCCAGCGCGGCCAGCCCGTTCGGGTTGCTCTCCGCCCACCAGGCCACCGTGGTCATGATCGAGAACAGCAGGCCCATCACGCCGATCAGCACGTAGCCCTGCTTGACGTCGTTGACCAGCTTGCCGAAGGTGCGGGTGAGCGCGACCGGGATGAGCAGGATCAGGAAGATCTGGAACAGGTTGGTCCAGGAGTTCGGGTTCTCGAACGGGTGCGCGGAGTTGGCGTTGAGGATGCCGCCACCGTTGGTGCCCAGTTCCTTGATCGCCTCCTGGCTGGCCACCGGGGCCAGCGAGAGCACGTGCTGCTGCCCGTCCAGGGTGGTCACCGTGACGCCCGAGGACAGGCTCATCACCGCGCCGAAGGCCAGCAGCACGATCGCGGCCAGCACCGACAGCGGCAGCAGGATCCGCACGCAGCCGCGCACCAGGTCCACCCAGAAGTTGCCCAGCCGGTCGGTCTTGGCCCGGACGAACCCGCGCACCACCGCGACCGCGACCGCCATGCCCACCGCGGCGGAGACGAAGTTCTGCACGGTCAGCCCGGCCATCTGCGCCGAGTGCCCGAGGGTCTGCTCCGGCACGTAGGACTGCCAGTTGGTGTTGGTCACGAAGCTGACCGCGGTGTTGAACGCGGTGGCCGGGTTGACCTCCCGGTCGAAGCCGAACGGCAGCCAGTTCTGCAGGCGCTGCAACAGGTAGAGCAGCACCACCGAGACGAAGGAGAAGCCGAGCACGCCGGCGGCGTAGGTGGTCCAGCGCTGCTCGGTCTCCGGGTTCACCCGAACGATCGCGTAGACGCCACGCTCCAGCCGCCAGTGCCGCTTGTCCTCGTACACCCTGGCCATGTAGTCGCCAAGCGGGCGGTAGGCCGCCGCGAGCGCGACGAGCAGCAGGCCGACCTGGATCAGGCCGGTCCAGAGGGAGGTCATCAGAACTTCTCCGGTCGGATCAGCGCGACGAACAGGTAGACCAGCAGGAAGAGCGCGACTACCCCGCCCACCAGGTTGAACACAGCGGCGGTGCTCACAGCCGCTCCAGTCCGCGCAGCGTCAGCGCCAGGACGAGGAAGCCACCGATCAGCAGCACGGCGTAGGCCAGGTCGGCCATCTGCGCGCTCCCCTTTCGACTAGGTCGTTCACATCGGGCGTCAGCGTGCATCCCGGTTCCGGGCCGCTGACCGGGCCTGATGACTCCTTGACGGCACCGACCGTGGCATTGACGTGATCTTTACGCGCCCGGTGAGCCACCTCTCGCCCGTTTTCCACCCATCGAGGGGGTCCGATGGTCGGATGCGGTTACGTTGCGCATGCATCTGCCCGGTCGGCTCACTCGTCTGAGAACAGGTCTGCTCGGCGGAACCAACCCGACTCGGAAGTAGGTAACTTCCCTGTCCAAGGCGTGGGACCAAGCGCGAGGAGGCGCTCCATGTGCGGTGTGACCGGCTGGGTGTCCTATGACCGGGACCTGACCAACGAGACCGTCACCCTGCGTGCCATGACGGCCACCCTGGCCGCCCGCGGTCCAGATGGTGAGGGCCTGTGGACCGGCAGGCACGCCGGGCTCGGCCACCGCAGGCTGGCCGTGCTCGACCTGCCGGGCGGGACCCAGCCGATGATCGCCGAGACCCCCGGCGGCGCGGTGGTGCTCTCCTACAGCGGCGAGGTCTACAACTACCGCGAGCTGCGCGCCGAGCTGCGCGGCCGCGGCCACCGCTTCCGCACGGTCAGCGACACCGAGGTGGTGCTCGCCGCCTACCTGGAGTGGGGCGAGGACCTGGTGGAGCGCCTCAACGGCATGTTCGCCTTCGCGATCTGGGACGACCGGCAAGAGCGGCTACTGCTGGCCCGCGACCGGTTCGGCGTCAAGCCGATGTTCCTCTACCCCACCCCGGACGGCCTGCTCTTCGGCTCCGAGCCCAAGGCGATCCTGGCCAACCCGTTGGCGCGCAAGGTGCTCGATGAGGACGGGCTGCGGGAGATCTTCGGCTTCGTCAAGGTGCCCGGCTCCGCGGTGTGGTCCGGCATGCGCGAGCTCAAGCCCGGCACGCTGGCCGTGCTGGACCGCCGCGGCCTGCGCGAGCGGACCTACTGGCGGCTGACCGCGGCCCCGCACCCCGACGGCGTGCCGGAGACGGTGGCCCGGGTGCGCGAGCTGCTGCACGACATCGCCCGCCGCCAGCTGGTCGCCGACGTGCCGCAGTGCGTGCTGCTCTCCGGCGGCCTGGACTCCAGCGTGCTCACCGCGCTGGCCGCCGAGGTGCTGCACGAGCACGGCGAGATCCCGCGCACCTTCGCGGTCTCCTTCGCAGGCGAGCAGGACGGCTTCGTGCCGCACGTGCTGCAGGACAGCCTGGACGCGCCCTTCGTCAAACAGGTCGCCCGCTACGTCGGCACCGAGCACGCCGACCTGGTGCTCGACCACACCGAGCTGGCCGACCCGGCCAACCGGGCGGCCGCGGTGCGTGCCCGCGACCTGCCCACCGGCATGGGCGAGATGGACGTCTCCCTGCTGCTGCTGTTCCGGGCCGCCCGCGCCCGCGCCACGGTGGCGCTGTCCGGGGAGTCCGCGGACGAGGTGTTCGCCGGCTACTGGTGGTTCCACGACGAGGGCGCCCAGCAGGCCCCGATCTACCCGTGGATCCACGGCATCGGCGGCGCGCAGAGCCAGAGCAGGCCGCTGGTCAACGCCGGGCTGGCCGCGCGGCTGGACGTGCCCGGCCACCTGCGCCAGGGCTACGCCGACGCGCTGGCCCAGGCGCCGGTGCTGGACTCCGACGACGAGCGCGAGCAGCGGCTGCGCCGGATCTGCCACGTGCACCTGAGCCAGTTCCTGACCAACATGCTCGACCGCAAGGACCGGATGAGCATGGCCACCGGGCTGGAGGTGCGGGTGCCCTTCTGCGACCACCGCCTGGTCGAGTACGTCTACAACACGCCGTGGGCGCTGAAGACCTTTGACGGCAAGGAGAAGAGCCTGCTGCGCGGGGCCGCCGACGGGCTGCTGCCCAGGGCCGTGCTGGAGCGGCGCAAGAGCCCCTACCCGTCGACCCAGGACGTGAAGTACCTGCTCGCGGTGCAGGACCAGCTGCACGAGCTGCTGGCCAGGCGGGACACCCCGGTCTTCGACCTGATCGAGCGGGACTGGGTGCGCGCGGTGGCCACCGCGGCGCCCGCGCTCATCGACCGGGCCACCCGGCAGTTCGTGGAGCGGCTGCTCGACATAACGATGTGGCTGGACATATACCGCCCCGAGATGCGACTGTGATGAGGTAAGTCAGCGAACGAGCGTTCGGCGTTCCTGCCAGCCGGTTGTCCCGGCGCTTTGCCCGATCCGCTCACTACTTTGCGGTGCCCAACGGCGCTCCGTAGTGAACCGGGAGTAACTTTGTACTCCGCTCGGAGGTACGGGTACCCAAACGGTGGACTTCCACATGAGCCGTTGGTAATGTCCTCATTATGGCGTGATCCGGGGCACTTCTGCCGGACACGTTGGGGCCCTTAGCGCAGCGCGACACTGGGGAGAAACAATGCACGAGCGGGAGTTCCGGGCTTTCGTCTCGATTGCGGACCTCGGCCGTATGGACCTGGCGGCGAAGTCCCTCGGGTATTCACAGCCCGCAATCAGTTACCAGATCAAGTCTCTAGAGCAGTCCCTCGGGACCAAGCTGTTCACCCGCGATCCCGCTGGTGCCCGGCTCACCCGAGAAGGTCAGATGATCCTACCTTCGGTCCGGGCAGTGCTGATGCTGATCGACAGCATCAAGGAGCTGTCGGTTCGCCCTGGTGAACCCAGCCCCGCGACCAGCTTCGAGTGGGCCACCAGCCAGCTCAGGAGCCAGCTCAAGTCCGGCTGAGCCAAGATCAGCTAGCACCACCAAGTGGGCGAGCCCGAACCTCGGGCCCGCCCACTTTTTTGGTTCAAGAGACTAAGCAGCTCAGTCCGCGAAACAACGTGACGGAATCTACTTCGGCGTAAGTTGACATTTTTCCCAGGGAAACTTGGGATAGATTTAACGTTGGCGCGTCACCGGCCGTCGCTGACAACTCTGGCAGAAATACGAAGACCTGTTCATAAACGGCTCGCGCACGATCAGAGTGCCACAGCGGGGGCAGGGCTGCCCAGCCTTTCCGTAAACGGCGAGCGAACGGTCGAAGTATCCCGACTGTCCGTTCACGTTTACGTAGAGTGAATCGAAGGACGTCCCACCCGCGCCCAATGCCTCGGCCATCACCGCCGTCGCGGCGCCCAGGACCTCCCTCGCGGCCGGGCGGGTCAGCGTGGCGGTGGGACGGGCCCAGTGCAGCCGAGTTCTCCAGAGAGCCTCGTCGGCGTAGATGTTGCCGATGCCGGACACCAGCGTCTGGTCCAGCAGCGCCCGCTTCAGCTCGGTCCGCTTGGCCCGCAGCGCGGCCACCGCCCGTTCGAGGTCGAAGTCCGGGTCCATCGGATCACGGCCGATGTGCGCCACCGGGTCCGGCAGCAGCGCCCCGTCCACCTCGGCCAGCTCGGCCACCGCCAGGCCGCCGAAGGTCCGCTGGTCCACGAACCTCAGCTCCGGCCCGCCGTCGGCGAAGCTGATCCGCACCCGCAGGTGCTTCTCATCCGCCGTGCCCGCCGGCTGCACCAGCATCTGCCCGCTCATGCCGAGGTGGGTCAGCAGCGCCTCGGTCCGCCCGTCCAATTCCAGCCACAGGTACTTGCCCCGGCGCACCGCGGCGTGCAGCGTGCGCCCGGCCAACCGGCCCGCGAAGTCCAGCGGCCCCGGCTCGTGCCGCCGGATCGCCCTCGGGTGCAGCACCTCGACCGCGGCCACCGTGCGGCCGACCACGTGCCGGTCCAGACCCAGCCGGACGACCTCCACCTCGGGCAGCTCAGGCACTCCCACTCCCTCCGCGCGCTCCGCCCCTCGGGCGAGTCGTTGACAACGCTGTTGAGAAACCCACCCGCGCCGTCCCGGAACGCCCGTACTGGCCCCTGAGAGGCCCGTAGCCGAACGAAAGCTACCTGGCCGGTGTGGTCTACCGCAGGAAAACAGCAAAGACGCGTCAAGTCACCTTGACGCGTCTTTGAGTAAAGCCAGTGCCAGCCGGGGCTGGCGAGCCTCCGGCTCAGGCCACTAGTGCGCGGCCTTGCCGTTGCCGTTGCCCTCCGGCTTGCCGGTCTCGCCGCCCGCCGCGGCCGCCTTCTCCTCGGCGGCCACCCGGACCTGCTCGGACAGCGTGCGCCAGGCCGCCTCGGCGGCCTTCTGCTCGGCTTCCTTCTTGGTCCGGCCATCGCCGTTGCCCAGCGGTCGCCCGCCGACCAGCACCGTCGCCTCGAACTCCTTGCGGTGGTCCGGCCCTGACTCGTCCACCCGGTACTCGGGCACGCCGAGCGCGGCGGCGGCGGTCAGCTCCTGGAGGCTGGTCTTCCAGTCCAGGCCCGCACCCCGCAGCGGGGCCTCAGCCAGCGGCCGGTCGAACAACCGGTGCACCAGGGCACGCGCGGCCTCCACCCCGTGTTGCAGGTAGACCGCGCCGATCACGGCTTCCAGCCCGTCGGCCAGGATGCTCGCCTTGTCCCGGCCGCCGGTGAGTTCCTCGCCCTTGCCCAGCAGCAGGTGCGCACCCAGCCCGCCGGGGCCCAGCTCACGAGCCACCCCGGCCAGCGCGTGCATGTTCACCACGCTGGCCCGGAGCTTCGCGAGCTGGCCCTCCGGCAGATCCAGATGCGTCCGGTACAGGTGATCAGTGATCACCAGTCCGAGCACCGCGTCCCCCAGGAACTCAAGCCGTTCGTTGGGGGGCAACCCACCGTTCTCGTACGCGTACGAGCGGTGGGTCAGCGAGAGGGTGAGCAGCTCGGCGTCGAGATCGACGCCGAGCGCCTTCAGCAGCAGGCTGCGGTCACTTGGCTGGCCTCGGGATCCCTTGCTTCCCATGCCCGCCCGCCCGATCAGGCCGGCCGGGCGACCTGGCGGCCGTCGTACTGGCCACAGGTGGGGCATGCGGTGTGCGGGAGCTTCGGCTTGCGGCACGCACGGTTCTCGCAGGCGACCAGCGTCGGCGCGGTGGCCTTCCACTGGGCCCGCCGCGAACGCGTGTTGGACCGCGACATACGGCGCTTCGGAGCGGCCACGACTAGTTCTCCTCCTCGGTCCCGCCGAACCGCTTCTGTAGCGCGGCCCAGCGAGGATCCATCGTCTCATGCGTGTGGTTCGGGCCGAGATCGGCCCACTTGCCGCCGCACTCCGGACACAATCCCTTGCAGTCCGGGGTGCACAGCGGCGAGGACGGCAACGCGGTCAGCAAGCTGTCCCGCACCACCGGTTCAAGATCGACCAGATCATCCACGATCCGGCTGACCTCGTCTTCGTCCGTGCTGGCGTCCGTGGCGCTGTCCGGGTAAGCGAACAGCTCGGTCAGCCTGATCTCCACCTCACCCGTGAACGGGTCGAGACAGCGGGAGCACTCCGCGGTCGTCGGACCGCTCACGCTCCCGGAGATCAACACGCCTTCCACGACCGCCTCGGCCAGCACCTCGACATCGACGTCCTGGCCGGGAGCCAACCTGATCAGGTCCAGGCCGAAGTCACCGTCGGTGGTCACCGTGCGGTGGTACCTACGGCTCAGCCCGGCACGACGGCCGAGGTCCCTGGTGTCGATGACCCAGGGCCCGGACGGGGTGCGCCGGATGTCGGCGGAGTGGTGTCTGGACATGCTCACAGTCTTCAAAAGGGGGTCGCGCTACGCGTGCTCGTGCAACCTGAACAGGGTACGGGACGAGCACGCGCGGAGGGAAATCAGCGGCGCAGGCGGCCGCCGACCTCCTCCTCACGATAGCCGTCCTGGTAGTCGAAGGGCACCGCGGAGGGCCCGCCGATCGGCCCGCGCAGCTGCTGGCGGCCCTTGGTCACGGTGCGCAGGGTGCGCCCGAGCAGGTCCTCGAAGTCGGCGAGCTTGCTGTCGACGTAGGCGTCGCACTCCCCGCGCAGCCGCTCGGACTCGGCGTTGGCGGCGTCCACCAGGCGGCTGGCCTCGGCGTGCGCGGCGCGCACCACCTCGGTCTGCTCGACCAGCCTGGCCTGCTCGGCGCGGCCCTCTTCCACGGCGCGCTCGTAGCTGGTGCGCCCGGCCTGGATCATCCGGTCCGCCTCGTCCTGGGACCGGCCGACCAGGTCCTCGTACTCGCGGCGGCCCGCGGTGACCGTGCGCTCGGCCTCGGCTTGGGCCTCCGACACCATCCGCTCCGCGCGGGCCCGGGCCTCGGCCAGCATGTGCTCGGCCTCGGCCCGGGCCTGCGACACGGTCTGCTCCGCCTCGGCCCGCGCCGCGGACACCGACGTCTCGGACTCGGTCCGGGCCTTGGTCAGCACCTCGTCCCGGTGGTCCAGCACGTCCTGCGCGTCGTCCAGCTCAGCGGGGATGGCGTCGCGGACGTCGTCCAGCAGCTCAAGGACGTCACCGCGCGGCACCACGCAACCGGAGGTCATCGGGACTCCCCGTGCCTCCTCGACGATGGTGACCAGCTCGTCGAGCGCCTCGAACACCCGGTACACGTCGCACTCCTCGCCCCTGGACCACGGTTACCCCTTCAGTGTGCCGTGTCCGGCCTTGTGGGTGATGCAGCCGGGGGCGTGTCCGCCAAGGTTTCCCTAGGCGTTGATGTTGACCAGCACGAACGAGCGGTAGTGATCGGCGGTGTAGAAGAACTCGCTGGCGTTGCCCTTGACGATCCGGCGGGCGCCGCGGTGGCTGATGCCGGGGGTCTTCACGGTGTACTCGCGGTAGTAGCCGGCCGAGCACAGCGGCAGCAGGCGCTCCCGGTTCTGGAAGACGGTGTTGTCCTGCGGGTAGGGGTAGGGCCCGCCCTTCTTGATCAGGTTGACCGTGTCGCGGGCCTGGCTGGGCAGGGCGGAGAGGTTGGTGCGCCGGAATCCGGAGGTGTCCCCGCAGGCCGCGCTCACCGACAGCGTGCCGGCGGTGGCGGAACCCGCGACGGGCACGAGCAGGGAGGCCAGCATGATCAGGGCGGCGAGCAGGGTTTTCACTGCACGAGATGTGATCTGGCTCATGAGCCCCGAAACTAACCAGCGCCGATGATCAGGGACATACGTCCAGTTGAACCTTCGATGGCAGGCTTGGGGCCATGTCTTCTGGGGTAGAGCCGGAGTTCCGGCGAGCACGCGCGGCCGACGTGACGGCCATCGTGGCCATGCTGGCCGACGACCAGCTGGGCGCGGGCCGGGAGCGACCGGGCGACCCGGCCTACCAGGAGGCCTTCGCCGCCCTGGACGCCGACCCGAACCAGCTGCTGCTGGTGGCCGAGGCAGACGGCGAGGTCGTCGGCACCCTCCAGCTGACCTTCATCCCCGGCCTGTCCCGGCTGGGCATGTGGCGGGCGCAGATCGAGGCGGTGCGGGTGAGCAAGCACCAGCGCGGCGGCGGCCTCGGTCAGCGGATGGTGGAGTTCGCCATCGCGGAGGCGCGCTCCCGCGGCTGCGGCCTGGTGCAGCTGACCACCGACGCCAGCCGCGAGCACGCGCACCGGTTCTACGAACGGCTGGGCTTCGTCGCCAGCCACGTAGGCATGAAACTAGCTCTGTGACATGGCGCGCTGGCGCGCGCGGTGATTTCGCCCCCGAAGTCGCCTCGTCGCGAAATCACAACCCCACCGCTGGTTGTCGGCCCGCGTGTCGCCTGCGGCGCCACGCAGGCCGGTCGATGGGCTGACGCCCTAGCTCTGGTCCTTCTCGGCGCGCTGCTCGGCGAGGCGCTTGGTGAGTCGCTCGTTGACCAACGGCGGGAGCAGGTGGGAGACGTCGCCGCCGTAGGTGGCGACCTCCTTGACCAGGGAGCTGGACAGGAAGCTGTAGAGCGGGTTGGTGGAGACGAACAGGGTGTCCACACCGGAGAGCTGGTGGTTCATCTGCGCCATCTGCAGCTCGTAGTCGAAGTCGCTGACCGCGCGCAGGCCCTTGACGATCGCCCGGATGTCGTGGGCCTTGCAGTAGTCGACGAGCAGGCCGTGGAAGATGTCGATCCGCACGTTGGTCAGGTGCGCGGTCGCCTCGGAGAGCATGTCCATCCGCTCTTCGACGGTGAACAGCCCACGCTTGCTCTTATTGATCATGACCGCGACGGTGACCTCGTCGAACTGGCCAGCGGCCCGCTCGATGATGTCCAGATGTCCGTTGGTGGCCGGGTCGTAGGAGCCGGGGCACACGGCACGCCTCATAGGGCCGGACCGTAGCAGCCCACTCGCCGTGTGCCACCGGTCCCGGACCCGTTGGTGGGAAATGCCACAGGGCCCGCCCCGGCGTTCGGAGGCAGGCCCTGTGACGGCTGTTCCGGGTGATCAGTCCAGGTAGTCGCGCAGGACCTGGGACCGCGAGGGGTGCCGGAGCTTGGACATGGTCTTGGACTCGATCTGGCGGATCCGCTCCCGGGTCACGCCGTAGACCTGACCGATCTCATCCAGCGTCCGCGGCTGGCCGTCGGTGAGCCCGAACCGCAACCGCACCACACCCGCCTCACGCTCCGAGAGAGTGGCCAGCACCGACTGGAGCTGGTCCTGCAGCAGCGTGAACGACACCGCGTCCACCGCGACGACGGCTTCGGAGTCCTCGATGAAGTCCCCGAGCTGGGAGTCGCCCTCATCGCCGATGGTCTGATCCAGCGAGATGGGCTCGCGGGCGTACTGCTGGATCTCCAGGACCTTCTCCGGCGTGATGTCCATTTCCTTGGCGAGCTCTTCGGGGGTGGGCTCGCGGCCGAGGTCCTGGAGCAGCTCACGCTGTATGCGACCGAGCTTGTTGATCACTTCCACCATGTGCACCGGGATGCGGATGGTGCGGGCCTGGTCGGCCATGGCACGGGTGATGGCCTGCCGGATCCACCACGTGGCATAGGTGGAGAACTTGAAGCCCTTGGTGTAGTCGAACTTCTCCACCGCGCGGATCAGGCCCAGGTTGCCCTCCTGGATGAGGTCCAGGAACGCCATGCCACGACCGGTGTAGCGCTTGGCCAGCGAGACCACGAGCCGGAGGTTCGCGCCGAGCAGGTGGTTCTTGGCCTTCTCCCCGTCGCGCACGATCCAGCGCAGGTCGCGGCGCAGCTGGGAGGGAAGCTTCTCCTCTTCCTCCTCGGCCTTGCGCAGCCGCTCCACCGCGTAGAGGCCTGCCTCGATCCGCTTGGCGAGCTCGACCTCCTCTTCGGCGTTGAGGAGGGCGACCTTGCCGATCTGCTTGAGGTAGGCGCGAACCGAGTCGGCCGAAGCGGTCAGCTCGGCGTCCTTGCGGGCCTGCCGCAGCGCCTCGGACTCCTCCTCGTCCCAGACGAAGTCACCCGACTTCTGCGGCTCCTCCGCGGCGGGCTCCTCCTCGACCGGCTCGTCGACGACGACCAGGTCGGCTTCGTCGACCAGCTCCTCGTCGCCCGGCATCTCCTCGAGGTCGCCCGGCTCCTCGCCGTCGGCGGGCTTGCCGGCCGCGCCCTTGGCGCCCTTGGCGGCGGGACCGGCCTTCGCGGCGGTCTTCTTCGCCGGAGCCTTGGCCCCGGCCGCCTTGGTGGTTTTGGCCGCTGGCTTCTTGGCCGCGGCCGGCTTCGCAGCGCTCTTCCGCGCCGTGCCCGGCGTGGTAGTCTCCTCAGCGTCAGCAGCCTGGGCTGAAGCGGACTTGCTCGCCTTGGCGACGCTGGAGCGTTGGGTTGCGGTTTCTGCGGCTGCCACGTACGCCCTTTCGCAACGGTCGATCACAGACGGCGGAGGCGCGCAGCCACGGCCGTCAGGATTCGGGGGAGCGCCTGGGGCCGGAGAAGCTCGGGGCTTCAATCCCGGGCCTCGACCCTGGGCACGCGTTCCATTGTAGCGACGCCGGAGCACTGTTGTTGCGCGCCGTCACGAGCAGGCCCCGGTTGGCCAGCGTTATCCCTGCTAGATGGCGGATGATTGTTCGCAGGCCACCCTCCGTCAGGGCCACTGGGCCCAGTGCACGGCGGTGTCGCCGTACTTGCGGCTACGCAGTCCGACCAGCGGTTCCGGCCACTCGGGGGCCCCGTCCCGCGCCGCTCGCTCCACCAGCACCAGCGACCCGTTCGTGACCCATCCGTTAGCCACCAGCGCCGCCAGCGCGGCACTCAGCGCCGCGGCGTCCACCGCGTAGGGCGGATCGGCCAGGACCACGTCGTAGGGCGCGGGCGCGGCCAGCCCGAGCACGCTGCCCACCGCCGCCGCCCGCACCTCGGCGCCGCGCAGGCCGACCGCCGCGACGTTCCCGCGCAGCACCTCCGCGGCCCGCCGGTCGGACTCCACGAACAGCGCGTGCCCGGCCCCGCGCGACAACGCCTCCAGCCCCAGCGCCCCCGACCCGGCGTAGAGGTCGAGCACCCGCGCGCCCTCCAGGTCCACCGCCGCCTCCAGCGCGCTGAACAACGCCTCCCGCACCCGCTCCGAGGTCGGCCGCGTTCCCTTCGGCGGCACGCTCAACCGCCGCCCACCAGCCACCCCAGCCACAATCCGCGTCACGCCACCATCATCGCCCACCCGGCGCCCAGCCCGTTCCCTGCCATTGCGGAGCACGCGGGCGGGACAGAGCTCTCCCCTGGTCCCGCGCCCGGAGGGGCAGGACCAGGGGAGAGGTGAGTGGATCAGCCGAGCTCGATCAGCAGGTCGCCGCCTTCGACCTGCTGGACCTTGCCGATGGCCAGGCGCTTGACCGTGCCGGCCTTCGGGGAGGTGATGGCGGCCTCCATCTTCATCGCCTCGATGGTGGCCACGGTCTGGCCGGACTCGACCTGGTCGCCCTCGGCCACGGTCAGCGTGACCACCCCGGCGAACGGGGCGGGCACGTGGTCGGCGTTGCCGCGGTCGGCCTTCTCCGCGGCGGGCACGTCCGCGGCGACCGAGCGGTCGCGGACCGCGATCGGGCGGAGCTGGCCGTTGAGGGTGGCCATCACGGTGCGCATGCCGCGGTCGTCGGCCTCGCCGATGGCCTCCAGGCCGATGAGCAGGCGGACGCCAGGTTCCAGGTCGACCGAGTACTCCTCGCCTGGGCGCAGGCCGTAGAAGAAGTCCTTGCTGCGCAGCACGCTGGTGTCGCCGTAGGCCTCCCGGTGGGCGGCGAACTCCCTGGCGGGGGCGGGGAAGAGCAGGCGGTTCAGGGTCTGGCGGCGGTCGGACTCCAGGCCGCGGCGGTCGTCGTCGGTGAGCTCGGCGACCCGGCGCGGGGCGGTGCGGCCGGCCAGCGCCTTGGTGCGGAAGGGTTCCGGCCAGCCGCCGGGCGGGTCGCCCAGCTCGCCGGAGAGGAAGCCGATCACCGAGTCCGGGATGTCGAAGCGTCCGGGGTCCTCCTCGAACTCCTCCGGCGAGACCCCGGCGCCCACCAGGTGCAGGGCCAGGTCGCCGACGACCTTGGAGGACGGGGTCACCTTGACCAGGCGGCCCAGCATCCGGTCCGCGGCGGCGTAGGTGGCCTCGATGGCCTCGAACTTCTCGCCGAGGCCCAGCGCGATGGCCTGCTGGCGCAGGTTGGACAGCTGGCCGCCGGGGATCTCGTGGCTGTACACCCGGCCGGTCGGCGAGGGCAGGCCGGACTCGAACGGGGTGTAGATCCGCCGGACCGCCTCCCAGTACGGCTCCAGGTCGCACACCGCGCGCAGGTCCAGGCCGGTCGCGCGCTCGGTGTGGTCGGTGGCCGCGACGATCGCGGACAGCGCGGGCTGGGAGGTGGTGCCCGCCATGGACGCGGCCGCGCCGTCCACCGCGTCCACCCCGGCCGCGATCGCGGCGGTGTAGGTGGCCAGCTGGCCGCCTGGGGTGTCGTGGGTGTGCAGGTGCACCGGCAGGTCGAACTCCTTGCGCAGCGCGGAGACCAGGGTGGTCGCGGCGGGCGGGCGGAGCAGTCCGGCCATGTCCTTGATGCACAGGATGTGCGCGCCCGCGGTGACCATCTGCTCGGCCAGCCGCAGGTAGTAGTCCAGGGTGTAGAGCTTCTCGTTCGGGTCGGACAGGTCGGCGGTGTAGCAGAGCGCGACCTCGGCCACCGCGGTGCCGGTGTCGGCCACCGCGCGGATCGCCGGGATCATCTGCTCGACGTCGTTGAGCGCGTCGAAGATCCGGAAGATGTCGATGCCGGTGGCGGTGGCCTCCTCCACGAAGGCCTGGGTGACCGCCTCCGGGTAGGGCGTGTAGCCGACGGTGTTGCGGCCGCGCAGCAGCATCTGCAGGCAGATGTTGGGCACGGTCTCGCGCAGCGCGGCCAGCCGCTCCCACGGGTCCTCGGCCAGGAAGCGCAGCGCCACGTCGTAGGTCGCGCCGCCCCAGCACTCCAGGGAGAACAGCTCGGGGGTCAGCCGCGCCACGTGCGGGGCGACCGCGAGCAGGTCCTTGGAGCGCACCCTGGTGGCCAGCAGCGACTGGTGCGCGTCGCGGAAGGTGGTGTCGGTGACGCCGACCGCGGAGCTGGCGCGCAGCCAGTCCGCGAAGCCGCGCGGGCCCAGCTCCAGCAGCTTCTGCCGGGTGCCCGCGGGCGGGGTGGCGTTGAGGTCGGCGAACGGCAGCTTCTGCGCCGGGTCCACTGTGGACGGACGTGGGCCGTTGGGCTTGTTGACCGTGACGTCGGCCAGGTAGGTGAGCAGCCGGGTGCCGCGGTCGGCGGAGTGCCGCGCGGTGAGCAGGTGCGGGCGCTGCTCGATGAAGGAGGTGGTGACCCGGCCTTCCTGGAAGTCGACGTCGTCCAGCACCGCCTGCAGGAACGGGATGTTGGTGGACACGCCGCGGATGCGGAACTCGGCCACCGCGCGGCGTGCCTTGGCCACCGCGACGCCGAAGTCGCGGCCCCGGCAGCTCAGCTTGACCAGCATCGAGTCGAAGTGCGCCGAGATCGCGGTGCCTGCGAAGGTGGTGCCGCCGTCCAGCCGCACCCCGGAGCCGCCCGGCGAGCGGTAGGCGGTGATCCGGCCGGTGTCCGGGCGGAAGCCGTTGGCCGGGTCCTCGGTGGTGATCCGGCACTGCAGCGCGGCGCCGTGCAGCACCACGTTCTCCTGGGACAGGCCCAGGTCGGCCAGCGTCTCCCCGGAGGCGATCCGGAGCTGCGCCTGCACCAGGTCGACGTCGGTGACCTCCTCGGTCACCGTGTGCTCGACCTGGATGCGCGGGTTCATCTCGATGAAGACGTGCTTGCCCTGCCGGTCCAGCAGGAACTCCACGGTGCCTGCGTTGACGTAGCCGATCTGGCGGGCGAAGGCCACCGCGTCCGCGCAGATCCTCTCGCGCAGCGCGGGATCGAGGTTGGGCGCCGGCGCGATCTCGATGACCTTCTGGTGCCGTCGCTGCACCGAGCAGTCGCGCTCGAACAGGTGGATCACGTTGCCGGCGCCGTCGGCGAGGATCTGCACCTCGATGTGCCGCGGCTCGACCACGGCCTGCTCCAGGAACACCGTGGCGTCGCCGAAGGCCGACTCGGCCTCCCGCATCGCGGCCTCCAGGGCCTCGCGCAGCGCCTCCGGCTGCTCGACCCTGCGCATACCGCGCCCGCCGCCGCCGGCGACGGCCTTGACGAAGACCGGGAACCCGACCTCCGCCGCGGCGGCCAGCAGTTCGTCCACATCGGAGGAGGGCGCGGAGGAGCCCAGCACGGGCAGTCCGGCCTCGCGGGCGGCGGCGATGGCGCGGGCCTTGTTGCCGGTCAGCTGGAGCACCTCGGGCGTGGGCCCGACGAAGGTGATCCCCGCTTCCCGGCAGGCCTGGGCCAGCTCGGGGTTCTCGGAGAGGAAGCCGTAGCCGGGGTAGATCGCGTCCGCGCCTGCCTTGCGCGCTGCCTTGATCACCTCGTCCACGGACAGGTAGGCCCGCACCGGGTGCCCTGGGTCTCCGATCTCATAGGCCTCGTCGGCCTTGAGCCGGTGCAGGGAGTTGCGGTCCTCATGCGGGAAGACGGCCACGGTGCCTGCGCCGAGCTCGTACGCCGCGCGGAACGCGCGGATAGCGATCTCGCCGCGGTTGGCGACAAGGACCTTCCGGAACATAACCAGCTCCTCCTGGTGGCGGACAGGCCAGCCGGAGCACCGTATCGCGGCACTCCCGCCAGTCGGGAGAACCATCTCAGGTGACGGGCGTCTCCCCCGATGTGCGCAAACCGGCTCAAGCCTGGCTCGACCGCCAGCGTTTGCGCTGTTCACAGCATGTTTCGCCGATATTGCCCAGCTGGGGGCCTGCCCGAAACACCACGCTCCGGACCTGCCCGTGACAGCACCGGGCCAAGGGATGCGGGCGTGGACGCGCTCCCACGAGCCGGGTGGTCAACCGCGAACCGGTCCTTGGTCGTTCCTGCGCGCAAAACCTCCGGTCACGGCGCCGTGACGTTGACCCGCCAGTGCCGGTCGCGCACAGTGGCCACCCGAGTAACGCCGAGTCCGGACGAGCAGAGGGTCGAGATGGCGAAGGTCGTGTCCAGCATCGCCCAGTCCGTGCTGGTGGAGCAGCGGTACTTCACCCTGCACGACGCCCGCGGCCCGGCGCCGCTGGCGCCACCGGAGCCGGTGGACGAGCAGCTGGTGCACGCCGACCTGGGGCACGCGGTGTTCCGCAGCGCGGAGTCCGGCCACTACGCGGCGGTGCGGGCCGAGCTCTGGGACGCCGAGCCCGGCACCCCGGAGGACGGCTTCGACGCCCAGGGCCGGGTGGACATCCTGGCCGGCAGCGCGGAGCTGGTGCTCGGGCCGGTGCTCACGGTCAGTGAACCGGCGCGGCTGGCCCTGCCCGCGCCGGGCCGCTACCGGATCGACGCGACCGCGCGCGGGCGGGCCGAGGTGCGGGCGCTCGGGCCCGGCTCCTACGCGCACGGCATCGAGTCCTGGGTGATCCGGATCTGGCCGGTGCGCTAGGCCTTTTCCAGGTACTCCGCTTTGTCCGCGTCCACCACCGACTTGAGCAGCGAGGCCAGCCCCGGGTAGCCGGTGAGCTCGGGGTCCTCGGTCAGCAGCTGCACCGCCTCGGTGCGCGCGGTCGCGATGACCTCCTCGTCGCGCAGCAGCGAGAGCATCTTCAGCGTGGACTTGGCCCCGGACTGGGCCGCGCCCAGGATGTCGCCCTCGCGGCGCAGCTCCAGGTCCATCTGGGCCAGCTCGAAACCGTCGGTGGTGGCCGCGACCGCGTCCAGCCGTTCCCTGGTCGCGGTGCCGCCCAGCGCCTCGGAGACCAGCAGGCACAGCCCGGGCGCGCTGCCCCGGCCGACCCGGCCGCGCAGCTGGTGCAGCTGGCTGACGCCGAAGCGGTCCGCGTCCATGATCGCCATCACGGTGGCGTTGGGCACGTTCACGCCGACCTCGACCACGGTGGTGGCCACCAGCACCTGCACCTTGCCGTCGGCGAAACCGCGCATCACCGCGTCCTTGTCCTCCGGCGCGAGGCGGCCGTGCAGGATGCCGACGTTCAGTCCGGCCAGCGGCCCGGCAGCCAGTGCGGGGGCCACGTCCAGCACCGCCAGCGGCGGGCGGCGGTCGCTCTTGCCGCCCTTGTCCTCCTTGGGCGGCTCCGGGGTCGGGTCGTCCGCGCCGTCGAGGTCCTCCTCCGCCTCGGCCTCACCGATCCGAGGGCAGACCACGTAGGCCTGGTGACCGGCGCGGACCTCCTCGGTGATGCGCTGCCACACCCGGTCCAGCCAGGCCGGTTTCTCCGCCACCGGCACCACCGTGGTGCTGATCGGCGAACGTCCCCTTGGCAGCTCGCGCAGCGCCGAGACCTCCAGGTCGCCGTAGACGGTCATGGCCACCGTGCGCGGGATCGGGGTGGCGGTCATCACCAGCACGTGCGGGCTGACGCCCTCGCCCGCCCTGGTGCGCAGCGCGTCCCGCTGCTCCACGCCGAAGCGGTGCTGCTCGTCCACCACGACCAGGCCCAGGTCGGCGAAGGAGACCTTGTCCTGGATCAGCGCGTGCGTGCCGACCACGATCCCGGCCGCGCCGGAGGCGATGTCCAGCATCGCCTGCTTGCGCTCCTTGGTGCTCATCGAGCCGGTGAGCAGGGTGACCCTGGTGGCGTGCTCCGGCGCGCCCAGCTCACCGGCGCGGGCGAGCTCGCCCAGCATCTCGGCCAGCGAGCGGGCGTGCTGGGCGGCCAGCACCTCGGTCGGCGCGAGCATGGCGGCCTGCCTGCCCGCGTCCACCACCTGGAGCATGGCCCGCAGCGCGACGATGGTCTTGCCGGAGCCGACCTCGCCCTGCAGCAGCCGGTTCATCGGGTGCTCGCCGGAGAGGTCGCGGGCCACCGCCTCGCCGACCTCCTGCTGGCCCGCGGTGAGCTGGAACGGCAGCCGGGTGTCGAACTCGGCCAGCACCCCGCCGGGCTTGGCCGGGCAGCGCGGGGCCGGGCGGGCGCCGGAGACGATCCGGCGCTGGGCCAGCACCAGCTGCACCGCCAGCGCCTCGTCCCACTTGAGCCGGTTGCGCGCGCTGGTCACCTCGCCCCAGTCGGCAGGGCGGTGCACCTTGCGCAGCGAGGCGGACAGGTCGCCGAGGCCGTGCCGGGCGCGCACCGCCTCCGGCAGCGGGTCCTCCGCGCCGTCCCACTGGTCCAGGACCTGGCGCACGCACTTCTCCACCACCCAGGACTCGATGCCCTTGCTGGCCGGGTAGACCGGGATCAGGCCGCGGGCGAACTCGTCGGCCACCGAGTCGTCCTCGTTCTCGGCCAGCAGCTTGTAGTCAGGGTGGGCCAGCTGCAACGCGCCGTTGAAGGAGGTGACCTTGCCCGCGAACAGGCCGCGCTTGCCGGCCACGAGGTCCTTGGCCCGGTGCGGCTGGTTGAAGAAGGCGATGGTCATCGCGCGCTGGCCGTCGGTGATCGTGGACTCCACGATCGAGCCGTACTTGGTCTTCATCCGGCGCACCGTGGTCGAGCGGACCTCGGCCAGCACGGTGGCGTGCTCGCCGATCTCCAGCCCGGCGATGCTGGTCAGCTCGCCGCGCTCGGCGTAGCGGCGCGGGTAGTGCCGGAGCAGGTCGCCGACGGTGCGCAGGTTCAGGCCTTTGTCCAGGGCCTCGGCGGTCTTCGCGCCGAGCACGTGGTCCAGCCGGTCGTCGAAGGTGGTCATCGCCGTCCATTCAACCGCGTGGGTCCGACTATTCGATGCCCAGCAACACCATCGCGCCGCGCGAGCCACCCGGGTACGAGGCCAGGTCGACCTCGGGGTGCGCCCGGCGCAGGTGCTCCTCGACCTCGTCGAGCAGCTCCGGCGGCGCGGACTCGCCGAGCAGCAGGGTGACCAGCTCGCCGCCCGCCGAGAGCATCCGGTCCAGCAGCTCGCACACCGCCTCGGCGGGCCGGGAGCCGATCAGCACCACCTCGCGGTCGATCATGCCGAGCAGGTCGCCCGGCCGGCAGCGACCGGCCCAGGTGATCGCGTCCTCCTCGGCCACCGCCAGCTCGCCGCGCCGGGTGGCCGCGGCCGCCTCGGCCATGGCCACCACGTCGTCGCCGTGCCGCCGCTGCGGGTCGTGCACGGCCAGCGCGGCCAGGCCCTGCACCGGGGAGGCGGTGGGCACCACGACCACGTCGTAGCCGGAGGGCATGGCGTGCTCGGCGGCCTCCTCGGCGATCACGGTCAGCTCGGCGTCGTTGGGCAGCACCACGATGTGCTTGGCGCCCGCGCCGGTGAGCGTGGCCAGCAGCTCGGCCGCGGTCGGCCGCTGCCCGGTCCACTGGCAGACCACCGCGCCCTCGCCGCGGAAAAGCTCGGCCAGCCCCTCGCCGTCGGCCAGCACCACCACCGCGCGGTCGCGGAGCAGGCCGGTGGGCTCGGTGGGCAGCTGGTCGGCGAAGCGGATCACGGTGATCCGGTGCGGGCGGCCCGCCTCCACCCCGGCCTCGATGGCGGCGCCGACGTCCTGGCAGTGCACGTGTACCGTCCACAGCCCGGCGCCGTCGGAGACCACCGAGACGCAGTCGCCCAGCTCACTGAGCCGGGCGCGCAGCGCGGCGGTGCGCGCCTCGTCGGTGCCGTCGAGCAGGTACATGACCTCGTAGTCGAACTCGGCCGACCCGGCCTCGCGGGTGGCCTGCAGCTCGTCCTTGCCCCGGCGGACCAGCGCGTCGAACCGGGTGGACGGGGGCAGCGGCAGGCCGGTGACCACCGCGGTCAGCGTCTCCAGCAGCACCAGCAGGCCGCGGCCACCGGCGTCGACCACCCCGGCGCGGGCCAGCGCGGGCAGCTGGCTGGGTGTGCGGGCCAGCGCCTCGGCCGCGGCGGTGCTGGCCGCGAAGGCGACCTGCTCCAGGCTCTCGCCCGCGGCGGTGGCGGCCTCGGCCGCGGCGTGCATGACGCTGAGCACGGTGCCCGGGGCCGGTTCGCTGACCGCGGCGGTGGCCAGCCGGTCGGCCAGCCGCAGCCCGTCCTTGAGCGCGGGCCCGGTGAGCGTGCCGTCCTGGCGCAGCGCCTCGGCCAGCCCGCGCAGCACCTGGGACAGGATCACCCCGGAGTTCCCGCGCGCCCCGGCCAGCGCGCCCTTGGCCAGCGCGGCCAGCGCCGCCCCGCCGTCGGCCGCGGCCGAGTCGGTCAGCGTGTCCAGCGCGGCGCGCATCGTGTGCAGCAGGTTGCTGCCGGTGTCGCCGTCGGGCACCGGGAAGACGTTGATCCGGTCGATCGCCTCGCGGTCGGCGGCCAGCGCCTCGACACAGGCAACGGCCCAACCACGCACAGCGACCGCGTCCAGCACCTGCAACACCTGCGGCCGCCTCCCTCTGGATGTTGGCAGCGAGACTAGCGCCTGGTTCCGGTGCGGTCGGTAGCCCGGTTTGGTCGCGCGGATGCCGACCAGATACGCTGTCGGGGTTGCCCGGCTCGGCTTGGGCTCACTGCCGTCTGTGCCAGCTGGCATCGCGGACTTCTGTAGAACAACGTGTAAGGAGTGTCGACGTGGCTGCCGTTTGCGACGTCTGTAGCAAGGGGCCGGGCTTCGGCAAGTCGGTCTCGCACTCCCACCGGCGTACCAACCGCCGGTGGAACCCGAACATTCAGACCGTGCGCGCGAAGATCGGCCTGTCGCAGCGCAAGCGCCTGAATGTGTGTACCTCCTGCCTCAAGGCTGGCAAGGTCGCCCGCGGCTGACTCACCGCCGCAAGCTTGGCCATGAGGCCCGGATCACAGCTCGTGATCCGGGCCTCATGCTGTTGTCAGGGGGTCAGAGCTGCCAGTCGACGGGGTCCGCGCCCTGCTCGGTCAGGAGCTGGTTGGCGCGGCTGAAGGGACGCGAGCCGAAGAAGCCGCGGTCGGCCGACATCGGCGACGGGTGCGCCGACTCGATGCAGGGCACGCCGTCCAGCAGCGGCTTCAGCTCGCGGGCGTCCCGGCCCCAGAGGATGGCCACCAGCGGGGTGCCCCTGGCCGCCAGCGCCTTGATCGCCTCCTCGGTGACCTGCTCCCAGCCCTTGCCGCGGTGCGAGGCCGGCCTGCCCGGCGCCACCGTCAGCGACCGGTTGAGCAGCAGCACGCCGCGCTCGGTCCACGGGGACAGGTCCCCGTTGGGCGGCGGCGGGAAGCCGAGGTCCTCGCCGTACTCGCGGTAGATGTTGATCAGGCTCTTGGGCAGCGGGCGCACGTCGGCGGCCACCGAGAAGGACAGGCCGATGGCGTGCCCCGGCGTCGGGTAGGGGTCCTGCCCGACGATGAGCACCCGCACGTCGGCGAAGGGCTGCTTGAACGCGCGTAGCACGTTCTCCCCGGCCGGTAGGTACTTCCGGCCTGCGGCGATCTCCTCCCGGAGGAACTCCCCCATCGAGCCGATCCGGTCGGCCACCGGGTCGAGCGCCTTGGCCCAACCGGCTTCCATGATCTCGTGCAGCGGACGTCCAACCACGGAACGTGACCCTAGCGACGAGCCGCCAGGCGTGGCCCAGTGGGTCAGGCGCTGTGGGTCAGGCGCTCACCGTGCTTCGCCGCAGCCGGAGCTGCCGGTGCCGCAACGGCAACGGCCCCGGCCAGGCCCGCAGCAGCAGTGCGGCGGCGTCCCCGGCCACCGCGGCGGCCAGGCCGGTGTGCTCGGCCGGGTCGTAGCCCACCAGCACCGCCTCGGCGGCCACCAGCTGCCTGGCGGCCACATCGCGCAGCGCGGCCGCGGCGACCGGGCCGCCGGTGGCCGGATCGCCCAGCACCAGGCAGCGGCCGTGGCTGCCGATCACCGGCACCGCGTAGGCGGCCTGCCAGTGCCTGCCGTCGGCCGGTGGCCGCGGCGGATAGCCGGGGTTCAGCTCGACCAGCCTCGGCTGGATCCGCCTCGGCCGGGTGGCCACGCAGGCGGGCAGCCCGTCCCCGTTGCCCAGCCGGACGCTGAGCCGCTCGCCGACCGCGGGCACGCCGTGCACGGTCACCGGGACCGCCCGGTGCACCGGCAGGTGTTCGTTGACCGCGCCGATCGGCAGTGCCACCAGCGGCGCGGCGGTGGCCGGATCGGCCAGCACGACATCGGCCAGCACCTGGTCACCGCGCATGGTGAAGCGCTGCAAGGCCAGTGCCGGTCTGGACTCGGTGTTACCCGGTTGCGCGCCCATGCGCGCGTACATCGACAACATGTTCCTGCCCCCAGAAACATCGAACAGTGCCGAGCAGGCCAATGCCCGCCCACGATCAACCCTACGCCCGTGGGCGGGCGGCCGGGAGCAGCCGGAAGGGCGTCACCCGTACGGCTGTCAGTCCAACCGGCGCAGACCATCCCGGTAGACCTTGATGTTGGCCACGTACATGTCCACCCCGGGCTGCACGGCGTTCTCCGGCACCTCGAAGTCGGGCTTGACCTTGGCGGGCACGCCCACGGCGAGCCTGCGGGCCGGCACGTGGCCGTTGTGCGAGACCACCGCGCCCGCGCCGACGATCGCGCCGTCTTCGACCACCGCGCCGTTGAGCACCACCGAGCCGGAGCCGATCAGGCAGCCGTCGCCGATGGTGGCGCCCTCGATGTGTACGTTGTGCCCGACCACGCAGCCGGCGCCGATCAGGGTGGGGTGGATCTGGGTGCAGTGGATGATCGTGCCGTCCTGCACGTTCGACCGCTCACCCACCTCGATCCGGCCGTAGTCGCCGCGGAGCACCGCGGTGGGCCAGACCGAGACCTGCGGGCCGAGGGTCACGTTCCCGATCACGACCGCGTCGGGATGCACGTAGGCGGTCTCGTGGATTACCGGTTCCAGGTCACCAAGCGCGTAGACGGCCATAACGGAACTCTAACGTTCACTCGGCACCGCCGGAACGGCGATCTCCTTGCCGAAGCAGCGGCTGCTCTCGTGGCAGGCGTACACCCCGAACTTGGCGATCGGCGCGTAGCCGCTGGAGGTGTACAGCGCGATCGCCTCCGGCTGCTCGGTGCCGGTCTCCAGCACCATCCGGCGGCGGCCGGCGGCCAGCGCGAGGCGTTCCAGCTCGGCCAGCAGCTGCCGGGCCAGGCCACGGCCGCGGGCGGCGGCGACCACGTACATCCGCTTCAGCTCGGCGTCGCCGTCGGTGAAACCCGGCTCGTCCGAGTCGTGCGCGCGCCAGCCGCCGCACACCGCGGGCACGCCGTCGAGGTAGCCGACCAGGAACAACCCGCGCGGCGGGGCGAACTCGGCCGGGTCGACCGGGGTGATGTCCTCCTCGCCGTAGCGGAGGATGTACTCCTGCTGCACCTCGGCGATCAGCGCGGTGGCGTCGGGGTGGTCGTAGGCAAGGATCCGCAATTCCACCCGTGCAATTTACGTGAGCTCACTCCCGGCGCCAGTGCTCCCAGCCAGCAGGCCCTTCGTACGGCCGCCCGTCCACGGTCACCCCTGGTCCGGCGGTCACCGAGCCGATCACCGTCCAGTCCGCGGGCACCGCCTCGGCGCTGGGGAAGGTGGCCGCCAGCGCGTGGTCCTCGCCGCCGGTGAGCATCCAGTGCAGCGGGTCGGCGCCCAGCGCGGAGGCCACGTCCAGCAGCCGCTGGTGCACCTCCAGCGCGTTGGTGCGCACGTCGACGCCGACCCCGGAGGCCGCCGCCACGTGCGCCAGGTCGGCCAGCAGCCCGTCCGAGATGTCGATCATCGAGGTGGCCCCGGCGCGGGCGGCCTGCGCGCCTGCCTCATACGGCGGCTCCGGCACCCGCTGGGCGCCGACCACCGCCACCGGGGAGCGGAAGCCGCGGCCCAGCACGGCCAGTCCGGCGGCCGCCCAGCCGAGCCGTCCGCACACCGCGAGCAGGTCGCCCTGGCGGGCCCCGGAGCGGGTCACCGGGTCCAGTCCGTCCAGGTGCCCGAGCGCCGTGATGGAGATCACCAACTCCTTCGCGGTGACCATGTCCCCGCCCACCACCCCGGCCCCGGCCAGCCGGGCCTCCTCCCACATCCCGGCCATCAGCCCCTCGGCCACCGCGACCGGTGTCCCTGGCGGGCAGGCCAGGCCGACCAGCACCGCGGTCGGCACCGCGCCCATGGCCACCACATCGGCCAGGTTCACCGCCACCGACTTGCGTCCGACCTGCTCCGGAGTGGACCAGTCCAATCGGAAGTGCACGCCCTCCACCAACACGTCCGTGGAGGCGACCACCCGTCCGTCGGGCGCGGCGACCACCGCCGCGTCGTCTCCCGGGCCGAGCAGTGTGCTGGGTGGTTGCACACGGCCATCAGTCACCCGGCGGATAAGCCCGAACTCACCCAGATCGGCGACGGTGTCCGCACTCTGCGGCGGCTCCGGGCACAAAGGGACCTCCAGATCCACGCTTTGCTTCCCCCTCTGGGGTAAGTTCTGCCCACGATTCCTACCCCGAGCACAGCGGTCGAGACGAAGGGGCACGCCGTGGTCCAGGCTTACATCCTCATCCAGACCGAGGTCGGCAAAGCCGCCGCCGTGGCCGAACGCATCGGCGGGATACCCGGGGTGATCACTTCCGAGGACGTGACCGGGCCCTACGACGTGATCGTGCGCGCGGAGGCGGACACCGTGGACGACCTCGGCCAGCTGGTGGTCGCCCAGGTGCAGGCCGTCGACGGCATCACCAGGACGCTGACCTGTCCCGTGGTGCACATCAAGTAAGCGCTTGCGCAGCCCGCCGCCGCGCCCGTCACCCGACCCCGGGAGACGGGCGCGGTGGTGTGTCGTGGTTGGGTTGCGGGCGTGGCACCGAACGACCGCTCCCTCCCGCGTCCGCTGTTGATCGCGCTGATCGCGCTGCCGCTGCTGCTGGTGGCCGGGGTCGGCACGCTCGGCCTGCTCTACGGCTCCACCGGCTCCGCGCCGGCCGGCAGCACACCCACGCCGATCCGCACCGGCCCGGTCGCGCTGCCGCCCATCCCCGCCGAGCAGGCAGGCTCGCCCGCCTGCGGCAAGCTCGTGCAGGCGCTGCCCAAGGAGCTGACCTCCAACGGCGAACAGCTGGGCCGCCGGGAGATCGTCGCGCCCGCGCCGGAGGGCACCATGGTGTGGGGCAACGAGAAACGCGACCCGGTGGTGCTGCGCTGCGGACTGGGCAAGCCGGATGAGCTGAAGCCGGACAGCCGCCTCTCCGAGATCTCCGGCGTGCGCTGGCTGGAGCTGCCGGGCCAGGGCGCGAGCAGCTGGGTGGCGGTGGACCGCGAGGTCTACGTGGTGCTCACGGTGCCCGGCGGGTCGGGCACCGGGCCGCTGCAGGGGGTGTCGGAGTCGATCCGCGCCACACTGCCGGAGCAGAAGGTCGACACCGGCACCGCCCCGCGCTAGGCCGTGTCGTCACAGCCCCGTCTGCGGGAGTCGTGATCGGTTTGGCCGCTGGCGGTGCGGCCGGGACGCCCCCAAACCGGGCGGATTCGGGCG
>NZ_JAMHIV010000006.1 GCF_023897065.1 Crossiella sp. SN42
CCACCTTCCCCGACCGCCTCTTCAAAGCCGCCGACTACGGTGCCAAGCCCGACGGCAAGACCGACAACACCGCCGCCTTCGCCAAGGCCATCGACGCCTGCGCCAAGGCGGGCGGCGGGCACGTCACGGTCGCCAAGGGCACCTACCTCACCGGCGCGATCCGCTTGCGTAGCAACGTGCACCTGCACCTGGAGACCGGCGTGGTGCTCAAGTTCAGCGGCGACGGCACGAAGTTCCCCGCCGTGCTCACCCGGTACGAGGGCATCGAGTGCATGAACCGCTCGCCGATGATCTACGCCTACGGCGAGAAGAACATCGCGCTCACCGGCAAGGCCGTCCTGGACGCGGGCGGCACCTCGCCGTGGAACAAAGGCAACGACCGCGCCTACCTGGAATCGTTGGTGGCCAAGGGAATCCCGCCGGAGAAGCGGATCGTCCCCGGCTCCGGGCACACCATGCGCTCCACCTTCATCGAGCCGTACCGGTGCGAGAACGTGCTGATCCAGGGCATCACGCTGAAGAACCCCAAGTTCTGGCAGATCCACCCGACCCTGTGCCGCAACGTCACCATCGACGGCGTCAGCACCGACCCGAGCACCGCGGCCAGCAACACCGACGGCGTGGACCCGGAGTCCTGCGACCACGTGGTGATCGTCAACTGCGACCTGGGCGCGCACGACGACAACATCGCGATCAAGTCCGGCCGGGACGCCGACGGCCGCCGGATCAACGTGCCCTGCCAGAACATCGTGGTCGCGGACTGCCGGATGAACGGCAACTGGGGCGCGATCACCTGCGGCAGCGAGCAGACCGGCGGCATCCGCAACGTCTACGCCTACCGGCTGAACGTGGTGGGGGAGACCAAGTTCGCGCTCTACGTCAAGTCCAACACCCTGCGCGGCGGCTTCTCCACCAACATCAACCTGGACTCGGTCACCGGCACCTACGTCCGCTCGGTGGTCTTCGTCAACTCCACCTACAACAACCAGACCGGCAGCACGCCACCGGTCTTCGGCCCGTTCCGCCTGACCAACTGCGGCAGCACCAAGGCCGCCTCGGTGCTCAACGTCAGCGGCCTGCCCGAGTCGCACGTCAAGGGCCTCGAGCTGACCGACTGCGAGTTCAACGGGGTGGCCAGCACCGCGAACACCATCAAGTTCGTGGACAACCTCAAGATCACAAACAGCACGGTGAACGGCAAACCCATGCGACCCTGACCCGCCCCGCGAGGTGGATGTCGGATTCTCGCTAGCGCGGGCGCGGGCGAGCGGTGATGCTGGTCGGTGTGCACGAGGACTTCGAGCGGTGCCTGCGGGCGGTCCAGGCCAAGGACGAGCGGTTCGACGGCTGGTTCTTCACCGCGGTGCGCACCACCGGCATCTACTGCCGGCCCAGTTGCCCGGTGCGGCCGCCCAAGCCGCGCAACATGACCTTCTACCCCAGCGCGGCCGCCGCCCAGCAGGCCGGTTACCGCGCCTGCAAGCGCTGCCGCCCGGACGCCAGCCCCGGCTCGCCGGAGTGGAACCACCGCGCCGACGCGGTCGCCAGGGCCATGCGCCTGATAGCCGAGGGCGTGGTGGACCGCGAGGGCGTGCCGGGACTGGCCGCCCACCTCGGCTACAGCACCCGCCAGGTGGAGCGCCAGCTCAACGCCGAGCTCGGCGCCGGACCGCTGGCGCTGGCCAGGGCGCAGCGCGCGCAGACCGCCCGGCTGCTGATCGAGACCAGCGCGTTGAGCATGACCGACATCGCGCTGGCCGCCGGGTTCGGCAGCGTGCGCACCTTCAACGACACCGTGCGCGAGGTGTTCGCGCTGTCCCCCAGCGAGCTCCGCGCCCGCGCCGGCCGCGGCATCCCGGCGGCCACCACCGGCGCGGTGCTGCTGCGGCTGCCCTTCCGCAAACCGCTCTGCCCGGACAACCTGTTCGGCCACCTCGCCGCCACCGCGGTGCCCGGTGTGGAGGAGTGGCGGGACGGCGCCTACCGCCGCACCCTGCGCCTGCCGCACGGTCACGGCATCGTCGAGCTCTGGCCCCAGCCGGACCACATCGGCTGCCGGCTGTCCCTCACCGACGTGCGCGACCTGCCGGTGGCCATCAGCCGCTGCCGGGTGCTGCTCGACCTGGACGCCGACCCGGCCGCCGTCGACGAGCAGCTGAGCGCCGACCCGGTGCTGAAACCGTTGCTGGAGAAGAACCCTGGCCGCCGGGTGCCGCACACCGTGGACCCGGCCGAGTTCGCCGTGCGCGCGGTGCTCGGCCAGCAGGTCTCCACCGCGGCCGCCCGCACGCACGCCGGCCGCCTGGTCGCCGCGCACGGCCAGTCGATCGAGGACCCGGACGGCGGCCTCACCCACCTCTTCCCCACCCCGCAGGCGCTGGCCGAGCTGGACCCCGCCGCGCTGGCCATGCCCGAGTCCCGCCGCCGCACCCTGCTCGCCCTGATCGACGCGTTGGCCAACGAGGACCTGGACCTGGGCCCCGGCAGCGACTGGACCGCGGCCCGCGCCCAGCTCGCCGCGCTGCCCGGGTTCGGCCCGTGGACGGTGGAGACCATCGCCATGCGCGCCCTCGGCGACCCGGACGCGTTCATCCCCACCGACCTCGGCGTCCGCCTGGCCGCGCAAACCCTTGGCCTGCCGAGCACCCCGGCCGCGCTGACCCGGCACGCCGCGCTGTGGCGGCCCTGGCGCGCCTACGCGGTCCAGCACCTCTGGGCCACCGGCGACCATCCGATCAACCTGCTGCCTGCCTGAGGAAACCCATGCGCACCAACACCATTCTGGACAGCCCGTACGGCCCGCTGACCCTGGTCGCCCAGGACGGCGCGCTGGCCGGGATCTACATGGAACAGCAGCGCCACCTCCCGTCGAAGGAGAGCTTCGGCGAGCCGGACCCCTCGGCGTTCGGCCAGGCGATCGAGCAGCTCAACGCCTACTTCGCCGGTGAGCTCCGCTCCTTCGACCTGCCGATGACGTTGCTGGGCACCGAGTTCCAGCGTTCGGTGTGGCAGCTGCTGCTGGAGATCCCCTACGGCGAGACCGCCACCTACGGCGAGCTCGCGCAGCGGCTGGGCAACCCCGCCGCGGCCCGCGCGGTCGGCCTGGCCAACGGCAAGAACCCGATCAGCATCATCGTGCCCTGCCACCGGGTGATCGGGTCCACCGGCAACCTCACCGGATATGGGGGAGGACTGGCGAAGAAGCGGCAGCTGCTGGACTTCGAGCGAGGTCAAGATCAGCTGTCAGTGTGGTGAGCTGGCCGTGCAGCCGCCTGCCGTCGGCCGGGCTGACCGTGGTCCACGCGGTGCCGTCGCTGGCCCGGTGCTCCTCCACCAGGTAGCGCCCGTAGGCGGTGTCGTGGAAGGCCACCACCCGCTCGGCCCGGCGCCGCCGACCGGTGGCATCCAGCATGGCCGCGCCGAACTGCCCGTAGTCCACCGGCTCCCGGAACATCAGCGCCAGCGCCGCGGCCTGCGCGGCGGGCACCCCGTGCTCGCCGAGCGCCGCCTCGAACGCCTCCAGGTCCCCGGTGGCCGCGGCCGCGCTGAGCGCCGCTGAGCGCACCGACACGCTCTCGCCCGGCCCCGGCGGCCGCTCGGGCAGCGGCGAGAGGATCGCGTGCGTCAGCCCGGTCGGCTCCAGCACGGTGACCTGCCAGTGGTTCTCGGCCAGCACCACCAGCGCGGCCTGCTCACCCGCGGCGGCGGCCAGCGCGCGCACCGGCTGCTCCAGGAACAGCCGCGCGTCCAGCTCCCGCTCCGGCCGGGCCAGCATCCGCAGCAGCGCCACCAGCTCCGGGTGCACCCCGCCGCGCAGCACCAGCCCGGCCGCGGCCAGCTCGGCGTCCACGGCCAGCGCCTGTTCGGCCCGCTGGGCCTCGGTGTGCGCCTGCGCCGGGACCCGGACCACCAGTGGCTGCGGACCCAGTTCCAGCCGCTGCCACAACAGGTCCACCGCGGCGGCGGAGAGCGCGAACGCGGTCACGGCACGGGGGACTGGCCGATGACCGCGGGCGTCTCCTCCTCGGTCTCCAGCGCGGGCCGCGGCGCCGGGTGATAGCCCAGCACCCCGTTGCGCAAGCCGAACCCGCCCTGCTCCTGGTCCGCGTCCGAGCGCTTGCGGTCCACAGTGGACTTCTCGGTCCTCGGCTCCGGCACCGATCGCACCGTCATGCTAGGTCGCGGCGGATTGTGCTGCTGCGTCCGGTGATCGTCTGCTGGATTACCATCGCCAATCGCCGACCACACCTGAGTACGGTCCACAGTGGACGATCGCGGCACCGGATGTTCCTGGTGCACCAACGGCACCGGCGCGGGATCCGGGAGCGCCGGGTGCGCCACGGGCGCGTGCGGCACCTGCGCGGCCGGATGGGCGGCCCGGCTCACCGAGACCGAGGCGTTGAGCCCCAACGGGTTCTGCAGCGACAGCCCGGACAGCAGCGAGCCGGGCGCGACGATCTCGATGTCCAGCCGGGGCGGGTTCACCAGCGGCGGCAACGCGGCCAGCGCGGTGTCCACCCGCTCCTCGTAGACCTCCATCGCCCGCGCCGCCTCCGCGTGCGCCGCGTCGACCTGCACCTCCACCGGCTCGTAGTCGATCCGGTTGTCCACCAGCGCGGGCAGCCAGGCGACCGCGGTCACCGGCTTGGCCGGGAAGAACCGCGGCGGCGGCACCTGGTTGCGCGCGTCGGCGTAGGCGTCGGCGCACTCCTGGGTGGCGCAGGCCTCGGTGTCCATCGCGACCTTGGTCTCCGCGGCCCAGGTGGCCAGCGGGGCCAGCGCCTCGGCGGTGCCCGCGGCGGCCGCGCCCTGCCAGCCGGTGCGCAGCTTGGCCAGCCGGTTGTGCAGGTTCTCATCGACCCGGTGCAGCGCCTCGGCGAGCTGCCGGTAGGTGGTCACCGCGGGCTCGGTCACGCCGACGCCGGGTCCACAGTGGAGGTCCAGGTAGATCTTGAGGTGCGGGACGGCCAGCCAGCAGCGTCCATGGGCGCCTCGCATGCCGGTCCTTCCCTTCTCAGACACGAAAACCAGTGCTCGCACGCTGCTCGGCGGCGCGGTACTCGGCCGCGGCCGCGTCCAGCTGCTCGACCGCGTGGAACAGCTCGGCCAGGTACACCGTCAGCACGGCCAGCGCGGAGTCCTCGGACTGCACCCCGCGCCGGGTCTGCTCCCCGGCCGCCTCCCTGCTCACCTCGTCCGAGGCCGCGGGCCAGCTGATCAGGTTGTGCTGGGCCTGTCGCAACAGCGGGGCCAGTTCGTTGATCGCCTCGACGAAGGCGGCCCTGGTGGCCTCGATCTCCTCGGCGTCCACGAGCAGCCTGCCAGGCGTGTGCTGAACCGGGGCGGCGGTAGTGAACACGCGCCGACGCTAGATCACTCGACGGTCCGCCGAAACTGGCAAATCCGTTGTCCAACTGGGATTGTCGCGCGCGGATCATCGTGTCCGCAGGTGAACACGGCTGTGTGCCGATCATCGGTCACTGGTCGGCAGGCGGAAATCACCTGTTCGGCCGCATGTGGCGCAAATCCACTGAATACCCGGCGAAAGTCGGTGGTCAACAACTTCCGGCCAGCACGCCGTCCACCAGTCTGTCCACAGTGGACTGGACGTCGGCTGGCTGGTCCAGGTGACCGCCGGACATGATGCCGTCCCGCAGCAGCACCAGCGCGGTGGCCGCGTGGTCCGGGTCCGGGTGCCCCGCCTCGGTCAGCCTGCCGCGCAGCCCGTCGTGGAACCAGCCGCGGTGCTCCCGCACGACCGCCCGCACCGCGGACCGCGGGTCCGGGTACTCCGCGGCCGCGTTGAGGAAGGCGCAGCCCCGGAAGCCGGGGCCGCAGCTGGCCTTGGCGAACGCGCCGAGCATGGTGTGCACCGCCTCGATCGGCCCCTGGCCGGCCATGGCCGCCTCGACGCCGCCGCGGATCTGCTCGTGCTGCGCACGCAGGTAGGCCACCACCAGGTCTTCCTTGGCCGGGAAGTGCCGGTAGAAGGTGGCCCTGGTCACCGAGGCGTCCTTGACCAGCCGGTCCACCCCGATGGCCTGGATGCCCTCGGCGTAGAACAGCTCGGAGGCGGTGGCCAGCAGCCGCTCGCGCGGAGCGGAGACCTTGGCTTCGGCGCTCATGCCACTATCATACAGAACGTTCGTTCTATCTAAAGGGCCAGTTGAGCGGACTAGCATTCGGGGCATGCCACGGCCGCGGAGCTTCGACGAAGACGAGGTGCTGGCCGCCGTCTGCGCCCAGTTCGAGCGCTCCGGCTACGCGGCCACCTCGCTGGACGACCTGATGCACGCCACCGGCCTCGGCAAGGGCAGCCTGTACGGCGCCTTCGGCGACAAGCGGCGGCTGTTCCTGCGCGCGCTGGACATCAACCGCGAGCGTCAGGTGCGGGCGATCTGCGAGGGCCTGCGCGGCGACGGGCCCGCCCTGCGGAACCTGCGTGACCAGCTCGTCCGGCTGGTCGCCAGGCCGGGGGACAAGGACCGGTTCGGCTGCATGCTGGTCAACGGCGCGGCCGAGCTGGGCGAGGAGGACCCGGAGGTGCGCGAGCGCACCCGGGCCACCTTCCTCGCGCTCGAAGGCCTGGTCGCCGACGCCCTGGCCGCCGCGGTGGCCGAGGGCGACCTGGCCCCCGACCTGGACACCACCACCGCGGCCCGGCTGTTGCTGGCCACCGTGCAGGGCGTGGAGCTGTTGCGCCGCAGCGGTTTGAGCGATGAGACCATCGGCGAGGTGGTGGCCGCCGCGGTCATGAACCTGCCGAAGCCGGCAGCCCCCGCTCCAGCAGCCGGATGACCGACTCGGCCGCCTGGTGCTTGCCCATCAGGCCCTCGCCGGTGGCCTCGATCCCGGCGTAGACGTTCCACCACAGCACCTTGTAGATCCATTCCGGGTTCACCGCCGGGTCGAGGTAGCCCTCGGCCTGCGCGCGGGCGATCAGTCGCGCCACCGGCTTGTCGGCCTCCACGAATGCCTCGACCAGCCAGTCGTCGGCATTGCGCTGCTGCCCCTCGCTGCACACCTGGATCATCGCCGGGGTCAGCTCGAAGTAGGCGTGCACCGCGCGGCGCAGCGCCTCCGCCGGGGTGCCCTCGGCCAGCTTCGCCTCGGCCAGCGCGGAGCGCAGCCGGTCCACGGTCATCCGGAAGATCGCGGTCATCAGCTCGGAGCGCTCCGGGAAGTAGCGGTGCAGCGTGCTGCGCCCGACCTCGGCGGCATCGGCGATCTCGGCCATCGAGGCGGAGGACCGCTGGGCGAGCACCACCACGGCGGCGTCCAGGATGGCCCTGCGGGTCCGGCTGCGGCTGGCTGACTCCCGAGTGGCGCTGGTCATATCGACACTCTAGTACTCAGTAATCCCAGTTAGGAACTTTAGGTCACAAATTTTGGGACAACTGTGTCCCACGGTGGTACGTTCTTGCTCGACCCAACCGAACTCCTTGGGGGCAAGGACATGCCGCAAGCCGAATCGCCACGCTGGCAGAACACCAAGGTGCTGTGGTCCTTCGTGCGGCCACACCGCCGGACGCTGCTGCTCGGCCTGGTACTGGGCCTGGGCACCACCGGGGCCACCCTGGCCACGCCGCTGGTCACCAAGTCGGTGCTGGACGGCCTGGCCACGGCCGAGCCGATCCTGCCCATGGTGGCGCTGCTGGTGGCCCTGCTGCTGCTCGGCGCCCTGCTCGGCCTGGCCCAGTGGATCCTGCTGGGCACGCTGGCCGAGCGGATCGTGCTGGACGCCCGCAGCACCATGGTGCGCAGGCTGTTCCGGGTCCGGATCGGCGAGCTGACCAACCGGTCCAGCGGTGAGCTGGTCACCAGGGTCACCTCGGACACCGTGCTGCTGCGCGAGGCAGCCACCGACAGCGTGGTCAACTTCGTCAACGGCATGGTCGCACTGGCCGGCGCGCTGATCCTGATGGGCGTGCTTGACCTGGTGCTCTTCGGCGCCACCGTGCTGGTGCTCATCGTGGTCGGCATCGTGGTGGCGGTGCTGATGTCCCCGCTGGCCGCGGCCCAGCAGAACGCCCAAGCCGCGGTCGGCAGGCTCGGCGGCGTGCTGGAAGGCGCGCTGCGCGCCATCCGCACGGTCAAGGCCAGCCGCGCCGAGGCCAGGGAGAGCGGCCGGATCCTCACCGAGGCCCAGGAGTCCGCCAAGCAGAGCGTGCGCGCGGTCCGGATCGAGGCGGTGGCCTGGACCACCGCGAGCTGGGGCATCCAGCTGGCCATCCTGCTGATCCTGGCGCTGGGCGCCTGGCGGGTCAGCTCCGGCGCGCTGCCGGTGTCCAGTCTGGTCGCCTTCCTGCTCTATGCCTTCCAGGTCATGGAGCCGGTCTCCACCCTGACCCGCACCTTCACCCAGCTCCAGTCCGGCCTCGCCGCCGCGGCCCGGATCAGGGAGATCGAGAACCTGTCCGTGGAGCAGAGCGAGCGCCTGCCCAAGGAGCCGGTGCGGGCCGCGCAGGCCCCGGTGCTCTCCTTCCGCGAGGTCACCGCCAGGTACGCGCCGGGCGCCCCGGCCGCCCTGGACGGCATCAGCCTGGACATCCCGCGCACCGGGCACACCGCGATCGTCGGCCCGTCCGGCTCCGGCAAGACCACCATGTTCTCCCTGATGCTGCGCTTCCTGCAGCCCGAACGCGGCGAGCTGGCCCTGGACGGCGCCCCCTACGACGAGTGGTCGCTGGCCGAGGTGCGGCGGCGGATCGTCTACGTGGAGCAGGACACCCCGCTGGTGCCCGGCACGCTGCGGGAGAACCTGCGCTACACCCACAACGACGCCACCGACGAGGAGCTGTGGGCCGCACTGGAGGCCGTCCGGCTGGCCGAGCGGGCCCGCGACCTGCCGGACGGACTGGACACGGTGCTCTCCGGCGCCGCGGTCTCCGGCGGCGAGCGCCAGCGGATCGCACTGGCCCGCGCCCTGGTCAGCGACCCGGAGATCCTGCTGCTGGACGAGGCCACCGCCCAGCTGGACGGCCTGACCGAGGCCGCGGTGCAGGACGTGATCAACCGGATCTCCGCCCGCGGCGCGGTGGTGACCATCGCGCACCGACTGTCCACTGTGCTCGACGCCGACCAGATCCTGTTGCTGGAGAAGGGAAAGCGCCGGGCCCTCGGTAACCACGCGGAGCTGCTCGCCACCGATGAGCTGTACCAGGACCTGGTGGCCGCGCTGCGCATCGCCCCGGCCATCAGCGCGGCCTGACCCCTGGTCATCGCGGGAGCTGGGACCCGGCCACGGCACCGGCGAAGTCGGTGGACACCGCCAGCGCACGCACCTCCTCCAGCTCCCGCGCGACCTCGGCCAGGTGCGCCTCGATATCGGCCACGGCGGAGCTGCCCAGCGGCAGCCAGGCAGGCAGCACCTCCCGGTCGGCCACCGCGATCATCACCTCGGCCGCCTTCACCGGGTCGCCCTGCTGGCTGTGGTTGGTCTCGTCCGCCCAGTTCCGCATCACCCCGCCGGTGGCCGCGTAGTCCTCGATCACGGTGGCCGCGCGGACCAGCGAGGAGGAGTCGAGGAAGTCGGTGCGGAACGGCCCCGGCTGCACCGAGGTGACCTGCACGCCCAGCGGCGCCAGCTCCAGCCGCAACGACTCGGAGAAGGCCTCCACCGCGAACTTGGTGCCGCAGTAGGCGCCCCAGCCGCCCCAGCTCACCACACCGCCGACCGAGCTGATGTTGAGGATCTTGCCCGCGCGCTGCGCCCGGAGCACCGGCAGCACCGCGCGGGTGACCGACAGCAGCCCGAAGACGTTGGTGTCGAACACCGCCCGCACCTCGGCGTCGCTGAGCTCCTCCACGGTGCCGAGCAGCCCGCGCCCGGCGTTGTTGACCAGCACGTCGATCCGGCCGAACCGGGCCACCCCGTCCGCGACCGCCCGGGCCGCGGCCGCCTCGTCGGTGACGTCCAGCGGCACGGCCAGCAGCCGCTCGCCGTGACCGGGCAACGCGGCCTGGACCGCCTTCGGATCGCGGGCGGTGGCGATCACCGAGTCACCGCGGTCAAGCGCCTGCCGGGCGATCTCCAGGCCGAAGCCCCGCGACGCGCCGGTGATGAACCACGTGGTCATGTGCTGACTCCCAGAAGTCGTTGGTCGCTGTTGTGCTGCCACCGACTCTCCCCATCCCGCAGCCGCCCTACCAGGACCTCTCCGTCCCTGGGACGCCCCGTCCCTGGGACTGGCAGTACCAGGCAACCCCACCCCGCCTCCGCCAGAATGGACCCCATGGACCGCACCCCACCCGCAGGCGCCGCACTCGGCGAATACCTGCGCGCCTGCCGCTCGCGGGTGGACCCGGCCGACCGCGGCCTGCCCGAGGACGGCCGCCGACGCCGCGTCCCCGGCCTGCGCCGCGAGGAGCTGGCCCAGCTGGCCGGAGTGAGCGTCGACTACCTGGTGCGCCTGGAACAGGGCCGCACCCGCAACGTCTCCCGCGCCGTCCTGGACGCCCTCGCCCGCGCGCTCAACCTGCGCGAGGACGAACACGCCTATCTGCTGCGCGTCGCCGAACCCGTCCGCGGCCAGACCTCCCGCACCCCGGCCACCTCAGTACGCCGCCAGACCCAGCAGCTGCTCGACGGCCTGCCCGGCCTACCGGCGATGGTGCTCGGCCGGCGCATGGAGGTGCTGGCCTGGAACGCCCTCGGCGCCGCCCTCTACCTCGACTTCGCCACGCTCCCGCCCGCGGACCGCAACCTGCTGCGCCTGACCTTCCTGGACCCGAGGGTGCGCCCGATGTTCCAGAACTGGGACCAGGTCGTCCGCGACTGCGTGGCCCACCTGCGCGAGGACGCCTCCCGCTACCCCGACGACCCCAAACTGGCCGCCCTGGTCGGCGAGCTCTCGGTGAAGGACCCGGACTTCCGCCACTGGTGGGCTGCCCACCGCGTCCGCGCCCAGGAGTTCGGCCAGAAAACCCTGTTACACCCCATCGCGGGCCCGATAACCCTGGACTACCAGACCATGGACCTGCGCGACGCGGCCGACCAGAAGCTCGTGGTCTACACCGCCGAGCCCGGCTCCCGCTCCGCCGAAGCCCTGCGCTTCCTGGCCAACTGGGCCAGCACATCCACCACCAGCCCTGGCTCCACGATCACTGACCAGCCCACTACTCACTCACCTGGCGCAGGTACTCCGGCGGCACCCGATCCGTCAGCCACACCCCATTGGCGCTGACGTAGAACCGGTACCCGGCAACGGACATCCCCGCCGCGTCCACCCGCAACACCACCGGCTTGCCCCGCCGTGCCCCCACCCGGACCGCGGTCTCCTCCGTGGCGGACAGGTGCACGTGATGCCGCCGCATCGGCCGCAACCCCTCCCGCCAGATGGCGTCCAAGGCGGCCCCCACCGTGCCATGGAACAACACCTCCGGCGGCGCGGCCTCCGCCAGCCCCAGCTCCACCGCGACCGAGTGTCCCTGACTCGCCCGGATCAACGTCCCGGTCTCGTCAAAGGCGAACCGCCGCTTGTCATTACGCTCCACCACCTCGTCCAGCTCGGCCCGGCTGACCCGGAACCCGTGCTGCCCCAAGGCTTTCAGCAACTCATCGACGGAAACCCAGCCCCCGTCGCCCAACTCGAGCCCGATCTCGCCGGGTGCGTGCCGCAGGTGCCGCGAAAGCCGCTTGGACACCCGAACCATCTTCTTCTCATCCATATCGGCCCCCAGTGAACCCCGCCGCCGGCCCCTCGGCCCACTGGTTTATCGCCCAGCACTACCAAAAATCACAGTCACATCGGGATATATAAGACACCCTCCCCTGACCACCCCAGCCCTGCGACGATCAACAACCAGGTTCTCGGCCACGTGACCAGGAACCGGCCGCCGACCAGGACCCCAACCCGGCTAGGAGATTCGCCAGTGCCCATGTCCGTGCAGGACCGCACCGACTTCCTCGCCGCCCCCCACGTCGCCATCCTGGCCGTCACCCGCGAGAACCGCGGCCCCCTCGCCGTCCCGGTCTGGTACGACTACCGGGACGGCGAGGTGCTGGTGTGGACCCGCGACAGCTCCCGCAAGGCGCAACTGGTCCGCGCCGCCGGCCGGTTCAGCCTGGCCGTCCAGCACGCCGAACCCCCGTACGGCTACGTCACCGTCGAAGGCCCGGTCACCTGGCAGCCCAACCCACCCCACGCGACCCTGCTCCGCATCGTCAGCCGCTACTTACCCCCGGAAGCTGCCGCCGCCTTCGTCGAAGCGAACCAGACCCCGGACGCGGTCCTGCTCAGCATGCGCCCGGAGTCCTGGATCAGCGGCTCCCCAGCCAGTTGAGCCCGTCAATCAAGAACTTGTTCTGCGTCTCACTGGCAAAAGTCGAAGACAGCGGCCGGTTGTTCGGATAGTCCATGGCGTTGTGCCCGAAGTTGGTGTACAACACCCGGTAATTCTTGTTGGTCCACATGATCGGGTAGTACCCCGACCGCCAGGTCTGGTTCGGATCCGTCCCCAACGGGAAGCTCGACGGATCCACCGAAGCCAGGATCTGGATGTTCGGATTCTGCCGCAGATCGTTCGTCCAGCTGTACCACTCACTCACCGACGAGGTGAATACCGAAGGCAGCCCAGCCGTAGCCGGATGCGACCGGTTCTCCACCTTGAGCTTGGCCGTGGTCGGCCCCCAGGTGTTGTTCCGGAACCGCCCCGTCCCCAACAGCGTGTTGTGGTACCAGCCCCACCCATGGGGATTGTCGTTGTAAGCGGCCACATGGAACCCCAGCCACCCCCCACCCCGCTCCACATACCGCTGGAACCCACTCCGCTGCGCCGCCGACCCCGGCAACGCGTCCAAGAACATGACCACCTGGTACTGGTTCAACGCGGAGTCATTGGCCAGAATGTTCCAGTCAGTACTCGCGGTATACGAGAAATTGTGCTGCGCAGCCATCCGCGAAAACCAAGGATTAGCCTCCTTGACAAACGAGATGTGCGCCGCATCCCAAGTCCCCTGGTACAACCCCAACACCTTGTACCGAGGCACCGCGGGCGCCGCACTACCCCCTTGCCCAGGCACCAACACAAGAACCACCAACGCCACAAGCAACGCAACCACCTGCGTCACCCGAACACGCCTGCCGTCAGACATGCCGATCCTCTTCCTGTTCCAGGGCGGTGAGAACAGAGCCATGGCGGCGGGATCGCGGCCGGCCAACGGCAGAGGGAAGGACACCGTCCACGTTCTCCCGCAACGGTAGCCGCGTGATCGGTCAAGCTGAACAGCCGTTCGTAGGGAAACCTTCCAAACCACCGCTCGGGCGCAGGAGGACCGGGTACCTCGTCGCAAGGGCGCTGATGGAGTAACCCATCCCTCTTGTTGAACCAGTCGAGAGCCTCGTGCAGTCACGGCCGCCAGTTCTGGCCCACATGCGCGCAGCTCTTGATGAGTCGCTGGCGTGAGCGAGGGCAACACCAGCCAACACGCAGGAGGAGTTCGCCAGTATCGGGCTACACGGCAACAGTGCGAACTTCGGCTACACCTCACAGACAATGCAGCCAGCATGAACTGGCCGGGTCACAGCAAAGTGAGGGTTCGAATGATGACCGGAGCCATCATTACCTGCCCTGTCTCCACTGCAGGGTCGATCACTCCCGGTCCTGGCCCGCTTGAACAACTAGGCCGCGTATGACATATGCCCCGACCATGAGAGTCAGAGAGGAAGGCCGAGTACGTTTCGTTCGCTGAAGCTCCCGCGCCTCACAGCATGGTGTGGGCTCAGTAGCGGCATCCGCGATCAAACCGCTGGAGAGTCAGTGATCCGTCGTCGGCGTAGGCCAATGATCGCCGTGGCCACCAACACTCCGTAGAGCTTTCCGAGTATCTGGCCCGGCAGAAATTCCAGCGAGCCGAAAGCGATCAGCAGGAACACAACCGAGTCCAGGACCAATCCCGCGAGGCCGCCGAAGAAGACTGCCCTCGTCCAGCGAGGGGAGAGCCAGGTGAACAGAACGAAGTCAACGAGTTCGCTCAGTGCGAAGGCTACGGCCGACGCAGTCGCGACCGCTGGTTCAGCTACCGCGAACGAGAGTGCTGTGCCCACCGCAAGTGCGATGAGCGATATGCGTTTCCCGAGTGACCACTGGACCAGGTCTCGAAAAACAAGGGCGGGACCGACAACGAAGACTCCTGCCGGCGCGGCGAGCCCAAACCCGACTGGGACGATGCCGAACTCGTCGATGAGCCAGTTGGCCAGCACGATCGATCCCAGGTACAGGACCACGGCAGTAGAACCCACGACGCGGCGCCGCGTTGCGGTGCGGGGTCCGTGGGATAAGGAGGTGGAGTCGGTGCTGGTCTGGCTCATCGATTCCTCGTGCAAATGGTGGGCGTGCAGCGGGCAACTGGGTCAGGCGAAGTCACTGCTGGTGATGACCGCAACGGCGTCATGGCTGTGGATGCTCTCAAGGTTGCGCACGTGCACCCGGTGAGGGAGCCGTCGTGCACGGCAGGCTGTGGAGAGGTCCCGGACCATGTCTTCGACGAATGCGGGGTGGTCGTACGCCTGCATCGTCAACACCCGTTCATCGGGTCGCTTGACCAGGGGGATCACGGGTGCTGACCCGCTCGTCGTGAGCAGCGCGACCATCTTCGAAACGGAGAGCGGGTAGGCGGTATCTCCGCTGCCCTGAACGGTCAGAGTCACCTCGCTACGCTGGTTGTGCGCGCCGTAGTCGGAGATCGTCTTGGAACATGGGCACAGGCTCGTGACTTCAGTTCGAACTGACGTACTGACCCGACAGACCTCACCGTCGAGCCGACCTGCGACGGTGAGGTCGTGGACGGCGAACGACTCGGCGCCGGAGGCAGGGGCGGTGACCCGCGTCGAGACCGGGAACGAGACCGTCATCTCGATTGCAGGGGCGTCCAGTTCGTGCGCTCCCGCCTTGAGCAGTTGCGGCATCTGCCTAGGGTCGAAGCTCTGGAGGTGTTCGTCAGCGAGGGCCACCATGCGGCTCATGTGGGTTCCTCGGCGCTCGGCCTGAAGGCGCACCGTCACGGAGACCTCAGCGATCGAGTTCTGGACGAGTTCGCCGTCACTGAACGACACCGGGTAGCGCAAGCCGGCGATGCCCACCTGGTCGACCGCGATACCACGTCGATCCACTTCGTTTTGCACGTCGTGCACGTTCACCTGCCTCGGTAGGTGCACCCGGAGGTGCAGGTCTCGCGCACGGTCACCGCCGAAAGCGCGGGGAGGGCCGGGTGCAGCCGGTCCCAGATCCACACGGCCAGGTTCTCACTGGTGGGATTCTCCAACCCGCCCACCTCGTTGAGGTAGTGGTGGTCGAGTTCGGCCTCTAGCGGCTTGAAGGCAGCCTTCACGTCTCCGAAGTCCATGACCCAGCCAGCCTGCGGGTCGACGGGTGCCTCGACATGCAGGACGACCCGATAGGAGTGCCCGTGCAGCCTGGCGCACTTGTGGCCCTCCGGCACATTTGGCAGGCGGTGAGCTGCTTCGAAGGTGAACTCGCGAAAGATCTCCATCACTGGATCCCGAGATACTTGTGTGTCTGAAGCGACAACGACCAATGGGGGTTCTTGAGGCAGTACTGGACGGTCGCTCGCGTGTTCTCCTCGACATCGGCGCCGTCCATCGGTTGCAGACGGAAGTGCTGGAAGTCGAGGTGCTCGAACTGGGCCGGGTCGCCGCCGACTTGTGGGTAGACGAGTTTGAGTTCGTCCCCGCTGGTGATCACGAGCTCAGCACCCACCTTCGGGCTCACGCAAATCCAGTCGAGGCCGACCGGTGCCTGGCGCGTGCCGTTGGTCTCCACGGCCACGGTGAAACCGCGCGCGTGCAGCTCGTCGATCGCCGCTTCGTCCAGTTGCAGGAGCGGTTCCCCTCCGGTGCAGACGACGAACCGATGATCGCGGCTGTCCGAGGGCCACTGGCGCTCCACTGCCTCAGCGAGTTCAACGGCGGTGGCGAACCGACCGCCACCCTCACCATCGGTGCCAACGAAGTCCGTGTCGCAGAACTGGCAGATCGCCCGTGACCGATCCTTCTCGAGGCCGGTCCACAAGTTGCACCGCGAGAACCGGCAGAACACAGCAGGCCTGCCAGCGTGACTGCCCTCGCCCTGCAGGGTGTAGAAGATCTCCTTGATCAAATATGTCATGCGCGAGCAATCTGGTACCGCGCGGGGTCGCTCATGCCTGCCTCGGCGAACCCCTTGAGACGCAACAGACAGGTGTCGCAGCGCCCACACGCCGCGCCCTCCGCGTCGGGGTCGTAGCAACTGGAGGTGATCGAGTAGTCCACGCCCAGGCGCAGCCCTTCTCGGATGATGTCTGCCTTGGACATAGTGATCAGCGGCGAGTGCAGCTTCAATCGAGCCTGCCCCTCCACGCCTGCCTTGGTAGCCAAGTTGGCCATCTTTTCGTACGCCGCCATGTACTCCGGCCTGCAGTCCGGATAACCGCTGTAGTCAACCGCGGTGACCCCCGTGAAGATGTCCGACGCGCCGACGACCTCCGCGTAGGCGAGCGCAAACGAGAGGAAGATCGTGTTACGGGCCGGGACGTAGGTCACCGGGATGCTGTCCGCGTCGATGTCGTCGACGCTGTCGTGCTTGGGCACCGCGACGTCGGAGGTGAGTGCTGAACCGCCGAACAACCGCAAGTCGATCTCGGCGATCTTGTGATCGGCTGCGCCGAGGGATGCAGCCACACGCGCGGCGGCTTCGAGTTCCACGCTGTGCCGCTGCCCGTACCTGAAGCTCAGGGCGTAGGGCTTGAACCCCTTGTCCTTCGCGATGGCAAGCACCGTCGTGGAGTCGAGTCCACCACTGAGTAGTACGATCGCCGGTCGGCTCATCGACGTCACCTCCTTAATAGTGTTGGGTAGCTCGGAGCATCCTAACGCGGTAACTGAGAGATGAGTAATCTGCACTGTGGGCGAGTTACGAGGCGGGAGTTTGGGAGCGTGAGACAACTGGTCGTGGTGGTGACTTGCACCGATCGCAAGATCGCTGCTGCCGCTCCTGAGCTCCAGGTGAGGTCTCTGCCAGGGGGAAGCGTGACGCAGCGTCTCGGCGTGTGGCACGAACGGCTGAAGCGAGGGGCGTCGAAGATTCCGCTAGCCCGGCTCTACAAGGGCGAGCACTGGGTTCAGACCTGGGAGCTCATGCGAGTGGCGGCTTCCGCCGGCTTCGCCCCCGAACTCTGGGTGGCGTCGGCGGGGCTCGGCCTCCAGCCGGTGTCGAGTGAGTTCCCCGCGTACGCCGCCACGTTCAGCCCTCGGCACAACGACTCGGTCGCCACCTCCCCCGTTGACCGGAGGCTCTGGTGGAAGGGACTGCAGAAGCAGATGAGTACCCCCCGGGTAGCGGAGCTGGGAGGCCAGCGGTCTGTGCTCTTGGTGCTTTCCGACGTGTACGGGGCCGTTCTGCACCCCGAGTTGCACGAGTTGGCGCGGTCAAGCGAAGACGTCCTCCTCGTCGGTGGCAGTGAGGATGTCGAGGGCATGCGGCGCTTGCCGGCCAATGGCGCATTGCGCAGCGCGTTGGGAGGCACGATGACAGGCCTCAACGCCAGGATGGCGGCGTCCTGGCTGGCCCGTTGCTCAGGCGGCGTACTGACGGCCGATGCGACTTGCCGCAGTTGGGCGAGTTGGGCGGAGACTGTGGCGAACCCGATGCGGTACAACCGGGTGCCGCAGACAGACGCTCAGGTCAAGGACTTCATCCGCCGCAAGGTCGTCGAACACCCGGGCCATTCGCGGAGCAGGCTGCACCGCATGCTCCGCGACAGCGGCCTGGCATGCGAGCAGAGTCGGTTCGCACAGTTGTTCCTGGAAGTGATGGGGGAGCGATGATCAAGCGTCGGGCGTTGAGAATCAAGCAGCATCCCACGATTCCCTTGTACGTCTTCGCTCTCGCTGCGCACGAGGTGAGCCAGGTTGCTGACGTCGCCCGGATCTCACGCGACGCTGCGGGCAAGTTGCTCGGCTATCAGCGGCCGGAGAAGAAGCAGCATGTGAACCAGATCCTGGAGTATCTCGACGGGAACGACGTGCTGTTCCCCAACGGTTTGATCCTGGCTCTGCCCGAAACCGTGCGGTTCCGGGCGAGTCCCGGCCCAGTGACCGGGTACGACTCCATGGCCGTGAGCGGCACGATCGAAATCCCGCTGCCGGACTCGCCGGATGATCCCCGGCCAGCTTGGATCGTGGACGGGCAGCAGCGCAGTGCGGCGCTGGCGAAGACGACGAACAAGGGCCTGCCGATCATCGTCGCTGGGTTCGTGGCGGAAGATCTTGCCACGCAACGTGACCAGTTCCTCCGCGTCAACACCGTCTCGCCGCTGCCGACGAACCTGGTGTCGGAACTTCTTCCCGAGGTTCCAACACCGCTGCCCACCAAGGTGTCCGCGAGAAAACTGCCCTCCGCGCTCGTCGACGTGCTCAACCAGGATCGGGACTCGCCGTTCCGAAAGTTGATCAAGCGAGCGTCGACTCCCCAAGAGCAGCGCAGCTCTGCCGTGGTCACTGACAACAGCCTCATTACTGCGATCGAGGAGTCGCTCAACTCCTCCTCGGGTGCGCTCTTCTTGTTCCGTAACCTGTCGGCGGGCACGACTGACACCACAGCCATCCGTAAGATCCTCATCTCTTACTGGACGGCGGTGAAGGAGACCTTCCCCGACGCGTGGGGACTACCACCGACGAAGAGCAGGTTGATGCACGGTGTTGGCATCCGTGCGATGGGTAGACTCATGGATCGCGTCATGACCCATGTCGACCCTGGCGCTGACGACATGGTCGGTCTCATCCGCCGGGAACTCAGCTCGATCGCGGGCAGGTGCCGGTGGACGCAGGGGCGCTGGGAGGAGCTCAACATCGCCTGGAACGAACTGCAGAACACTCCCAGGCACATCAGCATTTTGTCGAACTTTATTGTCCGCGAATACGTCAGGTCGAGGTCGAACCCTTCGTGAGATTCTACTTTCCCGACAGTCAGGACCTGGTCAGTCCGACTTATGACTTTCTCAACGATGAGTATCTCGCGACCCGAGTTCGACAACGAGATGACGTCTATGCGCACGAGATCGTGGCGCCTCGTCCATACGACGGTATTCTCCTCAGTAAAGCCATTGTTGATCCCGCAGATTCTCGCAGTGCCGGGAAGTACGCTGCGTCGCAGCGGGCGCGTCTATACCGGCTGGGCGTCAGGAGGTTCTTCCGGCTGCCAGACGAGATGGACAGTCTCGGCGACTGCGGTGCGTTCAACTACATCGACGAGGAGTACCCGCCGTACTCGATCGAAGAGGTACTTGATTTCTACGATGGCTGCGGATTCGACGCGGGCGTGAGTATCGACCATGTTATTTTCGGCTATGTTCCTTCAGGGGCAGAGGACGACGTCGACCCCGCCTGGAAAAAGCGGCGGATAATCTCGCTGGATCTGGCCGAGCAGTTCATCAGCGCGGTCAAGGATCGCGAAAGTCCCCTCGAGCCTGTTGGTGCGGCCCAGGGCTGGAGTCCAGCCAGTTACGCCGACAGTGTCGTCCAGTTGCAGAAAATGGGGTACCACCGCATCGCCCTCGGTGGCATGGTGCCGCTCAAGACCAGCGAGATCCTCGACTGTCTTGTTGAGATCGAGTCGCGGCTGGAGGATCAGACCACACTTCACCTCTTGGGTATCAACCGAGTGGACAGCATGGAGAAGTTCGCCGAGCATGGCGTGGCAAGCTTCGACAGCACTTCGGTTTTCCGGCAGGCGTTCATGGATGAGCGCAACAACTACCACACGGCCAATGACACATACGCAGCGATCAGGGTGCCGCAGGTTGACGGTAATCCTGCATTGAAAAGGCGCGTTTTGGCTGGTTTGGTGTCCCAAGCGGATGTAATAGCGCTCGAGAGAAAGTGTCTCGCCCTGCTTCGTGACTACGACCAGTGCCGGGCAGGCATCGAAGAAACGCTCAGTGCGCTGGAGCAGTACGAGAAGCTGGTACTGGGCGAAGGTGCCAAAAAGAAGTCTTATCTCCCTCGGTACCGGCGCACCTTGGAGGAGATGCCGTGGAAGCACTGTCCGTGTGCACTCTGTCAGAAGCACGGAATTGAGATCGCGATTTTCCGCGGTACTGAGCGGAACAAGCGAAGAGGATTCCATAACCTCACAGTGCTCGAAGCCAAGATGCGCAAGCTCAGTTTTGCCGGCCGCCGCACTGGTGAGGCCGCTCAGATGAGGAGAACAAGTGGCTGACCAGTACACGCTGCGGCTCCCCGCGCTCGAGGTGCGCCAAGGACGGCGGCGCATCTACTGCTTCGCAGTCGACGGGAAGAAGTTGCACAGTTTCGCGGCAGTTTCGCGCATCCGGCGGGACGAGGACGAGCAGTTGCTCGGTTACCAGCGACCAGAGGTGCTCAGCCACATCAGGAGCATCCGTCGGTATCTCGAGTCGGACGGTGCGATGCTGCCCAACGCGATCGTCGTAGCGTTCGACAGCAGAGTCGAGTTCGTTCCCTCGCTGATGCAAGGGGAACAGGTTGACTACTCGGTGCTAGGGGAACTCGTCATCCCTGTCGACGAGACCCTGCCGGAGAACGACAAGCCCGCGTGGCTCGTCGACGGGCAACAGCGCAGCGCTGCCATCCGGGACGCCAACATCGCTGAGTTTCCGGTCGCGGTCGTCGGATTCATTACCGACGCCGAAGAAGAGCAACGCTCTCAGTTCATCTTGGTGAACTCCACCAGGGCGCTGCCGAAGGGGCTCATTCACGAGTTGCTGCCCAACACTTCTGGCCAGTTGCCAGCCGCATACCTCAAGCGCAAGCTGCCGGCCGAACTGATGACGAGGTTGAACGGGCAGCGCCGTAGCCCCTTCTACCGGCGCATCGCGACACCTACCGCGCCGAACGGTTACATCAAGGACAACAGTGTTCTGAAGATGCTGGAGCACAGTCTGTTCAACGGTTCTCTCTTCCAGTATCGCGATCCGAGTGACGGAAGCGGTGATGTAAAGGCGATCCTCGACCACTTGATCCTCTTCTGGTCGGTGGTGCGAGATGTTTTTCAGGAAGAATGGCGGAAGCCGCCCAAGGACTCGAGGCTCACGCACGGCGTAGGAATCCAGTCGCTAGGCTTCATTATGGACGAGTTGACCGAGGACATCCCGGTGGAGCGGATCAGAGAGGACGACATTCGCAAAGCGGTGGAGAGCCTTAAGCCACACGTGGCCTGGACCTCGGGCGTCTGGAAGTTCGGGGAGGGCGAGGAGCGCAAGTGGAACAATCTCCAGAACACACCGAATGACGTCAAGCAGTTGACTGAGTATCTCAAAAAGATTGTAAATAAAGGTGTCAAGAAGCGCGTGAGGTAGCGATTGACTGGGGCGCACCCGGCGTCGGATCGGGTGCGCCCTGCCTTGCGCTCTGTTCGGAAAGCATCCCCGATGCCCGGTAGCGGTACAAGTGTCTGAGTCGGGCCTGCCTCGCTACATCAGCTCAGTCGTCTCGAGGTCAAGTGGGAGTTCAGGCCTGCAGAACGGATGCGTCCGGCTGCGTCGAGGACTCGGGATGCTGGCCCCTGCTCTCTTGATTGTCGACCAGCGCCACTGCTCCACGGCGAGCTCTCACCACCGATGGATACCCTGAACGTCTTCTGCTGCTGAACAGGTCGCGCTCGATGTTGGCAACAGGTCCACACAACCGAGCCCTGGCCGCACTAGGCCCGGACGGCGTGGGTTGAGCAGACGGTCCAGGAAGCGCTCCGGGGCAGCCGAACCGTCGGCGGAGAACGTCGGCGACAAGCCTTGTCGAGGTCAATCGCGTCAAGATCGACAGTTGCCTGGCGGAACGCCGCTCCAGTCACGCTGCACCTGGCCAGCTCCATCAGTGCAGCAGGCAACCGCTCGGCCGACAACGCTGCCGTCACATCACGAAGCAGGTGCGACAAGGCCGCAATCTGGGGAGGTTAAGGAAGAAGAGAAAAGACGCGCCGGAAGTTGATGGTCATCCGGTCTCGTCTGTGTGGTGCCCCCGGCAGGATACAACGCAGACCATCCCCCTCTGGCCAGCAGTTTCTGCTCGGCAGGCTGGTCATCGAGCACAGCTTCCGGCTCGGCGAACCAGGTGGCGGTGCGTGATGAGGGCCTCGGCAGCGGAAGCGCCAGCCCGCCCGGTTGGTGACCAGTCACCGATCATCCGCTGGATCACGTTGATCATGGCCGCGGTAGTTGGCCTGACCTTCCTGTTCGGCTTCGGCAACGTGCTGAACCTGGCTCTCCGCCTCGGGGTGCCCGTCTGGGTGGCTCCGCTCGTCGCCCCGGCGGTCGACCTGTCGATCCTCGGCCTGCTGCTGGCGATCCGGCATCTGGTGACGACTGGGGCGGCACCGCACCTTCTTCGTCCGGCACGTCGCCTTCTGGTCTTCTGTAGCGTGGTGACTTTGGCGCTCAACGTCGCCGAACCGCTGGTGAGCGGGCATTTCGGCCGGGCGGCGTTCGACGCTGTCGGTCCGTTGTTGTTGATCGGCTGGGCTGAGGTGGGACCGGGCCTGCTGCAGGCTGTTGTCGACTCCGCTCAGGCAGGTGGTTCCCGCAAGCCGCACAGGCATCCCTCGGCAGCTGGTCAGTCGGAGGCCCGTGACGCCGGAACGGTAGCGGCGTCGGAGGCCATTTGCCGGGTGAGCCCCGCGAAGGCCAGCCATTCCGCGCAGAAACAGGACGGACCGGCCGCCCGTTCCGATGACCTGTTGGCGAGGGCGCGGGAAGAGGACGCCCGGCATCGGGCCGAGCATCAGCGGCCGATCTCAGCCGAGGGATTGCGTCGTCGACTGAAAGTCGGTGCGAGCAGGTCGCGACGGCTGGTCGCGGTCCTGCGTGCGGAGTGCAGAGAATCTGGAGAGCAGCCGATCGGTCCCCGCCGAGATCGGCACGGACCAGTAGCTGCCGAGGACGTTAGTGGGCGACGGGAGCCGGTCAGCGATGAGCGTTGACCAAGTGTGGATGGCCCAGGCCCGCCAGGAGATGCAGGCCTACCTGGAGAAGCCGCCAACGCACTTCAGCTCACGCTCGCCGACCCCGTAGCGGAAGGCCGGTACCTATGCTCGCTGTCCGACCCGGCCGCCGGGTCGTGGGACGGACGCGGACCGGATCGTCGGCGAGCACGGCGGAACATCCCCACGGGCATGGGGGTGGACACAACGGGGCCTCAGTTGTGTCAGGAGCGGTTCGGAACATCCCCACGGGCGTGGGGCGGACTGGCCCGGCGGCCAACGGTGGCACCATCGACTCGGAACATCCCCACGGGCGTGGGGCGGACTGGACGCGTCCGTTCGTGTCATGACTGGACAACGGAACATCCCTACGGGCGTGGGGCGGACGCCGTGCCCTCCACCAGCACCATCGGTTCCGGCGGAACATCCCCACGGGCGTGGGGCGGACATCCACCGCGTCCGCGTTACATCCACAGATCACGGAACATCCCCACGGGCGTGGGGCGGACCTCCAGTTCGCGGGCGCGACTAACGGAGACGACGGAACATCCCCACGGGCGTGGGGCGGACGCCACCGCCAACGCCCACCTGCTCACCGAGGCCGGAACATCCCCACGGGCGTGGGGCGGACCGGACGCGTCCATTCAGGTGGGGGGTGGTGATCGGAACATCCCCACGGGCGTGGGGCGGACACCGGAGAGTGGGCGCGCACCGACCTGGCCGCCGGAACATCCCCACGGGCGTGGGGCGGACACTTCGTGACCTGCGGTGTTTCCGCGCCATGTTGAGTTTTCAAGGGGCAGCGCCGCTGGCGTTCGGTAGTGCGAGTGGTCCCGGGCCTGGAGTTGTCAGGGGGTCACGGTATCCATTCGGGTGCCGTGGTGTTGCCAGTGTTCTGGGAGTGGATGGGTGGGCGTTGGTGGAGTGGCGGTTGTGGGGCAAGTCCAGGGGGTTGCGGAAGCGGTACCCGGTGGCCTGTCATGGGGCGGATGCGGCCGCGGCGGCGTGGGTGTTGTGGGAGGTGGTGCTGTCTGCGTCTCAGCGTGGGGTGATCGCGCGGGGGATGGGGGTCACCGGGGAGCATGCTCGGCGGTTGGTGGCGTTGTGGGCGGGCCTGCACGATCTGGGCAAGATCACCGCAGTGTTCCAGCAACTGGACAAGGCCGCCTTCGCCGAGCTTGAGCACCTGGCCGGCTACCCGGTGGACGGCTCGATTCCGCAGGTCAGGCATGACCTGGCGGGCCAGATCGCGGTGGCGCCGTTGCTGGCCGAACTCGGCGCGGCGCGGGCGCGCCGGTGGCGGGCTTCTCCGCAGTGCGTGGCCGCTCAGGTGATCGGGGGCCACCATGGCTGCTTCCACGAGGTGGGTGAGCGCGAGGCGAGGCTCTACCGCTGGCCGGAGGCCATGGGCGAGCAGCAGTGGGCCCAGCAGCGGCGCCTGCTGGTCGAGCACCTGCACACCGCGCTGGGCGCCCCGCCGATGCCGGTGACCTTCGAGGTGCCGGCCGCGGCGTTGGTGGCCGGGGTGGTGGTGCTGGCCGACTGGCTGGTCAGCCAGCTCTCCTTCATCACCGCCCGCCAGGACGACCCGGCCCGCACGGTCGCGCAGTGGTATGCGGGAAGCCTGGCGGCGATGCCGGAGGTGATCCGGGAGGCCGGACTGGGGCAGGCGGTGGTGGCGGCCACCGAGGTGAGCGCGGTGTGGGGGTTCGCGCCGAATGCGTTGCAGCGCAGCGTGCAGCAACAGCTGGCCACCGGCGTGAAGGGTGCAGGGTTGTTGGTGGTGACCGCGGCGCCGGGGGACGGCAAGACCGAGACCGCGCTGGTCGCCGCGTCGATGCTGGGGCAGGCCGCCGGGGTCTCAGGCGTCGTGTTCGCCTTGCCCACCATGGCCACCGCTGATCAGATGCACACCCGGGTGCGGCAGTTCACCCAGCGGGCGGTGACCGGGCCCTCGGCGGTGACCCTGGTGCACAGCATGTCCCGCCTGCACCTGGCCACCGGATCAGGTGCAGGCATGGTCTCGGATGAGTCCGCGGTGGCCAGGACGGCGTTGCAGTGGTTGTACGGGGCGAAGCGGGGCCTGTTGGCGCCGATGTCGGTGATCACGGTGGATCAGGCGTTGATGGCGGTGCTGCCGGTGCGGCACAACGTGATGCGTCTGCTGGGGCTTTCCGGCAAGGTGGTGGTGATCGATGAGGCGCACGCCTACGACGCCTACATGCAGTCGCTGTTGGCCACGTTGCTGACCTGGTTGGGGCATTACCGGGTCCCGGTGGTGTTGTTGTCGGCGACGTTGCCGCGGGTGATCAGCGACGCGTTGATCAACGCCTACCTGCGGGGCAGCCGCGGCAAGGCTCACCGGCCGGGCAGTTTCGCGATCGACTATCCGGGGTGGCTTTTCGTCGATGCCGCCGGCGGTGACACGGTGAGGCCCAGCCCGGCGGCGGTGGCGGAGATGGCGGTGATGCGGACCTCCACCTTGGCCGTGGACCTGATCAACGTTCCGGAGAGCCCAGAGAACAGCCGGGAAAGCCGGTCGGCGGTGCTGGGGGAGCTGTTGACGCCGCTGCGGGTGCGGGGTGGACGGGTGGCGGTGGTGTGCAACACCGTCGATTCCGCCCAGGCCACCTTTGAGGACCTCCTGGAGTGGGCTGGGGAGGAGGTGGAGGTGTCGTTGCTGCATGCCCGCCTGCCGGATGAGGATCGGGCCGCGGTCGCCGCCGATGTCCTTACCCGGCATGGGAAAGGTCCTCGCCGGAAGGAGAAGCCGAGCATTGTGGTGGCGACCCAGCTCATCGAGCAGTCCCTGGATGTGGACTTCGATCTGGTGATCACCGATGTGGCGCCGGTGGCCCAGCTGCTGCAGCGGGCGGGACGGTGCCACCGCCACGAGCGGCCCGAGCGGGAGCGGGGGGCGTGGCCGGGGCAGGCGAGGTTGGTGGTGCTGGTGCCGGTGGAGGAGTCCGGGGAGTTCGCGATGCCGCCGGTGTGGCGGTCGATCTATCCGCGGTATCTGCTGGAGCGCACGCTGACGGTGCTGCGGGCCCGACAGGGCAAGCCGGTGGCGATCCCCGGGGAGGTGTCCGGGCTGGTCGGTGAGGTCTATGACGAGTTCAGCATGGACCAGGACGATCAGCGCTGGTGGACAGAGTATGAAGGCCAGCGGCTTGCCCAGCGTGATCAAGCCGGGTGGGTGATGGTGCCGGAAGCCGGTGTGATCTCCCGGTTGGAGGAGCTGTCGCAGGCGCCGGTGGTGGATGCGGGGCTGCTGGAGCGCCGGGAGGTGGAGCTGACCACCCGGCTGGGGGCCGATACCCAGCGGGTGGTGTGTTGCTTCGTCGATGATCAGGGGCGGCGGTGGCTGGATCGCAACCGGTGGATCGCGCTTCCGGGCGAGCATGCCGCGGCGAAGTCCCGTCCGTCGGCGGCGGTGATCCGGATGGTGATGGGCTGCTCGATCCCGGTCCGTGCCTCGTTGCTGAACGAGCACTGCGACAGCGAGGCTGCCCGGTTGCCGGCGAGCTGGGAGAACACGCCGTGGTTAGGGGACTTGCGGATCATTCCCTTGCCGCTGACCGAGGCCGGGTCCGGGTCGGTAGTGATCGGCAGGCGCAGGTTCTCCCTGGACGACCGTCTCGGTCTGGTGGTCACCAAGCTGAGTTGAACGGCGCGGACTCCCTGCGGTTGACATCGGTGTCGTGGGGCGAGTGCACGCCCCACGACACCGTTCCCCACCAGCGTGAGGAGGCATGGAGGCGTCTCCAGGCTCTAGCGATCGACACACGGTCGCTGGAACACCCTCACATGTTTGATGGGACTCGTTGCATTCCGACAGATTTCGCCACTTAGAAAGTGGAGGTTGTCCACCGGTCTTGATAGGTTGCCCTGGTGATTCTAGTCTGGCGGAGTCGGAGAGGGTTGACCGCCTGGATGCTGAGTGGATATGCGTTTTCTGTGACTTAGTCTAAGGGTCGACTCATCTGTTTGCGACCTCAAGGATTTCAGCTCGGTCCTTCGAGCTTGATCCCTTGAATGCGGCGCGTGCGATCACCGTTCTTCGAACTTCATCTATCAAGAAGAACAGGACGACCACCGCGCCACCCGCGACCCACCATCGGCTCACCTGCTACTGCTCCCTCCAGGTTCTGGCTCTGATGGGACGGGACCCTATGACCTGCGGATTCGTCAAGTCAAGCGGACGCGAGGCGTGAGGCAGAAGACGACAGTGTGTTGATCGCTCGCGCGAGACAAGGTTGAGGGTTCCGTAAGCGCGACCCATCGCGTATCCGCTGCTCAGAATGTTGTCGGTGGGAGGTCGTGTGCTTCGGGTCGACCTGAGATGGGACGTGGAGGTTCACCCGAATGGGTTGCTTCGCTCTGTGTTGGTCCGTGGTGGCTACCTTTTAGGGCAACCTGGCGACTCGGTCGACAAGCTTTCGTAAGGTGGTTTTGTGGATGGGGCACAAATAATGGGCACAACCGAGGTCGGATTCGACTTGCTGGAGCGGGAGTGGATTCCGGTGCGCCGGGGAGCCAGCGTGTCCTGGGTTGGGTTGCGGGAGCTGTTCACCCAGGCACACGACATCGACGACCTCGCGGTGTCGATCCCGCCGGCGGCCGCGGCCTTGTGGCGGGTGCTCTACGCGCTGGCCGCCCGGATCACCGGCCTGGCCCCCAGCGACCCCGCCGAACACCCCAGCCCCGACGACTGGCTGGACCGGCGTTTCCACCTGCTCGACCCCGCCGAAGCGGGCAGCGGCCGGTTCGACCCCGAGGCGATCGAGTCCTACTTCGCCCAGCACTCCGAGGCCTTCGACCTGTTCGGGCCTCGGCCGTGGATGCAAGAACCCGCCCTCGCCCAGCAGTGCCCGTCTTCCTCGGGGATCAACAAGCTGGTCTTCGGGCGGCCCACCGGCAACAACCAGGTCTGGTTCGGCCATTTCACCGATCAGCTACCCGAACCCATCCGCACCCGGGACGCCGTCTTGCACCTGCTGATCCAGCACTACTACGGCCCGGCAGGCAAGTGCACCGCCCGCACCGTCAACGGCGCCCGGTTCTCCAACTCCACCAAAGGAATCCTGCGCTCGACCCTGTCCTACCACCCCATCGGCAACACCCTGTTCGAGTCCCTGCTGGCCGGGCTGCCCGCCCCGGTCGGCAACCCCGAGCAGGAACCCGGCCTGTGCCCGTGGGAACGCACCGAGCCCGTGGACCCGCTGGGGCTGCCGCCGCGGCCGAGCTGGCCCGGAGGGCTGCTCACCGGGCGTTCCCGGCACGCGGTCCTGCTCTGCCCCGATGCCACCGGGGAGCACGTCGTGGACGCCTACGTCACCTGGGCCTGGCGCCAGCCCGCCGCTGAGGTGCCCGATCCCTACCTGATCTATCAGCTCAGCAAGGACAGCAACCTCTACGGCCGCCCGGCCAAGGTCGAGCGCAGCCTCTGGCGTGACCTCGACGCGCTGCTGCGCTCCACCAGCACCAGCAGCGCCCAACCCCGGCGCCCGACGGCCTTTGCCACCCTCGCCGAGCTGCCTGAGCAGGTGCGGGCGCGGTTGCGGGTACGGGCCTACGGCTTCGATCAGGACGGCCAAACCCGGGAAAAGCGGTGGTTCTCCTCCGTGACCCCGCCGGTGCTGAACTGGCTGGAGGAGAACAATCCGCGCATCCCGCACCAGATCGGCCTGCTGCGCGAGCGCGCCGAGGCCGTCGGGACCCGGTTGGAGGCGGTGCTGGCGCGGGCCTGGCAGCAGGTCCTCGACACCACCGACCGGAAGAAACGGGGGCCCTGGCCCGAACGCGCGGCCCAGCTCTACTGGCCGGCCGCGGAGGAAGAGTTCTGGGCCCGGCTGCGCGCCGAGAAGATCGAGACCTCCTCGGCCGCCTTCCGGACCTTGGCCCACCGGGCCATCAACACCGTGCTGTCGGAGGCCGAGGGGACCAAGCCCGCCGTGGTCAAGGCCCTGGCCGCGGCCCGCCGCAACTTCGACAACCCCCAGTGGGGCAAGGAGAACAGGTGAGCACCACCGTCGCCCCGTCCGGTGAGACCGGGTACGTGAAGTTCGTCGCCCACATCCACCGGCTCTGCGCCACCTCACCCAGCGCGCGGGCCAACCTGCGCCGCGCGGAGCGCCGCAACCCGGAGGAGGCCAACGCCGCCACCCACAAGGTGCTCGCCCGCTGGCTGCCCCGCGATCCCAGCCCGGGACGCGAACGCGCCTACTACACCGTGGCCGCCCTCATCGCCGCCCAGCCCGCCGCCACCCACCACCGCAACAACCCCACCACCCCGCCCGAGGACGCTGGTTCCGAGGAGTCCACCACGTCACCGGACAACGCCGTCCCCGACGAACCCGCCGAAGCGGCGAGGTGGTGGGAGCTGCCCACGGTGGGCGTGTCCTTGGCTCGGGCAGCGGTATCCCGTCCCGGCCAGCCCAAAGCGATCAACCCCCACAGCGCCGAACAGCATCTGCGGGTGCTCTGCCGGCAGAGCCTCACCGGCCTGCACCGCCACCTGCCCGTGGTCATCCGCCGCCTCAACGAGGTCAACGCGAGCCCGGACTGGGTGCGCCTGCTCCACGACCTGTGCCGCTGGGAACACACCCCGCGCCTGGTGGCCAAGGAATGGCTCCAGGACTTCTACCGCACCCTCATCGATCTCGACCCCGACACCGCCGACAACGGAGAGTAAGACGTGACCAGCGCCCCCGCCCGCTACCTCGACCTCCACCTCCTGCACACCCTGCCCTATGCCAACCTCAACCGCGATGACCTCGGATCGCCGAAATCGGTGGTATACGGCGGAAAGGAACGCGCCCGGGTCTCCAGCCAGTGCTGGAAACGCGCCGTGCGCCTGGAAGTCGAACAGCGCTTGGCCGACCCCGCCGTCCGCACCCGCCGGCTGACCAAGAAGATCGCCGAAGACCTCCACGCGGTGCACCAGTGGCCGCAGGAGTTGGCCGGTCTCGCCGGGCGTGCGGTGGCCGCCTCCGCGGAGCTGGGCATCGACAAGGCCGGGCTGACCGTGCTGGTCTACCTTCCCCAGGACTCGATCGCCGAGCTGGTCCAGGTCTGTCTGGGCCACCGCGACACCCTGGAACAGGCCCTGACCGCCCAGGACAAGACGAGTGAGAAGCAGGAGGACGGCAAACCCAAGGGTGGCAAGGCAAACAAGCGGGACAAGGCGCTCGACCTGGCCGAGGTGCTGCCCCGCAAGCAGATCGTCGAGCTGATCACCAGCCGCAACAGCAGCACCGCCCTGTTCGGCCGGATGCTCGCCGAGGTCCCGGGGTCCAAAGTGGACGGCGCGGTGCAGGTCGCTCACGCCTTCACCACCCACGCCACCGAGATCGAAGTGGACTTCTTCACCGCGGTGGATGACCTCAACCCGGCCGAACTTACCGGCGGCGGTCACCTGAGCCAGAACGAGTTCACCACCGGGGTCTTCTACCGCTACGCCAGCATCAACCTCACCGACCTGACCACCAACCTCAACGGCGATGCGGCGCACGCGCTGTCGGTGACCGAGGCGTTCCTGGACACCTTCTGCACCGCGATGCCGCAGGCCAAAAAGAACAGCACCGCCCCGTTCACCGTCCCCGACCTGGCCTACCTCGCCGTCCGCGCCGACCGCCCGGTCTCCCTGGCCGCGGCGTTTGAGAAACCGGTCTCCCCGGCCAGTGGCACCGGCGGCTTCGGTGCACCCTCGCGCCAGGGCCTGGCCACCTACGCGACCCAGGTCAACACCCTGCTGGGCACCCAGACCCTGCCCTTTGCCGGACACGCCGCCCTGCAACAGGAAACCCTGGACGGGCTCGGGCAGCGCCACGCCAGCTTCGGTCAGCTTATCGGTGCGGCCCTGGCCGCGGCGGCGCCGGAGGCGCGGTGATCGGGATCCTGCTGCACCTGGCCGGCCCGATGCAGTCCTGGGGGATTGCGGCGGCCTTCAACGATCGCGACACCCACCGCTACCCGACCCGCTCCGGGCTGTTCGGGCTGATCAGCTCCGCCCACGGCCATCCCCGCACCACACCGCTGGACGCCCGGTGGGACAAGTTGGTGCTCACCGTCCGGATCGACCGGCCCGGTGTCCGGATGAGCGACTTCCACACCGTCGGCGGCGGACGCCGCCCGGAGCAGACCGTGCCCACCTCCGAGGGCAAACGCCGTTCCCTGGACACCGCCACCATCACCTCTCGCCGGCACTACCTGGCCGACGCGGCCTTCACTGCGGCCCTGGAGGGCCCCGCCGAGGTCATCACCGGCATCGCCGCGGCACTGGCCCACCCGGTCTGGGCGCCCTACCTCGGACGGCGCAGCTGCCCCGCCGAGGCCCCGCTGCTACTGACCCCCGCGCCGATCGAGCACGCCGCGGCCGAACTCGACCATCTCCCCCTCGCGCGCCCGGCACCCCGCGGGAAGGACAAGACCACGGTGAGCGTGGAGTTCGTCCTGGAAGCCCCACCCGGACCACAGGAGGAGGTCTGCCGCAGTGAGGAACTCCCGGACCTGCCCTCCTCTTTCCACCCGCACGAGCGCGCCCACCACGACCGGCGGGTCTACCTGCACACCCGGGCATTGCCCGCCGCGCTGTGCGGCGGGTACGGCAGCGACTACCTCACCGCTCTGCACACCTACCTGGAATCCACCACGTCATGACCCTCTGGCTGACCCGGATCACCCCGAACCTGCGCCACCAGCGCAGCCGCGCCGACCTGCACAACGCCGTCGGCATGCACCGCACCGTCATGTCCCTGTTCCCTGATCAGCCCAGCGACCAACCGCGCCGGCATGCCGGCGTCCTTTTCCGCCTCGACAACGATGCGGCCGGCCCGCAGATCCTGGTGCAAAGCCAGATCGAACCCGCACCGGAGAACCTGGTCGAGGACTACGGCACGCACGAGTGCCGCGAGATCACCCCGCTGATCGAACAGCTGCGCCCCGGAGTGGTGGTGCATTACCGGATTGTGGCCTGCAGCAGCAAACGCCTGGCCCGTGACCAACCGCCCTACCGCAAAGGCCAGCGCATCGCCCGCACCGAGGCCGAAGCCCTGGCCTGGTGGGAACTCCGCGCCCCCGAACACGGCCTGACCCTCAACCAGACCCAGACCACCATGATCACCGCCGAGCGCTCCGCCCGCAGCCAGGACACCATCCGTCACCCCCGCACCCGCTTCCAGGGCATCGCCACCATCACCGACGCCGAGATCGCCCGCCAGGCCGTGCTGCGCGGGATCGGACGCGGCAAGGCCTACGGCTGCGGCCTGCTCAGCCTCGCCCCGGTGCGCAGCCCTTGGTGACCGGCCCGGCGCGGCGGCGTCTGGCCGCGCCGTCGGTGGTGATGCTGCCGCGGGTGGCCGACTCGCTGAGCTTCCTCTACCTGGACCTGGTGCGGATCGTGCAGGACGAGACCGGGGTACATGCCCGCATCGACACCCCGCGCGGGGTGGATCGGATCGCGTTGCCGGTGGCTGCCTTGTCCTGCATCCTGCTGGGCCCTGGCACTTCCATCACCCAACCGGCGCTGGCGACCATCGCCCGCCACGGCGCCACCGTGGTGTGCACCGGCGCCGGTGGGGTGCGCAGCTACGCCGGGATCCTGCCCGACTCCCTGACCACCCGGTGGCTGGAGCACCAGGCCCGCGCCTGGGCCGATGAGCAGATCAGGCTGCGGGTGGCGGTGGCGATGTATGAGAAACGCTTCGGCACCGGACTCCCGCCGGGTACGACTCTGGCGCAGTTGCGTGGTCTGGAAGGGCAGCGGGTCAAGGCGCTGTACAAGCAGTTGGCCCAGCAACACCGGATTCCCCGGTTCCGGCGCGACTACGACCCAGCGCGGTGGGAGGAGCAGGACCCGGTCAACCTGGCGCTGTCGGCGGCCAACACCTGCCTGTACGGCATCGTCCAACCGCGATCCTGGCGCTGGGCTGCTCCCCCGCGCTGGGCTTTGTCCACAGCGGCAAGCAACACGCCTTCGTCCACGACATCGCCGATCTGTATAAGGCTCGTACCACCATCCCGCTGGCCTTCGCCCTGCACGCCGCGAGCAACCCGGAACAACAGGCCCGCCGCCGTTTCCGCGACGAGCTGCGACTGATCAAGCTGCTGCCCCGCATCGTCACCGACATCCAGCAGCTCCTCGCCCCTGAGGAGGCCGATCCGGTGCCGGAACACGAGGCGGTGGAGTTGGTGTCGTTGTGGGATCCCGAGCTGGGGGTGCTGCCGGCGGGGGTCAACTATGCCGAACACAGCATCGGCTGAGCTGGGGAGGTTGTTGTGCCGTCGATGGTTGTGCTGGCCACCACCGCGGTTCCCGACCACGTGCACGGGGCGCTGAGCCGGTGGATGCTGGAGACGATGCCGGGGATGTTCGTCGGCAGCGTCTCGGCCCGGGTCCGGGACTTGTTGTGGGACAACGTGAGCGCGGTGATCGGGGACGGCGCGGCGGTGCTGGTCTACCCAGCCGACACCGAGCAGGGCTTTGCCATCCGCACCGCCGGAGAGCGCCGGCGCCAGCCCTACGAGGCTGACGGGCTCACCCTGATCCGCTGGACAGCTCAGGGTGAGGACGCTGAAGAACACGAAGTGCCGTGGTAAACGTGCAGGTCGCGAAGTGTGCGCCCCACGCCCGTGGGGATGTTCCGCCCACCGAGTGCCGGGAGTGGACGCGGGTGCCGTGCGCCCCACGCCCGTGGGGATGTTCCGCTCGACGCCTTGGCCGACATCCTTTCCAGGGGGTGCGCCCCACGCCCGTGGGGATGTTCCGACCGCGTGTTCCAGCGTGGCCGCGCCGTCCCGGTGCGCCCCACGCCCGTGGGGATGTTCCGATGGCCACCGCCACCCGCAAGCGCCTGGCCCTGTGCGCCCCACGCCCGTGGGGATGTTCCGGTGCGCCAGCACCACGCTGAACAGCAGCCTTCGTGCGCCCCACGCCCGTGGGGATGTTCCGCACACACGCGGTGAGCCAGAACGGGACGTCGGGTGCGCCCCACGCCCGTGGGGATGTTCCGCCTTCGCGCCGGGGGAGTTCACCTCGGTCAACGTGCGCCCCACGCCCGTGGGGATGTTCCGCTGGGGCTGAGCGCCAGTTCGAGTCGATGCTGTGCGCCCCACGCCCGTGGGGATGTTCCGAGGGCCAGCCCGCAGAAGAACTCGATCCTGGTGTGGCATCCGCGCCGGGATGCCCTCGTCCTGAGCAAGGCCCGCGCCCCGGCTTCCCTGGCGGCAGCCTGACTCCCCGCTGACATCGGCCGAGAACAACCGCAGCCTGAACCCTCCGGAAAGGCAAGCACCTCGTGTCCGGCACCACCGACACCCCGCACCCCGACCCCGCCGAGGACTACCAACTAGTACGAGTACTACGGCGGCTTCCAGGAGTTCACCTCCTTCGTGCTGGAGGTGCCCTACGACGACCACTGGTACCTCGTCGTCGGCGGATCACGGTCAAGATCACCGAGATCCTCGACTGACCGCACCCGGCCTGCGAAGGCGGAGGAGCGCGCCCCGGTGTTCACCGGCGCCGGCCGTCCTCCGCCGCACAGCACGCGCCGGTGCCTGGGCGGTGCGGACCACGGCGGCTCGGCCGCTGTGGTTGCCCGGTGGTCAGGGGAGCGAGGTCAGCGGAAAAAGATCAATTCGGAGGACAGATTTTCTCTCAAATGACAAACCCGGAAAGTGACGCCGCAGGGGCAAGACGAATTTGGACGTGACACCCTGAACTGGGTTTATCTCGCTTGCGTCACATCACCGTGTCGGGTCTACAACGGGCGCGTATGTATAACACTTCCTTAAGTCTGAGTCTGTTTCATGGGAACGGCAGAATGTTGCAGGGTGTTTCAGAGTGTTCCAACCCATCCCGAATGAGGTATTGAGGTTGCCCTAAGCCCATTCGGGTGGTTAAGTCCTCGGCATGACGTAGCGCCGCCAGATCGAATGTCGCCGTTCGCCAAATTAGGAGTGAAGTTGCATGGAAACACAGGTCACACGCCTTTTGGGCGACCAGTGTGCCGCCAACTTGTTCTCCGATGGCGACCGGCTGGACTTCGATCCGATGGCGGCGTCCCGCAGGGTGACGAAGTGGTTGCGCGTGGCGCCGGAGGGTCCCCCCTCCGCTCACCTGGTGACCGCGCAGCGTGTGGTTCTTCAGGTAGTCCCAGCGACACAGACGCGGGCAGACCTCCTCCAGTGGTTAGTCTCGCCCGTGCGGGAGGCTGACCAGCGGGCCTTGCGGGGCCGCGTGGGCCGTCGACGAACCATGCGCACGGCTTGGTGCAGACCTCCGAATGGTGCTGCGGGTGCAGCACGTGCACGCGATGCGATCCTGGCCGTATTCGGCCTGCTCTCCCGTGGTGCCAGCGGTAGGATGACCGTGTGGCAGGAGAACGTTCGCGTCCGTGGTGGCCAGCGGGTGTCCCCGCCTGGCGGACTTCTCGTGCCGTGAACTCGCGGTCCTGGGCCCGGCGACACCGCGCTCACGCCCAGGACGGCAACCTCCGGTCGGCATGTCCCGGCCTGGTTCGCGCGAGTTCCGGAACCACCGAGTTGCTCCAGGTCCGGCGTGTCGCCGGGCGAGCGTGCTGACCGGGCGCTGCCAACCACAGACTCCCGAAGTCCTGTAGATCGCCAAAACCAGCCAGGTGTGGGCATCGGGGAATCAAAGAACCTCTCGGCTAGCCACCGAGAGGTTCTTTCTCTATCTGGACAACTTTCCGCCAGCAATCGATACCTGTGCGCGCTCCCATGTTTCATTTTGTTTCGCCGGAAAGCCCATGGTCCGGACCACTTGGTCCTTTGTGTGCTACTGGCCGGTAGCAATTTCTGGGGCAAGTAGATCAACGCTTCGTCACCTATCGGGGTGTTCTGGCGACACGGCCGTGGTGGCATAACACGCCGGGATGACGTCTGTGTCGCCCTATGTGTAAGATGCCTTATCTCGCGAGTGGCTCTCGTGAGAAGTCCATACCCGAAAGCCCACACCTGGCTGGTGCGGCTGATTTACAGGAGAGTGATGGTTGAAGAAAACCTCTGACTGGTTCAAGGCCTTCGTGCTCATCGTGGCCGTGAACCTGGTCCTTTTCCCGATGCTGCTGTTCACCGGCCACGAGCCACTGTTCACGGCCACGGTCGTCGGCATGATCACCGTCGCGTTGGGGGAGGTGGCGATCCGACTGCTGACCAAGGGCAACGGCGCCCCGCCTTCCCCGCCGGCGGCACCGGCCTGCCCCTGACGCTGCGGACCTGGTGGCGACCCTCGCGGGGGTCACCACCAGGAAGGAGACCTTCGTGAAGAAGATGGTGCTCTCCGCCGCGGCGCGCGCGGGGATCGCGGAGCTGGCCTTCCAGCTCTGCCAGCTGCGCAGGGAGAAGGGCGAGCCCTCCCTGCGCGCCTTGTGCAAGACGATGCCCTGCGTGGTGCCGGACTCGGCCAGCACGTTGCACCGGGTCTTCGCCGGGCGCACGCTGCCGAAGTGGCCGGTACTGGAAGCGCTGCTGCTGCACGGGTTCGGGGTCTCGGCCGAGGAGGTCGAGGGGACCTGGAAGGCCCGCTGGGTGGAGGTGAAGAACCTGGTGGACCCGCTGGTGCCGCCACAGACCGAGTCTGGCTCGCTCCGGATGCTGCGCTCGGTGTAGGACACGCCGGTGGTGCCCACCACCGAGATGGTGGGCACCACCGGACGGGCCGGCCGCGCTCCTGGTCCCGCCGAGCCGGGTCGAGTACCCCGCGCTCTTCGTGCAGGAGGATGAACTCAGTAGCTCAGTACATACGGACCCACTGAGTTCAGTACCGCGGCTCCGCACCGCGGCCACACCGCGTTGATCACCGTGGCGGAGGCCTTCCCCGTTGCACATCACGCACCGGTCGAACTCACGCCGGTGGTCGTAGGTCCCGGTGCCCTGGCAGTGCGGGCACCGCAACTCCTCGTTGGTCTGCGTCATGTCCAGGACGTTGACCAGCAGGTGTCACCCGTCGCTGCAGGTCGTCGACGCCACCGTCTGCAGGATCAACCAACTGAGCATCGGCGTCGGCCGGGTGCTCCTGCCCGGCATCGACACCACGATCTGGCCCCAGCCGGAGTCGCTGGGGACGGTGGCCGACTTCGTGGCCGCGCTGCGCATCATTCGCGAGATGGTCGGGGTGTCCTACCAGACACTGGCGCAGCGCAGCGCGGTCCTGGGGCGCCCGACTTCTCGGCAGACGATCCACAACATCTGCAACCGCGACACCCTGCCCACCCACAAGCAACTGGAGATGTACCTGCTCAGCTGCGGGGCGGACAACGGGTTGATCTCCCGGTGGCTGCACCGCCGCCAGGCGCTCGCGCGGCATCCCGAACTCGCCGAGACGCACCTGGTCGAGATGCGCGCACTGCCGGGCGCCGAAGCGCGCCCCGCCCTGGCTGCGGCGGAGGAACCGGCCGGCGCGGCCTGCCCGGACCTGCCGCGGTGGTCGCTGTCGGCGTGGACGCTGGCGCTCCTGCTCGCCCTGGTGTTGCTGCTGGGGCTGGCGGGCGGGTTCGGAGTGGGCTGGCTACTCGGCCTGTGACGCTGTCCGCTCCGTCCAGGAACGCGACGACCTTTCACTTATCGGCACGCAAGCCGGACAGTGCTTGCGAGAATGGTGACAGCCCGCTGGGAAGGGCGAAGGTGGATGTCTAGACCTGAGAGACGGGAACGGCCCCCCGTTGCAGCGGGAGGCCGTTCAGACCTTGATTGGCCGATCCGTTGGCATCAAGGGCCTCGTTGAGAGGTGCCACCCGTTGCCGGGGGCGCACGCCATACTACGGGTCCAGGTGCTGTTCCAGCACCTCGGATGGAACGTTGGAAGGCCCCTACCTGCCAAAACGCCAGGTGAATGGTCAGATGTCAAGGGCCAGAAAATCTGGCATCGTGGCGGCCGCTGGAATTCTCGGGACAAAGTTTTGTAGTTCCTTTGGTCTATGTAGATTGAGGGTATGTGCTGTCAATTTGATCCCGCGCGTCGATTCTGAAACCCTGAAGTAGTCACGCCATCGTGACACCCCTGCGATGCGGTTGCAGCCGTTTCCCGGGGGCGCACCACCCTCTCTTTCCGGCCGATCCGTCTGCCCCGTCGCCATCGCCGGCGGCGGGGCAGTGGCCACTTCGTTGAGTAGGAGGGCCCATGGGGTCCCTTGTCCCGCATCCAGCGTCCGCGCCGGACCGTCCCCCCACTCCCGCTGGCGCGCCCACGAACGCGGTGACCATGCCGCTGGTGCTCGTCTTCACCGTGATCACGGGCACGGGCATCTGGCTGCACAGTCTCGGCCACTTGCTGCCATGGGCGTTCGGTGTCCCGCTGCTGGTCTGGGCGCTGCTTTTCGGCAGCGCGCGGATGCTGGGCCGGTTACGCACCGCCGCCGCGGCCGCGCTGGCCGGCGGTGACGGGCAGGCACCGTGACCAGCAACAACCAGGCCACCAACAACGTGACCGGCCGCCTCGTGCAGGCCGGCATCATCGACGCGATCCCCATCAGCAACGCCGCCCCGAGCCTCGAAGCGGGGGCCATCCTGCCCGCCGCTCTGGCGCATTCCGCAGTGGAGTTGGACTTCTTGCAGACGGTTCTCCGTTCCCACGAGCACTCGCTGTTCGGCCAGTCCGGAGTCGCGGCCAAGGCGTGGCAGGCTGTCCGGCACCACAGCATGGTCAGGACCCGGCCGGACGGGCAGGAAGTGGTGGAGCTGGAGAACGCCCTTCAGGTGTTGCGCGCCTTCGGGGCTGACCCTGCTTCGCTGATCGAGATTTTGACCGGGGTGAAAGTCCGTCCGCAGTTGCGGAGTCGGGACGGGGTGATCAGGGAGCAGCGGCTCTACCTTCAGGGCCAGGGACGAGCGGGCAGGGCCGCCCGCCTTCACGCCTCACCGCCGGTAACGGCTCACCCCGCCGAGGTGCCGACCCCGGCGACGGAGCTCAAGGCCGGGGACACGGCGGAGTTCTTGGCGTTGCTGCGCATGTTGCAGGCCCGCTCCGGCGCCAGCCGGGCCGAGTTGGTCCGGCGTTCGGGTATCCCCTCCTCCTCGCTGTACAGCCTGCTCGAGCCCAAGCGGGAGGCCCTGCCGCAGCAGAGCGACCAGGTGCGCAAGTTCCTCGAGGCCTGCGGCTTGGACACGCACGCGGTCACCCAGGTCATGCGGGTCTGGGCTGATCTCTACGACCGTGAGCGCAAGGGCAACGAGACGCCGCCTGGCCTTGCCGAAGAGGACAAGGCGAGCGCGGCCGGTCAGCCCGTCGACCCGGACGGTGCCGGGCGTGCCCAGGTTTTCCAGTTTGTGGTGGCCTCGCCCAGGACCACTGCGACGCTGTGGCAAGGGATGGTTACCGGGTCGCTGCTCGTGGCGAGCGTAGTGATGATCGCGCACCTGGCCACTGGTACCCCGCTCGGGTTCATGGTCTATGTCGCGATCGGACTGGCCTTTCTGCTCGTGCTCGTGATGGGGATTCCTGTCCTGCTCAACCCGGTCAAGGTCAGCGTCGGACACGGGAAACAGACGTACGAGGTGGTGGGTGAGCCCCATGGCGATAGCCCGACACCCGGGCCGAGATCAGCAGATCAGTAGGTACTGAACTGCGGAGATACTGAGTTCCGTACGCAGGGTGGGGCGCAGGCCAGGATTATGGTCTGCGCCCCACCCCACTCTGGTCCGCAGAATGCCGGTGCCCTGGTACGTGCGATTGTCTCGATCACGCGAGCTGGGGCACTGGCGCCACCAGCTGTCCTACTGCTCGCCAAGCCGCCAGGCGGCGTACCACGCGTGGCCGTGATATCACCCGATTCAGCGACCCCACGACCCAACTTGGCACCGTCACGCGCAGCGCCCGGGTGGAACTGGTTCCCGGGTAGTAGTTCTCAGCGGGAATCCACCACCACGCGCACTGCGGTGCCGAAAGGCCCGCCGACGGAGCCTGCAACGGCGCTGCCGGCGCCTGGTGAAGGATCTAGCCGGATCCTCCCCGTGCACTCAGTTGCAGCCGAGCCTCAGTCGAAGAGCGTGGTAGGGCACGTCATCAAGTTCGGCGCGAGCGGGCAAGGGGGCGCGGACCGTCAGCCGCCACTGATGATCGCCATGTGGATCGTCGACGGCACAGGCAGGGCACCGGATCACGATCACGGACTCGCTCGCCGCGGCTTGGAGCTTGGTCACGTCGAGGTGGTGCACGCCAGCTGGACATCGGGCGGGCAGGACCGCCACCTGCGAGCCGGTGCTATCGACGCGGCAACGCAGCACGCCGTGTGGTGATGGAGTTCGGGATAGCGGCACGTCCATGGCGAGCGACCCTACCACCGTAATCGAACGTACGTTCGACTCCATGGAATGGTTGGCGAGCAGTTGGTCTTCCTGCTGGTCGTTCCGGTGTCGAACCGACAGAGCTAACCCATTCGGCCTAGCGTCGACAGGCGTCGCATCCGCCGCGGCGCCGCTGATCCGTCCTGCTGGTCCTCGCTGCGGAGGGAGGTCGACATGCCGCCAGCACGCCGAGGCCGCGGTGGCCTGCCCGAGGCCATCATGTGGTGTTCGGCGGCGGCAAGATGATCGAGGCGCCGAGGTCGGGACTGCGGGTGCGGATCACGTCGGTGCGCTACGGCGCCCTCACGCGCTACGCCACGCGCCTGCTCTGACCGAGCCCGCGCTCCCTGCCCTCTTCAACGTATAGCGCACCGGGGGGCTTGCCACAAGACCCGGGCCGTGCTTCAGACTTGCCCGGCTTGGAGCCGTGACCTGGGAAAAGGGGATCGAAATGCGGGTAGTGCTGACCACCGTGGGATCGCGTGGAGACGTCGAACCGGTGGTGGGGCTCGCGGTGGCGTTGCGGGGCCTGGGCGCGGAGGTACGGGTGGTCGCGCCGCCGGATGAGGACTTCGCGGCGCTCCTGGCACGGGTGGGCGTGCCGCACGTGCCGCTCGGCTCGTCGGTGCGCTCACTGGTCGGCGGCGCGAAGCCACCGACCGCCGACGACGCGCGCCGGTTCGCTGCCGAGCTGGTCGCCGCCCGGTTCGACACGCTCATGGCGGCCGCCGAGGGGTGTGACGCACTGCTGGCGACCGGCCTGATGCCGGCCGGCGCGCGGGATGTGGCCGAGAAGCTGGGCCTGCGCTACGTCTTCGCCTGCCTCCAGACCTACGGCCTACCGCCACGTCGGGACACCGGGGAGCCGGACGCCGGCGCTGAGCGGGCGAACGCGTTGTACCGCGAGCCGCTCAACCACCACCGCGCGGAGATCGGCCTGCCGCCGGTGGACAACGTCCGCGATCACATCTTCACCGAACGGCCGTGGCTGGCGGCGGACCCGGTGCTGTGTCCGCCGGAGGGCCTGATGGATCTTGACGTCGTGCAGACCGGAGCGTGGATGCTGCCGGATGACCGCCCGCTCCACGACGACCTCGAGGCCTTCCTGGCCGTCGGCGAAGCGCCGGTGTACGCGGGCTTCGGCAGCATGGCCTCCTACGTCCCGAAGGACATCGGCCGGGTGACCATCGAGGCGATCCGGGCGGCGGGCCGCCGCGTGGTCCTCGCCCGCGGCTGGGCGGACCTGGTCCCGATCGACGACCGCGACGACTGCTTCGTCGTCGGCGAGGTCAACCAGCAGGCGCTGTTCCGCCGGGTGGCCGCGGTCGTGCACCACGGCGGCGCCGGCACCACGACGACCGCGACCCACGCCGGCGCGCCGCAGGTGGTGGTGCCGCAGATCGCCGACCAGCCGCAGTTCGCCGCGCGGGTGGCCGAGCTGGGCATCGGTGCGGCCCACGACGGTCCGACGCCGACCGTGGACTCTCTGTCCGCCGCGCTGAGCACCGCGCTGGCGCGGGAGACCCGGGCGCGGGCGCAGGCCGTGGCCGGCACGGTGCGGGCCGACGGGGCGACGGTGGCCGCGAAACTGCTCCTCAGTTGATCACCAACCCGCTTGTGGGGTGGCCACCCGCCTCGGATTCAGTACTGAGGTTCCCGTCCCCTTTCCTCCTGTGCCCTCGGCCGTAGTGCCCCCTTGGGCACCAGATGCTTGAGCGTCAGCGGTGGCGCGGTGCTCTCGGTGCGGGCTGTGATCTGGAAGAACATCAGCCCGGCGCAGTAGCCCTCCTCGGTGCGCAGCCAGGCGTGCAGGGTGCCCGGTGTCCGGCCGGTCACCACGAGGCCCTGCTGGCGGATGAGCAGGGTGGCGGAGGAGGCGTCGCCGAGGAAGCCGTGCCGGTACAGCTCGTTGAGGTCCACCCAGACCGGTCTGCTGCGGTCGTAGACCTGGCCGAGGGAGGGAGCGAGTTGCACCGTTCGGTCGAACACGTGTGCGAGTCTGGATGACTAGGTAGATCGACAGCAACCGCGGTCGCCCAGTTGTTGTTCGGGACCCCGGACTCCGTGCGGTGGTGTCGCAGCCGGGGCTGCCGTCTCGAAGGTCATCGGCGTGAGACCTCCGCTGGCAGCGTGGACCGATGGTTGGTGTTGTCGGCCGAACCTAAGGCGCAGCGTTCACGGCAGCTCGCTACCGCGGACGCTGTCGGTCGGTCGACATGCCCGGCAACTCGATCTGCCCGGCAAACCCACGTTGTCCGGCAAACCCACGTTGTCCGGCAAATCCACACTGCCCGCGAACTGGCCCTTGGGGTATCCGGGTGAAGCCCGGTGGCAGCGGTAAGCCACAATCTGCGCATGATCAGTAACGCTCGGTCAGGATCGCCTCGAGACAAGGGGCGAACCAGGCAGCGGGTGAGCGTGGACGGTCGGGGCCGGATGCAGTTGCCGGCCGAGTGGTGCAAGCAGCTGCCCGGGGGCCTGCCCAGTCGCCTGATCGGTCGGCTCGATGCCGAAGGCCGGGTCGTCATCGAGACCGCCGAGCACGTCATAACCCAGCTCCGCCCCGACTGGCAGGCCTGGCGGCGGCGTGCGCCACGCACGGCGGAGCGATTGAGCCCGTCGGGCCTGCCCAGCCCGACGGGCAGGCGGCACAGTTGTCCACAATGGTCATCGACGCGAGGGTGCTGGCCTACTTGCTCGACCCCGACGTGCTGGATGACCGCGACGCGGCCATCCTCGCCGCGATCCTGGCCCGCGCCCAGTTCGCCCTGGTTTCGGACGGCTCACTGCTTGAACTCGGCCCCGCCTTGAACACGCTGCGCGGGGTCGCTTCGGCAGATCAGGCCGATCCGCCGTCGGTGGAGGATGTGCTGGAGGAACTCGCGCTGCTCGGGGTGTCCTCGGTCCCGGCGAACCGACCTCAACTGGCGGTCCAAGCCCAGATCGATGTCAACGACCTGGGGGGCACACCGGGCGAGGCCCACACCCTGGCGTTGGCTTATGTCCACAGGCAGACAGCACTCCTGGCATCCCCGGTGTCCAAAAGTGTTGTGCTGCAACGGTTCGGCGTGGTCGTGCTCAACCCGGCCGATCTCGGACTCACCATCCGTGCCGGATGCGCGGGCGCGCGGGAAGTCACGGCGCCGGTGGCCTCCCGTGCTGACTTGGCTCAACAGACCGCTCCTGGTGACCTCCCGGCCACCGCGCTCAGCCCCCGGAAACCAGCGGACAGCCTGAACAGGAGCAGGGCCGGGACCGGGGACAGCGCGGGGGAGGCGTCGACGTGGCAGAAGGGAATGCGGACTGAACTCCACCAGGCGATCGTCCGGGCCGTCGAGGTGACGATGAATGCTCGGGAATCCCTGACCGGGCACCGGAGAACGCTCCAGGCGTTGGACGACTTGCGTGTGGCCGTCGCCGAGGATGACCATACCAAGGTCAGGATCGTGGTGCAGGAGCACCTGCCCGGCATCGTGATCGGCAAGGCGCTCAAGCCCCGGCTCCGTGGTGCGCTGACGAAGCTGCGTCACGCGGCGAAGAGCTACGGCCCCACCATCGGTTGACGCTCATCGGGGCCGCTTCCGCGAGCTCGACGCCCTCCCATCTGGCGTGCGAACGATACCTGGTTGCAACAGTCGGACGAGCACCTCGTCAGCAGTCGCTCCCAGGTCTCCCTAGGCATTTGTGCTGATTGCATGACGAAGGGCTGTAACCGCCAAGCGGTCACAGCCCTTCAGTCTCACACGAGTGGATCAGGCGGCCATCCGTCGCGCCATCGCGCTTTCGGTGAACTCGCCGTCCCGCACGTCACCGAGGAACGCCTCGATCTCGCTCGTGGTGAACTTCAGTGCCGGCGTGCTCTGCTCGTCGATCGTGCTGCGGAACAGGTACAGACCATTACCTGTTGCCACGATCTCGATGCACTGGCCTTCGACTTGTCCACATCGGACACCGTTGAGGTACGCGTCGAACTGCGACGCGGTGAACCTCAGCCGGTGGTCGTCTGCCGCACGCCATTTCATCCGGGAGTTCCGCACCTCGACCCAGCCGTCCCGCCGGGCTACCTGGACACAGTTCTTCTCCGGTTCGCTTCGTATCGCCTTCACGAACTCGTCCTCGGCGAACGCCGCAGGACCTCTGGTCATCCGCGCACTCCCTTCACGCAACCTCCTCGAACGCCTCGGCCACCTTCTCCATGAACTTCCTGGATTCCACGAAGTCCAAGGCGGCCGCGGACAATCGGGTCCATGACTCGTCGTGGGCCTTGAGCGCGTCCTTGTCGTCGAGGTAGCTGATGCGACCCTCGCCTTCGGTGTAGGCAAGTTCGATCGGCCCGGCCTGACCCGGACTTGGCAGCCGCAAGAGGGTGAACCGGTTGCCGATCGGCGATCGCTTGCCGGGCACCAAGTTGAACGGCAGTACTTGCACGAAAACGTTGGGACGCTTGGACAACGTGACCAGATACCTGATGGCTTCAGCCATGTCCGCGGCGTCACACCGCATCCGGCGCAGGCAGCTTTCCGAAAGCACCCAATGCACCTCCGGCGGGTTCGCCCGCTCGAAGATCTCCTGTCTCGCCAGCCGAGCGGTCACGTAGTCCTCGAAGGTCGGCCCGCCCGGCTCGGTACCGGAGCCCTCGTGCAGAGCTTCAACGTAGCGACGGCTCTGGCCCAGTCCAGGAAGGATCTCGACCTCGGCAGAGCGGATGCGATCAGCGCACCCTTCGACGTCGACCAGCAGGCGGATGTCCTCGTGGTACGCCCGCCGGTAGCCGGTGTCCCACCACCCGCGCTTGTGGTTGTCGCGCCGCAGTTCCAGGAGCGTCGCGATGTAATTGGGGTCGGTGAATCCCAGCTTCGTCGCCAGCCGTTCGAGGTCACCTACGGTGATTGAGCCTTCGCCTCGGATCAGGCCCGACACCTTGCTCTGGCCGATCTCGATGTAGCTTCCGGCGACCGCCTGGGTCACTCCGGCCGTCTCGATCATGTGCTTGATCTCTTGGCCGAGCACCAGCTTCTTCGCCGTGCGTACAGCAGCCACCGAAGACCCTTCCTGTAGTCGGCCCCATCTCGGTTGCGTCGGGATCATCTTCCCTCAGTCACTCAGCGTGGCTTCGAACAGTACCCATTTGGATGCGCCGACGAAGGTTGATTATCAACCTAGGAAGTATCAAACTCTGATGTATCGAGTTCGGATACTGGCGACAGAAACTACATGACCGAGTTGAGGTCAAGATCAGGGGGCCGAGGTGGCACTGACTGGAGTGACCCTTCCTCTTGTCCTGCTGATCACGTACCTCGCGGTGCGCGCGACCTGCGCGTTGATCCAGGTGTTGCTCGCGGCCGGCGAGCGCCGCGAAGAGCGTCGGCATGCGGCCGCCGCCATCCGGGTCCTGTACCAGCTGGCCAATTCCACGCTCGGCACCCAGCCCCCTGGCGGCACGGAGCCCCCCGACCTTCGTGCCGCCGGGGTTCCATCGCGCGGACGGCATCGGAGCAGGCGATGAGCGCATCCACGACCCAGCCGCAGCAGCTCATCTCCTGCCCACGTGCGCGAGTTCGCATCCGTCCCGCACGGGAGGAGCTGACCATGACCAGGGCTACTGTCCCGGCCGCGCCGGAGACCATCAGGGTCCCCTGTTGCGACCTGAACGGGCGAGGCCGATCGCTGTCCATCACGCCACTCGTCGGCGGTGACATCCTTCTCGTCATCCCGCCCGGCGAAATCGCCCGCCTCAACATCCTGCAGGCCCACCAGTTCCGCGAGCGCCTCCGGCGCGCGGTCTTCCAGAGCCTATGCCTGTCCAGCAACGAACTTTCCTGCACGACAAGTTGCACCATCACCGGCGCCGCCGCGGTGGTTCGCTCCGCCGTGCCGTGCGTCGACACACTGGGACGCGAGTTCGACCTCACGGTCGTCTCCCAGTTCGGCGAGCCCATCACGATCCTCTCGCCTCCCGGCGAGCACGCGTTGCTCAAACCCCTGGAGGTCGGGCGCCTTCGCGGCGCGATGGCAACCGCGATCGACATCTCCTCGGCGCGCCGAGTCCGGGTGACACCGGCTGCATCACCCAGCCCGGACCTGCTCGCAGCGGGGTGAACCAGTGGACCGCCACCATCGTGCCGAGGGCTCCGACCCCTATGCCGTGCTGATCGAGCAAGCGCAGCAGGCCGGGTGGTCCCTCGTGCCACAGGCTGGAGTCGGGGCCGCCGAGAACGCGCTCATCCGGTGCAGTGACGAGACAACCGACGTCGTTACCCTCCCCGAGCTTGGAGACGCCCAGGTCGTTCGGCTCAGGGGCGGCCCCACCACGAACCACCCCCGCGATCCAGGCGCCACCCTGGCCCGCTTCGCCTTGCCCCTGGAGGACGCACTCAGGTGGGCACTTGAATCCGGGCACGAGCTGCCGCCGCACGGCGACGAAAAGGCAAGCGCATGACGACGCCCGGGTTCCCAGCTGGCTCTCTCCCGGCTGAGGATGAGGGCCGCGACATCCGCCTGATGTCGGAGCGGTTGCGGCGCAAGGGTTTTCGACAGGACCAGATCACCGACCCCAGCACCGAGCGCCCAGCAATGCGGTGGGCGTGCTGGTGGGCCGGACACTGTGATGTCGTCATCGCCTCCGCTGACGGCGCGCTGGCCTACCGCGTCGTCGCAGCACCGCCGTACGACGACAACGAGCCGTTCACCGTGCCCCGCGAGGTCACGAAGTGGCGGGCGATCGGCAGATTCATCATCGTCGCGGAACAGCTCCTCGGTCTGCCGCCCTTGCGCCCCGGGCACTTTCCGCCGGCGAGCAGTACGACATAGCCCCCCAGCGGGTGCGGTCGCTGGCCGGACAGACCGGAACCACCACCGGCCAGCGCCCCCGACGCGGCCCGGCTCCGACGTCCCTCGGAGCCGGGCCGTGGTACCGGCCGCACCTCACGTCGGCAACGCCATCGAACCCACGCAAGGACCGACCATGAGCTGCCACATCTTCAACGAGGACAGGCCCGGGAGCACAGGGGACCCCGCAGTCGCCGCCCCGCCACCGGAGCCAGCGCCCACCCCAGCTGGCTCGCCGGCCCGACCCACGCGGACACCGGGAGCCGACATCGCGGCAACCCGCAACCAACCCGCAAGGCGAACCACCACACCGCAGCCGGCGTGGGCTCGCCGCCAGGCACAGCACCGGATCGCCGCCACGGCGCGCTTCGGTCCGACCGTCATCGCTGCCACGGCCCTCGCCTCCTTCATAACCGACATGCCGTGTCCTGGATGGATCGTCCCGGCCGCCGTGCTGGTCGCCGTGGCTGGTTACGAACTGCTGCGCCTCATCGTCACCGCCACACCGGTGAAGCCGTGCACGCGAGTGACCACCGTGGTCCTCGACGGCACGCGCTGGATCGAGGTGCAGGCCAGATCGGAAGCGGTTCTTCTGCATGGCACGCGCCGTGTCCTGGCCTGGTTGGTGAGCGTGACCGTCTGGACAGCCCTGGCCACCGCGGCGATGCTGGACGTCCTCGGCGACCCATTCTTCACCTCACGCTGGTATCTCGCCGCGCTGGCCGTGGCTGGGCTGGCCGTGCCGTGGCTGCTGCTTGTCGCGTGCGCGTGGCGCAGCATGCGGCACCTGCGCCAGGTTGGCGCCCGCTACGTCACGCTGCGCATGAGCCCCGAGCGCATTGCCTTCTCTCGCAACAACACTGAGTGGTCGGCGCGCTGGGAAGACGTCGAGGGGGCCCGGCCGCTGTGGCGGGGAGTCCTGCCAAGGCGGCCGGTGCTGAGGGTCTATGCCCGCGGCCTGACGCGGTGCCACCGCATGCTCGACGGCTCCCCGCTCTACCGGCACATCGATTACCAGCTGTCGATGGACATCGACCTGACCACGCTCGCCGTGGACACCCTGGATCTGCAACTCGCGCTGTGCGACTACCTGTCCAATCCCCAAGTCCGCAGAGAGCTGGCCGATGAACGCGCCCTGGCCCGACTCGCACCCGAGCAACCGTGAACGCAGAAACATGTGGCCGCAAAGACAAGCAGCGGCAACAAATGCAGCCCGCAGAGACAGCTGACACCCCTAGAAAGGGTTACGGGAAAGGACATTCGATGACAAGTAGACGCTGCAGGCGCGGGTCGCCACGCTGTGGCAAAGCCCTGGCCGTGACGGCGCTCGTCAGCACCATCATGAGCCTCAGCGCGTGCGGAGACCCCGCCGCCGTGCCAGATCAGTACGCGGCGGCGCCGTACTCCATCGGCGAGCCGGACTACCAGGCGTGCGTCCACCCGCGTTCAAGCCAGCCGTGCCGACCCTGGGCCCGGCCGCAACAGCGCCCGCTGATCACCGCCGAGCCGTACTTCGCCCAGCTTTCCGAGCACCGCGCGCCCTGGGGCGCCGTCTACGCCTGCGACGCGCTGGGCGGGGCCAATCTCGCGCCGCTGATGACCGACGGCAAGCTCGACTTGTCGGCATTCCACAAGGCGACCCGAGGCAGCGAGTGCCGAGTCTTCGGCACCGATCACCCGGCAAGGCCAGTCCTGTACGCCAGATTCGGGGCCGGTCCATGGGACATCAGCCCACAGGAACGAGCGGCGGGCGGTTCCTGCTGGAGCTGTCCCACCGCCGGGATCCCCGGAGCCACAGTGGAAGTAGTCGAGATCGCGGGCCGCAAGGTCGCCTTCAAACACCACCCCCTCAACGACTCGGTTGCCGTGGTGGACATGGTCATCCAGATCCCGCACATGGGTGATGCGGTGTGGATGGTGGAGTACACGATCAACGACTACCTGGAACCCCAGTCACGCAAGAACTTCGACATCCGCCCCGTGCTGCCCGACCTGGCCCGCGCCCGACAAGTGACCGAAGCACTGGCCCCGGCGCTGATCGCCTACGACCACAAGACCGCAACCTGAGCTACCTCGTCCCACCTGATCCATCCAAATTCGTTCTGGAGCAAGGGGTAATGGGCATGGAATCGGAAGCGAACTCCAGGATGGAGACGAAAGAATACGAGCTGGAGTTGGCCGCCTGGTTCACAATGCCGGAGGCAGTCGCGGTCTCCAGCGGAACCGCGGCGATCCACCTGGCGCTGACCGTGCTGGGCATCGGACCCGGTGCCGAGGTGCTGGTGCCAGCGCTCGCCCCGGCAAGCTCGGTCGCGCCGGTGCTCTACGTCGGAGCACGGCCGGTCTTCGTCGACTGCGGCCCCAGCGGCGTCGGACTGGACCTGGCGGACCTCGAAGCAAAGATCACCGTGCAGTCCGCGGCGGTGCTGCTGGTGCACCAGTGGGGTCGCACCGGAGACGCCGGCCGGGCGGTCGAGTTCGCCGGCGCCCGCGGTCTTCGAGTGATCGAGGATGCCACGCAGGCCATCGGCACCACCATCGACGACACACCAGCGGGAACCCTCGGCGACATCGGCTGCTTCTCCACTCGGGAAGGCAACCTGCTCGATTCCGGAGAAGGTGGGTTCCTGCTCACCCACGAAGCCGAGATCGCGCACACCTGCCGGGTGCTCCGCCAGCACGGCCAAGAACCGGCCACGGCCACCACCGCGCCCGCTGCGGTGGGTTTCAGCTACCGGCTCGCAGATCCACTCGTTGCCGCCGCTCGCCTGCAGCTGGCTCGGCTGAAGGACAGGCTTCGCGCCCGAGCCCGCCAGACCGCCTTGCTGTCCGAGACGCTCCGGGACGTTGCCGATCTGGTCATCCCGCACGACCAAGGGCCGGAGACGTGGAACGGGCACAGCATGCTGGCGCACGTCGGCTTGCCGAACCCACGGGAGTTCAGCGCCTGCCTGGCCGCACGGGGCGTGCCCAACAGCATCGGCACCCACGGTTTGATCTCCGCAGACCAAGTTCCCGCTTTCGCCGACTATGTCCAGCAGCCCTGCCTTCGCGCGCGGACGGTGGTGAACACCATGCTCGCGATCAGCCTGCCCGCGGATGCAACCGAGGAGCAGGTGCGCGAGCTCGCCGCGACCGTCGCTGGTGAGGCACGCCAATGGAGACCGGCGTGAAACCCCGGAACCGGGTGCGGAGCCAAGGCAGCGCTGCACTCTGCCCCGTGACGTAGAGCGGCAGCCTGACCCATTTTGCATGCTCGTGCACCGATTCCGTGCTTTGTGAAAAAGGAGCCGATATGGAACATGTGCCAGGAGCGCCCAGCGAGACGATCGTGTTGTCGCTCGGCGATCTGATTGACGTCGAATTCGAGGACCGTCCTCACCACGTACCCCAGCTGACGGTGCTGGCTGCGAGGCGTCGATTGGTTATCGCCGCAGCCGACCCGACGCGCTTCACTCGCGCGGACCTAGAGGCAACGGAAAGGCTTCGCCGGGCGTTGCAGTTCCTATATGACCAGGGGTTCCGATACCTGTCCGCGCGGGGAGAACTCCCACGCGCCGGTGCGATGCCGCCGTTCGAGTGAGACTGAACCCTCATTCCTGGCCGAACGGGAACCAGTCGGTCACGCTAGGCCGTCTGCGCTATCGTGGCCCGCGGGGATGGCGCGAGTAGGGGGTTGGGATGAGCGAGCTGGCTGGCTATTACGGCCGGTGGGAGGACGCAGTGCCACCGTCGGGTGGCGGCGAGCTGAAGATCAAAGTGAGTCGTGAGCAGGTCCTTCAGGCACATGCGATCTTCCGGCGTGAAGGTGAGCAACTGCGGCGCGAGCTCGGCGCGCTTCAGGACAAGCTCCGGGTGCCACCGTGTGGTGGCGATCCTGTCAGCGAGGATACGGCGGTGGCCATGAGCTGGCGGTTCGTTGACGCCCCAGACTCCTATCACAGGCGCTATTTGGCGTTGGCAGAAAGCTTTCTGGCGACAGCGGAACAACTCAGCGTCACTGCCAAAGAATACGGGTTCACGGATGACGACATCGCTGGCGCGTTGAAGGGATACAAGCGCGTTGACTAGTCTGCTCCGCTGGTCTTCTGTTCTCCTGCTGGCGGCAGTTGTCACCGGCTGCACGGTGGCGCCGGGCACACCGACCACACCTGACACGCCTGCCAGCGCAACGGCAACATCCGCTGGACTTCCGGCCAGACCCAAGGAAATCAAGCTAGACGGGCTGACCCCGCAACAGGTGTGCGCCTTGGTGTCAGAGCAGCAGGCCAAACAGCTTGGCATCGACACCGTCCGCGAGACGAACGATATCGGGCAGTTCAAGAACAAGGGCTGCTGGCTGGCCAAGGCCACGGCGCGAGATGGCTACGCGTACTACATCACCCCGACGACCCAGCAGGGCGCTGAGGTGTGGCTGAAGCCGGGCAACACGGTCAAGGCGCGGGTGGTCAGCGCTGCTGGATATCCCGCGGTGGAGAACCGGCGGCCGACTGACGATCGGGGTTGCTTCGTGGATGTCAGCGTTGCCGACGGCCAGCGGCTTGGGATCCAGTACTCCTACGACAGCCAGCCAGTGCCGTACACGCCGGAGCAGTTGTGTGCCAAGGCGTTGGAGATGGCCGAGTTGGCCACGCAGGGCTTGATCAAGCTACGCGGATAGCTGCGGGTAGAAGGGAAACAGGGGGCTGGCATGGGTGAGGGGCCGCAGGTCCGGCGGAACCGGTTCGAGGGTGTTCCGCTGGAACAGAAGCATTCCTGGATGCAGCAAGGCCAGGGCACCAGCGCGGTAAATGATGCTGTCGATGCGATGCGGGGGATGCAGCGCATCGCCGCCGACGCCGAGCACGCCGTCCGAAAAGGCTTGGAGGCCATCAGAATCGGCTGGTCCGGGCAAGCGGCCGAGGCCATGACCGCGGCCGCGCGACCAGCAGCCGCCTGGGCACAGGGCGCGCAGGATGTCGCGGCCACCGGCGGGGGCTCGGCGTCCTCGCACGGGATGACCTTCGCCGAGACCAAGCCGAAGGTCGAGGCGCACAAGCCGGTTTCCGAACCCGGGGTCGGGTCGCTGGTGCTGGGGGTGTTCAGCCCGGCGGCGGTGGTGGCCATGCAGCACGACGTTCAGCAGCAGCTGATGGCCAACCGCGCCCGAGACGATGCGGCCAACCGCGCGCTCTACAGCTACGAGTCCACCGCGCGGGACCGCGTCGTCGCCTTGCCGGTACTGCCCGAGCCACCGAAGATCGCCCTGGACACCGGCACCGCACCTCCGCCTCCACAGCCACCGCCGGTGCCGCCGGGTGGGCGCAACCCGAGTGATCCACGGCAGCCTGGTCGCCCACGCCCCGGGGGAACCGGCCCTGGGGGGACCGGTCCCGGGCAACCGGGACACGATCCTGGCCAACCCAGTCTGCCCGGTGGGAGCGAGGATCCGTCTCGCCCGGTGGAGGACAGCCCGGATCCGACGCTGCAGGGTGTGACCCCCAGCGCGGTCGGCAACGGTGGCAACCCCGTGCTGCCTCGACTAGACCCCGCTCCCGCCCCTGTTGCCGGTCAGCCCGGTGGCACCGGCGGCGTGCCAGGTGGCGGGTTCTACGCCGGCTACACCGGCGGCGGTGCCAGTGGCGGCTCGGGCAGTGGCGGGCCTGGCGCGGGCGCGCGCATGCCAGGAGGCGGCGCGGGCGTGGCGCCCGGCCAGCCGGGCGGCCGGACCGGACCGGCGATGCCGGGCGCCGGGCGACCTGGCGCGGGCGGTCAGTCGCTCTTGCAGCCGCCAGTCGGTGCGGCGGGACAGCCGGAAGAGGACGCCGAGCACGAGAACAAGTTCAAGACCCTCTCCGATGATCTGTACGGGTTGGATGATCTGCCGCGGATCCCGCCGCCGGTGATCGGAGAACCACCACAGCGATGACCACGCATCCCACATCGGTGACCGCGTTGACGGTCGCCGAGTTCGACCTGGTCTGGGAGCTGGCCGAGCTGGGGGAGACCCCGGTGAATCTGGAGATCGCCAGCGGCGGCGTCAGCTGGGAGGAACGCCTCCAGCGCCGCCACGAGGTCCTTGCGGCCCTGACCGAGCGCGGCCTGGCCGTCCGTGGAGGCCTTCGCCCGGACCTGCGCGACGCGGTGACGGTGCTGGCGCGTTTCCAGTGGGCTGTCGACCTCCGGTTGTGGGGTGGCGAGCTGGTGCGGGCCGTGGGGGCGGTGGACGGACCATGGGCCGCTGTGGCAGTGCGATACGGCGACGAGGTCCAGCTGGGCGTGATGCCGGACTACGCGGTGCTGGGCACGATGGTCGACCTCGTCGGGGCGATGCCTGCGGGGCCCGGCGAGTCGGTCAGCGTTCGTGCCGACGCCTTGGACGCCAGCCGTGATGCCGCCTCCGCGCCGGAGTTCGCCGACGCCCTGACCGAGCGCGGCGAACCGGCGCCGACCGCGCGGAAGCTGGCGCACATGCTCGGCGCGGTGCTGGGCGGCGGGCAGTTCGGGGCCACCGTCCGGGACGGCCGCCTCGGCCTGCGGCGAGCGGCCCGGGTGGTCTCCTTCCACGACACGCCGCAGGGGCGCTACCTGCACGTGCGGCGGAACGGGTGGGCCACGATCACCCCAGGCGGACAAGAACAGCTGCTGGCGCAGGTACGGGCGCTGGTGGAGGAGCAACGCGGCTGAGCCCTCGCCCTCGCCCTCGTCGGCCGAGCTTCTCGGCGGCGATGGGGGGGACGGCGCGGTAGGGCGGGAACGGCCGGGCGGGACGGTTCGGCCGTGACAGGGAGGGAGATGAGTCGGGATGACCAGCACGAAGAAGTTCGGGGTGACCTCAGCCGAGGTCGCGCAGGTAGGGGCGGCGTATGCCGCTCAGGTGCAGGAAATCGCCAAGCAGGGATTGCTGGTCTCCAGCAGCCAGGTGAACCGGGAATCAGCCAGTGAGCAGTTCGCCGCCCAAGGCTCACGGTACGAAGAGCTGGTGGCTGTCCTGGTTCGGTCGGTTGAGGGATTCGCCGAGCATGCGCAAGCGATCGGGACGGCCATGCAGCAGACCGCTCGCCAGTACTCCGGCACAGATTCAGGCGCCGCCCACACCTTCAGGGAGCGCTGACGTGGACGACACGCTCTACAAGATCCTCCACAGTGTGGCGCAGGCGTTCGGCACACCGATGGCAGCCGATTCGATGAGCATCGCGCAGGCCACGGTGAAGAACGCCGCCAGCTACGAAGCGCAAGTTCAACAGGATGAACGCGCGGTCAACGAGGGCAAGGCGTTCCTCCAGCACAACATCAGCGGTGCGCAAACCTCGGACGAGTTGCTGGCAGCAGGCGAGCCGGGATTGCGATTCTTCGAGCTGTTCATCCCCGTCTACAACGACTGGACCTTCTCCCAGTTGGACTTCCAGACCAACATTCTCAAGCCGTATCGCAAGCTCCGCCGCATGAGCTTCTCCGCTTTCCGGGAAGACGGCCGAAACCTCCAGACAGCTGCCGACCGGCTCTCCGGGGTCCACGGGGACCTGCACAGACAGTTCCGAGGCTTGATCGAGCATTGGCATGGCGACGCCGCCAAGGCAGCAGGCGCGCACGTGGAAAAGTTCTTGCAGAAGGCCAAAAGCGTGCCGCAGGCGATCGCACGTGTGGGCGAATGGTCGGCAGGCAACGCTGGAGTGATGGAGGGCATCATCCGGTCCGCCGCGTCCATGGCGGCCGGGTTGTACAGCCCGGTCTGCGGCGGGCACGCCCCGTTTGCCGTTAACGACATGATCAAGACCTTGCGTGGCAAATCCGACTCCCCCATGCTCAACGTAATCAGCATGGCCATGGACGTCGGTGGGGGTGCGGCCAAGAGTGCCAGCGGCATGGGCGGACCGGCTGGACAGGCTGCGGGAGTCGGGATCGACCTGAGCTTGGGCTTGTTGACCTACTTGAAAAAGTGCTTGAACGAGGAGTTCAAGCCCGCGTTCGAGGGCAAGTACAAGAAGTTCCAGGACGAGATCATCGCCGGTACCACCAAGAACCTGGAGACGGTCTGGAGCGAATTCGACGCGTTGGCCGGCAAGGTCTCGACAGATCCATTCGGTGACCTGACCTTGATCGTGCCACGGCCCTGAACAGGCTGACAGCAAAGGAGAAACGTCACAATGATTGATGATCTTGAGGCGTCCCTTGCGCGATCGCGAGCGGTGCTGGCCGAAGCCGAAGCGCGGGCGGAACGGGTGATCGCCGAGTCTCAGGCCGAAGACGCCCGTTACCGGGACAAGGCACGAGCCAGCGCGACTGAGATGCTGGCCCAGGTGGAGGCCGCCCAGCGGAAGCCGGCCCCAACTCCCACCTCCCCCGAGCCGGAGGAGATGCGGCTGTATGACACCTCTGACGACACGCTCGCTCCGGTGCGGCCCACGGTACCTCTTGAGCCCAGACCACGCTCCGTCCCGCCGCGCCGAGGCCGCGCCGATGAGGACGAGGACTTCTCCGAGATCGACTGGATGAACGGCTGAGCGATGCCTTGGCGGAATGGGGAAACCGTTGACCAGTAAGGGAAACGGATCAGTCAGTGCCCGGCAGAAGACCGAAGTGTGGTGTTGGGCGCGGGTCGCGGCGCTGCTGGGCGGTGTCGTTTTGTTGAGCGGGTGCAGCTTCCGGGTGGAGTACACGGTTCCGACCGAGGCATCGTCGACAAGTTCGACGCGCTCAGCTGTCCCTTCGAGTGCGCCGAAGGTGACCACGCCGAAGCAACTGAAAGCGTTGCTGGACAAGCCCTGCGAGTTGTTGACCAGTACACAGCGCACGGAACTGGGCATCGGCAAGCAGGGCGGTCCGATCACCAACGACGCGGCCGCGACGGCCGCTTGCACGTGGGTTGGGCTGGATCCTCGGCCGGAGATGGCGGTGAGCATGACTGCCGGGCTGGAGACCAGGCAGGCCGGGCTGGACGGGATCTACCGGCGGAGCAAGGAATTCACGACCTTCGAGCCGATCGACATAGGGGGCCATCCAGCGGTGCGGGTGCAGAACGACGCCAAGCGTTGCCTCCTGCGCGTCGGTGTCGCCGACGACCAGAACCTTGAGCTCTCCTTCAGCGTCATCACAGGAACGGATCCGAAGTACGACCCGCCGTGCAAGCACGCGGAGAAGATCGCCATCGCGATGCTGGTCAACATCCCCACCATCGGGTGAGGACCAGACCGCGGCAGTGACGTCGCCCGGTTGAGAGACGCTTCGGCTATTCCGGCCGCTGTGGGGCCATGCTCTCTACGCTGTGATGACGTGGGTTCGCCTTGCCCCCTTGGCGGATCCACGTGCGGCCGAGGACGATAGGGATTTCTCCGACATCGATTGGATGCTGGATGAACGGCCTCGTTGCCGGGATGCCCCCTGGCCGTGCCCAGCGTGGCCACCACCGGCGCGGCCTTGGCCGGGCGTTGCTGCGCGCAGGTGTTGCGGCCGGGATGGCCGCCGTCCTGTCCGGTTGTGGCATGACGGTGTGGTATTCGGTTCCGACAACCACCTCGGGAACCAGCGCCAGCTCCACACCGCCGACGGTGCCCGCCGCACCACCGCGGGTGGATCAACCCAAGCAGCTGCGGGGCCTGTCGCCGTGCGGGTTGCTGACCGAGGCCCAGCGAGGGGAGTTCGGCATCTCCGTGCCCGGCACAGGGTCGCGCGTCCCGGCGAACGACACCAGCTGGTGCCACTGGTCCAACTTCGCCAAAGATCAAGAAGTAATGGCTAACCTGGAGGTGAAGACGTGGGAGCGGGGCGGCGGCCTGCCGGAGCTCTACCGGCGAAAGTCGGAGTTCACCTCCTTCGTTCCGGCCACTGTGGATTCCTACCCTGCGGTGCGCACCGAGGACGACAAGACCACGTGCCGACTCCATGTCGGCGTCGGTGACGACCAGGGCTTCGAGGTCAAGCTGCTGGGATTCAAGGACCTCAAGCCGTTGTATCCCCAGGTGTGTGATCAGGCAGAGAAGATCGCGGCGGCCATGCTGCGTAACATCCCGACCATCCGGTGAGATCTGCACACGGTGGCCTCGCCGAGACCACCGACCTCTCGCAGACCGAACCTAACGATGACGAGAAAACTCTTGGTAGGTAAGGAAAGCCGGTCTGCTCGTGGTCGCAGGCAGGCCCGAGCGCGGTGGAGGGACCGGGAGAACGGAGTGCGCCGTGCTGCTTGCCGAGCACGACGCACCTCGTGACCCCGCAGTCGACACGGAGAAGTTCGCCACCACAATGCTGGGCAACATCCTCACCATCGGGTGGGTCCAGATCGCGGCAGTGACGTCGCCCGGTTGGGCGATGCGCCAGCCATTCCGCCCGCTGCGGGGCCATGCTCTCTACGCTGTGATGACGTGGGTTCGCCGTCTCCCCCCTGGCGGATCCACGCTAGGGCGCTGGTCCACCCCTCCCCCCTGGCGGGCCAGCGCCCGCCCGGGGTGTGCGTTGACGTTCGTGTCAGGCGCGGATGAAGGGGTGGGCGTAGAGCGTGGCGTTCGCGGCCGTGGCGTCGTTGAACCATCGTTCGTTCGACGCGGTCATCGAGGTGATCACCTCGGGGGAGTCGGCGAAGGCGTGGCGGAGTGCGGCGGCAAGGTAGATCAGTTCCCCAGCGGGCAGCGCCATCTGCGGCGTGGTGAGCTTGGAGGTCAGCAGCGGGTAGGCCAGCAGGAGCCCGAACTCCCCATACAGCTCCTGGTGAAGGTCGGCGGTGGCGGAGGCGAGGAAGGACTTCGCGGCGCCATCGGGCAGGAGCACGTTGCACCAGGGGTGGGTGGACTGGCCGATTCCCATCTCGCCGATGATCAGGTCGCCCTCCGCCAGGCGGTTGACGAAGTCCCGGTATGGCAGCTGGACCGCCTCGCCGCGGTCGATGCCCTCCAGCGCGGTGGCGGCGTCGGCGGCGTCGGTGAACGCGGCCGTTTCGACTTCGAAGCTCGGCTGCCCGTTCTCCCTGAGCTTGATGTGGCCTTCGATGTGGTCGACATGGCCGCCACGGACCAGTTGCCGCTGGACGCGGAGGAAGTCGTTGAGGGACGGGCACTTCAGCTTGCGGTAGCGCACGATGTCGGGTGCCGGCACGAGGCGCAGGGTCGCGCAGGTGATGATGCCGCCGCGACCGTAGTTCGCTCGGACGGAGTCGAACAGCTCCCGACGCTCCTCGGCCGTGCAGTTCAGCACCGAGCCGTCAGCGACCACGACCTGCAGCGCCAGGACGTTGTCGGTCTGGGCGCCGTACCTGTGGCTGGTGCCGCCGAGGCCGCCGACTGACAGCGTGCCGCCCACCGAGAGCCCGATGAAGTCGGTGAGCACCGGCGGCGTGAGGCCGAGTGGCAGGGTGGCCTGCAGCACCTGGCTCCACCGCGCCCCCGCCCCGACCACGACGTGATCGGCGGTGACCTCGTGAACGTGGTCGATCCCGCTCATGTCCACGACGATGCCGCCCGGCGCCTGCGCCTGCCCGGCCAGGGAGTGCCCCTGCCCGCGGGGAACGACCGGGAGGGAGAAGTCCGCGGCGAAGCGCAAGATCGCGCTGATGTCGCCGACGTCCCCGGGACGCAGAACGGCGAGCGGCTGATGGTGCACCAGCTCGCCGTAGTCGCGCGCGGCCCAGCTGAGGCTGGCCTCGTCGATGTCGAGCCGTCCGACGAGCTCTGGCACCGCAACAGCGCCGGGCGTCGATGTGCCGGTCCAAACGCGGCAGGACGGATCGAATGCGAGGGCGGTGGGCGGGGCCGGATCGGGTCGCTGCGTCACGTGGCCTCTCTCGGCGTCGGCTGAAGTGGGACGGCTTGGGTCTCGCGCAAGGTGTCCAACAGCCGGTGGCGGAGCTGGGCCGCGCTGGGTTCGGTCACGTCGCTCAGCAGCTCCGCCGCGGCGCTCAAGCACTCGTGGGCCTTCTCCGGGTCGCCTAGGTCGAGGTGTAGCTGGCCGAGTCGGCGCAGGGTGTCGGCTTGGCCCCAGAGATCGCCGGAATCGGTGAACGCGGCGTGAGCACGGGACAGGGCGTCGATTGCTTGACCGGTGTTCGCGCGGTCGCGCTCAAGCTCGATGGCGGCCATCTTGGTGAGGGCGCATCCCGCAGACTGGCGTTCGCCGATCAGCTCGAAGGCCTCCAGCGCCTTCTTCACGTGGCCCAGCGCCTCCTCCACCTGACCGCGGTCCCGGCAGGCGTCGGCGCGGTAGGAGGTCGTGATCGCATAACCCCACTGATCGTCAACGCTGGCGAACATCCGCCGGGCATCCGCGAGGCACCTGCTGGCCTCTCCGTGGTCCCCGAGCACGTCGTAGGTCCGGCCGACCCCGAGCAGGCTCCACGCCTGCCCGCCCAGGTCACCGAGAGACCGCCGAATCTGCAGTGCTTGCTGGTAGCTGGCCAACGCCTCCTGCGGCTGCTGCAGATCGAGGCACGCGTTGCCGAGGGCGTTAACCAGGGCGGCGTGGGCGTGGTCGTGCCGTGCCGACTCCGCCAGGTGTGCCGCTTCCTGCACTGCGGGCTTCCACAGCTGCCAGGCGTGTCGGTGGAACAGGAAGTCGTTGAGGACCACGGGCAGGAAGACCGCCTCGTCGAGCGCTCGTCTTGTGCCCGCGACGGTGACCGCGGCGAGGGTGCGCAGCTCGGCCTCGCACCATTGCATGGCCTCGTGCTTGGTGGTGAAGGTCAGTGGATGGCTGGCAGGAGCTGGGTCGGGCAGTGGCGGCAACGTGCGGTGCGGCCACAGCAGTTGGGCGGCGGCGTGCGCGCTGTGCAGGTAAAAGGCGACGATGCGCCGCATGGCCGCATGGCGTTCGGCTTCCGGTTCGTGCGCGCTTGCGCGGTCACTGGCGTAGGCACGGACAAGATCGTGGATCCCGTACCGATCCGCCGCGGTCGGCTCAAGGAGATGGATCGCGGCCAGCGCCTCCAGTTGCCGCCGTGCCGCGTTCTGGCTGATGCCCACCAGCGCGGCGGCGGCCGGGACGGTGATGTCGTCGCCGGGGTGCACGCCGATCAGGCGGAACGCCCGCGCGGTGTCGGTCGGCAGGGCCTTGTAGGACCAGGACAGCACGACCCGGGCGGCCGAGGAGTCATCGTCGGTGGCCAGCAGGTCGAGTCGGCTCTGCGCTGAGGAAAGCTGCTCGGCCAGGTCAGCCAGCGTCGTGCTCGACTGGAGGGCAGCGCGCTCGGCGGCGATGCGCAGCGTGAGCGGCAGCAGCCCGCATCGGTGTGCCAGCATGCTCGCGGCGTCGGGCTCCTCGTCGACGCGGGCGCCGATCATGCGCCGAAGCAGGACCAAGGCATCGCTCAAGGACATCGGCGTCAGAGTCACGCGGACGGCACCATCGCGCACCGTGAGCCCGGACAGGCGGCTGCGGCTGGTGACCACCACCAGACAAGTCGGCGCGCCGGGAAGCAGCGGCCGGACCTGTTCAGCAGCAGCGGCATTGTCCAGAACGATCAGCGTGCGCGTGCCCTCCAGCTGGGTCCGGAACAGTGCGGTCCGCTCGTCCAGGTTGGCGGGTAGGTGCGCGGGGCCGATGCCGATGGAGTTGAGCATCCGGCCCAGTACCACCACCGGCTCCGCGGGCTGGTCGACGGCGTAGCCGCGCAGGTCGGCGTACAGGGTCCCGTCGGGGAAGTCCCTCGCGATGTCGTGGGCCCACCGGACGGCGAGCGCGGTCTTGCCAGCACCGGCCGGACCGTCGATGGTGATCAGGGTGGTGCCATCAGCTCGGGCCTGGTGCAGCAGACCGAGCTGGTGGGTTCGTCCGACGAAGTGGTGGACCGCAGGCAGCTGCGCAGGCCGCGCGCGGTGCTGGCCTCGCACGCGGCGAGGTGCCTGAGATGCCAGCTCCACTAGTTCGCCGTTGGCGCCCAACGCCTTGTCGATGGGAACCGCGATCTCCTTGCTGGGATGGCGGCTTCCGCTTTCGAGGTTGCCCAGATGACTCTTGCTGACATGGGTCAGCTCGTGCAGTTGGGCCAGCGTCAATCCTTGCTCGACACGCAGCTCGCGCATCCGTCCCCCGAAGCGCGCCGGCTGTGCAGCCTGCGATGCCTCCGTCTTCTGTCTTCCGTGCATCTGAAGACCGTCCTCCCCTGGCCATCCCTCCCCCAACCTGCCGACACTGGTGGTGACTAGGCAACTACCAGCGGCAAGAATTTTGGTGCTAGGAGTCGAGGATATGTCCGCCACCACCCGATCTGTCCCGATTTCGGGCGCGCAGGTCGCGCAATCTCACCCAGTCGACGGACGCGACGAGCGGGCGCTTCACATGTCGTCCCCTGGCGGTGGAGAGCTGGCGGAGGTCGAACCCGGTCGGCCGCCCCTGGGTGCGCGGACTTCTGCTGAAGCGCCGGGCGCTTGGACCACGGATCCGCCCGGCGGCTGCTGTTCGGTTTGCGGGTATACCCCCGGGGCCTGGCGGCCGGACTACGTCACGTTGCTCCCGGATCGGTGGCAATGGGCGGCGGAGGCTCCAGGCGTCCTCCGCGATGCGTCCGCGCGCCGGGGCGCGGTCCTACTGCTGCTTGACCTCGACAACTTCAAGGCGGTCAACGACACCTTCGGCCACCGTGCTGGCGACGCGGTGCTCCGCGCGGTCGCGAGCACGCTGAGAACCGTTGTGGGACAAGAAGATGCGCTCGCTCGGTATGGAGGGGACGAGTTCGTGGCCCTGTGCTCCGTGGCTGATCCGCACGAGGCGATCGCGGTGACCCACGAGTTGGCGGGGGCAGTACGGGAACTGGTCGTGCTCACACCTGGCCTGCCGGGCCAGCCCACGGCGCGGATCTCGAATGTGACTGCGGCAATCGGCGCCGCTTTTCTGCCGGCGGGATATGGGGATGTCCGCGGGATTGACGAAGCGATGGGCCACGCCGACGCTGCGCTCCTTGAGGCGAAGGGAATGGATGAGGATCGGACTTGTCTCGTCTTTCTCGGGGCGCAGTTACGTCAGTGGCGAGAGGAACCTGGGCCTTTGTAGTAGCGAGTCAGGTAAAGGGGACGCGGCGCGCACTCAGGGGAGAGCTGTGTGCGGCCGGAGCAGGGGAGAAAGAGCAATGATGACAGAAATTGACTGGACGGCGGTTCAACGCGTGGCGCATGTAGTTCGAGGGGAATGGACGCTTGCGATCGTGCGGGCGCTCATGAACGGGCCGCTGCTGTACTCGAGGCTGAAATCAGAAATCGAGAACGGTCCCCTGATGTCGGGATGCATGCTGCACCACAGCACCCTTTCTCGAAACCTGGCGAATCTTGTCCAGTGCGACGTGCTAGAGCGGCGTCAGCTGTCCGGAGGATATCAGCCAAGTGTGGAGTACCGGCTAACCGATTTCGGGAAGCGTGTTGTTCGAGTCCTGCGTGAGGCTGGTCAATGATCCGTCATCTGAAAGTGTGCAAGGATGTTGAGCTGTACATTTCTCAGCACGCTGTGACTTCACGCAGCGAGAACGATATCACCTTCCACTTGCCGTCGTTGTTGCGCGCAGTCGCTTCCGCAATCCGATGAGTGGCCGTCGGGTCGGCGAGACCGCCACGCGCTTTGTGCTTACGCCAGCGACTGACATCGACGCAATCAATGATGTCCACCTCTATCGGAACCTCCGGAATGCGAACTTCTTTGACTCGTGGCGCGAGGACCGGTAGTCCAAGGGTGATATTGCCAGCAATGGAATCGGTGTACAGCAGGCCGCGAATATCTGTCAGAGCCTGGCCTGAAGTGTGTACGGAGAGTCCAGTCGAGTGGTGGTTCGCGCTGGCGGCGGCCGCAGTCAGTTCGTGCCACATACCCCTGTAGGCGTCCAAAGCTCGACGCGCCGCTTCGCTGCTGCTGCCGCCATTCGGCGAGGTGGTGACTGGTGCCCTGGAAGCTCGAACCGTGAGGTCTGACTCTTCGGCGGATGTGGACGTGGGCGCAGGGGGAGGGGGCTGATGTTGCTCGCGTGATCCGCAGCCCGCGAGCAGCACCGCAGGGCACAACAGAAGTGTCAGTCTCTGCTGGCGTCGAATCAACATGGGATTCTCCCAAGGTAGGTTCCTTCTTCAGGTATAGCTGGCGTCTTCATGCTTGCGGGATCGCAAGTCTGACTAGCGTTGTTGCAAGTATGGGCTGATTCATTCTTTCGGAGGTTCACGAACGAGGGAAACTCATCATGCTTGCACAAACGCGAGTCCATACTTGCGTTGCGGCAAGTAGAGGTGCATGTCGTAAACAGGGGATGACGGAACGTCGGTCGGGTTCCCAAATCCATCTGGAGTGAACTATGCACGCAGTCGCAAAGCGCATGGCCGTAGTCGTGGTAGTGAGCGTTCTCGGCGGAGCAGTCAGCAACCCTGGTGTCCGCGGAGAGGTTGTAGCCGTTCGGCAAGTTGTCACCTGTGAGTACCGGACCATTAACACAACGGAGGTCTATCGAGCCCCGGGAGACATCTACTCCACGCGTCCCTACAAGATCCTTTCGCGAGGCACCGTCGTGTGGGCCGAACAGGCCACCCAGCCGCATCCAAGAGAACCAGTCATTCATGTGCGTCAGCTTGTGAGTGGCGGTTGGGTGATCGCTGGTTTCCTGGCGCGCACCGGGAGACATTGCGACACGTTTTAGCTTTCCTCATCGCACGAGCGGAGCTCGTGCAGCGGGCCGACCACCTCAACCCCCTTGGTGGTCGGCCCGCCCTTTCATGTGCAACGCATCGGATCGGCAGGTCACATGGTCAGGCACTGCCAGTCAGCACGATGGCCAGAGTCGAGCAGATCAGGAACGGTCCGAGAGGAAGATCACCGCGTCGGTGACGTCCACGGCGGCAGGCGAGGGCGTTCAGCACGAGCAGCGCCGCCGCGGCCGAGACGTAGCTGAGCAGCAGTGCCGTGCCGGCCGCCGCCCAGCTCACCCAGCCCACCGTGAGCCCGCACAACCCCGCCAACTTGACATCGCCACCGCCGAGTTGGCCTGGAAGGCCGAGGTAGAGCACCAGGTGCAGTCCGACCGCGGCCACGCTGACCAGCACCGCGCGCAGCAGCGACTGGTAGTCCCGCATCGACGCCGCAGCCAGTCCCAGCGCGATCACCAACGCCGGGTAGCTGGGCAGGATCAGGCAGTTCGGCAGGCGCCGCTGCGTGAGGTCCGTCGCGGCCAACACGACGCCCACCGCGGTGAAGCAGCTGAACGCGACCAGCACGGGATGCGCGTCGAAGCGCCAGGCCAGGGCCGCGAACACTAGCGTGGAACACATCCCGACCGCTGCCCTGACCGGCCAGGACAGGCCAGCAGCCAGTGCGGCACCCGCCGCACCGCCCAGCCCGGCCCAGGCCGCGATGAGGAATCCGGTCATGGCTCCTCCCACTGTATGAAAGATCGATTACCGCTGAGTCGGTGGTTGATCTTCTAGAGGTGAACGCCACCGCCGTGCCCTGGCGGATTGTGTGTATGTGACCACGTTACTGGCGTGAATGATCCAGTTCTTTTTCGCAGGCGTGCGGGGTAGCTCAATGGTGTGAATGCTGTCTCGGAACTCCATACGTGCGTTTGCGCAAGTGTGGTCCCACGGTTGTAGAACCGACTCGACATGATTTCCGGAGTTCGTCGTGGAGGTTCTCATGCGTATCCAGCACCGCTACTCGCCCACGAGGTACGCGGTAGCCCTGCTCGCCACCGCGGTGAGCGTCGGCACCGTCGCCGGGTGCGACCAACAGGTCACGAGCCGGAGCGCGCCCCGCAGCACCTCGACGGCCGAGGTGACCCGCCCGATGCCGTCCGGATCCTCGGCGCAGCAACAGGTTCTGGCCGCCTACAACGGCATGTGGTCAGCGATGAGCGCGGCCGCGGAGAGCTCGGACCCCACCGCTCCGGCGCTGTCCCGGCACGCCACGGACTTCGCCCTGGACAAGATCACCCGCGGCCTGCGGATCGACAACGACAACGGCGTGGTCACCCGTGGTGCGGTGAAAACCGCGCCCACGATCACCGAACTCACTCCGCCGCAGGATCCTCGAGAGGCCCGGGTCGCCGACTGCGGGGACGACGGGGAGACCGCGAAGTACACCCGAGCTGGTGCGCGAGTGCCGGACTCCAACGGCGGGCGACGCAAGATCCAGGCCCGGCTCAAGCTCGTCGGCGACCGGTGGCTGGTCACCGACTTCGCGATGTTGGCGGTCGGATCATGCTGACCTCGAGGCTCGTCTCCGCGACCGCGACCACGGCCATCGTGGCGGTGCTGCTGCCCGTCACCGCGCAGGCGGCTCCGGCCCCAGGCGGTGTGTGGTCTCACGTCGGCTGCGGCCAGGGGAATAGCCCCGAATGCGAAGTGCTCGCCGGACAGAACTCGCAGAACTCGGCCACTGGCGCCGGATCTCGCCCGGCCGCCCCAGCGGGCGATGGGAAGCCGATCTGCTCCTACACGCCGGTGGAGGATCCGGCAACGCTGAACTCGTTGGCCTTCCGCCCCAACGAGCCGGCCGGCAGCCCCTTGGCACCCGGGTCCCGCTACTACCTCAAGCAGTGCGAGGGCCAGGCCCCAGGCTGGGTGCTGCTGGCCCCCGGAGTCCTCCCGCCTCCGCCGTCGCCTCGTGAGCTGGCGGTCCAGGCGCGGTCGCGGTTACGGCCGCCGCGTCCGGTGATCTCCTCCAGCCCCAGCGCAACCCAGCTGGTCAACCTGCCGACCTGGCTCTGGACCGAGCGGGCGAACTGGCACCCGGTCTCGGCGACCGCGGGTGTGCCGGCCCTGTCGGTGACCGCGATCGCCATGCCGAACGCGCTGTCCTTCTCCACCGGTGACGGAACCACCATCGGCTGCGCCGGACCGGGAACCCCGTTCTCCGGTAAGGACAAACCGGCCGCCGCGTCACCGGACTGCGGCCACACCTACCGCGCGGCCTCTCGTGGCCGCGGGTATCCGGTGAGCGCGACCATCCGGTGGCGAATCACCTGGTCCGGCGGAGGGGAAAGCGGCAGCCTGCCCGATCTGACAACCGCCGCCTCGGTGACGGTGCCGGTGGAGGAGGCCCATTCCCTGTCCGTTCGCTGACCCCGCCCGCCCCAGCGCCAGCAGGGGTCCACAGCCACCAAGGAGCGCCGCGTGAACAGGCCCACTCCCCATCCCCAGCCTCCCCGCGGCACCGCAGCGGCCCTCGGCGATCAACCGACCGGCGCCCCGGTGTCCCGCCTGCGGGGCAAGACACGCCGACACCGCCTTCCGCACCTGGTGCTGGGCATCCTGCTCGTCGTGGCCTGCACGGCCGGAGGCGTCGTCGCCGCAACACGGCTCGGTGCCCGGGAAACGGTCCTGGCGCTGGCCCGGCCGGTGCAGGTGGGCCACGTTCTCACCGAGCACGACCTACAGCAGGTCGACGTCGGAGCAGAGCCCGGGCATCCACTGCTGGCCGCCTCCGACACCTCCACCGTCCTCGGGCAGCCCGTCGCGTTCACCCTGCCCGCCGGGACCTGGTTGACCCGCGCCCTGCTGGGCACGCCACGGGTCCCGCCGCACGGCACGGCGATCGCCGCCATCGCGTTGAAGCCGGGCCAGTTCCCACCGGAACTCACCACCGGCGCCACGGTCCTCGTCCTGGCCACCGCCCCCCAAGGACAGGGAGCAACCGCCACCGCGCCGAGTGCGTCGTGGAGCGCGGTGGTGGGCGGGGTCGCGGTCCGGGAAAGCGAGCAGACCACGGTGGTCTCCCTGCACCTGGCCGAAGCCGACGCCCGTGCCGTCGCCGCCGTTCCGGCCGGCCAACTGGCCGTGGTCGCTGTCGCCGGAGGTGGTCGCTGATGCTGATCGCGGTCTGCTCGTTGAAGGCATCACCCGGGGTCACCACACTGGCGTTGGCGCTGGGCGCGTTGTGGCCCGCAGGCGCCGAACCGATCGTCGTGGAAGCCGACCCAGCTGGCGGGGACCTGGCAGCGCGGTTCCAGCTCGCCACGACCCCGGGGCTGGTCGGCGTGGCCGCCGCCCTGCGCCGCACTGACGATCCCGCCCTGCTGCACCGGCACGCCCACCGGTTTCCCGGTGGCCTGCCGGTCGTGCTCGCCCCGCCCACGGCTGAACAGGCCAGCGCCGCACTGCACGTGGTGGCCGACCGCGGTGCGATCCTGTTGCGCCGTGCAGCGGCCCAACCGGCAGCCGTGGTGATCGTCGACTGCGGGCGGGTCGAGCCAGGCTCGGTGACCCTGCCGATCCTGCGCGCCGCCGACGTGATGGTGCTGCTGGCCCGGCCCAGCAGTGCTGAGCTGGCGCGCCTGGCGCTGATGTTGCCGGTGGTCTCCCGCTGGTCCCCGCGACCGCGGCTGATCCTGCTCGGGCCGGGCTACCGACCCGAGCACGTGCGCGCGACGCTCGGGATTCCGGTTCTGGCCACCGTCCCGCACGACGACAAGGGCGCCTCCGTCCTCAATGGAGCGATCGAGGCTGGGGCCTGCCCCGCACGGTCGCTGTTGGGGCAGGCGGCCTCTCGGATCGCGATGCTGGTGACCACCGAGGTCCGCGACCGGGCGCCGGTTGGTGCCGCGCCCCAGTCGTTGCCGCCGCGACCGCGCTCCACCGCCACGATCGGCGTCCCGGCACATCCGGCTCGTCACCACCCGGGAGCGGCGCCATGAACGTCGAGCATTCCCGCAACGGCAGCGTCCCGGTCACCACCGCGACGGCCGCGCCGCGAAGCGAACCGCCGGGGCCGAGCGAGGTGCCCTTCCGCCCGCCGGGTGAGTCCGCGGCGAAGGCGCGCCTGCGCGATCAGCTCTGCACCGACCTCGCCGCGCGGCTGCCGGACCAGGTCTTGGCCCAGGACGCGGACCGACACTCGATGTCCGGGGCCAGGCGGCGGCAGCTGGCCCAGCAGATCCTGCAAGAAGCCGCCGAGGCCCACGCCCGAACCGAACTGGCCACCCCCGGCGGACTCTTGCTGGCCCCGGAGGTCGAGCAGCGCGTCATCGCCTCGGTGCTGGATGAGTACCTAGGCCTGGCCGGCCTGGAACCGCTGCTGGCCGATCCGGACATCGAGACCATCAACATCAACGGCGCCGACGCCGTCTTCGTCCACTACGCCGACGGCCGCCGCGCCCGGATGCCCCCGGTGGCCGCCACCGACGCCGACCTCATCGACCTGGTGCGCGAGCTGGCTGCCCGCTCTGGACTGGAGGAGCGGCGCTTCGACCGCGCCAAGCCCATCACCAACTTCCAGCTGCCTAGCGGGGAACGGGTCTCGGCGGTCATGGCCGTAACTGCCCGGCCGACCGTGTCGATCCGGCGTCACCGCCACCGCAGGGTCACCCTGGCCGAACTCCGGGCTCTGGGCACCCTCGACCGCGGCCTGGAGTCGCTGCTCGCGGCGATGGTGCGCGCCCGCTTCAACCTGCTCATCACCGGCGCCACCGCGATCGGCAAGACCACCCTCCTGCGCGCCCTGGCCTCGGTGATCCCGCCGTGGGAACGGCTGATCACCATCGAAGACGTCTTGGAACTGGGCCTCGGCCACGACCCGCAGGCGCATCCGGACGTGGTCGCGATGCAGGCCCGCGAGGCCAACATCGAAGGCCAGGGCAGGCTCACCCTCTCCGAGCTGGTGTGGGAGGCGCTGCGGTTGTCCCCGGACCGGATCATCGTCGGCGAGGTCCGCGGACCGGAGGTCATCCCGCTCACCAACGCCATGTCCACCGGCAACAACGGCTCCATGGGCACCCTGCACGCCGCCAGCAGCCACGGTGCCTTCACCAAGCTGGCCGCCTATGCCGTCCAGGGTGAGGAGCGGCTGCCGATCGAGGCCACTAACCTCCTCGTGGCCTCCGCGGTCAACTTCGTGGTGCACCTGGATCACCCCCGCGGCAGGCCCGGCGGGCGGGTCGTGACCTCCGTACGCGAGGTCGTTGGCGCCGACGGCCGGCAGATGATCTCCAACGAGATCTACCGCCCCGGCCCCGACACTCGCGCAGTGCCGGGCGCGCCGCTGCGCGCCGACACGCTGGAACGTCTTGCCGCCCACGGGTTCGACCCCGCGCTGAGCGAACGGCCCGAGGGGTGGTGGCAGGCGTGAACACCCTGGTACTGGCCACGCTCGGCGCCGGGTTCGCCGCCGGACTGCTGCTGCTCGCACACCGCTGGCGCACCGCAGAGCCCCAGCCTCCGCGCACGTCCCCCCGCAGGCGCACCGTGACGTGGTCCCGCGCCGACACCGTCCGCTGGGCCGCCGCGACCGCCTCGGGCGTGCTGGTCGGGGTGGCCACCGGCTGGCCGGTCGGCGCCGTCCTGGCCACGCTCGCCCTCGCGCTGCTGCCCCGCCACTTCGCCCCGCCCCGCGCGCAGCGTCGCCGTGTGGCCCGGATCGAGGCCATCGCGTCCTGGACGGAGATGCTGCGCGACACCCTCAGCGCCGCGGCCGGACTGGAGCAGGCGATCCTGGCCGCCGCGCCGATCGCACCCCGCCCGATCCGCCCCGAGATCACCGCCCTGGCCACCGCGCTCCGGCGGGGGCAGCGGCTTCCCGTCGCGCTGGCCGCTCTCGCCGACGGCTTGGCCGATCCCACCGCCGACCTCGTCGTAGCCGCGCTCCACCTCGCCTCAGACCACCCCGCCCGCGACCTGGCCGACCTGCTCGGCGAACTTGCCACCGAGGCCCGCGCCCAGGCCGCGCTGCGGCTGCGGGTGGAAGCCGGACGGGCCCGTACCCGGACCAGCGTGCGGGTCATCCTGGCCACCACGCTGGCCTTCACCACCGGTCTGGTGGTGTTCAACCGCGAGTTCCTCACCCCGTTTGACACCACCGCCGGCCAGGGCGTGCTCGCCGCCATCGGCGCCCTGCTCGCACTCGCGGTGACCTGGCTCGGACGCATCGCCCGCGACCGGGAACCCGACAGGTTCCTCCTGCAGCCGGCCAGACCCATGGTGCGTGCGGAGTTGGGGGAGGTGCGGTCATGACGCTGCTGGTGACCGCCGGTGCCGGCGTCGGGCTCGGGCTGTGGATGCTCGTCGTCGGCCTGTTCCCGCCGCGCCCGCCACTGTCGAGGGTGCTGGAGGAGCTCACCACCGTCCCCGACACCCCACGCACCGACACGCGAGGCGGACTCGGCGCCGCGGTGGTGCGCGCCGCCCGGCGCGGCCTGCCTGCCCTGGGCTGGCCCACACTCCGCACGCGCCGATACCTGGAGGTCATCGGCACCAGCGTCGAGGTCCACGTGGTCACCACCGCGCTGATGGCCCTGACCGGCCTGCTCGCCCCCGTCCTGGTCTACGCGGCCCTGGCAGCGGTAGGGCTGGAGCTTGAGTGGGAGATTCCCGCCGTCACCGGTCTTGTGCTGGCCGCCGGTGCCGTCGCACTCGCCGAGCACAACGTCCACCACACGGCAAGCCTGCGCCGGGACTCCTTCCGGCACGCGCTGGCCGCCTACCTGAACCTGCTGCGCATCCTGCTCGCCGGAGGCGCTGGGATCGACAGCGCGCTGACCGACGCAGTCGACATCGGCCAAGGCTGGCCGTTCCACCGGATCCGCCACGCCCTGGACACCGCCCGGCTGACCCGCACCACCCCGTGGCGCGCCCTCGGCAAACTCGGCGCCGAACTCGACATCGACGAGCTCGTCGAACTGGGCGCGGTGCTCACCCTGGCCGGCGCCGAAGGAGCCCGGGTCCGCGCCAGCCTGACGGCCAAGGCCGCCGCGGTCCACACCCGCGAACTCGCCGACGCCGAAGGCCGCGCGCTGGCGGCCACCGAACGCATGACGCTGCCGGTGGTGCTGCTCTTCGCCGCCTTCCTCGCCCTCATCGGCTACCCGGCCCTGGCACAGATCCTGGGAGGTCTGTGAAAAATCCGCCAGTTCACGAATTCCGAAGGGTCGATTGACCGGAACTGAAGGGAGGTGTTCCTCAATGAGGCGATTCTGGTGCTTCGGTTGCCGAACTGGAGTCGGCGGGGCCGAGTACCTGGTCAAGCTGGGTTGCCCAGTCGGTGTTGGCGAGGCCGGCGGCGATCAGCACGTCCCGCCAGTCGGTCCTGCTCAAGGTGACCGCTTGTCGGAATCGCGCGAGGTCCCCTGCGGCGAGCAAGACGATCGCCGCTTGAACGCGCTCGCTGCCGAGCATGTCGTCGCTGTCGTGTCGAAGCTCGGCGAGCTGACGGTGGATCTCTTCCGCCGAGCCGGCGGCCGGGAAGTCGCGGCGAATTCGCCGAAGCAGGCGGGTTTCGTTGGTCACGGGTTGATCGTGTCAGGTGTCGCGTCGAGGGTGTGGCTGGTTGGTGAGGTCGGGGTGTTCGACGGTGGCGGTGTAGCGGAGGGCGCCGCCAACGGTGAGACCGAACAGGTCACCCAGCCGGCGTGCGTCGCCCTTGTCGCGATCGCTTCGTGCAGGATTCGGTCCTCCCGAATGGAGCTGGCGGGCAAGCGACACCAGGAGCTCCACATCGTCGAGAACGACCAACGATCGAAATCTCGCGGATGGCTTCAGGAATCGTGACCAGAGGTCAAGAACTTCACGCCATCGAGCGAACCCACGCTGACCTGCACCTCAAGGCCAGCCACCAAACCGACGCCCTACGGAACTCGCGGGAGTACCAACACACCACCCCATCCACACCTCATCAAGGGAGAAACGACATGTTCATCGAGATCACACTCCTCCTGGCCTACGTCCGCGCCCGGTTGCACGACCTCCGCGCCGATGAGCGGGGCTACTCCACCGAAGCCGTGCTCGTCACAGCGGTCATGGTCGCCGCGGCGATCGTGGTGCTGGCGATCATCGTGCGCAAGGTCATGGCCAAGGCCAACGGAATCACGTTGTAGGACAACATGATTCTCCCGACCACAACCGACCGCGCGACACCGCAGACCGACCGTCCCCGTCAGACCAAGAAGGCCTTGTGGCGGCTGCGCCGGGATCAGTCCGGCGCAGCCAGCGCCGAGATTGTGGTGGCCATCCCCTTGCTGCTCGTGCTGATCATGCTGATCGCCCAGTTCACCTTGTGGGCGCACGCAACCCACATCGCGCAAGCGGCAGCTGCCCAAGCCCTGGCCGCCACCCGCGTTCTCCACGGCAGTGCGAGCGCGGGAACCGCACGCGCGCACCAGGTTCTGCAGGCCATCGGCACCGGCCCCTTACGCAGCCACCGCATCAGCGCGCACCGCGGAACCGGGCAGGCCACGGTGAGCATCTCCGGGATCGCGACCCCGGTCGTGCCCTTCCTGCGGCTCCCGGTCCACGCCGAAGCCGCCGGACCGGTCGAACGCATCACCACCGGCACCTGACCAACGACGAGATGTCCTTGCCCCAGCAGGAGAATGCGAGTCAACGCGATGAGCAATCGGGTGGTCAGCACTTGCCAGGATGGTGATGGTCTTCGCCTGTGGAATCCACACGTGGACCGCGCCCGACTCCGTCGGCGCAGCCGCCATGGCCACCGCGAGCCGTTTCCCGGCGAGGCGCTGGCGGGCTGCGCAGCGGTGACGGTCGTCGGACTGCTTCTGGCACCCGGGTTCTTCCTGCTCTGCCTCGCACTCGGCCTGCTCGCCCACGTGATCGTCTGGTGGGCAAGCAACCGGCCCACCAGTTCGGAACTGTTGATCGAGATCGATCACGGGAACTGTCAGGAGCAGGACATCGGTGAGCTGTGGTACTGCACCTGCTCGCTGACCACCCTGCCGCCCTCGATCGCCGCGCTGACCAAGGGAATCATCACCGCGGTCGGGCAGTTGCACCGCAACGCTCCGACAGAGGTGCTCGACGCCGACCAACGACGGCGGGTTCACACACTGGCATGGGACACGGTGCGCTGCCTGTACCAGAGCCGAAACGTGCGGAAGGTCCTGCAAGCCGCAAGCCGGGAACCTGAGCGGGACGAGCACCTGCGCGCCGTACGGCAGGCCGTGGCCACGATCGACCGCCGAGCCGACCGAGTCCTCGACGAACTTCGCCACACGGTCAACTTGGCCACTCGATGGCGCGAGACCCGCCACCGGATCGACACGCTGGCCCACGACCACGCGGTCATCGCCGGGTCCCACCTGCCCTCGATGACCGCCACCACGGCCGAAGCCACCGAAATGCGCGAAAGCGTCGAGGCCTACGTCAGCGCCGCCCGCGACCTCCTGCACGCCGACCCGCTGACCCACCTGCTCACCACCTGCCCGCGCGCCACCGGGCACCGCTAACCACCGGAGCCAGGATGCGCCCTCCACCACGCCACACACACCACCCGGCCGCAGCCAACCGCGCCCCCATCGGCACCCCGGAGATCGCAAGCGTTCCCAGCGACGCGCAGAGTTTCTTGCATTGGCAACGTTTGTGCGCCCTAACGACGAGCGAGCGCGGCTCGGCTGCCGCCGAGCTGGTCCTGCTCACGCCGTTGTTGATCCTCGTGCTGCTGTTCGTGGTCTTCTGCGGCAAGCTGGCCCACATCTCGTTGCGCCTCAACGACGCCGCCCACCAGGCCGCCCGCGCCGCCACCCTGACCCGCGAGCCAAGCCAGGCCACCGCGAGCGCCCGGGGCACCGCCGAAGCGGCACTCGCCTCCGCTGGCATCAACTGCCGTTCGCTGGCCGTGACCGCCGGCACCGGGCAGTTCCGGCCGGGCGGGGCGGTGAACGTCACGCTCACCTGCCGAGTGGATGTGTCCCAGCTGACGATGCTCGGCGTCCCCGGCACCCACGTGGTCACCGCGAGTTCCTCCTCGCCCCTGGACACCCACCGCGGCATCACCACAGGAGGCACGCCGTGACCACCTCGGCCACCCACCAACCCACCAGCAACCGCCTCGGCAGCAACGACACCGGCAGCGTCACCGCCTTCCTGGTCGTGCTGGTCACCGCGGTCCTGCTCTTCGCCGGACTGGTTCTCGACGGCGGCCTCGCCCTGGCCGCCAAGATCCGAGCACTCGGCCACGCCCAGGAAGCAGCCCGCGCCGGCGCCCAGCAAATCGACCTGGCCGCCTACCGCGCCGACGGCACCCTGCGCCTGGTAGCACCCCAAGCCCGCACCGCCGCCCGCGCCTACCTCACCGCCGCCGGTGCCACCGCGGACAGGATCGTCGTGGACGGCACCACCGTCACCGTCACGGTAACCGCCCGCCAGCGCACCCAGCTGCTGCACCTGATCGGCATCACCAGCCTCACCCTCACCGCCACCGGACAAGCCGAACCTCAGCGCACCGAGGGCGATCCCTGACCACTCCACACCCGGATTAGAACCGCCCGTCCACAACAGGAGACCGAGATGACCACGCCTGAGGAGATCGAACGACGCATCGCGCACAACGACGCCGAGCGGACACGGCCAAACAGGCCGGCGAGCTGGCGCGGCGGCACCACGCTGTCAGCCAGCAACGCGTCGATCTCGAACGAGAACTCGGCGAGGTCCTCGCCGCTGCCCAGGACGTCATCGGCGTCGACGAGCTGGCGAAGTTCACCGACGTGCCGGCAGCCGAGCTCCGCCGATGGCTCGACGGTCGGAAACCGAGCCGCACCAAGCGTCAACGTGCTGTCGTCACTGCCGCTGCGCCGCAGCCGTCCGGGTCCGCAGCGACCGACCTCGACTCTGACCGCGGGCTGGCGCCGGTCAGTGCAACGCTGAGATGAACAGCGGACACCGAGCCCGAGGTCCCCTCCCTGGCCTCCGCCTTACCTGCCGGATCCTGCGCAGCGTATTAGCCACCGCGGCATTGCTCGCTCTCATCGTCGGGTTGCCCTGGGCGCTGGTGCGCTACGTCGGCTGGCCACTGCCTGATCAGCTGCCCACCCGCGTCGAGCTCATCATGCTGATCAACAACCCCCTCACGGCCAGCAGGATTCTGGACGTGCTGGCCTGCGCCACGTGGCTCGCCTGGGGGCTCTTTCTCCTCGAGCTCGGGCGCTCCGCCCTCACCATGCTGCGCCTCGGCAGTGGCCGCGCCAGAGGCCCGCTGGCCAGGGTGGCCGCCGGAGTGGTGGGAAGCCTGATCATGACCTACCTGACCCACCGCGCGACCCAGGCAGCCGGAGCTGTCCCGATCATGGTCGTTGGTGGGAAGACGGCATCCTCGACCGCCCACGAGCTGAAACGCGCCGCCGCCAGCCTCGTCGGAGCACAGCCTGGGGCGCATTCGCCGCTGGACACACGGCTTGTGCCCCCACCGCGGGGAATGGAGGTGGTCACCGAGACGGTGCGGATACCCGAACATGGCATCTACGACAGCCTGTGGCGGGTCGCCGAGCGAGTCTGGGGCCGCGGCCAAGGCCACCGCTGGCCCGAGCTGTTCGCGCTCAACCAGGGCATCCTGCAAGCCGACGGCCGGGCCCTGCAGCACCCGAACCAGATCCGGCCCGGCTGGCACCTCATCGCCCACCGGCCCGCCCCCAGCACGAGACCCGCGGCGCCACCGGCAGCCGAGCCCCCTCCCGACCGTCCCGCCCCGGCCACACCACAACACACCAGCCCACCTCAACCGACCCTTCGTGCGCCGCCCGCGCCTGGCGAGCACACCGACCAGCGCCACGAGGCCAGCTCCGGATTCGACCTGCCCGGCGGAGCCTTCCTCGGCCTCGGGCTGGCCACCGCGATCACCACCACCCTGGCCACCCTCGCCTTGCGCCGTCGGCGCCGCTACCGCATCGGCAGCGCCGACCGCTCCGACCTGCGCCCCCCGGCCCCCATCGTCCGAGCCCTGCACCATGCCCAAGACCACCGGTCCCCACACACTTCACCGCTCGAACCGCGCACCGACGAGGCGCCCTCCAGCGAACTGGAGGTCGGCGTGCGCGACGGGCGGCCACGTCTGCTCGATCTGGCCGCGACCCACGGCCTTGGCCTCATCGGCCCCGGCGCCGCCGGTGCCGCCCGAGCCCTCCTGCTCGCCCTGATCACCCGCACCCCCGTGGCGCAGCGACCCGGCATCCACCTCATCGCACCCGAGGAGGATCTGGCCAGGATCCTGGAGAGCACCGCACTAAGTGGCCTGCCCGCCGCGGTGACCCTCGTCCCCGATCTGGACATCGCGCTCAACGCCATCGAAGCCGAACTCCTCACCCGCGCCCACCATCACCTCGACCACCCCAATGACAGGCCCACTCCGACCACCATGGTGCTGCTGGCCGCACCTGTCCCGGGCCGTGAGCAACGGCTCCAAGCCGTCCTGGACAACGGGAAGTCCTTGGGAATCACCGGCCTGTTGCTCGGCCAGTGGCCAGCCGGCACCACCATCCGCATCCGCGCCGACGGCACGATCGGCGCGGCCAGCCCCGGCCTGGGAACCAACCTCCTGGACACCAGGCTGTTCACCCTGCCCGCCACCGACACCACCGATCTGCTCGACCTGCTGACCATGGCCACCCCACCGTCGCCGACCGCCCCACCACCGGCGGTCGCCGTCGAAACCGGCCGAGGTCTCCACCGCCCCGCCGGTGGCAGGGGCGCCGCCTGTGTGGATCGCCCGGATGAGCCACTGCCGCCACGGCCGCGAGCCGAGACAGCCCAGTCCGCAGACCACGCCCTCACCGGCCATGGCCCCGAACCGTCCCCGCGGTCCACGCCTCTGGCGCTAGGCGTACTGGGACCCGTGCGCCTCACCCTGACCCGTGAGAGCACCGTCAGCGACCTGACACGCAGCCTCACCAGAAAGCACCACGAGTTCCTGCTCTACCTCGCCTTGCACCCCGACGGTGCCCGGCGCGAGGCCATCAATGAAGCCCTCTGGCCAGACTCGCGGCCACCCCGGCCTTTCAACTCCTTTCACACCACGGTCTCCCGCCTCCGCCGCGTGCTGACCTCCGCTACTGAACTCGCCGACGAAGTCATTGAGCACGCCACCGGCCGCTACCGCCTCAACCACGAACTCATCACCGTCGATCACCACGAACTCCACGCCGCCTTGCTTCACGCACGCACTGCCGCCGACCCCGCCACCGCCGTGCGCCGTGCCGTGTCGCTCTATACAGGCCCGTTGGCCGAGGACCTCACCGCTTTGTGGATTGCGCCCCACCGGGAACGGATACGCCGCGACCTCCTCGACGCCCTCGGAGCGTTTGTGCACGACTGCAATCCGCTCCACCCTCGCGAAGTTCTGGCGATGCTGGAAAAGATGCGAGAAATCGATGTGTATAACGAGAGCATCTACCGGGACATCATGCGATCCCAGGCCGAACTAGGGCAAAGAGAGGCTGTTGCCCGTACACTGGACCTGCTGGACCGAACGCTGCGTCAGATTGATGAGAAGCCACAAACCGAGACGCTCGCTCTCGCTGAAACCCTCCTCGTCGAACCGGGCCGATCAGGCCCGACGAGGATTCCCTGGAAAGCCGCTTCGGCTGCGGCAGGGGAGCGTCATACAAGAATTTCTGACAAGCCATGACTGGGTCGACGAAGTGGCGGGTCCGGCCGCGGCCGCCGCCACGACAGAGAAGAGGCAATCGCGACGCGCCGATTCCTCTACCGATCACTCTTCCACTCCGTGCGCCTGCGGCTCTACCTACTAGACGGGTAGACCCCATGTGAAGCGAAGGGCCAGTTCGCCGGGACCGTCGGGGCTGCCCGCGGTGGGGCCAACTGGCCTGGAAAGAGGCAGCTGAACAGTGTGCGGGGAGGCGTGCTGTGGTCAGGCGACCGAGGCTCAGGGGCCTCCTGGGCTCGGCCCTAGGCCATTTAGTAAAGCCCAAATATTGTGCATCAACCATTCTTTGCTTTTACCTGCTCCTGTGGCCGGCGCTTCCTTTGTGAATGTGGGTATTGAATGCGCATTGAGCTGGGTATTGTCGACCTATTTATGTTCGAAAAGAATCTTGAGATCGTTGCGTGAATTCATTGATGATTGCCGCCGAATAGCGTATTCTGGACGTACAGGGAAGAAGGGGAGGTCAGTGATGGACTGGTTTGTCTTGAATATGCGTATCGGTAACCCTGAGAGCTCGGTTCCCGCCCTTGTCGACCTCAGTTCCGGATACCTCAACCCGGCGTTCGACCGGTACGCCGCTGAAAAGCTCGTCAACTGGTGCAACGGGCTGTACGAAGAGTTCGGCGGAGGATCGGCGTACGGCCGTTGGGAGGGCGACATCCTTTGCATGTCCGACATGGAAAGCGGGCAGAAGGCAGGCGAGGAGATCGAGATCGAGCCTGACGAGAATGGGTTGTACCGGATTGCGTGGTACCGCACCTGGGAGTGGGAGCCCGCCGATGACTACTCCAGCGAGGTCATCTGGCGATACCGACAGGGGTCGCCGCCTGAACGCGCAACGAAGGAAGACGACGAGGAGGAGCCAGCGATGGACTGGTTCGCCTTGAAGATGACCGTCGGTGACCCCAAGAACTCGTTCCCCGCGCTGGTGGACCTCAGTTCCGGATTCCTCAACCCGGCGTTCGACCGGTACGGCGCTGAAAAGCTCATCGACTGGTGCAACCGACTCTACGAAGAGTGCGGAGAAGGCTGCTCGACCGGTCAGTGGGACGGCAGCACGCTCTACATGAACTACGACGACGGCTCAGACCAAGAGATCGAGCCCGACGCCAACGGCCTGTACCGGATCGCATGGTGCCACCTCTGGGAGTGGGAGCCCGCCGACGAGTACTCCACCGAGGTCATCCGGCGGTACCGACAGGCCCGAGCATCCGGCCAACCCGCGTGAGCAAGCGAGAACCCGCGACACGCTCTCCTGATCATCACCACGAACGTCGAACCCCAACGAATGGAGGTGGCCGCCATGGGACACCCAGCAACCCTCCTTGCCGCCCGCCGCAGGCAAGACGATCAAGACCCGGGCCACGTCGATGCCGAGGCCCAGACCGAGCTGATCGAACTGTTCACCAGACTGGCCCACGCTGGCTGTCGACCGTTGCAGACCAACCCCTACCTGATCCATGAACCGCCCAACCACGGCGACATACTCCAGGACTCCGAGGTCTCGGCCGCCATAGCCGGAGCGCCCTCGGCGATCGAGCTGGTCGAGCTGCCCGTGTCCTACTCCGACTACGGCGGAAGCGACCTGGATGTGGCCAACCAGCGCTCCCTGATCGAGACCTTCGGCGAGGGCACCTTCGTCCGCCTCGTGGATGGTCACGGCTCCGCAGGCCTCGCTCTTCCCTACCAGCGGCCACTGCCCGATGACGATGATCACGATCTTCTCCGCCAACTGGTCGAACAGATCGAAACGCTGCGCGAGAGCCCGCTGCTCAACGACGAAACCCACAGCGCCTACGTCACCGAACTGGCCGATGCCGCCTGGGAGCAGTGGCTGCGGTACGACGTCGCCAGCGATCTCCGTGACCGCGCACCGGACGATCAGGCCGAGGCCCACCTTGACAGCTGCTCCGAGGAAACCGTGCGCGAGGCCTACTACGCGTTCGAGAACGAGTGGGTGTGCCAGACCGCGACGTCGGTCACCAACCTTCGTCACGCCGAGGCCATCACCCACATCGCCGAGACCGTCCTCGGCTGGCCGTCCCGCTGACCGCACGGGCACCCGCCGGTCACCGAAGGTGGCAAGGGTGAAGCACCACTCACCGTGGCGATCCCGCGCAGCGTCAGCGTGCCCGATCAGCGGGACTCTCTAGCCCGAGAAGGAAATCCTCTCGGCTAAGACACCCGCCAACCCCCAGCTGGACTGCGGGGAAACACCGGCTTCATGCCATCGGCCGGCGTGCGTCCACGTCACCGGGGTGAGAACTCCGGGCACGTCACCGAGTTCGCCGAGCCGTGTGCCGGTCTAAGTCGATGAAGCCGTTGTGGCGTAACACCAAATGGAGATGGATCATGCGTGCGCTCATCAACCACCGCAACGAACTGTACCGCTCGCCAAGCCAACACCCCGATCACAGCCTTGACGGCTCCGACAGCGCGGTCTTTTTCCTGGGCAGGGGACGCACGGCCACGGCGTTGAGCAGGCGGCAGGGCGCCATCACCCCAGCCGAGCTGGTGACCCAGCCCTACGGTCGCGAACTGCTCGCATCGACCACCGACGCCGCTTACCGCAGCCTGGTCAAGAAGCTACGGACCCCAGTCACCGAGCCGATCCAGCCCTTGGGTGCGGACGGGGACCCGTTGCGATGTCCGCCCGGTGGGCACAGAGCCGTGAAATGGCGTCACTACACCGATTTTCCGGTTCCCACTTGCCTCTACGCCTTCGAGTACGGACAGGTCTTCCTGTGGCTGGTCTCGCCAACCCACGATCCCGACGACGATGAGATACAGCTCGAACCGCACGGGCAGTGGGCATCGTTGTTACTGCCCCAGAAGGGATCCGCCGATCCCGTCTGGCTGATCCCGGAAGCGCGGGACTACGGCGAGAAGATCCAGTCCACTGTGGACCTGGACATGAAGGGCGTCGCCAGCCTGATCATGGCCGACTTCCGGCGGGAACGGGAGAAGAACGCGGCGTTGTCGTTGTGCCAAGACCTCTGGATCGACCTCGCCGAGGATCTCAGCGTCACCCTGTACGTCTTCGGGCTGGCCGACGCTGACCTCAACCTGCCGCCCTACCGCAAAGGTGGGCCGTTCGGTTCCCGGGAGAACTGGGCCAGCCCAGGGCACAACGAACTCCAAGACGACATCGAAGAAGCTCTGACCAACCTCACGCGCCCCTACGACTGGACCAACCCGATCGACCCGGACAACGACACCCGGCTGGGGCTGAGCATCAGGATCCTCACCGAGGACGGACAACGCCGCCACACCACCCGACGCGGAACCGTCACCGGCCCCGCGCGCCACCGGTGACCGACGCCGCCACGCCCCGCTCAAGCCAACTGACAACCCTAGGCACGCAACAGCAAAGGAGCCAGGACCATGATCGGCCTACGTCTGCTCTGGAACGACTACCACCTCTCACCGCAGGACGGGCCCCGCCTGCACGACAACGGCAAGCCCTACTTCGGTGACCGCGCCGCGTTCTTCCTCGGCCGGGGCCGAGGATCGCGCCTGCTGGGCAAACGCCGCGCCCGCTCTACCCCGGGGCAACTGCTGAGGCTGCCTGTCGGCCACGATCTGCTCAGCGCCACCACCGAACACGACTACCTGCGCCACGTCGAAACCCTGCTGTCCTGGAACGACAGCGACACCGATGACCACGACGCCGTACCGCAGCAGCTTCGCTGCCCAGCAGGCGGTGTGAAGGCCTCGAAGTGGATGAACTACGAACCCTACGAGGTCGGAGTCAACATCTACGCCTTCGACAACGGCGCGGTCCACCTGTGGAACCGGGAAGACCACGAGCACTACACCGGACAGTGGTTCAGCCTCGACCTCCCCGCCCCCGGCTCGCCCGATCCAGTCTGGCTGATCCCCGAAGCGCGCGACTACGGCAACCGCGTCCCCGAAACCGCCCACCTGGAACTACCCGAGATCGCCCACCAGATCCTGACCGACTTCCACCGCAGACGCACCGAGGACCCCGTGCTGTCACTGTGCCAAGACCTGTGGATCGACGTGCGGCTCCGCGGCCACACCACCGTGTACGTCTTCGGACTCCCCGAGGACGAACTCAACCCGCCGTGGCCGTGCCCCATCGAGCACATCCCCAACTCCTGCCTGCTGCGCGCCGAACCGCTCTACAACGAGTTCCAGGACGACATCACCGACGCGATCATCCGGCTGACCCGGCCCTACGACTGGCACAACCCCTTCCAGGACGACGACACCCGCCTAGGCCTGACGGTGCACCTGCTCAACGCAACCGGGAACACCCGCCTCGCCAACTACCGGGGCACCGTCACGATCGTCGACGAACACCACCGCCGCGCCGTGCCACCACCGGCGAAACAGCAACCGCCGAACCACAATCGGTCCACTCCCGCACACCCCGCGCGGTGATCTCGCGGTACCGGACTGGACGAACAACGGTGACACACAAGAGGAATCGAGCTGACCATGTACGGGCTCCGCAACACCTTCGACACCTACTACACCTCCCCGGCCGTGCCCCACCTCGACACCACCGGCGCACCCGTCTACGGCGACTCCGCCGCGTTCTTCCTCGGCCGGGGCCCGGCGGCCCGATGGCTGGGCGAACTCCCCGACCGAGCCACACCCGGACAGTTGGTGCACCGACCCGGCGGGCGCGCCGTGCTCACATCACCCACCGGACACGACTACCACCGCGCGCTCGGCCAACTCCTGGCCACCAGGGCCAGCACCGAGGACCACCGGACCGACCGCACCCGGTACCCGCTCTGCCCGCCACCAGGCCGCGCAGCGCTGGGATGGAAGCAATACCCACCCCGGTCAACCAGAGCGACCCATCTCTACGCCTACGACCACGGCGCGATCCACCTCTGGGTACGCGACATCGCCGAGTTCCACACCCCCGGACAATGGCACACACTGCTGCTGCCCGAGCACACCGGCGACCCGGTCTGGCTGATCCCCGAAGCCCGCACCTACGGTACCCAAGCGATCGAGACCGCCGAACTCGAACTCGCCGAGATCGCCCCGCTCCTGTTCGCCGACGCGACCAGCCGCCACGGCGAGACCAAGCACCTGCCCGCACCGCAGGACCTGTGGCTGCACGTCACCGACGACCACCACCTCGCCATGCGGGTATTCGGCCTCCCCGACCACCTGCTCGGCACCCTCTGCGCCGCCGACCACCTCGGCGACGAGGAACCCTCCAGCAAACTCACCAGCGCGAACTTCGACGGCGACCCGACTCTCCACCGCATCGCCACCGCCATCTGGGCACTCGCCGAACCCTACGACTGGACCAACCCGGTGGACAGTCACGACGTCCGCTTCCGGTTCGCGGTGCGGTTCCTCAGCCACGCCGGACAGCAGCGTTTCGCCCACCGTCGCGGCACGATCACCCTCGGCCCGGACCACCGCCCACCAGCACCCGCTGGATAGTCGGCCAGGACCCCGCACCCCGCCCGGTGACACACCGCGGCCACGGCGCGGTTGTCCGGTCTCGCAGGGCCGCTCGGCTTGGCTTGCTGGACGCCGCACCGACTGGATGACTCCACCAGCAGCGCGCTCGCGGCACCGCGGCCTGCGCTGACCCGGCCCTGAACGCATCCGCCCTGCACAGGCACCGATGACGCGATCAACGTTGTGCCACAACGAAAATGGAGCGAGTTAAATGCGTGGACTCAGAAGTGCCCGGCTGCCCAGCTATCGATCACCCCAGCAGGACCCCTGGAGGCAAGGCCCGCCGAGACGACCTCCGGGACACGCGGCCTTCTTCCTTGGCCGCGGCCCCCAGGCGCGGCTGTTGGGAGTACGCCGGGAACGCACCACCCCGGCCGATCTTCTGGCACTGCCCCACGGCAGAGCCGTGCTGACCGCCACAACCGTCCAGGACTATCTGCACTCGACGCGAAAGCTGTTGGCATCCAACGACATCACCGAGATGGCAGCCGCCGATGGAGATGAGATCCTCTGCCCGCCTACCTGGCCCGCCGCCCAGGAGTGGCTGGACCACGTGCCACCCGACAGCATCACCCACCTCTACACCTTCGACGGCGGCACAATCCACCTCTGGGCCTGCGACGCTCCACGGATTTCCCCTATAGGCCAATGGTTTCTCCCGGTGCTCCCCGAACCGGACAGCGGCGACCCGGTCTGGCTGCTCCCGGAAGCCGATGCTACGGACCCCAAGCCGTCCCCACCGGCGACCTCGAACTCCCCGAGCTCGCCCCCCGGATCCTCGACGACTTCTGCGCCGAACACGCCACCACCCCGTTGATGTCTCGGCGAAACGACCTGTGGGCCTATGTCGGCGGTGAAGATGTCCTGTTGATCATGGTCTTCGGCTTGAAAGACGATCAACTGGGCGAGTTCGCGAACCACCTCATCCACGGTGAGCCCCGCTCCCAGGGACTGGTCAGCTGGAACGCGCCCACGCAACGGCGTCTCGCGATCGTGTGGAGGAAGATCGCACCGATCGTGGACCGCTACGACTGGACCAACCCACTGGACCAACACGACATCCGCATCTGGCTCAACATCGGATTCCTCAGCCAAGCAGGCCAGAGACGGTTCCACAACCGACGCGGCACGGTCACCATCGCCCCAGCCACCGCGCGGATGCCGCGGCCACTCCACACCTTTCCGGAATAGGGCAGACCGGCACGTTCAGTCAGTCCTATTTGCAGAATCGACAAATGTGGATCCGTCAAATCGAGCACCCTGGTCGAAGCGAGCTCCCTGGAAAGAGGTATATGCCGGAAAGCTTGCTCCAGGAAAATGTATGTCCGCGTGAAACCAGGGCTCGCCAGCGAAGGTGGTGAAGCTAAAGTAGGCGGCACAGTTGAACTTGGCACCCCGAAAGTCGGCGGTGAAAGTGCCGCGCGCCTCATCATAAACGAACCTTGCGGCCTGAATAAACGCCCAGTCTAGATCAATTTCCTTGAATAGAGTTTCTCCGGCCAGGATGGCATGGTTGCAATTGAGGCTACTTACTTTACAGTGGCTCAGGTTCAAATTGATTAGATATGCACCGTCAAGGTTGAGGGAAATATCTGACCAGAACTTGTCGCTAGTGGGGTTTCTGTGTTTGTCAAGGTTTGGTTGGAGGTGGACGGTCAGAACTTCTTGTGCGGTTAGCCGTACCTGTCGCTCCTGTTTGTGGCGTTCAATCTCCGCTGGGTCGACATTTTCTGACCTCGACTTGCCAGACTTATGGTGGCGGATTGACCCTTTCTTGCCCCGTGTTCTCCTCTGTTGTTTAGGCGGCGGGAAATATGCGAGTCGCAGATATGCGCAAATCATGTCAACCACGGTTTGGCGCAGCGGCGGGGTGGCCTGGGCGAGGCGTTCCAGGGCGTAGATTCCGCCGAGGCGAACCGGTACCTTGTCGGAACCAAGCTGGTCGACCGCCTTTGCGAACAGCTCGGTAATTCGTTTCTCGGCCGCATCGTGCTCGGCGGCTGCGGCAACGCGGTCCTGGTGAGCCTGGTTGGCCACAGCCACGGCCTCGGTGTGAGCCTGGGCGCGATCACGCAGAAGTAAGTCTTGTTCGGCGGTGCGCTGTCGGCGGGCAGTCAGATAGACGGCGAACAAGCCGATACCTCCACCAACTACGGTGAGCACGAAGGTGGTGAGGCTTAGGCGTGCGGTGGCGAGGTCCTTGCCGTCAGACAACCCCGCACTGACCCAAGGCCATACCAATAGGCCAGCGCCAGCGCCGAGGGTGAGCACGAAGACGGCGACGACCGGGAACAGCCACCGCGGCAATTCGCGTGACGGGGGCGGAGTGGGTGTCGAGCTAGAGGTCAAAACGGCTCTGGGCATGGGATCCGGCACGCCCCATGGTTGCGCACGGCACTACCTGACCGCACTCGCTGCTGCCCGCGCCGGCCTCGTCGACGGGTACCAGGCGCATGTAGCAGGACGTCATCGCACCGCTGTTGAGGCGTGCGACGGGCCTCGGTGCGACAGCCTGGAGTACGCGAGAGAGTCTTCGGCATGCGCCACGCCACCGCGCTCCGCTACACCACCATCGTCCGTGGGTAGCACCTTGGGGCGGACGCCGTTGCCGTGGCGGTCGTGGCATAGCTCGAGACGGTAGCTGCCCACACGACAGACTGACGCGGGGAGCGGTTGCCGGACGCACCAACCGCCCCCGGAGCCCACTGGCAGCGAGGATGATGGCGCTTCGGGCGGAGCGTGCTGGTTCCTGACCAAACTCGCCCCCCGAACAGGTCTAGCGCCACCTTAGTAACAGACCTTGGCGGACCGGCGACGTCAACCACAGACGTTGGCGTCGCAGCCCGTGCCCTGCTCACCGGCCACCCGAACGGCACATCAGGCTCCTGGGAATCGAGTAGCGGATGTTGGAAAAGTTCAATGACGGCGCGAGGCAGGTGAGTGTCCTGGCCGAGGGCGAGGCATGGATGCTGAACCACAACTACTTCGGCACTGAGCACATGCTACTGGGCTTGATCCGCGAAGGTGACGGTCTCGCGGCGCTGGTGCCCGAATTGCTGGGGATCGCGCTGGAGCGCGTGCGTCAGCAAATCGAGGAGATTGGCGGCCAGGGCCAGCAGGCACCGCCGAGTGGGCACATCCCTTTCACACCCCGGGCCAAGAAAGCGCTTGAGCTATCGCTGCGTGAGGCGCTGCTGCTCGGCCACGACTACGTTGGCACGGAGCACATCCTGCTCGCCCTGATGTGTGAGGGCGAGGGGGGGCGCCACCCAAGTGCTCGCGAGGCTCGGGACCGAGCCCGACCGCCAACGCGAGCGGGTCTTTCAGCTGCTGAGGCACTCAATGCCTGAGGAGAGCAACGAGGAACCCGCACAGCCACTCGCGTTCGATCGGTTAGGTCGCAACCTCACCATACTCGCGGAGCAGCGCAGGCTCGACCCCGTCATTGGGCGGGACGAGGAAATCGTGCGGGTCATGCAGGTGCTGTCCCGCCGCACCAAGAACAACGCCGTGCTCGTCAGCGAGCCCGGCATCAGCGCCACCAACGTGGTGGAAGGTCTCGCGTGGTGCATTGTCCGGGGGACGGTGCCGGACACGCTGAGGGGCAAGCAGCTGTGCACCCTCGACCTCAGTGCACTGGCCGCAGGGCAGGTCGAGGACATCAGAGAAGCCTTTAATGAGATCCACACCCGTGGTGATGTCATCCTGTTCGTCGACGAGATCCACACCCTTGTCGGCACGGACGCCGACATCCTGCTATCGCATGCGCGGTCGATAGTTAAGCCGATGCTGATCCGCGGCGAACTGCAGGTCATCGGTGCGGCCACAGCCGACGAGTACCACCGGTACGTCGAGAAGGATCCCACGCTGGAACACAGCTTCCAGCCGATCCTAGTCGGCGAGCCGACGCTCGAGCACGCCATCGAGATCCTGAAGGGTGTGCGCGACCAGTACGAGGCACACCACCGCGTCTTGATGACCGACCAAGCCCTCGTCGCGACGGTTACCCTGGCCAGCCGGTACTTCTCGGACCGGCCACTGCCGGAAAGCGCGCTTGATCTTCTCGATAAGGTCGGTGCCCGCTCGCGCACCCGCCGCATGCTCGCACCGCCGGCCATGCGCGAGTTCGATGAGAAGATCGCCGACTTGCGCCGCCGGACAGAAGTTTTGATGGGCGTGCAGGACTTCGCGGGCGCCGCGCGGCTGCGGGACGACGAAAGGCAGTTGTCAGACCAGAAAGCGAAACGCGAGAATCAATGGAAGGAAAGCGCTCTCGGCGTCGCGGAGGTCGACGAGGACGAGATTATCCAGATCGTAGCGGAGGAAACAGGGATTCCCGCCGATACGATTCGTGACACCTGGTCGCCGGAGGCGGAGACCTACCAGGAAGCCCCCTCTGGCGAGAACGGGTACAACCTACTCAACGATCAGCCTGTTACCGACGCCGTCGGCGATCTCCTTGGCACGACCGAGACCGCTAAGGGTATCGCGGCGATCCTAACCCGTACCTCGTCGCCGTTCGTCATGGCAGTCGACGGCGGGTGGGGTACGGGCAAAAGCAGCCTGCTGCGCCAGATCGAGGCCGCGTTGCCAGAAAACCCCGACATGGTGAAGGTGTCGTTCAACGCGTGGACGGTACAGGGTGAGAACGCGCTCGACTCGCTTATCAAGTCCGTAATCGCGAAGCTGGACGCGCGGTTGCTGCGGAGATGGATCCGTAAACTCTCAAAGAGTCGCCACACCCTCAACTTCCTCCGCTTCGGGTTCTCGGTTGCGGCTGGGTTCTTCGGTATCTCCCGGCTCGCGGACGAGTTGTGGACAACGCTTGAGGTGAACGCTAAATCACGCAACGAACTGCGGAACTGGGTTCAGGAGATCCTCGAGGACTGGACCAAGGAGTCCGAACTACGAGCCGGCCGCAACCTGGTGGTATTCATCGACGACCTCGACCGCTGCTCCGACACCGTCGTGGTCCAGATTTGCGAGGCCGTGAAACTCTACCTCGCGACGACTGGCGTGATCTTCGTCATCGGTTGCGACCTATCCGTGCTGGCTCGCGGCGTCTCGACCTCTGCCCGCGGTGGCGAAGGCGAAGGCCGAACCTACCTTGAGAAGATCGTGCAGGTCGTCTACCGGATCGCAGTCCCGGACCGGGCGAGCACGGTGCACTTGGTGCACAGCTATGCCAAGCAGGCGGGAGTCGACGGGTTCGTGGACAAGACCGTCACCAAGATCCTCGTGGAGCGCACGGAGGGCAACCCAAGAAGGATTAAGCGGATCATCAACAGTTTCGTGTTGCAACAGAAACTGAGTCCCGCCTGGCGAAAACCGCCGCTGGGTAGCAGCAGGCTCATCGTTGTTATTATCATCCAACACCTCTATCCGGCCGTCTACGACTCGCTGGTCAGCGCCCAGACAGGAGCTGACCCAATCGGGGAATTCCTTGACTACGCGGAGATTCGCGCCCGCGTAACCGATCCGCCGGGTGGCAGCGACACGTGGTGGTCCACCGCCAGCCGGGTTTTTCGGCGTCACGGCATGATGCTCCCAGGTCGTGCTCCCGGACTGCGCGGCGAGCTCATCACAAAGCTGGAGCGCCTAGAGCGGGGACTTCCCGCCCACTTCGTCGAGTTCGCCGCCAACGAAGCCCTGACCACGCTGCTGCGCGAACTGGGCGACCTCGAGACCCGCCTCGCGGTACGCGCACAACTGATCAGCCGCCCGCTGAGCACCGGCTCGTTCCCCGGGATATCGCGCGAGGTAACGCAGACAACCACGACCCAGACCGCGGTTGACACGTGACGCCGCTCGCCTCAAATCGTTGGTGGGCAAGAAAGAGTTCCGTTGTATCGCCATGGCGGACGCGCAGAGGTTTGAACGAACGTGCTGTCATGCCGCCGAGCGGGACTTCGGACCCAGCGCACGCTTCGCAAGCGGTTCGAGCTGACGCTCGGCAACCACCCTACTCAATTCTCGCCGCAGTGAGTCGATTTCGCCAAATTTCCGTAGAAAAAAATCGGGCAAAACCCAATGGGAAGATGAAGTCAATAATGGAAACCTGCATTATGGCGAGTCAGGTGTGGCACCTACCGGCCTGGACGCGCCGGTGTAATTGCCGACGGGATCGATGCGGACCACGGCGCCGGCGTGCGGCGCATTGATCATCTTTCCGCCGCCCAAGTACAGACCGACATGGTTGATCTTGGTCTGCGGGTTGCCGTAGAAGATGAGGTCCCCCGGCAAGAGCGACTGGCTGGCGGCTACACGTGGTCCGGCGTGGAACTGTGTGTGGGCGGTGCGCGGCAGGGAGATCCCGGCGGATGCGTAGGCCGCTCTGGTCAGGCCCGAGCAGTCGAACCCGCCCTCGGAGGGCCCGTCCCCGCCCCAGACGTAGGGCTGGCCGAGTTGGCGGCAGGCGAAGCGGATCGCGGCCTCGGCCGAGGGGCTTGGTGCCTGGATCTCGGTGCAGCTCGCGGTTCCGGCCGTGTCGGCTTTGGCGTAGCGGTCGGCTTGGGCGAGGACCTTGCGGACGTACCAGTCGGCGCGGTTGTAGGTGAAGATCGCGCGGTAGAGGTCTTTGCCGTGGCGGGCGCCGGAGTCGCACAGGTAGTGCGCGGCGGCGTGGATGGCATCGTGCGGGTTGTAGCGCGAGGGCGGGTTCGCACCGCCGGATGGGAGCCGGTGGCGGCGCAGGACTTCGTCGAAGGTGGGCTGGAGGAACTGCATCGGCCCGCCCGCCCCAGCGGAGTTGTGTCCACTGTGGACTCCGGGGAGTGGTGAGCGGCCGTGGTCGGTCTCGATTTTGCCGATGGCGGCCAGGATGCTCCAGTCCAGACCCGGGCACTGGGTGGCCGCGGTGCGGTAGAGGGCGAGGTAGTCGGCGGGGATGTCGGCGAGGGCAGCGTCGCCGGGTGTGCCGCCGGTGGAGCCGGTCAGCGCGGTGAGCATTCCCGGGATCGCCGCGGCCACGAGCGTGATGACCGCGGCCAGGCTGGTGCCGATGGCCAGCAGCAGCTTCATCGTGGCCGCCGGCTGTGCCAGGCCACGCCTTCCCACGGCGGATGCGGATCCGGAGCGCCCACCACCGCGACCCCGCCCGGATCACACCCAGCGGCTCCAGACGGCGGCCGGAGTGGCCAGCACGTGGGCAGGGCGGCCAGTTCCATGCGCTCACCGGGTCGGCTGGTATTGGGGGCGGTGGCGGTCGGGATGGGCAGCCAGCAGGCGCCGCCGACGTGGCTCTCCAGCGTGGGCACCACCTCGTGGGTGCTGGTGGCCACCGGCACGAGGTCCGGGCGTTCCAGCTCGGCCAGAGTCGCGGTCAGGGCGCGGCGGGCGCTGGCTTCCCGGGCAAGGGTGGGCAGCCAGAACAGCACCGGGGTGGCGATCCCGGTGGCCATGGCCAGCTTCTCGTAGGTCAGCAGCTTGGCCGCGAGGGTGCGCAGCGGCTCGGTGCCGCAGTCGAACTCCAGGAAGAACTCGACCTCGTCTGCGCCGTGGCGCCAGCGGGCGTAGGCGTCGGGGCGCGCGATGTCGCCCCAGACTTTCGCGCAGCGGGTCTCTGACCACCAGGTCACCAACCGGCTGCTCGCCCCGGTGGCGCGGCTGGCGGCGATGAGCCCGGTGAACAGGCCGTTGACGCCCAGCAGGTGGGTCAGGGTCAGGGAGGAGGAGATCCCGAGGACTTGGCGGCGCTGGTAGCCCAGCGTCTTGGGGTCGAGGCCGTGTTGATGGGCCACGACAGTGGCCCCGGCGGGGCCCAGGACGTAGTGGTGGGGCGCGGAGCCGGAGGTGACGAAGGGCTGGAACCGGTCGAGCACACTCCAGGCGTGCAGGCGCTGCAGGCGGTGGTTGGCCGCGCGGAGGGTGGGCCAGGCCAGTTCGGTGATCTGGTGGCTGGTCAGCACCCGGTGCTCCCAGAGCATCCAGGCCAGCCACCGGTCGCGTGGGGTCAACCGGGTGGCCAGGCGGGCTTGGTGTTCGGCCGAGCAGGCCGCGCGCGGGGAGGGCCGGCGGGGCATGTGCCCGCGGAGTTGACGTTGCCGGGTGCTGTTGGTGATCACCGAGACGCTCCTTTTCAGCTAGACGAGTGGATTCGCATTCGATGCGACATCGGACTGCCTGAAGAAACTGCCGTACATACTGGCCAGGCAGACCGAGTGGGTGCCTTCGCTGGACGCCGGAATAGTGGTGCCATTCGCCGAATTGCGCGTCTTCATCAGTCGTTATTCGGTGGTGTCGGGATGAAGATCAGGGCATACTGTTGTGCATGGGAGGACAGCAGCCGGCGCCGCCGGAATGGGACGATCTGCGTGACGACTCACCGCCTGTCGGCCGGTGGGACCTCCAGAAGCCTCAGTTCGGTGAGCGGGTATGTGAGTGGTCGTCCATCCTCAACGACCTCTACTGGCGACGTGACGAGGACGGACGCGGCGAGCCTCGTGGCTATGACACGTCCGCCATGCAACGGCTTCGCGGTCTCATCATGGTTCAAGCGGCTGAAACCGAGGCCGTGCTCGGCCGTATACTCTGCAAGCTGAATCCACAGGCGACGCCTGAAAAAATGATGGCCGGCACGTTGATGAGAAAAATCTGGAACGAGCTTTCTGACAGTGACAAAGTTGCTTGGCAATCACACATGCGCCAGATGCTCAAAGCTCAGAACAGGCGGAATCATTCCGTCCACAACCGTGTAGATACTGGCTACACCTGGGCTGAGTATGCCACCGGCGGTGGCGAATGGATGCCGGTCATCACCACCATGGGCGGCGAAGTCTATGACGAGCGCACGTTGGCTCATGATCTGGCGCTTCAGCAGTCATCCACGGTGCTTGCGATCGAGATGCTTCATGGGTTGTCGTGTTCCGATCACGATTTAGCTGATGAGTGCCCTGGTTGGTGGGAGTAACGGATATCGGCAGGGTCTGACCGGGACGGTCACCCGGTTCGGCACGGGCCGGGGCTGCGAGGCCGCAGCCCGGCGCGGTTGCTCGGTTCGCTGGCCGCGATCCAGTAGTGGGCTGTGGTGAAGCCGCGAGGGCGAGTTGCCGCTGGCGGTCAGGGTGACAGCACGAGGCCGGTGCGCGCTTCCTGAAGGCGTGGACGATGACGCCGAGGCTGTCATGGTCGGCTTGGCGTCGCGATCATGCCGAGCGCCGGCGAGGTTAGAGAACAGTCCACTGTTCGAATACGGTCCCGTCTCCAGTCGAAGTTCAGGCGGCTTGGCGGGGGTCGTTGGGGATGGCGCGGCGTCGAGGAGGGGTCTGCTCGTCGCGGGTTGGAGGGCGGGTGGTGCGCTCGGCGTTGCGGCGTGCCGCGGCGCGCAGGGTCTTGGCGCGTCCGGGGATCGGGGGAGGGAGTTTGCGGGTGCGGGTGGTGAAGGGCGGGGTTTCCCCGCCGTGCACGATCAGGCGGGCCGCGATCTGGAAGGCGCCGAGGTTGCTCAGGTCGTGCTCACCCAGCCGGGGTGCGGTGTGGCGGGCCAGGTGGCGGGCGTCTTCGGGTGAGGCGGCGAAGTAGATCTTGTTGCGGGCGTTGGCCGAGACGCCTTCGGCGAGCTCGCGGGGCAGCTGGGCCAGGTACTGGTGGGCCAGGCGCATCCCGAGGCGGTAGCCGCGGGCTTCGGCGAGCATGTCCCCGGGCGGGTAGGGCAGGTTGAGGAAGTTGTGGAACTCATCCACCGTCAAGGAGGCGTCCCGGCGCTGGTGCTGGGGTTGGCGGGCGCGGCGCTGGGCGGCTTGCCAGGTGTGGGCGATGACCAGGGAGCCGACCAGGCGGGCGGTGTCCACGCCGAGGGAGTCCTTGGCCAAGCGCACCAACAGGATCCCCCCGTCGAGCACCGCGTCGGGGTCTACTGTGGACTCGCCTCCGGCGAGGGCGTCGCGGACGTAGCGGCGCAGCAGGAACCCGCGGAGCTTGTTCAGCAGTGGCGCGCACATCTGCGCGCGGGCCGGTGGCGAGAGCTCCTCAAACCAGGCCCAGAACCCTCGCAGCACCTCGTCGTGGACGTGGGCCAGGGCGCGGTGCCGGAAGGCGGGCACCGAGAGCAGCTTGGGCAGCTGGGTCAGGGTCGGGGTGCCGGGTTGGGCGGTGAGGGTGAGCAGGCTGGCGCGTAGGATGTCCTCGGTGCGCGGCCCCCAGGAGGAGGCGTAGACGCGGGAGAAGATCGACACCAGGTTGTCCACCACCCGGGTGGGGTCTTCGCCCTGCAACGGGTTGAGCACCGGCGGGCGTCCCGGGGCGTCGGGATCGAAGAGGATCAGCTTGTCGCCGCAGTCGGCGGGCAGCCGGGCCAGGAGGTCGCCGACGAGGTCGCCCTTGCCGTCGATGACCACCGCCCCGCGCCCGGCCTGGACATCGGCCAGCACCAGCGCGGCCAGGAGTTCGGACTTGCCGGAGCCGGTGGCGCCGAGGATGTGCAGGTGCTGGCGGGCATCGGCGGCCAGCAACCCGACCGGCCGCTCATGGCCCGCGTCGCTGGTGCCCAGGGGCAAGACCTCGGCTCCGGTGGTCGGGATCCCGGGCGGGGGCGGGACGGCGCGGGCGCCGGCGCGGTGAATGCCGGGCACGTCCTCATCCACCGGCAGGTGGGCCAGCGCGGCGAGTTCGGGGACTGAGAGCAGGTCGCCGCGGTCCAGACGGCGGTGCGCCAGGGTGCGGGCGGGGTGGCGCAGGCGGTGACGGCGGTAGTGGTTGTGTGCGCCGTAGACGGCGAACGCGCTGGCCACCGCGTGGGCCCTGCCTCGGGTGAGCGCCTGCGCCGCCGCGGTCAGCTCGGCGGTGGCGCCGGGCGGGAGGGTGGTGGTGACGGCGTAGCGCAAGCAGGTCTCGTATTGCCCGCCCTGCTGTTTGCTCACCACGGCGCGGTCCTGGGCGGAGAAGGCCAGCCTGGTTTGGTGATCCACCCCCGAGCGGCCCGTCAGGTCGCCGCGGGTGCGGTGGGCGGTGGGGGTGAGCGCGGCCAGCAGCCGGGCGAGGGGATAGGCGGCGCCGTGGCGGGTGTGCAGGCGTCGGGCGGCGCGGCGGGTTCGGGCCAGGCGCAGGCCGGTGGCCGGACGGGCCAGCAGTTGCACGCAGGCCTGCTCATGCGGGCCCAGGCCGACCACCGCGCCCAGCAAGGCCCGGATCGGGTCGGCGGTGAACTCGGTGCGCAGCGGCAGGCCCTCGGCGCGGTGCAGGCGCAGCTGGCCGCCAGCCTCGGCCACTCCGGCCCCGCTGGGGAGGGGGTGGCGGGCGGGGGTGGTGCGGGTGTGGGCGCCGGGCCAGGCCGCTTCCACCGCGCGTTCGACCATCCCGGGCGGAATGGTGCCCGGGACCCACAGGCGCAACCGGACACCGTCGGCCTCGGCGCAGTACTCGAAGGCCAGGTGCGGCTGACCCCGGAATCGGCGCGTCCAGCGGGAGCTGAGCAGGCCGATCAGGTTGGCCCACAACGTGATCCCGCCTGAGGGGTCGACTTGGGGTGGGGCGAGCACGGTGACCCACCGTGCCTGCGAACTCCAGCGATTGTGGCAGCGTCGCTGCCACACCCACCGCCCACCGCACACCAGGGTGACCGTGACGCTGGTCAGCAAGCCGGCGAGCAGACCGTGCTGCTCAAGGAAGGTCAGCAGGCTGTTCCACATCACCTGCGGCACCGCAGCAGGGTCCTGGAGGTACTCGCTGAGCGGGCTGTTCTCGACGTCTGCCGTGGCCATGGGCAGGGTGTGATTGGGGTTCACGGGCATGGCGGGCTCCTGAAAAGACGTGATTGGAGATGTCGGTAGGCGGCTCGCTCAAGGGCCAGCGCCAAGGTCATGGCCGGTTCACCACGAACTGAAAGACCTGCAGGAACGACGGCACGGCAAAGGGCTGACTCGACCCAGCCGGCGACGAAGTCGGCGGTAGGGCCATTAGTACCTTTATAACGCGTGCTCGGTCACACAGCGATCAGCGTCACAGCATTGAGTCTTGTGTGTTCGCTGCGGCCAGGAAGGGGCTTCTGGCTCTGCTGCAAGTGGGTGATTGATGTTGCAGCCGTGGTGTCACCCGATTGTGTTGGATATGGTGGGTTCGTCACCTTGGGGGGTGCGGGCACCGCCAACTCTGCTGGCCGATTGTCCGATTTTCTTGCCTCCCTTTTCGTGGCGCAGTGATCACGTTGCAGCTTGAATGGGGAGGACGAGCTTCATGCGCGCCTTAAATAGCAGTAGACGGAAACTTTTGGTTCCCGTAATGGCCATGGTCGCTGTTGTTGGAGTTCTTGGAAATTCTCCAGCGTCGGCTGAGGCGGAAGCGACCATCGAGCTCGGCATGGTGCCGATGAGTCAGGTGTCGACGCTGGCCGATGAAGTCGGACGCAAGGTTTCTCCGGCAGTTCGTCAGCCGGGGCAGAAACCAACAAGGGTGCCGAAGAGCGCGGAAGAGCTTGACGAGATTCGACGGCCGGGCACACAGTTCGCGCCGGTATCGAGCCGAATCGCCAACCGTCCGCCCGTGCCGGGCTCTGCCGCTTTCTCACCCGTTGATGATCCCATTACTCGGGCGGAATGCCAGAAGTTCTACGAGAATACCGAGCCGCCGCCGGATCAGTGGCACAAGAATCGCTTCAATCTGTGTTACGGCGCGATTCTCCAGGCTCGCAAGATCGACCAGAATGGCGCGGTCTTGGCGGCCATCCAGGCCAAGGCCGTGTTCATGATCAGCATGAACAAGAACGCCAGAAGCGCGGTCGTGTCGGTCGAATTGTTTGATTGGTTCAATGTCGGCGGCCTGTTCCCTACCAGTCAGAAAATCACTTTTGGGACTGGCTGCTGGGACCCGGAGGTGGGAGGTCCTGAGTGCACTCCCGACACCGTCAGCTTCGACGACACCATCGCCAACTGGCAGAACCGTGGAATCCGGCAGAAGGTGGTCGAGTTCTCCGGCACAAGCGCCATGAGGCCAGATGACCCGGCACCGAACGAAAAGCGAAGCTTCTATCAGTTCGTGCCCTACTTCTACGTCCAGACGGGTCGCGGCACCGAAACCGACTTCGTGAGATGGCCGGAGCAGAATCTCCGATGCGACGTCGCGCGGACGGTGGTGAACGACAAATACGTCCGCGGAAGCGATTGCGTGTTTCATAAGGACGTCGGGATTCTCAAGCTCGATGCGTCGAGGCCCGACATGGCGGAATCCGTGAACTTCATCAGGGATGCATTCGACAACATCGGCTCCACTAAGCCTGGGACCGCGGGATCGTATGTCCCCGGAAAGTTCGGGACCCCGACCAGTCTCAGTCGGCTCTATTATGACCAGGCATTGAGGGCTGCGAATCGGGATCATTCCATCGAGACCTGCATCGCGAACTACGGCAGAAACTACACGGTCCGGCCGGACGGCAAAACTAACGATTGTGATGAGTACCCGTTTGCGGGTACCCACGAGGGGTCCCATCTTGCGCAGTTCGCGTTTCCTCGAAGCTTCGCGGTGAGACCGCTGCTGAACCTGCACAACCAGATGGTGGGCAGTGAGTTGAGCACCTATCTCGCCCAGGACCACGTGGTGGAAGGCGACCGCTTCCAGGTGCACGTGTACAACTGATCGACCTGGCCTCCGGTATAGTCACCCTCCGGTGCAGGAGCGCCGGAGGGTGACATGGTACGTAGGTCGGGAGTAGGCGATGGCCGACGGCGTTTCAGATATCATTCGAAGCTACGAGACACGGATTCCTGTGGAGTTCTCTCACTTCGCGCTATTCGACTTCTTAGAGCACTCCTCGACCCGGCATCTTCACCAGCTGAACGAGTCCGACTGGATCGGGCAGAGTGGTGAAGGTGGTGCCATCTTCCACGCGGATGACACCAGTCTCGAAGCTCGGGTTCTCGTTCAGTTGAGGAGCGGTGAGCCGACCGCCGAAGAGATGGACTCCGAATACTCCTACCGGGGTGAATTCTCCTCCGGCTCCGGAGAACTTCTACTCGCTGCTGCCACTGGAAGTTCCAGAGATCTCAAGATCCCCCTTATGGGGGCGGGGCAATACAAGATCTTCGCCGCTCGGTCGCCCGGGAGAATCGAAACCTCTCTCGGTGACAGCGGCCAGTGTGAGCGGTGGGAAATTCTCATCTGGCAATAGTGGAGATGTGAAGAGCCGACCCGCCTGGTGTACTCGTTCTTGAAGCGGGTCGGCTCTTCATGTTAAGCGTGGTGTATCTCGATCATGGGAACGGCAAGATCACGTCATGGCGCTGTGACTTGCCCCGGGGCATAGCCTCGCCACACCTGGTGTGGAGCGAAGGCACACGTCTCCTGAATGATCGGCGCACCCGACGACTGACTGGCGTCACGCACGGTGATGCATTTGCGCGTCACGGTATTGGAGAACGCCCATCCGTCTCCCACCGGAACCCTCTGCCAGTGTTGATCCGGCCACTCTCCCATGCAATCGTGCTGAATGACCGGTACCCCATCGGCCGGGTTCGACTGAGGTATGGCCAGGCACTTCATGGTCTTCTTGTTGCGAATCATCACAACGCCGGGTTCTGACTGACCTAGTTCCCAGTGGCGATTCTCCTGGTTCTGGCAGTCATCCGTACGCGCTTGGACGCCGTTGCCCGGGTCGCCATTGGGAATCGCCAAGCAGCGGCCACTGTTGACGTTGACCAAGAAGCCGACAGTTGAAGACGCGAACAGGTCGACCGGTGCCGCCGTAGGCTTTTCAGCCGTCTCAGCGTTGGCTGTGGAACCGAGCATCCCGAGAGCCATCAGAACCGCTAACCCGGTAGCGGACAGAACCCGAAGGCGAGATTTGAGAAACATTACAACTCCGCTCGAACACGGCAACAGGACAGAATCAAAGGGTGACTATTGACAGCGCCAGCAACGGGATGGAGCTTCTGGCCATGAGACGCCCCAACTGGCGCTTCAATAGTGGGCAATCCCTGATACGGGCCCGGAAAATGACGCCTGGACCCAGCTTCGCCCGTGCAAGTAGCACCCCCTGTAAGGCCAGCGTCGCAATACGTCCTCCCCTGATCGCGACGGGCTCCTCATTCTTAATGGTCCACGCGCTCGTTTCGCAACAGAGCCCGGACAGTTCACCCATACAGCCGAACCGCTCCATGCGATCCCCAGAAGATGCCACGAAAGCGGGCAACGACAGAACAGTCGGTCGCGGTGGCGGTATGTCCCAAACGACTGAAGGTCGTCGAAGCCTGCAACGATCAACGATGAAGACTGGCGAAGCCAGCAGCCTGGTCTGGTATCTGAGGGCGCCCCTGAAACGCGGAGGTACGACCCGCAGGAGCACGGCGTCCTCCACCGCCGAGAACACGGTGCAGGCGTCAGTCGCAATCACCGACGGGCTTCCGTGCCGATGCTGGGCGTCATGTGGGCCGGGCCGGCCGCGAACCGCCTGAGTCCAGGCCGCGCGGCGCGCGAGACAAGCGCGCCGCAGTGCCGGGCCAACTGGCCCCCGGCGGACGTCGGCGGTGACTGCGTTTCGCATCAGCCTCGGCCTGCCAGGTGCGGAAGCTGCGCTGTCCCAGCAGCTTCTGGAAGTGGGGTATGCGGTTGGCGGGCAGGCCGACCCGGCGGGGGCCGAACACGGCGAGCAGGTCACAGCTTTGCTGGGAGGAGTGGCCGGCCTCCTGGATGGCCTGCGGCGTGGGGAAGACGTCGGCGACCCGGTCCCGCGCGGGGTCCAGGGCGGCGTCCTGGGTGCCGCCGTAGGAGTAGACCCAGGAGAAGTTCGCTGGCGCAGCGGGCTCGACCAGGCGCCGGAACCGCTCGATTTCCTTGGTGTAGCAGTAGAAGCGCATCTCGGGGCGAGCGCGCATGACCCGGACCCAGGCCAGGAGGTAGTCATCGGAGAAGAAGTCCCCGGCGTCGTGGATGCGCACATGCCGGTGGCGGAACTTCGCCGCGGCCAGCTCGGCGGTCATCGCCTTCTCCCAGCCGGGCAGGTCGTCGAGGACGAAGGCGAGGTTGGCCTGGTGCTTGGCCAGCACCACCGGCCAGGTGTAGGTGCCGTGGCGGGCGTAGCAGACCTTGCGGCAGATCCCGGCCGAGGGACAGGTGTTGTAGGTGCGGCCATCGGGTAGCCGGCCGGCCCAGGCGGGCAAGGTCCAGGCGTAGATCCCGAAGGGCTTGAGCCTGCGGTTCTGGGTCAGCAACGGCCGAGGCCGAGCCAGCTGGGGAGCGGGGCGGGTGGTGGGCATGGCGATCACCTCGCGAACAAGAAAAGGGCGGGGGAGGGTCAGGCGGTGTCGAGGTCGAGGAGATCGGCCGGCGCCTCGCCGCGGTGCGCCTGGTCGGTGGCCGAGGCGGCGAGTTCGGCCGGATCGGTGGTGCACAGCGCGTGCTCGCGGGGGGAGGCCAGGGATTGCAGGGCCAGCCGGTGGGTTCCGGCCAGCAGCAGGGCTTGGCCGCGGTCGCAGGAGAGCAGGAACTGGCGTTCGCCGTCGGAGAGGGCGAAGGCGGCGGCGATCGTCTCGGCGGTCTGGGGTGCTTGGCGCAGCAGGATCTGGGTGGAGGCATTGGCCACGATGGCCAAGCCGGCTTGGGAGCCGAGCACGTCGGCGGCGTCCTGGGAGCAGAAGGTGAACCCGGCGTAGTGCTTGCGCCCGGCTTTGGCCAGGCGCAGGGCGAACTCCGCGCCGGCGGGCTGGCGCATGAGCATCCACGCCTCGTCCACCACCACGATGCGGGGACGGCGGGTGGCCGGGTTGGACACCTGCCGCCACACCGCGTCCAAGGCCAGCAGGGTGCCGATGGGGCGGAGCTCGGCGGCCAGCTCCCGCAGCGAGAACACCACCAGGTGCCCGTCCGCGACGGTGGTGGTCGGCCCGGAAAACAGCTCGCTGAAGGCGCCCTGGGTGAACGGCCGCAACCGCGCGGCGAGCTCGCCGCCCTGCTCGCCCTGTTCGGCCAGCACGGTGGCCAGATGGTGCAGCAGTGGTGCGGGCCGGGTCCAGGTGCGGGGGTCGGCGGTGATCCCGGCGCGGTGGTAGGTCGCGGTGATGGCCACGTCGGCCACGGCGCGCTGGGAGGCGGTGAGGTCGGCGCCCAGCAGCACGGCCAGCACGGTGTGCAGGAACAGGCAGCGGCGCAGCAGGGTGTCGGCTGGGGCGCTACGGCGGCCGTCCAGGCCGGTGTGCACGGGCAGATCGAAGGGGTTGAGCCGGATCCCGGGACGCCCCAGCGGGATGGTGGTGCCGCCGACGGCCTCGGCCAGGCCGAGGTATTCGGCCTCCGGATCGATGACCACGCCCTGCACACCGCGGTAGAGGTTGCGCAGCAGGTCGAGCTTGACCAGGTAGGACTTGCCGGAGCCGGAGCGGCCCAGCACGACGGTGTTGTAGCTGTGGCAGGCGAAGCGGTCCCAGTGCACCAGGGACTGGGAGCCGAGGTTGAAGCCGTAGAGCACCCCGGCCGGTCGGGTCGGATCGGCCGGGTCGGCCGGGGGGAGGTCGGGGGAGGCGAAGGGGAAGGTGGTGGCCAGCGCGGCGGTGTCGAAGGTCCGCGCCAGGCCGATCTGGTCCAGGGCCAGGGGCAGGGTGCTGACCCAGCCCTGCAACGCCCGGTAGGAGCAGGGCGCGGCCTCCAGCAGCAGCGAGGCGGTCAGGGCGTGGACGGCGGCGATCTCCTCGATCAGCTCCTCCTCGCTTCCGGCGTGCACGGTGAGGTAGAGCCCGAGGCGGAACAGCTTGCCCTGCCCGCAGGCGATGCGGTGGGACAACTCCTCGGCGTCCTCGGCCGCTGCTTGGGCCAGGGGGTTGGGGCGCCCGCCGTGCTCCTGGGTGGCGGTGTTCTCCGCATCCAGGCGGCCGAGTTGGGTGCGCAGGCGGTGCGCGGCGGTGACGGGGTCGATCGGCTCGATATGCAGGGACACATCCAGCCGCCCGGGGTAGGTCGAGAGCGGTTGCAGCCAGCCGGGGCCGACCTCGCGGGGGTAGCCGGTCACGGCGAAGGAGGCGGCCCAGTCACCGCCGAGGTCCATCCGGTGGGCGCCGACCACGACAGTCTCCGGCGCGAACCCGCCAGCAGGGGCGTGCTCGATCGGCCCGCCGATGCGGGGGCCGGTGGCAGAGGGGGCGGTCATGGGTGGCTCCCGGTGGTGATGACCTCGGCGGGGTGGGCGCGCTCGGCGGCGGCGGGCAGCCGGGTGCCGGGGTTGCAGGCGCGGGCCAGCACGGCGGTGGCCTGCCGGGCATCCAAGGGCCGCAACGGGATCCCCGCGGCCGCGAGCAGGGAGCGGGCCTGATCCAGACGGCGGGACAGCCGCACCTCCGCGCCCCGGCGGGCCACCTCGCCGAGTTCAGCCCGTCGGCGCCGCCGCATCGCCAGCGCCGCCACACCGGCACCCAGGCGCGCGGGCAGCGGCAGTGGTTCGCGCAGCACGAGCAGGACCTGGCGGCGCAGCAGGTCGGTGACCTGCCCGAGCTGGGTGAGGTAGTCGGCGTGCTCCAGGGCCGCGGCCTCCAGCGCCGGATGCGGCAGCGCGGCGGCGTGGGCGCGCAACTCCTCGATCTGGGCGGAGAGGTCCAGGCGCTCGGCGCGGATGAGTACCTGCACCGGGGTGCTCAGCGAGTGCAGGTAGCGGCCGAAGACCCCGATCAGCCCGGCCTGCTCCTGCGGGGTGCGCAGGGCGAAGTTGACGGTGCCGCAGGCGGCGACCATGGCCAGCCCCTCGCCGCCGAGGTCGATGATCCCGGTCCGGGAGACCTCCCGCGCCGGTACCTCCAAGGGCCCGACCGCTTGCGGCCGGCGGGGCAGGGGCTGGCCGTGGGGGTCGGTGGCGTGCTCGGCCAGCCACCGCGGCGGCGCCGGGACCGGGTCGGGGACGGCGCGGCGGATACGGGGGCGCAGGGTGTGCCGCAGCGCGGCCGCGGCCAGCACGTACAGCGGCAGCCCGTCACGGCGACCGATGATCACCGTGGCCGCGACCACCCCGATCGGGGCGGCGCCGACCAGGAACACCAGCGGGGCGATCAGCTCGGCGGTGGCCTGGTAGGCGCTGTAGAGCACGGTCGCGAGCACGGCCAGCAGACCGAGTTGCCGCCAGGTCAGTCCCAGGACGATGCGGTCTTCGCGCTCGACGTCGGCGGGGATGCGCACCGTGGTCATGACCGATCACCGGCCTCCGGTGCCTGGAAGCGCGGCACTGTCGGCGCGGGCTTGGCCGCCTGCGCCCGTGCGCTGGGTGGCCGCTGAGCCTGAGGAGGCAGCCTCGGTGCCGGTGCCGGTGCCGGTGCCGGTGCCGGTGCCGGTGCCGCTGTGGGTGTGGGTGTGGGGTGGGAGAAGGTCATCGGTCCTGGGGCCTGCGCGAGCCCGCGCCGGGCGAGCCCGGTGGGCGCGGGGGAGTGGAACACCAACTGGGGCGGCGGGCCCTCGGCGCGCACGGGGATGCTCGGCGCGCCCGGGGTGGCGGGGCGGAAGCGCAGCGGGCTCGGCACCGCGGCCACCGGCAGCGCCGTCGGCGCCCTGTCCGGGATCGCGCCTGGGGCGGCGCTGAAGGCTGGCGCGGTCACCGCTGTCACCGGGGTGGGTCGGGGCCGGGCGGTGGCCGGGGGGTGTGGAAGGTGGAAGGTGGGCATGGCGGGACTCCTGGGGGCGGGCCCGGTGGCCCGGTCATGGGTGACGGCTTGCGCTGCGGGCTGCAGGAACCGCGCGCCCGCGACCGTGGAGGCGCGGTGGGGGCGGGCCAGGTGTTCGGCGTGCTGCCGTTGCAGCCGCTGCTGCAGCGCGTGCTGCGCGCTCTGGGTGCGGTGGTGGAGCGCCTCGGCGGAGAACAGCCCTCCCAGCCCGCCCCACTGCCGGATCGGCATCGGCCACGGGGCCTCGAACTGGCGGGAGCGGGCGGCGGTGCGGGCCGCTGGGGCCAGGCGCCCTCCGGCGGCGCGGCCGGGGCTCCGGCCGCCGAGCAGGCCGAGGGTCTTGCCCATGATGTAGGCGCGGGCCATTCCGCCCAGCAGCGAACGTCGGCCTTGGCCGGTCAGGGAGGATCGCACCCAGAACGGGATGCGGATGAGGATGTAGAGCAGGGCCAGCCAGACGATGAGGTTGATCAGCCCGAGCTGGGTGACCCCCCAGAAGGTGTGCGAGCCGGGGGTGAAGAACAACTTCATCGCCGCGACCAGGGTCAGGCTTTGCAGGACCTGGATGAGCAGGCAGCCGCCGAAGGCCCGCCACCACCACTGCGCGATGCCCTCGGTCTGGGGCAGGGCGTGCAGCATCAGCGCCAGCGGCGCCCCGGCCAGCAAAGCCACGGTCACCACGACCCGCACCAGGAAGGTGACCACCAGCACGACCACCAGCACCACGGCCACGACCACCAGCAGCGTGGTGAAGATCCCGCCGCTGGTCATCGTGGAGGTCACCAGCTCGATGAAGGTGGTGGCGATGGCCTGGGCCTCCACGCCGCTGCCCAGGATCGACCAGGACAGGGCGTTGGCGATCTCGATGGCCTTGGTGGCCAGCAGCATCGACAACGTCCCGGCCAGGAAACCCACCACCAGGCGGGGGATCATCTCCTGCAGCGGGTAGCGGGTGTGCACGCTCTGGTAGCCCATGGCGATCACCCCGGCCAGCAGCACCAGCAGCCCGTAGCAGGTCAGCATGATCGAGCGGGACTGGCGCCACAGCGCCTTGACCTGTGGCAGGTTGTCCGGGTGCGGGGTGGAGAGCAGGGTGAACCCGAGGACCTTGATCAACGGGTTGATCGCCTCGCCGATCATGCCGCGGAACAGGGCGCTGAGTCCCTCGACCATGCAGCCGGAGATGTTGGCGAACCCGCAGCGGGAGCCGGCCGGGTCCGCCGGGTCTGGGGGGTCGTAGGGGATGGGCGTGCTGGGCCGCCGGGTGGGGCTGGCCGGCGCGGGTGTGGTGCTCGGCGGCGGTGTCGAACTGACGGGAGGACCCGTGGTGGTCGGGGACACCGGCGGTGGGCTCGGCTGGGCCGTGGCGCCCACGGCCACGGCGAGCCCGAGCAGCACGAGCACGCTGACCGCCAGCGCCCACCCCGCCCACCGGGACCGGCCCGCCCGCCCCCGCCCCTTCACCGGGCTGGCGGCCAGGGCACTGTCCGAGCCCTCTGCGGCTCCGGCCCGCGTGCTGGCGGGGGTGGTGGCGGCCACGCCTACAGCCCCACGATCCCGCGCAGGATGCGCACGACCACCGGTGCCAACGCGGCCAGCAGATAGCCGCCGATCGCGCACTCCAAGGCGGTCCGGGCCTTGGCCAGCCCGGCTGGGTTGGCACCGGAGGAGACATACCGGATGCCGCCGATGGTCAAGGCCACCGTGGCCAGACCGGTCAGGATCCCGACCACCCAGTTGCGGATGTTGGCGAACAGCTCATCGACGCTGATCTCCTTGGCTTGGGCCAGCACTGAGAGCGCGAAGGCCCCGCGTGCGTCGAACACCAGCACCACCGCCGCGATCAGCGCGCCTATCCCGCACAGCAGCCGCATCCACCGCCCCGCGCGCCGCGCCCACTCCGAGCAAGCAGACCTCCGAGCACTCACCCTTGACGCCCTCCACGCTGGGCAAGGCGCGGGGCGGTAGCGGCCCCGGGAACTCGGGGACAGGGATCGCGTGGGGGGCGCTCCTACTCGGCGGTGCCGCGGTCGGTCAGGTCGTGTCAGGCACATGAGGGCTCCTCCGGAGAGGCCGATGCGGACGGGTTCGCCCCGCACCCCTGAAAACCGGAAACGCGCCCTGTTTTGGACAGCGAGCGCCGAGAATGTCCCCGTCGGCTCACCCGTGAACCCGCTACCGACGGTGAGGATGTGGAGGTGGTGTGGCTGGGGGAGAAGGGCAGGGAGTCGATCACCTCAGCGGCCACCGGATCCTCGGCGCCGTCGTCCCGGGCCCGCTCCTGGAGGTAGGCGAGCAGGCGTTGTTCGGGGCGGCCGCGCAGTTTGTAGACCGCCCACTCACCCAGGTCGTGTGCGCGAGCCCAGTCCGCCGGCGCGATGCCCTCCAGTCGGGTCGCGCCGATCACCTCGGCCTCCAGCGGAGTCAGGACCTCCTCGGCGACCGCCCGCGCCAGCACCAGGTCCGGATGGCCCCACGGTGGTCGCGGCGCCACCGACCGAAACCCGCCGGAGGCGCTGGGAGTCGGTCCGGACCAGGCCGCCCGCACCGCGGCGAGTCCGGCTCGATGGGCCGCCCACCGCAAGCGCGTCACGATCCCCGGCGTCCGCACCTCCACCGTGGTCATCGCCTCCAGGAACCCGCGCAGCACCTCGGCGCAGACATCCGCCGGATCCTCAGCCCCGCGACCGGACAAGCGGGCGGCCACCGCGGTCAGCATCGGCAGGGCCATCCCGACCGCGCCGACCGTCCAGGCCGCGCCCTCGGCGCGAGCCCGGGTGATGAGGTGCGCCCACACCGCATCCCGAGTGCGCTGGGAGCAGCCCTTGGTCAATAGCACGTCGCGCGCCTCGTCCAAGGCCACCCGCCGGGCGGGCAATCCGGGGAAGTCCGTTCCGTCGAGGGCCAGTGGCGACGGCCCGGTCACCAGCAGGCTGAAACTGTCACGAGCGATATCCAACACATTCGATGAAGCAGCCATGGCGAACTCCTGAAGCAGCGGCGTGGTTAACGACGCCACCAGGAAGCCAAACCGTCGACTACACGATTACTACCGCTGAACTGCACGATGACTACATCGAGACAGTGCGCCTACTGCACCGCTACTACATGCCCACCGGACGCAGCGATCCGCTCAGATTTCCGCGCCCGGCACCAAGAAGATCAACAGGACTCTAGTCTGGAATGTTAGTAGACACGTGGCCAGCTTGTTGATCATGCTTTGAGGTGCGCTGGGCAGATTTTCATGATTTTTTCGGGTGACCCAATTTCTTTTGTGGAAGCCGACCGCTTTTGAGTCGCTGCTGTGCTGCTGTGCGGCGGGTCAGGGTGGAGAGCCTGTCGAGGTGACGGTCTTTCCTCGGCTGGCATGGCTGTGGTGTTCGGGATTCGGAACCGGGTGTCCAAAAATGCCGTGAATTCCGGTTTTCAGGGATGTCAACGCCAGCAGGCACCGGCAGCCGGAGGGACATCCCGATGACACCGATCAACGGCCCCGCAGGCCGCGGCCCTGACCCCGACCGCACCCGGCCGCCACGCCACCGGCCCTTCCATCGGCGCCGCTTCCGCCACGGCCGCGCAGGCGGCGGCGTCCCGGAGACCACGACGGTCTGGGCCTGCGGGCAAGGAGAACACCACCTCGGATCCGGGCCGCTGGCCGACTGGCTGCACACCGCCATCGCCAAGATCGTGCGCACCTACACCAGGCCCGGGCACCGAGTCCTGATCCTGACCCCGCCGACGGCGCCCCGGACTGCCCCCGCCGACACCCCGCCCGGCCGGTGGCACTCGCCCCGCACCCTGTACGCGGGCCTGACCGAGACCGCCTGGATCATCCAGCGCCTCGGCCGGTCAGTCCGGACCCACACCGCCGGACCCACACCCGAACTGACCCCGGACTCCACCACCCAGACCCTCCTCGGCCGACCGGTCCGCCCCGCCGGTCCGGCCCCGGACCGGTCGCCGAGTCCGCCCGAGACCGCACCGGCACGACCGGCGGTCCGAACCAGGCTCCACAGTCCGCAGGGACGCTTCGACCTGATCATCACCGCGGCCTGGCCCCGCGACCCGCGATGGCTGGCACACCCCGAATGGACCGAGCTGCTCACCCCGACCGGCACCCTGACCGTCATCACCCACAGTGATCGAAGAGAGGGTGTGCTGGTCGACCCTACCTCGGCGATCGTGCGCGCCGCCGCCCGCCGCGGACTGCGCTACCTCGATCACGCCGCGCTGCTGGAAACCCCGATCCAGCAAGAGAAGAGCACCGCCACGCCCGGCGGCCTCGCTTCCCGGCGAGCGGCCGTGCGGCGCGAGCCCGGCGCGCGGATTCCGGTGGTGAGAGTGCACTCGGACCTGCTGGTCTTCACCGCCTCCACCAACGGCCACGGTCAGGAGACCTCCGATGCCTGACCCGCGCCGCCGCCGAGACCACCGAGCCGAGGACGCCCGCGCCGGCCAGGCCGCGCGGCTGTCGGTCTGGCTGGCCAGCAGGGCCCGCACCACCAGCCACAGCTCCCCGGAGCGCGCGATGGCCGCGGCCGCCGCCGTGGCCATCGCCGCCTACACCCGCCCCGGAGACCTCGTCCTGGACCCCGACTGCGGATCGGGCACCCTGCTGCTGGAAGCCCTGCGGGCCGGACGCCACGCCGTGGGCCAGACCCGCCACCCCGCGCTGTGGCGGCGCGCCCGCGCCCGCATCAGCCTCGCCAAACGGCGCGGCGCCTGGCCCGACGGAGCGGTGCTCGACGCCCGCCGAGACGCCCCGGCCACTGGTGTCGCCGGACTGCGCGGCCGGGTCGGGCTCGTGCTGCTGGCCCTCCCCGCGACACCGGGGGACTGCCCGGACTCGGCCCGGTTGAGCGAGACGTTGCGGCGCTGCCTGCCGCTGCTGCGCCCCGGTGCCCACGTGATCGTCCTCGCCGCGCCCCGGCGCGAGGCCGAGCAGCTGCTCGACCAACCCGGTCGAGTACTGGCCGCCGGGCGCGCGGCCGGCCTGCTGCCCGTGCGGCGCTGCGTAGCCCTGACCTCACCACCGCACGGCACCGGCCCGGCCGACGCGCGACGCGCAGGCCGCATGCGCCGGGCAAGCGGGCATCTGGTTCCGGCCCATCTGGACGTGCTGATCTTCACCGCACCCGAACCCGCGACCGCGGCGATCAGCCTCCCTGCCCGCCTCCCCAGAACCGGGTCGGCCCGCCGAGCCCGCCTCCGCCACCTCGGCGGGCTGTTGCCGTCGCGGCGGCCGATGGCGCCGGTGCGGCAGGCCGGGAGGTTTCAGCGATGCGCCTGAACACCACCAGCCAAGGCGCCGTCGCGCCGGATCCGGGCGGCGAGGTCGTGATCGGCTCGTTGTGCACCGGCTACGCCGGTCTGGACATGGCCGTCCTGGCCGCCTTCGGCGGCGGCCGGATCGCCTGGGTCGCCGACCCGGACCCCCACATCCGCCTCCTCCTCGACCGCCGCCTGCCCAGGGTCCCCAACCTGGGCGACATCACCGAGATCGACTGGAGCGAGGTGGATCCGGTCACGGTGATCACCGCCGGGTTCCCCTGCCAGGACATCAGCGGCGCCGGCAAGGGCGCGGGCATCCGGAAAGGAGCACACAGTGGAGTCTGGACCCACGTCCACCGAGCCGTTCGCCATCTACGACCGGCGCTGCTCGTCGTGGAGAACGTCGCGGCGCTGCGCTGGCGCAACGGCGGCCTCCACCACGTACTCGGCGACCTGGCCGAGATCGGGTATGACGCGCGATGGCGCTGCCTTCGAGCATCCGAGGTCGGCGCCGCCCACCGCCGCGAACGGATCTTCCTGCTCGCCTACCCCCGCGGCGCCCGCTTCCTCTCCTATGTTGCCGACCCCCTTGGCCAGGGACTGGCGCAGCCCGATGCCGCCCCAACGGCCACTGGCCGGACGGTTGACCGGGAGCCTGCCGGATGCCGTCGCCCGCCTGCTACCGACCCCGCTGGCTCACGACGGCAGCTCCAACGGCCGCAGCGCCGACAGCCGCCGAGGCGGGATGTCGCTGACCGACACGGTCCTGGTGCTGCTGCCCACCCCGGCCGGTTCCAACCCCAACGACGGGGAGGACACCGCTCACTGGCTGACTCGGCGGGCCCGGCACCGGCAACGCCGGATCAACGGCAACGGCATGGGCATGCCGTTGTCCATCGCGGTGCGGTTGCTGCCGACCCCCAGAGCCAGCGACACCGGAACCGCCGGGCGGCAACCCGGCCAGGGATTCCGGCCACCACTGTCCGCGCGAGTGCTGCCGCTGTTCCCGACCCCTCGCGCCACCGAGGGCACCAAGGGCAGTCCGAACCAGCACGGCTCCAAGGGCGACCTGACGCTGTCCTCGGCCGTCGTCCGGCTGCTGCCACCGAACCCGAGACCCACCCGCACCCGCACGCGTTCCCGCCCGGCGGGGACCATCCGCCCGCCAGCGACACCGCCGACGCGCACGAGCGCCCGCACCGACGTCAGCCGAACCCAGCCCACGGCGAGGCCACGCACACCACGCCGATGGCAGGCGACCGGATCTCCTGGGGAGAGTACGAGCCGGCCATCCGCCGCTGGCAGACCGTGACCGGACACCCAGTTCCCCATCCCACCGAGTCAGGCCGCAACGGCACCCTCCGGCTGGCCCCGACGTTCGTGGAATGGCTCATGGGCCTGGAACCCGGATGGGTCACCGACATCGACATTCCCCGCGCCGCGCAACTCCGCGCCCTGGGCAACGGAGTGGTGCCCCAGCAAGGACTCGTCGCCATCGCCTCACTGCTGGCCGACCTGCCCACCCCCGCGCGGAACAACGACAGCGCCGACAGGGCGAAGGAGGCGCAGTCGGCATGACCAGGCCCATCGAGAGCCCCGAACCTGGCCCGGCGTTGCGGTTGTTGTCCCTGGGCGCCGGAGTCCAGAGCACCGCGGTCCTGCTGCTGGCCTGCGAGGGCGCCATCCCGCCCTTCGACTACGCGCTCTTCGCCGACACCGGCTGGGAACCAGCAGCGGTCTATGCCAACCTCCAGCGGCTCCGCGAGCACGCCACCAGGCACGGCATCCCCGTGGTCACGGTCAGTGCCGGGGACATCCGCCTCGACGCGCTCGACCCGGCACATCGGTTCATCTCCATGCCCCTGCACGTGCTCAACCCCGACGGCACCTGCGGCCTGGCACGCAGACAGTGCACCCGCGAGTACAAGATCACCCCACTCAAGCGGGCCGCACGAGCCCTACTGGGCTACCCCCACCCCCGGCGTGTGCCCAGGGGTGTCTACGCCGAGCAGGCCATCGGGATCTCCACCGACGAGCTCACCCGCGCCAAGGACTCCGGACTGGCCTACCTGCACAACACCTTCCCGCTGATCGACCTCGGCTGGGACCGGAGCCGCTGCCAGGACTACCTGGCCGAACGCGGCTTCGCCGAGACGGCCAAGAGCGCCTGCCTGGGCTGTCCCTTCCACGGCAACGCGGGCTGGCGCTGGATCCGCGACCACGACCCGCAGGGCTGGCGGGAGGCGGTCGCCTTCGACAAGGCCATCCGCCACGGGCACCCCGGCACCCACGCCAGCGGCCGGCCGCAGCGGGGCGAGTACTTCCTGCACCGCTCCTGCCGACCACTCGACCAGGTTGACCTCGATGCCCCGCACCGCGACAACCACCGACTCAATGTCGGGACCGCGGAAGACCAAGGCGATCCGGACGGCTGCTCGCCGTGGTCCTGCCGCTCCGGCCAGCGGGCGGATGAGGAGCGTGCGGCATGACCGCGCCCAGGCACAGGGACCCCTCCTCGACAGCCCGCTCTCATCCGCTCCGGCTGCTCGCGCAGCCGCCGCGTACCTGGTTCGGATGGGCCGCGGTGGCGAGCTACCTGGCCGTCGTGGTGGCGGCCAACTACACCGCCGCCCACTGCCCACCGCTGCAACTCGCCGGGCTCGCGGTGCCGCTGGGCGCGGTGGCCACCGGGCTCACCCTCACCCTGCGGGACCTGCTCACCGAGACCGTGACCACGGCGACGATGCTGCTGGCCCTCGCAGCGGCGGCCGTGCTCTCGGCCGAGGTGGCCTCCCCTACGGTCGCGGCGGCAAGCGCACTGGCCTTCCTGGTCTCCGAGGCCATCGACGCCTGGGTCTACGCCCGTCTTCGCCACCGGAGCCGGATCGCCGCCGCCGCGGCCTCCAACGGAATCGGCCTCCTGGTCGACACCGCACTGTTCCTGCCACTGGCCTTCGGCAACTGGGCACTGACACCCGGCCACCTGCTCGGCAAGACCCTCTCTGGCGCGCTGTCGGTGGGACTGCTCGCCTGCCTTCTCCGGGTGTGGTCACGGAGGCGTCGATGAAGTTCTACCTCGGCACCCACCAACCCTCCTGGCTCGCGTGCGACCTCGGCATCCCGCTGATGGTCTCCCACCGGCGCCTGGCTGGACGCCGCCGCCTGCCACGGGCGAGTTCGGAATGGGCCCTGGACTCCGGAGGGTTTTCCGAACTGGGCCTGTATGGGACCTGGGTTACCTCGGCCAAGGACTACGTGGTCGCGGTGCGGCGCTACGCCGAGGAGATCGGCAACCTGACCTGGGCCGCGCCCATGGACTGGATGTGCGAGCCGGCCATGCTCGCCAAGACCAAGCTGACAGTGCTCGATCACCAGCAGTTGACCGTGGACAACTTCCTCCGCTTGCGCGATCTGGCTCCCGAACTGCCGATCGTCCCCGTGGTGCACGGGGACACGGCGCAGAGCTACCTCCGGTGCGTCGATCTCTATGAGGCCAACGGAATCCGTCTGGGCGACTACCCGACGGTGGGGGTCGGCAGCGTGTGCCGTCGTCAACGAACCCACGAGGTTGAGACGATCATGCGTTCGCTGGCCGACCGGGGACTGCGCCTGCACGGCTTCGGTGTCAAGATCACCGGGCTGGGCCGCTGTGCCTCTGCACTGGCGAGCGCCGATTCGATGGGGTGGAGCCTGAGCGGGCGTTACGTCCCTGGCTGTACCCCCAGCCACCGCACCGAGTCCAACTGCCTGCGCTACGCGCTGAGTTGGCACGCCCGCCTCCACGCCACCCTGCCCACCACGCCAGCCGACCCCGATCCGCCTGCCTGCCCGCACCAGCCGGCAGGTCCCGAACCCAGGACGCCATCGCCTCGCACCCGCCCGCACCCGCTCTGGCCGCCCCGGGCCGTGGTGAAGCGGTCGCCGTTTCCAGGGAGCCTGTCAATGGACACCGAGACCTGCCCGCCGGCACAGACCGGCGAGCAACCACCCGAACCCGGCGAGCGTGCTCGGTGCTCGGCCCGCCTGCGCCGTCAGCGAACCCCTCGGTGCCATCCGGCCGGGCAGAGAGCTTGTCGACCCGGCAAGGCGGTGACCCGATGAACAACCAGCTCCCGCCTCCGCACTACCGCGACAACCGCGTCACCCTCTACACCGGCGACGCCACCGAAACCCTGGCCCGACTCCCGGAGCGCTCTGTGCACTGCGTGGTGACCTCCCCGCCCTACTGGGGCCTGCGCGACTACGGCACCGCCGCCTGGACCGCAGGCATCTCGCCCTGCCCGCACACCACCCCGCAGCCAGACGAGGCCACCACAGCTCACCCGCCCCGGCCCGCGAACCGGACCTGCTCGCGATGCGGGAGCTGCCGCGAAGACCGCCAGTACGGCCAAGAACCGACGCCGCAGGCCTACATCAACACCCTGCGCGCGGTCTTCGCCCAGCTGCACCGGGTCCTGGTCGACACCGGCACTGTCTGGTTGAACCTCGGCGACCGGTTCTCCGCCAACAGCGACGGCTACCACCTCACCCGCCCCGGACACCCCCGGCAGCCACGGTTTCGCACCGTGGCCGACCGCCCCCACAAGAACCTGCTCGGCATGCCCTGGCGGGTCGCTTTCGCCCTGCAGGACGACGGCTGGATTCTGCGCAACGCCATCGTCTGGCACAAACCCAACGCCATGCCCGAATCCGTCCGCGACCGCCTGTCCTGCCGCCACGAAATGCTGTTCCTGCTGGCCAAACAGCCCCGCTACTACTTCAACCTCGACCCCATCCGGCAACCCCTCGCCCGCCCGGAGGCGCTGAACGAGGGCAGTGTCATCGGCGGCCGCCGCAAAGGGTGCCACGGCGGGGTCGACGCAACCGCGCGCCGCCGGGGACGAAGCGTCTACGGCAAGTACACCGACTTCACACCGTTCCCGCAGCGCCCGCACGGCTCGGCGCTGCGCCCAACCGGGCGTCGGCACAATGCCAGCCACCCCCGGGGACGAAACCCCGGCGACGTCTGGTCGATCAGCACCCGCCCGCTGCCGGAGGCGCACTTCGCCGCGTTCCCCATCGACATCCCGCTGCGGTGCATCGCCGCCAGTTGCCCGCCGGGCGGCACCGTCCTCGACCCGTTCAGCGGCGCCGGCACCACCGGGCTGGCCGCCCGTCGCCTCGACCGCATCTACCTCGGCATCGACCTCAACCCCGCCTACCACGACATCGCCCTCGGACGCATGCACCGCGACGACCACGTCAACAGCCTGGCCAGAAGCCATAGCGGCGCCGAGCAAGCCGACCGCAATCGGTGACGATGCGTGGAAGTCGAGAAAGACAGGCCCACTCGTTCGGGGCCTCCGTTTTCGCGTCTCCAGCGTTACGCTTTCGGGCCCATACGGATCAGATACCGGGCCTGAACAGCGGTTTCACGTGTTCAGGCAGTCAGTGCTGCGCTGTGCGGCACGGAGGAACCCACGCCATGCCAACTCTGACAAGCAGGCCTCCGACAGCCAAGGGGGAACGCCGGCCAAACAGGCCGGTCTCTACCCATTTCGCATTCTGGGGGTATACCAACAAAAGCGGTGTGGGCTCTGCGGAATCCCCTGTCGAGAGGTCACTTGTCCGTCAACTGATCGCGGCCCAGCGGTTCCTCGGGGACCGTGGGCGGATCGTCCGTGTCTTCGTCGGGACCGCAATCCCTGCCGCGCCAGACAGCCTTGCCGAACTCGGCGACCGGACCGATGCGCCGAGCCTCCACGTCGGCGGGTGGCCCGAACTGGCGGGCTGGCTGGCCGCGCCCGACCGGGACTTCGACGCCGTCGTGTGCTCGGACTTCTCTCGGCTGGGTCGCAGCGATGACCGCATACGGGAGCGCGAGGACGCCGCGGCCATGTACGGCGTCGCGATCCTCTGCGCGGACCAGGCGTGGCCGGGCACGTCTCCGGTGCAACTTCGTCCTTCGCAACGGCACCTGTTCTTCACGCTTGCCTCGGCAAGATCGCGCACCTGGACCCGTTCAGCTTCACGTCGAGGACGCAGCTATGGCTGAGCCTGGCGAACGGCGTGAGAAGCACCAAGTGCCAATGCCGGAGAGCGACATCCGGGTGATCTTCGAGATCCGCCAGGCGGACGGTCAGCAGGCCCGAGAGCTTGCGATCACGCAGGCCCATGTCATGCGGGAGGTGTTGGAATGGCTGGCCCGCGGGCGCTACTCGACTGGTCAGGACCACGCCGCGTAGACCACGGCCGTCTGCTCAACGGTGCTGCCGGTGGCACCGAGCCCAGCATCATCCGGGTGGCCTGGGCAGGACGGACTTCGACCTACGACCTGCAGGATCCGACGTTGTCCTTGCCGCGGCAGCTGCGCAACTGCCAGAACGCGCTGCCAGACAACGCCGTGATCGTCGCGCACTTCTACGACATCGAGTCCGGCCGCCTTGATCTGGAAGCACGGAGCCGGGGCAACGCCCACGGGATGTTCCAGATCGCCATCCCCCGGGACGGCGGCATCCAGGACCTGCTGGAGGAAGCTGAGGGCCCGAACCGGCGGTTCGACGTGGTGATCTGCGAGGAAATCGGCCGCATCGGCAGGCGCAACCACATCTCCTCCCAGATCGAGCACCGCCTTGAAGAGATGGGTGTCCGGCTGGTCGCCTCCGACGAGCCGTTCGACCTCGGTGCTTCCGGCCGCCGGGTCAAGACGTCGACCGCGGTGCTGACGCGGCGGGTCAAGCAGGGCGTCGCCGAGTGGTACGTGCTGGAGATGCTCGAAAAGAGCTGGGACGGCTTCGAGACCCACACCGAGCAGGGCTACAACATCGGCAAGCCGTGTTACGGCTTCCGCGCTCACCACATCCCGCACCCGGTGCCCGCCAAGCGGGCCAAGGGCCTCAAGAAGACCCGGTTGGTCGCCCACGAGGTCGAAGGGCTGGTGGTGACCAAGGTGTTCGGCTGGCGGGTCAACGAGGGGCTGGCGTTCGAGGCCATCGCCGACAAACTCAACGAGGACCTCGTGCTGAACCCGCCCCCGACCCCGGTGGATCCGGCGCGTGCGCTCGGCTACTGGACCTACTCCAGCGTGCGCGAGCTGCTCACCAACCCCAAGTACACCGGGCACATGGTCTGGAACCGGCGCGCCCGGAAGGGCAAAGGGAAGAACCGGATCAACCCCGTCAGCGAATGGGTCTGGTCGCCGGCACCGGTGCACGATCAACTCGTCGACCTGGAGACCTTCGTGCTCGCCCAGCAGGTCTCCGCGCGGCGCGAGAAGTCCCGCGGAGCGGCAGGCATGGGGCGCGCGCCGGGAACCATGCGGGTGTACCGCCTCCGCAGCTACCTGCTCTGCGCCAAGTGCGGTCGTCGCATGTTCGGCAACACCAAGAAGAACGTCTGCTACTACGCCTGCGCGCCCAAGAAGGCGTGGCGGCCGAAAGACCATCCGGTGATCTTCCGGGTGCGCGAGGACCAGATCCTGCCCAGGCTGAACAGCTTCCTTGTCCAGTACGTCTTCGGTGAGCATCGCCGTTATCTGCTGGCGGCCAACCTCCGTGTGCTCGATGACAACTCCAGGAAGGAACGCCTCCGGCGGCTGGCGGCCGTGCGCCGGGAGATCACCGACAACGAGAAGCGGAGCCGGCGCCTCATCCAGAGCCTGGAGGTCGCCGACGAGCACGAGCCGGATCTGTTCCGGGACATCAAGGAACGTCGCGCGGAGCTGCGTGTCGAGCGGGAGAGGCTGCAACAGCAGTTGCACGAGCTGGAGGAGCAGGAGCTGGTTGCTCCGAATCCGATCCTGCTGGACGAGTTGCCAGTCGGCCAGCTCGATCTTGAAGATCTCCCCGACCACCTGTCCAGGCGCCTGTTCGAGGCACTCCGCCTGGAGATCCACTACGACTTCACGACTCGTGTCGCGATCTGTCGGATCACGCTGACCGGCGAGACCATCCGAGCCGTGGCCAGCACCGCTGAAGAAGCGGTGGTCATCCCGTTCCCAAGGCGGAACGAGCCCGATGAAGGCGAGGAGATGTCGATGGACGACAAAGATATGACCATACAAGGGGATGGTCTGTGTGGTGCCCCCGGCAGGATTCGAACCTGCGCCCCTGCCTCCGGAGGGCAGTGCTCTATCCCCTGAGCTACGGGGGCTAACCCGATCTCCGTACCCCGGTTGAACCCGGTGTCGCGGCGACGAGGAGAAGCTTAGCGCATAGCCGGAGGGGGTCTGCACGCCCTACCGTCTGAAGGCATGACCGAGGCTGGCTACTGCTCAGTAGATTCTGGTGACCTGCGGCTTGGCGTCTGGGTGGAGGGGGAGCCGGGGGCGCCGGTGATCGTGTTCGTGCATGGGTTCCCGGATACCGCCGCGTTGTGGGAGCGGGTGGTGGCGGAGCTGGGTGGGCGGTACCGGGTTGTGCGGTATGACGTGCGGGGTTGTGGGCGGTCTGGGCGGCCTCGGGGGCGGGATGGGTACCGGGTGGAGCGGTTGGCCGCGGATCTGGTGGCGGTGGCTCGGGCTGTTTCGCCGGGGCGTCCGGTGCATGTGGTGGGGCATGACTGGGGGTCGGTGCAGGCTTGGGAGGCTGTGACCGATCCCACAAATTCTGGGGTGTTCGCCTCGTTCACGTCGGTGTCGGGGCCTTGCCTTGATCACCTGGGGTGGTGGGTTCGGGGGGCGTTGCGGCGGCCTTCGTGGGGCGGGGTCCGGGGGTTGGCGACCATCGCGGTGCGGTCGGCCTACACCTGGGTTTTCCGGTCCTGGGCTGGGGAGTTGGTGGCTCCTTTCCTTGCGCGGCGGTTCGGGGTGCGGAGTGGGGATGTTCGGCGGGGACTTGAGCTCTACCGGGCGAACCTGCCTGGACTGGTGCGGTCGGCGAGGGAGCGGTGGGCTTCGTTGCCGGTGCAGTTGGTGGTGCCTGGGCGGGATCCGTTCGTGACGCCGGCGCACGTGGCGGGGACGGCGCGGTGGGCGGAGCGGTTGTGGCGGCGGGAGTTGCCGGGGGCCGGGCACTGGGTGCCGCGGACGCATCCGGCGGCGCTGGCGCGGATGGTGGGGGAGTTCGTTGATCACGTGGAGGGGGCGCCGGCCAGCCGGGGGTTGCGGGCGGCGGTGAGCTCGGCGCGGTTTGGCGAGAAGGTTGTGCTGGTCACGGGTGGGGCCAGTGGGATTGGGCGAGCTTGTGCGCGGGGCTTCGCTGCCGCGGGGGCCGAGGTTGTGGTGGTTGATGTGGACGGGGCGGGGGCCTCGGCGGTGGCGGCGGAGGTCGGCGGGACCGCTTATGCCGTGGATGTGGCTGACGGGGCCGCGGTGGCGGCGCTGGCCGAGCGGGTCCGGGCGGAGGTGGGGGTGCCGGATGTGGTGGTGGCCAACGCCGGGATCGCGGTCAGCGGGGCGTTCCTGGACACCTCGGTGGCGGACTGGGAGCGGGTGGTGGACGTGAACCTGTGGGGAGTGGTCCACACCTTGCGCGCCTTCGGCCAGCAGCTGGCGGAGCGAGGGGAGGGCGGACAGTTGGTGGTCACCGCATCGATGGCCGCGTACACGCCGACGCGGAACCTGCCCGCCTATGCCACCACCAAGGCCGCGGTGCTGATGCTGGCGCAGTGCCTGCGGGCGGAGCTGGCGGGGCGGGGGATCGGGGTGTCGGCGATCTGCCCGGGGATCGTGCACACCAACATCACCCGTTCGGCCCGGTTCGCCGGCACGGACCCGGCCACCCAGGAACGACTGCGGGAGATCACCACCCGGCGCTACCTGCGGCGGGGCTTCGCGCCGGAGCGGGTGGCCTCGGCGGTGCTGGACGCGGTGGAGCGGAATGTGGCGGTGGTGCCGGTGACCGGGGAAGCGCGGCTGGGACTGCTGGTCTCCCGGCTCTCACCTGCGCTTTTGCGCGCCGCGGCGCGGGTGGACCTGCTGCCCAAGAGGTGACCGCGTGACCCGGGTCACCGTTGTTCATATGCGCATGTCGCTATATGTTGGGTGCCGGAAGGGAGCGTGAGATGGGGCAGGGACACGGGCACGGTCATGGGTTGCCGGTAGCGCAGGCCGCCAGTGCTTCGTCGAAGTACGTGAGCCGGTTGTGGTGGGCGGTGGGCCTGGGGCTGGTCACGCTGGTCATGCAGGTGACCGTCGGCCTGTTCACCTCCTCGCTCGCGCTGCTGTCGGACTCCGCGCACGTCTTCACCGACGTCCTCGGCGTGAGCATGGCGCTGGCCGCGATCATCGTGGCGCGCCGGGCCGCGCAGACCGCGGGCCGCACCTTCGGGCTCTACCGGGCCGAGGTGCTGGCGGCGCTGGCCAACACGCTGCTGCTGTTCGGGGTCGCCATCGGGGTGCTGATCGAGGCGGTGGACCGCTTCGGCGCGCCGCCGGAGGTGCCGGGGCTGCCGGTGACCCTGGTCGCGGTGGTCGGCCTGGTCAACAACCTGATCGCGTTGCTCCTGCTGCGCGGCGGGGCGGAGGAGAGCATCAACGTCCGGGGCGCCTACCTGGAGGTGGTGGCCGACGCCATCGGCTCGGTCGGCGTGCTGATCTCCGGACTGGTGACCATGATCTTCGGCTGGAAGTACGCGGACCCGATCATCGGCGTGGCCATCGGCCTGTTCGTGCTGCCCCGGGCCTACGTGCTGGGCCGCAAGGCACTGCGCATCCTGTTCCAGCACGCGCCGGAACGGCTGAACGTGACCGAGATGTCCCAGGAACTCCAGCAGCTGCCCAACGTGATCGAGGTGCACGACCTGCACGTGTGGACGCTGACCTCGGGCATGGAGGTGGCCTCGGCGCACCTGACCGCCAAGCCGGAGGTCGACTTCGCCGATGTGCTGGCCGCGGCGCAGAAGCTGCTCGCCGAGCGCTACCACATCGAGCACGCCACGTTGCAGGTCGAACCGGCGGGCCACGAGGCCAAGTGCCGGGAGCTGGCCTGGTAGCAGCGCTCAGCCGGGTAACCGCCAGGCGCGGTTGCCCGGCTGCAGCGGGACCGGCGAGGCGGGGGTGGCGGGCAGCGGGGCCGTCACCGAGATGACGAACGCGGCCCTGGCCGGCATTCCCAGCGCTGACCACAGTCCGCCGACCCCGTGGTCGGCCAGCCGCACCGCCACCGGCTGTCCGGACTCCTGCGTGGTGAGCGCGTCCAGCGCGCCGTCGAGCAGCTCGTGCTCACCAGCCACGCTGCCCGCCCGCGCGGCGACCAGATAACAGAGTTCGAGATCGCGGGCGGGCCGGTGTGCCCGGCCCGCCCGCATCTCGTAGAGGAACACGTGCACCGCGGGCGGCGGGTCGGCCTCGTTGATCCAGGTCGGGGTCGGTGGTTCCAGCCTGACCTCGACCCCGTCCGGCAACCTGCTGCCCAGCAGTCGGCACAGCGCGGTGTCCACCTCGCGGATCACCCCGCCGGTCGGCTCATCATCCGACCGTTCGGGCCGTGACGAGTTCTCCATGACGCTCCCCGTCTTCGCACACGGCCCGAACGCCGCGGTTCAGATCAGCCCCTCCCGGAGCGCGAACGCCACCGCGTGCGAGCGGTTGCGCAGCTGGAAGCGGTTGGTGATGTCGTGCAAGATGCTCTTCACCGTGCGCTGCGAGTAGCACAGCTGCTCGGCGATCTCGCGGGTGTCCAGACCGTCCGCGACCAGCCTGAGCACGTCGGTCTCCCGTTCCGACATGCCTGCCAGGCTCATCCCGTTCGGCCGCAGGACGTTGCGCTGCAACCGGGAGACCCGGTTCAGCAGCCGTCCCAACAGGTCCGGCGGCAGTGCGCCCTCGCCGGCGGCCGCGGCCCGCACCAGGCGGACCAGGGTCTCCGGGGTGGCCTCGGAGCGGCGGACCACCGCGCTGACCCCGGTTTCCACCGCGGTCAGCAGGTCCGTGTCGTCCATCTCCCCTGCGATGAGCACTACCTTGGTGTTGCCCCGAACCTGAAGTCCCCGAAGCAGTTGCTGGGTCCGGGTGTCCGTCCGGTCGGTCACCACGAGGACCACCGCGTCCGGGCGGGCCTCCAGTGAGTCGACCAGCAGGACCTCCGGCCGGGAGCGAAGCGCGGCCGCGACGCCCGCGCGTGAGATCGCATCCGTTGCGTGCAGAACAACCGGAACACGTTCCGTGTTCGTCATGATGTTTGGCCCCCTCAAGCCAAGTGCTGCGCTGACCTTGAGAGCGTGGCCCACCCGGTGTCCCAGGGACATGGGACTAGCTGTCCCGTTGTGCTTCGATTTCACTAATCGTTATACAAGCCCCGAAAATCTCCAACAAGCAAGGTACTTATGGTCGCTAGTTTTCGCCCAAACCGGCTTCCCTGGCCCGCATGATCGCCTCCGTGCGGTCGGCCACGTGCAGCTTGGAGAAGATGTTGGACACGTGGTTGCGCACGGTCTTTCCGCTGATCACGAGCTTGCGGGCGATCGCGGCGTTGCCCTCGCCCTGGGCGATGAGCACCAGCACCTCGTGCTCGCGGGCGGTCAGTTCGGGGAATGCCTCCACCTGGGCACGGGCGTTGTTGCCGAAGAAGCCGAGCAGCCTGGAGGCGATCGCGGGGCCGAAGATGGCCTGTCCCTCCCCGACCGCCCGGATGGCCCGGACGATCTCCTCCGGGGTCGCGCCCTTGAGCAGATAACCCCTGGCCCCGGCGCGCATCGCGGCGAAGACGGACTCGTTGTCGTCGAACATGGTCAGTACCAGGACACCGATGTGCGGACTGGTGCGCACGATCCGCCTGGTCGCTTCCACGCCGTTGAAGTCCGGCATGTTCAGGTCCATCACCACGACGTCGGGCTGCAGCGAGTCGGCCATGGCCACCGCGGCGGTGCCGGTGGCCGCCTCGCCCGCCACCTCGACGTCGGGGACCTGCTGCAACGTCTGGCACAGGCCGAAGCGGAACAGCGGGTGGTCGTCCACCACCAGGATCCGGAGCTGGTCCAACTCAGGCTTCCTCCCTCGGCACCGGCAACCGCGCCGCGACGCGGGTTCCCCTCACCTTGTCACGGGACTCCACCTGGAAGTCACCGCCGAGCTCCCCGGCCCGTTCCCGCATCGAGCGCAGCCCGACCCCGTTGCGCCTGGTCTCGCCGAGCCCGAGCCCGTCGTCGAGCACCTCCACGTGCAGGTCCCGGTCCAGCCAGATCCGGACCAGGCAGCTTTGCGCGCCGGAGTGCCTGGCCACGTTGGTCAGCGCCTCGCACACGATCCGGTAGGCGGCCACCTCGACCGCGGCCGGCAGCGGGGGCAGCTGGTCGGAGACGTCCACCGCGATGGTCAGCGGGGCGTCGCCGTTGCCGCCGATCCGCCCGGCCAGGGTGGCCGCGTGCTCGCGCACCGCGGTGGCCAGGCCCAGCTGGTCCAGCACCGGCGGCCGCAGCCCGTGCGCGACCCGGCGGATCTCGCCGATCGCGCCCTGCAGCTCGTCCTCCAGCCTGCTCAGCATCTCCTCGGCCGCGCCCTGGTTGGTGTTCATCACCTGCCGGACCACCTGCAGGCCCAGCGCGGCCGCGGCCAGCGTGGGCCCGACCCCGTCGTGCAGGTCGTGCAGCAGCCGCCGCCGCTCCTCCTCGCGGGCGCGCACGAGTCTGCTGCGGCTGCGGGCCAGGTCGGTGGTCAGCCGGGCGGTGTAGGCCACCGCGCCGGCGTGCCGGGCCACGTCGGTGAGCACCCGCAGGTCCGGGTCGTTGAACTCCTCACCGGCACCGCGGGGGCAGACCACCAGATCGCCGATGCGCTCACCTTGGTAGACCAGCGGCAGCCGGACCGGCTCGCCGATCTCCTCGCCGTAGGCGGCGACCACCTCAAGCCCCTTGTCCCGCTCCAGCTCGATCGCGGTGTAGGGCAGCCGCAACGCGTGTCCGATGGTCTCCACCAGCGCGGGCAGCATGGCCTCCGGCGTCTGGGTCTGCTCCAGCCTGGCGGAGAGCGCGGAAACCACCCGATAGGGGTCGTCCCGGTAGCCGAAGAGGCGTTCGTTGACCAGTTTCGCCAGCCGGTCGTGCAGTGGCAGCACGATGAGCGCGGCCGCCGCCGCGGCCACCGCCTGCTCGGCCAGGTCGTTGGAGTGCGGCAGCACCAGCCAGCGCAGCAGGCCGACCAGCACCAGGTACCCGCAGACGACGAACACCGACAGGATCACGTACGTCGCCGAGCGGCTGAGCACGACCTCGATGTCCATCACCTGGTAGCGCAGCACCGCCATGGCCACGGTCAGCGGCACCGGCAGGAACACCAGGACGTGGTACTGGTAGGCGAAGATCTCCTCGCCGAACAGGGCCACCGGCAGGCCCCACAACAGCGCGTAGAGCACCGCGGCCAGGCCGAGCGAGGCGGCCAGCCAGCGCAGCCGCATCCGGGTCAGGTGGCTCGTGCTCGCGCGGTACTTGTGCACGAGCACGCCGAAGACCAGCAGCGGGTAGACGAAGAGCACGGTGCGGATCGGCGAGGCCCAGACGTTGAGCGCCTCCACCGGGTTGTCCGTCATGGGCAGCCCGATGGCGAGGGTGGCCCCGTAGAGCAGCAGGCCGCCGCCGTAGCTGAGCGCGAGCAGCAGGCCGTACCTGGCCTTGGTGGTCACCTCGGGGTAGGCGAGGGCGAAGTGCAGCATGCCGCCCCACAGCAGCACCCAGAAGATCTGGCCGCCGTACCAGCGGTAGAACTGCTCGCCTGAGACCAGGTCCAGCGCCTCGATGCCGAAGTAGCCCGACCCGGCCAGGGTGATCATGGCGATCGAGGAGGCGACCACCGCGGCCCGTGCGGCTGGGTCCCGTGGACGGCGGGCGAACAGGTAGACCGCGGCGCCGAAGAGCAGGAACAGCACCAGCAGGTTGGGCCAGTTGTGGATCAGCTGGCCGAGCACCGGGTACTGGGTCAGGGTGACCCGGATGATCTTCCGCTCGCTCCCGCGCAGCACCTCGTAGTCGAGGGTCTGGCCCTCCCGGAACGCCGGGCCGCCCGGCCGCCTGGCGCCCTCACTGGTGTCCCGGCCGTCGATGGCGATGATCACGTCGCCCGCCTGCAACGGGCCGTCGCGGGTCTCGCCCAGCACCTTCACCACGCCGTCCGGGGTGGCGAAGTCGTTCCGGTTGACCAGGGTGCCGTCGGAGGGGGCCAGTGCCCTGCTGAGCACGCACACCACCGCGAGCGCGACGGAGAGGACGGCGAAAGCCGCCACCAGGATGATCCGCCCCCTCGAACCCGACACGGGGGTAATCGTGCTGCATACCCCCATTGAGTGCGACAACGTTCTGGCGCCGAATTCTTGAGGTCACTGGTCAGGCCTTAAACCCGTCCCACACTCGCGGTCCTAGACTTTGACGCACCAGTTGAGGAAAGCGGGTAGCGCGTGACGGGCCAGTCGAGCCATCCGGTCGGAACACCGGCCAGCATGCGGGTGCTCAACCAGCGTGCGGTGCTCGAACTGCTACGCCGATCGGGTCCGGCGACCCGGCCGCAGGTGGCCAAGGGCACCGGCCTGTCCAAGCCCACGGTCGGCCAGGCGCTGCTCGGGCTGGAGCAGGCGGGCCTGGTGCGCCCGGCCGGTCGCACCTCGGCGGGGCCGGGGCGCTCGGCGGTGGTCTACGAGGCCAACCCGGCCGCCGGGTACGTGCTCGCGGTGGACATCGGCCGGGAGCGCATCCGGCTGTCCCTGGTCGACCTGGGCGGGACCGAGGCGGCTCGCTGCGACGAGCGCAACCGGTGCCGTTCGGCCTCCGCGCTGGTGCGGCAGGTCAGGGAGCTGGCCGACCGCATCGTCGACTCGGCCGGGATCCGGTTCGACCAGGTGGTGGCCAAGGTGGTCGGCAGCCCAGGGGTGGCCGACCGGAACAGCCGGGCGCTGCAGCTGGCGCCGAACCTGCCGGGCTGGGGCCGTAAGGGCCTGCTGGACGAGCTGGAGTCGGTGCTCGGGCCGGGGCTGGTGGTGGAGAACGACGCGAACCTGGCCGCGCTCGGCGAGCGGGAACGCGGCGCCGCCCGGGAGGCGCGGGCGTTTGTGCTGGTCACCGTGGGCACCGGGGTCGGCATGGGGATCGTGATGGACGGGCAGCTGGTCCGCGGCGCGCACGGCGCGGCTGGCGAGATCGGCTACCTGCCGTACGGGCGCTTCGACGAGCAGGCGGTGCTCTCCGGCGAGCTGGCGCCCTCGCCGCGCGGACTGCTGGAACAGGCCGCCGGGGCCGGCGCGGTGGTCGAGCTGGCCCACGAGCTGGGCCTTGACCAGGCCCGCAGCGCCAAGGACGTGTTCGACGCGGCCCGCGCCCAGGACCCGACCGCGGTGCGGGTGGTGGAGCTGATCGCGGCCAGGCTGGCCTACGGCATCGCCTCGGTGACCGCGGTGATCGACCCGGAGCTGGTGGTGCTCGGCGGCGGGGTCGGCCGCAACTACGAGCTGCTGATCGAGCCGATGGAGCGGGCGCTGCGCTACCTCAGCCCGCTGCTGCCCACCGTGGTCGGCGGGGAGCTGGGCGATGACGCGGTGCTGGCCGGGGCGGTCGCGGTCGGCCTGCGCGCGGCCGAGGAAACCGTGTTCGACCGCCATGTGCACACCGGCTGAACGCCACGCGTCAGCGAAACGTCAGCGTGGCTGCCTACTCTGAAGTATGTCGAAGGCAGGCCCGCTGCGCTGCTGCCGCCTTCGGCCGTAGGCGTCAGGCTGACGGGATGTCCGCATCCCGACCCACCCGGCCGGCGCTGCGAGCCCTGCCTGGTCCCAGCGCTTCCCCAGGGCACTGGAGCAGGCAGGGCTCCCCCTACTTCCGGGCCGGGAATGCCCAGCCTTGACACGGTGTTGAGCCGGTGCACGAGCGCCGTTGAGTCCACTGTGGAGGGTCGAGATGCTGGAGAACTACCGCTGGGCGGAGTCGCTGCTGGCCCAGGGCGACCCGCTGGGCGCGCTGCAGGTGCTGGCGCCGATGCTGGGCGAGGACGCGGAGTTCTCGGTGCGGCTGCTGGCCGCCCGCGCCTACTACCACTCCGCGCAGCTGGGCCGGGCCGAGCGGCTGCTCACCGAGCTGACCGAGGCCGACCCGACCGACCACTACGTCCGGTTTCTGCTCGGCCGCACCTTGGAGCGCGCGGGCAGGCGGCCGGAGTCGGTGCCGCACTTCCGGCTGGCCGCGGCGCTCTCGCCGAGCCAGGACTACGCGGAGGCGCTGGCCAGGGTGGCCTGAGCAGGAACAGACGAACGGCCCGGTCGCGGCAGGAACGCGGCCGGGCCGCTTCGCTTGTTCGAGATCAGCCCGCGAGGGCCCACTCCCTGCCGTCGGTGCTGAACGGCTCCACGCTGCCGAAGCCGTTGGCGAAGTTGCGCTCCACCTGGGCCTTCTCCGCGGCGTTCGGGTTGACGTTCTTGCAGCTGGTGCCCGCGCTGGCGCCGGACATCAGGTCGACGCACAGGCCGGTGCGCCGGTCCGGCAGGCCGAGGATGTGCCCCAGCTCGTGCGAGGTGATCCGCGGGATGTGGTGCCCGTCGTTGACCGCGGTGCGGCCCATCCACACGGTGCCGCGGCCGAGGCCGGTCACCTGGGCGCGCGGCCAGCCGTTGTCGGCCAGGATCCGGACCTGGGCCGGCGTGCCCGGCTCGAACCGGACGTTCTTGACCGAGGCGTTCCAGACCCTGGCGCCCTCGTCCCAGGCCGCCTTGAACTCCTGCGCCTGGCTGGTGTCGTACTTGATCACTCGGACCGCGCTGGGCTCCGCGGCCGCGGGTGAGATGACCACGAGCAGCGAGGCCGCCGCGGTGACCACCCCGACCACCAGCTGCCTGATCTTGTTCTGGAGCACGGTTCATCTCCTAGCGATGCAGGGGGAAAAGAGCTGCCCCCAGCTAATCGCGCCGGGCCGCACACATCAACGGCCACGCATATACCAATGCCCCCCAATCCTGGGGTTATGGCGCAAAGACAGGACCGTCGGCCCGGGTGAGTAGTCGTGGCCGGTGCAGACCAATGGCGGGTTGTGGGTCAGCTGACGGCAATTAGGCGAGCACGCGGTAGTGGGTTTGGTAGACGGTCCGGAATCCGGCCTTGTCGTAGAGAACCAGTGCGGCCGGGTTGTCGTCCATCACCTGGAGGTAGAGCTTTCTCGCGCCGTCGGCCCGGCCCCAGTGGGCGAGCGCGTGCAGGATCGCGCGGGCCGCGCCCCTACGCTGCGCCGAGGGCAGGGTGGCCTGGCAGTAGATGCCCAGCCAGTCCTGCTCGCGCACGCCCAAGGCGATCGCGACCGGCTCGCCGTCCAGGCGAACCGAGGCGTAGGCGGTGGGCTGTGCGATGCGGCGCAGGATCCTGGCGCGAATGTCGGCGCTCTCCGGAGTGAGCCGGTCCTCGGACTCCTCGGCGTCCGCGCTTATTCGCGGCGACTCGGATCTGCAGTAGGTGCCGAACCATTCTTCGTCGATGACCGGGGTGATCCGCACTTCCGGCGCGCCGGGGGCGGCGGTGCGGTCGAGCACCTCGTCCGCCTCGGCGGCTTGGACCGCGGTGGGCCACTTCCGCTGGTAGCCGCGCCGGGCCAACACCTCGTCGAGTTCTCCGGGCAAAGCGGCTGGGGACAGCTGAAACGACGGTGGCAGGCCGCGTTCGCCGTAGAACTTCTCGACCTGGGTGATCCGGGTGTCCAGGTCCGCCGCGCCGCTGAGCTCGTTCGGCCACACCGCGTTGGCCCGCCGGGTGACCCCGGCGCCGTACCGGAGCCGCCAGCCGCCGAGATCCTCGACACTCAGCGCCGGCCACGCGTGGATCGCCAGCTTTTCCAGCAATCGTGCCGTCTCCAGGCTCATTCCCGGAGTGTGCGTGCGGCCCGTTGGAGTGGTCAAACATTTGCCACTCCGGCCGGTGCGCTATTCACTGTGATCGGTGATGACCAGCACTGTTCTCGTCAGCAAGCGAGGGCCTGCGGAGTTTCGGCTGAATGCGCGCACCGGCGCGGTCGAGCCGCGAAATCCGCATGGCGCGGCCACCGGTGTGGTCAGCGCGATGGCGCGGCGGCTGGGCGCCGGCGTGCCCTGGATATCGAGCGCGACCAGTGACGGTGACCGCCAGTTGGCCCGCGCGCACCCGGACGGGTTCGAGCTGGCCATCGGTGAGGGCCACACCGCCCGGGTGCACCTGCTCGAGCACCGGGCCGAGGTGTTCGCCGCGGTGCAGGACCGGACGAGCAGCGGGCTGCTGTGGCAGGCGCTGCACGGGGTGTGGGACCGCTGGTCCGAACCCACCTTCGACGAGGGCACCCGTCGGGACTGGGCGGCCATGGGCGAGTTCTGCCAGGACTACGCGGACCGGATCGCCAGGGTCATCGGCGGCGAGCCCGGGGCGCGGGTGGTGCTGCACGACTACCAGTTCACCGGGCTGCCCGCCCGGTTGCGCGCGGCGGTGCCGGACGTGTCGATCTGCACGGTCATCCACGTGGCCTGGCCTGATCCCGGGCAGCTGCGGGTACTGCCGCGGTACATGCGAGAAGAGATGATCCGCGGCCTGCTGAGCTCGGACCTGGTCGTGGTGCTGGCCGAGCGGTGGGCGCGCAACATCCTGGACTGCGCGCGGGAGTTCGGTGGCGCGGAGCTGGGTGGCCGGGTCGTGGTCCAGCCGCTGGGCTACAGCCCGGACCTGTTGCGGCAGGCGGAGTTCCCGCCGGAGGACGCGCAATGGGCGGCGGGGCGTCCGCTGGTCGTGCACTACGGCCGGACCGACCCGATCAAGAACGCGCCCAGGGCGATCCAGGCCTTCCGGCTGGCCCTGGACGGGGAGCCGCGGCTGCGGGAGAGCCGGTTGCTGGTGCGCGCCGCGCCGCACCACCTCGGGCACACCGCGAACCTGCGCTACCTGGAGCAGCTCGAGGCCGAGGCGGCGCTGACGAACAAGGAGCTGGGCGCGGAAACCGTGCGGGTGGTCCAGGTCAACGACGTGGCGGCCACCTTCGGCGCCTACGCGCACGCCGACGTGCTGGTGGCCAACTCGGTGGTCGACGGCCAGAACGTCGGGCCGTTCGAGGCGGCCATGCTCAACGACCGGCTGCGGATCGTGCTCTCGGAGAACGCGGGCGCGGCCGAGGTGCTGGGCGAGCACGTGCTGGTGGTCAACCCCTTCGACGTGGCCGAGCAGGCCGAGGCGCTCCGCCGGGCGCTGCTCACCAGCCCCTCGGCGGGGCTGCGCGCGGCCGTGGCGCCGCACACCTGGGAGTCCTGGGCCGACAGCGTGCTCGCGCTGCTCGCGGAAAGGTGAGATCCATGCGACAGGACATCCGCCGCCTGGCGCCGGTGTCGGCGTTCTTCGCGCTGAGCGGCTTCACCCACGGCAGCTGGACGCCGCGGCTGCCGGGCATCGTGGAGCAGATCGGGGCCGACGTCGGCATCCTCGGCATCACGCTGACCGGCTCCAGCATCGGCATGATCATCGCGGCCTCGCTGGCCGGCAGGCTGTGCATGGCCTTCGGCGCGCGCCGGATGCTGGCGGCCAGCACGCTGCTGGTCTGCCTGATGCTGCCGCTGCTCGGCTCGGTCACCACGGTGGTTGCCTTCGGTATCGCGCTGGTCGTGCTCGGGCTGGGCATCGGCCTGCTCGACGTGGCGATGAACGTGGCCGCGGCCGCCATGGAACAGCGGCTCGACCGGCCGGTGATGTCGATCTTCCACGCGGCCCTGCCCATCGGCGGCGTGCTCGCCTCCCTGGCCGCCGCGCTGGCCGCCGGACTGAAGATCAGTCCGCAGGCGCACCTGCTGGTGGTGGGCGTGGTCGGCCTGGCCGTCACGCTGACCGCGTTGCGGGCCATTCCCAAGGACCTCACCGGCCAGCCGAAGCAGGACGCGGCCGGGAGCGCGGGCCGGGCGCCGTTCCGCCTGCCCGCGCTGTGGCTGCTGGCCGGGGTCGCGCTGTGCTCGGTGATCGCCGAGGGCACCGCGGGCAAGTGGTCCGCGCTGTTCCTGGTCGGCGACCGGGGTGTGTCCGAGGGCGCGGCCGCGCTGGCCTACACCGTTTTCGCCGCCTCGATGATGGTGGCCAGGCTGTTCGGCGAGCAGGTGCGCAACCGGTGGAGCGCGGCCCGGATCCTGGTCTGCACCAGCGTGATCGCCGCCTTCGGCCTGCTGGGCGCGGTGCTGGTGCCCTCGGCCCTGGCCAGCTACCTGGGCTTCGCGCTGGCCGGGGTCGGCCTGGCCTACGCCTTCCCGGTGGCGCTGGCGATGGCGGGCAAGGCGGGCCGGGACAACGGCGGCGACGGGGCGCGCGAGATCGGGTTCGTCACCACGGTGGCCTACTGCGGCTCCTTCGCCGGATCACCGCTGGTCGGCGGCATCGCCCAGGTCAGCAGCCTGGCGGTGGCGTTCGTGGTGGTGGGACTGCTGGCCGCGCTGATCGGCCCGCTCGGGGCGTCGGCCCAGGCCGTGCTCGGGAAGAAGAAGCAGCCTGAGCCGACCGCCCGGCAGTGAGCTAGGGAGCGAAGGCGAGCTTGCCCGCGCCGTAACCGCTGCCGGGTCCGAGGGCGAGCAGTTCGAAGGCCGACTTGGACTCGGTGAGCGGGAAGACGTCGGTGACCAGCTCCTCGCAGGGCAGGCCGCGGATCAGCTCGATCGCCGCCGGGAACACCTGCGCGTGGTAGTCGCAGCTGCCGATCAGGCTGACGCAGCGGCCGGTCAGGTCGAAGGGCCGGATCGTCGCGGTGGCCGCGGTGTCGCAGCCCAGCAACAGCACCCGGCCACCGTCCTGCACCGTGCGCAGACCCAGTTCCAGGAGCGAGCCGGTGGTGTCCACCACGACCGTCGGCGGCGGGGACGCCGACTCGTCGAGCCCGGCCAGCGGGGTCAGGCCGGTGACCGCCGCGGCCAGCTCGCGCCGGTACGGGTCGGGCTCGACCAGGCTGACCCGCGCCGCCCAGCGGGCCGCGAGCAGGGCGGAGAGCACGCCCATCGGGCCGCCGCCCAGCACGACCACCCGGTCCGCCGGGCCGACCGCGGCCGCGCGCAGCCCGGTCAGCACGCAGGCCAGCGGTTCGATCAGCACGCCGCGCCGGTCCGGCACGTCGGCAGGCAACGGGTAGAGCGCCTGCTCCTCGACGGTGAGCAGCTGGGCGAAGGCGCCGTCCCGGCCGACGCCGATCTCCAGCGCCGACTTGTTCGCGCAGTGGCTGCTCTCCGCGCGCAGGCACCGGTCGCAGCGGCCGCAGGACTGGGTCGGGTCCAGCACCACCCGATCACCGGGCCGCAGTCTGTTCACCCCCTCGCCGACCTCGGTCACCACGCCGACCGCCTCGTGCCCGAGCACCCTGGGCGGCTCGCAGTGGTAGCGGCCGAGGTAGATCGCCCGGTCGGTGCCGCAGACCCCGGCCAGGGTGGGCCGGAAGGTCACCTGACCCGGTCCGGGCGCGGGCGGGGCGGCCCGCTGTTCCAGCGCCAGCTCACCGGGTCCGCGGAACTGAAGGACATGCATGTTGTCCGTGCCTTTCAGAGAGAGGTGAGGACGCGGTCCAGCCGGTCGCAGATGAGGTCCGCCTCCTCGTGGGTCAGGATCAGCGGCGGACGGATCTTCACCACGTTGCCGAGGCCGTACCGCGAGGAACGCAACAGCAGGCCGTGCTCCCGGCCTTTCCGGACGATCTCGTTGGTCAGCGCGGGCGAAGGCGTGCCGTCCTGGTCGACCACTTCAAAGCCGATCATCAGGCCGACGCCGCGAATGTCGTCGACGCACCGGTGCCGTTTCCGGAGTTCGGTCAGCCTGCCCAAAATATGTGCGCCTACCTCGCGCACATTCGCCAGGAAAGCCTCGTCGTCCACCACGCTCAGCACGGCGTTGGCCGCCGCGGCGGCCAGCACGTTCGCGCCGGAGGTGAAGGAGAGGTATTCGGTCTCCAATGGCCCCAGTTTGGGATCGGAGAGCATCGCGGCCACCTGCGCGCCGCCGCCGAGACCCTTGCCAATGGTGAGGACATCCGGTTGCACGCCGAAGTGCTCGGCGGCGAACATCCGGCCGGTCCGGCCGATTCCGGTTTGGATCTCGTCGAAGATGAGCACGATGCCGCGTTCGTCGCAGAACTCGCGCAGCCGGGCCAGATAACCCTCCGGCGCGACCACGTTGCCGCCGTTGCCGGTGATCGGTTCGACGATGACCGCGGCGACACTGCCGGAGCTGGCGAACTCGATGAAGTCGTCGATCCGGTTCACGCACATCAGGCCGCAGGTCTCCCGCCGCTGCCCATAGAAACAGCGGTGGCAGTACGGGTCCGGCACGATCAGCCTGCTGATCCCCACCTCCGGGAAGGGCGCGCGGCGGAAGGCGTTCCCGGAGATCGCGGTGGTGGCCATGGTCTGGCCGTGGTGGCCGCGGAACAGGCTGATGACGTCCCGGCGGCCGGTGGCCCGCTGGGCGAGTTTGATCGCGCCCTCATTGGCATCCGATCCGCTGGCCACTTTCAGGTGCACGCGCTGGATGTTCTCCGGGGACACCGCGACGAGTTTGCGCACCAGCTCGTTCACCGGGTGGTTCTGGAACGACGAGGACGCGTGCACCAGCAGCTCGGCCTGTTGCTGAATCGCCTTGACCAGTGCGGGATGGCGATAACCGATGCTCAGGTTGAAAGTGCCAGCGGCGCAGTCGAGATATTTGTTCCCCTCGGCGTCGCAGGCGTAAACACCCTCCCCGTCGACGATGGTGACCGTTCCGACGCTGTAGGAGTACAACTCCCTGACGTCGCCCACCAGATTGGTAGCCATCGAACCTCCTCTTGGCTGACAGAGGAAATTCTATGGACGGGTAAGAGTGGTTGCGAATAAAGGAATTCAGCGCAAACCGAGCAGTCGCGGCAGCTCGCGCATGTCCTCGAACTCAATGGTGCGCTCGCCGGTGAGCGCGCCCGGCGGCACCAGTTCGGTGCGGTAGCCGAGCACCGTCATGCCGGCCGCCCGCCCGGCGGCGACGCCTGCCGGGCTGTCCTCCACCACGGCGCAGCGGTCCGGCGGCACGCCCATCTTCCTGGCGGCGTGCAGGAAGAGGTCGGGCGCCGGTTTGCCGTGCTCGACCTCCACCGCGCTGAAGATCCGGCCGTCGAACCGGTCGGCCAGCCCGGTGATGCCCAGCGTGGTGGCCATCTTCTCCGGGGTGCCGCTGGAGGCCACGCAGGTCGGCACCCCCGCGGCGGCGATCGCGTCCAGCGCCGCCACCACGCCGGGCACCGCGGTGAGGTCGCGGCGGAACCGGTCCCGGTAGCGCTCGTGCAGCCCGGCCAGCCAGTCCGCGCCCAGCGCCCGGCCCACCTGGCGCTCGATCTCGGCCAGCATGTGCTCATCCGACTTGCCGAGGAACCGGCCCGCCACCTCCGCCGGCGTCAGCGGCCACCCGGTCTGGGTGATCAGCTCCGCCTCGACCTGGACGCAGAGCCGCTCGCTGTCCACCAGCACGCCGTCGCAGTCGAAGATCACCAGGTCGAAGTGGCCGTTCACCGGTCCAGGTCACCGCCTCGAAGTAGGTCGCGGGCCGCGGCCGCGATGTGCCCGGCCGAGATCCCGGCCAGGTCGAGCTGTTCGGCGGGCGAGGCGGAACCGGGCATGGTCCGCACCGCCAGGTGCCGGGCACGATACGTGATCTCCTGCTCCGCCAGGCCCTCGAACACCGCCGCACCGAGACCGCCCTCGGGCCGGTGGTCCTCGGCGACCACCAGCCGTCCGCCGGTGGCGGCCAGCGCCCGCCGGACCGCGGCCGTGTCACAGGGCTTCACCGAGTAGAGGTCCAGCACCCTGGCGTGGATCCCTTGTGCGGCAAGGGTATCCGCCGCGTCGAGCGCCTCGTGCACGGTCACCCCGGCGGCCGCGAGCACCACCGAGTCCCGCTCGTCCGAGCGCAGCGTCTTGGACCCGCCCACCGGGAACTGCTCGTCGCTGCCGTAGAGCACCAGCCGGGCGTTCCGGGTGATCCGCAGGTAGCAGATGCCCTCGGTGTCCAGCGCGGCCTTGGTCAGCGCCCCCGCGGAGACCGCCTCGCTGGGGTAGAGCACCACCGAGCCGTGGATCGCGCGCAGCGCGGCCAGGTCCTCCAGCGCCATCTGGCTGGGGCCGTCCCGGCCGATCTCCACCCCGCCGTGCGAACCGGCCAGCACCAGGTGCGACCGCGAGATCGCGGCCATCCGGACGAAGTCGTAGGCCCGGCTCAGGAACGCGCCGTAGGTGGAGACCACCGGGGTGAAACCGCGCGCGGACAGGCCGACCGCGGTGCCCAGCATCTGCTGCTCGGCGATGTAGGTCTCGATGAACCGGCCGGGGTGCCGGGCGGCGAACCGGTCGGTGCGCATGGACACCGTCACGTCGCCGTCGATCACCACCACCTCCGGGCGCTCGCCCAGCTCGGCCAGCGCGTCCCCGAAGGCGTCCCGGATGGCGACCAGGTCGCCGACGGCGTAGCGGGGGAGCCGGACCTCGGTCCGGGCGGGCGGCGGTGGGACCGGCCCGCGCGGCGGCGGCGGTCCGGTCAGCCGCACCCGCTCCGGCGGTTCGATCAGGGCCAGCGCGCGGCGGGCGGTGGCCTCGTCCAGGGCCGCGCCGTGCATCTCCGCGCGGTGGGTGATCTCCTCGAAGCCCTGGCCCTTCACCGTGCGCGCGACGATGGCCAGCGGCTCGGCGTTGGCGCCGGCCTGGGCGAGCGCGGCGTCCACCTGGTCGAGGTCGTGGCCGTCCACCTCGGCGACCTGCCAGCCGAAGGCGCGCAGCCGGGCCGCGTAGGTCTCGGCCGGACTCCGGTGCGGCACCGGCCCGGACTGGCCGTAGCCGTTCACGTCGATGATCGCGGTCAGGTTGGCCAGCCCGTGGATCGCGGCCTTGTCGAAGGCCTCCCACATCGAGCCCTCGGCCAGCTCGCCGTCCCCGCACAGCACCCACACCCGGTACGGGCGGCTGGCCAGCCGCGCGGCCAGCGCCATGCCGACCCCGATCGGCAGTCCCTGGCCGAGCGAGCCGGTGGCCACGTCCACCCAGGGCAGGTCGGGCGTCGGGTGGCCCTGCAACCGGGAACCGCGCTGGCGGTAGGTGGACAGCTCCTCGACCTCGATCGCGCCCGCCGCGGCCAGCACCGAGTACCAGAGCCCGGAGACGTGCCCCTTGGACAGGACCAGCCGGTCGTTGTCCGGGTGCGCGGGATCGGCCCAGTCGTAGCGGAAGTGGCGGCTCATCAGCGTGGCGACCACATCGGCGCAGGACATCGCCGAGGTCGGATGCCCCGATCCGGCCGCGGTGCTGGTGCGGATGGCGTCCGCGCGGAGCTGGTCGGCGAGCCGGCGCAGCTGAGTCCTGGTCACTTCGCTACCTGCGAGCTCGGTCATCTCGGGTCTCCTCCCTCGGCCAGGCCGAGCAGCGGCCCGCACCGCCTCGCGATCTCCGGTCCCGGCGCGCGCGGGCCGACGTGCTCACAGGTGGCCGCGCCCGCGACCGCACCCACCACGGCGGCCTTCGCCGGGGCGAGTCCGGCGATCCGGGCGGCCACGTAGGCGCCGTGGAAGGCATCGCCCGCGCCGGTGGAGTCGACCACCGTGGCCGGGGCCGCAGGCACCTGCTCGACCCGGCCGTCCGCGTCGGCGACCACCGAGCCGCGCGCGCCGAGGGTCACCACCACGACCTCGGGGCCGTCGGCCAGCAGCTTGCGCGCGGCGTCCTCGATCACCTCGGTGCCGGCGAACCGGACGGCCACGTGCTCGGGCACGATCAGCTCGTCGATGTCGGCCAGCGCGGCGCCGAGCCAGTCGGCGTCCTCGGCGTCGGCGAAGGTGCGCACCCCAAGTCCCTTGGCGGCCGCCAGCCCGTACCGGCTGAACTCGGCTTCCCTGCCGTCGGAGAAGAAGGCGTGGCAGCGGCGCAGCAGGCTTGGCGGCAGCTGGGTGTTGTCCGGGGTCAGCGCCGGGTTCTTCTGGGTCACGATGGTCCGTTCGCCATTTCCGTCCACCACCACCGCGGCGAAATGGTGGTCGGCGCCCGGCACCAGAATCGAGCCTTCGACCGCGCAGCCGTGGTCGAGCAGGAAACGGCGGTGCTGTTCGCCGTCGGGATCGGCGCCAAAACGGCCGACGAAGTTGGTGCGCAGGCCGAGTGCGCTCATCACCAGGCAGGCGTTGGTCGCCTCCCCGCCGACCGCCCTGGCCAGCTCGTGCGCCACCTGCTTGTGGCCGGGGTGGAGCGCCGCGCCGATGCGCAGGGTGTAGTCGATCGTGGCATTTCCGACGACCACCACGTCGTAGCGCGTTTCCGGTGGACTCGTCATGGAAAGCACCCTGCCGGAGCGGGCGGAGAGCGCGCAAACACGTCGATTCGCCTTACGCTCGCCGGGTGCGCGTCCTCCATTGCCCTGATCCCGTCGAGTCGGTCACCAGCGGTCCGCGCCTATTCCTGGCCGGTCCTTCACCGCGGAACTCCACCGCGTCCTGGCGCGATGAGGCCTGCGCCCATCTGCGGAAGGTCCAGTTCGCCGGAGTGGTGCTGCACCCGCAGTCCCGGCCGGGCGAACCGGCCGTTCCGGTCGAGGTGCAGTTGCGCTGGGACTGGCAGGCCGGCGCGCACGCCGACGCGATCGTGTTCTGGATTCCCCGGGTTTTGCCGGAACTGCCCGGCCTGACCTCCAATTTCGAGTTCGGCCTCTGGGCCCGTTCCGGCAAGGCCGTGCTGGGCGCGCCGCCGGAAGCCGCCGAGATGGCCTATCTCCGCGGCACCGCCGAGCTGTTCGGCGTGCCCCAGGCCGAGACCCTGCCGGACGCACTCGACCAGGCGCTCCTGGTGCTGGCCGCCTAATCCGCGAGCCGGTTCGCTTCCAGATAGGCGATATCCCGTTCGTAGAGCAGGTGGTGGCCGAGCTCGAGCACCCGCTGCTGCGCCGGATCGCCATTCCCGGCCCGGGTCACGATGAACTCGACCATTTCCCGAAGCCGCAGGACGGCCGTCGCGGCCACCTGGCCAGGGGTGATCTCGTCCATTCCGTAGGCCGCCACGAACAACGTCAGCCGCCTGCGCTGTTCGGCGAGACCCGGATAGGGCACATCGTGATTATCCGGGTCGGTCAGCGGCACGAACCGGTAGGCCGTGTACGCCAGATCCCACACCCTAGGACCGGGGGAGACCGTGTCGAAGTCGATGACCCCGGAAAGCCGATCTCCCTCGAACATCAGGTTGTACGGGGCGAAATCGTTGTGGCACAGCACTTCCACCGGTTCGTGCGCGGGCAGCTGCCAGACCGCGTCGTCCGGTGGCCGGAAGTCGGCGGTGGCCTCGTGGTAGTCGCGCAGCAGCTCCGCGACCGCGATGAGGGTGCGGTCGCTGAGCACGTGCGCGGGCAGCGGGTAGTGCGCCGCCGCGCCCGGCAGCAGGCTGATCACCTCCCGGCCCTGCTCATCCAGGCCCAGCGCTTCCGGTGCGCGGTCGAACCCGCGCCGCCGCAGGTGGTCGAGCAGCGCGTGCACCGAGGGGGTCCACGGCCCGGCGGCCCGCCGGACCGTGTCACCCACTTTCACCACGCTGGTCATGTTGCCGCCGGTGAGGATTTCTTCCACGAGCGCCACCCTAACTATTCTTCCGGCGGGGTCTCCAGCCGACGGTTGATCTCCTTCCACGCTTCCGCGTAGTACTGGGCGAGTTTGGCCACCGGATCGGAACAATGCGCGGGCAGGCCGTCGATCGCGCTGTACAGGCTGTGCAGCGCACCGGCTTGCAGGTGAATCCAGCGCAGCAGCGTCCGGCCCGAACTGGTCAGCCGCAAACTCGGATCGCTGTTCATGCTCTGCACGATCGCGCCGATCCGCGCCAGCCGCGAAGAATCCTCCTCCGCCGCCGCGACCGCCGGTCCGGCGGGCTTGCGCCGGGCGACCGGATCCTCACCCCGGTTCAGCCGCATCCGCACATCGCGCGCGGTGGACAGCGAAATCCCGGCCTCCTTGGCGATCTGCCGCAACGAGGCGTCCGGGTTGTCCCGGACAAACCGGGAGGCGCGAATCCGGCCAGCCGCCGGACTGATCGGCCGGACCCGGCCGTCCGCGCCGATCCGGGTGTTCGACTGCGCAATTCCGGGATTCGAACGGGCCCGGATCGTGGCCACCGTGCGCGGCGACAGTCCGGTGGTGCCGCCGACCACCCGATCCGACCATTCCGGGGTGGCCGCGATGATCCGCTCCGCCGCGGCCCGCCGATCCGCCAGGGTCAGCGGCAGGCCGTGCATGGTGTTGAGCCGCACGGCCAGCACAAATGCTTCGGCTTCACTGCCTTCGAAGAATTCCGCCTCGATCTCGGTCCGCCGCAGCAGGATCGCGGCCCGCACCCGGTGCACGCCGTCGATCACCCGCAGGGACGGCCAGTGCACCAGAATCGGCGGCAGCGCACCCGCCGAACCGGCCAGTTTCGCCACGTGCTCGGCATCGGCCCCGGCCGACCGCGGCGAATCCCGCAAGCTCAGACTGCTGATCGGCACGATCCGAGTGCGGCCGCCAGCCCGGACCGGACTCGTCAAATGTTCCGCTCGCTCCAGTTGCCCGACGTCGTCCTGCACGTAGACCGCCTCCCCAGCGCCGTCTCGTGTGGCCTAACCGCTAGCAGAAAGAACGTTTGCGCGACAGCCCCAAGTGCATCCCCAGTTCTGATCTCCCCAACGGAGCCGGTCCGAAACCGAACCGTGATAAGAACCAGACGTAACCTACCCGCCAGGCCACTGTCAAGACTGGTTACGGTGATCGGGTTTGGCCGAGATCAGCAACGAATGGCCGGTATCCAGCGGGTTTCGCGTGTGCGTGAATTTAGTCCGGCACCGGCATTCGCGACACCGGACAACTAAGCCGCACCCCGGATGACCTCCACCAAGCTCGCGAAGCTGGCCGAGCCGAAACCAGCCGCGACACCCCGCGCGGTCAGCGACTCCACCAGCCGCGGCAACGCCGGGTCCAGCCCGCGCTCCTCGCTGGCCCGCACCAGGTTCGCCATCAGCGGCCAGTCCAGCTCCAGCCACTCCTGCTCGCCCGGATACGCACCGTGATCCACCTGTTCTGCGTAGTCGGCGACAACTTCGGAGACGGTGCCGCGCAGCCACCGGGTGAGCATCGGCGTGACCTCGCTCGCCCGCACCCCGTCCGCGGTGAGCAGCGCGGCGGTGTGCAGGTAGCCGATGAGCGTGGCCCAGGCGAAGTTGAGCAGCGCGATGTCGTAGAGGGCCGCCGTGCCCGGATCCGCGCCGAGATAGGTCGCGTTACCCAGCCGCTCCAACACTGCTCGGTGCTTCTCGAACACCGCCGCGTCCCCGCTGTAGACCAGCTCCGTCTCCGGCCTGCCCACGTGCTCGGGATGGGCCATCAGCGCCCCGTCGAGGTACCGCCCACCCCTGGCCGCCACCCGCGAGGCGGTCTCCCGCGCCTGCCCGCTGGTGCCTGAGGTGAGGTTGACCAGGTCCCGCCCACCAAGATCCCGCGCCAGCAACGCCCACAGCTCCTCGTGGTCCGCCGCACACAACACCACCAACCCCGCGTCGAACGAGTCGCCGGCCACCACCCCCAGTGCCCCGGCCAACCCAGTCCCACGGGCATTGACCCCCACCACCGCAACCTGCTCCACATGTCCTCCAACCTACAAAACGTAACCTACGTTCTGTAGGATAAGCGCATGGCAGACCAACGCCTCAACCGCCAGGACCGCCGCAGGCAGCTCCTGGACACCGCCACCGAGATCATCGCCACCGAGGGCGCCGCCGCCCTGACCCTGGTCCGCCTCGCCGAACGCGCCCGCGTCTCCCGCCCCGTCGCCTACGACCACTTCACCACCAGAGAGGGCCTGCTCCTGGCCCTGTACCGGGACTACGACGAGCAGCTGAGCGAGGCCATGCGCGCAGCGCGGACCCGGGCAGGCTCACTCCACCAGGTGGCCACCGCGGTCGTCACGGCCTACGTGGACGGCCTGCTCGCCGCGGGCCCCGAATGCGCGGAGATCAAAGCGGCCCTCTCCGGCCACCCGGAAACCCGCCACTTCCGCCACCAGTCGGAGCAGCTGTACCGGGACGAGCTCCGCGCGGCCTTCCGCCCCTTCGCCCCAGCCACCCCACCGATCGTCACCGGCCTGTTCCACGCCCTGGACGGCCTGGCCACCGCGGCGGCCGAGGGCAGGACAACCCGGGCCAAGGCGGTGACGGCGGCGGTCACCATCGTGCTCAGCACACTGGGCTCGGCGGATCAGGGCGGCGGCGGCAGTTCCACCAGAACCTCCGCCACGCCATCGAGCAGTTCGGGCTCGGGCCGCCCGGACAGCGGCTCCACCTCGGCGACGACCACCAGCTTCCCGTCCCGCCGCGAGTCGTAGTACCGCCGCACCGGCAATGTGTCGCGATTGGCGGCGAGGCTGGTGAGGGCGGCGAGCGTGTGTCGGTCATCGCCATCGCGCCCACGCCACCGACACGATCATGGTGTCGCCCCGCCCGCCATCGAGACGGCCAAGGCAGGGCGACTCGCGCGAGGCAGCCACTTCCCGGACTGGTCGCGCGGTAGTGCGCCAGAACAACCGGAAAGACGCCAACCGGTCCGGAACAACACAAAACCGCAGGTAGGAAACCCAGGTAAACCACGAGGAGCGAAAGATCAAGACGAGCGGAGAACCACGGCGACACCCCCGCGAAGCGACCGGGGGTCCGGGGGCAGAGCCCGCCGGGCGGGGTCCGGGGGTCGCACCCCCGGTGTGATGAATCGAGTCGCCCCGGCGAAGCGCGCAGCGCGAGCAGGGGCGACCCAGGCGACGGAATGGGGCCGGTGGGAGTCGAACCCACACTGGCACGGACCTAAACCGTGTGCCTCTGCCAATTGGGCTACGGCCCCGTCGGCGTACAGCCTAACCGGCGACACCTGCCGGGTGGAGGCGGACTGGGTGACGCGGCGTGGCGGGTTGGGGCTACCGTGATCCCGCGTCAGACATTCGTCCTGCGAGGAGGGACCTGTGGCTCGGGATCCGGAGAGCATTCAGCGTGACATCGAGCAGGCGCGGGACTCGCTGGCCGCGACCTTGGACGAGCTGGCGGTGCGGGCGAATCCGAAGAAGTTCGTGGATGAGTCCAAGGCCGCGGTGAAGTCCAAGCTGGACGACCCGCGGATCAAGTACTCCTTGATCGCCTTTGGCGTGCTGGTGGTGCTCGCGCTGGTGCGCAAGATCTTCCGCTGAGTGGGGCCGGGCCTGCTGCCGCGGGGTCAGTTGAGCAGCGGTAGCAGGGCCTGCTCCAGCAGCTTGTCGACGAACGCCTCGTCGATGGGCTCGCCGGTGAGCATCAGGCGGTAGGTCAGGGTGGCGCCCGCCAGCTCGTTCACCATGCCCAGCGGTGCGTGCCGGTTGATCTCGCCGCGTTCGGCCCCGCGTTCCAGGATGCGGCGCAGCATGCCGCGCTGGCCGGTGAGGAAGCTGTCGCGGAAGGCGGTGGCCAGTTCGGGTTCGTGCGGGAGCTCGCCGACCAGGGCCTGGGCCGCTTTGCCGGAGGGGCCGGTCAGGAAGTCGACGTAGCCCAGCAGGAACTCGCGCAGGTCGCCGGCGACCGAACCGGTGTCGGGTTCCGGGACGCTGCGGCTGACCAGCTCGTTGCAGGTGTCGATGACCAGTTCGAGCTTGGACTCCCAGCGGCGGTAGATGGTGGCCTTGCCCGCCTTGGCCCTGGCCGCGACCGCGTCCATGGTCAGCGCGCGGTAGCCGACCTCGGCCATCACTTCCAGGGTGGCCTTGCGCAGGGCGTCGTCGCGGGTCGCGTCGCGCGGTCTGCCCCGGGGCGCTCCACCTGCTTCCTTGGCTCGGCTGCTGCCGTGCAACTCCTCAGTGCCTGGCGCAGTCGCCAAACCTGCCCCCTCTCACCGCCGCCGGCGCCCGTGTCGGCGACGTGACCGCCCGTGTCCTGCCATCCTAGGGGCGCGGTGCGGCCTGGGGTGTCAACCGGTCGTCCGAAGTGGAAGGTCAGCCGGTGTTGGTGGTGGCCTGCGCGCCTTGTTCTTCCGCTTCTTCCACTTCCTCGCCGTCGGGCTGGGTGGGCGCATCGGCCACCGGGGTCAGGCCGTGCCGCGCGTGCAGGTAGGCCGTGGTGAAGGCGAAGGCGTCGCCGTCGAGCAGGTGCACCGCCCGGCTGGGGATGCCGGGGGCGATCCGCTCCAGGATCTGGTCCGCCTGGTCGCGGGCGGCGATCAGGCCTGGCGCGGTGGCCGCCTCCTCCAGCTGGCCGTACCGGACCGTGACGGTCCAGTCCTCGCCTTCGGGCATGTAGTCGACGGTGATCGGTGTGTGGTCCATTGACGCCTCCCGCTCGGCCTCGTCCCATGGTGAGAGACCCGGCGGGGACGCGCATGACGGGTTGGCGGCTGACATCCCCCGGACGGCCGTACTCACTCGTCCGAGTGGACCTGTCTTGCCTGTGTAACCCGAGCAGGGGCCGGACAGATATCCCGGGCAACGGCGCGGTCCGGTCGAGGTCCCGCCATGGTCGAGCAGGGGCAGCGCGACCGTGGCGGGGCTGATCGCCGCCTGCTGCCGGACTTCCCGTGTCGAAGGGGCATGCGGGAGGTGCGGGCGGCTCCCGGTCGACGCGGAATCGGGAGCCACCCGCAACACTCACACCGGCACCGGGGTGAGCCGTCCGGAACGGTCCATCCGGTGCACGGCGAACGTGCCGAGCAGGCCCAGCACCAGCAGCGTCAGCCACGGGATCGCCGGTACCCCTGCCGATCCGGCCAGGTCGAGCGCGCGGCCGGCGACCAGGTTGCCGATGGTGATGCCGATGCCGGACAGGGTGCTGTACAGGCCGTAGTGCGTGGCGACCAGCCTGCCGCCGGAGAGCGCGGCGATGGTGTCCATCTCGAACGGATAGGTCACCACCGTGCCCACCGTGAGCAGCAGCGTGGTCAGCAGCAGCACCGGCAGCCACAGGCCGGGGCCGCCCTGCTGCTGGGGGTCCAGCAGGCCGGTCAGCAGCGGTGGCAGGAACGCGCCGGTCATCAGCGCCAGCCCGAGCGTGATGCACCGGGCCGGGCCGTAGCGCGCCCGGCACCAGGCGGTGATCCGCAGCTGGCCGAGTACCGCGACCAGCCCGGACACCGCGAACAGCGCGCCGACGCCGATGGTGGCGGCCAGTTCGCTGCCCGCGATCGCCCTGACCTGCAACGGCAGGGTCAGGTAGATCTGGAAGGACAGCACGTACGAGCCGATCATGGCCACCGAGAACAACAGGAACGGCCGGTTGCGCACCGCCTCGCCGACCCCGCCGAGCACACTGCCGCCGCCACCGGGGGCCGACCGCGCGGGCAGCTCTTTGACCTGCAGGACGGTCAGCACGGCGAAGACCACCGCGGCGACCAGGCAGGTCAGTGAGAAGGCCACCCCGGTCAGCAGCAGCCCGATCAGCGGCCCGATCAGGATGCCCACCTGGTAGAAGACGTTGAACAGCGCGAACGCCTCCACCCGCCGCTCACCCGACTCCGCGGTCAGGTAGGCCCTGGAAGCCGGGTTGAACAGCGCCCCGGCCAGTCCGGTGGCGGCCGAGGCGGCGATCAGCGCGGGCAGGCTGTCCACAAAACCGAGCAGCCCGAAACCGACCGTGCGCAGCGACAGTCCCGCGATGATCATCGGCTTGTAGCCGAACCGGTCGGCCAGCGCGCCGCCGAAGAGGAACATGCCCTGCTGGGACAGGTTCCGCACGCCGAGCACCAGCCCGACCAGCCAGGCGGCCAGGCCGAGACCGCCGGAGAGGTGCGCGGCCAGGTAGGGCATCAGCATGTAGAAGCCCAGGTTGATGGTCAGCTGGTTGACCAGCAGCAGGCGGACCGGCCTGGGGAAGGACCGGTACTGGGTGAGGACCTGCATCACGGCGCTCCGGGGGCGGGGTCGAGCACGGTGCGGCAGCGCGTCCACGAGGTCACCTCGGCCTCGCCGGGGTGCGCGATCTCGGCCGGGCCGGTGGGCGGCGGGCCGTCCAGCAGGCCGTGCGCGTTGCAGTAGTCGTCGTTGAACACCGTGGTGTAGTAGCGCTGCGGGCCGTCCGGGAAGATCGCCGCGATCCGGGTGTCCGGTTCGGCGTTGCGGGCCAGCCAGCCCGCGACCAGCGCCACCGCGCCCACGCTCCAGCCGCCGGTGGCGAAGCTGGTCCGCGCCAGCGCCCTGCTGGCCCACACCGACTCGCCCGGCGCGACCCAGTGCACCTCGTCGAAGGCGGCGTAGGCCACGTTGCGCGGGTAGATGCTGGAACCCAGGCCGCGCATCAGCCTGCGGCGGGCCGGCTGGCCGAAGATGGTGGAGCCGACGGTGTCCACCCCGACCAGGCGCAGGTCCGGGCAGAACTCGCGCAGCACCCGGGACACCCCGGCGGAGTGGCCGCCGGTGCCCACCGAGCACACCAGCACGTCCACCCGGCCGAGCTGGGCCACCAGTTCCAGCGCCAGCGCCGAGTAGGCGGCCACGTTGTCCGGGTTGTGGTACTGGTCGGGGCAGTACGCGCCGGGGTTGACGGCCAGCACCTCGGCCACCCGCTGCCGCCTGGCCTCCTGCCAGCCGCCGGTCGGGTGTGCCTCGCTGACCAGCTCGATCCGCGCGCCGTAGGCGGTGAGCAGCCGGTGCAGGATCGGTTCCATGCCGGGGTCGGTGACCAGGGTGACCGGGTGCCCGTAGGCGATCCCGGCCAGCGCCAGGCCGAGGCCGAGGGTGCCGCTGGTGGACTCGACGATCATCGCGCCGGGCGCCAGCTCACCGCGGCGGCGGGCGCACTCGACCATGTGCAGGGCGGGGCGGTCCTTCATGCCGCCGGGGTTGGCGCCTTCGAGCTTGGCCCAGAAACCGTTGCCGGGCTTGGCGAAGGGCTCGTCGATCCACAACACCGGGGTGTTGCCGACCGCGGCGCGCAGGTTCTGGCAGCGCGGCGCGCTGGTGAGCAGCTGGGCCGGGGACGTGCGGGCAGGAGGCAGCAGCAGATCCATGACGTGGTTCTTCCTCGGGAAAGAGGTACGGGTGAAGGCGGGTTACCGGCTGCTGCTCAGGTCCGGAACACGCAGTTGACCAGCTGGATCGACTGTCTACTGTGGACAGATATGGGGACGGGACACCAGGTGGGCGCGGACAACGCTTGCGGGGCAAGGGAAATCGGCGCGGTGACGGCCAGGTCCGGCAGGACCGGGACGTTGGTCAGCTGGTCGCCGCGGGGCAGCGCGAGGCAGAGCTCGTCGGTGCCGTCGTGGTGGTCGCCGTCGCAGTCGTGCTGGCCGTGATCGGCGGTGGAACTGTTGTGTGCATGGGAATGCACGTCAGCGGCGTGCGCCACGAAGCACTCGCCACCGAGGTGGAGAGTGAGGTAGAGGACCCCGAGCAGCAGTGCCACCAAGGGACGGGCGCGACGCACACCGCCAACGTACCGGACCGGCCGGCCGGGTCACGGGCCGGTCACGACGAAGGTTGTAGGCCTTCCGGGTTGTCTTCGGCGGCGAGCTCGTCCAGCGCCCTGGTGACCTCGGCCATCGGGTAGCCGGAGCGGAAGGCGCGGGCGCCGGTTCCGCCGCGCTGCCAAGGCTTCGGGTCCCCCAGCGGCCGGTACTCCACGCCCGCGGCGTCCAATCTGGACAGCTGCGCGCGCACCCGCTCCGGCTCCTCCGGCCAGGTCGACGGGGCACCCGTCCAGGCCACCTCGGCCAGCGCGCACACCCGGGGGAAGGCGCGGTAGTCCAGCAGCCGGGCGTGCGGCAGGTACTCGCTCCACAGCTGCGCCTGCACGCCGATCACGTTGGCGTTCTCCGCCTCGGTGAAGGCGGCGGGACGCGGGTCCAGCGCGGCCACGTCGGCCAGCCGCACCGGGCCGCCGATGGCCAGCGGCTCCCTCGGGTCGTCGTCGCTGTAGTAGTCGAGGTAGGTGGGGAACACCGGGGTGCGCACCACCTGGAACCCGGCGGCCGCGGCCTTGCGGGCCACCTCGTCGCCGCGCCAGGCCATCACGATCGAGTCCGGCCGCAGCCCGCCGCTGCCGAAGGCCTCGTCCCAGAACACCGCGCGCACGCCCCGGCCGGCCAGCCGGTCGGCCAGCCGCCGCAGGAAGTCGCCGTGCAGCGCGGCCATGTTCGGCAGGCCACGGGACTCGCGGTAGGCCTGGATCTCCGGGTTGTCCTCCCACTGGCCGAGCGGGCACTCATCGCCGCCGAGGTGGACGAACGGGCTGGGCAGCACCTCCAGCAGCTCGCCGAGCAGCTCGTCCACCACCTGCTCCACCGCCGGCAGCGGGGACAGCAGGTTCGGGAAGACGCCCCAGGTGGTCTGCACCTCGTACTTGCCGCCGGGCACCGAGCCCAGCTCGGGCAGCGCGGCCAGCAGCGCGGAGGCGTGGCCGGGCACGTCCAGCTCGGGCACCACGGTGACCGCCCGCTCCTGCGCGTAGGCGCCGATCTCGGCCAGGTCCGCGCGGGTGTAGTAGCCGCCGTGCGGGGTGCCGTCGTGGCCGCTGTGCTCGGCGCCGTGGCCGAGCGCGGTGTGCGGCCGGTGGCTGGCCAGCTCGGTCAGCTGGGGATAGCGGGCGCTCTCGATCCGCCAGCCCTGGTCGTCGGCCAGGTGCAGGTGCAGCCGGTTCAGCTTGTGCATGGCCAGCAGGTCGATCATCCGCAGCACTTCGCGCTTGGGCAGGAAGTGCCGGGACACATCGAGCATCACCCCGCGCCAGTCGGTGGCCGGGGCGTCGGTGACCTCGCAGCAGGCCAGCTCCCACACCGTGCCCCTGGCCGCGGCGGCCCGCCAGGCCACCTCCGGCAGCAGCTGGCGCAGGGTGGACACGGCGTAGGTCGCGCCCGCGGTGGAACCGGCCACGATGTCCAGCCGGTCCGGCCGGACCAGCAGCTGGTAGCCCTCCGGGCCGTGCGCGGCCGGGTCCAGGGTGACCACCACCGACCCCAGCTCGGGCGTGCCGCGCTGGGGCAGCGGCAGGCGCAGGAAGGACAGCGCGCGGCGCACCAGGTCGGTGCTGCCGTCAGCGCCAGGACCAGCGACGATGCTGGTGCGCTCGGTGAAGGTGAAGGTGCCGGTGAGCCCACGCGCGCTCCGGGGGCGGGGCAACAGGGTGGCGAGTCGATCGGTCACAGGACACATACTTCACCAATTCCGGGGACACGAACCGCTCCAATCGGTGAACCGACAGGTTGTCGCGTTGTGTCGCCAGGTGGCGCGCACCCAGGGTGTTGCGCATGGCGAGCCTGCTCGATTGGTCCCTGATCGACGGGGCGGTTCCGGCCGTGCTGACCTTCGCCGGTGGCGCCGCCTTCGCCGTGCTGCTGGCCGATGGCCGCCGGGTGTGGTGGCGGCGGATCGTGCCGCTGGCGCTGCTCGGCATGGTGCTGCTCGGCCTGCTGGTCGAGCTGGTGGTCAACCAGCTGTGGCGGCCGTTCGCCGACCGGCTGCCGACCAACGTGACGCTGTGGATCACCGTGCTCGCCGGTGGCCTGGCGCTCGGCGTGTTCCGCGCGTTGCCGCTGCGCTGGCCGGCCCGGATCGGCATCGCGCTGGCGGTGGTGGTGCTCGCGGTGTGCGGGGCGGCCGATGTGAACCGGTTCTTCGGCCAGTTCCCGACCGTCGGCGCGGCGCTGGGCGGCGGGCAGGGCAAGACCGCGGACCTGTCCGAGGCGGCCAAACCCGCCGCGAGCACCGTGCTGGTGCCGCCGGGCAAGGCGCTCAGCGAGGTGTGGCAGCCCCCGGCCGACCTGCCCGCGCAGGGCACGGTCTCGGAGGTGGCCATCCCGTCCTCGGCTGGGTTCGGCGCCCGCACCGGCCGGGTCTACCTGCCCCCGGCCTACCAGGCCAGCCCCCGGCCCAAGCTGCCGGTGCTGGTCCTGCTGTCCGGGCAGCCGGGTTCGCCAACCGACTGGCTGGTCGGCGGCCAGCTGAGCACGACCATGGACAACTACGCCGCGGAGAACAAGGGCCTCGCGCCGGTGGTGGTGCTGCCGGACCACCTGGGCAGCGAGCTGGCCAACCCGCTGTGCCTGGACTCCAAGCTCGGCAACGCCGAGACCTACCTGGCCAAGGACGTGCCGAACTGGGTCCGGCAGCACCTCCAGGTGGCGACCGAGCCGCAGGCCTGGACCATCGGCGGGTTCTCCCAGGGCGGCACCTGCGCGCTGCAACTGGCGGTGCGCGCGCCCGAGGTCTACCGCAACTTCATCGACCTCTCCGGGCAGCGCGAGCCCTCGCTGGGCAACCGCAAGGACACCGTGAACGCGGCCTTCGGCGGGGACGAGGCCGCGTTCAAGAAGGTCAACCCGCTGGACATCATGGCCACCGCGAAGTTCCCCAAGACCGCGGGCCTGATCGCCTCCGGCAACAAGGACGGCGAGTTCCGGCCGCAGCAGCAGGACGTGCTCAAGGCCTGCCGCCGGGCCGGCATGCAGGTGGACTGGCTGGAGCTGCCCGGCGCGCACAACTGGGTGGTGTGGCGGCCCGCGCTGGCGCAGTCGCTGCCGTGGCTGGCCCAGCACACCGGACTGACCCCGCGATGATCGGAGCCACAAGTGTCCACTGAGGACAGTCACGCGGATAGTCCGCCCGCGCCGCGCCGAGGAGCCCCGGTCCGGTTGGCGCACCAGGGCATGGCCGCGCTGCGCGCACTGCTCGGGCTGTTCGCGCACGCGCCGCTGACGCTGGTGTTCCTGGTCGCGCTGTGGACCGTGGGCGCGCTGACCGGCAGCCTGCTGGACGGGCCGTCGGAGGAGCTGCTCCAGCAGGTCGGCATCGGCACCGGCTCGCTGGCCCATGGCCACTGGTGGGCGCCGCTCAGCAGCGCGCTGTGGTGCCTGGACCTGACCGGCTACCTGGCCAGTTCGGTGCTGCTGCTGGGTTTTGGCGCGGCGGGGGAGCGGCTGCTGGGCGCGGGGCGGACCGCGGTGCTGTTCCTGGCCGCCCAGGCCGGCGGCACCCTGCTGGGCATCGGGGTGGTCAAGCTCGGCTCGCTGGCCGGCTGGCTGTGGCTGAACTTCCTGGACGATCCGGCGGAGCTGGCGCTGAGCCCGTCCACCGGCGCGGTCGGGCTCGGACTGGCGCTGAGCTCGCGGCTGCCCGCGTTGTGGCGCAGGCGGTTGCGGCTGGTGCTGATCGTCGCGCTGGTGACGCTGGCGCTGTTCTCCGGTTACGCCCAGGACGTGGTGCGGCTGTGCGGCGGGCTGGTCGGCCTGCTCGCCGGGGTGGCCATGTTCGGGCGGGTCGGCAAGACGCTGGGCGCGCCGTCCCGGTCCGAGACCAGGGTGCTGGTCGCGCTGCTGCTCGCGGCCTGCGCGCTGGGGCCGGTGTTCATGCTGCTCAACCCCTACAGCGCCGGGCCGCTGGTGGCGCTGGGCGATGTGCTGACCGCGCCCACCCCCAGCGCCGAGGAGGTGGCGGCGGTCTGTGCGGATCCGGAGCTGGTCGAGCAGTGCCGCGAGCACCGGGCCAGGGCCAGTTTCGACGGGCTGCCCAGCGCGATCCTCTCCGTGCTGCCCGCGCTGTTCCTGCTGGTGCTGGCCGAGGGGCTGCGGCGGGGGCGGGTGCTGGCCTGGTGGTCGGCCACCGTGGCCAACCTGGCGCTGCTGGTCTGGTTCGTGCAGTCGGTGGTGGACCTGGCGCTGACCCCGGCCGAGGACATCGTCGGCCTGCCCCCGCACACCAAGGCGCAGCTGGTGTTCGACTCCTCGATGCCGCTGCTGCTGTCGGTGGCCATGCTGGCCGGGCTGGTCATCACCCGCAGGCAGTTCACCGTGACCGGGCCGCGCCGGTCCCGGCGGCGGCTGCTGGCCTTCGTGCTGACCGCGTTCCTGTCCCTCGGCGCGCTGTACGTGCTCGGCGGGTACCTGTGGCGGGACCAGTTCGACCCCCGGCCCAGCTTCGGCGACCTGCTGGCGGACGCGCCCTCGCGGTTCCTGCCGCCGGGCTACCTCGACCTGTTCCCGGTGCGGTTCATCGCCACCGGCGGCGCGGCCGAGGTGCTGTGCGAGTACCTGGGCGTGGTGTTCTGGCTGCTGGTGCTCGGCGGGTTCCTGGTCACCTTCTGGCGGGCCGCGCCGCCGACCGACGCGACCGCGGCCGCCCGCGCCCGCGAGCTGGCGGCGAAGTTCGGCGGCTCCACGCTGGCGCACATGACCACCTGGCCCGGCAACAACTACTGGTTCACCCAGGACGAGCGGGCCGCGGTGGCCTACCGGGTGGTCGCCACCATCGCGATCACCACCGGCGACCCGGTCGGCGAGCCTGCCGCGCGGACCGAGGCGGTGCGCGGGTTCGCCGACTTCTGCGCCCGCAACGGCTGGACGCCCTGCTTCTACAGCGTCACCGAGCAGGTCAAGCAGGCCACCGGCGAGTTCGGCTGGAGCGCGGTGCAGGTGGCCGAGGACACCCTGGTGCCGCTGCCCGAGCTGGCCTTCACCGGCAAGAAGTGGCAGGACGTGCGGACCGCGCTGAACAAGGCGGGCAAGGCCGGGATCACCGCGGAGTGGTGGAGCTACCCCCAGGCGCCGCTGGCCATCACCGACCAGGTGCGCTCGATCTCCGAGGAGTGGGTGGCGGACAAGGGCCTGCCCGAGATGGGCTTCACCCTGGGCGGCCTGGACGAGCTGAACGACCCCGAGGTTCGCTGCCTGGTCGCGGTGGACGCCGACCGGACCGTGCACGGCATCACCAGCTGGCTGCCGGTGCACCGGGACGGGCAGGTGGTGGGCTGGACGCTGGACTTCATGCGGCGGCGGGCCACCGGCTTCCGCGGCGTGATGGAGTTCCTGATCGCCTCGGCCGCGCTGAGCTTCAAGGAGGAGGGCGCGGAGTTCCTCAGCCTCTCCGGCGCCCCGCTGGCCAGGCTGGACCGCGGTCAGCAGCCCGGCGCGCTGCAACGGCTGCTGGACTTCGCCGGGCGGGCGCTGGAGCCGGTGTACGGGTTCCGGTCGCTGTTCGCGTTCAAGGCCAAGTTCCAGCCGACCTACCAGCCGCTCTACATGGCCTACCCGGATCCGGCCGCGCTGCCGCGCATCGCGAACGCGATCAGCCGGGCATATCTGCCGAATATGGGGCCTCGGCAGGGGCTACGCCTGGTGCGAAGGGTGTTGAGCCGTTAGTTTGCCCGGGTAACGAAACCGGCGAAAGGCGGCGACGTGCGATCCCTACGACCCTTGCGCGCGGCAACGGTGCTGTGCGCCACGGCTGCGGTAGCCCTCTCCGGTGCGCCGGTCGCGCTGGCCGCCGATGCTGGTCAGAGCGGCAAGCAGCCGACGCAGACCGGGTACGGCGGTGCGGTGTCCACCGTGGACGAGGACGCCACCAAGGCCGGGATCGAGGTGTTGCGCCGGGGCGGCAACGCGGTCGACGCGGCGGTGGCCGCGGCCGCGGCGCTGGGCGTGACCGAACCGTTCTCCGCCGGGATCGGCGGCGGCGGGTTCTTCGTCTACTACGAGGCGCGCACCGGGAAGGTGCACACCATCGACGGCCGGGAGACCGCGCCGCAGGCGATGAAGAAGGACTCCTTCGTCGAGAACGGCAAGGCCATCCCGTTCGAGGAGGCGGTCACCTCCGGGCTGTCCGTCGGCGTGCCCGGCACCCCGCTGACCTGGCAGCGCGCCCTGGACAAGTGGGGGCGCAAGAGCCTGGCCGAGACGCTGCGCCCGGCGATCAGGCTGGCCCGCGACGGGTTCACCGTGGACAAGGAGTACCGGGACCACACCTGGCAGAACGAGGACCGCTTCCGGGCCATCGCGCCCACCGCCAAGCTGTTCCTGCCCGGCGGCAAGCTGCCCGAGGTGGGCAGCACCTTCCGCAACCCGGAGCTGGCCGAGACCTACCGGGGCCTGGCGGAGAAGGGGCTGGACTGGCTCTACCGCGGTGAGCTGGGCCGGGAGATCGTGCACACGGTGAACCAGCCGCCGGTGGCCGAGGGCGCCACCATCAAGGTGCGGCCCGGCCTGATGGTGACCGAGGACCTGGCGCGCTACCGGGCCGAGGACCGCGCGCCGACGAAGATCGGCTACCGCGGGCTGGACGTCTACGGCATGGCCCCGCCCTCCTCCGGCGGCTCCACGGTCGGCGAGGCGCTCAACATCATGGAGCGGTTCCCGTTGTCCGGCAAGGACGTCAACGGGGCCACGCACACCTACCTGGAGGCCAGCAGGCTGGCCTACGCGGACCGGAACAAGTGGCTCGGCGATCCGTCCTTTGTGGACGTTCCGCTGAAACCGCTGCTGTCGGACAAGTTTGCCAAGGACCGGGCCTGCCTGATCGACCCGAGGAAGGCCATGCCGCACCCGGCCCCGGCGGGCGACCCGCTCAAGCCCGGCGGCTGCAAGACCGCCGCGCCCGGCCCCGACCGCTACGAGGGCACCTCCACCACGCACCTGAGCACGGCCGACGCCTGGGGCAACGTGGTGGCCTACACGCTGACCATCGAGCAGACCGGCGGCAGCGCGATCACCGTGCCGCACCGCGGTTTCCTGCTCAACAACGAGCTGACCGACTTCGACTTCGCGCCCCCGGCCGCCGGTCAGCCGTGGCCGGCCAACGCGCCCGATGGCGGCAAGCGGCCGCGCAGCAGCATGTCGCCGACCATCGTGCTCAAGCACGGCAAACCGTTGCTGGCCCTGGGTTCCCCCGGTGGCTCGACCATCATCACCACCGTGCTGCAGACCCTGGTCAACCGGCTGGACCTGGGCATGACGCTGCCGCAGGCGGTGGCCGCGCCCCGGCTCTCCCAGCGCAACCGGGCCAAGACCGAGGCCGAGCCCGCCTTCTTCAACTCGCCCAAGCGCGCCGAGCTGGAGGCCTACGGGCACCAGTTCGAGCTGCCGTCCACCACCTTCACCCCGAACCCGGAGATCGGCACCGTGGCGGCGCTGGAGTTCCTGGGCTGGGGCCGGATCCAGGCGGTGGCCGAACCCGTGCGCCGCGGCGGCGGCAGCGCGAAGGTGCTGTTCCCGGTGGGACACTGATCGCTAGGGTCGGAGCATGGGCTTCTTCGACGACGAGCCGGATGTCGCTCCTGCCCCCGCGGCCGAGCCGCCCCGTCCCGCGCGGGCGGTGTGGCTCGGCCCGCCGGAGGACGTGCCGGGGGTGCTGGTGCCGCTGGACGCGGTGGTGACCAGGACGCCGAACGCGGTGGTCTTCCTGGTCGGGGCGCGGGCCTATCCGAATGGCTGCCAGGTCGAGGTGCGGGTGGCGGCGCGGCGGGACGGGCTGGCCGAGGACGCCTGGTGGGAGCTGCACGACGGGTTGTTCGGCGCGCACCGGCGGCGCTGGAACCGGGATCCGTCCACCGAGTCGGCCCCGCACTTCAGCGTGCGGCTGACTGACGGGACCGAGGTCGCCGCGGTCGGGTCGGCTCCGGAGGAACAGCCCGCCGGGCCGTTGCTGGTGTGCAGCCCGGACGGTGGCACCGCGGACAGCGGCACGGTGGACTCGCACTTCCAGCTGTGGCTGCACCCGTTGCCGGACACCGGGTTCGAGCTGCGGGTGGAGTGGGCGAGCGCCGCGGTCGACACCACGGCGAGGGTGGACGGCGCGGCGATCGCGGCCGCGGCGGAGCGGGCGCAGCCCTACTGGCCCTGAAAGTCCTCGGGATCGTCGTCCGGCAGCGTCCAGGCCAGCAGCACCGTGGGCGCGGAGGCGATCACCACGAAGGCGACCGCGAGCAGCACGGCTCCGGTCGCGCCGACCGCCGGGGAGCGCATGTTGAGCAGCAGGTAGGCCAGCACGGGGAGCAGCGTGAGCAGCCCGACGTGGTATCCGAGGAAGATCGCGCGATCCCTGAGCTGGCGCTGCCGCTCGTCCAGGGCGGCCGACATCGTCTCGGTGAGCGCCGCGGTCAGCACCCGCAGCAGGCCCCACACCGACAGCCAGCCCAGGTAGACCCCCAGCCACAGCGGCAGGAACCAGCCGGTGCCACGCAGGTCCACCAGCAGGATCGCGATCAGCGCGAGCGGGAACAGCGTCCACAGCACGGCCAGCCGCCGCCGGTGCCGCCTGGTGCGCCAGTCCGGGAACTGGCGGCTGAACTTCGCCGTCCGGCGGCGCTCGAACTCGGTGTACCGCTCCCGCAGGCTCATGCCCCGCCCCCTCGATAGACCTGCTCCGACAGCGGAGTGAACGGCTGCCGGCTGAACACCGCCTCCACCGGCAGCCCGAACACCTCGCAGATCCGGAAGGCCAGGTCCAGGCTCGGGTAGTGGTCGCCGCGTTCCAGCGCGCCGATGGTCTGCGGGTTGACCTCCACCGCTTCGGCCAGTGCGACCCGGGACAGGCCCCTTTCGGCGCGCAGCACCGGGAGCCGGTTGTAGATCGGCAGGTCCTTGCCCCGTCGCACTGGGCTCACGGGGCTAAGTCTGGCACAACCGGCTAGTTGGACAACTTGACAGCTTGTTGGGTTTTTACAACACTTCGCCACATGAACGCATCAGTGACGGTGGGAGTGGATCTCGGCCTGGAGGTGGATCGGCTCGGCAAGCGCTACGGCCAGCGGCGGGCTCTGGACGGGATGAGCTTCCTGGTGCGGCCCGGTGAGCTGTTCGGCTTCGTGGGCGGCAACGGCGCGGGCAAGACCACGACCATGCGGATCGTGCTCGGCGTGCTCACCGCCGACGAGGGCGAGGTGCGCTGGGACGGCGCGCCGCTGGGTTTTGCCGGGCGTCGCCGGATCGGTTACATGCCGGAGGAGCGCGGGCTCTACCCGAAGATGAAGGTCGGCGAGCAGCTGACCTACCTGGCCCGCCTGCACGGCTTCACCCCGAAGGCGGCCCGCCGGGAGACCGAGGAGTGGCTGGCCCGCCTCGGCGTGGCCGAGCGGCGGGACGAGGAGGTGCAGAAGCTCAGCCTGGGCAACCAGCAACGGGTGCAGCTGGCCGCCGCGCTGGTGTACCGGCCGATGCTGCTGGTGCTGGACGAGCCGTTCTCCGGCCTGGACCCGGTGGCGGTGGACGTGCTCAGCGAGGTGCTGCGCGAGCAGTGCGCGCGCGGGGTGCCGGTGCTGTTCTCCAGTCACCAGCTCGACCTGGTGGAGCGGCTGTGCGACCGGGTCGGCATCGTCCGGCAGGGCCGGATGGTGGCCTGTGGCACCGTTTCCGACCTCCAGCGCGCGGGATCGGCGCGGCTGGTGGTGGACGCGCCCTCGGCCGCGCCGGGCTGGGCCGACCAGATCCCCGGTGTGCACACCGTGTCCACAGTGGACGGACAGACGGTGCTGGAGCTGGCCGAGGGCGCGGACGACCAGCTGGTGCTGGCCGCGGCGCTGCGCACCGGGCCGGTGCGCGGGTTCGGGCGCAGGCAACCGACCTTGACTGAGACCTACCGGCACATCGTCACCGAGGAGGCGGGCGCGTGAACACCCAGCTTGGACCGGCCCGGGGCGTCTGGCTGGTGGCCGGCCGCGAGATCAGCACCCGGATGCGCGGCAAGTCCTTCGTGCTCGGCACTTTGCTGATGCTGGCCATCGTCGGTGGCCTGGTCGGCTTCTCCGCGCTCGGTGGCACCAACGAGCGCACTGCCGCGGTCACCGCGCAGAGCGCCCAGACCGGGGAGGCGCTGCGGGCCCAGCTCCAGGCCACCGGCGGGAAACTGGCCCTGCGCCCGGTGGCCGATGCCGCTGAGGGCGAGCGCCTGGTCCGCGAGGGCGAGGTGGATGTGTTCCTGGCCAACGGTTCCGGGGTGTCCGCGGTGGTGGACCGGGACACCGACCGGGAGCTGCGCGGCGCGCTGGACGTGCTCGCGGTCAAGGCCGTGCTGGACCAGGCCGGGCGGGCGCCGGAACCGGCCCAGGTGCGCGCGCTGACCCCGGCCGACCCGGATCGCGGGTCCCGGCTGATGCTGGCCTTCGCCACCGCGATGCTGCTGTACTTCGCGCTGGTCGGCTACGGGGTGACGGTGGCCCAGGGCGTGGTGGAGGAGAAGAGCAGCCGGGTGGTCGAGCTGCTGCTGGCCGCGGTCCGGCCCTGGCAGCTGCTAGCAGGCAAGGTGATCGGCATCGGCCTGGTCGGGCTGACCCAGCTCGCGCTGGTCGCCGGGGCCGGACTGGCCGCCGCTTCCGCCTCGGGGGTGGTGACGCTGCCCGGGGGCACGGTGGGCACGGTGGCCGGGATGATCGGCTGGTACCTGCTCGGGTTCACCCTCTACGCCACGCTGTTCGCCGCCACCGGTGCGCTGGTCTCCCGGCAGGAGGACATGCAGTCGGTGATCACCCCGGTGATGATGCTGCTCATCCTGCCGTTCGCGGCCGGGCTGCCGCTGCTGCTGCGCAACCCGGCCGACCGGTTGGTCGAGTGGGCCTCGCTGCTGCCGCCGTTCGCGCCGATGCTGATGCCGATCAGGGCCGCCCTCGGCGCGGCCCCGCTGTGGCAGCAGCTGCTCGCCGCCGGGCTGATGCTGCCCGCGATCGGCCTGCTGCTCTGGCTCGGCGGCCGCGTCTACGCGAACACCGTGCTGCGGGTGGGGTCCCGCACCAAACTCGCGGAAGCCTTGAGCCGCAACTGAAACCCGGCGCCCCCGGCCAGCTCGGCCGGGGGCGCCGCGGTCAGCGCCCGCGCCAGGCCATGGTGGACACGCTCAGCGCGGCCTCGGCCACCCGGCGGGCCGCCTCGGTGTGCAGCGCCTTGCGCGAGGAGTCGATCCAGCCCTGCACGCCCCGGTACCCGCTTTCCCGGTACTCCACCGCTTGCAGCAGGCATTCCAGCTTGTCCGCGTCCTTGGCGCAGCGCGCCTCCGCGGTGCCCGCCGACTCGTACTCGTGCACCACCTCCTGCACCGTCTTGCGCGCGGTGTCCGGCAGCGCGGCGGTCTGGTCCGCGGTGATCCGCTCGTTGGAGGCGGCCTGCAGGTAGTCGCGGGCGGTGTGCGTGAGGTCGCCGATCCTGGTCTCCTGGGAGTCGTGCCAGAGCGCGAGTAACGCGGCGCGGGCGGGGTCGGCGCCCTCCATGGCGGCGAGCATGGTGGCGAGCTGGGCGACCCGCAGGCTGTGCTCGGCGACCGACTCGGGGTCGCGGACGCCGACGTGCCACCAACCAGCCCGGCGGGTGCGCTTGAGCACCCCCAGCTCGAAGGCGAACTCGGCGACCGCGGCCGCTTCGCGGTCGTGCTTGTCGTTCACTGGCTGACCTCTCTCCTAGGTAGTCACGTACCTGGAGCCATCCCGGCCCGCTCAGCGCGCGGCCAGGCGGATGGCGTAGTCAAGTCCGGTCAGTTCGCGATGGGCCTGCTTGGCCAGCTCCCGGTCCGCGCTCATGCCGTCCACCCGCTCCCTGGCCAGGCGGCGCAAGCCGGGGTTGGCGTCCAGCAGCGCGGGACGGGCCAGCACCAGCGACCACAGGCTGTGGATGTTCAGCTCGGCGTGGTCGCCGCCGGGCTGCAGCCGGACCAGCAGGTGCCGCAACAGGTCCTCGCCGGTCCAGGACCGCACGCCCAGCTCGGTCATGAAACCGTCGTCGATCTGCACGTCGGCGACCTCGCCCACCCAGTAGGCCCAGTAGTTCAGGTTGGCGATCTCCTGCGCCTCGTTGGTCAGCGCGGTCTGCACGAAGGCGCGCAACGGGTCCCGGTCACCGGAACGGCTCAACGCGATCGCCGAGGAGCGCACCTCCACCCAGGACGGCACGTGGTCGGTGCGGCCCGCGCTGCGCAGCGCCCTGCGCTGTTCGGTGGCCAGCCACTCCGCGGTGGCGCCCCGGCCGTCGAAGCCGAGCAGGTACACCGCCTGCCTGCGCAGCAGCGCCTGGTCCTCGGCGGCCTCGGCGTCCGCGGTGACCAGCAGGTGGTCGAAGAACCGGTCCGTCTCGGCGGCGCCCAGGGCAGGCCGGTCCGGCACCGGGCCGCGGCGCTGGTGGCTCTGCCGGTCCAGGTCACGCAGGTTCGGCGGCACCAGGCCGGTGAACGGCCAGGTGATCATGTTGGTCAGGTTGCGCCGGTGCACGCACTGCGCCAGTGGGTGGTCGCCCGCCCTGGCCGGGCGGTCGCCGGTCTCCACCGCGTGCCCGATCAGCAGGTCCGCCTCCAGCGCGTCCTCAAGGGCGGCGAACACCTTCGGCGGCACGCCCAGCCGGATCAGCTTGGCGCGCAGGCGGATCAGGTCGGCGGTGCGGATCGCGGTCAGCGGCCTGCGCCCGCTTTCCCATCCCTGCACCGTGGTCAGGTCAACGCCCAGGTGCTCGGCCAGCACCGACTGGCTCAACGGGACGGACTCCCTGGCCAGCTTGAGCACATAGCCGGAGACGATTCCGACACAGCGCGGAGAACGTTGACCCGTTCGCAGTCTTCCGGACCGATCGGCCACGCCGCTCGCCCTCCCGCCGAGCACCGGCCGGAGCGAGCCAACCCGTACTTCCGGTCAGTCCTCTTGTCGCGTCAGGTTCCCTAACGTTGTACAGACAGTGGTTGATCCACTGCCATCGGTAAGCAGGTTACCGGGGACAACCGCTGGGTCGGACCCCTCCGATCAGCCGGTTGTGTCGGAGGGGAGAGGTCGTGTGCCACTACTACGCGCCGCGGGACGGTGGTGCGGATGGCGGCCAATGACGATCTGGCCTGGTGGCGGAGCTGGCGGGACAAGCAGGTGCACGGGTTCAGGGTGGCCACCCTGCGCCCGGAGACGCCGCCGGATGATCTCACCGCCTTGTGCGGACATGTGGCTCCACTAGCCGTGATCGAACCGACCAGCTCCGGGATGCCCTGTGTCCTGTGCGTGGCGCGGATCCCGATGCCGCACCAGCACGAGATCGACCGGTGACATCCCTCCCAGGCTCGTGTCCCCCGTGCCTCTCCCTGGTCGCGGGCGGGGGGCACGAGCCCGTTCGGGCTAGCTCCCACTGGTGAGTTCTGTCCACAATGGACAAACGATGCCGACGGTTCACCCGAACGCGAGGTTTAGACCACCTTTGTAGGTGCCTCCGGCGCATCGCCTGCCGCTAGCTTCGGGCTCCGATATCGCCTGGTGGTAGGAGGGGCACCTTGTCGAGACATCGGAAAGTCGTCGCCAGTCTGGCGGCATTGGGCCTGGTGGCAAGCGGTGTGGCCGGGGGAGCAGGCACCGCGGCACCGCAGCCCAGACCTGGCCAGGACGTGCCGGTCCGGTCCACCGAACTGACCCTGGTCACCGGGGACACCGTGGCCCTTGACCACTACGCCGACGGCCGCCAAGCCGCGCGGGTCCGCGGCTCCGAGCAGTACCGCACGTACACCGTGGACAAGCAGGCCCACGTCATCCCGTTCGCCGCCGAGCCCTACCTCGCGGCCGGGCTGCTGGACGAGCGGCTGTTCAACGTCACCAAGCTGGTCGAGCAGGGTTTCGACCGGCAGGACTCGCTGCCGCTGATCCTCACCTACGACCGGCCGCAGCTGTCGGTCACCGCGACCCCGCCCGCCGGTAGCCGCCGCCAGGCCGTGCTGGCCAGCGCCAGCGCGCAGGCGGTGCGCGCGGACCGGGGCAAGCTCGGCGAGTTCTGGGCCGCGCTGACCAACCCCGGGGCCAAGGCGCTGAACAACGGCGTGGCCAAGGTCTGGCTGGACGGCCAGGTGAAGTCCACTTTGGACACCAGTGTGCCGCAGATCGGCGCGCCCGCGGCCTGGCAGGCCGGGTTCGACGGCAGTGGCGGCACGGTCGCGGTGCTGGACACCGGGATCGACGACACGCATCCCGACCTGGCCGGGAAAGTGGTGGAGCACAAGAACTTCAGCACCGCGCCGGACGCCACCGACAAGCACGGCCACGGCACCCACGTCGCCTCCACCGTCGCCGGTTCCGGCGCGGCGGCCGGCGGTGCCAAGAAGGGTGTCGCGCCAGGCGCGAAGTTGTTGAACGGCAAGGTGTTGAACGACGGCGGCTCCGGCTCCGAGTCCGGCATCATCGCCGGGATGGAGTGGGCCGCGAGCAAGGCCAAGGTGGTCAGCATGAGCCTCGGTGGCGGGCCCACCGACGGCACCGACCCGATGAGCGTGGCGGTCAACCGGATCTCCGCGGACACCGGCGCGCTGTTCGTGATCGCGGCGGGCAACTCCGGGCGCGGTGGCACGGAGACGGTGTCCTCGCCCGGCGCGGCCGACTCGGCGCTGACCGTGGCCGCGGTGGACAAGCAGGACCGGCTGGCCGACTTCTCCAGCAAGGGACCGCGTTACGGCGACAACGCGCTCAAGCCGGACATCGCCGCACCCGGTGTGGCGATCAGCGCGGCCAGGGCGAACTCCGCGGGCGGCGACCGGTACATGTCCGCTGACGGCACCTCGATGGCCACCCCGCACGTGGCAGGCGCGGCCGCGATCCTGGCCCAGCGCAACCCGAAGTGGACCGCCGCGCAGCTCAAGGCCGCGCTGATGCAGACCGCCAAGCCGCTGGACGGCATCAGCGCCTACGACCAGGGCGCCGGCCGGGTGGCGGCCGGGGTGGCCGCGACCGCGCAGCAGCAGCTGCGGGCCGACGCGGGCTCGCTGAGCCTGGGCCGCTTCCTCGGCCCCTACGGCTCAGTCGAGCCGGTGACCCGCAAGGTGACCTACACCAACGATTCCGCCGCCGAGGCGCGGCTCGACCTCGCCGTCGCGGCCAAGTCCGCCACCGGCGTGAGCGCACCGGCGGAGCTGCTCTCGGTGAGCCCGGCCACCGTGTCCATCCCGGCCGGTGGCTCGGCCACGGCGACCGTCACGGTCAACCCGAACGCCGGTGAGCTCGGCCTGTACGCCGGCGCGCTCACCGCGAGCCAGCACGGCGGCGGCGCGGTGCTGCGGACCGTGCTGGGCTTCCACAAGGACCTCCAGCACAAGGTCTCGATCAGCGCGATCGGCCGCGACGGCAAGGCCCCCGGCTACGCCGCGATCTCGGCGTGGAACCTGGACAACGCGCGCTACCACCGGGTCAGCGTGGACGCCACCGGCTCCGGCACCCTGCTGCTGCCGCCCGGGAAGTACTTCCTCGGCGGCTTCCTCTCCACCGCCGACCCCAGCCGCAACGACACCGAGTACACCGTGGTGACCAAGGACGAGCTGGAGGTCAACGGCCCCGCCTCGATCACCCTGGATGCCCGCGGCGGCAAGGAGGTCCAGGCCCGCACGCCGGAGCGGACCGAACCGGTCACCCTGTCCCAGACCTGGACCAGGGCTGCCGGCAACAACCGGTTCACCAGCGGGTTCTTCTACGGCCGCACCGTGGACCGGATCTACGCCGTGCCCGCCGAGCCGGTCAAACGCGGGGAGTTCGAGCTGGCCAACCGGATGTGGCTGGAAGCGCCGAAGCTCACCGCCAAGGTGGTCGCGCCGGAGACCGTGCTCCGGCCCGACTACCTCGGCACCGGCCAGGAGCTCGGCAAGCGGATCGACGGCACGCACCGGCTGCCGGTGGTCTACGTGGGCACCGGCACCCCGGCCGAGTTCGCCGGGCGGGACGTGCGCGGCAAGATCGCGCTGATCCAGCAGTCCAAGGACATCACGCCGAACGACCAGGTGCGCAACGCGGCCAACGCCAAGGCAGGAGTGGCCGCGGTGTTCGGTTCGGGACCGGGCCGCTTCGCCGACTACACCACCCGCAACCCGGCCATCCCCGGCCTCGAACTGTCCAATGTGGAGGGTAAGCGGCTGCTGGAGCTGCTGGCCAGGGGACCGGTCACGGTGGAGCTCAAGGGCACCGCGCACAGCCCGGTGCAGTACCACCTGGTGCAGCCCTTCGCGCAGCGCATCCCCTCGGACCTGTCCTTCGACGTCAGCCCGGTGACGGTGGCCACCGAGCGGACCAGGTTGCACGCGGTGCGGCCGGACCAGGTCGGCTCGCAGGGCATGTTCAGCTTCCGGCCGTACGACTTCATCGCGATCGCCGCCGGCTTCGAGCGGCGCGTGCCCAGTGACCACCTGCGCTACTTCTCCGCCAACGGCACCCGGTACCAGCCGCTGTTCTACGGCTCGGGTGGCGCGGACGGCATGGCGGGCAACGGCAGCGCGCCGCCGCCGGTGGCGGGCAGCAGCCGCACCGTGTCCTGGTACCAGGGGCCGTTCCAACCCGGCGTGTCCAGGGCGCTGCTGCCGGTGAGCCGCACCGATGACAAGCTGCGGCTCAACTTCGCCGAGTTCCTGGACAGCGACCCCGACCACTACCTGCGCGACCTCGGCGCGAGCACGGTGGCCAGGGTGTACCGGGACGGCGAGCAGGTGGCCGAACAGCCGCACGCGCTCGGTGAGGTGGCCGTCGGCGTGGCGGAGAAGGCCAACTACCGGGTGGAGCTGGACGTCAACCAGGGCCGGCCGGGCTGGTCGATCGGCACCGAGTCGTTCTCCTCGTGGAGCTTCAGCTCCGCGCGGGGCGAGGCGGGCAAGACGGTGCCGCTGCCGGTGTTGCAGGCCCGGTGGAACCTGGACCTCGACCTGGACAACGCGGCCCCGGCGGACCGGGTGTTCGCGCTGAACCTGACCGCGGCCACCCAGCCGGGCGCGCCCCCGGTCAAGGTCGCCGAGGCCAGGGCTGAGGTCTCCTTCAACGACGGCGGCACCTGGGAACCGGTCAAGCTCCGCGCGATCGGCGCTGACGGCGGCTACAGCGGGACAGTCCAGCACCCGCGCAAGGCCGACAGCAGCGGGTTCGTCTCGCTGAAGGTGCACGCCACCGACGTCGACGGCAACGCGGTGGAGCAGACCCTGATCAGGGCTTATGCGCTGAAGTAACCCTGCGCTCAAGTAACACTGCGGGTGAGAAGGGGGCGGACCCAGGCGGGTTCGCCCCCTTCTCGTCGCACGGCTCAGGCAGGCACGCTGACCAGCACCTTCTTGTCCAGCGTGCGCACCTCGAACTTGGCGATGTCGCCGGGCTTCATCGCCGCGCCGCCGCGCATCATCAGCGGCTGCGGCCAGCCGGGCACGCCGTAGCCCCAGGAGGGCACCAGCCAGCTGTTCACGGTGGCCTCCTGCCCGTTCTTGCCCACCGCGATCAGCTCGCACTTCTCCGGACCGCGCACGCCCTTGAGCGAGAGCACCACGTCCGAGCCCCAGCCCTTCTCCTGCACGGTCAGCTCGATCGAGGCGCCGGTCGGCCCGGAGCCGGTCAGCTTGGGCACCCCGTCCGGGAAGGCGACCACGTTCGGGTCGGTCCTGGTCAGCGCCGCGGTCACGATCGGACCGGCGATGATCGCGATGGTCGCGGCGGCCGCGGCCACCCAGGTGACGATCTTGCGCCTGCGGCGGCGCGCGGCCACCTCGTCCAGCAGCCTGGGCATCTCCACCGCGACCGGGGCCGAGGTCGGCTCACGCAGCTCGTCGAGCAGGTCGGGCAGCGCGGACAGCGACTTCAGCTCCGCCTGGCAGAGCTCGCAGCCGAGCAGGTGCGCCTCGAACGCCTCGGCCTCGTGCGCGTCCAGCACGCCGAGGACGTAGGCGCCCACGTCCGTGTGGTCGATCGGCGGCGTCATGGCGTGACTCCCTGTTCTTCCAAAGTCCGGCGCAGTGCCCGCAGCGCGTAGAACACCCGCGACTTCACTGTGCCAGGCGGAACGCCCAGCACGGCGGCGGCCTCGGTCACCGAGCGGTCCCGCAGGTAGGTCTGCTCGACCGCCTCCCGGTGCTCGGCGCTGAGACTGTCCAGCGCTGTTTTGATCACGATCCGGGAGAGCGCCTCGTCGGTGCGCGCGGGCTCCGGCATCACCTCCAGCGGCGCCGGGTCCACCTCCTGCGGCCGGATTCCCTTGCTGCGGCGGGCATCGATGACGATCCGGCGGGCCACGGTGAACAACCAGGCGCGCAACAGGTCCGGATCGCGGTCCAGCTTCTCCGCGTGCCGCCAGGCCCGCAGCAGCGTCTCCTGCACCACGTCCTCGGCCCAGTACTTGTCGTTGCCGGTGAGGCGCATCGCGTGCCGCATCAGCACCTGGCCGTACTGGCGGTAGAGCAGAGCGATGAGCTGGCGCTCCGCTTCGTCCTCGCGCTTCTCCGGCTTGCCGAAGCGCCGTACGTTCACCGCGCTGCCTTTCGTCGCCGACTCATCTCCGCCTCGCTCCTTCGCGCTGCTCACAGGGCGTCCTTCCCGTGGGATACGAGGAGTCCGCGGTTCCGGTTCAGGAAGCTGGGTTGTTCTAGGACATTCGGCCGTTTCTGCCGTTGAACTGAACCCGCGCGGCCGATGGGCTCGTATTCCACGACGTCCGCCTGCTGGGCGAAACACCGAAGACTTCGTGGAGGGATGAGCCGTGCAGACTCGACGCGTGCGCACCATGATCATGGCAGTTTCCGCTGTGTCCGCCGTGCTGCTGGCCGGCGCGTGTGGGTCCGGAGTGGACGGTGCCGCACCCCAGCCCCAGCCGCCCGCACCGTCACAGCAACCCACCAGCAGCCAGGCCCCGGAGCCGGAGCCGGCCACGCTGAACGTCTCGACCATGGCGCAGCTGGGCGAGGTCGTCACCGACGCCAACGGGAAGACCCTGTACCGCTTCGACAAGGACACCGCCAAGCCGCCGAAGTCCAACTGCGCGGACAAGTGCCTGGAGGCCTGGCCCCCGGCGCTGGTCGACGGGCAGCCTACGGTGCAGGGCGTGGACTCCGCGCTGGTGGGGTCGCTCAAGCGGGCCGACGGCACCGAGCAGCTGACCCTGGCCGGCTGGCCGCTCTACACCTTCGCCAAGGACACCGCGCCGGGCGAGGCCAAGGGCCAGGGCGTGCAGGGCACCTGGTTCGCGGCCACCCCCGAGGGCAAGAAGGCCAAGGCGAGCAACGGCGGCGGCCAGAACGCCGCGGCCACCCTGAACGCGGTGGCCTCCAGCGAGCTGGGCAACATCGTCACCGACGTCAACGGCCTGACCCTGTACCGCTTCGACAAGGACACCGCCAAGCCGTCCAAGTCCAACTGCGCCGGCAAGTGCCTGGAGGCCTGGCCGCCGGTGCTGGTCAACGGCAACGTCACCGTGCAGGGCGTGGACCAGGCGCTGGTCGGCTCGGTCAAGCGGCCCGACGGCTCCGAGCAGGTGACCCTCGGCGGCTGGCCGCTGTACCGCTTCACCCAGGACGCCAAGGCCGGTGACACCAAGGGCCAGGCCGTGCAGGGCACCTGGTTCGTCGCGGCCCCCGACGGCAAGAAGGCCAAGGGCGCGGCCGGTGGCAGCGCCAAGGGCGGCGGCGCGACCGGCGGCTACTGAGCCACCGGGACGGCCGCCCGTGTCCACAGTGGACACGGGCGGCGGCGTGCCTAGACCTGGTCCAGGTGCGCGATCTCCTCCGCGCTGAGCTCCAGGTGCACCGCGGCGACCGAGTCCAGCACCGAGGCGGTCCGGCTGGCGCCCGGGATCGGGATGACCACCTCGGACTTGGCCAGCATCCAGGCCAGGCAGACCTGCTGCGGGCTCACCCCACGGCCGGCCGCGACCTCGCCGAAGGCGGCGAACCCGCTGCCCAGCTCGGCCGCCTTGGCGATGCCGCCCAGCGGGCTCCAGGGCAGGAACGCGATGCCCAGCTCGGCGCACAGGGCCAGCTCCGGCTCGCTGGAGCGGAAGGCGGGGGAGAACTGGTTCTGCACCGAGACCAGCCTGCCGCCGAGGATCTCGTTGGCCTCCCTGATCTCGGCCGGGTTGAAGTTGGACACCCCGGCGTAGCGGATCTTCCCGGCGTCCAGCAGGTCACGCAGCGCGCTCACCGAGTCACCGATCGGCACCCTCGGGTCCGGCCGGTGGAACTGGTAGAGGCCGATCACGTCCACGCCGAGCCGCTTCAGCGAGGCCTCGCAGGCCTGCTTCAGGTAGCCGGGGTCGCCGTTGAGGCCCCAGGCCCCCTGCTCGTCGCGGGTGTGCCCGCCCTTGGTGGCCACCAGCACCGCGCTGGTGTCGCCGGGGTAGGCGGCCAGCGCCTCGGCCACGAAGCGCTCGTTGTCCCCGAAGTCGGCGCTGTTGGTGCAGTAGGCGTCCGCGGTGTCGATGAGCGTGACCCCGGCGTCCAGCGCGGCGTGCACGGTGGTCAGCGACGCCTGCCGGTCCTTGCCGAACTCCGATGCCATGGGCATCGCGCCCAGGCCGATCGCGCTCACCTCGACGTCGCCGATCCGGCGAGTCCTCATACTTGCTCCTGTCCTCAGCTGTGGGCGTTTCTCCAGCTTGCGGTGTGGTCTCGGTTGAGTCCAACAGCAGAACCTGCTGGCACTCATCGGCTAACGTGCACAGTCGTGGAGCTTCGGCACCTGGAGTACTTCGTCGCGGTAGCGGAAGAACGGCACTTCACGCGAGCCGCCGAGCGGGTGCGGGTCGCGCAGTCCGGTCTCTCCGCCTCGATCAAAGCACTGGAACGCGAACTCGGCGCGCCGTTGTTCGTGCGCAGCACCCGACGGGTGGAACTCACCGAGGCGGGACGCGCGCTGCTGGTGGAGGCCAGGCGCACGCTGGTCAGCGTGGCCGCGGCCAAGGACGCGGTGGCCGCGGTGCAGGGCGTGCTGCGCGGCACCCTGTCGGTGGGCATGGTGCAGTGCCTCGGCGTGATCGACGCCCCCGCGCTGCTGGCCCGCTTCCACGCCGCGCACCCCGGCGTCGAGGTCCGGCTGACCCAGTCCGGCGGCGCCAAGCTCATCGAAGGGGTGAAAGCGGGCCGGCTGGACCTGGCCCTGGTCGACCAGCCCCGTCCGGCCCCCGACGGCGTCAGCCTGGCCCACCTGGCCACCGAGCCGATGCTGCTGGTCTGCGGCCGCGAGCACCGCTTCGCCCGGCGCGACCGGGTGGAGTGGGCCGAGCTGACCGATGAGGTGTTCGTGGACTTCCAGAGCGACTGGGGCGCCCGCCAGCTCACCGACCGGGTCTTCGCCGCCCAGGGCATGACCCGCAGGGTGGCCCTGGAGCTCAACGACGTGCACAGCCTGCTGGAGCTGGTCGGGCACGGCCTCGGCGTCGCGGTGGTGCCCCGGCCGATGGCCTACAAGAAGGGCTTCCCGGTCTGCGTCGCCGAGCTCAACCCGGCCGCGCCGAACTGGGAGGCCAGCATCGCGCTGCGCTCCGGCGAGCACGTCAGCCCGTCCGCCCAGGCCTTCCTGCGCCTGGTCCTGGGCAGCGACGCGCTCCCGGTCAACTGAGGATCACCCGCGGCAGAAGACCGCCACCGCCATGGGCAGCACCGCGGTGGTGGACGGGTCCTGCCGGTACGGGTTCAGCGACAGCACCAGCGACCTGCCCCGCCCGTCGGCGAGTGCGACGGTGAGGTAGCCGATCAGCTGCCCGGTGTGCCCCCACACCGGCTTCGGGCCGTCTGCGCAGGGCAGCGTGAACTCCTGCAACCCGAGGCCGTAGCGGAACAGCGGGTCGGCAGCCCGCATGCGCCGCAGCTCCGCCAGACCGGCCTGGCTGGTCAGCCTGCCGTCGAGCAGCGCCGTGACGAAGGTGGCCAGGTCGTGCGAGGTGGAGATCATCTCGCCGGCGGCCCAGTCCAGCGACGGGTCCATCCGGGTGGCGTCCACGAACGTCGGCGGAGTCGTGGGCAGCGGTTCGTACCCGTGGGCGTGCGGGGCGGGCAGGGACGGGTGGTTGCCGGGCAGGCTGGTGTGGCTGAGCTTGAGCGGGCGCAGGATCCGGCGCGCCACCTCATCGCCGTAGCGGTGGCCGGTCAGCTTCTCGATCAGCAGCCCGGCCACGACGTAGTTGGTGTTGGAGTAGCGCCAGGACTCGCCGGGCCCGAAGGGCGGCTTGGTCGCGAACGCCACCCGCAACAACTGGGCGGGCGAGTAGTCGTCGAAGCGGGCCTCGCCGCGCCAGCGGTTGGTCGAGTAGCCCGGTTCGCTCATGTAGTCGGGCAGGCCGCTGGTGTGCTGCAGGACGTGCCGCACGGTGATGCGCTCGCCGCCGGGCACCACGCCCGGCAGGTGCCGCGCGATCGGGTCGTCCAGGGTCAGCCGTCGCTCGTCGGCCAGTTGCAGGAGCACCGTGGCCACGAAGGTCTTGGTGACACTGCCGATCCGGAAGTGGCCGTGGGCCTGGGCAGGCGCCCCCGACGCCAGGTCCCGCACGCCCACCGCGTCCGACCACCGGGTGGCGCCGTCCTGGACGTGCACCAGCCCGGCGGTGATGTCGCCCTTGGCGGCCAGGCTGGTCAGCCGGTCGCGCAGCTCGGCCACCGGGATCTCCGGCGGCGGGCCGGCCGGGCCTGCGGCCAGGGCGAGGGACAAGATCACTTTGAGCATCATGGGCGTGACGGTATGCGGGGCCGGCGGGGTGAACCATGCGGTCGACCGGACAGTGCTGCTGTGGAAAACCGCACCCCGCCGGGAAAAGGACCGGGGACCGTCCGAAGTGGACAGTCCCCGGTGTTCTCCTGTGGAGGAGGGCTCAGAACTCGTCCGGGGTGCGCATGCGCTCCCGGATCCAGGCGCCGGCCGGCTTCAGCACGCCGGTGCCGCTGAAGTTGTTGCCGGCACAGGTGCCCGGCTTGAAGACCGCGCCGGAGCGGTTGTCATCGGAGAAGTTCCAGTTGGTCCAGCTGATCTTCTTCTGCTTCATGAAGTCGAGGTACTTCTGGGACCAGGTGAAGTCGTTGCCGCCGTCACCGCTGGCGGTCTGGGTGCCGAACTCGGTCACGAACAGCGGCAGCTTGGCGGCCGCGCGGGTGAACGCGTCCAGGTACTGCTGCTTGTGCGAGGCCGCGTAGAAGTGGAACGTGTACATGATGTTCGGGATGTTGATCTGGTTGTTGATGATGTCCTGCTCGTTGCGGCCGTCGGAGATCCCGAGCGAGCCCCAGCCGTGCGTGCCGACCAGGATCAGGCTGTCCGGGTCCTCCGCGCGGATGGTCGGCATGACGGCCTCGGCGTAGGTCTTGATCCGGGACCAGGAGACACCGTTGGGCTCGTTGGCGATGTCGTAGATGATGTTGGTCTTGTCCTTGTGCCGCTGGGCGATCTCCTTGAAGAAGGTCTTGGCCCGCGCGGTGTTGTGGTTCGGGTCGCCCGGCGTGAGCTGGTGCCAGTCGATCAGCGCGTAGAGGCCGCGCTTGGTGGCCTCCTCGATGTACCCGTGCACCATGTCGGTGAACTTCCGGGGGTTGGTCTCATAACCACCCTCCTGGATGTACATCGCGATGCGCAGCACGTCGCCGCCCCAGTCCTTGGCCAGCGCGTCCAGCGAAGCGGTCTTCAGGCACTGGCTGTACCACTGGATGCCGTGCGTGCTCATGCCGCGCAGCTGGATCGGCTTGCCGTTCTTGTTGCACAGTTGCAGGCCACAGACCTTGAGCTGGCCGTTGATCGCCGCGGGGGTGCCGGGTGGCAGGGCGGCCGGCCCCAGCGGCGCGGTGGCGGCGTTGGCCACCGCCGGTTCGGGGGTAGGAGAGCCCTGTGCGCTGGTGGCAAGCACACCGGTTGTGGCCAGTGCGGCGGCGGCGATGATGCCGAGTGCACGCCTGACTACGTTGAGCCGTCCCATCGTTTGCGCTCCTCTCGTCCGGAGCCCCAGGGCAGGGTGGGGCCGCCGAGCTGTGCGAGTTTGCGGCGGTGCGTGGCGGCGGCGGTTCGGTGGAGCAGAAGCAGGGTTCGTACCAGGGAACATTGTTAGGTTAGTTTCCTAACAGTGGGACGGATGTTAGTGACCCCGCTCACCCATCGTCAAGGGCCGCGGCACCCGGCCCGCAGGCGCGATGATCTTGGCGGTAGCGGCCAACCGGTCAAAAATCAACGGAAACAGACACAAGCACGCGCGGTGCGACGAGAGTGCATCGAGCTGTCAATACGGTCTGGCCCAGGTTGGTCAGCATGGAGTAGCGTCCGGATGACAACGTATTCATCCGCGCCACTTCTTGACGAACCGCAGGTCCAAGGCTTACTGTCTGATCAGTCAGTCAGTACGGCTCCCCGGATGGCTACCGCCGATCCAGGGTAGGGGTGAACGCACCGAGTGGCGGCTCGGTGCGTTCACCCTGTTTCTTTTTGTTGTACTTTCGGCCAGGTCAGGCGGTCTCGGCCAGGCGTTCCTTCTCCTGGCGCAGCCAGCCGTCCAGCCACCAGCTCAGCTCGATCAGCAGCATGCCGACCCCGGCCACCAGGAAGGCCAGCAGCAGGGTTGGCGAGTGGTTCGGGTCGATCTTGAAGAACTCCTGGCCGAACGGGATCAGGGTGGCGAAGGCGAAGCCGCCCGCCATCACCAGCAGCAGCGCGACCTTCCACCAGGCGTACGGGCGGGCGATCACCGCGAGCACCCAGAAGGCCACCAGGAACAGCGTCACCACCGCGGCCGTGCTCTGCTGGTCCTGGGTCGCGGTGGAGTCGTTGAGCGCGAGCAGGTAGCTGGTGAAGGTGGCCACCGCGGCGATCGCGCCCGCGGGCACGGCCAGCCGCATCACCCTGGCCACGAAGCCGCTGCGGGCGCGTTCGGTGTTGGGCGCCAGTGCCAGGAAGAAGGCCGGGATGCCGATGGTGAAGGCGTTGAGCAGGGTGGAATGCCTGGGGTAGAACGGGTACGGCACCTGGGCGATGATCACCAGCACCGCCAGCAGCACCGAGTACACCGTCTTGGTGAGGAACAGGTTGGCCACCCGCTCGATGTTGCCGATCACCCGGCGGCCCTCGGCCACCACGTACGGCAGGGTGGCGAACTTGTTGTCCAGCAACACGATCTGCGCCACCGCCCGGGTGGCCGGGCTGCCCGCGCCCATGGCCACGCCGATGTCGGCGTCCTTGAGCGCGAGCACGTCGTTCACGCCGTCGCCGGTCATCGCCACGGTGTGCCCGCGGGACTGGAGCGCGCCGACCATGTCCCGCTTCTGCGCCGGGGTGACCCGGCCGAAGACCACGCCGTCGTTGACCGGCCCGGCCAGGTTCTCCTTGCCCTCCGGCAGGGTGCGCGCGTCCACCGGCCGGTCCGCGCCGGGCAGGGACAGCGAGGCGGCCACCGCGCCGACCGAGACCGCGTTGTCGCCGGAGATCACCTTCACCGCGACGTCCTGTGCGGCGAAGAAGTCCAGTGTCTCCTTGGCGTCCGGGCGGACCTTCTGCTCCAGCACCACCAGCGCCACCGGGGTGACCACGCCGGGCGCGGCGCCGTCGTCCACCGCACAGCTGGCCCGGCCCAGCAGCAGCACCCGCAGGCCCTGCGAGCCGGTCTGCTCGGCCTCGGCGCGCACCGGGGAGTCGTTGTCCAGCAACACATCCGGCGCGCCGAGCACCCAGTCGCCGTCGCCCTGGAAGCTGGCCCCGCTCCACTTGCGGGCCGAGGAGAACGGCGCGATCGCGCTGACCGTCCAGTCCGCGCCGCCGGGGTGCGCCTCGGCGATGGCCTGCAGGCTGGCGTTCGGGCGTGGATCCACTGTGGACAGTGCGGCCAGCGCGGTGCCGATCTCGGCGGTGTCGTGGCCGTCCAGCGGGCGGACCTCGGCCAGCCGCATGCCGTTCTCGGTCAGCGTGCCGGTCTTGTCCGCGCACACCACGTTCACCCGCGCCAGGCCCTCGATCGCCGGCAGCTCCTGCACCAGGCACTGCCGCCGCCCCAGCCGGACCACGCCGACGGCGAAGGCGATGCTGGTCAGCAGCACCAGGCCCTCGGGCACCATGGGCACCAGCGCGGCCACCATGCGGCGGATCGCGTCCGGCACATCGGAGTTGTCGGCGAGCTGGCTGTAGATGGTGAGCGCGCCGATCGGCACGATCATCCAGGTGATGATGCGCAGGATCTTGTCGATGCCGGAGCGCAGCTCGGAGGAGACCAGGGTGAACTTGCTGGCCTCCTCGGCCAGCCGGGCCGCGTAGGCCTGCCGCCCGACCTTGGTGGCCTGGTAGGCCCCGGTGCCCGCGACCACGAAGCTGCCGGACATCACCTCCTCGCCCGGCTGCTTGACCACCGGGTCGGACTCGCCGGTGAGCAGCGACTCGTCGACCTCCATGGCCTCGGCGGCGAGCACCTGCCCGTCCACCACGATCTTGTCGCCGGGCCCGATCTCGATCACGTCGTCCAGCACGACCTCGTGCGGGGAGACCTCCACCGCCTGCCCGTCGCGGCGCACCGTCGGCTTGGCCTCGCCGACGATGGCCAGCCGCTCCAGGGTGCGCTTGGCGCGCACCTCCTGCACGATGCCGATCAGCGTGTTGATCACGATGATGACGCCGAAGAGGCCGTCCTGGATCGGCCCGATGACCAGGATGATCGCGAAGAGCACCCCGATGATCGCGTTGAACCGGGTGAACACGTTGGCCCGGATGATCTCGCCGACGCTGCGGCTGGCCCTGGCCGGCACGTCGTTGGACTGGCCGGCCGCGACGCGCTGCCGTACCTGCTCTGCGGTCAGGCCACGGGCGGGGTCAACCCCGGCGAGCGCGACCGGTTCTTCCGTCGTCGACACTGCGCGAGGGTACGCGCCGGGGGTGGCCGGGAAGTGGACCGCGCGCAGGTCCACTCCGGCGGGCTACCGGGGGAGGGACAGAGCTAGCTCCGCTGGGTGACCTGGGCGAGCTTGGTCCATCCTTCGGGGGACTGCGGCCCGTCGACCTCCAGCAACCGGAGGTAGCACTCCCTGGCCAGCAGCACCTTTTGCAGCTCCTCCAGGATCTCCTCGAAGAACTGCTCCCGGTAGCCGGCGTCGTTGACCGCGTAGACCGCGAAGTACAGCGCGGAGAAGGCGGCCATCACGATGGAGACCTGGATCAGCTCGTTGCTGACCCCCTCGATCGGGATCGGGATGGTGAAGAAGGTGCCCTCGGTGAGCGGGTGGCCCACCCAGGCCTCGGCCACCGAGTCCTTGATCGCGATCGCGCCGAAGGTGACGAAGAACAGGAACACCAGCAGGCCGAGCAGGGCGATCTGCAGGCCCTGGCTGACGAAGGCGATGAGCAGCACGTTGAGCCGCTCGCCCAGCTTCATCGGGTGCCGGTCGAAGTTCAGGTCCTCATCCGGCAGTTGCTCGGCCAGCCTGCCCAGCTCGGTGCCGGCGCAGGCCGCGCGCACCGAGTCCGGGGTGATCTCCACCCGCAGCTTCTTCAGCTCCTCGGGCAGCCGCACGCACAGGAACAGCGCGATGATCACGATGAAGAACCAGGCGATGCCCCACAGCCTCGGCCGGTCCAGGTTGCCGGACATCTGCCAGTTCTCGGTGTTGATGAACAGGAAGGTGACCAGGAGCAGCAGCAGCGGCACCGCCCTGGTGACCAGCCTGCCCAGGTTGCCCAGGTGTGGCACCAGGTGCCAGCAGGCCCAGTGCACCAGCGAGCCGATGCCCGCCCTGGTGAAGGCGTAGACCACCAGGATCAGCGCGGCGCCGATGACCAGGTCCTCCCGCGCGCCGGCCAGGTTCCAGCTGGTCAGCACCTCCAGCAGCGGGGGCAGCAGCAGGGTGATCACGGCGCCGGTGATGCCCGCGGTGCGGCTGCGCAGGTAGCGGCGGCCGGTGCGCGACCAGAGGAACAGCAGGGCGAAGCCGACCGCTGTGACAGTGGCCACACCCAAACCGGTGAGCGAGTAGGCGTCGGAGTCGGCCATCGCCGCGTCCGCCTCGGCGTTGGGCAGGTGGCGGTAGGGCGGGCTCCAGCGCCAGGCCACGGTCACCGCGGTGTAGCCGAGCACGCCACCCAGGAAGAACATCAGCGCTGGAAGGGACCGGGCGAGCACCGGGTGCTTGCGCATGTTCCGGACCACAAAAGGCATGCCCTCGCGCAGGAACCAGCGCTCGACTTCCTTGATCGGCAGGGCGTTCCGCTGCTTCTCACTCGCCACCCGGCTGAGGCTATCCGCGTCCGCTCGATCGGGTGCGGTCGGTCGAGCCGGGTGGGAACCCAGCGGTCAAGAATGAGACATCGGTGTATCGTTTGATGCGTGGACGTCCAATCGGACCAGGGGGCCGCGCGCCCCTCCCGGGTACCTGTCTGGGGCCTGCTCGGCTCGACGGCGCTGTCCGTCACCGGCAACGCGATCGTGGCGGTCGCGATGCCGATCCTGGTGTTGCAGCGCACGGGTAGCGCCGTGCTCGCGGGTGTGGTCGCGGCCGCGGCCGCCGCTCCGCTGGTGCTCTCCGCGCTGTTCGGCGGGGCGCTGGTGGACCGGTTCGGCCGGCGGCGCTCCAGCGTGGCCGCCGACCTGCTCAGCGCGGCCGCGGTGGCCGCGCTGCCGCTGCTGGACATGACCGTGGGCCTGGGCATCCCGGTGATCCTGGCCCTGGTCGCGCTCGGCGCGGTCTTCGACGGCCCCGGCATGGCCGCGCGCGAGTCGCTGCGGCCGGATGTGGCGGCCCGCGCGAAGCTACCCCTTGAGAAGATCAACTCCTGGGGTGAGGCGGTGGACGGGATCGGCGGCGTGGCCGGTCCCGGACTCGCCGGTGTGCTGATCGCGGTGATCGGGCCGATGAACACCTTGTGGGCCACCGTGATCATGTTCTTCCTGGCTTCGGTGCTCACCTTCGCCGTGGTGCCCTCCACCGAGGTCAGGGGCAAGGACCGGCCGCCTGCCGAGCCGTACTGGCAGTCGGTGTGGCAGGGCCTGAAGTTCGTCTGGACCGAGGGCGCACTGCGCGCCACCGCGCTCACCGGCATGCTGATCGTGCTGTTCCTGGCCCCGATCACCTCGGTGATCATGCCCGCGATGATGTTCCAGGCCGGGCGGCCCGAGCAGACCGGTTTTGTGCTCGCGCTCTTCGCCGTCGGCGGCATCATCGGCGCCATCGGCTACGGCGTGATCGCCAGGTGGGCCTCCCGCCGCGCCTCGCTGCTGGGCGCGCTGCTGCTGACCTCGGTGGCCTTCTGCGGCTTCGCGCTGAGCACCGAGTTCGGCTGGCTGCTCACCCTGGCGCTGATCACCGGTGTGGTCTCCGGCCCGATCAACCCGGTCACCGCGGTGGTCATGCAGGAGCGCACGCCGGAGCACATGCGCGGCCGGGTGATCGGCACGGTCGCCTCGCTGTCCCTGGCGGCCAGCCCGCTGGGCGCGGTGGTCGCCGGTCCCATCGTCGAATTCTCCGGTCCCGCAACGGCTTTCGTCATCATCGGCGCCGGCTGTCTGCTGGCCACCGCCTACGCCGCCCTCACCCCGGGGCTGCGCCGGATCGAACCTTCGCAGGCGCCGTTCGCTCCGGCGCCGGAGAAGGCGAACACTCGATGAGAGGACACCGATGAACAACCTGGGCCCCGCCGCCTCCCTTCGGCTCGGCTCGCAGATCCAGGCTGCCAAGGCCGCGAACTGGCTGCTCGGCGGACTCGGCGATCTGCTCGTGCAGGTGGAGCACCCGAAATGGCGGGACGACCCGTATCCGCTCTACGAACGGATGCGGGAGAAGGGCCCGCTCTACCGCGGGCTCAGCGGCACCTGGGCCACCACCTCCTTCGCCCTGTGCAACCAGGTGCTGCGGGACCGCCGCTTCGGCATGAAGAACGCCGACGGCTCCCCGCCGCTGGGCGGTGCGATGGCCGTGGTGTCGCAGAACTACCCGGAAAGCTTCCTGGACATGGACCCGCCGGACCACACCCGGCTGCGCAGGCTGGCCGCGCCCGCGTTCAACCCGCGCCGGGTGGACGGCTACCGGCCGAGGGTGCAGCAGATCGTGGACTCGCTGCTGGACGCGGTGGAGCAGCAGGAGAGCTTCGACCTGGTCCGCGACCTGGCCGCGCCGCTGCCGATCACGGTGATCAGCGACCTGCTGGGCATCCCGGAGCCGGACCGGGCCGCCTTCGCCGAGTACGGCGCGATGATCGGCGAGGGCCTCAGCGGCGTGCACTCCATCCGCCAGGCCAAGGACCTGATCGAGGTCGGCGCGGACCTGGTCTCGCTGTTCGACCGGCTGTTGCATGAGCGCGCAAAGGAACCCGGCGACGACGTGATCAGCAGCCTCGCGGTCGCGGTCGGCGAGGAGAAGATGACCGCGCACGAGCTGCACGGCTGCGCGCTGCTGCTGCTGGTGGCCGGGTTCGAGACCACGGTCAACCTGATCGGCAACGGCGTGCGCGCGCTGCTGGCGCACCCGGAGCAGTGGGCGCAGCTGCGCGCCAAGCCGGAGCTGGCCGCCTCCACGGTGGAGGAGGTGCTGCGCTACGACCCGCCGGTGCAAGCCTCCATGCGGGTCGCGCACACCGACGTCGAGCTCGCGGGCGAGACCATCAAGGCCGGTCAGCTGGTCGGCGTGCTGCTGGCCGCGGGCAACCGCGACCCCGAGGTCTACGACGAGCCCGCCAAGTTCGACATCACCCGCGGCAGCGGACCGGAGCACCTGGCCTTCTCCAGTGGCATCCACTACTGCCTCGGCGCGCGGCTGGCCCGGATCGAGGGCGAGCTGGTCTTCCGCACGCTGGCCGAGCGGATGCCGCTGCTGCGGCAGGCCGGTCCGCTGGAACGGCGGGAGACCAACTCCATCCGGGGGCTGCGCAAGTTCCCGGTGGCCGCGAACTTCCCGGCCCAGCGCTGCCAGTGACCGCCTGACCCCGTGTCGCCCCGCTCCGCCCGGCGGGGCGCCACGGGCCGGTCGGCCACCCGGTCGTGAGCGTGTCCCGGGCCACCTTCACCAGGGCTTTTGCCCATTCGCGCATTAGCATGCGGGGCGTCACAGGTCGTCGGTGCGAGGGAGCAAGTTCGTGCGGGACATCGCGGTCTTCAGTGGCAGTGCGCACCCCGAGTTGGCCGCGGAGATCTGCGCCCACCTGGAAGTGCCGCTGCGGCCGGTGCGGACCCAGCGCTTCGCCAACGACTGCATCGAGGTGCAGCTGCAGGCCAACTGCCGGCAGCGGGACGTGTTCCTGATCCAGCCGCTGGTGACGCCGGTGCAGGAGAACCTGGTCGAGCTGCTGCTGATGCTGGACGCGGCGCGCGGGGCCTCGGCGGCGCGGACCACCGTGGTGATGCCGCACTACGCCTACGCGCGCTCGGACAAGAAGGACGCGCCGCGGATCTCCATCGGCGGGCGGCTGGTGGCCGACCTGCTGGTGGCCGCGGGGGCCAACCGGGTGCTGGCGATGACGCTGCACTCGCCGCAGGTGCACGGGTTCTTCAGCGTGCCGGTGGACCACCTGCACGCGCTGCGCGAGCTGGCCGGGCACTTCCGGCAGTACGACCTGGGCAACACCACCGTGGTCTCGCCGGACCTGGGCAACGCCAAGGAGGCCTCGCACTTCGCCCGGCTGCTCGGCGTGCCGGTGGCGGCCGGGGCCAAGCAGCGCTTCGCCGACGACAAGGTGACCATCAGCTCGGTGATCGGCGAGGTGGCCGGGCGGGACATCATCGTGCTGGACGACGAGATCGCCAAGGGCAGCACCGTGCTGGAGCTGCTGGACCGGCTGCGCGAGCTGGGCGCGCGCACCATCAGGGTGGCCTGCACGCACGGGCTGTTCTCCTCGGGCGCGCTCAAGCGGATCGGCGACCAGCCGGACGTGCTGGAGATCGTGTGCACCAACACGGTGCCGATCCCGGCCGGTGAGCGGGTGCCCAAGCTGAAGATCCTCTCCATCGCGCCCGCGCTGGCCGAGGCGATGCGGCGCATCCACAACGGCGAGTCGGTCAGCGCGCTGTTCGACGCTTAGGCCGGGAACAGCTGCTCGGCGACCTGGCGGCAGACCGAGGCGCCGTGCGACTGGCCGAGCTTGGCCGGGTAGCTGGCCAGCACGGCGAGCACCTTGTCCTCCCACACCGCGAGGCAGTTCACCGCCCAGTTGCCGGTGGCCCCGTGCTCGGTCCAGCCGTTCTTGATCGCGAGCGGCTTGCCGGCCAGGCCCGGGGCCTGCGCGATGCCAAAAGCGTTGCTGGGGTCCACGTTCCGCATCTCCTCGCGCAGCCATTTGGTCCACTGTGGACTGAGGTGGCGGCCGTCGAAGAGGCACTGGCCCATCCTGGTCGCGTCGTCGGCGGTCATCCTGGTCTTGGACCACCAGCCGGTCTTGATCGTGGTGCCGGTCAGGCCGCAGGTGCGGATCAGCCGCAGGATCACCTGGTCCGAGCCGCGCTGGCGGTAGAGCCGTTGCGCGGCCTGGTCATCGGAGACGTGGATCATGCGGTGCAGGTTGGTCAGGTCGGCCGGGCTGGGCTTGGCCTGGCCGAGCCCGTTGAGGAAGTCGAAGGCGATCCAGGCCTTGACCATCGACTCCACCGTGTTGGCGAAGCGGTCCTGGTTGGCCGAGCCGCGCACCGCGCCGGTCTTGGTCTCGCGCAGCGACCAGGAGTACTGGCCTGGCGTGTCCACCCTGACCTCGGGGCTGACCACGCGCTGCTGCGCGTCCGGGGTCTGTGGCTGGGCGCCGAACCCGGCCACGGTGGGTTCCGGCGCTCGCTGGCAGCCGGCCACGGCCACGGTGAGCAGGACGAACAGGGCGGCTGTCCACTTGCGACTCATGGCCGCGAAGCTAGGAACGGCGTGATGAAGAACTGACGAAGAAGCCGTGCGGGGGCGGTGCGATCAGGCGCGGGCGGGTGATTTCACGGCAACCGCGGCCGCCCTTCATCATTTCTTCACGGCGCCGGGCGGGACGGCTGCGACACTGGGCCGGTGAGCGCGCGCATCCTCCTCGCCGAGGACGACCAGAAGCAGGCGCACCTGATCCGCGTCTACCTGGAACGCGCCGGGCACAGCGTGCTCGCCTGCGCGGACGGGCGGACCGCGCTGGAACTGGCCCGCAGCAGGCGGCCGGACCTGATCGTGCTGGACGTGATGATGCCCGAGGTGGACGGCCTCGACGTGTGCCGCATCCTGCGCGCGGAGTCCAGGGTGCCGATCCTGATGCTCACCGCCCGCTCCACCGAGTCGGACCTGCTGCTGGGACTGGACCTGGGCGCGGACGACTACATGGTCAAACCGTTCAGCCCGGCCGAGCTGACCGCCAGGGTGCGCGCCCTGCTGCGCCGCGCCGCCGGCCGGACCGCGCCGGAGCTGATCACGGTGGGGGAGCTGGAGATCGACCCGACCCGGTTCACCGTGCGGCTGCGCGGCGAGCTGGTGGAGCTGACCGCCAAGGAGTTCGACATCCTGCACGCGCTGGCCCAGCAGCCAGGCGTGCCGCTGACCCGCACCCAGATCCTGGAGCGCGCCTTCGGTTTCGACAACCACGTGCTGGAGCGCACGGTGGACGCGCACGTGAAGAACCTGCGCCGCAAGGTGGAGGACGATCCGGCCCGGCCGCGCTACCTGCTCACGGTGAGCGGGCGCGGGTACAAGCTGGCCGAGGACGCCGGATGAGTCCGCGCTGGCACGGCAGCCTGCGGTTCCGGCTGCTGATGCTGACCGCGGTGGTCGCGGTGCTGGCCGCCGGGCTGACCGCGTGGCTGACCGTGTACCAGGCCAGTCAGCAGGTGTCCTCGGACGTGGCCGCCGAGGAGGCGGTGTCCAAGTCCATTGTGGACGAACTGGTCGGCTACGGCGCGCTGCGCGGCAAGTGGGACGGCGTCGCGGGCACCGTGCGCACGCTCAGGGACCGCACCGGGCAACGGATCCGGCTCACCACCATGGCCGGTGAGGTGGTGGTGGACAGCGACACCCTGGACGGCGGCGCCGCGCGGCCGCTGGGCAACCGGACGCCGTTGCTGATCGATCCGGTGCCCACCCCGGTCCTGCCGCCGGATGCCTTCGCCACCTCGATCCCGCTGACCACCGTCACCATCTTCAGGACCCAGCCCCCGGCCAGCACCCAGTCCGTCCCGGTCACCACGGAGACGACCTCGCCGCAGGGCTACACCACCACCCCGGCGCAGACCTGGCTGTCCCGGTTGCTCAACTACGGCAAGGACGTCGAGCTCGCCAACTGCCTGATCGACAAGGGCTACCCGGTGGAGCAGCAGTCGAAGCCGGACGGGATCCCGGTGGTGGACCTGACCGGGCCCGGACCGGACCAGGGCCGCAAGCAGGCGCTGGGTGACTGTGCGGGCAAGATCCGCGCCGCGGAGCTGGTCAGGGTGGCGGGCGTGGCCTTCGACACGTGCAAGGTCAAACCGGACGGGAGCACCCAGCAGTGCGTGCTCAGCAGGTTCCGCAGCAAGATCGAGGAGATCATGCCGCCGCCGCTGCTGCTGTCCATGGGCGCGGGCGAGTCGCCGGCCACCCGGACCGTGCCGCTGCTGCCCGCGCTGCTGGCGGCCGCGGGGGTGGCGCTGGTGGCGATCCTGGGCATGTGGCTGGTCAGCCGCCGGGTGCTGCGGCCGGTGGGCGCGCTGATGACCGCCTCCACCCGGCTCGGCGCGGGTGACCTGGCCGAGCGGGTGCCGGTGCGCGGCAACGACGAGATCGCCGACCTGGCCGGAGCGTTCAACCGGATGGCGGACTCCTTGCAGCGCAGCGAGGAACGGCAGCGGCGGATGATCGCCGACATCGCGCACGAGCTGCGCACCCCGCTGGCCAACATCCGCGGCTACCTGGAGGCGCTCAAGGACGGCGTGCTGCCACCGGATCCGGACCTGTTCGACTCGCTGCACGAGGAAGCCCTGTGGCAGCAGCGGCTGATCGAGGACATCCAGCTGCTCGCCCTCGCCGACGCCGGATCGCTGTCCTACCAGCACGAACCGGTGGACCTCGGCGAGGTGGTGGCGGCCACCCGCACCGGCTTCCAGGCGGTGGCCACCGCGGCCGGGGTGGCACTCGTGTCCACTGTGGACGATCCAGCGCCGGTGGTGACCGGGGACCCGAACCGGCTGCGGCAGGTGCTGGGCAACCTGGTGAGCAACGCGATCAGGGCCACCCCGGCCGGTGGCCTGGTCGAGCTGGCCGCGCGGGCCGAGAGCGGGATGGCGGTGCTCACCGTGACCGACACCGGGCGCGGCATCCGGGCGGCGGACCTGCCGCACGTGTTCGACCGGTTCTGGCGGGCCGACGACGCGCGCGCCAGGGCCACCGGTGGGAGCGGGCTGGGGCTGTCCATCGCGCGGGAGATCGTCACCGCGCACGGGGGCACGATCACGGCGGAGAGTCCGGTGCGGGCTGCGGGCTCCCGGTTCAGCGTGCGGCTGCCGCTGCTCACCGGCACGGCGGGCGGTACGGGTAGTCAGGGAACCGCGCCGACCACTCCTCCGCGGTGATCGGCGTCCCGGCCAGCGCGCACAGCCGGTTCACCGCGGCGTCCGGATCGGTGTCCCAGAACCGCAGGGTGTGCCCGCTCGCGGCCAGCGCGATCCGCCTGCCGCCGGTGTGGAAGACCGCGGTGACCGGGGCGTCCGGGCTGGTCAGCGGCGCGTGGAGCTGGGGGTTCGCCGGGTCGGCCAGGTCCCACAGCCGGGCGGCGCCCTCGCCGCCGGTGGTCACCAGGGTGCGGCCGTCCGGGCTGAACGTGGCGGTGTGCACCGGGCCGCGGTGACCGCTGATCACGGCCAGCGGCACCGGCCGGGCCGGCTCGCCGACCCGCCACAGCCGGGCGCTCTGGTCCAGGCTCGCCCCGGCCAGGAGCTGCCCGTCCGGGCTGAACGACACCCCGGTGACCGCCTCCCGGAAACCGGTGATCTTGGCTTCCTGACGCGGGTTTCCCGGCTCGCGCAGGTCCCACAGCCGGATCGAGCGGTCGGTGTTGCCGGAGGCCAGGTGGCGGCTGTCCGGGCTGAAGGCCACCGCGTTCACGGTGCGGAAGTCATCGGCCAGGATGGCCAGCCGCTTCGGCGCGCGCGGATCGGAGATGTTCCACAGCACCAGGTCCCCGGCGTCGTCGCCACTGGCCAGCAGGCTGCCATCGGGGCTGAGCGCGACCCGGCCCACGGTCTCCCGGTAACCGTCCATAGTGGACAGACGGGCCGGGTGGTCAGGATCGGCCAGGTCCCACAGCCGGACGGTGCGGTCCCTGCCCGCGGTGGCCAGGCGGCGACCGTCGGCGCTGAACGCGGTGTGCTGCACCGCGTCGGCGTGCCCGGTCAGCGTGCCCAGCGGGAGCAGGCCGGACCAGTCGGTGCGCCACAGCCGGACCTCCGGCGCGCGCACCGCGGTGGTGGCCAGCAGGCTGCTCTCCTGGTGCGCGAACACCCCGTCGATCTCGTGCTGCCCGCCCGCCGGGTTGGCCAGCGGGTCGTGCCACAGGTAGGAGCGGCCGCCGCTGCTGGCGGAGGCGAGCAGCCGCCCGGCCCGGTCGAAGGCGATGGCGCGCACCCGGTTCGGCTGCCGCAGCCGCTGGATCTCCCGGCCGGAGACCAGGTCCAGCACCCGCAGCACCCCGTCGTTGGCGCCCAGCACCACCCGGTCGGCGTCCGGGCCGAAGGCCAGGCCGCGCACCAGCACATCCGGCGCGGGCACGGTGCGCGCAGCGCCGCGCTCGGCCAGCCACAGCGCGTGCGTCTCGTCGGCGACCACCAGGCGGCGGCCGTCCTGGCTGTAGGTGATCGCGCTGACCGGCCCGCGCGCGGTCAGGATGTGTTGCGGCGCACCGGGATTGGCCGGATCGGTCAGCTGCCAGCCGAGCACCACGCCGTCCTGCCCGGCGGTGGCCAGGGTCGGGCCGTCCGGGCTGAAGGCCAGTCCGAACACCTCGCCGGTGTGTCCGGGTAGCACCGAGACCTGTTGCGGGGCAGTGGGATCGCGCAGGGACCAGAGCCGGGTCACCGCGTCCGCCGAGCCCGCGGTGGCCAGCAGCGTGCCGTCCGGGCTGAACTCCAGCTGGTTCACCTTGGTCCGGGGCAGCAGCGCGGCCAGCTGCCTGGCTCGCACCGGCACGCCAACGTCCCACAGCGCCACCCCGCCCGCGCCGGAGAGCGCGAGCCAGTGCCCGTCCGGGCTGAACTCCAGGCCGGTGACCCGCCCGGTGTTGGGCAGCGTGCGCAGCGGCTCACTGCGCCGGCCGTCGGTGGCGTCCCACAGCTGCACCAGCCCGTCCTGGCCGCCGGTGGCCAGCAGCCCGCCGTCCGGCCGGAGCGCGACCACGTCCACCTGCTCGCCGCCGCCGTGCAGCCGGGTCGGGTAGGCGGTGGCGAAGGCGGAGAGCACCGCGCCACGCGCGGCCGGGGTGCCGGCCAGCTGGTAGGCGGCCAGCCCGAGCTGCCCGGCCAGCGAGGGGTCGCTGCCGAGCAGACCGGCCGCCTGCTCGCCGACCTGGCGCGAGGTGGCCTCATCCCGCGAGGTGAGCGCCTCCCGCCGCTGCACCAGGGCGATCCCGCCGGTGAGCGCCGCGATCAGCACGAACACGGTGAGCGCGGCGACCAGCGTGCGCAGCCGCCGCACTCCGCGCTGCTCCTCGTGCTGCCCGGCCCGCAGGAACTCCCGCTCCAGCGGCGTGACCTCGGCCGGGTGGGCGGCCTCCCACGCGGTCGCGGTGGCCAGCGCGACACCCCGGTAGGTCAGCGCGGGCACCCGGCCGTTGCCCACCCAGAGGTCGGCGGCCTCGCTGATGTGCTGCCGGGCGCGCAGCGCGACCCGGTCGGTGTCGATCCACTCGCGCAGCCGCGGCCAGGCCCTGACCAGCGCCTCGTGCGTGATCTCGACCGCGTCCCGGTCCAGCACCAGCAGCCGGGCCGCGGCGAATGCCTCCAGCGCGACCAGCGCCGGGTCCTGCCGGTCGCCCGCGCTGAGCTGGGCCAGCGGCACCCGCCGCCGGGTGTCCTCGCCGTCGGGGCCCAGGCGCACCAGCCGCAGCAGCAACCGCCGCGCCGCCTGCCGGGCGTCCTCGTCCAGCTGGGTGTAGACCTGCTCGGCCGCGGCCGCCACCGCGCCGCGGATCCCGCCGGTGGCCCGGTACCCGGCCACGGTGAGCCGGTCCTGCTCGCGGTGCTCCCAGGTGCCCAGCAGCGCATAGGACAGCAGCGGCAGCGAACCGGGCTCATAACCGCGCTCCCCGGCGCCAAGCTCGCTGAGCAGCAGCTCGACCAGCCCCGGTTCCACGGTCAGCTTGGCCGCCGCGGCCGGACCGGTGATCGCCTCGGTGAGCTCGGCCCGGGACATCGCGCCGACCGCGAACTGGTTGTGCCGCACCACTTCCAGCAGTTCGGGCTGGGCGAGGCACTGCGGGAAGAAGTCGGCCCGCACCGCCAGCACCACCCCGTCAGCGCCCCGGCGGCAGACCTCGGCGATGAACTCCGAGCGCTCCGCCGCCGACTCGCAGAGGGTGAAGACCTCCTCGAACTGGTCCACCACCAGCGCCGCCCCCCGGCTCCGGCAGCCCACCGCCCGGCGTGACCACCCGCACCGCGCCCAGCCGGGGCGCCAGCCCAGCCCGCAGCAGCGAGGACTTCCCGGCCCCCCGAGGCCCCGAACACCACCAGCGGCCTGCCCCGCCCGCGCGCCGCCTCGAAGGCCGCCACCAGCTCCGCGGTGAGCCGCTCCCGCCCGAAGAACCACCGCCGGTCCGCCGCCTCGAACGCGGCCAGCCCCCGGTACGGGCACACCGGCTCGGCCGCCGCGGCCGCCAGCTCGATGAGCAGACCCCGCCCGTCGAGCACCTCGTCCAGCCGCCGCGCCAGGTCCGGCGTCGGCGGTTTGCGCTCGTGCTCCAGGTTGCTGAGATAGCCCTTGCTGTAGTGCGTGCGCGCCGACAACGCGGCCAGCGACAGCCCCCGCTCCCGCCGCAACCGCCGCAGCCCAGCGGCGAACGCGGTGCCGCCGCCCATGTCATTCCCCCTGGTCAGAGCCTGTAATCCGGTGTCCCCTGGCAGAGGATACGGAAAGCGTCAGACCAGCCTGGCCCGCCGTCGCGGACGCGCGGCGGCTCGCTATCCAGCAGGGGCACACCCGTTGGCCAGCAGGTTCGCCCCTGGCCCTGCCGCCGCCCGGGCAACGCCCGCCGAGTCGGACGCCCTTTGGGGCAGTGATCTCCGCATCCTCACCGGACCGGACTAACCGGGGAACAGCACGATCTTGCCGACGTGCCGCCGTTGCAGGAACTGGCGTTGCGCGGCATGCACTTCCGCCAGGGGGAAGGTGGCCGCGACCGGTGGTCGCACGGCGCCCGTCCTGGCGGCGGCGACCAGTTTGGCGAAGTGCGGGCGGGTGTGCATGGACGAGCCGATCAGGCCGATGTTGTGCAGGTACAGCCGCCGCAGGTCGAAGTGGATGGTGGGGCCGGCCACCGCGCCCGCGATCACCCAGCGGCCGTCGTCGCGCAGCAGTGGCAGCAGGTCGTTGACCGCGGCCCCGCCCGCGATGTCGGCCACCGCGTCCAGGCCGTCCGGGGCCTGGGCGCGGATCTGCTCGGCCAGGTCGCCCGCGTCCCTGGTGACCACGCCGGTGGCGCCGAGGGCGCGGACGTCGGTTTCCTTGGCCGCGGTGGTCATCGCGATCGGGCGCGCGCCGCGGGCGGCCAGCAGCTGCACCAGTGCCGCGCCCACGCCGCCGGAGGCGCCGGTGACCAGCACGGTCTCGCCCGCGCCGATGCCGCCGCGTTCCAGCATGCCCATCGCGGTGCCGTAGGCCACCGGCAGGCAGGCCAGCTGGGCGTCGGTCAGCGGGGAGCCGCCCACCTCGTGCGCCCGTTCGGCGCGCACCAGCACGTAGTCGGCGAAGCCGCCGTCGGCCTCGCTGCCGAGCAGGCCAACCGGCGGGGCGTGCTCGCCCTCGTCCCGGTACAGCGCGGAGTCCACCAGCACCCGCTGCCCGGTCCGCTCAGCGGGCACGTCCGGCCCGGTGGCCTCGATGACGCCGGCGATGTCGCCGCCCTGCACCCTGGGGAAGTCGATCGGGCCGCGCCAGCCGCTGCGCGCGTCCGGATCACCCGGCCGCCCGTAGGCGCCCTCCCTGGTCCAGACGTCGGTGTTGTTCAGCGCCGCGGCGGTGACCCGCACCAGCACCTCGCCGGGGCCGGGTGCCGGCACCGGGTGGTCGCGGCGCAGTTCCAGGGCGTCCGGGCCGCCGTGCCGGGTGAGGACCGCGGCCGTCATGACCTTGTCCATGTCCCCACCCTGGCACGGCCACGCTCACCCCGCAGACCTGAAGGCCCACTTGCTCTCGTTGCCGGAGCCGTGCACAGCTTGTTGTGCTCCATGAACGCGCCGTGGAAGCTGAAGCGCTGCGCGGTGGAACCGTTGCAGGCGGCCACCTTCAGCGCGGTGCCCGGCATGGTGCTGTCACCGGGGTTCTCCAGGCACTCTGCTCAGGCCGTGGCCAGCGCGAAGACGTGCAACCCGCTGTTGCGCGGGAAGGTGATGCTCGCGATCAGCTTGCCTTCCGGCGCGGCGAACGGCTTGGTGGCCAGGATGTGCGTGGGCACCTCCTGCTTGCCGCCGATCCCGTTGCGGTACGGGGTCTTGGCCACGATCACGTTCTCGTACATCAGGCTGCCGCCACCGCCACCCAGGGTCCAGTCGCTGAAGCCCAGGTCGTAGGTGCCGGTGCTGCCGTCGGTGTAGGTGACCGTGCCCGGCGCGGTGCGGCTGCCGTTGATCGCACTGCCCACAAAGGACAGTCGGCTGACCGGGGTGGTCAGGTTGACGGTCTGGCCGTTGGCGGCGATGTTGTCCGGGCGGCCGAACGGCTCGTCCGGCCAGCGGAAGCCCAGTCCGTGCACCGTGCCGGGCTGACCGGCCACCAGGCCTGCGGCGGCCAGCGCCTGCTTGGAGTAGCTGTAGCCGCCGCCGTCGAAGTTGGCCTCCTCGTGCGTGCCGGGGTCGTCGGAGACCCCGGTGTTGTCCAGCGCGGCGAACCAGGTGCCCGGCGCGGCCACCTTCACGATGAGCTGACGGGTGATGGTCTTGCCGCCGCTGACCGTGACCGTGGCGGTGACCGGGTGGTAGCCCTGACCGGCGGACTCGGCGGTGATCGCGAACTCGGCCTTGCCCACCCCGTCCTTGATCGGCACCGGGCCGGCGCTGGGTTCGATCTTCAGCCCGGCCGCCGGTGCGATCGAGTAGCGGACCTCCGGCTGCGCGCCGGAGAGGTGGTAGACGCTCACCTCGGCCTTGACCGTGCCGCCCGGCGTGGTCACCAGGTGGTCCGGGCCGACGCCGATCTGGTACGGCTGCTCACCCTCGCGCCAGGACGGCGGCGCGTCCGAAGGCGCGGCGCCCCAGGCGGTGTTCGGCTTGGTGTCCATTGTGTACTCGAGGAAACCGCCGCGCTGCACGAAGGACTCGGGCAGCCAGGGCTTGGTGCTGCGCTGCCCGTTCACCCGCAGCTGCTGGATGTAGGGCGCGTCCGGCGCGGCGCCCTTGGCCACGATGGTGATGTCCTTGCCGCGGTCCCGGTTGATCCGGGCGATCGGGAACAGCGGGCTGGACAGCACCAGCTCGGCGCGCGAGGGCACCTGCGGGTACATGCCGAGGGTGGCGAAGACGTACCAGGAGGACATCGCGCCGAGGTCGTCGTTGCCGGGGATGCCGCCGGGGGCGGTGGTCCACAGCGTGTTCACCACCTCGCGGATGGTCTGCTGCGCCTTGTGCGGCGCGCCGGTGTAGTTGTAGAGGTAGGGCACGTTGACCGAGGGCTCATTGTCCATTTCGGACTTCTCGTCGCCGGACTTGCTCAGTGCCCAGCTGCCGTCGGCGTGGTGGAAGAAGTCGTCCAGCCGCTGGTTCACCTTGGCCGCGCCGCCCATGGCCTGGGTCAGCCCGGCCACGTTGTGCTGCACCATCCAGGTGTACTGCGCGCTGCTGCCCTCCACGAACCCGTCACCGGTGCCGGGGGTGAAGTTCGGCGTCCAGCCGCCGTCGGCGTGCCGGTTGCGGATGTAGCCGCCGGTGGCGTGCGCGGCCGGGTCGAAGTTGTTCTGCCACCACTGTGCCCGCTCGGTGAAGGTCCTCGCGGTTGCCTTGTCCCCCAACCGGTCCGCGAGCTGGGCCAGGGCGAAGTCGGCGGTGGAGATCTCCAGCGTCTCGGCCGCGCCGCCCCAGGCGTTGGACACCGAGGGCATGTAGTTGTGCTTGAGGTACTTGTCCAGCGAGGGCCGCTGGCCGACCGACATCACGTTCCAGCCGTCCCGCTTGAGGTCCAGCGCGGTGGGCACGGTGGCCGCCTTGACCAGTGACCGCAACGAGGTCCGCGCGTCGAAGTCGGTGCCGCCGAAGGCGTGGATGCCCGCGATGGCAGGCGCGGCCGGGTCGCCGTTCATCACGTGCGTGCCGCCGTTGTTGTGCGTCCAGCGGTCCCAGATGCCGCCGTTCTGCTGGGCCTGGTTGAGCAGCGACTGCGCGATGTCCGAGCCGATCTTGGGTTCCAGCAACGTGAGCAGCTGGACCTGGGAGCGGTAGACGTCCCAGCCGGAGAAGGTGCCGTACTGCGCGTGCTGACCGGGCGCCGGCCGGTGCACCTTGCCGTCCATGCCCGCGTACTCGCCGTTGACATCGCTGAAGACGTTGGGGTGCAACAGGGAGTGGTAGAGCGCGGTGTAGAACTTCCGCCGGTCCGCCTCGTTGCCGCCACCGACCTGGATCTTCCGCAGCTGCCGGGTCCAGGCCTCCCGCGCGGCCGCCGCGACCTCCTCCACCGCGGCCCGGCGCGGGTTCTCCGCGCGCAGGTTGGCCTTGGCGTTGTCCAGGCTGACGTAGGAGATGCCGACCCGGACGTTGGTGCTGGTGCTCTTGGCGGTGTCGAAGCCGAGGTAGGCGCCGGATCCCTTGCCCACCACCGGCCAGCCGTTGGCGCCGTAGGTGGTGCCGCCGGTGGCGGTGGTCGCGCCGGGGTTCAGCTTGTCGTCCTGCCAGGTGCCCACCGAGCTGAACGGCTGGTCGAACTCGGCGACGAAGTGCAGCTTGTAGTAGGAGCGGCGGCCCTCCTTGTCCAGGTAGCCGCAGAAGTTCCCGCTGGTCACCGACCCGGTGACGGTCCGGGCAGCCGGGTCAACCGACACACTCGCGTCCGAGGACCCGACCTGGGAGTTGGCCGTGCGCACCAGCAACGCGGCGGGCTTGCCCGCCGGGAAGGTGAACCGCCCCGCACCGGTGCGCAGGGTCGCGGACAGGTCGGCTTTCGCGCCGGAGTCCAGGGTGACCGAGTAGCGCCCGGCCTTGGCGGACTCGTTGGCGTGGCTGAAGGTGCTCGCGTACACCTCGTCCTTGCCGTCCAGCGCCGGCGAGCTGTTCACCTCACCCACGTGCGGGAAGAACGGGATGTCCCCCGACCCACCGGCACACCCGGTGCCGGACATGTGGGTCAGGCTGAACCCGCGGATCTTGGTCGCGTCGTAGTGGTAGCCACCGGGCGCGGCGGTGCGGGTGGCGTTGCCCTTGGTGTTCTCCGGGCTCCAGGACAGCATGCCGAAGGGCAGCACCGCACCGGGGAAGACGTTGCCCAGGTTCTTGGTCCCGATCAGCGGATCGACGTAGGCCGCCGGATCGCCTGCCAGCCGGTACCCGCTCCCGTCGAGCGGATCAGCCGAGGCCGTCCCGCCGACCGTTCCCAGCACCAGCACGGCGGTCACCGCACCAGCCAGAGCCCGTGTCCTTCTCACCTGTCCGACCCCATTCACCAGACGTGCGCAGACAACGTTGACAAGCGATCGTGCTTGGCGGCGCGTCAGAACGTACGTACAGGTGAGAGGCGTGTGAAGAGAAGAGAACGGAAACTGTCCGATTCTGGCCGACAACCTTGACCAGGCGTCCTACGAACGGACTACCACACCCGGCGACCGGACTGGACCACGCAGCACAAGCCGCAGCAACGCCACCCCCAGCACCAGCCACAGCGGCGCCCACAACCCCAGATCCCACCCCGCGTACCACCGGGCCTCAGCCGAAGCCGTCCCGAACAAGGTCACCAGCGCCCCCGACACCCCGGTCCCGCCACGCACGAGCAGAAAGGCGATCGCCAGCCACGCGGGCCCCAGCAACAGCCACCGCGGCAACCGTTCCCGCCACGAGCTGGCCAGCGCCAGGATCACCAGCACCCCGGCCCCCGCGACCAGCGCCGTCAGGACGTGCACCACCAGCGCCGTCGGGTTGTCCCCCAGCAACAACTCCCGGTCCGCCCCGTCCAGCGGCGTCTCCGCCATCAGCACATCCGACCCCAGCGCCCAAGCCAGCTTCATCGCGCCATAGGGCACCGCACACGCCAGCGCCACCCAGGCCGCCCCCGGCAACACCGGCCGCCAGTACCGCAACACGAACCGCCACACCAGCCACGGCCACACCAGCACCACCAACGGCAACTGCACCCACCCGGTCCACACCCCCCGAACCGAGAGCAGCACAACCCCCGCGGCCATCGCCGCCAACGTCACGACCAGCGCGCCGAGCACGACCCAGCGCGCCACCGGCCCCCAGTCCCGCAAGGTCGCCAGCACAATCGCAGCGGCGAACGCTCCCAGCCCGGCATTGCCCAACTGCAACAGCCACACTTCACCGGAACCCCAGCCCGCCGAGTCCGCCCCGACCATTCCGGGCAGGCCAACCCGGCCGATGGCCGCCATGTAGACCTTTTCACCGGCGTAGCACAGCATCTGCGCCGCCACCACCAACGCGGCCCAACGCTCCCAGCGCACCCGATCCCGGTTCATGGCCACACCATGCACCGGCGCTCGCCGAGCAGCCTCCCGATCACGAGGGATCAGGCTCCCCCATGAGAGGGAAACCCCGGACACGCGACGCTTTTGCCTTTGCTCGCAAACGGAGCGGCCGGTCTGGGTGATTCTGCTTCGACGGCCTGGAAAAAACACACCAGCCCTGTCAAGCGCCCCACCCACGCCGCCCACCGCAGCCAAGGGCTGGCACCGGGGCGCTTGACAGGGCTGGTTTGGTTTTGGAAGGTCGTCGAAGCAGAACCACCCAGACCCCGCGGAACCACCCACGCCGCTGAAAGCGCGCCAACACAAACTCGCACTGGTCTGCAACTCATCTCGCCGCCTTTGATCTTCCCCCCTGCTTTGATGGTCTGCCCGTCCGGCGAGGACACTGTCTTCTTCTTTTTTAAAAGCGAAAAGAATGTCCTCGCCGGACGGGCAGACCACCGGAGGGGTTTGACAAGTCAAGAGCCGGGACGAGCAGGTTGCGGGGCGGGGTTTGGATTGCCGGGGCCGGTTCCAGCGTGTTCGCGGTCCTCTCGTCTTCTCCGCACGACCTTCCGACAGCGAACCACATCCCACCGACCAGCCGCCGTCACGTTGCGAGGCTTCGGCGGCGGTTGCTGTGAGCGTCTGCTCGGCGGGATGCGGTGCGCAGTCTCCAGGCCGTACGGAGAAGACGAGAGGCCCGCTTTGTGGGTTTTCACCCCCGGGGGACTAGCTCCACTCCCAGCTCCCGCATGACGAAGGCCAGCCATTCCGCCTGCAACTCAGCCGCGATCCGGGGATCCAGGCTCCCGTGTCCCACCGCCGTCCACACCCGCAGCAGCACCGGATGCGCGCTGCTGCTCGCCTCCCTGAGTGCGGCCACGAACCGCCGGGCCTGCTGCGGCGGGCAGCCGATGTCGCTGTTGCCCACCACCACGAACACCGCCGGATACCGCACCCCGGGCCGGATGTTCTGGCACGGCGAGTACCGGGCCATCACCTCCGCGTCCGCCGGGGCTGCCGGGTTGCCGTAGTCCAGCTCGTACACCGAGCGGATCATCTCCGCGCCCGGTCCGTCGGGCACCGGGGTGAGCACGTCCAGCACCGGCATGGTCGGCACCACCGCTCGCCACAGTTCGGGCTGCTGGGTCACGGCCACTCCGGCGAGCAGGCCGCCGTTCGAGGAGCCTTGGAAGGCAAGGGTTTCGGGGGTAGCGATGTTGCGGCGGACCAGGTCCTCGGCGACCGCGTGGAGGTCGTCGAAGGTGTTCTGCTTGTGCTGGCGGCGGGCCGACTCGTACCACTCGCGGCCGTATTCGCTGCCGCCGCGCAGGTTCGCGTGCACGTAGATGCCGCCTGAGCGCAGCCACGGGGTCAACGCGCCCAGGAACGTTGGCAGCTTGGGGATGTTGAAGCCGCCGTAGGCGCTCACCAGCGTCGGCTGAGCCTCGGTGCGGTCCAGGTCGGTGCGGGCCAGCAGGTAGTACGGGACCCGGGTGCCGTCGGCTGAGGTGGCGAAGTGCTGTTCGACGGTGATGTCGTCCAGGGAAGCGCCCGGTGCCAGGACGTCCAGTGCGCCGGTCTCGGGGTGCAGCTCGTAGGTGGTGTCGGCGGTGGTGAAACTGCTTGCGCTGAAAGCGAAAGCCTCCGTGCCGCTGGGCAGCCGGGACAGTATGGTCAGCTGCATGCTGGCGCTGGCCAACGGCAGCGCGGCCGTCGCCACCGGTGCGCCGTCCAGGGTGTAGCTGCGGATGTCCAGGGACACGTCGTTCAGCGCGGTCACCACCAGGTGCTCGCCCAGCCGGTACAGGCTGCGCAGCACCAGGTCGCTCGCCGGGATCAGCTCCTGCCAGGTGGCCGGGTCCGTTGAGGTCGCCACCGGGATGCGGACCACCCGGCCGCGTGGGGTGTCCGTGCTGATCGCGAGGTAGGTCTGCTCGTCCAGCCAGTCGCCGTAGAGCTCGCCGTGGAAGTCCTCGGGCGCGAACCGGCGGAACTCGCCGGTGCCGGTGTCGGCGATCATCGTCGCCAGGTGCTCGTGTGGCGCGGTGACCACCAGTACCCGGCCGCCGCCGGGGGAGACCTGGGGCACCACGGCCAGCGAGGTGGGCGGGATGCCCGGCACCGCCCAGGTCGCCTCCTGCCCGCCGGTCACCGGGACGAACCGCAGCGTGTGCTCGCCGGTCTCGCCGCGTCCGGCCAGGAAGAAGCCGGTGCTGTCCGGCAGCCAGGCCGGGCGGATCAGGTTGCCCTGCATCGCGGGCACCGCCACCGGCAGCCGCGCGCCGGAGTCCACCTCGACCACCAGGAACTGGCCGAACGGGTCCCCGCCCGCGGCCGCGCTGAAGGCCAGCAGGCGGCCGTCGGGGCTGGGCTCCGGGTAGATCAGCGTGGTGGCCCGGTCGTCCCCGCGCTCGGCGGTCAGCGCGGCCGCGTCCACCAGGACCTGGCCCGGCGCGTCCCGGTCCTCGGCCACCCGGATGGCCTGCGCGGTGCCCTCCTCGTTGCGGTCCAGCCAGAACCAGCGGCCGGCCACCTTCCGCCGCTCGGCCAGCGCCCCGGCCAGCTGGCCTGCCATCAGTGGGGCGATCTCCTCGACCAGCTCGGCGAAGCCGGGGAAGTCCCGCACCGCCCCCATTGCCTTGCTGACCTGCTGTTCCTGCCAGGCCTGCACCTCCTCCGTGTCCGCGTTCAGCCACGTGTAGGCGTCCGTGGTCACTGGCCCTCACCCGCTTCCGGAATATTTCAGATGTTACTATCATCTGGATGGTGAGAGTATTTCGTTGAGTGGCTAGGGTTTGTCAAGTGGCCAGACTGACAAGGGCGGAGCTGCAAGAACTCAACCGCGCCAAGATCCTGGAGGCGGCCAGGGCCGAGTTCGCCGAGCGCGGCTACCGGGACGCCAAGATCGACGACATCGCGGACCGGGCCGGGCTGACCAGGGGCGCGGTCTACTCCAACTTCCCCGGCAAGCGCGCGCTCTACTTCGCCGTGCTGGCCGGGGCTGCCCTCGGCGACCGAGGCGCCCCGGAACCGGTGGACGGCAGCGTGCGCGGCGCGCTGGCCGGCTTCGCCCGGTCCTGGCTGGCCCGCACCGCCAACCCGGAACTGCTCGGCGAGGTGCTCGCCGAGGAGGACACCAGGGGCGTCTACGCGCAGCTGCTGGAGATCCAGTCGGTGCTCTTCGGCCCGCTGCTGCGCACGAGCGAGGGCGACCGGGGCGAGCAGCGGGCCCGGCTCGCGCTGACCGTGCTGCACGGGGCCAACCAGCTGGCCACGCTGGCCCCGGAGTTCGTGGCCGAGGACGCGGTGGTCGCCGCCTGCGCCCAGCTGGCCGACCTGCCTGCCGCCGACACCTGGCGGCCCCCGGCCGACCTGCCGCCGGTGACCAGGCCGAACCTCGCCTGGCCGGAGCTGCTCGCGGTCTGCACCGTGCACGCCACCCCGATCGAGCTCAACGCCGACGGGCTGATCCTCTTCCTCGGCCCCGACCGGCTCGGCGCGGTCGAGGACCTGGTGCGCGGCACCGACGAGCCGGTGACGGTGGTCGCCGGTGCGCTTGGCTCCTCAGAACTGCGGTTGCTGGCCGGACTCACCCTGGCCGGTTTCGGGCACAACCTGCGGGCCGCCGGTGGCGTTCCCGGCCAGGTCAAGGTGGTCTGCGACGCCAGCGCGCCGTCCATCGCGGAGCGGCTCGGCGTGACCGGGCCGGAGACCGCGGTCCGGGTGGCGAACGCCCGGATCACCGCCCGTGCGGACGGTCCGGGCGCGGGCTACGCGCTCACTCGTTGAGCAGACCGGCCCGCCACGCCCAGGCGGCGATCTCCACCCGGTTCCGCGCGCCCAGCTTGGCCTGCACGGAAGCCAGGTGCGTCTTCACCGTGGACAGCGACAGGAACAGCTCCGCGCCGATCTCGGTGTTGGTCAGCCCGCGCGCGGCCGCGCGCACCACGTCCAGCTCGCGCTCGGTCAGTGGCTCGGACGGCTGCTCCGACTTCGGCTTGCCGGTGCCGGTCTTGTTGAAGTGCTCCAGCATGCGCACGGTGATCTGCGGCGAGATCAGCGCGTCCCCGCGCACCGCCGCCCGCACCGCCTCCACCAGCAACGCCGGTCCGGCGTCCTTGAGCAGGAAGCCGCTGGCGCCGTAGCCCAGCGCGGTGTGCACGTACTCGTCCAGGTCGAAGGTGGTCACCACGACGACCTTGATCGGGTCGGTCACGCCGGGGCCGCACAGCTGCTTGGTGACCTCCAGCCCGTCGATGCCGGGCATCCGGATGTCCATCAGGCACACGTCCGGGCGCAGCTGCCGCGCCTGCTGCACCGCGCTGATGCCGTCCGGCACGTCGGCGACCACCTCGATGTCCGGCTGGGCCTCCAGGATCATCCGGAACCCGACCCGCACCATCTCCTGGTCGTCGGCGATCAACACCCGAATCGTCACCGCGTTGCCTCCCGCACCGGCAGCCAGGCGTGCACCTCCCAGCCACCGGACAGCCTCGGCCCGGCGCTGAACCGGCCGCCCAACAGCTCAACCCGTTCCCGCATTCCGACCAGACCGTAGCCCCCCGACCCGCCCGCGGGCGCGGCGGAGGATCCCTTGCCGTCGTCGGTGACCCTGATGTGCACCATCTCGTCCGCGGTGGACACGGCCACCCGCACCGCGGTCAGCCCGACCGCGTGCTTCTGCGTGTTGGTCAGCGACTCCTGCACCACCCGCAGCACCGAGCGGGCCAGCTCCACCGACAGCGTGCGCGGCAGGTCCAGGGTCAGGTACACCGGCAGGCCTGCCGCGGCCGCGTCGTCGACCACCTTGCGGATGTCGGCCACCGGATCGGTGGTGGCCGCGTCGCTGGCGCCGACCTCGCCGACCATCTGCGAGTCGCGCAGGCTGCTCACCAGCGAGCGCATCGCGGTCAGCGCGTCCACCCCGGCCCGCTCGATGTAGGGCAGCACCCGTTGCGCGGCAAGCGGATCCTGCTCCGCCACCACCTGCGCGGCCTGGGCCTGCACCACGATCCCGGTGACGTGGTGCGCGACCACGTCGTGCAGCTCGCGGGCCAGCGCCAGCCGCTCGTCCTGCTGCGCGGAGTTGATCGCCGAGCGCACCGTCCGGCTGCGGTCGGCGTCCCTGGCCCGGAAGTACACCCCGGTGCCGATGGACAGCAGCAGCAACATGCCGGGCACGGCCACCGAGGCCAGCGTGTCGAACAGGTTGCCGCCCGGCCGCACCACCCCGGAGACGATGCCGGAGAACACGATCCCGGCCACCGCGACGGTGGCCCTCGGCGGCGAGGCCTGCCGCACCACGGTGGCGATCAGCGCCATCCCGGCCGCGGTCTCCACCGGTCCCATGCCGGAGACCGCGTCCCAGTGGTTCACCCCGGTGTAGCGCAGCGCCAGGGTCAGGCCGAGCTCGGTGCACACCACGATCAGCGCCGACTCCACCGGCCGCCGCGGCGCCACCACCGCGATCAGCGCGACCAGCGCGTCGGCCAGCCAGGCCAGCAGCAGCACTTCCCCGTTGCGCGAGCTCGCCGCGTAGCTGAGCTCCACCAGCAGCATGAACCCGAGCGCGCCGGCGATCGGCCACTGCCGCCGCAGCAACGGCCGCCAGCCGGTCAACGTGGTGTCCACAGTGGAACACCGTACGTGTCCGGCCCGCGCGCGCACCTCGGCCGGGTGGCCACCCCGCCCCTCGGCCGATCGGCTGAGGACGGCAGCCCACGCCTGACCCGCTGGCCGAAGTCACCACGGCCGCACTCGGACAGTCTCGTTCCTCGTCAGGACTAACGAGGAGGACAACGTGACGGTTCCGGGTTTCGGTGCGCAGCCGGTGCTCACCGGCCATCACCTCATCAAGCGCTACGGGCAGACGCACGCCCTGGCCGGGGTGGACATCTCGATCGCCCCCGGCGAGGTGGTCGCGATCATCGGACCGTCCGGGTCGGGCAAGTCGACCCTGCTGCACGTGCTGGCCGGCATCCTGCCCGCCGACGACGGTGTGGTGATGCTGGACGGCAAGCGGATCGACCAGTTCGGCGAGACCGAGCGCAGCAAGCTGCGTCGCTCCGCCTTCGGCTTCGTCTTCCAGGCCGGGATGCTGGTGGGGGAGCTGACCGCGGAGGAGAACGCGGCGCTGCCCATGCTGCTCGCGGGCGCGCCCAAGGACCAGGCGCTGAGCGCGGCCAGGGAGTGGCTGACCCGGCTGGGCCTGGCCGGGATGGAGGGCCGCCGGCCCGGTGAGCTCTCCGGCGGGCAGGCGCAGCGGGTGGCCATCGCCCGCGCGCTGGCGCACCGGCCACGGGTGATCTTCGCCGACGAGCCGACCGGCGCGCTGGACTCGCGCACCTCGGACGAGACCATCGGCGCGCTGCTGGCCGCGGCCAAGGACTCCGGCGCCGCGGTGGTCATCGTCACGCACGACCCGACCGTGGCCGCCCGCGCCGAGCGCGTGGTGGAGATCCGGGACGGGCTGATCGCCAGGCGGGTCGCCGCGTGAATCCGTTCCAGCTCGCCCTGCGGGTCTTCCGCGCGGACAAGCGCAGCCTCGTCTCCGCGGTGTGCACCCTGCTCGGCGTCGCCATCGCGGTGACCCTGGTGTCCTGGCTGGCCGCCGTGCCCGGCGCGCTGGACGCCAGGGCCGCGCACGAGGCGTGGCGCTCGCCCGGCCCGACCGAGAGCGCCGAAGCCGCCACCGTCCTGGTCAAGAGCAGCGAGGACCGGGTGCGGGACAAGACCATCGTCCGGGTCGACGTCGCCGCGCTCACCCCGAACGCCCCGGCCGCGCCCGGCCTGCTCCGGGTCCCGCAGCCGGGCGAGGTGCTGCTGTCCCCGGCACTGGCCGCGCTGGCCAGGGACCTGCCAGCGGACCACCTGGCCAAACGCTTCCAGGGCAAGGTGGTCGCCGAACTGGGCGACCAGGCGCTGGTCTACCCCGGCGAGCTGGTCGCGGTGGTCGGGCACAGCCAGCAGGCCCTGGCCGAGTACGACGCCTACCCCGCGGCCGGCCTGGTCCCGACCCACGATCCCCAGCCCGAGTTCATCCTGCTGCTGCTCTCCCAGGTCGGCCTGGTCGTGCTGGTGGTGCCCAGCCTGGTGCTGATCGCCTCCTCGGCCCGGCTCACCGCGGCCCGCCGGGAACGCCGCCTGGCCGCGCTCCGGCTGGCCGGGGCGACCCCCGGTCAGGTGGTCGCGATCACGGTGGCGGAGATCGCCATCGCCACCGTGCTGGGCACCCTGCTCGGCCTGCTGCTCGGCCCGCTGGCCAGGGGACTGACCACGCAGCTGCCGTGGAACGGCGGCACCTGGTTCGCCGCCGACCTGGAACCCAGCTGGCTGCTCAGCCTCGGCATCGCCGTGGGCACCCCGCTGCTGGTGGTCGGCGCGGCCGTGTTCGGCCTGCGCCGGGTGCTCACCCAGCCACTGGGCGCGGCCCAGCAGCACGGCCGCAAGGCGCCCAGCGCGTGGCGGCTGCTCATCCTGGTGGGCGCGGGCGTGGCCTTCGCCGGCGGCATCAGCGTCGCCAGCGCCACCGGCGGCACCTCGGTGCTGATCGGCGCGCTGGCCGCGATCGCGCTGGCCGCCTCGGTGGTCGGCCCGTGGATGACCTCGGTGGTCGGCCGGATCTTCACCAAGCTCTGGCGCCGCCCGTCCACCCTGCTGGCCGGCCGCCGCCTGCGCGATGACCCCAAGGCCGCCTACCGGGCCGCCTCCGGCGTGGTGCTCGCGGTGTTCACCGGCTGCCTGGCGCTGACCGTGCTGCCCTCCCTGGAGAGCAAGGTGGACCAGCGGGTCTGGGGCCCGTGGAAGGAGGGCGTGCTCTACACCACGGTCTCCGCCGAGGAGGCGCCCACCGCCGCCGAACGGCTGCGGGCAGAGCTGGCCAAGCGCGGGGTGAACAGCCCGGTCGGCGTGGCCGCGCAGGGCAACCTGCGGGACAGCGCGGACAACCACGTCGGCCGCGCGATCGTGCTCAGCTGCGCGGACGCCACCCGGCTGATGTGGCTGGAGATCGGCCAGTGCGGCGGCCAGCCCGGCGTCCGGATCGGCAAGGGCGCGAAGCTGCCCCCCGGCCCGCTGCAGTTCGCCTCCTACAGCAGCAAGGGCGACTCGCGCACCCCGCTGCCCGCACGCCCCGTGGTGCACCAGATGGCCGGGCCCACCACCAAGGCCGACCTGACCATGTTGATCGACCCCGAGGTGATCCCCAGCGGCGCCCAGCTCAACGGCTACACCCTGACCGTGCAGACCAGCCCGGCCAACGCGGAGCTGGTGCGCACCCTGCTGATCGAGCAGGTGCCCGGCGGCCGGGTCGGCTCGCTGGAGGCCCAGCAGGGCCGCGACGGCATGCAGGTCGCGGACATGCGCCGGATCGCGATGATCGGCCTGATCATCGCCGGCCTGCTCGGCGGCATCAGCGCCGCCATCACCGCCGCGGGCGCGGTGGTCGACCGCAGGCGCACGCTGGCCGCGCTGATCGCCGCGGGCACCCCGGTGCGGGTGCTGGCCAGGGCGCTGCGCACGGAGGCGGCGCTGCCGTCACTGGTGGCGACACTGGGCGCGGGCATCGCCGGACTCGTGGTCGGCGCGGGGCTGATGACCATCGCCAGCGCTCCGCTGACGCTCAACCTGTGGCTGCTCACGCCACTGGTGGTCGGCTTCGGCGTCGCGGTGGTGGCGGCCTCGGCCTGCGGCCCGCTCCTGCGCCGGATCTCTCCTCAGGCTTACGCCGAGGAGTGAGGCCTCGGCCGTTCGGCCAGTCCGCCGACTGGCCGAACGGTCGGGGTCGGTATGGCTTAACGGCCGATCCGGAACCGGGGTCTACCAGCGCAAACTGGTTGCAGACACAGAGAGCGCGAAGTGAAGGAGACCACGATGCTGGAGATGGTGCTGACCTGGACGGGCGCGGTGCTGAGCCTGCTGGTGCTGCTGCTGATGATCCTCCCGGCCGTGGTCGACGGCCAGGGCGAGCCGAGGGCGGTGCGGGTCGCTCGCACCGAGCGGATCAAGGCCACCCGCGCGGCCCGCGCGGCGCACAAGACCCACCGCCCGGTGCGCCACGCCGGCCCGATCGCCGCCTGAGCCAAGACTTTCCCCACTATCCACAAAGGACCCCGCGCCCACCGAGGGCACGGGGTCCTTCGCTGTTCAGCTCAGAGGTTCGGGTACAGCGGGTGCTTGGCGGCCAGGTCGGCCACCCGCCCGCGCAGCGCGGCCGCGTCGAAGTCCGGGGTGAGCGCCTTGGCGATCACGTCCGAGACCTCGGCGAAGTCCGCGTCGGTGAAGCCGCGGGTGGCCAGCGCCGGGGTGCCGATGCGCAGGCCCGAGGTGACCATCGGCGGGCGCGGGTCGAACGGGACCGCGTTCCGGTTGACCGTGATGCCGACCTCGTGCAGCCGGGCCTCGGCCTGCTTGCCGTCCAGCTCGTGCTGGCGCAGGTCGGCCAGCACCAGGTGCACGTCGGTGCCGCCGGTCAGCACGTTGACCCCGCCACCGGCCTTGACCAGCGTCTCGGCCAGGATCTTGGCCCCGGACAGGGTGCGCCGCTGCCGGTCCGCGAACTCCTCGGTCGCGGCGATCTTGAACGCCACCGCCTTGGCCGCGATCACGTGCTCCAGCGGCCCGCCCTGCTGACCGGGGAACACCGCGGAGTCGATCTTCTTGGCGAACTCCTGGGTGCACAGGATGGTGCCGCCGCGCGGGCCGCCCAGGGTCTTGTGCGTGGTGGTGGTCACCACGTGCGCGTGCGGCACCGGGTTGGGGTGCAGCCCGGCCGCGACCAGCCCGGCGAAGTGCGCCATGTCCACCATCAGGTAGGCGCCCACCTCGTCGGCGATCCGGCGGAACTCGGCGAAGTCCAGCTGCCGCGGGTAGGCCGACCAGCCGGCCAGGATCAGCTTCGGCTGGTGCTCCTTGGCCAGCCGCTCGACCTCGGCCATGTCGATCAGGCCGGTGTCCTCGCGCACCTGGTAGGCGGCCACGTCGTAGAGCTTGCCGGAGAAGTTGATCCGCATGCCGTGGGTGAGGTGGCCGCCGTGCGCCAGCTCAAGGCCGAGGATCTTGTCGCCGGGGGTGAGCAGCGCGTGCATCACCGCGGCGTTGGCCTGCGCGCCGGAGTGCGGCTGCACGTTGGCGTGCTCGGCGCCGAAGAGGTCCTTGACCCGCTGGATGGCCAGCCGCTCGGAGACGTCGACGTGCTCGCAGCCGCCGTAGTAGCGCTTGCCGGGGTAGCCCTCGGCGTACTTGTTGGTCAGCACCGAGCCCTGCGCCTCGAGCACGCCCACCGGGGCGAAGTTCTCCGAGGCGATCATCTCCAGGGTGGACTGCTGGCGGCGTAGCTCGGCGCCCAGGACCTCGGCGATCTCCGGGTCGATCTGCGCGAGCGGAGTGTCCAATGTGGACATGATCGGGTCTCCCTTTCAGCCTGCGGTCAGCTCGTCGTAGGCATCCGGCGTGAGCAGCTCCCCGTCCGAACCCGCGCGGTTGATCTTGATCAGCCACCCGGCTCCGAACGGGTCGGAGTTCAGCAATGCCGGATCCTCGGCCACCGCCTGGTTGACCTCGGTCACCGTTCCCGTGACCGGGGCCAGCAGGTCGCTGACCGATTTCGTCGACTCGATCTCACCGCACGACTCTCCGGCGCTGACCACCGCCCCCACCTCGGGCAGCTGGACGAACACCACGTCGCCGAGCGCTTCGGCGGCGTAGGCGGTGATGCCCACGGTGGCCACCTCGCCCTCGGTGATCCACTCGTGGTCCTTGGTGTAGCTCAGTTCACGGGGCACAGACACAGCGGTATTGCCTTTCGCGGGGAAGTTTCGCAGGTCAGCGGGAGCGCTTGTAGAACGGGACGGCGACCACTTCGGCCGGTTCGGCGTTGCCGCGCACGTCCACGACCACCTCGGTCCCGGCGGCGGCGTGCGCGTGGTCGAGATAGGCGAGCGCGATCGGGTGACCGAGGGTGGGGGAGGGCGCGCCGCTGGTGACCTCGCCCACCACGGTGCCGTCGGCGAGCTTGACCAGCTGCCCGGCCCGCGGGCTGCGGCGGCTCTTGCCGGCCAGCCCGACCAGCGCGCGGGTGGTGTGCGTGCGGGCCTCCAGCGCCGAGCGGCCGACGAAGTCGCCGAGCTTGTCGAAGCGCACCACCCGGCCCAGCCCGGCGTCGAACGGGGTCACCCCGACGTGCAGCTCGTTGCCGTAGAGCGGCATGCCGGCTTCCAGCCGCAGGGTGTCCCGGCAGGCCAGCCCGGCGGGCTTGAGGCCCAGCGGCTCGCCGGTCTCGGCGATCCGCTGCCACACCGCACCGGCCAGTTCGGCGGCCACGTAGACCTCGAAGCCGTCCTCGCCGGTGTAGCCGGTGCGGGCCAGGAACACGTCATGCCCGGCGATCACCGCGGGGCGTCCGGCGTAGTACTTCAGGTCGGTGAGGTCCTGCCCGGTGACCGCGGTGACGATCTCCGCCGACGCCGGGCCCTGCACCGCGATCAGCGCGGTCTCCGCGGACCGGTCCACGACCTCGGCGGCCAAGCCGTGCGCCCGCTCGCCGAGCAGCGCCCGTACCAGCACCGCGTTGGACGCGTTGGCCACCACCAGGAACTTCCGCTCGGCCTGCCGGTAGACCACCAGGTCGTCCAGCACGCCACCGTTGGTGTGGCAGAGCATGGTGTACCGCGCCCGGCCGACCGCCAGCGAGCCGATCGCGCCGACCAGCGCGTAGTCCAGCACCCGCCCGGCCTCGGGACCGGTGACCTCGATCTCGCCCATGTGGCTGAGGTCGAACAACCCGGCGGCCTCCCGGACCACCTTGTGCTCGGCCAGCTCGCTGCCGTAGCGCAGCGGCATCGACCAGCCGGCGAAGTCGGTGAACTGGGCGCCCAGCGCGACGTGCTGGGCGTGCAGGGGGCTGCGGCGGGACGCGCCGAGTCCGGTCACGGGAGGCTCCTGTGGTCGAGGCGTCCACGGGCATGCGGACGCCGCTGGCGAGCCTCCCCGCTCTGTCATGGGACCTGAGAGCTTCCCCGCGCGAACACGGGTTGCACCGTGGGTGAGGTGGGCGAACCCACCTGCTTTCCAGAGTCGCCTCGCTCGAACGGTGACGTTGCCTGAGAGTTTCCGGGGAGAGGTTGCTCCTTCGGCGTCCCGTGCGTGCTGCGTGCCGGGATCTCTCCCGCCCGAGCTCAAACGGCCGATATGCGGTTGTGCCGCGAACCTTCCGGGACAGTCGAGGGGTCTGTCAACCCCTGGGCAGCTCGACCTTGACCCGCAGCCCGCCATCCGGCCGCCGGTGGGCCCGCACCGTGCCGCCGTGCGCGCGGGTGATCGAGTCCACGATGGACAGGCCCAGTCCGGCGCCTTCGCCCTTGTCGGTGCGGCCCTCGCCGCGCCGGAACGGCTCGAACAGCCGCGGGATCTGCTTGGCTGGCACCTTGGGGCCGGTGTTGGACACGGTGAGCCCGCCGAAGGCGTCGGTGCGCACCCACACCGTGCCGCCCTCGGCCAGGTTGTGCCGGATCGCGTTGGCGACCAGGTTGGCCACCAGCTGGGTGAGCAGCACCCGGTCCCCGGAGACGGTCGCCTCGGTGAGCCGCACCTGGAGCTCCACCTGCCTGCGCTCGGCCTCGGCCCGGTACTGCTCGACCGCCTCGCCGACCACCGCGTGCAGCTCCACCTCGGCGCGTTTGGCCAGGCCGCGGTCGCTGCGGGCGAGCACCAGCAGCCCGTCGATGAGCCGCTCGATCCGCCGGTTCGCGGTGAGCAGCTGCTCCCTGATCTCGGCCGCCTTCTCCGGGCTGGGGTTGCCGGCCAGCCCGATCTGCACCGCGGCCCGCTGCACCGCCAGCGGCGTGCGCAGCTCGTGCGAGGCGTTGGCCACGAACCGGCGCTGGCTGTCGAAGGAGGACTCCAGCCGGTCCAGCATCCGGTCGAAGGTCTCGGCCAGCTCGGTCAGCTCATCCGGCGGGCCCTTGATCGCCAGTCGCTCGTGCAGGTTGGTCGAGGACAGCCGCTGCGCGGTGGCGGTGATGGTGTGCAGCGGCCGCAGCACCCGGCCGGAGAGCCACCAGCCCGCGGCCACCGACACCGCGGCCACCCCGACCAGGGACAGGATGGACACCAGCAGCAGGGTGTCCAGCGTGGTGGCCTCCACCGCCCTGGTCACCTCGACCGCGGGCACGAAGCCCAGCGTGCCGTCCGGGTTGTACCCGCGGACCGCGACCGAGGACGGCACGGTGTCCATCGGCATGGCGCGGCCCATCGTGGTCGCCAGCCGGAACGAGAGCTGGTCGCGCACCAGCAGGTAGATCACGGTGAGCAGCACCGCGCCGCTGCCCAGGAACAGCGCGCCGTAGAGCGCGGTCAGCTTGACCCGGACGGTCAGCCGGGCCGGGCGCTCAGATGCGGTAGCCGGCACCGGGCACCGTCTCGATCACCGGCGGCTCGCCGAGCTTGGCGCGCAGCTTGGACATGGCCACCCGCACCGCGTTGGTGAACGGGTCCGCGTGCTCGTCCCAGGCCAGCTCCAGCAACCGCTCCGAGCTGACCACCGCGCCCTGGGCGCGCAGCAGCACCGAGAGCACCGCGAACTCCTTGGGGGACAGGTCGATCCGCCGCCCGTCCCGGCTGACCAGGCGGTTGGCCGGGTCCAGCCGGACGCCGTTGCGGCTGAGCACCGGCGGCAGCGCGGGCTGGCTGCGCCGCCCCAGCGCCTGCACCCTGGCCAGCAGCTCCGGGTACTCGAACGGTTTGGTCAGGTAGTCGTCCGCGCCGAGCTGAAGACCGTCCACCTTGTCCTCCAGCGAGCCGGCCGCGGTGAGCATCAGCACCTTGGTCCGGCTGCCCCTGGTGGCCAGCTCGGCGCACACGTCGTCGCCGTGCCGTCCCGGCAGGTCGCGGTCGAGCACCAGCACGTCGTAGTCGTGCACGGCCAGCCGTTCCTGCGCGGACAGGCCGTCGAAGACCACGTCCACCGCCATCGCCTCGGCGCGCAGCCCGGAGGCCACCAGCTCGGCCAGCACGACCTCGTCCTCGGCCACCAGAACCCGCATGCCACCGAGTATGCGCGGGCCGGGGGTTTCCGGAATGTTTCCGTCGGCGGAGAGCCTCCGGAAACACCCGTCCGCGTAGACCTGGCCCCACAACGCCGGGCCAACCGGTCCGACGCGGTGAGGAGGAACGATGAACACGCTGACCCGGCTGGGCCTGGGTGTCACCGCGCTGGTGACCGCCTTCACCCTGAGCGCCTGTGGTGGCGAGGACAAGGCCGACGGCCCGGCCAGCCTGAACGGCGGCAACAAGGGCACCGAGCAGAAGGCCGGCGCGGACGACGTGCCCAAGGACCCCAAGGCGGCGATGCTCAAGTTCGCCGCGTGCATGCGGGAGAACGGCGTCGACTTCCCCGACCCGGACCCCAACTCCGGTGGCATGGCGCGGGCGATCCCGATGGAGGGCGACCACTCCAAGATGGACAAGGCCAACGAGGCCTGCAAGAAGTACCTGCCCAAGAGCGACTTCGACCCCAACGACCCGAAGGAGAAGGACAAGCGGGCCAAGATGAACCAGTGCCTGCGGGAGAAGGGCATCGACATCAAGGAGGCCGAGGGCGGCAACGGGGCCACCATCAACCTGGGCGATGACAAGGAGAAAGCCGAGAAGGCGATGAAGGAATGCGGCATGGGCAACGCGGGCATGGCCGGGGCGGAGCCGGTGAAATGACCGAACCGCGACGCCTGCGCCGCCGCTGGCCGTACGTGGTGCTCACCGCGGCCACCGTCACCGCGGTCGGGGTGACCGGGGTGCTGGTGCTGGGGCACAACGAGGACGCCAAGGCGGACAAGGGGAACCAGCAGCCGCAGAGCAAGACCAGCAAGATCGTCCGGACCACCTTGCAGGAGCACGAGGAGCTCTCCGGCAAGCTCGGCTACAGCGGCAAGTTCGACGTCACCGCGCACGGCGGCGGCGGAGTGGTCACCTGGCTGCCCAAGCCCGGCGACCAGCTCGGCCGGGGCGATGCCGTGTACCAGGTGAACGACAAGCCGGTGCCGCTGTTGTTCGGGGACAAGCCGTTCTGGCGCAAGCTGGAGTCCGGGATGGACAAGGGCTCCGACGTCCGGCAGCTGGAGCAGAACCTGCGCGCGCTGGGCTACACCGGGTTCACCGTGGACGAGAAGTTCGACGCCAAGACCGCGGCCGCGGTGAAGAAGTGGCAGAAGAAGCTCGGCCTTGAGCAGACCGGCTCGGTGGACCCGGCCGCGGTGGTGCTCCAGCCCGGCGCCTTCCGAGTGTCCACTGTGGACGCAGCGCTGGGCACGCCCGCCCAGGGCAAGGTGCTGGCCGGCACCGGCACCACCCGCACGGTCAGCGTGGAGGTGCCGGTGGAGAAGCAGTCCCTGGCCAAGGAGGGCGCCGAGGTGGAGGTGACCCTGCCCGGCGGCAAGTCCACCAAGGGCAAGGTGACCTCGGTCGGCACGGTGGCGGAGAAGTCCGCCGAGGAGAGCGGCCCCAGCGCGGGCAAGACCGTGGTCAAGGCCGAGGTGGAGCTGACCGAGCCGGAGGCCGCGGGCAAGCTGGACGCCGCGCCGGTGCGGGTCGGTTTCACCAGCCGCCGCAAGGAGAACGTGCTCACCGTGCCGGTCGGCGCGTTGCTCGCGCTGTCCGAGGGCGGCTACGCGGTGGAGGTCGTGCAGGCCGACGGCAGCGGCAAACTGGTCGCGGTCGAGCTGGGCATGTTCGCCAAGGGCAAGGTAGAGGTGAGCGGGTCCGGTCTCAGCGAGGGCGCCACGGTGAAAGTGGCTGGGCTATGACTCCGGTGATCGAGCTTTCCGCGGTGTCCAAGGAGTACGCGGGTGGCGTGCACGCCCTGCGCGGGGCCAGCCTGCGGATCGACTCCGGCGAGCTGCTCGCCGTGGTCGGCCCGTCCGGCTCCGGCAAGTCGACCATGCTCCAGCTGATGGGCACCCTGGACCACCCGACCTCGGGCACCGTGCGGCTGCTGGGCCATGAGGTGCGGTCGCTGTCGGACCGGCAGCTCTCCGCGGTGCGGGCGCACTGGATCGGGTTCGTCTTCCAGCAGTTCTTCCTGACCCCGTACCTGTCCGCGACGCAGAACGTGGCCACCGGGCTGCTCTACCACGGGGTGCCCAGGGCCGAGCGGATCGCGCGGTCGGTGCACGCGCTGGAGCGGGTTGGCCTCGGCCACCGGGTTGAGCACAAACCGGCCGAGCTCTCCGGCGGCGAGCGGCAGCGGGTGGCCATCGCCAGGGCGCTGGTCGGCAAACCGGCCATCGTGCTGGCCGATGAGCCGACCGGCGCGCTGGACTCGGCCTCCGGGCGCGGTGTGCTGGAGCTGCTGCACGAGCTGCACGAGGACGGCACCACGATCGCGGTGATCACCCACGACATGGAGATCGCCCGCTCGCTGCCGCGCAGGGTGGAGCTGCTCGACGGTGTGGTGCGGCACGACAGCGGGCTGGTGGCGGCATGATCAGACAGAGGTCCACGCCGCCGGGCAGCCTGCCGAGGCTGCCGCGCTCGGCCCGGATCAGCGTGTTCGACCTGGTGCGGGCCGGGCTCACCGGGGTCTTCGGCCGCCCGGCGCGGGCCATCCTGTCCGCGCTGGGTATCGCGATCGGGGTGGCGGCCATGGTGTCCGTGCTGGGCATCTCCGCCTCCAGCCAGGCCGAGTTGCAGGCCAAGCTGGAGTCCTTGGGCACCAACCTGTTGCGGGTCGGCGCGGGGCAGACCATGTTCGGCGAGTCGGCCAAGCTGCCGGAGGACGCCTCGGCCATGGTGCGCCGGATCGGCTCGGTGCAGAAGGCCTCCTCGGTGGCCGCGCTCAGCGGGGTCAAGGTGCTGCGCAGCGACAAGGAGGACCCGCAGAACACCGGCGGGCTCAGCGTGGAGGCGGTCGAGCAGAACCTGCTCGACACCCTCGGCGGCAAGATCAAGGCAGGCGCCTGGTTCAACGCGGCCACCGCGAAGTACCCGGGTGTGGTGCTGGGCAGCGTCGCGGCGCAGCGGCTGGCCGTGACCCAGCCCGGCGAGCAGGTCTTCCTGGGCGGCAAGTGGTTCACCGTGCTGGGCATCCTGGAACCGATGCCGCTGGCCGAGGAGCTGGACCGCTCGGCCATGGTGAGCTGGGAGGTGGCCAAGGGCCAGCTCGGCTTCGACGGTCACCCGACCACGGTCTACGAGCGCTCGCTGGAGTCCACTGTGGACAAGGTGCGCGAGGTGCTGCCGGGCACGGTGAACCCGAAGAACCCGGAGGAGGTCAAGGTCAGCCGCCCCTCCGACGCGCTGGCCGCGCAGATCCAGGCCAAGGCCACCTTCACCACGCTGTTCCTCGGGCTGGGCGCGGTCGCCCTGCTCGTGGGCGGGGTGGGGGTGGCGAACACGATGGTGATCTCCGTGCTGGAACGGCGGTCCGAGATCGGTCTGCGGCGCTCGCTCGGGGCGGGCCGCGGGCAGGTGCGGGCGCAGTTCCTCACCGAGGCGGTGCTGCTGTCCGGGCTCGGCGGGGTGTTCGGGGTCCTGCTGGGACTGGGCGTCAGCATCGGTTACGCGATGAGCAACGACTGGCCGGTGGCGCTTCCGCTGGAGGCGATCGCCGGCGGCGTCGGGGCCTCGGTGCTCATCGGCACCCTGGCGGGGTGGTTCCCCGCCGGGCGTGCGGCCAAGCTGTCGCCGACGGTAGCCCTCGCGTCAGCCTGAACCGCACACCCGGACCGGGTGCCTCTCCCACGGGGAATCAGGGGAGGGGCACCCGGTCCTTTTGGCGTTCCTCAGGCGGCGTAACCCTTGCCGCCGATCCAGGTGCCCATGTTCCAGGTGCTGACCCAGTAGGCGCGGGGCACGTTCGCCCAGCCACCGCCGCCCGCGCCTTCACCGGCGGGGTCGGCCACGAGCACGGTGTTGCCGTGGTCCTTGTAGCCCACGATCGCGACGTAGTGGTAGATGGTGCCGCCCGGGTAGCCCGGCGGGCGCCAGCCGCTGATCACGTTGGCCACCAGCGGGTAGCCGTTGTCCAGGTTGAGCAGCACGTCCCGCTTCAGCAGGTCCCGCTGGGCGGTGCTGGGCGGGTCGGCCATGTTCTTGGCCGCGAACCACTGGGTGTTCGCGAACCGGTTGAGCGCGTTGCGGACCAGGCCGATGTGGTCGGTGCCGCCGGTGTGCGTGCCCATGTAGTTGGCCAGGGTCTGCTGGCTGGGCGGGCTGACCCTGGTGCTCAGCGCGATCCAGGTCGAGCCGGGGCCGCACCAATAGCCGGTCTGCTGTCGTTGCCAGGTGTAGTTGAGGACTCGGCTTTCCGCTTGCACACCCAGCTCGTGTGCGGCGATGGCCGTGGCCTTGTCCGGTGACGGGGTCTCCGTGGCGCTTGCCAGCCCGGCGCTGCCCATCAGCAGGGCGACGGTGCTGACCAGCACCATCGTGATGAGTCGTCGAGTCATGCTCGCTCCATCCTTGCCAGTTGCCGTAGTGGAAGTTTCACTGGAAGGGGACTCTTTTGGCTTTCTTATTCACGTATATCTGAAAAGCGCAGGTCGAGTTAGCTTTCCCGGTGTTCGGGGGAAGTGAGATGGCGCATGCTTCGAATACATTTCACGCCGGAGGACCTGGGGCGGACCCGGGTGGCCAACGCGCCCGACCCGCTCTGGGAGTCCATGCTGAGCCTGCACCGGCTGCGGGCCAGGGACGGCGCCCTGGTCTTCGGCCAGTGGCGGGCCAGGGTGCGCGGCGGCCTGGCCACCGCCGAGGTCCGCCCTGAGCTGCGCATGCTGCTGCCGCTGGTGCCCCAGCGCGGCTACTTCCCGGACTTCCTCACCCCGGCCGACGCCCGCGCGGGCTGGCAGGCCGGCATCGACGCGCTGCTGCACACCCCGGCCGCCCGGCTGCGGGCCGAGCTGGAGCTGCTGGCCGGGCGGCAGCACCTGCCGTCCTGGGCGGCCGGGCTGGCCGAGGGCGACCCGGACCTGCTGCGCAGGCTGGCCACCGCGCTGACCGCCTACTACGAGCTGGCGGTGGCCCCGTTCAGCGGCGCGTTGCAGGCCCAGCTGGACGCCGACCGCGCGCTGCGCGCCCGCTCCCTGCTCGACGGCGGGGCGGAGGGCCTGCTGGAGAGCCTGCGGCCGATGATGCGCTGGCAGAACCCGGTGCTGGAGGTGGACTACCCGACCGAGCAGGAGCTGCGCCTGGACGGCCGCGGGCTGCTGCTGGTGCCCTCGTTCTTCTGCTGGCGGCACCCGATCAGCCTGCTCGACCCGACCCAGCCGCCGGTGCTGGTCTACCCGGTGGAGAAGGACCCGGCCTGGTTCGGTGGCACGGCCGAGGCGGCGGCCCCCGCGGTGGCCGCGCTGCTGGGCGGGACCAGGGCCGCGGTGCTGGCCACGGTCGGCGTCGGCTGCACCACGGGCGAGCTGGCCCGCCGCCTCCGGATCTCCCCGGCCTCGGCGAGCCAGCACACCACCGTGTTGCGCAACGCGGGCCTGATCACCAGCCGCCGCAACGGCCCGGTGGTGCTGCACACCCAGACCCCGCTGGGCGCCAGGCTGCTGCGGCCCTGACCGCGCTCACCAGGTGCGGTCGACGAAGTTGCTGTCGATGTAGATCTCCCACCCGTAGTGCGACTCCGGGTGGCCACCGGTGTACTGCTTGATCCGCCTGCGCGGCCACAGGTCCCCGCGCACGTACCGGCTGTCCACGTTGGCCGCGCCGTCCCAGTGCGCCATCCAGATGTGGTCCGGCAGCGGGAAACCGGGTGCGTTGGCCATGGCCTGGATGCCGGTGGCCGCGCTGCTGTACACCCCGGTGCGGAAACCGTGCTGGTGCACCCGGATGATCCAGTTCCGCAGGTAGGTCAGCACCGCGTCCCGGCACGGCCCGTCCTCGGGGTTGAAGCTCTCCATGTCGGCGTAGATGGTGCTGCCGTTGCCGATCCCCAGATGCCGGGCCTGTTGCGCGGCGTCGTTGCCGTCCGCCCATCCCTCGTGGCCCGCGAGATCCGGATTGATCTTGTTGCGGAACCCGGTGCACGGGGCCTGCAACCCCACGTAGACCGGCAGCAGCCGCCAGCCCCTGCTGACCTGCCGGTGCACCCAGCCCCAGTTCAGGTGCCGCTGCCCGCACGCCTTGCTGATCCCGCCGATGTAGATGCCGACCGCGCGGTAGGGCGAGTACCGCAACCAGGTGTCCATGCCCTCGTTCGGCGGCGCGGAACAGGTGTCGAACCCGTGCCCGGTGAAGTCACCCGGCTGCTCAACCCAGGCGGCGGTCCGCGGTGCCGCCGTGGTGACCGACCTGGGGGCCATCGCCACCGCATCACCGGTGATCCGGGCCGAGTCCAGCACCGCCCTGATGCCCGCGGCCGAGTTGCCATAGCTGGCCGTCACCAGCACCCCGGCGGCCGGGACCTGCATCGTGATCTCATGCCCCGTCGGCGCCGGCAGCGCGGCCCGCGCCGACCCGGCGGCCGCGGTCACCGTGTCCGGCCGGATCACCCCGTCCTCCAGGGGTTCCACCAGCAGCGCCTCGGTCCGGCCCACGGCTCTGGACGGGCACCGCTGCCGATCACCCTGCTTGCCCAGGTAGACCACGTTCTGGTCGAACCGCACACACCGCGTCGGCGCGCCGTCGAGCTCGACCACCTCCCACGAAGCCGGGACCGCCACCCGGTAGCCCCGGTACTCCACCATCTTCAACGGTTCAGCCGATGCGTCCGAAATGGACACTCCAGTGGTCAGTCCTAATAGGACGACCAGACCGCGGATCGCGTGTGCTGACAGGGACCCTAGCGGCATGATGCCTCCCGGATGCGCTGCGCCCGACGAGCAGCGTGACACCGGGGCCGCGGCCTCGCCGGATCGCGTCGCGCTTTCCACCCCGAAGGGTGAGCTGTTGAGGACCCAGCGACGGGCTGGCTTTTCAAAACTTGTCCGAAGTCTTGAGGTTCCCCATGCCCGTCAACCTGGAGAGATCACACCGCATCCCAGCGAGCAGACGCTCACAGCAACCGCCGCCAAGGCCACGCCACGTGACGGCGGCTGCTCGCTGGGATGTGGTTTGATTTCGGAAGGTTGACGGGCATGGGGAACCTCAAGACCCGCTTGCGTCTTGGCCTTTGACTTTGACTTTCCCCCCCATGCTTTGATCTCTGCCCGTCCGGCGAGGACGCTCTTGATCTTCGCTCTTGGTTTTAACCCCGAAGATCAAAAGAATGTCCTCGCCGGACGGGCAGACCCCCGGAGGGGTTTGACAAGTCAAGAGCCGGGATGAGCAGGTTGCGGGGCGGGGTTTGTGTTGCCGGGGCCGGTTCCAGCGTGCTCGCGGTCCTCTCGTCTTCTCCGCACAGCCTTCCGACAGCGAACCACATCCCCACCAGCGGCCGCCGTCACGTTTCGTGGCACCGGCGGCGGTTGCTGTGAGCGTCCGCTGGCGGGGATGCGGTTAGCAGTCTCCAGGCCGTACGGAGAAGACGAGAGGCCCACTTTGTGGGTTTTCACCCCAAGACCCAAGCCTCACCCGTCGCTAGAAGTTCGACAGCACCTGGGCCAGCACCTTCTCCAGCGACCTTGGATCCTGCGAGTCGTAAGCCTTCGCCCGTGACGCCCGCGCGATCTGCTCCAGCACCCGCAAATCGCTGCTTTGCCCATACGCGATCGGGAAAACCCGCACCGACCGCTCCGGGCTGTGCTGCCGCAGGTCCGCCACCAGGCTCTCCAGGTTCTCGTCTTCTGGATACCGGTTAGCGCCGTCGCTCAGCAGCACCACCGCGTTGATCCGCTTTGGGTCCAGGTTCTGCCGCAACTCCTTCTGCACCTGGCGGATCGTCGCGTACAGCGCCGTGTCTCCTTGTGCGGTCAGCTTGTCCACCTGGGTCCGGTACCTCGGCAGCACCGCCGACACCGGGCCGGGTTCCACCAGCACCCGCCAGGGCGTGGACTCCGAGGCGCCCGGGGAGCTGAAGGTCCACAAGCCCAGTCTGTCGTCCGGGGCCAGGTTGTCCAGGGCCGCGCCGCTGGCCGCTGCCTTGGCTCCGTCCAGGCGGGTGGGGCCGCCGGGGATGGCGGGTTCGGCCATGGAGCCGGAGACGTCGATGACCATCAGGACGTTGGCGCGTTTGCGGTGTTCGCGCCAGGCTTCGGGGAGTTTGGCGAGCACCGGGCCGGATGGGGTGCGGATGAGTTTGAGCTCGCGGTCGGGCAGGATTCCTTTCTCCTTGCGGAGTTCCGGGCCTGCCTTGCCTTCGGTGTCGCGGAAGCCGATGGCGGTGAAGCGGTCCTGTTTGCCTGCCAGGAAAGCCTGGAAGTCCTTGGCGATCTCCTTGCGCACGGGGTCGGCGTCCGGCCAGTCGAGCACCAGGTACGGGTTGTCCGACATCAGGGTGCCGTCGTTGGGGTAGACCGCGACCAGGGGGACCTTGGGCGGGGTTGGCTTGCCCTCGGTGCGGCCCTCGGGCTGGCCCCGGTTGAAGTCGACGATGGACTTCTCCTCCACCGTCACCGCGCTGATGTAGTCCAGGCCGCTCTCGTTGCGCCCCCGGCCCGCCTCGTACAGGTTCTGCAGGAAGGTCAGCGTGGTCTCGCCGTAGTGCACGACGCTGTTCTCCACGCCCCGGACGTAGTTCACCGCCTTGGCATCGGCCAGGTCGGCCTCGGTCAGGTCGTCCGAGCGGCCGGTGCCGGCGAAGAAGGTGGCGACCGTGGCGTGCAGGCCCGAGGTGGACAGGTTCGGGTTGGTCTTGCCCAGGCGGAAGGCGCCCCACTCCGGGTGGCCGTACTTGGCCCAGCCCTCCGGGTTCTGCGCCAGCTCCAGCAGGGTGCGCCAGCCGATCGGCTGCTCCGGCCAGCCCAGCGCCTTGGCCATCGGCTCCGGCATGCCGACCACCAGTGGGGTCTTGGCCAGGCTTACCGCGTCCCGGTCGGCGGTCAGGGAGACGCCGGTCGGCTTGTCCTGGCAGCGCAGGTGGCGTTGCTGGGCGATCTTGAGCCAGGTGGTGGCCGCCGGGGTCCAGGCGTCCGGGCGGGCCTCACCCATCTGCTGGGCGTGCCAGCCGCAGGCCATCGCGTCCACCGAGCCGCCGCTGCCCAGCGCGGAGGACTTGACCGTCCTGGCCGCCGCGCACCTGTCCCGCACCGGCCGCCGGGCCGCGCCGTACTCCTTGGCCAGCTCGCTCATCAGGTCGCCCTTCTCCGGCGACACCACCACCAGGATCTCCACCCGCTCCCCGGCGCACTGCGCGGGCGCGGGCGGCTCGCCGGGGGTCAGGCCGGGCAGCAGCACCGCCAGCAGCAGCACCGCGCCGAGCACGGCCAGCCCGATGAACGGCCACCGCAGCCTGCGCAGCCCGTCTCCCGCCATGGGACCCCCTCGCGACAACTCACCGGACACCTATCGTCGTCGCGCGGGCACGGTCAGTGGTTACGCCGAACCCACAAAAGGGTCACGGGCCTGCCGGTGGCTCCGGTGGCGGCGCGGGGGCCTGCGGCTGCGGGGCGGAGTCCAGCAGGCGCAGCGCGATCGCGGCGAGCAGCTGCTGCCGCTCGCGCTCGTCGGTGAGCTGGGCGGCCATCTCCACCGCGCGCATGGTGTTCACCGTCCGCACCACCTCGGCGTTCAACAGGTCGAACATCCGGGCCGCGCGCTCCCTGGTGGAGCGGGCCTCGCTCAGGTACAGGGCGGCGACCGCCTCGCAGACCACCCCGCTCACCGTGCCCAGCCACGCGGTGTCCCCGCCCTGGAACACCAGCAGCGCCACCGAGGCCAGGATCACCATGAACCCGAGCCCGGCCGCGGCCACCGCCAGCCGGAAGCTCAGCCAGCCCTCCGTGCGCGCGGTCTCGTGGTAGTCGGCGTAGAGCTGCAACTGCCGGGCGGTGAAGTCCGCCTCCGGCCGCCGCGGCCCGCCTTCGGGCTCCGGCTCGCCCGGCGGCGCGGGTTCCCCGCGCAGCCCGGCCGCCACGCCCTCGGCCAGCTCCCGCACCGGTGAACCGCCCCGCTGCCGCGCGCGCAGCTGGTGCCGCAGCACCGACACGCTCGGCAGCAGCGCGCCGGCCACGCCGACCACGAAGAACACCAGCCCGGCCACCACGACCCAGTTGTCCACGGCCGGTGACCGTACGCGCACGCACCGCGACAACCCCGGCGAACCGGACAGGTTGGGCCGAACAGGTGCGTTCCGGCCCCTGGCCGAACCAGTCCGGCTAACCTCGGCCCGTGACGCTGCTGGCCGGGGAGTTCGCCCCCTACGGCGCCTCGCACTGGGGTGCGATCGCGGTCTTCGCCGCCGGCGCTGCCGTGCTGATCCTGCTCGGCCGCGGGCTGGACACCGAGGAGTCCCGGCTCCGGTTCAGCCGGGCGCTGGCGCTGGTCCTGCTCGTCCTGCACCTGCCGATGCAGCTGTACGTGCTGCTGCCGGAGCAGTTCGGCCTCGGCCACTCGCTGCCGCTTCAGCTCTCCGACCTGGCCTGGATCGCCGCGGTGGTCGCGCTGTGGACGCACGCCCGCTGGGCGCTGGCGCTGACCTACTACTGGAACCTCACCCTGACCGTGCAGGCGCTGGCCACCCCGGCGCTGCGCGGCGCCGACTTCCCCGACTTCGGCTTCCTGATGTTCTTCAGCCAGCACATCCTGGAGGTGTGGGCCGCGGTCTTCCTGATCTGGGGCCTGCGGCTGCGCCCCGACTGGTCGGGCTACCGGCTCACGCTGCTGGTGACGGCGGTGTGGGCGATAGTGATGTCCGTCGTGAACCCGCTCATCGGGGCGAACTACGGATTCCTCAGCGAGAAGCCGCCAGCAGGCTCGCTGCTGGACCTGATGGGCGGCTGGCCGTGGTACCTGTTCATCGGATACGCGCTGCTCAGCGGGGCTTGGGCACTGATGACCTGGCCATGGGCCGTGATCACCGCAAGATCGTCCCGGCCGGTCGGCTGAGGCATAAGCGCACCGTTTTACCACCCCGCCACGCGACATGATCGCGGGGTATGTGTGCTTGCTCCGCTCTGCGCACCAGGTATGCTGCGGCCAGGACAAATACTGAGACGAGCGGGGCCCGTCGGCGCAGTCCGACCGCCCTGCCCCGGGTACGAGGGGGTCGAGCCATGGGGCGCGGCCGAGCTAAGGCCAAGCAGGCGAAGGTCGCTCGCGAGATCAAGTACAGCTCGCCGACCACCGACCTCGAGGCCCTTCAGCGAGAGCTGTCCGGAACATCGAGCGGCGGCCGTCAGGTCGACGACCGATTCGACAACAGCGACGATCGTTACCAAGACAGGTACTGAGACCGTCCAGCTCACCGGGCCCCGTGCTGGTGCCCGGCGTGTACCTAGTGATGCCCGAGTCCCGCCGATGACACCGCCTGTGTCATCGGCGGGTTCTCGTGCCGACGAAGGCGGCCAGGCTGGCGATGGACTCCAGCGAGTCAAGGTTCATGTCCTCATCCGCCACATCCACGCCGAACCGGTCCCGGATCGCGCTGAGCAGCTTCAGCCCGGCCAGCGAGGTCAGGCCGATCTCCGGGGCGAACAGCGGGGTGTCCGCTGGCAGCGCGTCAACCGTCGCGCGGTCCAGCTCGACGGCCTCGGCCAGCAGGCCGCGGATCTCCGCCTCGACCGTCATGGGTCCACCTTCTCCAGTTCGAGGTACTCGGGGTAGTCCGGCAACGGGCCCTGGTCCAGCCTGCGGCCCAGGATCGCCAGGCCCTCGGGCTGCGGACCGGTGACGCGCAGCCCGCACTGGCGGAACAGCACCCGGAGCTCGACGTTGGCCCCGGTCGGCCGCACCGGCACGTGCAGCTCAAGTGCGCCCTCAGTCAGCGCGCGGTCCATCACCCAGCGCAGGAACGCGGGCGCGACACCCCGCCCCGCCACCCGGCAGGACAACGCGAGCAGCCGCACCCGCCACGCCACTGCCGCGCTCGACTCGGCTGCCGTGCCCTTCTCGATCACCGCGGCACCGATCAGCCCATAGCCGCCGAACCGGTCAGAAAGTTCCGCCACCGGCAAGAACCACCCATCCGGGTCAGTCAGCCGGGCCAGCACGTCCTGCACCGGCGGCACATCGCCGGTGGTGTTCATCCGATGTGTGCGCCGGGCCAGCTCCACCAGCCGCGGCACATCCGCCTCGGTGGCCGCGCGCAGCGTGAGCCGCATCCCGCACCAGCGCAGGAACTCCGCCCGCGACCCGGTGAACGCGGTCTCCGCGTCCTTGCGCCGGGCCTCCTCGCGGTAGCGCCGGACCCGGCCGCGCGCCTCCGGGGTCAGCGCAGAGGGGTCCAGCTCGGGGGAGTCCAGCAGCCCGGCGGCCTGCTCGGGGGCGAGCACCAGCACCTCGGGCAGCGCCGCGGCGACCTCGGCCCGCTCGAACGGGTTGTCATCAACGAAGGCCAGCGCGGCCAGCCCGATGCCCAGCTCGGCGCTGATCCGGCGCAGCGCCACGCTCTTGTCCTGCCAGTCCGCCTGCGGCGCGACGAACCGCTCGGCCAGCGGCTCGTCGGCCAGCAGCAGCGCCAGGATGGACGGGTCGGTGCGGCTGGCGATGCTGCTCAGCACCCCGCGCGCGGCCAGCTCGTCGATCAGCGCCAGCACCTCGGCGCGCGGCGCCAGCAGGGTCTCGGTGGTCTGCTCGACGGCGATCCCGTCCCACAGCGTGCCGTCGAGGTCCCACACCACGCACTTGACGCTCATCTACCGCTTCCGCCGGTCGAGCTTCATGGTCAGGTGCGCGGCCTCGAACCCGAACTGCTTGTACAGCACCCGCATCGGCAGGTTGCCGGCGAAGACCTTGCCCACCACCTCGGTGACGCCGTGGGAGTCGACGTAGTCCAGCCCCGCCCGCAACAACTGCTCGCCGACCTGGGTGCGCTCCGGGATCTCGGCGACCGCCAGCGAGCGGAAGTTGGCGTAGCGCTGCCCGCTCATCGGGTTGGTGTTGACGGTGATCCACAGCCACCCGGCCGCGGGCTCCTCACCCCGGCAGGCCACGAACATGCCCTCGGCGGACTTGGCCATCGCCTTGGCCATCCGGCGCTCCTGCACGTCCAGGTCGTCGATCGCGTCGTCCTGGAAGGAGATCCGGGCGATCTCCGCCTCGAACTCGGCCAGCCTGCGCAGGTCGGACTCGACCGCCGGCCGCACCTGGAAGTCGGTCACGATTCCTCTCCGATGAGCTGGAGCGGCCGGAACGGTCCCTTGCCGCAGTTCGGGCAGCCCGCGGCGCGCAGGTCGGCCACCGAGTTCCACTCCGCGCCCGCGCCGACCGGGAACTTCGCCCCGCAGTTGCCGCACTCGTACTCGCGCAGCCTGCTCCGCTTCTCCCTGGTGTACAGCGGCCCCTGGTACGCGCCCGGCACCGAGGAGGCGGTGGCCTCGGTGGTCAGCAGGTGCTGGAAGAAACCGGTGCCGCCGAGGATGCCGCTGCCCTGGTACTCGTTGAAGTTGCGGATCAGGCTGTGCGTCACCAGGTTCAGCCCGATGATCTCCTGCTGCACCGCCAGCATCTCCTCCGGCCCCTTGGCCCCGAAGGAGAAGAAGACGCTCTGCGCCGGCCCCGGCTTGAGCCCCTCGACCGCCCTGGACAGGAACAGCCGCGCGCCCTCCGCGGTGTAGGGCGGGTCGGTCATGGCCGCGTCGAACTGGCCGACCAGTCGCGGCGGCAGCGGCTCGCGCAGGTCGTGCTTGGCGAGGTCGACCCGGAAGTCCATGGTGGAGGCGGTGTCGGCGATGAAGTCGAGCACCTCGTCGGAGATGTCGGCCACCGCCAGCCTGGACACCAGCGGCACGCCCAGCGCCTGCTCGACCACGGCGATCGCGATGGACACCTGGTCGTCATCGCCCACCAGCAGCACCGAGGACCCCGGCAGCACCCCGGCCCTGATCAGCGCCAGCACCCGGCGGACCTTGGTCTCCGCGGTGCAGTGCGACTGGTCCAGCGCCAGGTCCGCCCCCGGCCCCGCCGCGGAGATCCGCCGCAGCTGCTCGACGGCCTCCTGCAACGCCCGGGGGATCGGGATCTCCAGCCCGCCGCACCGGGAGCAGTCGGTGTCCAGGTCCAGCCCGAGCCCGAGGTGCGCGATCAGCTCCAGCCCGCTGTCGGTCAGCCGGGACGGCCGCTGCTCACCCAGCAACCCGTGCCTGCGCAGCTCGTTGCCCACCGCCGCCACGATCGGCACCGGCAACCCGGTGTGCCTGCTGACATCTCTGGTGGAGGCGGGTCCGATCTGCCGGAACGCGCGGACCACGGCCCGCACCCCCGCAGGTCCTTCCTGAAGCCGGACCGCCTCCGCGATCTCGGCCAGCACCTCGTTGCCCTGCGTGCTCACAATGGGTCGCCACCCGCGCTGATCTGCATGATTGGCCGAGTATAACGAAGATCTGCTGGCCAGGATCGAGCGTGACACAGCCCCGCTCAGCGGGGGTTGCGGCACAGTTCCAGGACCGAGGTCTCGGTCTTGGCGCAGGGGAGGTAGCTGGCCGCGCGGAGCTTTTCCCGGGCCGAGTCGGTGGCCAGGTGGCGGATGAGGTTGCCGAGGATGGAGGCCGGGGCCGGGGTGCCGTTGGTGTAGAGGTACTCGACGGTCCAGAACGGGTAGCTGCTGTCCTGGTTCGGGTCGATGTGCTCGTAGATCGGCTCCTTGCCGGCCAGGCGGACCCGGACCAGCTTCGGGTACCTGGCGCGGTCGGCGGCGGTCTGGGCCTCGGCGTAGCCGATGGCGCCGGAGACCGCGTTCACCCGGTCCAGCAGTTCGCTGGTGCGGGCGCGTTCGCAGCGGGTCCACGGCACGCCAGGGTTGCGGTCGTTGGTCTCGCAAAATTGCGAGGTCAGGCTGGGGGAGAGGCGGTCCTCCGGGAAGCCGAGCACGTACTTCTCGAAGGTGGTGCGGCTGCCGGAGGAGCCGGTGCGGCTGACGATCCGGATCGGCAGGTTCACCCCCGGCCGCACCTGGCTCCAGTTTGTGTACTCGCCGGCGTAGATCTTGCGCAGCTGTTCCAGGCTCAGGTCGGTGATGCCCTGTTTGGACACCTCCTCGTTGACCACCACGCTGAACACGATGGCCGCCAACGGTTTTGGCTTCAGCTCCGGCGCGACGTCCCCGGCGTGCCCGTCGGAGACGGTGGCCAGCGACTCGGTCGCCCCGGCCGCCTGGAGCTGTTGCAGGCCCTCCAGGCTGCTGTTCGGCTCGACCTTGATCTCGGTGCCCGCGCAGCCTGCCAGGTGCGCCTTGGTGATCTCCTCGGCGATCGGCGCGAACGCGGTGGAGCCGACCAGTCGCAGCTGTCCCGCGCCGCCGCAGTTGTCCGGCGCGGACCTGGTCGAGACGATCAGCACCACCAGCACCACCGGGGTCAGCGCCCCGGCCAGCCAGCGCAGCACCCGCTGCCGGGTGATCCGCCGCTGCGCCGCCTCGTCCTGGATCAGCCCGCCGTAGAGCTGGCCCCGGCTCTGCCGCACGCCCTTGTCGGTGCCGGAGAGCAGCACCGCGAACTTGAACCGCTCCCGCCGGTTGAGGTGCACCTTGGGCAGGGTCACCTCGTTGCCGGAGTGCTCCAGCTCGGTGTTGAACCGCTCCTTGATGTCATCGGAGGCCTCGGAGACCTTGACCGCCCGCACCTCGCGCGGCCCGAAGGTGAACCGCAGCCGGTTGACGTAGTCGGACTCGGCCACGTCGGTGCTGCCGGAGTTGCGGATGGCCAGGATCACCATGGACGGGTTGTCCACCTTGCGGCCGCGGAAGAAGTGCTCCAGCTCGCCGAACTCGCCCGGCAGACTCAGGTTCAGCCCGGAGTCGAACACCACCCGCCAGGCCAGTCGGTTGCGTTCGAACAGGTACCGGTCCACCACCAGCCAGACCACCACCACGGCCAGCCCGGCGACCAGCACCCACAGCCCGGTCTCACTGGTGAGCGCACCCCCCAGCAGATCCAGCATCCCCAGCACCGTGCCGAAAAACCCACCCATACCCGGACGTTGTCACTCGTTCGGGTGGCCCGGGCCCGGGGTTACGCAAGCGGGATGGCTTCGCTACCTGGATGGCCGGTTACTGAACGGGGGTGGAACTCCGGTGTGGATCAGGCGCCGGCAAGGGTGCTCGCCAGCAACGGGCCGATCCGGCGCACCTCCGCGGGCACCGCCTTGTTCGAGAGTCCGCGAACCAGCGACACGACCGCCAGATCTCCCTTGCCCACCACCAGCAGACAGCCAATGCCGAGGAACGCCGGATCCGCCTTGCCGCACACGACGTACTGCGCGTCCACTCCGGCCAGCGCGGGCAGGGCCAGTTCGCCGGTGACCCGGTAGGTGGTGCCTGCGTAGTGGAACTTGCCACAGGCCACTTGCTCGCGTGCGTCGGCGACCGCCTCGGCGGCCCGGCCGTCGCGGTAGTGCGTGACGGTCTGCTCCAGCCCGGTCAGGTCACCGCCCTCCACGTCGACCGGGCTCCAGCCGATCAGGCTCGCGTCGTCGACGCGCAGATCGGACGGGCTGGGTTCGCAGGAGCGGACCAGGCCCTTCTTGAGGTTCTCCGCCTCGACGAAGCCTCGGTAGTCGGCACTGAGCTTGTAGCCCGACCGGGTCATGATCTCCTCGGTGGGCAGGGCGCGGCGCAGGCGGGGGGACAGGGACTCGGCGGTGCTGGTGGCGGGCGCGGTGTTGGCGGGCGCCGGGGCTGGGAGCTGGGTGCCGCAGGCTGCGGTGAGCAGCACGAGGACGAGCGCGAGCAGATATCGCATGGAAAAAAGACCCCCCTGGTCTGAATGTGCGCACGGTAGGGGAGCCCGGGATGGGGTGGCAAGAGGTTCGCTGGGCCGGGTGCCTGGCGGGCGATCGCGGGGGCGGGCGTGGCGCACAGTGACGGACTGGGTACGGAGCACTATCTTTCGGGGGATTTTGGGCGATATTGAGGAGAGCCATGACCGCCGCTCAGCCGCGGGTGGTGCCCGTCGGCGCCGCGTTCGACCACATGCCGTTCACCCGCAGGCACCTGATGATCGGGCTGACCCTGTTCGGCGCCTTTGTCATCGACTCCTGGGAACTGGTCGCGCTGGTCTACGTGCAGGCGGACCTGGCCGCCTCGATGGGGATGGACCAGGCGTCCGTGGGGCTGGTGCTCTCCGCGCTGTCCTTCGGCATGATCCCCGGCGCGCTGCTGTGGGGGCCGGTGGCCGACCGGATCGGGCGGCGGCCCGCCTGTTTCGGGTCGATGGTGGCCTACAGCGTGCTGGCCATCGCCTCGGCGTTCGCGCCGGAGCCCTGGGTGCTGATCCTGCTGCGGGTGCTCTCCGGGTTCGCGCTGGCCGGGGTGTACACGGTGACCTTCCCCTACTTCCTGGAGCTGGTGCCGACCAAGATCCGCGGGCGGGCCGCGGTGTACCTGTCCATGGGCTGGCCGGTCGGGCTGCTCTGCGCGATCGGGGCCTCCAGCCTGATCCGGGACTGGAGCTGGCAGATCATGCTGGCCGGGGCGGTGGCCGGGGGCTGGGCGTTCGTGCTGCGCGCGGTGGTGCCGGAGTCGCCGTACTGGCTCATCGCCCGCGGCCGGGAGGAGGAGGCGCGGGTGGTGCTGCGTCAGCTGTCCAGCCCGGACGCGGAGGCGCGGCTGACCGGCAGCGGTGGCCGGGTGGGCAACCCGCTGGAGCTCTTCCGCGGTGGGCTGGTGCGGGTGGCGGTGCCCGCGCTGCTGGTCAACTTCGTGTTCAGCTGGGGCTACTGGGGCCTGCAGAACTGGCTGCCTACGTTGCTGGCGCAGAAGGGCCTGACCCTGGACGCCTCGCTGGCCTTCGCCGCGCTGAGCGCGGTGATGATGATCCCCGGCTACCTCACCGCCTCCTACCTGACCGCGCGGTTCGGCCGGAAGAAGATCTTCTTGCTGTACGTGCTGGCCGCCTGCGCGGGGGGCTTCGTCTTCGCCACCGCCGACTCGCTCACCCAGCTGTACCTGGGCAACTTCACCCTGGCCTTCTTCAGCCTCGGCGCGTGGGGGGTGTGGAACACCTGGAACGGCGAGTTCTACCCGACCGCGACCAGGGGCACCGGCGCCGCCTACTCCAGCGCCATGCAGCTGATCGCCAGCACCAGCGCACCGGCCGCGATCGGCCTGCTGCTGGCAGCCTCCAGCGGGTTCACCCTGGTCATGCTGGTGATCAACGCTTTCCTGGTGGTCTCGGTGCTGCTCGCGCTGGCGCTACCGGAGACCGAGGGGCGAACCCTGACCTGAGGCCGAGAATCTAGTGATTTTCCGGAAATTTTGGCGTCTTTAGGGCATGTCGAGGCACAACGGCCCCAGATGCGTTTACAGTAGGTGCAGTAGGCCGGGCGGGATCGCCGCAGGGTGGGCCTAACCCCCAGGGGTCCGCCCGCCGCGAGTGCCCGGCCTACTTCTTTCTTCCCCCCTCGGTGACACAGCCCCTTGGGTGGCCCAGCGCACACAACCGCGTCGGCGGCCGTGCGCGTCCCCGGGTTGAGGGGAGGTGGTGGCCGGATGCGGGCGGCGGAGGAACAGCGGTACACCGAGTACGTCAGCGCGCGGCTGCCCGCGCTGCGGCGGACCGCGTACCTGCTCTGCGGGGACGAGCACCGCGCGGACGACGTGGTGCAGGCGACCATCACCAAGCTCTTCGTGCACTGGCGCCGGGCCGCCGCCGCGGACGACCTGGACCGCTACGTCCGGGCGATGCTGGTCCGCACCTTCATCTCCGAGCAGCGGCTGGGCTGGGCCAAGCGGATCCGGCTGGTCGGCGGTCCCGAGGAACTGCCGCCGACCGCCGCGCCCGCCGGGCCGGACGTGGAGACCAGGGCGGTGGTGCACGCGGCGCTGGCCAGGGTCGCGCCCAGGGCGCGGGCGGTGCTGGTGCTGCGGTTCCTGCTGGACCTGCCGGTGCTGGAGGTGGCCGAGCTGCTCGGCTGCTCGGCCGGGAACGTGAAGAGCCAGACCTCGCTCGGGCTGGCCGCGCTGCGGCGGCTGCTGGGCGAGTCGGCGCTGGCCAACCTGGGGAAGGAGTAGCGGAGATGGAACCGGAGGAGCTGCTCGCCCCGCTGCGGGAGGCCGGGCCGCGCACCCCGTCCACGGTGGACGTGCCCGCGGCGATCCGGGCCGGGACCCGGCGCCGACGGTTGCGGCAGGTGGCCGGGGCCGGGGTGGCCGCGGCGCTGACCGTGCTGATCGCGCTGCTGGCGCCGAGCCTGGTCAGCGGGCTGTCCACGGTCGAGCCCGCGCGGCCCGCGGTGACCTTCGACCCGCTGCGCAAGTCCTTCCGGGTCGGCTCGGCCGGTGGCTTCACCCCGGTCAGCTACGAGACCGGGCGGGACCGGCAGCGGATCACCCTGGTGCGCGCCGACGGCGGCGGCGGGCAGGCCACGGTCACCATGACCGGCGGCGGTCCCGGACCAGGGGGCGAGGCCGCGCCGCCGGTGCACGGGCGGCGGGCGGTGTGGCAGGGCACGGGCGTGGCCTGGGAGTGGACCGACGGGGCCTGGGGGTCCGTCGAGGGCGCGGGCGACCGGGAGCAGGCGCACCGGATCGCGCAGAGCGTCGAGTCCGGGGCAGACGACCTGATCCTGGTGCCGTTCGAGCAGGTCCAGCCGGAGCCGCTGCTCGGGGTGCTCAGCCCGTACGGGAGCACCGACCGGGTCACCGACGCGGTGCTGCTGGTCTACGGCGCTCCCGGCGGTGGGCGGATCTTGGTCGGCACCCAGCGGGACCTGGCCCGCGACCCGGTGACCGGGCTGCCGGCGCAGGTGCCCCGGTTCGACACCGAGCTGGACGGCAGGCAGGCCGCGGTGACCGACACCGCGGTGACCCTGGCCGGCACCGGCGGCGGGCCCGCGGTGGTGGCGCGGTCGGCGACCGCGGGCCGGGCGCGACTGGTGGAGCTGGCCCTGGCCCTGCGCTGAACCGAAGTGGTGGCACCCCCGTTAACCGGGACAAACCCACCTGACGGGGGTGCCTCGTGCGATCGACCGCCAACACTCGCACTCGACTACTGGCGCTGGCCCTGCTCGGGGCAGGCACCGCCACCGGCGCGGTCGTGGCCCTGGACCGGCCGCCACCGCGGCCGCCGCAGCTGATCGCCAACCCGGTGCTGGCCCTGCCGCCGCCGCTGGAGGCCAGGGCGGTCGACCCGGTCTACGCCGACCCGCCACCGGTGCACACCAGCCCGGCCCCGATCGTCACGGTGCCCATCGTCACCAAGCCGGTCCTGCCCGCCCGGCCCAAACCGGCGCCCCGCCCGGCCAAGCCCGCACCCGCCCGCCCCAGCACCTCCGCGCCGCCGCCCGCCCCGCCCGCGGCCGAGCGGCCGCCGATCACCTGGCACTTCTGCGACTTCTTCCGCTACTGGCTGCCCCGCCGGTACTGCGCGGGCCGTTGAGCCGCGGCTACGCAGATCCGCGTAGCCGGGTTCACCGCCTCAACGGACGACCGGGGCCGCGCTCCCGCCGACGATGGGAACCGACCAGACGTGTCGGCGAGGGAGCACCCATGAGCACGCAAGCAACCGCAGTCAAGCCGAGGCCCGCGCCGGTCCGGCGCAGTGCCGGGCGGGAGCGCCTGCTGCCGCGGCGCACCCGCAAGGCCGTGCTGGTGGCGCACATCGTCAGCGCCGGGGCCTGGATCGGGCTGGACGTGGTGCTGGCCGTGCTGGTCTTCACCGCGGCGGGCACCTCGGACGCCCAGCTGGCCGCGCTCTGCTACCAGGTGCTGGAGCTGCTGGTCTGGCCGATGCTCACGCTGGCGGCGCTGTGCCTGGTCAGTGGCGTGGTGCTGGGGCTGGGCACCAAGTACGGGCTGGTCCGGTACTGGTGGGTGGCGGTCAAGCTGGTGCTCAACCTGGCGCTGCTCGCGCTGGTGGCCTTCGCGCTGCGCAGCGGGGTCACCGAGATCGCCGAGTACGGGCGGCAGCTGGCCGCCGGGCAGGCGCCGCTGCGTGGGCCGGGCGACCTGGTGTACCCGCCGATCGTGTCCACCACCGCGCTGCTGTTCGCCACCGTGATCTCGGTGTACAAGCCGTGGGGCAGGCTGCGCAAGAAGTGACCGAAGGACGAGGCCGCGCTGGCAGGCGCGGCCTCGTCGCGTTTCATCGGCCCTGCAAGGACTTCACGTTGTTGCCGAAGGTCCAGTTCTTCGAGCCGTCCCAGTTGATCGACCAGGTCATCAGGCCCTTGAGCTTGCCGCCGTAGTGCCGCCAGGCCTGCGAGACCAGGCTCGGCGACATGTAGCCGCCACCGGCGCCCGGCTGCGCGGGCAGGCCGGGCACCTGCTTGTCGTAGGGCACCCGGATCGTGCTGCCCTGGATGACCAGGCCCTTGTCCAGGCAGTCGGTCTGCTTGGTGAAGCCCTGCACGGTGCCCGCCTGGTAGGAGTCGCCGGCGCAGCCGTACATGGATCCGTTGTAGTACTGCATGTTCAGCCACCACAGGCGGCCGTTGTCCGCGTACTTCTTGATGATCGGCAGGTAGGCGCCCCAGATCGAGCCGTAGACCACGCTGCCGCCGGTGACGTAGGCGGTCTCCGGGGCCATGGTCAGCCCGAAGTTCGACGGCATCGCGGCCAGCACGCCGTCGATGATCCGGATCAGGTTGGCCTGCGAGGGCGAGAGCTGGTTGATGTTGCCGCTGCCCACCAGGCCGGTCTCGATGTCGATGTCGATGCCGTCGAAGTTGTACTTCTTCAGGATCGGCACCACGGTGGCCACGAACCGGTCGGCCACCGCCGAGGAGCTCAGGTCGATGCCCGCGGTCGCGCCGCCGATGGACATCAGGATGGTCAGCCCGGCCGCCTTGGCCGCGCACATCTCCGCCGGGGTGGCCACCTTGACCGTGGCGTCCATCCCGTCCTCCCACAGCACGGTGCCGTCGGAGCGGATCACCGGGAAGGCCGCGTTGATCACGTTGTAGCCGTGCTCGCGGATCCGGGGGTCGGTGATCGGCGTCCAGCCGAACGGCGGGTGCACGCCGTTGACCGCGCCGTCCCAGTTCTCCCAGTACCCGTGCAGCACCTTGCCCGCCGGTTTCGACTTCACCGCGCAGGTCTCCGCCGCTTCCGCGCTGCTCGCCGGCGCCGTCAGGCCCAGCGTGGCGCAGAGCACCGCGAGCCCGAGTCCCAGCAGTCGTGACATGCCACCCATCACCAACCCCACATCCCGCGGTTGGCCCCGGCGGCAAGGACATCCCGCGCAAGTTCGAACCCTTCGCGCCTGTGCGCGCCTTCCATTCGACCAAAACCGCGCCGGTGCGGACACCTACTTCCGGGGGCGGACCAGTCGGCGCAGAGGGCGCCCACTGGTCCAGACCAGACCAGGTTGCCCGCGCGGGCAACTCGTGTGACGACTCGGGCAACAGGAATAGCGTTGCGCCACATGGAAATCAGGCGTTTGACGCTGCCGGTGGTGAGCGCGGCCCAGTTGCTGGTGGTGCTGGACGGGACGATCGTGAACATCGCGCTGCCCTCGGCGCAGCGCGCGCTCGGCATGACCGATGCCAGCCGCCAGTGGGCGATCACCGCCTACGCGCTGGCCTTCGGCGGGCTGCTGCTCATCGGCGGCCGGATCAGCGGCGCGCTGGGGCACCGGCGGGCCTTCGGCATCGGGCTGGCCGGGTTCGCCGCGGCCTCCGCGCTGGGCGGGGCGGCCGGTACGCCCGGCACGCTGTTCACGGCCAGGGCGTTGCAGGGGGTCTTCGCCGCGGTGCTCGCGCCGGCCGGGCTGGCGCTGCTGAGCACCACCTTCACCGGGACCAGGGAACGCGGGCGGGCGTTCGGGGTCTTCGCCGCGGTGGGAGCGGCGGGCTCGGCCGTCGGGCTGGTCGCGGGCGGGCTGCTGACCGAGTACGCGAGCTGGCGGTGGTGCCTCTACCTCAACGTGCCGGTGGCGCTGCTGGCCTTGCTGGGCACGGTGTTCGTGCCGAAGGACCGGCCGGTGAGCGGCTGGCGGTTCGACGTGACCGGGGCGCTGCTGAGCACCGGCGGCTTCGTCGCGGTGGTCTACGCCTGTGCCGAGGCCGAGTCGCGGGGCTGGGGTTCGCCGGTGGTGCTCGGACTGCTCGCCGCCGGAGTGCTGCTGCTGGCCGCTTTTGTCGGTGTGGAACGGAAAACCTTCTGGCACCGGACGCGGGGCGGCGCGTTCCTGGCCATCACGCTGATGTTCGTCGCGATGTTCGGCTGCTACCTGTTCCTCAGCTACTACACCCAGCACGAGCTGGGCTACACACCCGTGCAAGCCGGGCTGACGCTGATCGTCAACGCGCTGGCCGCGCTGGCCGGGGCCACCCTGATCGCGGGCAGGCTGCACGGCCGGGTGCGGCCGGGCATGCTGATCCGCGCCGGCCTGCTCGCCGCGGCGGCCGGGCTGTTCGTGCTCACCTGGCTCACCCCGGACAGCCCGCACGCGCTGCCGCTGTACCTGCTGCCCGCGCTGGTGCTCACCGGCCTTGGCCTGGGCTGTGTGCTGCCGCCCACCGCGATCCTGGCCACCGCGGCGGCCGCCCCCGACCAGCTCGGCGCGGCCTCCGCCTCCTACCACGCCTGCCAGCAGCTCGGCGCGGCGCTGGGCACCGCGTTGCTCAACACCGTGGTCACCAGCGCGGCCGAGCTGACCGTGGCGGTGGGCATCCTGCTCGCCGCCGCGCTGCTGCACACCTTCCTCACCCTGGAAAGGAAAACCGCATGAGCCACGTCCCGGTCATCGACCTCGCCGGACGGCACGGCACCGGAAGAGCCGCGCTGGCAAGGGAAATCGGTGCCGTCTGCGAGTCCTCCGGCTTCTTCGTCATCGTTGGCCACGGCGTGCCCGGGGAGCTGATCGAGGGCATGTTCGCCGTCACCAACGCCTTCTTCCGGTTGCCAGTCAGGGAAAAGCAGCTCGTGGCCAGTTTCCGGCGTTCCGGTGGGACCACCGCGTTGAGCATGGACCAGGAGAGCCCGCCGGACCTGTGCGAGTCCTTCGGCGCACACGTCACTGGCGAGCTCAGCGAGCAGGATCGCGCGCGGCTCGGCGACTACTGGGCCACCTGGAAGCAGGCCAACGACTGGCCGCGAAACCCCGCTGGGTTCAAGGAAACCTGGCAGCGGTACCTGGCCGCGCTCACCGAGCTGGCCGCGGACCTGCTGCGGCTGTCCGCGCTCGCGCTGGACCTGCCGGAGCAGCACTTCGCCGACCGGTTCGACCGGCACGTCTCCGCACTGGTCGCCAACTACTACTACCCGCAGCTCGAACCGCCGCTGCCCAGTCAGCTGCGGCGCGGCGCGCACACCGACTTCGGCGTGCTCACCGTGCTGTGCCAGGAGAACGACCTCGGCGGCCTCCAGGTGCGCCACGGCGAGGGCTGGCACGACGTGGCGGCCATCCCGGGCAGCTTCGTGGTCAACATCGGCGACCTGATGGCGCTGTGGACCGGCGGGCGGTGGCAGTCCACCCTGCACCGCGTGGTCAACCCGGCGCGCGGCGACACCTCCTCCCGGCTGTCCATCCCGTTCTTCTACCAGCCCAACCACGACGCGCCGGGGGAGACGGTGACCGCGGGGCAGTGGATCGCGCGCAAGACGGTGAAGCTCTTCGGCGCGCCCAGCTGAGTGATGCGCCCGTGCCCGGGTCGAGGTCACCGGGCACGGGCGCGGGTCTCAGACCGCCCAGCGGCGCAGCACCAGCACGGCGTTGTGCCCGCCGAAGCCGAAGGAGTTGTTCATCGCCACCCGGATGTCGTGCTGCTGCGGGGTGTGCGGCACGAAGTTCATCTCCGCATCCAGCGGCTTGTGGCAGTTGATGGTGGGCGGCACGACGCCCTCCCGGATCGCCATCCCGCACACGATCGCCTCGACCGCGCCGCCCGCGCCGATCATGTGCCCGGTCATCGACTTGGTGGAGCTGACCGGGATCCGGGTGGCCCGCTCGCCGAGCACCTCGCGGATCGAGCGCACCTCCCTGGCATCGCCGAGCGGGGTGCTGGTGCCGTGCGCGTTGACGTAGTCGACCTCCTCGGGCGCGATGCCCGCGTCGGCCAGCGCGGCCCGCATCGCGGCCTTCGCCCCGGTGCCCTCGGGGTGCGGCGCGGTCCAGTGGTAGGAGTCCGCGCTGGCGCCGAACCCGGCCACCTCGGCCAGGATCGGGGCGCCGCGCTCGATCGCGTGGTCGGCCGCCTCCAGCACCACCACGCCGGCGCCCGCGCTCATCACGAACCCGTCCCGGTCCTCGTCGAAGGGCCGGGAAGCCTCTTCGGGCGCGTCGTTGCGGTTGGTCAGCGCGCGGGCGTTGCCGCAGCCGGCCAGGTCCGCGCGGCTGATGCAGTTGTCCGCGCCGCCGGCGATGGCCACGTCCACCGCGCCGTACTGGATCAGCCGGGCCGCCTCGCCGATGGAGTCGGTGCCGGTGGCGCAGGCGGTGCTCATCGCCCGGCACGGACCGGTGGTGCCGAACAGCAGGCTGATCTCCACCGCCGCGCTGTCCATCGCGCCGGTCACCTGGGACAGCGGGCTGATCGCGCGCGGACCCTTCTCCCGCAACAGGTCCGGCAGCTTGTTGTTGTAGTTCACCGGCCCGTAGCCGCTGCCGACCAGCACGCCGGTGCGGGCCGCCAGCTCCGGGTCGAAGACCAGTTTCGCCGCCTCCACCGCCTCGGTGGCCGCGGTCAGCGCGTACTGGGCGTAGCTGTCGGTGCGCCTGGCGATCTTGCGCGGCAGGTGCGCCTCCGGGTCCCAGTCGTGGATCTCGCCGGTGATCTGGCAACCCAGGTCGTCGGCGGAGATCGAGGCCACCCGGCGGATCCCGCTCTGTCCGGCCAGCATCGCCGACCAGGTGGTGGGCACGCCGACCCCGAGCGGGGTGACCGCGCCCCAGCCGGTGACCACTACCCGGCGTCGTAATCGACGGAACTCGGCCTGTACCGCCTCGCTGCTCTTGCTCATCTCGTTCCCCTCGGCTCAGGCGCTCGCCGCCGCGGGCAGCACCCGGCCGCGCGGCCCGGCGAAACCCTTGTCCAGGTACTCCTGCACGGCCTTCGGGGTGACCACGGCGGTCGGCACGGTGTCCCCGGTGAGCCGGGAGAACATGTTGCGCGGCCCGATGATGTAGGCCTGCTGTGCCTTGCTCCGCCGGATCCCCTCGACCACGGTGGACCAGCGCACCGGGGTGACCCAGCCGTCCAGCAGGTCGGCCATGATCGCTTCCGGGTCGGTGATCAGCTCACCGGTGACGTCGGAGAGCATCGGGACGCGGGCTGGGCGCCAGTTGAGTTTGCGGTAGACCTCGGTCTCCAGCCGCTGGCGCAGGCTGGTCACCATGGTGCAGTGCTCCGCGCGGTTCATCAGGTAGAACGGGAATCCACCCTCCTCGCGGACGAGTTCGCGGAAGTACTCCAGGTCGGCCATCACGCCGGAGACCGCGTGCACGGAGTTGTCCAGGTAGATCGACGCCTCCACCTTGCGGCCCTCGGCCTGACAGCGTGCGACGAGCCTATCCACGGCGGCCCCGTCGAGGCGATAGAAGAAGAAGCAGCCCAGCGGTTCTGCCAGTCCCTCGAAGTAGTCGACCTCCACCTTGGCGCTCTCCCGCACCAGCCGCAGACCGTCCTCATAGGACAGAACGCCGGCGTAGACCGATCCGATGATCGCACCGAAGCTCTGCCCGCCGAAGACCACCGGTGACAGGTCCAGGTGGTCATCGGCCCAGTCGGCCAGCGCCAGGGTCAGCGCCATGTAGCCGGCCTCGTACACCTCCCAGTCGTAGATCTCGGCATGTTCGTAGGCCGAGATCAGCGAGTAGCCCAGGACCTCGTCCGCGATCCGCAGCCGCTCTTGCGCGTACTCGTTCTCCTGCAGGAAGCTCGCGATCGTGGGAAAGGTCGTCGGAACGAGTCCGGGAAAGTAGATGGCATCGGCCACGGCAGCCTCCAGGGATGGTCACCACAAGTTCCAGGGCCAGTGGTGCGGCGGTGAAGGGCATCGATGAGGAGCCTCGCGCGAGGCATCAACCCCTGAACTCATCGAGCGCGCCGGTGCGAACCACAGGCCAACGGAACAATGGTAACCGACCAACGCCGCGGAACAACCCGATCGGGTGAAACAGCATTCATGAACGTGATCTGCCCAAAACGCACAACGGCCGGGAAAACTCCCTGGGGGAGAGTTTTCCCGGCCGTTGCCCCGCGTTCAGGCGCGGCTGTCCTTCTTCGACGGAAAGATCATCATGGCGCCGGTGATGACCAGTTCGATACCGCCGAGCACGGCGAGCACGACGCCCACCTTGTCCAGCGAGATGATCGGCGTCTCGACTCCCTTGGTGGTGAAGGCGAGAATCAGGCCGACGATGAGCATGAACGCGCCGATGAACAGCGACTTCACGTTTTTCGACAAGGAACCTCCCAGTGACGCTGGTGCCCGCTCACAGCTGTCGCAGCGGGCGGACAAGGAACAGTGACAGCGCGAGCAGAAGATAGCAGCTTCCGATAACCACGAAGGATTGATGGCTGCCCATCGTGGCCAACAGCCAGGTGAGCAAGGAGACTGCGATCGGGCTCGGCCCTGACACGATAGTAGTAGCAATGCTGGTGACTCCACCGAACATCGCTTTGGGCACCCGTTCCTGCAGCGCCTGCATGAACAGCAGGTCCACCGGACTGGTCACCACGCCGGCCACCGCCATGATGGCCAGCGCGATCGGCACGTCGGTCTGCACGGCCAGCAGCAGGAGCAGCAGGGCCATGCCGGTGTAGGCGGTCAGGTAGGCCCCGCGCCTGGGCAGGCGCGGCCCGAGCACCCCGTAGCCGATGGTGCCGATCAGCGAGCCCACGCCGAAGGCGCCGACCAGACCGCCGTACCAGGCCACCGAGCCGAGCACCTCATTCGCGTAGGCGGTCAGCCCGATGCTGGCCAGGCCGGTGTCCAGGCCGCTGAACACGGTGGTGGCGATGATCACCACTCGCAGCAGCTTGTCGCCCCAGAAGAACTTCACCGCGGCCACGAAGCGCTGCCGGTAGCTGAGGCGGTCGAACTCCTCGGCCTCCTCCTGCTGCTGCTCATCCGCTGGGACCTGCTCCACCGCGCGGACCAGGAAGAGGACCACGATGACCGCGGCCAGCGCGCCGGCGACGGCGTCCACGAGCAGGATGGTGGCACTGCCGAAGAGGCTGACGATCACGCCCACCAGGATCGGGCTGGCCATGGTGGCGATCGCGTTCATCGCGCGCAGCGTGGCGTTGGCCCGCTCCAGCGGGTGGCCCGCGCTCTCCGCCAGGGCCGGGAGCAGGCCGAAGGTGGCCACCCGGCCCGGTTCGTCGGCCGCGGCGCGGACGAAGCACAGCGCCAGCAGCAGCCAGGCGGGCAGCATGCCGGCCAGGTGCAGGGTGTACATCAGCACGGTGATCACCGAGCCGATGCTGATGGAGAAGATCCACGAGGCGCGCATGCCGAACCGGTCGATCACCGGGCCCATGAACAGGCCGGTGCCGATCGAGCTGATCACCGCGACGGTGACGATGACGCCGGTGAAGGCGATGTCGTTGGTCGCGTCCAGCACGAACAGCGGCAGGCCGACCCCACCGATGCCGTTGCCGACCAGGTTGACCCCGAAGGCGAACTGCGCCACCGAGTACTGCCCGGAGCGGCGGTCCTTGCGGAGCCGGTGCCTGCCCGGCGGCGGCTTGCGGTGCCGTCCGCCCGGCCGCCTGGTCGGCGCTGCTGTCATGGTCTCGGGCCTTCCCCATCCGTCCGGGAGGTCCCGGGCGAGGTGCGGAAAGTCCGGTGCAGGCACTGCGAGCGCCTGCACCGGACGTCACCTGGATGGCGAGCGATCAACTCACTCGCCGCACCCGGTAATTCAGCAGTTGTTGCTGACGGTGCTGCCGGTCATGGTCAGCTCAGCCGCGGCGGTGTCCAGGCCCTGCAGGTCGAGAATAGCCATTGTATTCACCTTTCCTGAAGAATGTTCGGGTGGGTGCAGGTGTTACCGGTGGAGCTGATTCAGCAGCCGTTGGAGACGGTGCTGCCGGTCATGGTCAGCTCGGCGGCGTTGGTGTCGAGGCCCTGCAGGTCGAGAATAGCCATTGTATTCACCTTTCCTTGACGAAATTCGTTTGTCCTGACTTGGTGGTGCGTCGTGCATGGACAAGCGGCCACATTCGTCGCCGTGGAAAAGGATCATGTCCACAGAGCCAGGCAGCGCGCTCCTGGCTGGTCTTTGGGTTTGTCAGCAGCCCATGCTGATGGGACTGGCGGCCACGATCTGCTCCGCCGCGCTCACCGGCAGGCCCTGCAAGTCGAGAATAGCCATGGTTCACCCCTCCAGTTGAATGTTCGCCTGGCCTTGTTGTGTACCCCCGGACCGGGCACGGTGATCCGTGCCGGACAGGAATGGGAGAAACGGTGTTCCGCCGCGCAGCGCCGCGCTCAACGCGGTCAGCACGCCGGCGTTACCCGTTGCGATATCCATGGACAAGCGGCTACATCCGTCACCGGGGAAAGAGACATGTCCACAGTAGGCGAGTGGGTAGTGGTGCATCCCGTCGAGATGCGCTTTCACCCGCTTGTCACTAATTATTTCAGACGCACCCCTGGAAAGTCCAGAGATTACCGCGAGCAATCCGGCGCGGCCGTGAAAAAGGCTGGGTTCCAGGATGAACTCGCTCTGGCAGGCCTGCGCGAGCAGCGGCAGCGCGGTCAGCAGCCGCTCGTCCGCGATCTCCCTGACCAGCTCGTCGGCCACCAGCGCGATACCGGCCGAGCCCACGTCCAGGTAGGGCAGCATCCGGTAGCCGCCGTCCACCTGCAGCGAGCCGTCCGGCGCGCTCACGCACAGGTCCAGGTCCCGGTGCGCCGCCCGCACCGCCAGCTCCAGCCACTGACCGTCCTGAGTGGACTGGTACAGCCGGAGCAGGAACAGCGCCGGACCGGACCAGCCGCGCAGCAGCCCGCCCAGCGTGCCTGCCTGCCGCGCCCGGCCCAGCTCGCCGGGTGGCTTGTCCACGCCGTGCGGCTCGCCACTGGTGATCGCCGCGCCGAGCCGGCGCGCGACCTCCAGGGCCCGTTTCCGGTGCGCCGGTTCGTCCTGACGTTCGGCCAGGTGCAACAGGTTCAGCCCGACCCCGGCGAGGCCGCTGTACAGCGTGACATCGCCGATCAGCGTCTCATCGGTGCGGGACAACAGGTCCGCGGCCGGGCCGGGGTGGCCGAGCAGGTCCAGCACGTGCGCGATGCCGTGCGCGCCGTCGTAGAAGCCGATCTTCTCCCTGGGCTTCTCCGCGTCGGCCAGCAGCCAGCGCAGGTGGTCGGGGTCGAGCTCAAAACCGGTGCTGGACAAGGCCCACAGCACGCCGGCCGCGCCGTGTGCGAAGGTGCCGCCGCCGGAGCGGAACTGCTCCAGGTCGCCGGGGAAGAGCCGGTCCCGGCGGTCGGGGGTGGCGCTGGCGGTGATCGCCGCGGCGATCGAGGGCAGCAGTTCCTCCCAGTCCGCGCCCGCGCGCACCGGCCCGGTGCGCGGCAGCGTGCTGACGGTCGGGTTGGGCGGGGTCACCTCGCCGACCACGGAGAGGATGGAGGAGGCGAAGTCCGCGGGCAGCTCGAAGAGCCCGGTGGCGATCTCCACCAGCTCGGCCAGCTTGCCAGGCGCCAGGCCGACGATCGAGGTCAGCGGCAGGAACAGCCACAGCTTGAGCACCGCCAGGGCGTGCCGGTCGATGTCCGCGCCGGTCTTGTCCCGGTTGGTGAACCCGGCGTGGCCGAAGCGCTGCCTGCGGTTCTCCGCGATCGGCGAGGCGGCCTCGAAGTCGACCAGGAAGATCTCGTCCTCGCCGTCCCGCTCGTTGATCATGATGTTGGCCGGGTGCAGGTCGGCGAAGACGATGCCCCGCTCGTGCACCGCGGCCACCAGCTCGGTCACCTTGGCCAGCACCCGCATCGCGCGCGCCACCCAGGCGCGGCGCTGCTCCGGCGTGGAGCTGCCCACCAGCGGGAAGTTCAGCGCCAGCCAGTGGTGCAGGTTGATGCCGGGCACCAGGTCCATCACCAGGAACCGGTGCTCCCAGACCTGGGCCACCTCGTGCAGCCGGGGGATCCCGGGCACGCCGTCGAGCGCGCGCAGCGCGGTGGCCTCGTTCTCCAGCCGGGAGATCGCGTCCGCGTCGTCCTTGTCCAGCCCCGCGTACGGCCGCGCTTCCTTGAGCACCACCTCGACGCCGTCGGCGTTGCGGATCGCCTTGTAGACCCCGCCGCCGTTGGAGAAGTGCATCGCCTCGACGATCCGGTAGTCCAGGGTGGCGCCGGTGGCGTTGCGCGCGGCCAGGCTGTCGGCGAGCACCCTGGGCACGGTGACCCACTCCGGCGTGTGGAACACCGGCCTGCGGTCATCCGGCACCAGCGTGCCGTCCGGCCGCTGGATGGCCAGCACCCGCTCGCCGTCGGAGTTGGTGCAGTAGCGCTCCTCGAACCCGCCGTAGCGCACGTAGAGCGGGCCCTGGTTGTAGCGCAGGTCGGTGAGGATGTAGGGGCCCGGCCTGCCGCCGATCTTCGCGTCCAGCGCGGTCAGCGTGGCGGCCAGCTCCACCTCGTCCCTCGGGTAGATGGTGACCAGCTTGCCGCTGGCCGCGCGCGGGGCGTACTTGAGGTTGAACGCCCGCAGCAGCGCGACGCTGCGCAAGAACTTGAACGGGATCCAGTTCGTCACGCAGTGCGCGGCTACCGTCTCGACGATCTCGGCCGCGTCCGAGGGCGTGGCCGAGACGTGGATCTTCCAGCCCTGCGCGGGCAGCTTGTCCTCCGGCGGCCGCAGCATGACCCACTCACCGCGGCCGGAACGCCGCCAGCCCTCGGGCAGTTCGCCGTCGGAGAGCGGGAAGGCGGTCTCGGGCTCCCAGCGCACGGGGTCCTCGAAGAACACCCGGTCGGCCAGGGAGTACAGCTCTACCAAGGGTTTCATCGCACCGGTCCTCTCGCTCTAGTACGGGCGCTCGCGGGCGGCCCGGTCGGCGAAGCTGAGCCAGGAGGAGCCCGGCTCGTTGGCGATGTACTTGGCGAGCAGCTCCTTCGCCCGCTGCTTCTCCTTGGCGGGCACCAGGTCCAGCACCGGGGCGTGCTCCTTGAACTGGCGCGCGCCTGCCACGAACTCATCGCGCAGCAGCGACCAGATCGTCTTGTCGTGGTACTCGCCATCGAGGAAGTAGAAGTCGCGCAGCACGCCTTCCAGCACGAAGCCGCCCTTGGTGAGCATGCTGATGGTGTGCTTGTTGTAGGCGGCCGCGGCGAACTCCACCCGGTGCGCGTTGAGCTGGTGGAACAGGTGGTCCACCAGCAGGCCCATGGCCTCGCCGCCGACCCCGGAGCTCCACCGCGCGGGATCGCCGATGGCGCCGCCGATGATGTAGGCCCGGTGGCCGCCGCTGGGGCGGTAGCTCACCACGCCGACCCGGTCACCCGCCGTGGTCACCACCATGAAGTTGCGGACCTTGCCGCTCTCGTTGGCTTCCTTGAGCGCCTCGGCGGTGACCAGGTCGTTCATGTCGCAGGTGAGCGCGCTGGTGGTGGCCATCGGGCGCAGCCAGCCCTCCACGGCGACGTAGTCGGCCGCGGTCATGCTTTCCAGAGTGCATATTTGTTCGCGCGGCATCGCCGGCACCTCGCACATCAGGCGTGTATAAAGAAGGACAATTCACTTCGAAACGTTGGGTGAGTGGACGATCCCGCCGGGCGCAGGGAGCCCGAAGCGTGAATTCGACTCACGTCGAGTCGATCAATTCGACTGCCCCAGTTTGTTACAAATATTGTGCTTAGCACACACGTCGCCGCTGTCGCCGCTGTCCGCGCTCAGGGGCACACGTCGCCGTGCCCTAGCTCGCACCTCTGTGCGAAAACCCCAGTACAGACTGCATCTGCCGAGGAAAGTACTAGGAAGACCTACCGTGGTCAACCGGAAGAATTAGGTCAGAGGGACCAGGGCAGGACTGCCGGTCTCATCCTTACGAGCTACTCCTGGTGAAGACGTGCGCGCGAGGGGTGAACAACCCCCACTGGGCCTGGAGGCTGGCCTCCAGTGCATCAAAATACCCGATGAGCGCGAGCCCATCTCCGGTTGAGTCACGCTTGAGGCTCAGGTACGGTCGGCCACATTAGGCCACGTCGCAGGCCTATCGCTGACGCTTCGCCGCCGTTCGCGCTCTGCAGGAATCTGCACCCCCTGTCCTTTTACTCGCGTTTATCACCGCTTTTGGGGAAGTTGTGTGCGCGAATGAAACTGGAGGTCGGTTGTGACCAGGTGGAGCACGTTTCTCATGGACGAGGCCAAGCTCGGCGAGCTGCCGCAGCTGCCGGCGGACGCCGTCCTGCGCCACGCGGACCTGGTGACGGGCCGTAAGCCCAAGCCGATCGAGCTGTACCAACGCTGGGAGCGCCAGCAGTGGTCCGCCGAGGAGCTCTCGCTGGGCCGCGACCACGACATGCTGCACCACCCGCGCCTGCCGGAGAGCGTCCGGGTGATGCTCAAGGAGGCCATCGCCACCTTCATCATCGGCGAGTACACCGGCCTGGACATGCTCGGCCCGATCCTCACCGGCTGTCCGGACGAGGAGTACGCCCTGTTCCTGGGCACCCAGATCGCCGATGAGACCCGGCACGCCCGCGCGGTGTTCCGGCTCGGCGAGGAGGTGCTGGAGATGCCGGAGAACCCGAGGGCGATGCTGGCCGAGGCCTGGAACATCGTCACCCCGGCGCACAAGGAACTGAGCCTGCTGGAGACCCGGATCGTGCAGGACCTGGCCGCCCGCCCGCTGGACTACGGGCAGTGGCTGCAAGCGTGCACGCTGTTCCACCTGATCACCGAGGGCGTGCTGGCGCTGATCGGGCAGCGCGCGCTGGTGCACTCGCTGCGCGATGTGAACATGTTCAACGGCATCAAGTCCGCCTTCATCGCGATGTGCCGGGACGAGTCGCGGCACATCAGCTTCGGGCTGCACGCGCTGCGCACCGGCATCCAGGAGGGCTACGCCGACCACATCTACGAGGTGCTGGAGCAGGCGGTCCCGCTGGCGCTGCGGATGGACACCGAGTTCGAGTCCGGCAACGACCGGGAAGAGGCTCGGATCCGGGAGATGAGCGTGGACATCCTGCGCAGGCACCTGGGCAACATCGGCGCCGACCACAAGTTCGTCGCGCACCTGACCGACCCCTACGACCTGCGCCTGGCCCGTCAATGACCGGGGTCGGCCTGATCGGCCAGTCCGGCGTGACCTCCTTCGACGGACTGCGCGCACGCTGTCGGGTCTTCGCGGAACACCTGCGGGACAACGGGTTCGCACCCGGTGACCGGGTGGCACTGCTGGGCGGCAACTCCCTGGGCTACGTGGTGGCGCTGCTGACCCTGCTGCACGTGGACGCCACCGTGGTGCTGCTGGACAACGATCGGCCGACCGAAGAGCACGCGGCCATCCTGCGCAAGGCGCCGGTGCGCTGGCTGCTGCACGACGGCGCGGAGGGCCTGCCCGCCGAGGCCGCCGAGTTCCGGCTGCCGCTGGCGGAGCTGGAACGCGAGGCTTCCGCCGCGCCGCACGGCTTCGAGCTCGACCTGACCGGCTGGTGGCAGCGGGCGCACGCGCTGGAGGTGTGGCCGGCCGGTCCCCGGGACGCGGTGGTCCGCTCCGGCGGCGCGGTGCGCTTCGCGGTGCGCGGGGCCCAGCAGCGGGCCGGGTTCCGGGACACCGACGTGGTGCTGCCGCTGCTGCCGTTCTCCCACCCGTACGCGCTGGTCCTGGTGTTGCTGTGGTGGCTGAGCAAGGGCAGCGCGGTGGTGCTGCCAGCCGATCGGCTCGACCTGGCGGTCGAGGCGATCACCCGGATGAACGTGACCGTCGTGGACGGGACCCCGGCAGCCAGCCAGGGCCTGCGACGACTGCTGGAGCTGCGGCCGGTCCGGGCCGCGACGCTGCGCTCGGTGCGGCGGTGGTGCGTCGAGGGTGTGCCGCTGCGCGAACGACCCGGCCGGAACTCGGCCACCCCGATCACCGTGCTCAACCGCAAAGGGAAGGACGACATGCGCGCGTTCCCAGCACATGCCGTGGACACCGCAGGCGAGGTTCGAACCCTCGCCGTGCCCGAACCCCCGTCGACCGCGGTGCCGCTGCCGGGCAGGGCCGCCGCGCTGCGAGCGGTGGAGACCTTCCTGGAGGAGCACCGCGAGGAGGTGCTCGCGATCCTCTGCGAGGTGTCCAACCACCGCACCGCGGTCGGTGAGCTGGAGACCGCGATCCGCACCCTGCGCGGCGCCGAGGCCGAGGTCACCGCGTACCAGCCGCGCCTGGTGCGCAGCACCGCGGTGTTCATGCCCTCCAACATCCCGCTCTACGCCTACGTGCTCTACGTGCTGGTGCCGAGCCTGTACTGCGAGCGCGTGGTGTTCCGGCCCTCCGCGCACATCCAGTCCCCGCTGACCAGGCTGCACGAGCTGCTGGCCCCCGCGCACAACCTGCCGGTGACCCTGGCGGCCAGCACCCAGCGGCAGTTCACCTGCGGCCCGGTGGCCGAGGCCGAGCTGGTGCTGTTCACCGGCACCTACGCCAACGCCGAGCGGATCCGCGGCCAGCTGCGCGCCGATCAGCTGTTCCTCTACTTCGGCCAGGGCATCAACCCGATCATCGTCGGGCCGGACGCGGACGTGGACCTCGCGGTGGCCGACGCGGTGGACATACGCCTGATCAACTCCGGGCAGGACTGCTTCGGGCCGGATGTCATGTTCGTGCACTCCTCGGTGCGAGAGCGGTTCCTCGACCTGCTGGGCAAGCGGATCGACGAGCTGGTCTACGGCTCCTACTCCGACCCCAGGGCCGACTACGGCTCGATGTACTACGACCAGGCCTTCGGCTTCGCGCTGGAGTACCTGCACCGCAACTCCGCGCACATCGTGCACGGCGGCCAGGTCGAGCTGGGCACCCGGCGGTTGCAGCCCACCGTGCTGTGTCGCGAGCTGACCAGGCGCTCCAGCTACGAGGAGCTGTTCGCGCCGATCTTCAACGTGGTCAGCTACACCGACCTCGACGCCCTGCACGAGACGCTGACCACGCCGTTCTTCGAGGAGCGGGCGATGGGCGCGATGGTCTACGGCAACCTGCCGGCCACCGTGGAGCTGTTGTCCCGGCGGCACGAGGTCTACCAGAACGCCACCCTGCTCAGCACCGACAACGGCAACGAGCCCTTCGGCGGGCTGGGCATCATGGCCAACTACGCGGCCATCGGCGGCAGGCGGATCGCCGAACCGCTGCTGGTGTCCAAGGCGGTCGCCGACCACCTCAAACCGCCGGTGGGCGTGCCTGCCCGCCGCGTGTCAGCGTAGGAAGACCAATCATGGGGGCGTTATCGGCCCCCGGTCCGCTGCGGGTCTGCGTCATCGGCGCGGGCCCGCGCGGCACCGGGGTACTGGACAGGTTGTGCGCCTTGGCCACTGGGCCGGTTGAGGTGCACGTGGTGGACCCGTATCCGGCGGGTCCAGGGCGGATCTGGCGGCGGGCGCAGCCGAATCTGCTGTGGATGAACTCGCGGGCGGCAGGCGTGACCCTGTTCTCCGGCGCGGACAACGACGTCCCGTCACTGTGGGACTGGGCGCGCTCCGCCGGCGCCGACGCGCTCGCCAGGGACGAGCTGGCCGAGGAGGTGGGCCGGACCACCTCGCGGTGGTTCGCCTCCCGGCCCCTGGCGAGCGCGTACTTCTCCTGGGTCTTCCAGCGCGCCGCGGACCGGCTCGGCCAGGTGCGGGTGCACCGGGACCGGGCGGTGGACCTGTGGGAAACCGAAGCGGGACAACACGTTCTGCTGGCCGGTGGGGAAACCCTGGTGGTGGACGCGGTGGTGCTCGCGCAGGGGCACGTGGACGTGCGGGCGACCCCGGCCGAGCTGGCCTGCCAGGAGTTCGCGGACCGGCACGGCTTGGGCTACCTGCCAAGGGGCCAGGCCGATCCGGCCGCGCTGGCCGCGGTGCCGGCCGGGGAACCGGTGCTGCTGCGCGGGCTGGGGCTGACCTTCATCGACACCATGGTGCTGCTCACCGAGGGCAGGGGCGGCAAGTTCCGGCGCACCCTGGAGGGGGACCTGGTGTACGAGCCCTCCGGGCTGGAACCGTTGCTGTACGCGGGTTCTCGCACCGGTGTGCCCTACCACGCCAAGTCGGACAACGCCCTGCTGGCCGGTGCGCCGGAGCTGCCGAGGTACTTCCGCACCGACACCGTGCCGGCGGGTCAGCTGAGCTTCTGCGCACAGCTGTGGCCGTTGGTGTGCAAGGACATCGCCTACGGGCACTACCACGAGCTGTTCCTCGGCCACCCGGACCGGGTGCGGCTGGACTGGCCGGAGTTCCTGGCCGGGCTGGACACCTACGACTGGGGCAGCCCGGAACTGGACGACCTGGTGGCCCGCGCGGTGCCCGATCCGGCCGACCGGGCTGATCCGGACAGTTGGACGGATCCGTTGGCCGGCCAGAGCTTCCCGGACGCGGAGGCGTTCCAGGAGTGGGTGCGCGAGCACGTGCGGGCGGACCTGGACCGGCGCAGCCAGTCGCACTGGAGTCCCGACCTGGGTGGGCTGGGCGGCATCTCCTGGGCCGTGCTGACCGTGCTGCAACTCGCCGGGGCCGGGCGGCTGACGGCGAAGTCGCAGGTCACCGAGGTCGAGGGCTGGTTCCTGCCGTTCATGAGCTTCCTGACCAGCGGGCCGCCGGGCAGGCGGCTGGCCGAGCTGCTCGCGCTCTCCCAGGCCGGGGTGCTGCGCTTCCTCGGCCCGGAGGCCAAGGTGCGGGCCGAGGAGTCGGCAGGCCGGTTCGTGGCCAGCAGCCCCCGGGTGCCCGGCGAGGTGCCGGCGCGGTTCCTGATCGAGGCCAGGCTGGCCGAGCCGAACCTGGCCGAGAGCGCGGATGCGTTGCTGCGCAACCTCTTCGACCGCGGTGAGTGCGCCGAGGAGGAGCTGGCCGACGAGACCGGGAGCTACCGCACCGGGCGGCTGGCCGCGCACCCGGCCGACCACCGGCTGCTCGCCGCGGACGGCCGCGCGCACCCGGCCCGGTTCGCGGTCGGGCCCAGTGTGGGCACCGTGCACCGGCCGGGGGCAGAGCCGGAGATCGAGGCGTTCGGGCAGAACGACCGGGTGGCGCGGGCGGTGCTCAGCCTCGGTTCCTGAGCCGGTACACCAGCACCCGGCCCACCGACCAGATGGTGTCCACCACGAACACCGCGCACCAGATCCGGCCGAGGTTGAGCAGCAGGTGGCCGCTGGAGTTCCAGTACCACTCGGCGGGGTGCGGGCCGTTGAAGATGGCCTCGTAGGGCCAGCTGTAGCCGATGATCGCCAGCACCACCTGGGCCACCACGAAGATCACCGCGTGGCCGGCCCAGACGTTGAGCTCCGGGGCGTCCGGCTTGTCCGGCTTCGCTTCGGGGGCAACGGTTTCCGGGGCGGCCTCGGTGGCCGGGGCCGCTTCGGCGACCACGGCCGACTCGGTGACCGCGACCGGTTCGCTGACCGCGGCCGGTTCCGGCGCGGGCACCCGGTCGGAGACCCCGATCCGCTGGATCGCGCCGCGCATCAGCAGCGCGGCTGCCGCCAGCAGCACGGCCGCCACCACGCAGGCGATCTGCCAGCCGGTGCCCTGGTCGTAGAGCAGGCCCGCGCCGAAGGTGCCGATGGTCGCGCCGAGCAGGGTGGCGCTCTCGTAGATCGCCATGCCCCGGCCGAGGCTGCCGCCGGCGGCCTCGGCCACGATGGACTGCTCCACCGGGATGGCCGCGGCGAAGGCGGCGGCGGAGAGGATCCACATCCCGGCCAGCACCACCGGGTGCGGGGCGAAGGACAGGCCGACCGCGAACACCGCGCTGAGCAGCAGCGCCACCGTGACCACCCTGGTCCGGCCGAGCCGGGTGACCACGCCGTGCAGGTAGTCCGGCAGCACGCTGTAGACGATGAAGCCGGGCAGGAACACCGTGGCGATCGCGCCCAGCTGCAGGTTGTGCCCGCGTTGCAGGTGCATCAGCAGCAGCAGGGCCACCCCAGCCTCGGCGATCGCGGTGATCACGATGACGCCGAGCAGCGGGTACATCCGGCCGCCCAGCTCGCGCAGCCTCGGCGAGGCCGAGTCGACGGCGGGCCTGCCGGGGGACTTCTGGGTGGCCAGCACCACCGCCGCGGCCACGCAGGCCGCCGCGCACAGCCAGAACACGCCGGGGTAGTCGATCTGGGCGACCAGGGAGATGGCCGCGACCATCGCGATCAGCGTGCCCACGCCCTCGGCGGCGAACAGCTTGCTGAACGCGCCGCTGTCGTTCGGCAGGTCCTCGCCGACCTTGGCCCGCAGCGCCACCCAGAACAGCGCGCCGCCCGCGCCGCCGACCACCGCCGCGACCAGCGCCAGGCCGAACCCGGTGGCCAGTGCGAACAGCGCGAAGGAGGCCGCGTAGCCGAGCGCGCCGAGCGCGGCCAGCCGGGCCCGGTCGTACCGGTCGGCCAGCACGCCGGCCAGCGGGCGGATGAGGAAGGAGACCAGGGTCTCGGCCGCGGTCAGCGTGCCGACCAGGGTGGGGGACAGGCCGAGGGCCGCGCCCGCCCACAGCGGCAGCAGGAAGTCGAGCACCTCGACCGGGCCCTTGGTCAGCGCGGCGGCGAGCTGCTGGGACTTCGTGTGCCGCGCCTCGGTGACGGCCTGTGCCATGAGCGGCCCCTTCCCCTATTAGAATACGATCGTATCCGCAAGCGGGCGAACGGGGCAATCGGAGGTCGGGTGCCGAGGATCGTGGACCACGGCCAGCGGCGGCGGATGATCGCCGAGGCGCTGCTGCGGCTGGTGGCCAGGGACGGCATCGAGACGGTCAGCGTGCGCACGGTGGCGGCCGAGGCCGGCATGTCCGCGGGCGCGGTGCAGAAGTACTTCGCCACCAAGGAAGAGATCTTCGAGTTCGCCCTGGAACTCACCGGCGAACGCCTGGAACGCCGCTGGGCCACCCTCTCCGCCGACGGCGACTACCTCACCCTGCTCCGCGACCTGTTGCTGGAGACCTTGCCGCTGGACGCCGAGCGCCGGGCCGAGATGATCATCGTGACCGCGTTCACCGCCCGCGCCGCGGTGCGCGCGGACTGGAGCGAGCGGCTGCACGCCAACGACCGGGACATGCGCACCGCCACCGCCGCCTACCTGCGCATCGCCCAGGAGGCCGGTCAGGTGCGCGCGGACCTGCCGGTGCTGACCCTGGCCGACCTGCTGCTCGCGCTCAGCGACGGTTTCGCGCTGCGCCTGCTGCACCTGCCGCTGGGCGCGCCGGGATCGGCCGACCTGCTGACCGCGCTGGACCTGGCGTTGCGCGAGTTGCTGGCCCCGCGCGGCTGACCACCAGTACGCCCCGCGCAGGACCCGGTGGTCCGCCTGGAGTTCGATGTGGGCGTAGAACGGGCCTGGTTACCGTCGGCCAACGGTCGCGGAGCAAAGGAACCAGGATGAGAAGCACGCGGATGCTGACGGCCCTGCTCACCACGGGCGCGCTGCTGGCCGGAGCCGTGCCTGCCTCGGCAGCGGCGCCCCAGGACCGGCCGGAGGTGCGGGCGGCGATGGCGGAACTGCTGGCCGCGGGCGCGCTCGGCGTCCAGCTCAGGGTGCACGACCGCCGCGGCGACTGGACCGCGAGCGCGGGCGCCACCAAGCTGGGCGGCCGCGCGCCGGTGCCGGCCAACGGCCGCTTCCGCACCGGCAGCGTGACCAAGGTCTTCGTGGCCACCGTGCTGCTCCAGCTGGTCGGCGAGGGCAAGGTGAAGCTGGACCAGCCGGTGCGCGACTACCTGTCCGAGTTCACTGTGGACGGTCGCATCACGGTGCGGATGTTGTTGCAGCACACCAGCGGCCTGTTCGACTACTCCGGCGAGCACCGGCCGGACGGCAGCATCGAGTCGCTGATCCCGTTGGCGGGCGAGCGTTTTGTGGACAGCCGGTTCCGCTCCTACCAGCCGGCCGAGCTGGTCCGGCTCGCGCTGGCCAAGCCTGCCAACTTCGAGCCCGGCGCGGACTGGTCCTACTCCAACACCAACTACCTGCTGGCCGGGCTGCTGATCGAGAAGGTCACCGGCACCTCCTACGCCAGCCAGCTGCGCAGGCGGGTCATCCTGCCGCTGGGCCTGTGGGACACCAGCCTGCCCGGCGCGCAGGAGAACATCCCCGGCCCGCACGCCAGGGGCTACTACGCCTACCGCGACGCGGCGTCCGTGCGCACCGTCGACGTCACCCTGCTCAACCCGTCCTGGGCGGGCGCCGCGGGCGAGATGATCACCACCACCCGGGACGTGGACACCTTCCTGGCCGCGCTGCTGGGCGGCGAGCTGCTCAGCCCGCCGCTGCTGGCCGAGATGCGCAAGACCCGGCCGATGGCCGACAACGCCGGTTACGGCCTCGGCCTGATCCAGCGCGACGGCGGCCCCGGCTGCGGGACCATGCTCGGCCACACCGGCGGCATCCACGGCTACCTCACCTTCGCCTTCGCCAGCCCGGACGGCAGCACCCGGATGGTGCTCTCCGCCTCGCTGCGCACCGCCAACCTGCGCAGCGGCGACATCGCCGACCCGGCCACCAACGAGGCCGCGGCCGCCGTGCAGGCCGCGGTGTTCTGCACCAGCTGATCCGGCCACCCGCGCACTTCGCCGACGACCCGGCTGCCCCCGAGGGCAGTCGGGTCGTCGCGCGATCGACTGTTCTCGCTGGTCAGTGGCCGTATCCCGGCAACGGGCCGGAACTGGAATACGGCCACACCCTGGCGTCCGGGGGCCGGTCCGGGTGAACTCCGGTACCGCGCAACGACCTGCTCAACCGGGTCTCCCCCGATCGCGAGGAACTTTCGATGAATGTGACAGGGTTCGCCAGAGGTGTGGTCGCCCCGGTGGTGGCCGTCGCGGTGCTGGCGAGTGGTCTCGGCGCGCCGAAGGCGGTAGCGGCCGAACCGGGCCTTCCGCCGGAGCAGTTGTCGAACGCGTTGTTCAACGCCGCGGTCCAGCTGAAGGACGCCGGCCGGGTGTACGACCGCAACCTCATCCTCACCGCGGAGCTGGTCGACTGGCGGGCCAAGAACCCGGCCGCGACGGCCGATGTGCTGGACCGGCACGCGGCGAAGGTGGAGAAGGTGGTGGCCGCCGCGGTCGCGCCCGCCACCGAACGGGACCTGGTGCCGGACGTCTTCGGCCGCGGTGTGGAGGCGCTCTACACCGTGCCCGAGGTGGACAAGGAGGGACCGCAGCTCAAGGTGCTGCTCACCGTGCTGACCGCGCGCGACCTCAAGGCGACCAACGCCCCGGAGGAGCTGCGCGGGGTGCTGCACCAGTTCAGCGTGACCTCCTCCGACATCGCGCCGCGGATCTGGACCGCGCTGCGCGAGGCGGTCAAGCGGGACGGCACGCTCAACGGCACCTGGAAGGCGCGGCTCGGCACGGCCACCGTGCCCGAGGCCGCCCCGGTGGACCCGGCCGCGCCGATCGACACCATGAAGCAGCTGCCGCAGATCAAGAAGGTCATCGACGTCGACGCCATCCAGGCCGCCTTCAAGCTGGGCACGAAGCAGGGGCTGGAGGCGCTGAACAAGCAGATCAAGCCGCTGATCAAGGTGCTCGGCGACCCGAACTCGCCGAACACGCCGCTGGGCCAGGCGATGGAGTGGGTCAAGAAGCACGTGGACCCGGTCACCGGCGAGCTGGTCCGGCCCTCCGATGAGGAGCAGAAGCAGTTCGAGGAGCGGATGAAGCAGTTCGACTCCGTGCTGGACGGGGTCAAGGGCGGCCTGATGGCCGTGGCGACCGTGGCCAAGATCCTGAACTCGCGCTACGCCAAGGACGTGGTGAAGTTCGCCGAGGCGCTGTACGCGATCGGCAAGAACGTGGTGCCGATGATCGCCGCGGTCACCGCGCTGGGCACCATCGCGGCCGGGGCCGCCATCGGCTCGGTGATCCCGGCCATCGGCACCGTGATCGGCGCGGTGGTCGGCCTGGTGGTCACCCTGGTCGGGCTGCTCGGCGGCGGAGGCGGCGGCCCCAGCCCCGAGCTGCAGGCCATCCAGGCCATGCACAAGGAGATGCGGGAGAGCTTCACGCAGCTCAAGGAGTTCCTGGTCCAGTTCCAGCAGAACGTCAACGCCCGGTTCGACCAGATCGACGCGGCGCTGAACAAGATCTACAGCGAGATGCTGGACAAGTTCAACCAGGTGCTGGTGGCCATCGAGCGGTCGAACTTCGAGCTGACCCAGGAGATCAGCACCCTGCACTCGGCGCTGCTCGGCCTGGCCACCAACGTGCAGAGCAACCACCAGCAGACCATGGCCGCGCTCCAGGACGGCGCGGCCAAGGAGTTCAAGGACTTCGTCGGCAAGTACCTGGACTACGCCGCCCGCGAGGGGCACCCGATCCCGTCCTACGACAACCGGCTGGGCGACAACTACCTGGAGGCCGCGCAGGCGTTCTCCTCGGCGGGCAACGGTCTGGCCCGGTCCAAGGTGTTCATGCGGGCCGGTGACGACGTGCCCTCGGACTCGGTGCTGGAGACCAACAGCTCGGCCTCCGCGGTGAACTACCTGACCAGGTACGCCACCGCCAGGTTCGGCGCGCAGTACGGCCAGAACTACCCCGCGGCGGGCACTCCCAACGCCGACCTGTTCGCCGCGGCGGCGCGCGCCTACGCCCTGCTGATGCAGCAGAACCAGCCGCTGGCCGCGAAGGAGAAGCTGGTCGAGCTCAACGGCAAGCTCACCGTGGCGCGGGTCGAGGACCTGTTGAAGGCCGGCGAGGACGTCGTGGCGGCGGCCCGGCGGTTCAACCAGCCGCGCAGCAGGCCGGTCACCGGGCCGTGGACGGCGACCAACACGCTGTTCACCGGCTTGCAGGAGGAGAACGGCAACCGGATCGCCGAGTTCGCCAACAGCCTGACCCAGCTGGAGAACGACAGCTCGGTGAACCCCACCGTCCGGCCCTACAACCTGTGGGGCGACCGGAACCAGCCGGTCGTCGGCGAGATGAAGGTGGACGCCGGCCCGGTGCCGCACTGCTACCAGCCCGCCGAGGACAAGGTCGTGCGGCACATGCCCGCGTTCATCAAGAGCGAGCACCTGCCGGCCCCGGTGCGGATGCTCAAGCAGCTCAACCCGAACATGCGGATGTGGACCTGCTGGACGCACGTCTCCAGCGTGCGGGACTGGACGGAGAAGAAGCCGAGGCCGCCGATCACCATCCCGTGCAAGTACCACCCCGACCCGCCGCCGGGCTGCCACAAGACCACGACCGTGCAGACGCACAAGTTGGCGGAGGTCCGGGTCAGTTTCGCGGTGATGGCCGACATTCCCGGCCGCGGCGACAACGAGGTGGCCCTCATGAGCGGCGGCGGCGAGCTGGAGGTGTGCAACTACCCCGGCGCCATCCCCTCCGATGACGAGCCGTGGACCGGTTGCGGCCTGAGCCCGGCCGACCTGGCCAAGAAGGTCGGACAGGTCGAGGCGTACCAGGCCGCCGGGACGATGCACCGGCCCAACCCGCACTACGTGGACGAGGTGGTCGACCGCCAGCTGCACGAGCGGCGCACCGCCTACTACGGCCTGGTCGCCAACCGGCTCAACCAGGAGAAGCTGGACTCGGCGAAGAACATCGACACCAACGTCCGGGTGCTGCGGGCCTTCACCGAGGTCGGCTTCCCGACCGCGTTGCAGAGCGACGCCCGGCTGCGCGAACTGCTCTACGGCACCAGGGCGATCCCGTCCTCGCTCAACCGCAGCAAGCTCCTGGGCGAGGCGAGCCCGCTGGCCGTGCTGTACACCAAGGCCGCGCTGAACCTGAGCGCGAACAAGGACGCGCTGCACGAGCAGTCCGTGTTCAGCAAGGCCGAGCTGCGCGACTGCACCGGGGCGCCCGCCGGGGTCACCAGCCAGGACCCGGTGGCCCGCTGCCTGGCCACGGTGGCCGGCGCACGCCGGGCCGCGCTGGGTGAGCGGATCGAGTACTACGCCGCCGACCTCACCCAGAACCCGGCCGCCCAGGACCCGCAGACGGTGACCGCGCTGATGCGGGCGCTGCGGATCGAGACCAAGGCGACCCACCCGGACTACCCGATCGAGGGGCCGGTGGACCCTGGCCCGACCCCGCCCGGTGACATGGGCAGGTCGGTCGGTGAGCTGGGCGGCTCCGGCCGCGCGACCTTGCGGGGCAAGCACTTCCTGGCCTGGCAGGGCAAGCAGAACGAGGTGCTGATCGCCAGCAGCGCGGACGGTAAGCAGTGGTCGCCGCCGGCCACCGTCTCCGGCACGCACACCGCCAGTGACGCGCCCGCCATCGTGGCCTTCCAGGACAAGCTGCTGGCCTTCTGGCGCAGCGGGCCGTTCTCCTGGGCTGATGGCAACAACGACCGCACCATCGCGATGTCCGCCAGCACCGACGGCAAGACCTGGAGCGCACCGGCCCGGCTGGTGCCGGTCACCGTCGGCAGCCAGGGCATCAGCGTGGCCGTGCAGAACAACAAGGTGCAGGTGATGTTCCGGGGCACCGGCACGGATGGGACGAAGTACGTCACCTACAGCCACGACGGCAAGAACTGGAAGCGGCCCCAGCCCACCGTCAACAACGGTGGCACCAGCACCGCGCCGGGGCTGACCGCGCTCGGCGACAAGCTGGTCCAGCTCTGGCGGGGCTACGACGCGGATCCGGCGATGTGGTTCGCCACCAGCGCCAACGGCGTGCGGTGGAGCGACCAGCGGGCGCTGGCCGGTTCCGCGGCCGACGGCGCGCCGAGCCTGGCCGTGCACAACGGCAAGGCCTTCGCGGTCTGGCGCAACGCGGCCAACGACGGGCTCTCGGTCAGCGACACCGCCGACGGCGGCGGCTGGGCCGCGCCGAGGGCACTGCACGCCGCCGCGCACGCGGTCGGGGTGCCCTCGCTCGGCGTGGCAGGCGGCAAGCTCGCCGCGATCTGGCGGGACGCTGCCGACAACCACCGGGTCAACGTCTCCACCAGCGCCGACGGCATCACCTGGTCCGCGCCCGAGCCGATCTCCCGGATCTCCACCGAGACCCGGCACCAGCAGGCCGAGGCACTGCTGGCCGCGGCCGCCGCGCACTGGAGCCGGTCGGAGCGGGAGCAGGCCGTGGTCAAGGCCAAGGAGGCGCTGGCGATCGCCCGCGAGATCGTGCCCGAGAGCCCCGGCTACGCGGCCACCCTGGCGCGCTGGATCCAGGCTCCGGTGAGCGGCTACCTGGCCGACACCGGCCGCCACGACGAGGCGATCTCCTTGCTGGACGAGGCGATCGCTGTCTACCAGAAGCTCGGTGAGCGGGAGCCGCAGAACCCCGAGCACCAGCTCCGCGAGGCCGATGTCACGGTGGCGCAAGGCACGCGGATCTGGAACAAGGGCGATCGGGAGAAGGGGCGCGACAAGGCGCTCGCCGGGGTGAACCTGGCCCGCACCTTGGTGGCCAAGGGTTCCGGCTACGCCACCGTCTTCGGTCAGTGGATCCGGACTCCGGTCAGCGGCTACCTGGCTGACACCGGCCGCCACGACGAGGCGATCTCCTTGCTGGGTGAGGCGATCGCGGCTTACCGGAAGCTGGCGCAGCAGGAGCCGCAGCAGCTCCAGCACCAGCTCAACGAGGCCGATTCCCTGGTCTGGCAAGGGATTCGCACCTGGAACAAGGGCGACCGCCCGGCCGCGCTGACCAGGGTGGTGGACGGCATCGGGGTGGCCCGCCAGTTGGCAGCGCGGGATCCGGCGCACGCCGACCGCCTGGGGGAGTGGCTGCTGAGCCCCGGCGCGGACTACGCCGTCGGCAACGGGAAGAAGCCGGAGGCGATCGCCATGGCCAAGGAGGCGGTGGAGATCTACACCCGGCTCGCCCAGGCCGATCCGCGGTACCAGGCCAAGCTCACCAACGCCAAGCAGAAGCTCACCGCGCTCCAAGGCTGAGAAGGACGTGTCCACGATGAGATCCAGCAGAACAGTTCTGGCGCTGGCCGTCACCGGCCTGCTCGCCATGGCAGGCCTGGCCCCGGCGCAGGCCGCGGCGGAGAGGTTGTTCCTGATCTCCACCAACGGCGCCGAGCCCGGCAAGGGCGGCTGCCTCACCCCGCTGTGGGGCAGCAAGGAGTCCGGCGCGTACCTCGGCTACGAGGTGTGCGACAACTCGAAGTCCCAGTCCTGGCGGGTGATCGAGCACGGCGGGGGCTGGTACGGCTACCAGTCGGCCGGCTCCGGCCTGTGCGCGACCGTGTTCAACGCGGGCACGGGCGTCGGCGAGGACCTGGTGCAGCAGCCCTGCACCGGCGTGCCGCACCAGCGCTGGCGCACCGTCCAGCACGACCCGGTCGCGGTGACCCTGGAATGGCGGGCCCAGCACAGCGACAAGTGCCTCAGCGTCGCGGGCACCCGGGTCGCGCCTGCCGACGTGCTCCAGCTGGACTGCTCGAACCAGGGCTGGCAGCGCTGGGCCCTGGTGAACTGGCCGGTGCCGCCGCCGGGCGGCGTGGGCTGACGACGCTGGTGATGGGCTTCCTGCGGGCCTCGCGGGCCCGCAGGAGCGCCACCACCGGTCAGCCCTGAGCGCCCAGCGCGCCGACCACCTTCGAGGTCACCGAGGTGTTGCCTCCAGGTTCGGCAGGTAGGTCAGCGCCTTGAACACCGCGGCCCGCACCTCCGCCGGGATCACCCCGCTGGCCAGGCCGCGGGAGACCAGCATCAGCAGGCCGGCGTCGCTGCCGGTCCCATGCCGAACACCCACGCCTTCAGGCTGGCCCGTTCCGGGTCGAAGGTGTCCCGGCGTTCCCAGCCGATCAGGAACGCCTCCGACACCAGGTCGTCCGCGACTTGGGCGTCCACCCGGAATGCCAGGTAGCGGTGCAGATCGCGGCGTGGCGGTCGTAGAGCTTGACCCACGCTTCCTATTTGCCGACCGGCTCCGCGGCATTCCCAAGTGGACGGTGTGAGCCGGCCGACAGGGCTTCGCGGCGGCGGCCCAGCTCGATCAGCGGGCGCTCCACGAACCGGTAGCAGAGATCGGCCAGACCGATCGCGACCAGCGAGGTCGGCACCGCGAGCAGCAACCCGGCGGCGCCGGGCGCGACCACCACCACGATGCCGTGCGCGATGCTCTGCACCAGGTAGATTGAGTACGAGCGCTCGCCCAGGTACACCATCAGGCGAGTGGAGAGCAGCCGCTGCGGCAGGCCGGGCGCCAGCAGCGCGGGCAGCAGCAGCGCGGCCGCGATCGCGTAGAGCGGCACCACCGCGACGAAGCCGGGGATGCCGGGCACCGCGTTGTCCAGCAGGGTCGACACGGTGGCCACCGACAGGTGCGCGCCGAGGAACGCCAGGCACACCGCGCCGACTACCCACGGCCTGGTCAGCGGCTTGACCAGGGCGTATCCGCGCGGGTGGTGCATCACCATGGCGAGCGCGCAGCCGATGAGCACGGTGAAGTAGTGCACCGACCAGCCCTTGGGGTCGCTCGAGACGGTGAACGGGATGATCGCCAGCGCGAGCGCCATCAGCGCCGCGGTGACCAGCGGGCGGCTGCGCGGGAACAGGGTGAACGCCAGCAGCGGCCACAGCAGGTAGAACTTCTGCTCGATGCCCAGCGACCAGGAGTGCCCGTACGGCCCGCCGAGCCCGAACTCGTTGAAGAAGACCAGGTACAGCCAGAAGTCGCGGCCCAGCGGGTTCGCGCTGAACTGCCCGGCGACCAGCAGGCCCGCGGCGGTGAGCAGCAGCACCACGAAGTACATCGGCAGGATGCGGAAGGCGCGCCGCCGGTAGAAGTTCGGCAGGTTGATCCGCCCGTTGCGGGCGTGCTCGCGCAGCAGCAGGGTGGTGATCAGGAAGCCGGAGAGCACGAAGAACACCTGCACCCCGAGCCAGCCCTGCAACAGGTCGGGGCCCTGGTTGTGGAAGAACACGACGAGCAGCGCGGCGATCGCGCGCACCCCGTCCAGTGCGGGGAACCGCTTCAGCGCGAGGAACTCCTCGTGGCGCATCGGGGCGTGGCGAGTTGGGCTCATGGACACTAGTTGCCGATGGGGGTCGCAGTGTTTCATGAGGACAGTCACACCCCGGCCGATGAAACGCTGGGACCGTCATCGGCAACTAGTGTCCATGCAGAACGAGATCGCGGCGGCCAGACAGGCCCTGGCGGACGTCCCCCCGATGTCCGCCGAGGCGTTCGCCACCGGCCGCCGCAGGCTGTGGGAGTCCTTTTCGGACGATCGGACCCGCCGCAGGTGGGCCCGTGCCCGCCAGGTGGCCTGGGTGCTGTGGTGGGTCGCGCTGGCCTGCCTGTCGCTCGCGCAGCTGAGCCGGAGCCTGCTGGACCTGGAGGTCTACCGCAACGGCGGACTCGCCTGGCTGCACGGCATCCCGCTTTACGTCGACTTCCCCGGCCCGCTCCCCGGTCCCCGGCTGCCGTTCACCTACCCGCCCGCGGCCGCGGTCCTGTTCAGCACCTTCGCCGCCCTGCCCGCCTGGCTGGCGACCGTCCTGCTCACCACGGCCAGCTTCCTCGCGCTGACCGCGGTCTGCCTGGTGGTGACCAGAAGGCTGTGCCGGCACCGGGATGTCGCGCACGCGCTCGGCCTGACCGCCGCGATCGCCGCGATCGGCCTGGAACCCGTGCTCTCCACCGTCAACCTGGGTCAGATCAACCTGCTGCTGATGGCCCTGGTCGTGATCGACTGCCTGGCCGTCCGCGACCGCCGCCTGCGCGGCCTGCTGGTCGGCGTGGCCGCGGCGATCAAACTGACCCCCGCGGTGTTCGTGCTGTACTTCCTGCTGCGCCGCGACTGGCGGTCCGCGGCCAACTCCCTCGCCGCCTTCGTCATCCTCGCCGTGCTCGGATTCGCTTTCGCCCCAACGGATTCTGTCGAGTACTGGTTCCACGCCCTGACCGACCCGAGCCGCATCGGCGGCCTCGCCTACGGTCCGAACCAGTCCTTCCGCGGCCTGCTGCAGCGCCTTGACCCTGGCCAGGAAGCGATTTCCCTGCTGTGGCTAGGACTTTCCACACTTGCCATGCTGCTCGCGGTGCTCATCGCCCACGGCACCAGGGACAACCTGCTCGCCCTGCTGGTCATCGCGGCCGGCGGCCTGCTCGCCTCCCCGGTCTCCTGGTCCCACCACTGGGTCTGGTGCGTCCCGGCCTTCCTGCTGCTGGCCGCCCGCGCCCGCACCTGGTCGCACCGAACCCTGCTCGCCGCGGCCGTGCTCCTGTTCTGCACCAGTCCCTTCACCCTGCTGCCGCACTCGGAGAACCGCGAGCTGCACTGGAGCTTCTGGCAACACATTCCCGGCAACGTCTACGTCTGGCTCGCCTTCGGGGCGCTGGTCGTGCTCGCGGTGGGTCAGGAGATGGACCGGAGCCGGCGACGCTGACCGCGGAGCTGGTCGACGGCCTGGGCCGTGTGCTCGTCCGCGGGCAGGAACACCACCAGCTGCTGCGCGTCCGCGGCGAGCTCGAGCGTCTCCCGGACCAGCCGGAGCTCCGGTCCCGCCGGGTGGCTGAGCCGGAGAACTCCCCGCGGCGGCACCACATGCCGCTTCAGCCGGCGCGCGAACTCGGGTCCGGCGACGGGGGCGAGCTCGGCGGTGAGCCACTCCAGGTTCTCCACCGACGGCGCCAGCCACAGGTCGAAGGCCTGCTGATCGGCGATGTCGTCCCAGTCGGCGAAGAAGCTCCGGGCGCGCGGGTCGGTGAAGACGTAGCGGGTGAGGTTCGGGGCGGCGGCGTCCAGCACCCCGGCCGCACCCGCGACCGACTCGAAACCGCCCGTCCAGGCGAGCACATCGCCCAGCCGGTTGGTCACGATCGCGATGCCCGGTTCCAGCAGCCGCAGCGTCGCCAGCACGGACGGCCGCACCTGCCGGGGCGGTGGCACGGGCTGGATCCGGACGGCGCACCCGCCGCGGGTGATCTTCGCCAGGTAGCGCAGGTGGTTGCGTTCCGAGGGGTCCAGGCTGAGCGCGTCGGCCAGCGCGTTGACCACCGCGGTCGAGGGGTTGGTGTCCCGGCCCTGCTCGATCCGGGTCAGGTACTCGACGCTGATGCCGGCCCGCGCCGCCAGGTCCAGCCGCCGCAACCCCGGCGAGCGCCGCCTGTCCCGCGCAGGCAGGCCCAGCGACTCCGGCTGCACGCTGTCCCGCTTGGCCCGGATGAAGTCGCCCAACGGCTTGCCCATACCGGCAGCGTAGGGCGCGGCCCGGCGGCCAGCGTGGCCGTGCCGGGGCCAGCCTGCGCGCGGCCTGGCTCTGATCCGGGGGCGCACCGATCATGGTGGCCATGACGAGCACGCGGTCGAAGCCGCGCTCCGGCCAGGCGCTGCTGGTGTGGGGACTGCTGGTGGTGGCGGCGAACCTGCGCGCCAGCATCACCGGCGTCGGCCCACTGCTGGACCGCGTGCAGGCGGATCTGGACCTGACCCCCACCGCGGCGGGCCTGGTGAACACGTTGCCGCTACTGGCTTTCGCCGCGCTGTCCCCGGTGGTCCCGCGCCTGTCCGCGCGCTGGGGCCCGGAGCGGCTGCTCGGCCTCGCACTGGTCGTGCTGACCCTGGGCATCGCGACCCGCTGGATACCGGCGGCGCCCGCGCTGTTCGCCGGCACGGTGCTGGTCGGCGCGGGCATCGCCGTCGGCAACGTGGTCCTGCCCATCCTGGTCAAACGCGACTTCCCGACCAGGGTGGGCCTGCTGACCAGCGCCTACGCCACCGTGATGGGCGGCGTCGCGGCGGTGGCCTCCGGTGTGGCCGTCCCGATCAGCGAACTGGCCCCCGGCGGCTGGCACACCGCCCTCGGCGGCTGGATCCTGCTCGCCCTGGTGGCCATCCTGCTCTGGCTCCCGCAGCTGCGCGCCGCCCAGCCACCCGCGACCTCGGTCCGCGCGCACCGGCTGCCCTGGCGCTCGCCGCTGGCCTGGGCGGTCACCGCCTTCATGGGCTTGCAGTCCCTGGGCTTCTACATCGTGGTCACCTGGCTGCCCCAGGTGTTCCAGGACAACGGCGTGACCGCGGCCACCGCCGGCTGGCTGCTGTTCCTGCTCCAGGCGGTCGCGGTGCTGACCAGCCTGGCCACCCCCGCCGCCCTGCGCTGGACGCGGGACCAGCGCGCACCGGCCGCGGCGAGCTCCGCACTCCTGCTGGCCGGCTACCTGGTGCTCCTGCTGGCCCCGGACCAGGCGGTGCTGTGCAGCATCCTGCTCGGCCTCGGCGGCGGCGCCAGCCTGGTGCTCGCCCTGGCCTTCTTCAGCCTGCGCGCCCAGGACGCGGCCACCGCGGGCGGACTGTCCGCGATGGCCCAGTCCATCGGCTACCTGCTGGCCGCCGCCGGCCCCGCGGTCTTCGGGCTGCTGCACACCGCCACCGCGGGCTGGCAGGCGCCCGTCCTGCTGCTGTGCCTGGCCGCGACCGGGCAACTGATCGTCTCGATGGCGGCCGGCCGGGGCACGGTGGGACCGGCCGACCGCCGGTGAAAGGCTGGTCACAGCATGTGCACCTGGGGGACGTAGAGGATCCACTTGCCGCCCTGTTCGCGGAAGGCCTGCTCGCGCTTGATGATCTCCTCGGCGTGGTTCCAGGCGAAGAGCAGCAGGTAGTCCGGGTACGGCGGGGTGAACTCCGACAGCGGGCGGACCGGCAGGTGCCCGCCGGGGGTGAGCCGGTGCTGCTTGCCGGGGGTGGAGTCGAACACCCCGGCCACCAGGTCCGGGCCGATGCCCGCGTAGTTGGTGACGGTGGCGCTCTTGGCGGTGGCGCCGTAGGCGTAGACGGTGGCGCCCTCCTCCTTCAGCTTGCGCAGCAGGGCGACCAGCTCGCCGCAGTTGCGCTTCACCTCGGTGCCCCACTGCTCCAGGGTGGCCAGGTCGTCGATGCCGCGCTGACGTTCCTCGGCGATGAGCTCGTCCACCCGCGCCGACGGCTGGCGGTGCTCGGGGCGGCCGATGGTGTAGCGGACCTCGCCGCCGTGCGTGGGCAGGCGCTCGACGTCGATGAGGTCGAAGCCGAACTGCCGCGCGGCTGCCCGCACCGAGGTGGCCGAGAACAGGTAGAAGTGCTCGTCGTAGATCTGGTCGAAGCTGGCGCGCTCGACGATGTCGCCGAGGTAGGGGTCCTCGAAGACGAACACGCCGGTGTCGGAGAGCAGCGCGTCCACGCCGCGGAAAACCGAGTCCAGGTAAGGGATGTGGCAGATGGTGTTGGCCGCGTAGATCACCTGGGCAGGCCCGTCCACCGCCCGGACCTCCCTGGCCACCGACTCCTCGAAGAAGGCGACCCGGACCCGGACACCCTTGCTCGCGGCCTCCTTGGCCACGTTGGCCGAGGGGTCCACGCCCAGGTGCCGGACGCCCCGCTCGGCCACCGTGCGCAGCATGATGCCGTCGTTGCAGCCGAGCTCCACCACCAGCGGGTCGGCCACCCCGGCGCACTCGGTCTCCAGCAGGCGGAGCGCGGTGCCGGCGAAGTGCTCCTGCATCCGCACCGAGGTGGAGGAGTGGTAGGCGTACTCCTCGTGGAACATCTTCTCCCTTGGCACCTCCGACATCAGCTGAACCATCGTGCATTGCTGGCACACACCGATGGCCATGTGGAAGAAGAACTCTTCGGAAGTGTCCTCCGGTTTGCGGAAAGCGTCGGAGATCGGCTGCTGGCCGAAATCGAAGAACTGGTAGACCGGGCCCCGGCAGATGCGGCAGGTAGACATATTCGCACCATAAGTGCGCCGGATTGAGTGGTGGTCGAGCTGGGCTCAGACCACGCCTGCGGTACTGCACCCGCCGCTGTGGCGACAGGTGAGACACCGGGAGGCGGGCATGCGGGGAATAATACTCGCGGGTGGATCGGGGGGCCGGCTGCACCCGATGACGCTCGCGGTGCCCAAGGAACTGCTGCCGGTCGGCGACAAACCGATGATCTACTACCCGCTCAGCGTGCTCATGCTGGCCGGCATCCGGGAGATCCTGATCATCGCCGCGCCCGCGGACATCCCCCGGCTGCGGCACCTGCTGGGCGACGGCGGGCAGCTGGGGCTGCGCATCGACTACCGGGACCAGCCGGGCGGCACCACCGAGGCGGTGGTCCTCGCGGCCGACCACATCGGCGAGGACCCGGTCGCGCTGATCCACGGCGACCACATCTTCCACGGCCAGCGGTTCTACTCGGTGCTCGCCCAGCAACGCGCTGACCTGCGCGGATGTGTGCTGTTCGGTTCGCAGGCGGCCGAGCCGGGCCGGTGCGGGGCGGCCGAGGCGGACGAGCACGGGCGGCTGCTCTCGGTCGGCAGGCGCCCGGTGTCCCGGCGCGGCCTGCGGGCGGTCACCGGGCTCGGCTTCTACGACAACGAGATCGTCGACCTGGCCAAGAACCTGCCGCCGACCGGGCCGGGCGAGCCGGACCTGGCCGGGGTGCACCGCGCCTACCTGAGCCGGGACCGGGCCAGGCTGGTCGACCTCGGCCGGGGCTTCGCCTGGCTGGAGACCGAGACCCCGGAGTCGCTGCTGCAGGCCGGCCACTACGTGCGCACCCTGGAGGAACGGCAGGGCGCGCGCATCGCCTGTGTGGAGGAGATCGCACTGCGCATGGGATTCATCAGCGCGCAGGAATGCCACCGGCTCGGCGAAAGGCTGGCCCGCTCACCCTACGGCGAATACGTCATGGCCATCGCGGCCGAACTCGCCCCTGCCTGAGTGCCGCGTCCAGCCGGTCTCCAGCCGGGTTCGAGCAATTCCCAGCACCCTTCTTTTCCGCGCTCTGTTCCAGCTCCGCTGTCCTCATTCCTAAGGTGTGAAGATGAAGATTCTGGTCAACACCGGTCCCGCCCACCCGCTGTATTTCCCGGTCGTCGGACTGGCCTGGGCGCTGCGCGCGGCCGGGCACGAGGTGCTGGTGGCCGCGCCGGAGAACTGGGACGCGGTGGTCCGCGGTTCCGGCCTGCCGATGGCCGCGGTGTCCGGGCCGATCGAGATGCGCGACGTGATGGGCAAGGACCGCGCGGGCAACCCGCTGAAGTTCCCCGAGTCGCACGAGCAGATGGGCGGCATGACCGGGGCCGGGTTCGCCCGCCTCGCCGAGCGGACGCTGGAAGGCACCCTCGACCTGGTGGCCGGCTGGCGGCCCGACCTGGTGGTCGCCGAGTCCTACTCCTTCGCCACCGCCGCGATCGCGGCCAAGGTCAACGGGGTGCCGTGGGTCAAGCACACCGTCGGCCCCGGCGACCTGCCGATCGTGCCCGCGCTGAACGAGGAGCTGGCACCGGAGCTGGCCCGCCACGGCCTGGACCGGCTGCCCGAGCCGGACCTGGTCATCGACAACACCCCGCCGCTGCTGGGCGAGTCCATCCCCGGCGCCCAGCCGATGCGGTACGTGCCCTACGGCGAGCCCGGCCTGCTGCCCGGCTGGGTGCTCCAGCCGCGGACCAAGCCCCGGCTGCTGGTCACCCTCGGCTCGGTGCAGCCGCAGGCAGGCGGGCTGCCGGTGCTGGTGCAGCTGCTCAAGGCGCTGGGCGCGCTGGAGGCGGAGCTGGTGGTCGCGGTGGCCGACTTCCTGGTGCCGCAGATGGGCGAGCTGCCGGAGTCGGTGGTCGCGGTGGGCTGGCAGTCGCTGACCTCGGTGCTCTCCGGCTGCGACGCCGTGGTGCACCACGGCGGGCCGGGCACTATGATGACCTGCTTGACGCACGGGCTGCCGCAGGTGGTCATCCCCGGCATGGGCAAGCCGCTGGCCGCGATCGGCAAGCTGGCCGAGTTCGGCGCCATCCGCCGGATCGAGCCCAGGGAGCTGACCCCGGAGCTGCTGCTGGAGTCCACCAAGGCGCTGCTCGACCAGGAGAGCTACCGGGTGCGGGCCAGGGAGGTGCGGGATCAGATCGCCCAGCTGCCCTCGCCCGCGGACCTGGTGCCCGTGCTCGAGAAGCTCGTCGCGAAGTAGGCGACGGTGACCAGGGTGGCGGTGCTCGGCGGCACCGGATGGCTCGGCAAGCAGGTGTGCGCGAGTTTCGCCCAGCACGGTGACGAGGTCCTCGTGGTGGCGCGCAACCCCTCGCCGCAGCTGGCCGGGCACCGGTTCGCCGGGCTGGACCTGGCGCGGGCCGCGCCGGAGACGATCACCGAGCTGCTCCGCGCCGAGCGGGTGGACGTGGTGGTCAACGCGACCGACGCGGCCAACGCCACGGACGGCTGGGAGAACACCGAGGAACAGCTGGCCCGCACCAACGTCGGCCTGGCGCACGCGCTGGTGCACGCGGTGGGCGCGCTGCCCTGGCGGCCCAGGCTGGTGCACATGGGCTCCATCCTGGAGTACGGCGAGGTGCCGGCCGGGACGTTGATCGACGAGCGGGTGCGGCCGGCGCCGAGCACGCCCTACACCCGGACCAAGCTGGCCGGCTCGGCCGCGGTGCTGGCCGCGGCCGAGGCCGGTGCGGTGGACGCGGTGGTGCTGCGGCTGTCCAACATCTCCGGGCCGCACCCCTCGCCGGCCAGCTTCGTCGGCAAGCTGGTCGCCATGCTGTGCTCGGCGCTGGACTCGGGCACGCCGCTGGCGGTGACCGTGACCGAGGCGACCAGGGACTACCTGGACGTGCGCGACGCCGCCGAGGCGGTCCGGCTGGCCGCCACCGCCGAGGTGACCGGCCGCGTGATCAACCTGGGCAGCGGCCAGGCGGTGACCATCCGGGAGCTGGTGCGCGCCTTCGTCGCCGCGGCCGGTCTGCCGCCGGAGATGCTGCACGAGCGGAACCGGCGGGTGGAAAGCCTCGGTGGGGACTGGACGCTGGTCGACATCGGGCTGGCCAGAGCGCTGCTGGGCTGGTCGCCGCGGATCCCGCTGGCGGACTCGCTGCGGGACATGTGGCGGACCGCGGTGGCCGAACAGGTCGTCGGTAGCTGAAACCCCTTGTAGCGCAACAAAAACACCGCTGGGCCGGTCCCTGACTTCGGGACCGGCCCAGCGGCGTTGTGGCTAGTCGGCGCGCGTGCCGATGAACAGGCCGCAGTTGAACCGGCCGCCGCCGGGCAGGTACTCCACCTTGCACCCGGCCTGCTCGAAGGCCGCCTCGTACTGCTCGCGCTGGAACAGGCTCATCGCGTGCACATCGGTGTGGTGGCGGATGCCGGAGTCCTTCTGCGCGTCGATGTAGTGCACGGTCATCGACACCTGGTCGCCCTCCCTGGTGGAGTGCGACACCCGCACCGTCACCCGCTCCGGCGAGCGCACCAGGTCGTCGGCGATGTAGCCGGGCAGGAACTGGTCCGGGAAGTACCAGGGCTCGATGATGACCACCCCGCCCGGGTTCAGGTGCTGGGCGCAGCTCTTCAGCGTGCGGTCCAGCGCGGCGGTGCTGCCCACGTAGCCGATCGAGCTGAACATGCAGACCACCGCGTCGAAGGTCTGGTCGAGGTGGAAGTCGCGCATGTCGCCCTGGTGCACCGGGATCTCCGGCATCGCCCGGTTGGCCCTGACGATCATGTGCTCGGACTGCTCCAGCCCGGCCAGCGTGCCGAAGTCCTGCTTCAGGTAGGCCAGGTGCCCGCCGGTGCCGCAGGCCACGTCGAGCAGCGAGTCCGCGTCGGGTTTGCGCGCGCGCACCAGCGCGGCCAGCTCGGCTGACTCGCCCGCGTAGTCCTTGTCGCGACTGGCGTAGATCAGGTCGTAGATCTCGGCGTAGTCCGCGCCGTACATGTCATCACCAACCTCGGTGTGGGATGGGGGGTTCAGGTTCCGGCGGGCACGTTCGGGCGCGGCACGGTGCTCGCGCACACGGTGTCCGCGGCCGGCAGTTCGCCGTCCAGCAGGTACTTCTCGACCAGCTCGTCCACGGCCGCGTTGCCCCGGAAGGCGTAGATCTCGTGCTGGCCGGAGTCCTCGATGGTGATCAGCCGGTGGCCCAGCCGCTTCGCCAGGGCCGCGCCGCCCGGGTAGTGGTCGATCGGGTCGCCGTCGGCGTGCACGACCAGCCCGGCCGGGTAGCCCTCGCGGCGCAGCTCGACCGGCGACTCCGGCGGGGTGAAGGAGCTGGGCGCGCCGCTGAACGGCTGGGCGCGCATCACGCCGTTGGCGTAGGGGTACTTCTCCCGGTACTCGCGCATGTCCGCGAAGTAGGTCTCCAGGTCACTCGGCCAGGGCTTCTCCATGATCACCGCGTCCAGCACCCCGCAGCGGGTCTCGCCCTCGGTCTCCGACGGCGGCCAGATCCGCTCGTCCGCCAGCCACTTCTCGGCCAGCGCCCGGTCGCCGGTGCGCAGGTCGGCGACCAGCAGGCCCAGTTCGGTCCAGCGGGCCCGGTCCGCGGAACGGGAACCCAGCGCGCAGTCCAGCAGGGTGCGCAGCCCGGTGTTCTCCGGCTGGGCGCCGAGTGCGGCCACGGCTTCCTCAACGGTGGCCAGCACCGCCTCGGCGGAATCACCGAGTGAGAAATGTCCGGATCGTCCCGCGACCCATTCCGCCCATTTCTCCAGGTTCGCCCGATTTGCCGGTCCCTGCGCCATCAGCTGTTCCCGCCAGGACCAGTCCGGGTGCACACAGGAATCGAGCACGTTGCGGTCCAGCCGGTCCGGGAACATCGAGCCGTAGACCGCCCCGGCATAGGTGCCGTAGGTGTAGCCGAGGTAGTTGAGCTTGTCCTCGCCCAGCGCGGCCCTGATCACGTCCATGTCCCTGACCAGGTTGCGGGTGCTGAAGTGCAGCCGCCGCTGTCCGCCCGCCCGGATGCAGCCCTGCTCGCGTGCCCGAGCGTCCTCGGCGATGGTCGCGAACCGGCTCTCCGGCGGCCTGGAGTCGGGTTTTGCCTGGGTGGCGGTGATCTCGGCGAGCAGCGGGGTGGAGGCGCCAGTGCCGCGCGGGTCGAACCCGATCACGTCGTAGCGCTCGGTCAGCCTCGTTTTGGCCAGAGTGGCCGGAAAACGCGTGCCGAGGCCGAAATAGCCGCCGGGACCGCCGTTGAGGGTGAGCAGGATGCCGCGCCGACGGGCCGGATCCGTCGCCTTTTTCCGGCTGATGGCAATCGACAGTCGTTCGCCGCCGGGATCCGCGTAGTTCAACGGGACCTCGATGGTGGCGTAGTCAATTCCGTCCGCCGCCGAGCCGGACCAGACCGGTTCCTGGCGATAGAATTCGGACAGGCTCGCCGGTGGCGATTCATTAGTCATGGCGCTCAGCTCGACCTCCAGAATTGGGGAGAACGCCTCAGAGTTCCCTGTGCGCAGAGTCGCCAGCCCGCCTCGAATGCGCGTGGAAGCGGGCTCGACCTGGCTAGGACACGCCCTATGGCCTTCCGGCCGCGATCCGGCCAGGCTCAGGCGAGCCTCGACAGGCCGCCCGCAACCTCGGCGACAACCGAGGAAAGGGAGCGCAGATGTCCACAGCGACAGCTCGGTCCGCGCCGCCGGTCGTGCTGCTGTTCCCCGGCCAGGGCGCCCAGCACCCGCGGATGGCGGCCGGCCTGTACCGGCACGAGCCGGTGTTCACCGCCTGGATGGACCGGGCCTTCGAGCTCTTCGGCGCGGACGGGTCCTGGCTGCGCGCGGAATGGCTCGCGCCGGAGCCCTCGCCGATGTACCACGACGTCTCGGTGGCCCAGCCGCTGCTCTACGCGGTGAACCACGCGCTCGGCCGGATGGTGCTGGACTGGGGCGTCCGGCCGGTCGCCCTGCTCGGGCACAGCGTCGGCGAGATGGCCGCGGCCACCCTGGCCGGGGTGCTGGAGCTCGCCGACGGCATCGGCCTGATGACCGACCGGGTCGCCGAGTTCGCGGCCACCCCGCCCGGCGGCATGCTCGCGGTGTCCGCCTCGGTCGAGGAGGTCGCGGACGTGCTGCGGGCCGGCGTGCACCTGGCCGCGGTGAACGCGCCCCGCCAGCTGCTGCTGGCCGGGGAACGCGAACCGCTGGACCGGGCGGCCAGGGCGCTGACCGAGCGGGAGGTGGTCTGCCGGGATGTCTTCGCCCGGCAGGCCTTCCACAGCCCGGTGGTGGAGCAGGCGGTGGCCGCCACCCTGCCCGGCTGGCGTGCGGTGCGGCTGCGCGAACCGCGGCTGAAGCTCTACTCCGCCTACACCCAGGGCGTGCTCAGCGCCGAGACCGCGCGGGACCCGGTGTTCTGGGCCAGGCAGGCCGCCGAGACCGTCTACTTCGCGCCCACGCTGACCGCGCTGCTGGCCGAGCACGGCGACTGCGTGCTGGTGGAGGCCGGGCCGGGCACCAGCCTGAGCGTGCTGGGCCGCCGCCAGCCCTCGGTGGTGCGCGGCGGCGGCCGGGTGCTGCCGGTGCTGCCCAACCGCCACCGCGGCGACCAGGCCGACCAGGACGCCACCGCCGCGGCCCGGCGCGAGCTGCTCGCCCTGTCCTCGCCCATTCCCACCGCGTGAGCGCGGGCCAAGCAGAGAGGCGCAAGATGACCAGCACCGACGTGACCCGCACCGAGGTCACCCACCAGATCGACGTGGCCGCACCGGCGGAGGCGGTCTACCGGATCGTCGCCGACGTGTCCCGGTGGCCGTTGTACTTCCCGCCGACCGTGCACGCCGAGCGGGTGGCCGGTGACGACACCGAGGAGCGCATCCGGATCTGCGCGCTGGCCAACGGCGACCTGCGCAGCTGGGAGTCCCGACGCAGGCTGTTCCCCGACCGGCACCGGGTGGAGTTCGAGCAGGTCGTGCCCGCGGACCCAGTGGCCGCGATGGGTGGCGCCTGGACGGTGCGGCCGAACCCCGGCGGCGGCTGCGTGATCGTGCTTGACCACCACTACCGGGCCCTCGGCGACGATCCGGCGAACCTGGCGCGCATCGCCAGCGCGGTGGAGACCAACAGCGTGGCCGAGCTGGCCAACCTCAAGCGGGTGGCCGAGCGCGCGGCGGAGGAGCCCGAGCTGCTGTTCGAGTTCGCCGACACCGTGACCATCGCCGGCCCGGTGGAGGCGGTCTACGACTTCCTCTACGACGCGGCCAGGTGGCCGGAGCGGCTCCCGCACGTGGCCCGCCTGGACCTGCGCGAGGACACGCCGGGCTTGCAGCACATGGAGATGGACACCCGCTCACCGGACGGCTCGCTGCACACCACGGTCTCCGGCCGGGTCTGCGAACCGAACCGGCGCATCTCCTACAAGCAGGTCAAGCTGCCCGCCGCGCTGCGGGCGCACAACGGCGAATGGCTGTTCGAGTCCACTTCGGACGGTCAGGTCACGGTGACCGCCCGGCACCAGGTGTTCCTGGACCCCGAGGGCATCGCCGCCCTGCCCAACCCGCCGGAGTCGCTGGCCGCGGCCAGAACCGCCGTGCGCAACGCCCTGGGCGCGAACAGCCGGGCGACCTTGGCCAAGGCGCGCGAGCACGTCGAAGCGCGCTGACCCCGTGATCCACAATCCCGAGAAGAAGGTGATCTCCACATGACGACCCAGCTGACCCTGGACGAGCTGAAGGAGTTCCTGGCCCGCGCGGTGGGCGAGGACGAGACCGTCGCACTGGACGGCGACATCCTGGACACCAACCTGATGGACCTGGGCTTCGACTCGCTGGCCATCATCGACACCACGAGCAGGCTGGAACGACACTTCAAGATCAAGGTCCCGGAGTCGGCAGCCGCGGACATCGAGACCCCGCGGCACCTGATCGACCTGGTCAACCAGCAGGTGGCACTGGCGGGAACCACGGCCTGAAGGGCCGATCCGGCACAACAGGACGGGGCGGGTGCGCAGCTGGCGCACCCGCCCCGTCCGCGTTGTTCACGGCCTGGTCAGCACCATGGCCGAGGCGAAGCCGCCGTGGCCGCGGGCGAGCACCAGCGCGGTGCTGATCTCCTGCGCCCTCGGCGAGCCCACCACCAGGTCGATGGCCGGGTCGGTCTCCTCCGGCTCGATGCCCGGCACCGCGGGGATCATGCCGTCGCGCAGGCTGAGCAGCGCGGTGGCCGCGTCCAGCGCGGAGCCGCCGGAGAGCAGCCTGCCCACCAGCGCCTTGGGTGCGCTGACCGGGACCCGCCGGTTGCCGAACAGGGTGCGCAGCGCGGTGGTCTCGGCGGCGTCCAGGGCGGGCACCCCGGCCGCGTCGGCGAAGACCACGTCGACCGCGTCGGCAGTGAGCCCGGCCTCGGTCAGGGCGGCCCGCGCTGCCCGCACCAAGGCGTTGCCGTTCAACGGTTCCGGGTCGAAGGCCGCGCCGTGGCCGGCCAGCACCCCGTACACCGTGGGCGCGCCGCGGCCGGCCGCCGCCGCGCGGGACTCCAGGATCAGCACCGCGCCGCCCTCGCCCGGCACAAAACCGCGGCTGTCCGGGTGGAAGGGCAGGTAGGCCCGGTCCGGATCGTCACCCCGGCACACCCCGGCGGCCACCGACAGCGTGGACAGGCCGTACGGGCACAGCATGCTGTCCAGGCCGCCCGCGGTCATCACCCCGGTGCCCTTGCGCACCCGCCTGCGGGCGAAGGCCAGCGAGTCCAGGCCGCCTGCCTGCTCGGAGATCACCACCCCGCTCGGGCCGCGCATGCCGTTCCTGATCGAGATCTGGCCCGAGTTGACCGCGTAGTACCAGGCGAAGGACATGTACGGGCTGACCTCCTCCCAGCCCTGGCCCCACAGCTTCTGCAACTGCTGCTGGCCGAACTCCAGCCCGCCGGTGGCACCGGAGACGGCCACCCCCATCGAATACTCCTCCAGCGCCGCCGGGTCCACCGCCGCGTCGGACAGCGCCGCGTCCGCGCACACCATGGCCAGCCGGGTGAGCCGGTCGGTCTGCGGCATCAGCTTGCGCGGGAAGGACAACTCGGCCTCGGACTCCGGCACCTCGCCGCCCAGCCGGACCGGGTAGCCGGTGGTGTCGAAGCGGGTGACCCGCCGGATCGCGGACTCCCCCTTCAGCGTCGCCGCCCAGTAGCTCTCCGCGTCGGTCCCGTTCGGCGCGGTCACGCCGATGCCGGTGACCACCACGTCCTGAGCGCTCATGCCGCCCGCCCCCCTGCGGTGAGCGCCATCGCGCTCTGGAAGCCACCGAACCCACTGCCCACGGTGAGCACCGCGCCCAGCCGGCGTTCCCGCGCGGCGCCGGGCACGTAGTCCAGGTCGCACTCGGGGTCGGCCTCGGTCAGGTTGGCCGTCGGCACCACCACCCCGTGCTTGATCGACAGCGCGCAGGCGGCGATCTCGATCGAGCCGATCGCGCCAAGGGAATGGCCGACGATCGCCTTGATGCCGCTCATCGGCGTGCGGTAGGCGTGCTCGCCGAGGCTGCGCTTGACCGCCGCGGTCTCGTGCCGGTCGTTCTGCTTGGTGCCGGAGCCGTGCGCGTTGACGTAGTCGATGTCCTCGGGGTTCAGCCCGCCCTCGGCCATCGCCAGGTTGATCGCCTCGGACATCTCCCGGCCGTCGGCCTTGAGCCCGGTCATGTGGAAGGCGTTGCAGCGGGCGGCGTAACCGGCCACCTCCGCGTAGATCGTGGCGCCGCGCCGCCTGGCGTGCTCGTACTCCTCCAGCACCAGCACGGCCGCGCCCTCACCGAGGATCAGCCCGGTGCGGTTGCGGTCGAAGGGCCTGCACGCGGTGGCCGGGTCGTCGTTGCGGGCCGAGGTGGCCTTGATCGAGTCGAAGCAGGTCAACGTGATCGGCGAGATCGGCGCGTCCGCGGCGCCGGTGATCATGACGTCCGCCGCCCCGTCCCTGACCAGCTCGGCGGCGTAGCCGACCGAGTCGATGCCGGAGGTGCAGCCGGTGGAGATCACCGAGGCCGGGCCGAGCGCGCCGGTGCGGATGGCCACCTCGGCCGCGATCGAGCTGGGCAGGAAGCCCTCGTAGAGGTGCGGCACGGCGTAGGCCGGATCCAGCACCCAGTCCTTGCCACCGTTGGACAACACGGCGTACTCCCGCTCCAGCGTGGTGGTGCCGCCGACCGCGCTGCCCAGCGCCACCCCGGTGCGCTCGGCCAGCGCGCCGTCGATGTCCAGTCCGCTGTCCAGCACGGCTTCCCGCGCCGAGACCATCGCCAGCTGGGTGGCGCGGTCGGTCCGTCTGACCTCCTGGCGGCTCAGGCCGTGCAGCAGCGGGTCGAAGTCGCACTCGGCGGCGACCTGGCAGCGGTGCGCGCTCGGGTCGAACGCGGTGATCCTGCGGGTCGCGGTCCGGCCGCTGACCAACAGGTCCCAGAACGGCTGGGTCCCGATTCCTCCCGGCGCGGTCACGCCGATTCCAGTAATGACTGCCCGTCGGGCCATGGGGCCTCCTTGAGATGCCGTCAGGGCGCAGCGTGCGGGCGGTCTCTCGACTCACGGTCCAGGCCCGTTCAAAAGGGGATCGAGCCACCCCGGCGAGCCTGGCCCGGCCAGCACTACTCGCAGCCGGAGGATTCCCATGCCCCAACGCGTCATCCCGGACGTGCGCAAGTCAGTCGTGGTCGCGGCCAGCCCGCGGCACTGCTTCGAGGTCTTCACCCAGCGACCGGCCGACTGGTGGCCGCCCTCGCACGTGCTGCTGCGCGCGCCCAGGGTCGGCCTGGCCATCGAGCCGCGGGCCGGTGGCCGGTACTACGAGTGGGACGCCGAGGGCAACGAGATCGCCTGGGGCGTGGTGCTGGACTGGGACCCGCCGCACCGGCTGCGGATGACCTGGCGGGTGGACGGCCGCTGGCAGTCCATCCCGGACGACGAGCGGGCCAGCGAGATCGAGGTGACCTTCACCCCGGCCGGGCCCGGCCAGACCAGGGTGGAGCTGGCGCACATCCGGCTGGACAAGCACGGCCCGGACGCCGAGCGGATCTTCCAGGCGCTGGACGGCCCCAGCCCCGGTGAGACCCTCCAGCGCTTCGCCGAGGTGGTCTGATGTCCGCCGAGCCGCGGCTGCGCGAGGTCGCCGACGGGGTGCACGCCTACGAGCAGCTGCCCGGCGGCTGGTGCCTGAACAACGCCGGGCTCATCGTCTCCCAGGGCCACGCGGTGCTCATCGACACCGCGGCCACCCAGGCCAGGGCACGGCACCTGCGCGCGCAGACCGGACTGCTCGTGCCGGGCGGGCCGGACCTGCTGGTCAACACGCACTTCCACGGTGACCACGTCTTCGGCAACACCGAGTTCACCCCGAAGGCCACGGTGATCGCGCACGAGCAGACCCGCGCGGACTCCGCGGAGGCCGGGCTGGCGATGTGCGGGCTGTGGCCCGGCGTGGAGTGGGGCGAGCTGGAGCTGACCCTGCCCGATGTCACCTTCACCGACCGGCTGCGGCTGCACGTGGGCGAGCTGACCGTGGAACTGGAGATGGTCGGCCCCGCGCACACCGCCAGCGATGTCATCGCCTGGGTGCCTCAGCGCCGGGTGCTCTTCGCCGGCGACGTGGTGTGGTCCGGCGTGACCCCCTACGTGCTGATGGGCTCGATCGAGGGCTCGCTGCGCGCGCTGGACCGGATGCGCGCGCTGGATCCCGCGGTGGTCGTCTCCGGCCACGGCCCGGTGGCCGGGCCCGAGGTGCTCGACGCCACCGAGGCCTACCTGCGCTGGGTGCGGGAGCTGGCCGAGAACGGGCTGCGCGACGGCGCCCGCGCGCTGGAGGTGGCCAGGGCGGCCGATCTCGGCCCGTTCGCCGCGCTGGTCGACCCGGAACGCCTGGTGGGCAACCTGCACCGCGCCTACGCCGAGCTGGAAGGCCTCGCGCCGGGTGCGCGGCTGGACGTGGGGGCCTCGTTCCGGGAGATGGCCGAGTTCCACGGCGGCCTGCCGCACTGCGCCGCCTAGACCCTGAACCCCTTGGAGGAGAACAGCATGAGCAACCAGAAGATCGCCTTCGTCACCGGTGTCAGCAGCGGGATCGGGCTGGCCGTGGCGAAGAACCTGACCGCGCAGGGCATCGCCGTCTTCGGCTGCGCGCGCGACGCCGAGCGGGTGGCCACCGTGATGAAGGAGCTGCGGGATGAGGGCCACACCGCCGAGGGCACCTCCTGCGACGTCACCTCGCCTGCGGACATCCAGGCCGCGGTGGCCGCCGCGGTGGCGCGGTTCGGCCGGATCGACATCCTGGTCAACAACGCCGGTCGCGGCGGCGGCGGCGAGATCGCCACCATGGACGAGGCGATCTGGCACGAGGTGTTCAACACCAACGTGCACAGCGTCTTCCGGGTGACCAGGGAGGTGCTCAACGCCGGCGGCATGGCCAAGTCGGGCTGGGGCCGGATCATCAACATCGCCTCCACCGCGGGCAAGCAGGGCGTCATGCTGGCCGCGCCCTACACCGCCTCCAAGCACGCGGTTCTCGGCTTCACCAAGTCTGTCGGTTTTGAGCTGGCCAAGTCCGGGATCACGGTCAACGCGGTGTGCCCCGGCTACGTGGAGACCCCGATGGCGGTCCGGGTCCGGCAGGGCTTCGCCGAGTACTGGGGCACCACCGAGGAGGAGGTGCTGGCCAAGTTCAACGCCAAGATCCCGCTGGGCCGCTACTCCACCCCCGAGGAGGTGGCCGGGCTGGTCGGGTACCTGACCACGGACGCGGCGGCCGCGATCACCGCCCAGGCGCTCAACGTTTGCGGCGGATTGGGCAACTACTAACACGCGCTATCTCCTATTGACAGTTGCGTCCTTTACCACCTGCGTTATAGAAATGAGATAGTGTACTTGGGGTGGCTATCAGAAAATCGAACACCTTGTCAAGTCATGTTTGTACGGAAAATTGTGCACGCTGGATTTGAGTGAGGTTCAAGTGCGCTGTTCGACCATCTCGCGATCACCCTCTAGGCTGATCGCAGGCCGTGTACTGGGCGGTCTGGGGGCAAGGCATGGTTAACTGGTCGCTGAATCAGCGGCAGATCCCGCCTACATCGACGTAGCATCGTGGATTCCACGGGGTGCGCAGCCCCGCTCGCTGAATCCGAACTCTGGGGGAGTTTCTTAATGCACGTACGTCTTCTGGGAGAGTTAGAGGCAACATTGAACGGGCGGTCGGTAGCACCTACCGCCGCCAAACCAAGGCAGGTCTTGGTGCTGCTCGCGCTACACGCCGGAAAGATCGTCTCGGTGCCCACGCTGATCGAGGAGCTCTGGGGTGATCGCCCCCCGCTCAGCGTCCGGACCACGCTGCAGACCTACATCCTGCAACTGCGCAGGCTCATCGAGTCCGCGATGCCGGAGGAGGCCAAGGGCACGGCCAAGGACGTGCTGCTCACCCGCTTCGACGGCTACGTGCTGGACATCGACCCCGAGAACGTCGACGTCCGCGCGTACGAGAACCTCGTGCAGGCGGGCAACCGGGCGGTGGAGGCGCGGGACTTCGAGTCGGCCTCCCACTTCCTCGGCATGGCACTGGCCAAGTGGCACGGGCAGGCACTGGTCGACGTCCGGATCGGGATGCCGCTGAGCATCGAGGTGGCCCGGCTGGAGGAGAGCAGGCTCAACGTGCTGGAGGCGCGGATCGGGGCGGACATCGGGCTCGGCAGGCACCAGTCGGTGCTCAGCGAGCTGACCGTGCTCACCGCCCGGCACCCCATGCACGAGAACCTCTGCGCGCACTACATGGTCTCGCTGTACCGCTCAGGCAGGCAGTGGCAGGCCCTGCAGGCGTTCAAGACCCTGCGCAACACGCTGAACAAGGAACTGGGGGTCGAGCCCTCCTTGCGGCTGCGCAACCTCCAGCAGGCCGTGCTGCGCTCCGAACTGGATCTCGACCAGCCCGAGCCGGTGGCCGCCGCCCGCCGGGTCGGCTTCGCCTAGGCATCGAGATCCCTTGACCACCAAGGAAAGGAACGGGGCATGGCGGAGGTAGGCGCCGAGCTGTACGTCGAGGTGCTGAGGTTCTACGCCCGGCAGATGGCGCTGCTGGACCGGCTGGACCTGGACGGCTACCTGAGCACGTTCACCGAGGACGGGGTCACCCACCACGTCCACCACGGCAAGAAGCTCGAGGGCAGGGCGGCGATGCGGGCCTTCGCCGAGGCCGCGCTGCCGAGGTACCGGGAGAACGTGCCCCGGCACTGGAACGACCACTACGAGATGGAGCAGCACGCCGACGGCGAGCTCACGGTCGGCTATGGCTCGCTGGTCACCCTGACCGACAAGGAGGGCAAGGTGCGGTTCGAGTCGACCTTCGCGGTCACCGACGAGCTGGTGCGCCGGGACGGGAGGTTGCTGGTGCGCTCGCGCACGCTGGTTCGCGACCGGCCGGCCGCGGCCTGAGTTCAGGCCACGGCCGGCGGGAGTGCCAGGACGGGCAGGGCTGTCTGTCGGGAAGGGCAGGGCTGTTATGACGGGCAGGGCGCTGGAACCACCGACCGCCGCTGGAACTGGGCGGAGATGGGGACGGTGTCCTGCTCGGTCCCCTGCGCGTCGTAGTACGTCGCGGTGCCGGCAGAGGTGAAGCCGGCCAGCCCCTGGTACTTGGCGTCCAGGTCGAAGGTCAGCGAGCCGGTGGTGGTCCCGCTGCTGTCGAAGAACCGCTCCCTGCCCTTGAGGTCGAAGGAGGTCAGCCCGGTGAGCCGCCAGTGGCCCTTGCCCTCCACCCCGTCCTCGGGCTTGGTGAGGAAGCACAGCGAGCCGTTGAGGTGGAAGGAGAGTTTGCCATCGACCTGCATCGCGGGGAAGGTGATCTTGCCGGTCCACACCCCGATCGGCGGCCCGGCCGCGGCCGAAGCCGTTGCGGGAACAAGCATCGCGGTGGTGGCGGCCACCGCGATGGCGGTGGTGCGCAGCGTCCTTCTCATCGTTGGTCATCCATTTCCGGCCCGGCGCGGGCCTGTTCGGTGGGACATGCAGCCGACCGGCCGTGGCCTGAGACCTCAGACCACGGCCGGGATGCCGGATTACGAGCAGTTCACCGGCACCAGCGAGATCCGCTTGAACCGGGAGGTGGTGGGCAGCGTGCCCAGCTCGTTGCCCTGCGCGTCGAACAGCGTCGCCGTGCCCTTGCCGACGAACTCCGTCAGGCCCTGGTAGTCGGCGTTCATGTCGAAGGTCAGCGAGCCGGTGGTCGCGCCGGAGCCGTCGAAGTAGCGCTCCCTGCCGTTGAAGTTGAAGGAGTTCGGGTCGGTCAGCCGCCAGCGGCCACTGCCCTCGATGCCGCCGCCCGGGTCGGGCGGCGGCGCGATTAAGCACAGGGTTCCGTTGAGGCGGAAGGAGAGTTTGATATCGATGTGACCGTCCGGGTGGCTGATCCGGCCGTCCCACACCCCGATGGGCGGCCCGATCACGTCCCGCACAGAGCTGGGTGCGGAACTCCCGGCCGCGGCGGAAACTGTTGCAGGGACAAGCATTGCGGCGACCGCGATGGCCGCCGTGGCGGCGATGGTGCGCAGTGTGCTTCTGAACATCCGTCATCCACTTCCGGCCCGGTCCGGGCCTGCTCGACAAGACAAGAGACCGGCACCTGGCAGCGGGATGGTCCGCGACGACACCGCCGCTGCCCCCCAGGTGCGGTGCGACCACGCTGGCGACGCGCGCTATGGGAGGGCTGGATTCCCCCTTGACCGCAAGGGATCCGGCTGCATTCGACCGGAGGTCCAGCGACTGGACCGACACTGGGCTCCCCTCGGTGAGCCCAACCGTGACAGCACGAACCACCAGCAAGGTGATGGAGGAGTGATGACGAACGCGATCGTCGCCGAGGGCTTGAGAAGGCGCTTCGGCTCGACCATCGCACTGGACGGGCTCGACCTGGCCGTCCAGGAAGGCACGGTGATGGGTTTGCTGGGGCCCAACGGTTCCGGCAAGACCACGATGGTGCGGGTGCTCTCCACCCTGCTCCGTCCCGACTCCGGCCGGGCGACGGTCGCCGGGCTGGACGTGGTGGCCGACGCGGTCAAGGTGCGCCGCCGGATCGGGTTGTCCGGCCAGTACGCCGCGGTGGACGAGGACCTCACGGCGCGGGAGAACCTCCAGATGATCGGCCGCCTCTACCACCTCGGTGGCGCGGCGGCCAAGCGGCGGGCCGACGAGCTGGTGGAGCGGTTCAACCTGAGCAAGGCGGCCGACCGGCAGGTCAAGGGTTATTCCGGCGGCATGCGCCGCCGGGTCGACCTGGCCTGCGCGGTGGTGGCCAAGCCCGAGGTGCTGTTCCTGGACGAGCCGACCACCGGCCTGGACGTGCAGAACCGGCTGGCGCTCTGGAGCGTGATCGCCGAGCTGGTCCGGGAGGGCACCACGCTGCTGCTGACCACCCAGTACCTGGAGGAGGCCGACCAGCTGGCCGACCTGATCACCTTGCTGCACCACGGAAAGGTGATCGTGGAGGGCACCCCGGACTCGCTCAAGGCCAAGGTCGGCGGCGAGCGGCTGGAGCTGGCGGTGGCTGACACCGCGGACCTGCCTGCCGCGCAGCAGGCGTTGCAGGGCCTGGCGCAGGGTGAGATCACCGTGGACGAGGAGAGCAAGCACGTGATCGTGCCGGTGAGCAGCGGCTCGGAGGCGCTGATCACCAGCATCCGGTTGCTGGACAACGCGCAGGTGGCCCTGGTCGGCGCGAACCTGCGCAGGCCCACCCTGGACGAGGCGTTCCTGGCCCTGACCGGGGAGTCCGGCAGCGAGGAATACCAAGGCGGCGCGACGAGCACTGGCGACGAGGTCCGCGGCAAGGCGAAGGAGCAGGTCAAGTGAACGTGGTCACCAGCGCGATCAGCGACGGCCTCACGCTGAGCAAGCGCAGCATCCTGAAGAACCTGCGCAACCCGGACATCGTGGTGTTCTCCAGCGCGGCGCCGATCGCCTTCGCCCTGCTGTTCGGGTTCGTCTTCGGCAGCGCGATCGACATGAAGGGGGCGAACTACCGGGAGTTCATGATCGTCGGCATCCTGGCCCAGACCATGTTGATGACCGCCTCCAACACCGGGGCCGGCGTCGCCTACGACATGAAGCAGGGCCTGGTGGACCGGTTCCGCTCGCTGCCCATCTCGCAGGCGGCGGTGCTGGTCGGCCGGACCAACGGCGACGCGGTCAACAACGTGATCGTGATGATCCTGATGTCCATCACCGGTCTGCTGATGGGCTGGCGGATCCGCGGTTCCTTCCTGGACGCGGTGCTGGGCTACCTGCTGCTGTTCCTGTTCGCCTACGCGGCGTCCTGGATCACCGCGGCGATCGGCCTGACCATCAAGTCGCCCGAGGTGCTGGGCAACATCATGCTGATGGTGCTGCTGCCGCTGACCTTCATCTCGAACTCCTTCGTGCCCAGTGAGGTGCTGCCGCCCGCGCTGCGGGTGGTCGCGGACTGGAACCCGGTCTCGGCCGTCGTCGAGGCCTGCCGGCAGCTCTTCGGCAACATCCCGCCCGGCCGGGTGGCGCCGGACGTGCTGCCTCTGCAGTACCCGATCACCGCCTCCCTGCTCTGGGTGGCGCTGATCCTGGCGATCTTCGTCCCGCTGGCCATCCGCCGGTACACGAAGGCCGTCAGCAAGTAGCTGGTGGACCGCTGGGCGCGGTGCGGCCGTGGCTCCCGGTCCCTGATGTACAAGGAGAAACTGTGCGATTCCTGTTCATCACCGGGGGCGGCTCGGCTCCCGTCCACGCCGGCATCCCGCTGGCGTGGGCGGCCCGCACCGCGGGGCACGAAGTGATCGTCGCCTGTCCCGAGGAGAACCGCGACCTCATCGCCCACGTCGGCCTGCCCGCCTACGGGGTGACCCCGGTGGGCATCGCGGACGCGATGCTCAAGGACCGGGCCGGCGAGCCGCTGCCCATCCCGGAGGACTTCACCGCCCAGCTGGACTTCATCGGGCGGGGCTTCGGCAGGCTGTCGGCCGCGGCCTACCAGGAGACCCTGGCGCTGGCCAAGGTGTGGCGGCCGGATGTGATCATCGGCGGCGAGTACAACCACCACGCGCAGCTGGTCGCGCACCAGCTGGGCCTGCCGCTGGTGAGCCACACCTACGCCCTCTACGACCGCGCCGAGACCGACTGGCAGGGCGCGGCCGCGGAGCTGGAGCCGGAGCTGGCCGCGCTGGGCCTGGCCGAGATGCCGGAGGCCGAGCTGTTCCTGGACATCACCCCGCCCAGCCTGCGGCCGGCCGACGCGGTGCCCGCGCGGCTGATGCGGTGGGCGCCGGGCAACCAGCAGGTCGGGTTGCAGCGGTGGATGTGCGCCAAGGGCGACAAGCCCAGGGTGGTCATCACCTCCGGTTCGCGGAGCAAGTTCGTGCCCGCGCTGGGCCCGGACTTCTTCCGCCCGCTGCTGGCCAACCCGGCGCTGAGCGACGGATCGGTGGAGGTGGTCATCGCGACCACCGAGCCGGTGGCCCAGCAGCTGCGCGCGGAGTTCCCGGACCTCAAGGCAGGCTGGGTGCCGCTGGACGTGGTCGCGCCGACCGCGGACCTGGTGGTGCACCACGGCGGCGGGGTCACCGTGATGACCCTGCTCAACGCCGGGGTGCCGCAGGTGGTGCTGCCGGAGATCCCCACCTCCGCGGTCTCGGTGCGCCGGATCGATGAGCGCGGCGCCGCGATCACCCTGGACGGCAACAACCCGCCGGTGGCCGAGGTGGCCGGGGCGATCACCAAGATCCTCGGCGACTCCGGCTACCGGGCCAGCGCGCAGGAGATCTCCCGGGAGATCGCCGGGCTGACCCCGCAGGCCGAGGTGGTCAGGGAGATCGAGAAGCTGGTCTGAGCAAACCCTTTGCACACAACGGAATGGGGCCACCCGCCGACCGGGTGGCCCCTTTCCGTTGGTGTGCTCACAGCGCGAGCAGCACCTCGCGCACCGCGGAGATCACCTTGTCCTGCAAGTCCTCCGGCAGCGCCGGGTACATCGGCAGCGAGAAGATCTGCTCGGCCAGCCGCTCGGTCACCGGCAGCGAACCCTTGTCGTAGCCCAGGTAGGCGAAGCCGGTCATGGTGTGCACCGGCCACGGGTAGCTGATGTTCAACGAGATGTCGTACCGCTTGAGCGCCTCGATGATCCGGTCCCGCTCCGGGTGGCGGACCACGTAGACGTAGTAGACGTGCTCGTTGCCCTCGTTCGTGCTGGGCAGCACCAGCCCACGGCTCGCCAGGTCGCCGAGGCCCTCCTCGTACCGCCGGGCCACCGCGCGACGCCCGGCCACGTAGTCGTCGAGCCTGCGCAGCTTGCGCCGCAGGATCTCCGCCTGCACCTCGTCCAGCCTGCTGTTGTGCGCGGGCGTCTGCACCACGTAGTAGGTCTTCTCCATGCCGTAGTAGCGCAGCCGCCGCATCCGCGCGTCGATCTCGGCGTCCGCGGTCAGCACCGCGCCGCCGTCACCGTAGGCGCCGAGCACCTTGGTGGGGTAGAAGGAGAACGCGGCCGCGTCGCCCATCGTGCCGGCCAGCCGGCCGTGGTGCCGGGCGCCGTGCGCCTGCGCGCAGTCCTCCAGCAGCGCCAGGCCGTGCTCGGCCGCGAGCTCGCGCAGCGGGGCCATGTCCACGCACTGGCCGTACAGGTGCACCGGCAGCAAAGCCTTGGTGCGCGGGGTGATCGCCGCGGCCACCTGGTCGACGTCCATCAGGTAGTCGTGCTCGCGGATGTCCACGAACACCGGGGTGGCCCCGGTCCCGACGATGGCCACCACGGTCGGCGCGGCGGTGTTGGACACGGTGATCACCTCATCGCCCGCGCCGATGCCGAGGGCTTCGAGGCCGAGCTTGACCGCGTTGGTGCCGTTGTCCACCCCGGTGCAGCAGGGCACGCCGTGGTAGGCGGCGAACTCCTGCTCGAAGCCCTCGACACTGGGTCCCAGGACCAGCTTGCCGGAACGGAACACCGTCTCCACCGCGTCGAGCAGGTCCGCCCGCTCGGCCTCGTACTCGGGCAGGTAGTCCCAGACGTAGGTAGTCATGTCAGACCGCACTCCCATTCGCGTTTGTCTTGACCTGTCGCTGGCAGAACTCGTGCCAGAACGCCTCGACCGCCTCGGCCAGCGAGCGGTGCGGCCGCCAGCCGAGCAGCTGCCCGGCCGGCTTGATGTCCACTTGGGACCATTCCTCGGTGGAGTGCCGGATCCCCGACCCCGGCCGTTCCACGATCTGTGCGGGCCGCCCGCTACAGGAGATCAACATCTCCACCAGGGTGCGCACCGAGACGCTCTGGCCACGCCCGATGTCCACCAGCCGCCCGGAAACCGGGGACAGCGCCGCGGCCGCCACGGCATCGGCGACATCGCGCACGTCCACGTAGTCCCGGTAGGCCAGCAGTGGGTCCAGCTCGACCACCGCGGGCTGCCCGTTGGCGCTGAGCAGCCGGGTGGCGACCCGGCCGAGCAGGCTGACCGCCGGGCTGCCGGGGCCCGCCAGGTTGGCGATGCGCAGCACCATGCCGGACAGCCGCCCGGTGCGGGTCTGGCTCAGCACCGCCTGGGTGGCGGCCAGCTTGGCCACGCCGTAGGCGCCGGTCGGCCGGGCCACGGTGGCCGCGCCGACCGTGGTGCCCGCCTTCACCTCGCCGTACTCCAGCACCGAGCCGAGCTGCACCACCCTGGGCCGCTGACGCAGCTGCGCCAGCGCGTCCAGCAACCGGAACGTCGGGGTGGCCACCGCCGCCCACATCTGTTCCTCGGTGCGGCCCCAGCTGCTGCCCGCGGCGTTGACGATCACCCTCGGGCCGATCGCGGCCAGCTCCCTGGCCAGCTCCTCGGCGGGCAGCCGGGCGAGGTCCATGGCGAGGAACCGGCCCGCCTGCTCGTGATCCGGCGGTCTGCGGGCCACGACGACCACGTCGAAGCCACGCTCGCGCAGCTCCGCGGACACGTGCCGTCCGGCGAATCCCGTGCCGCCCAGGACCACCGCGCTGCCGTTAGCGGACATGTCGTCCTTCCTCCGCTGCGAATTGGCACTTCGGCCGCATCGTGGACCGGGCCGGTCACGGCTGACTCAAGTCCCGCCCGACGCCAAGCCGGGCTCCGACGTGGTTCGAGCCGAACAGGCCAGGGTGAGCCCGCCACGAGCGCGCCGCCCGGCGCGCGCCTGTTAGCCCCTGAGAGGTTCGCCGTGCCCAAGCTGCTGCACATTGACTCGTCCAGTTCCGTGAACTCGGTGTCCCGCACGCTCGCCGCGGCCTTCCGCACGGTGTGGGACAAGGAGCACCCGGACGGGACGGTGACCTACCGGGACCTCGCCGCCGAACCGGTGCCGCATCTGGACCTGGACGCGGTCATCACCCTGATGGCGCCGCCCAGCACGGAAAACCAGCAGGCGGCGGCCGCGCTGCACGAGCAGCTGGTGGCCGAGATCCTGGCCGCGGACGCGTTGCTGATCAGCGCGCCGATGTACAACTGGACCATCCCCTCGACGCTGAAGGCCTGGCTGGACCAGTCGCTGGTGCTGGGCCGCACGCTGCCCTACGACCCGAGCCACAAGCCGCTCGGCGGCCGCCCGGCCACCGTGGTGCTGGCCTACGGCGGCAACTACGGCGAGGGCGCGCCGGATGCCGGCATGGACCACTGCGCGCCGTACCTGCGCACCGTGCTGGACAAGGTGCTGGGCTATGAGCTGGAGCTGGTCATCGCCCAGCACACGCTGGCCGCCTTCACCGCGCAGGACCCGGCCGAGCAGGCCAAGGGCGCGGCCTCGCTGCAGCAGGCCGAGGCCGCGGTGATGGAACGCGCCAAGCAGGTCGCGGAAAGCCTGAGCTGATTATCGGTTGTACAGAATCGGTACATTTCCGTCTCGACGGTTCCCTGATTGCGCTGGCGTCGAATTATCTGGAGAAGGAGAGTCAATGACCATTTTTGTCTCGGGTGCCACCGGTAACGTGGGCCGCCCGCTGGTCGAGCAGTTGGTGGCGGCCGGGCACCAGGTTCGCGCACTCACCCGCAATCCGGCGAAGGCGAATCTGCCCGCCGGTGTCGAGGTGGTGCAGGGCAACCTGGACAACACCGACAGCCTGGCCGAGGCGTTCACCGGGATCACCGCCGCGCACCTGATCAGCTTCGGCGACAACTACGTGCCGCTGTTCAACGGCGAGGAGATCGTGGCGCTGCTCAAGCAGGCAGGCGTGCGCAAGGTGACCGTGCTCAAGGGCGACCTGGACCGCACCGCGCTGGACGAGGCGGTCGCCGCGGCCGGCCTTGAGCACACCTACCTCGGGCCGGTGGAGTTCATGTCCAACACCCTGGAGTGGGCCGACTCGATCAAGCGGGACGGCCTGGTCCGCGAGGGGTTCTCCGAGGTCAAGAGCGCCATCGTGCACGACGCGGACATCGCCTCGGTGGCCGCGGCGGTGCTGACCAGCGACGGGCACACCGGCAAGGAGTACTGGCTGACCGGCCCGCAGGCGCTCACCCCGCCGGAGAAGGTGCGGGTGCTCAGCGAGGTGCTCGGCCGGGAGATCGGCTACCTGGAGCTGACCCAGGACGAGGTGGTCGAGCAGTGGCGCGCGCAGGGCTACTCCGGCGAGGACATCGAGTTCTTCCTGGCCATGCGGACCAACCCGCCTGAGCTGGGCGCCACCGTGCAGCCCACGGTCGAGCAGGTCACCGGCAAGCCGGGGCGGACCTTCGCGCAGTGGGTGCGGGAGAACGCGGCGGCCTTCGGCGGCTGAGCAACGCCAAAAGAACGCCACGCCGGGGGTTCCGGCATTCGGGTGACGGCAGCAGGTCACGCGGGTGCCGGAGCCCCCGGACTTTTTGTGGCCACCACGCGTGACGTGATTTGACGTGTCACTTGCACGGCAATTTTTTGTCATCCATTTGACGTAGCGGATTCAAGTGCGAATGCAGGCGGCATCGAGTCCGGGAAATGAACATTGGGCCGCGCAACACGATCCGGCTTGCGGGCTGCGTGTCTTTCCCAGCACTGAGAAGAGCCAACCTGGAGGACCGCCTTGATCTACTCCCCGACCGTCGAGCCGACCGGCGCCGGGCTCGACGACGAGCCGGCCTCGACCCTCATCGCGAGGTCCGTGCTGGCCCGCTCCGGCCGCATCACCGAGCTGGAGCACTTCCACCGGTGGATGGCCGATGAGAAGCGGCGGTCCCACATGGACGTCCGCACCGTGCCGCTGGAGAGCCTGCGCGGCTGGCGGGTCGACGGGCACACCGGCAACATCGGCCACGACTCCGGGAAGTTCTTCACCATCGAGGGCCTGGACGCCAAGGTGCCGGGCGGCCCGGTGCCGCACTGGCAGCAGCCGATCATCAACCAGCCCGAGGTGGGCATCCTGGGCATCCTGGTCAAGCAGTTCAACGGCGTGCTGCACTGCCTGATGCAGGCCAAGATCGAGCCCGGCAACTGCAACGGTCTCCAGCTCTCGCCCACCTTGCAGGCCACCCGCAGCAACTACACCAGGGTGCACCAGGGCTCGGCCGTGCCGTACCTGGACTACTTCCGGGACAGCACGCAGCACCGGGTGCTGGCCGACGTCCGGCAGTCCGAGCAGGGTTCCTGGTTCCACCGCAAGCGCAACCGCAACATGGTGGTGGAGGTCAGCGAGGACCTGGAGGTGCTGGACGGGTTCTGCTGGCTCACCCTCGGCCAGCTGCACCAGTTGCTCGCGGTGGACGACCTGGTGAACATGGACGCCCGCACCGTGTTGTCCTGCATGCCCTTCGCCGGACCCGACCTGCTCGCGCTGTTCGCCGACAGCCGCGACGAGTTCACCGCCGCGCTCATCCGGTCCTACTCGGCGGAGGCGGTGGCCAGGCACACCATGGCCGAGGTGCTCGGCTGGATCACCGACGTGCGCACCGAGCAGGTCTGCCACGTCGAGCTGATCCCGCTGCGCGAGGTCAGCCACTGGCGGCACGAGGACGGCAAGATCTCCCACGACAGCGGCCTGTTCTTCAACGTGATCGGGGCCAGCATCACCGCGGCCGGCCGCGAGGTGCGCGCCTGGAGCCAGCCCCTGATCGAACCCTGCGACGAGGGCGTGGTCGCCTTCCTGGCCAAGCAGATCGACGGGGTGCTGCACCTGTTGGTGCAGGCCAAGACCGAGCCCGGCTACGTCGATGTGATCGAGCTGGCGCCGACCGTGCAGTGCTCGGTCTCCAACTACGACGCGCTGCCCCCGGAAGCCCGTCCGCCGCTGCTGGACACCGTGCTCTCGGCCGGTCACGAGCAGCTCCGGTTCGACGCGGTGCACTCGGAGGAGGGCGGGCGGTTCTACCACGCCCGCAACCGGTACCTGGTGGTGGAGGTGGCCTCGGACTTCGAGCCGGAGCACCCGAGCTATCGCTGGTTGACGCTCGCGCAGCTGGTGGATCTGTTGCGGCACAGCAACTACATCAATGTGCAGGCGCGTAGCTTGATCGCTTGCTTGCACGGGTTGTCCGGCTGAGTTCGATCCGGGTTCGAGCTTGCCGCCGCAGACTTTCGGCAGAACACCGCATCCCGCAAGGAGACTTTGATGAGTGGCGTGACGTTTGTGAACCGGTTCACGGTCCAGGGGGATCCGGAGGAGTTCGAGCGGGCCTTTGCGCAGGTGGCGAAGTTCATGGCGGATCAGCCGGGGATCAAGGGGTACACGTTGTCCCGGCACAGTGAGGATCCGCGGCAGTACGTGAACATCGCGGTGTGGACCGATGCCGGGGCGTTGCGGGCCGCGGTGGCGCATCCGGAGTTCGGGGCGCATGTGGGGGCGTTGCGGGCGCTTGCGGTGAGCGAGTCGGATCTTTACTTGGAGCGGCACGCGTTTGTGGGTTGAGCGGGCGGGCGATCTTCGCGGAAGGGGATCGCGGGGTCAGGTGCTCGCTAGCTGTTTGCTGTTACATTGGCGCGCTCCGCGCGCGGGATTTTTTCGCTCCTGAGTCGTGCGTTCGTGACCCCGAC